>NZ_LRRR01000042.1 GCF_001691415.1 Pararhodobacter sp. CCB-MM2
GGCGCCCCCACCCCGCCCGAAGGCGCCGAGGTGACGATGGAACTGGATTGGGAACGCCGGTATCGCCACATGCGGGTCCATACCGCGCTGCACCTTCTGTCGGTGGTCATCCCCCTGCCCGTCTCGGTCGGGGCCGGCGGGCGGGGTTGCATATAGGCGCCCAAGGTCTCGGGGTTGCGCAGCCAGATATCGCGCTGTGCGTAGGGGATCTCGATTCCTTCCTCGGCGAAGCGGGCGGCGATCTTGTGGTTCAGTTCGGTCTGCAGGGGCAGCTTGGTCGAGACATCGCGCAGGATCGCCCGGATCTGGAAGTTCAGCGCATCCGCCCCGAAGCCGAGGAAATCGACGGCGGGTTCGGGGTCCAGCACCACCACCGGCTCGTTCTCGATCAGCTCCTTGAGGATCGCCTCTACCTTGCGGGTGTCCGAGCCATAGCCGACGCCGATCTGCATCACCAAGCGCCCGGTGCGCGAGGATTTGGTGAAGTTGGTCACCGCGCTGGCGATCAGGTCGGCGTTGGGCACGATGACCTTGGACTTGTCGAAGGTCTCGATCACCGTCGAGCGGACCGAGATCCGCTGCACGATGCCCTGATTGCCGTTCACTTCGATCCAGTCGCCCTCGGACACCGGACGCTCAATCAGCAGGATGATGCCCGAGACGAAGTTCTGCACGATGGTCTGCAGGCCGAAACCGACCCCGACCGAGAGCGCACCGGCGACGATCGCAAGGCCTGAGAGGTTGATCCCCGCGACCGAGAAGGCGATCAGCGCGGCGATGGTGATCCCGAGGTAGCCGACGCCCGAGATGATGGCCTTCTGCGCACCTTTCTCCATGGCCGTCTTGGGCAGGATCGAGGTTCCCAGCGCGCCTTGGAAGCCGCGGGTCACGAGGTAGCCGATCACGAAGACGATCAGGAACCACAGCAGGCTGGCCGGCGAGATGCGCGTGCCACCGAAGGTGACGCCCTCGGCGAAGCGGGTCCAGAGCTCCAGCAGGTCGGTCTCGCGCGCGCCCCAGATCAGGGCTAGCGGCACCAGCGCCATAAGGGACAACAGCAAGCCGGCGAGCGCGGGGACAAGGCCCTGCGCCGCGCGTTCCTCGTCGCCGACGACGGTGACGTAGATGGCGATGATCAGACGATGCAGGACCATGACCATGCCGAACACCGCCAGCGTCTTCACCGGCGGATAGGTCAGCATGGCGGCGGCGGCGATATAGCCCACGGCCCCCAGCAGCGGCGAGAGCAGGCCGAAGAACACCAGCACCCGGCAGCCCAACCGCAGCATGCGGTCGAAATAGGGCGAGGCGTCAACCAGCTCGCCGTCCTGATCGACCTTGCGCGGTTCATGCCGGCGCAAGATGCGGGCGAAACGGATCATCGTCAGCGCGCAGAGGATGACCAGCGGGTAGGTCAATGCAGCCAGCGCCGATTGGGTCAGCGTCTCGCGCAGGAAAACATGGGTATAGAGACCCTCGACCGCGGCCAGCAGGCCGAAGATCAGTGACAGGCCGCGCGCGCGGCGCCGGTCCTGTGCCGAGAGGTTCAGCGACAGGCGCGGGTCCTCGACGATGGGGAAGATGTGCAGTGACAGCCAGCGGGCGGTGAAGAAGGCCATGCCGGCGGGGATCAGCGCCACGGTGATGCCGTCGATCAGCGGGCCGGTCATCCGGGTCAGCCGGATCGCCGTGGACAGCAGCACGAGGCCGAGGAATGGCACGATCAGCTGCGAGAGCGAGAGGAAGAACGCCGCAACCACGCGCCCGCGCAGGATGGAGGTGTTCTGCAACAGCCGCAGCGTCAGCCTCTCCATGAAGTGCCGGCCCCGGAGCAGCAGCAGGAAGGCGACCACCAGCGTGCCCAGCGTCAGCGGCAGGTCCGAGATCATCTCCTCGTAATGCGCGGGGTCGTTCCAGGCGCGCCGGGCCTCGTCGACGATGCTCTCGCCCGAGACGGTGAAGGCCTCCAGCCCGTGCACCCAAGTGGTCGGGTTCAGGGGCGTCGGCCCCAGCGTCAGCAGGGCGTTGGCCTGACGGGCACGCAGCTCGCGGTCGATCTGGCGGATGATCGCCTCGGCCCGGGCGAGGCCGTCCTCGGCGGCACGCAGGGGCGCGGCGCGGTCGTTGAGCGTGGTGTTCAGCTCGGCCCGGCGGGCGGCGACGTCATCGGCCTCGGTCTCGCCCTCGGCGGGCGCGGGGCCAAGCGCGGCGATCTGGTCGCGCAGCACGGTCAGGCGTTCCTCGACCGCAGCCTGCGTGGCGACGAACTGACTGCGCGCGTCGACCACCTGCGCGCGCAGGCGGGTCAGCGTTTCCTCGGTGGTGAACTGGTTCTCCAGCGCGACTTCGACCCGCGCGGCCAGCCGTTCCCACGACTGATAATCGATCTCGCCACTGGCGGTCTGGATGCTTTGCGCCATCACCGGCGCGGGGGGCAGGCTGGTCCCGACGAGAACCAGAAGGCCGAGGGTCACGGCAAGAAAGCGCGCCAGCGTAGCGCGGGAAAGGCGTTTCTGCATCATGTCCCTCGGCCCCTTGGGGGCGGTTGGTCAGCCCTCGAACATCTGGGGCAGGGGGCGTGCGGCCCGGTCAAGCCATTCCGGCACCGGCAGCCCCTTGTCCTTGAGGAAGGCAGGGTTGAAAAGTTTCGACTGGTAGCGCGTGCCATAATCGCACAGCACCGTCACGATGGTATGGCCCGGACCCATCTCCTTGGCCATGCGGATTGCGCCCGCGACGTTCACACCGGACGAGCCGCCGAGGCACAGCCCCTCGGTCTCCAGCAGATCAAACACCACCTGCACGGCCTCGGCATCGGAAATCCGCCACGCCATGTCGGGGGTGAACCCTTCGAGGTTCGCGGTGATGCGGCCTTGGCCGATCCCCTCGGTGATCGAATTGCCGGGGTTTTCCTGACCGGTGTAAAGCTTCAGCAGGCCTGCGCCCTCGGGATCGGCCAGCGCGACCTTCACGCCCTTCGGCTGCAGCGCCATGCCGATGCCGGCCAGCGTCCCGCCCGAGCCGACGGCGCAGGTGAAGCCGTCGATCTTGCCGCCGGTCTGCGACCAGATCTCGGGGCCGGTCGTGTCGATATGCGCCTGACGGTTCGCGACGTTGTCGAACTGGTTGGCCCAGATCGCGCCGTTGGGTTCGGTGCGGGCCAGTTCCTCGGCCAGACGGCCCGAGTATTTCACGTAGTTGTTCGGGTTCTTGTAGGGAACCGCCGGGACCTCGACCAGCTCGGCGCCAGCGAGGCGGAGCATGTCCTTCTTTTCCTGACTTTGGGTTTCCGGGATCACGATCACGGTGCGGAAGCCCATGGACGAGCCGACCAGCGCGAGGCCGATGCCGGTGTTGCCCGCCGTGCCCTCGACGATGGTGCCGCCGGGCTTCAGCTGCCCCTTGGCGATGGCGTCGCGGATGATGAACAGCGCGGCACGGTCCTTCACCGACTGGCCGGGGTTGAGGAACTCGGCCTTGCCGAGGATCTCGCAGCCGGTTTCCTCGGACGCCTTACGCAGGCGGATGAGGGGGGTGTTGCCGATCGCCTCGGCGAGATTGCGGCGGATCATCGGAGCGGTCCTTTCAGGAACAGGAAGTCAGTGCAGCACGCCCGCACGGTTGAGCGTGCGTGCATAGAGCCAGCCCCCCAGCGGCAGCAGGACCAGAAGGCCCAGGATCAGCCACAGCGGAGCGGGAAGCAGCAGAACAGGCGGCGCGGACAGAACCACGCCCACCGAGAGGGCGACCATCGAGGCCGCCGCAGAGAAGAACAGAAGCACCGAGGCGTCGTCCTTCAGCGCAAGGAACACGGCCGCCACGAAGCCTAGCCAGACGCCCATCGCCCAGACGACCTGCAGCCACACCGCGTCGAGCGGCATCAGCGGCATCAGCGCGGGCCAGCCTTCCTCGCCCAGCGAAAAGCGCTGGATCACGTAATCGGCGCCCAGAAGGGCATGCCAGATCAGCAGAATGGCCGCTACGAGCGGCAAATGCGAAGGAGCGGGTGCGGTGGGTTGGGCCATGATCTCTGCCTTGCTGGTACGGCAACAAAGTGGCGCGCCGGGGGGGCGGTGTCCAGTCCCCGGGGCGGGAAGCTTTGTCGCGCTTCCCGTTCCGAGGGGGAGGGCCCGCCGGTGGCGTCGCTCAAGGTGCTGCTCAGTTCGAGGCGGCGGCGAATTGCGGGCTGGTGATCAGGTGCTCGGCCAGCGAGATCGGCACGCCGCGGGTCAGCATCCGCCGGTAGACCTCTTCGCCGCGGGTGCCGGGCACGAGGCCCACGGGCAGGCGGGCCGTATTGGCCAGACGCAGCGATTCCATCTGGGCCTCGACCGGACGGGCATCCGTTTCGGCGATGCCGGGGCAGCCCTCGGACAGGCCGGCATGCGGCGGCTGGCCCGCGGCGGCCATCATCGCCGCGGCGCGGTCCAGAAGGGCGCATTCCGCGACGATCCGATCCTCGGCCGTCGGTTCCGGCGCTTCCGGCGGGGTGTTCGAGACGCAGGCCGCGAGGGCCAGAGAGAGCAGGGCGGGGGCGAGGGCAATATGACGCATGCCCCCGTTCTAAAGCGCGCTCTCGTGGCTGTAAATCGCGTGTCCGCACCGGCCTGACGCGCTCGCTCGCGCAAGCGTGGTTTTCCCTGCGCGGCCCCGGCAGGCAGACTGCGTCTCACGTCCCGAGACACCGGAATGCCGTGATGCCCCGCCTGTGGATCCTTGCCCTGCTGATGATCGCCCTTGGCCTGTTGCCGGTGCTGGGCGTGGTGCTGTCCAGCGGCATCGCCGAGGTGGCGGGCTGCGCCCTGAACGAGGGCGGCGTGCAGCCCTGTGTGATTCTCGGGCTGGATTGGGGGCCGGTGCTGGCGTTCCTGTTCGTGGGCGGCTGGTTCTTCTTCCTCACGGCGCCGGTGGCCTTGGGCGGCATGCTGCTGGGCATCGGGCTGGCTTTGGCCGCGTTGATCCGGCGTAGTCGTGATTGACGGTCTTGCGACTGAGGGGCCAATGCCGCGCGATCGGGCCTTTTCCCCCGGCCCCTTGGGCGCTAGGGAAGGGCAACAGCCCCCAATCGAAGGCGCGGCCATGCTGAAGACCCGCATCATCCCCTGTCTCGACGTGGCCGATGGCCGCGTGGTCAAGGGCGTCAACTTCGTCAACCTGATCGACGCGGGCGACCCCGTGGAGGCCGCCAAGGCCTATGACGCGGCGGGCGCGGACGAGCTGTGCTTCCTCGACATCCATGCGACGCATGAGAACCGCGGCACGATGTTCGACCTCGTGACCCGCACGGCCGAGCAATGCTTCATGCCGCTGACCGTGGGTGGCGGGGTGCGCACGCATCACGACGTGCGGGCGCTGCTGCTGGCGGGGGCGGACAAGGTGTCCTTCAACTCGGCCGCCGTGGCGAACCCGGATGTGATCGCCGAGGCCGCCGACCGTTTCGGCAGCCAGTGCATCGTCTGCGCCATCGACGCGAAGACGGTCGAGCCCGGTCGTTGGGAGATCTTCACCCATGGCGGGCGCAAGCCCACGGGCATCGACGCGGTGGAATTCGCGCGCACCGTGGCGGCGAAAGGGGCGGGCGAGATCCTGCTGACCTCGATGGACCGTGACGGCACCAAGGCGGGCTTCAACCTGCCCCTGACCCGCGCCATCGCCGAGGCCGTCGACGTGCCGGTCATCGCCTCGGGCGGGGTGGGGACTTTGGATCACCTCGTCGAGGGCGTGACCGAGGGCAAGGCGTCCGCGGTGCTGGCCGCCTCGATCTTCCATTTCGGCACCTATACCATCGGTGAGGCCAAGGCCCATATGGCCGCCGCCGGCATTCCTGTGAGGCTGTCATGAGCGCCATTGCCCGGCTCGCCGCCACCATCGAATCCCGCAAGGGCGCGGACCCCGAGACCAGCTGGACCGCCAAGCTGCTGGCCAAGGGGCCGGAGAAATGCGCCGAGAAATTCGGCGAGGAATCCATCGAGGCGATCATCGAGGCGGTGAAGGGCGACAAGGCGCGTCTGGCCTCGGAAGCGGCGGATGTGCTGTTCCATATGCTGGTGATGTGCGCGGCGCGGGACGTGTCGCTGGCGGATATCGAGGCCGAGTTGGAACGCCGCGAGGGCGTCTCGGGCATCGCCGAGAAAGCCGCCCGGAAGTAAGCCGCGCATCGACGGCGCGCGCGGGGGCGATCCAAGGGTTGAGCGGGGCGCTTTATGCCCGCCAAACCCGCCTTAGACTGATCCTAGGCTCCTAGCCCAACCAAATCGCCGCCGCATGGGAGCGCGACGGCGATGCGCGGCGGCCTTCGGCCTTGTTCCGCGCTTAGGTCACTTTGGTTAGGCGAGAGTGGCGCTCATGCCGCGTTGGCGCACCACCATCGCGCCCAGCATCACCAGCCCAACCAGCCGCGCGCCCAGCACCAGCGGCTCGCCGTCCAGCACCGGCGCGGGCCAGAGCACCAGCACCGACCCGAGCGCCGTCAGGGCCCGCATCACCCCCTTCAGGGGCGCGAGGAACCAGCCGCCGAAGGCCAGCGTCAGCCCGCTCACCCCGATCGCCGCCAGCACGCCCGAGAGCGCGATGTCCAAGGGCGTGCCGACCATCAACAGCCCCGGCATGGTGGCAAACAGGAACGGCACGAGCAGCTTCACGAAGCCCAGACGGACCGACTCGAAAGCCGTCTTGTTCGCATCCCCGCCGGAGATGGAGGCCGCCGCATAGGCCGCCAGCGCCACCGGCGGCGTGATGGCGGAGACAAGGCCGTAGTAGAAGATGAACATATGCGCGACGATCGGCTCCATCCCCATCTGCGTCAGCGCCGGGGCGACCAGCACCGCCAGCAGCAGATAGGCGGCCGAAGTGGGCAGGCCCATGCCGAGGAAGAAGCTGACCAGCGCGGTCAGGGCGAGAAGCCCGAAGATGCTCGAGCCGGCCAGATCGACGATCAGCCCGGAGAGCATCAGCGCCAGGCCGGTGAGGTTCAAGACCCCGATCACCACACCCGCCGCCGCGACGGCGGTGACGATGGGCAGCGTGGCCATCAACGTGTCGCGGCAGACCTGCGCCAGCGCGACCAGACCCACGCGGGTCTCCTTGCGCCACGGCGACAGCACCAGCGCCACGACCATGCACAGCACCGCCGCGCGGGTGGGGGTGTAGCCCATGGCGAGGAAGCCGATCAGGCCCAGGAGCGGAAGCAGCAGATAGCCACGCTTCAGCAGCGTCTCTTTCAGCAGCGCCAACCCCGCCTCGGTGTCCCGGTCCAGCCCCAGCCGGCCCGCTTCCAGCCAAACGGCGATCATCAGCGCGAGGACATAAAGCAGGCCGGGGATCAGCGCGGCCAAGGCGATGGTCGCATAGGGTACGCCGATGATCTCGGCCATCAGGAAGGCGGCGGCGCCCATCACCGGCGGCAGGATCTGTCCGGCCGAGGAGGCGGCGGCCTCGATGGCGCCGGCGAGGGTCGCGGAATAGCCCGCGCGCTTCATCAATGGGATGGTGAAGGTGCCTGTGGTGACGACATTCGCGACCGCCGAGCCGTTGATCGTGCCGAGCATGGTCGAGGACAGGGCCGCCGTCAGGCCCGGGCCTCCGCGCATCCGGCCGGTGAGGCCACGGGCGATGTCGACGAAGACCTCGCCGGTGCCGATCTTCATCAGCAAGCCGCCGAGCAGCGCGAAGAGGAAGATGTATTGCACGGCCACGCCCATCGGCAGGCCGTAGATCCCCTCGGTCGAAAGCATCAGCATCGAGGCGAGGCGGCGCAGCGAATAGCCGCGATGGCCGTATTCGCCGGGGATCAGATGGCCGAGCATCGCATAGCCCACGGCCAGCGCGACGAGGATCAAGAGCGCCCAGCCGACCGAGCGCAGGATCAGCACGACCAGCGCCACCATGAGGCCGGCGAAGATCCACATGTCATAGGGCTGCGCCATGCCGCCGCGCATGACGATGTCGATGTAGCTGGTCCAGATATGCAGGCCGGGCAGCAGCACCACGGGCGCGAGCGCGTAGCAGAAGGCCCGAAGCCAGAGCCAGCGGGCCGAGAGGCCCACGGCAAGCAGACCGCCGGCGGCGATCAGCGAGAAGAAGCTGGAGCGTAGGACGAGGGCGGTGATGAGCCCGAAATAGGCCCCGTAGATCACCAGCACCGTCGCCGCGACCGCAAGGGCCGCGACGAGGAGCGAGATCACCGTGGTTTCCGCGCGCGAACGGTCGGGCGCCTCGATACGAAGCGCCTCAAGCCAGGATGTCAGCACCGCCCTCTCCCGTTCAGTGAGCGTCGAAATAGGCCTGAGCACCCGCATGCAGCGGGATCGGCACATTCACCGCGGTCTCATGCGTGATGCGGCGGGCAAGGCCATGGACCTGCGCCAGCTCGTCGAGATGGTCGAAGATCGCCGCGGTCATGCCGCCGACCAGCGCCGGATCGGCCTCGGAATTCACGAAGAGCGTCGCCGGGTCGTTGATCACTGTCGTCGCCTCGGTCACGTCGGGATAGGTGCCGGCCGGGATGTCATAGAGCTGGTAGAACGGGAATTCCTCCAGCATCGCGGCAACGGCATCCGCGTCCACCCCCAGCAGCACCATGTCGGCGCGGGCGTCGAGGTCGATCAGCGCGGCGACCGGCGCGCCGGCCAGCACGACGGCAGCATCGACGGTGCCGTTGGTCAGCGCGTCGACGCCTTCCGAATAGGACAGGAACTGCGCGTTCGACGGGTCAAAGACGCCGTAGGCGGTCAGCAGGCGCTGGGCCAGAACGGCGGCGTTCGACCCCGGAGGGCCCATCGAGATGCGGTGCCCGGCCAGATCGGCCATCGAGGTGATGCCGGTGCCTTCCGTGGTCGCGATCTGCAGCACGGCCGGATAGAGATAGGCCATCGCGGCCACGGGCTGCGGGTCGCCGTCGAAGGCGCCGGTGCCGGTCGAGGCCTCATACAGCGTCGAGGACGACGAGAAGCCCATCTCCAGCTCGCCCGCCGCGGTGCGGCGGATATTCTCGATCGAGGCGCCGGTGACTTCGGCGCGGGCGGTGGTGTCGGGCATATGCTCGGTGATCAGGTCGGCCATGCCGGCGCCGATCACGTAGAACAGGCCGCCCGTGCCGCCGGTGCCGATGGAGACGCGCTGCTGCGCGGCCGCCGGCATCGCAAGGGCCGCAGCCAGTGCCGCAGCGGTCAGGATCGTATGTTTCATCAGGTTCTCCTCCCTTATGGTTTCGTCAGGCCTCGGCCACCGCGGGTCGCTGTGCGGGGACAAGGGCCATCAGGCTGTCATGGATCGTCGTGGCGAGCTGCTCCATCGTCGCCTCGTGATCCGATCCGCTGGCCTCGCCCTGCGACAGACGGTCGACCCGTCCGGGGCTGGTCAGCATGAAATACATCGAGCCCAGCAGGAATTGCGCCCGCCAGACTACATCCGTGCGAGGCACGCCGGGCAGGCATTCCGCCATCGCGTCGATGAAGATCTGCGCCACCGGATCGCAGATCTCGGCGACGATGCGGCGCGCGACGGGATCGCCCTCGGCCCCCACCACGGCACGCAGCCGGGTGAAGCGCGCACCGCCCGAGGGCGCGCCATCGGCGGCCAATGTGAAGGCCGGGCGCAGATAGGCGCGCAGGATGCCTTTCAGCCGCAACGAAGGATCGGCAAGCCGCCGCGCCTCGGCCATCAGCTCCATCCTCCGAGCGTTCATGGGCTTGGTGTGGCGGTTGTAGATCGCCTCCAAGAGGCCGGATTTGTCGCCGAAATGATAGGAGACGCTGGACACCGCCACGCCCGCCTCGCGCGCGATTTCACGCAGGGACACACCACGCACGCCATGGGCCGAGAACAGGGCCTCCCCTGCCTCGATGATGACGGCCGTCGTCTCGGTCGCCTCATTGGCCCGACGCATGCATTCTCCCCCGTTTTCATCAGTCATCCAGATTTTCTTGCGCCTGTCCAGATTCTTCGAACATATGTTCGACACGCGCCCCGAGGGGGCGGAACGATCAGGGAGAGAGCGATGTTCGAGACGTTGACGGCCGCTGACGGCCACCAGTTCCAATGCTGGATCCAGCCCGCCACCGGCGAGGCGAAGGGCGGGGTGGTGATCCTGCAGGAGATCTTCGGCGTCACCGATCAGCTGAAGGGCGTGGCCGCGCGCTATGCCGAACTGGGCTATGACGTAGCGATCCCGGCGCTGTTCGACCGCCAGAGCCGCGACACCGTCGTACCCTTTACCGAGGCACCCGTGGGCCGCGACCTAATGCTGGCCGCCAGCCTCGAGGCGAACATGGCCGACACTGCCGCTGCCGTCTCGGCCCTGAAGGCGCGTGGCAATGCCAAGGTCGGCGTGATCGGCTTCTGCTGGGGCGGTGGTCTCGCGGTGCGCGCGGCACAGACGCTGGACGTGGCCTGCGCGGTCTCGTTCTACGGCACGAAGCTGAAGGCCTATCTGGACCAGCCGCTGCAGAAGCCGATGCTGGGCCATTTCGGCCTGACCGACGACCACACCCCGCCCGAGGTCGTGGCCGAGGTTCAGGCGGCGATGCCGCTGTTCGAGATCCACATGTACGAGGCCGGCCACGCCTTCGCCAACGACGCCCGCGCCGCGGTTCATGTGCCCGAGGCGGCGGCCACGGCGCATGAGCGCACGGCGGCTTTCCTCGCGCAGCACCTCGGCTGAGGGCTCACCAATAGCTGGCGAGGCCTTGCCACACGAGCCGGGCCGACAACAGCAGCAGCACAGCATTGAGCGCCTGCTTGAACCGCGTGTCCGTCATGCGGTTCAGCACCCGCTTGCCGGTCCAGGTCCCGGCGAGCCCGCACAGGATCAGCGCGGCGATCATCCCGGCCCAGGGCCAGTAGACGAACCCCAGCGCGCCGAAGGCCACGGATTTCAGCAGATGCTGGCCGGACAGCAGCGCCGCCGTGGTGGCGACATGGGCGTGACGGCCCAGCTCCAACGATTTGACATAGGTGTTCACGAAGGGCCCCGAGGCGCCGAAGAACATGCTGAGGATCGAGGTCAACGTGCCGGTGAACACCGGCCAGTCGCGCATCCACGCCGGCGGCTTGGCGAGTACCGTCCAGATCAGGAACAGCCCGACGCCGATCTGCACCGCGGCGGCCGGCAGGTTGATGACGACGCTGGCGCCGATCAGGATGCCCAGCACGATCCCGGCCCCGAAGCGGGCGACGGCGGGCCAGTGGATATGCGCGGCCATCATCGATACCCGCCCGGCGTTCGAGCCGAATTGCACGACGCCATGCACGGGGACCAACGCGACTGGCGGCAGCAGCGAGGCCATCACCGCCAGCATCAGCCCGCCGCCACCGATCCCGAACGAGATTGTGATGAAGCTCGACGCGAAGGACGTGGCCATCAGCGCGAGGACGACAGCGCCGGACAGGTCCGGGGGCAGCAGGGCGGCGAGAAGGTCAGACATCAGGCGTCTCGGACTTCCGGGTTGATGATGTGCAAGGGATTGCCGGCAGCATAGGCCTCGATTAGGGCGTAGATGTCGGAAAACTGCCCGTCGAGCTCGTCCTCGGTGACGAAGCCGATATGCGGGGTGGCGATGACCGAGGAATGGCTGACCAGCGGGTCGTTCGCCTCGGTGATCGGCTCGACGTCGAACACATCGAGACCCAGCCGTCCCGGCCGCCCGGCCTGCAGCGCCGCTTCCAGCGCCCCTTTCACCACCAGCCCGGCGCGCGAGGTGTTGATGAAGCTGGCGCTGGGTCTCATCGCCAGCAGGTCACCGGCAGTGATCATGCCTTTGGTCTCAGGCGCCATCCGGACATGGACCGAGACAAAATCGCTGTCTTTGAAGAAGGCCTCGCGGCTGGGGGCGACCGTGGCGCCCTCGGCTTCGGCGCGGACACGACCGGCGTCCGAGCCCCACCAGACGACACGCATCCCGAAGGCCTCGGCATAGCGCGCGACCAGCTTGCCGATCTTGCCGTAACCCCACAGGCCCAACGTCCGCCCGGCCAAGGTCTGGCCCGGTGCACCCTGCCAATGTCCGGCTTTCAGGCTGGCGTTCTGGTTCAGCAGATCCCGCGCGCAGGCGAGGATCAGGGCGAAGGTCAGCTCGGCCGCCGCGACCGAGGTGCCGCCCGCCTTGTTCGAGCAGAACATCACCCCGTGCCGCGTGCAGGCCTCGACATCGACATGCGGATGCACGCCGCGCATGGCGATCAGCTTGAGACCGGGCAGGCGGGACAGCAGGTCCTCGGTCACAGCGGTGCGCTCGCGGAACAGGACCAGCGCGTCGGCATCCTGCAGGCGCTCGGCCAGAAGGGCGGGGTCGGGCTGGTGGTCGGTCCAGACCGTGACCTCGTGCCCCGCAAGTTGCGCGAAGGAGGGCAGGCGGCGCAAAGTGTCGTGCCAATCGTCGAGGATATGGATCTTCATGGCTCAGCGTCCCGCGGCATAGGCCTGCATCAGGCGAGGGGTGGCGGCGGCGCGCATCATCCCGTCCGGACGATGGCTGACCGCGGTGAGGCGACCGGCGGACCAAGGCGCAGCGACGGTCAGGCGATGGCCGCGGTCGCAGAGGCCTTGCAGCGTCGCCTCGGGGAAGGCGGGTTCCGCGAGCAGGTGGGCCGGGCTGAAGGCGCGCGGATCGAAGCTGGCCTGCAGGTGGTCGGTGTGGAAGAGGGGCGCGTCGATCGCCTGCTGCAGGTTCATGCCGTGATGGATGACATGCAGGATGAAGACCGATTGCCACTGGTCCTGCTGGTCGCCACCGGGCGTGCCATAGGCCAGCCGCGTGCCGTCGGGCGCGCGAGCGAAGCTGGGGGACAGCGTGGTGCGCGGACGGCGGCCGGGTTTCAGCGAGGTCGGCAGACCCTCGGTCAGCCAGAACATCTGCGCGCGGGAATTGAGCGGCATGCCGAGGCCCGGCACCACCGGCGAGGATTGCAGCCAGCCGCCCGAGGGTGTGGCGGAGACCATATTCCCCCAGCGGTCGACCGTATCGATATGCACCGTGTCGCCGGGGCGCTTGAGATGGCCCATGGTCGGCTCGCCGACGCCGGGGCCGGTATGGGCTTTGCGGTTGGCCAACCAATGCATCCGTTCCAGCGCCGCCTGCGCGCGACCCTCGTAGCCGGGGATATGGCCGGGGCGCAGGTCCGGACTGGCGATGGCGCCGATCTGGGCGCGGCGCTCGGCGGCATAGGCGGCGGAGAGGAGGGTGTCGGCGGGGATGTCGTCACTGTCGCCGTATTGCGCCTCGCGGTCGGCGAAGGCGAGCTTGAGCGCCTCGGTCACCAGATGGACGAAATCGGGGCCGAGCGGGTCGAGGGCGGCGATGTCGTCACCGGCCAACATGTTGAGAACTTGCAATTGCACCGGGCCTTGCGACCAGAAACCGCCCTTGAACACGTCCCAGCCTGCATGATTTGTGCTCAGGCAGGGCTCGTAGCTGGCGCGCCAATCGGCCAGATCCTGCCCCGTCAGCACGCCGCGATGCCGGTGCCCCGAGGCGTCCATGACGCAGGCCTCGCGCATCCAGTCGTCGATCTTCTGGGCGATGAAACCCTGCGCGATCTGGTCGCGGGCAGCGTCGATCTGCACCTCGCGGCCGCGCGTGCCCTCGACTTCACGGCACAGGCGCTCCCAGGTGTCGGCGAGGTCGGGATTGCGGAACAGCGCGCCGGCCTCGGGGGCATGGCCGCCGGGCAGCCAGACGGCAGCGGAGGTGGGCCATTCCTCGCGGAAGAACGCGGCCAACCCGTCAATCTCGCCGGCGATGCGGGGCAGGAGGGGGACGCCGTGGCGGGCGTAATGGATGGCGGGGGCCAGCACCTCGGCCAAGGGCCACGAGCCATGGTCGCGCAACATCAGAAGCCAAGCGTCTAGCGCGCCCGGGATCACGGTGGCCAGCAGGCCGGAGCCGGGGATCAGGTCCAGCCCCTCGCCCTTATAGTGGGCGATGGTCGCGCCGGCGGGGGCGGGGGCCTGACCGCAGATCATCGTCGGCGCGGCCTCGCCGGCGGGCCAGATCATCGCCGGCATGTCGCCCAAAGGCCCGTTCAGATGTGGCTCGCAGACATGCAGCGCGAAGCCCATGGCGACGGCGGCGTCGAAGGCATTGCCGCCCCGCTCCAGCACCGACATGCCGACCGCCGTGGCGATCCAATGGGTCGAGGCGGTCATGCCGAAGGTGCCGGAAAGCTCGGGGCGGGTGGTAAAGCTCATGCCTTGTCCTTGCGCGTGACATTCATCAGCCGCGCCGCGATCGGTGCGCCGGTGATCACCATCAGGATACGCAGAATGTGGTGGACGACAACGTAGCCCAGATCGGCCCCGGCAACGATCGCCAGCACGGTCATCTCGGCCTGGCCACCCGGCGCGAAGGCGAGGAAGGCCTCCATCGGATGCGCGAGGCCCAGTTGGTAGACGATCTCGGCCATGATCGCCGCCAGCACCGCAAGGATCAGCACGAAACCGACGCCCGCCAGCACGTCGCGCCGCAGCTCGCGCAGGGTGATGCCGGTGTAGCCGACGCCGATGGCCGCGCCGATGAAGAACTGGGCGATGTAGATGGCCTCGGCCGGCGGGCGGTGGTGGATGAGGCCCGAGAGCGACAGCGCGCCCGTGACGATCAACGGCCCGAGGATCGAGGCGCCGAAGAGGCCGATCTTCTCGCCGCCCTTCCAGCCGATCAGGGCGGCGGCGACCATCAGCGCCATCTCGGACCACGGCAGGTCGCGGGCGGGCTCGCCCACCGGGTGCGAGAGCGAGGCGTCCATGAATTGCGTCAGCAGCACCGGCGCGATGGTGACGATGATCAGCACGCGGGTGGCGTGGATCAGGGACAGGGTGCGCATGTTGGCCCCGGCCTCGGTCCCGAAGATGATCATGTCCTGCAGGCCCCCGGGCATCGAGGCATACCACGCGGTCGGGGCGTCATAGCCGGCGACCTTCCGGAAGAACGGCACGCCGATCAGGCCGATCAGGCCGATGTAGATCGGGATCAGCAGCACCGAGCCGATCATCGACGGCAGGGCGGCGATCAGCGCGGGGGTCAGAGTCGCGCCGACGGCCACCCCGAGGATCGTGCGCATCGCCGTGCCTAGCTGGCCGGTCCCCTTCAGTGGAACACCGAACAAAGCCGCGATCAGGCAGGCGCACATCGGTCCGAACAGGAAGGGCAGCGGCAGGCCCGCAAGGTTGAAGACCAGCGCCCCCGCGGCGGCCAGCCCCAGCGTGAGGGCGATCCGCTGCCAATCGGGCAGCGACGGGTAGGGGCGGGCAGTCATGGGAGGAACCTTTGATTGACGGGTTGTGCGTCCAATTGTATACCGTTGGATGCAATCTGCAAGGGGCGATCCTACTCATGCGAAATTCCGATCCCCGGCCCGAACTGTCGCAGGGACAAGATGCCTATCGCCGGCTGGTGCTGGAGATCCGCGCGGGCGGGTTGGTGCCGGGCGACCGGTTGCTGGAGGCCGATCTGGCGAAGAGGCTGGGGATCAGCCGTACCCCGGTGCGAGAGGCGATCCGGCAGTTGGAGGCGGACGGGCTGGTCGTGCATGTTCCGCGCGTCGGTGCGGCGGTGCGCAGCCTCGACCCCGGAGAGGTGACCGAGCTTTACGAGATGCGCGGCGTGCTGGAAGGGACCGCCGCGCGTTTGGCCGCGCGGGCGGCGTCCGATGTGGAAATCGAGGAGCTGGGTGCGATCAATGCCGAGATGGCTGCGGCGCGGGGCGATCCGGCGCGTCTGTACGAGTTGAACCGGCAGTTTCACGCGGCGCTGTTGGATGCGGCGCGCAACCGGTACCTCGCGCGGTCCGTGGCGGGGTTGCAGAAGACGCTGTACCTGCTGGGGCCGACGACGCTGGAGGAAGACAGCCGGGCGGTCAGTGCGGTCGACGAGCATGAGGGGGTTCTGGCTGCGCTGCGTCAACGCGACGAACAGGGGGCCGAGCTTGCCATGCGCCGCCATGTCTCGGTCGCGCATGCGATCCGGTTGCGGCAGTCCCGGGCCCGCCCGCCCGCCGATCCGCTGCCCGATACGCCGGCGTAAGCGCTGCGCAAACGGGCGGCGGGAATATTCGAGCGAGGGGAGGGGCGTCGGGGACTCGTCGCCCCTCGCTTGCCGTGTTAAGCGGCGATCGGTGTTGTTCCAACGACTTGCGAAGACCCTGCCATGCTCGACATGATCCTGACCACGCTGCCGATCTACCTGACGATCGTGTTGGGCTATGGGGCGCTGAAGAGCGGCTATCTGAAGCCCGAACATGTCGGCACCTTGAGCCAGTTCACCCTGAAGATCACCCTGCCGGCGCTGATCTTCTTCGCCATTGCCATGCCGCGGGCCGAGGGGGGGCTGAACCCCTCGTTCCTGCTGGCCTATGCCTTGGGGTCGCTGTTCACGCTGGGGATCGGCTACCTGCTGCTGCGGGTCAAGCTGAAGCAGCCGCGGCCGGACAGCTGGATTCTGGCGCTGGGCATGGCGAATTCGAACTCGGGCTTTCTGGGCTTTCCCATCGCCAGCCTCGTGTTCGGCGAGCAGGGCGCGGTGGTCTTCGCGATGACCATGGTGATCGAGAATGTGCTGATCATCCCGACTGCGACGATTCTGGCGACTCTGGCTGGCGGATCGGGGCAGAGCGTGAAGGATCTGGTGCGCGGGGCGTTGAAGCCGCTGCTGAAGAACCCGCTGGTGATCATCGTGGTGATCTCGCTGCTGGTCCGCTTCAGCGGCCTGCCGCTGGGCGCGCCGACCGAAAAGGCGATCTCGGCGCTGGCGATGGCAGCAGCCCCGGTGGCGCTGTTCGTGATCGGCGGCACGGTCGCGGGCATGTCGGTGACCGGGCATTGGCGACGCTCGACAGCGGTGGCGCTGGGCAAGCTGGTGCTGCATCCCGTCGCTGTAGGGGCCGCGCTGGTGCTGATCCCGGGGGTGCCGCTGGCGCTGGTGCCGGTGGGGATCCTGTTTGCCTCGGTGCCGATGCTGACGGTGTTCCCGATCCTCGCCGCGCCGTTCGGCCTGCGCGAGGTGTCGTCGACGGCGCTGATCGCGACGACCTTGGCATCGGTGGTAACGGTGACGTTGGTGCTGTCCTACCTGCACTGACGGCTCGGCCGTTGCGCGACCTCCCGGCGCATGGCAGTTTGGGCGCTAACAAGGGAGGGTTTCATGCGGATGGCGATGCGTTTCGGTGTCGGGTTGAGCTTGGTCTCGGCCGTGGGCGTGACGGCGATGGCGGTCCAGGCCGCGGATGAGGCCCCAGCGCTGCCAAGCGCGCTGCCCCGCGCGCTGACCGATGCTGATTTCCGCCCGGTGCGGCTGGACGAGGCGCAGCTCGGTCAGCTGCTGTTCTACGACCCGATCCTGTCCGGCAATCGCGAGGTTGCCTGCGCCACCTGTCACCATCCGGCGTTCGGCACCTCGGACGGGTTGTCGCTGGGGTTGGGCGATGGCGGGCGCGGTTTGGGTCCGCAGCGGGTGGCCGATCCCGACAACCTGCCCGAGGAACGGGTGCCCCGGAACGCGCAGGCGTTGTGGAACTTGGGCGCGCTGGAATATGCCTCGATGTTCCATGACGGCCGGGTCGAGGTCGATCATACGCGGCCGAACGGGATGCGGACGCCGCTGGATGAGGACATGCCGGTCGGCTTCGCTTCGATGCTGGCGGCGCAGACGATGTTCCCGGTAGTCTCGCCCGACGAGATGGCCGGGCATTATCAGGAGAACGAGATTTCGACGGCGGTGCGGCTGGGCATGCTGTCCGGCCCGGACGGCGCCTGGGCGCGGCTGACCGCGCGGGTGGCAGGCGTTCCGGGCTATGCCGAGCGTTTCGCGGCGGTCTACCCCGAGATCGCGGCGGGGCGGCCGATTGCTTTCACCGATGTCTCGAACGCGATCGCGGCCTTCATGGAATTCGAGTTCCGCTCGGACACAGCGCCTTTCGACGCGGTGTTGCGGGGCGATGACGTGCTGGAACCCTTGGCCGCCGAGGGCATGGCGCTGTTCTATGGCGAGGCGGGCTGCTCGGGCTGCCATTCCGGGCCGTTCCTGACCGACCACAGCTTCCATGCGATGGGCGAGCCGCAATTCGGCCCCGGCAAGGGCGCGCGGTTCGAGCGGCATCATCGCGACGAGGGGCGGTTCCGGGTGACGGGGCGCGAGGCGGATTGGTACGCCTTCCGTACGCCCGCCCTGCGCAACGTGGCGCTGACCGGGCCTTACGGGCATTCCGGCGCGCATCGGACGCTGGAGGGGTTTCTGGCGGATCACACCGATGGCGGCGCGGTTGCGCGCTATGGGCGCGACGAGGCGGTTTTGCCGGAATTGCCGGTGTCGGATTGGGGGGCGATGGACGATCCCGAGGAGGTCGCGGCGATCGAGGCAGCGGCCTATCGCGGGTATCAACCGGATGCCGATCAGATCGCGGCTTTGGTGGCGTTTCTGGGCAGCCTCACCGATCCGGTGGCCGAGGCCGGACGGCTTGGCGTGCCGGAGGCGGTGCCCTCGGGGCTGACAGTGCCTAATCCGTGACGGGGCCGGGGGGCGCCTGCGCCTTCGGCGACACCCGCCCACCCGACCACGCGTCCCCGGTCACGCCTCAGGGGGTGAGCGTCACGGACTGGTCGACCTCGACCTCGTGATCGGTGATCTGGCCGTCGGGCCATTCAACGCGGATGCTTGCGGTCTGGGTGTCGCCAAGGCCGAAATGCAGGGGCAGGGCTTGTCCGCCGGCATGCCCGCCGCCGACCGTGACTTGCTGGACCTGCGTGCCTCGATTGGTCGTGACAGTGACGCGGGCGCCGATGGCGAAGCGGTTGCCACCGGCTTGGGTCAGGGCGACGCCCAGCCAATGACCAGTGTCCGGCGTCACGTTGCGGTAAAGCTCCAGAGGCGCGCGGCGGTTGACGACCATCAGATCCAGTCGTCCGTCGCCATCAAGATCCGCCAGTGCCGCGCCGCGCGAGCGGTCTCGGGTGGCGATGCCGGCTTCGGTTGCGGTTTGATGGAAGGTCCCGTCCGGCGCCTGCATCAGCAGGTCGTTCGGGTCGTGGATCGCATTCGTCGGCATCTGGTCAACATTGCCCTTGGCGATGAACAGATCCGGGAGCCCGTCGTTGTCGACATCGCCGAATTGCGCGTGCCAGCCGGTCGAGGGGCGGCCGTCGCTGCCGTCATGGGGAAGGGTCGCATAAGTGCCCATCGCATAGGGCGCGGCGGTGTAGGTCCCGTCGGATTGTGCGATTTGTAGCAGTTGGTCGCCCATCGAGGTGAGCATCACCTCGTCCCGCCCGTCGCCATTCAGGTCGCGCGAGGCGATGCCCATGCCCCAGAGCGACACATGCTGCCAGCCGTCCTCGGGCGTGAGGAAGCGGTGGTCCAAGAGGTCGTACATCTGCTCGTAGCCGCCCCGGACATAATAATGGCGGTCATTCGAAATGCGCAGGGTCGGGCGGTCGCGGGCGTCGCGGGCGGCGAGCATCGACAGGGCGCAGAAGCCGGGGGCGAGGTCCTCGGCGCGCCAATGATCGCCCTCGGGGAGCAGGAGCGTGTTGGTGTCGCAGGCCTCGAACGGGCCGTTCGGGTTCGCGCGGTCAACGTAATGGCCTATGGCCAGCGTGGGGCGGTCCCCCTCCCACCAGGCGGTGAAGGCGGTGGTCCAGCGGTCGTCTTGCGGCAGGCCCCAGGCCTCGGTCTCGTCGGTGAATTGGCAGGACGGCCCGCCGCGCAGCACCCGGTCCGGGCCCGCGCGCAGGATATAGAGGTCGAGGAGCCCGTCGCCATCCAAGTCCAGAGGATAGGCCCCGGTGGCGCCGGTGATCTGGGGGAATTCAGCGGGGCTGAAGGCCATCGCGCCGCCGTTGTGGAGGAATAGCATCGGGTTCTCGCCGCCCGCCGCGAGGATCTCGGGCAGGGCGTCGCCGTCACAGTCGAAGACCGCCACGCCGCCGCCGACAAAATGCTCCCACCCGCCGGCGTAGATATGCTCGGGCAGGGTGGCGGAGAGGTTCTCGAACTGCGGGCTGGCCCAGGCGGGGGCGGCGATCAACAGGGGAGCAAGGCGCCAGATCATGCGGCCCCCTGACCCAAGGCGGTGTCTGTGACGTGGCTCAGCGCGAGGGCGGCGGCGCCACGGGCCCAGACCATGTCGCCCCAATTGTGGATCTCGACCCGGCAGGGCTGGCGCCCATGCGAGAGGGTAAGGTCCTGCGCATCGGCCAGCACTTCGTCGGCATAGAGGTAGTCGTAGCGCATGCGCTCGCCCGAGAGGATGATCAGCTCGGGGTCGAAAAGCTGGATCACGTTGGACAGACCGACCGCAAGGTATCGCCCGGCGCGGCGGAAGATCGAGCGCGCGGCCATGTTGCCGCCCTTGGCCTCGGCAAAGAGGGTTTCCAGCATCGCCTGCGCCGAGGCCATGTTGCGCGGGTTGCGTCCCAAGGCCGTGCCCGCCTCGCGCGCGAGGGCGTAGTCGGCGAGATAGGCCTCGAGACAGCCACGCTGGCCACAGCGGCAGAGCGCGCCGTCGAGCTGGACCTTGATGTGCCCCAGCTCCATCCCCATGCCGCGTGTGCCGCGATAGAGACGGTTGCCGACCACGAGGCCCATGCCGACGCCATGCTCGATGGTGACGACGGCGAAATCCGAGGTCGCGCGCCCGGCGCCGAACCACAGTTCGGCCATGGTCAGGGTGTTGGCGTCGTTATCGACCAGCGCGGGACGGCCCAGACGGCGGGTCAGCGCCTGCTGCAGCGGTTGGTTCAGACCGTCGAGCAGGGGCGACCATGGCACGGTCCCCTCCTGCGGATCGACGAGGCCCGAGATGCCGATGCCGACCGCCGCGATCGAGGACAGGGGCAGGCCGGCCTCGGCCAGAAGGCGGTCGACCAGCTGCGCGGTCTCTTCGGTGATCTGCTCCAGCGATTTGCGCACGGCGGGGGTGGGCAGCATGGCCTCGGCCAGAATCGTGCCCGAGAAATCGGCCAGCACGGCGGTATGGCGTTCGTCCGACAGCTTGATACCGATCACCCGGTGCGACTCCGGGATTACGGTCAGCGCCACGGCGGGGCGCCCGCGCCCGCTTTCGCGCCGCTCGCGCGGGGAGGCATCGGTTTCGCGCAGATAGCCGCGCTCGATCAGGTCCGAGGTGATCTGAGTGACGGAGCCCGCGCTGATTCCCAGCGCGCGCGAGACATCGGCACGGGCCGCTGTGCCCGTCGCGCGGACATGCTCGAAGACCTTCTGGCGCAGGGGCTTGCTGTCCAGCGCGGGGCCGGGAAGCAGGGGGCCGCAACCGGGATGAGCGGCAAAGCCATCGGCTTGCTCGACCGGCTTATCGGCCGGCATAAGTTCACTCGTCAAAGAATTCCTCCTCGCTGCGACGCGGCGCAACCGTCAAGCGTTCGCTGTGAGCGCAAAATCTCTCCTCTGGACCCGAGTGAAGCATGAAAAACGCGGCAAGGCGAGAATATTTATTTTGACACATGAAGAAATACCCCTATCCTCGCCGCCATCGGGAACGCACCCGAGGTCCATCACAAGGGACCGTTATCCAGGGAGGAGATTCATGCGTAAAGCATTGTTCGCCGCCGTCGTCGCGACGGCGGGTCTTACCACGTCCATGGCCGCCGCGCTGACCGTCGGCGTCAGCTGGTCGAACTTCCAGGAAGAGCGCTGGCGCACTGACGAGGCCGCCATTGTCGCCGCGCTGGAAGCCGCGGGCGCCGAGTATGTCTCGGCCGACGCGCAATCCTCCTCGGCCAAGCAGCTGTCGGACATCGAGGCGCTGATCGCCCAAGGCGTCGACGCGCTGATCGTGCTGGCACAGGACGCGCAAGCCATCGGCCCGGCCGTGCAGGCCGCCGCCGACGAGGGTATCCCGGTCGTCGCCTATGACCGCCTGATCGAAGATCCGCGCGCCTTCTACCTGACCTTCGACAACGTCGAGGTCGGCCGCATGCAGGCCCGCGCCGTTCTGGAAGCGGCCCCCACCGGCCGCTACGTGATGATCAAGGGCTCGCCCACCGACCCGAACGCGGACTTCCTCCGCGGTGGTCAGCAGGAAGTGCTGCAGGCTGCGATCGACGCCGGTGACATCGAGATCGTCGGCGAGGCCTATACCGACGCCTGGCTGCCCGCCAACGCACAGCGCAACATGGAGCAGATCCTGACCGCGCAGGACAACGGCGTCGATGCCGTGGTCGCGTCGAACGACGGCACCGCCGGTGGCGCCGTCGCCGCGCTGACCGCGCAGGGCATGCAGGGCATCCCGGTGTCGGGTCAGGACGGCGACCATGCCGCGCTGAACCGCATCGCGCTGGGCACGCAGACCGTTTCGGTCTGGAAAGACGCCCGTGAGCTGGGCCGCGCTGCCGCCGAGATCGCCGTCGCGCTGGCCGGGGGCCCCGCCATGGCCGACGTGGAAGGCGCGCAGGAATGGCCCTCGCCCGCCGGGACCGTGATGACCTCGCGCTTCCTCGCGCCGGTTCCGGTGACCGCCGAGAACCTGTCGGTCGTCGTCGACGCCGGCTGGATCTCGCAGGAAGCCCTGTGCCAGGGCGTGACCGACGGTCCGGCCCCCTGCAACTAAGCTGACCCGGCCCCGGCGGCAGTGATCGCGGGGGCCTCTCCTTTTCTTCCCCCCGCCCCGAGAGCCCCGCCATGAGCGATACCGCGCGCCCCGCAGAACAGCCCCGGCGCCGCTCGTTGATCGATTCCCTAGAGATCGACACGCGCCTTCTGGGCATGATCGCGGCCTTTGCCGTGATCTGCATCGCCTTCAGCGTCATGACCGACGGCCGATTCCTGAGCGCCCGCAACATCTTCAACCTGTCGATCCAGACGGTGAGCGTTGCGATCATGGCCACGGGCATGGTCTTCGTGATCGTGACCCGCCATATCGACCTCTCGGTCGGTGCCCTGCTCGCCACCTGCTCGGCCGTGATGGCCATGACGCAGAAAGCCTGGCTGCCGGATTATCTGGGGCTGGAGCTGGGCCATTGGGCCATCGCCCCCGTCGCCATCATCGCGGGCCTTCTGGCCGGCACGCTGATCGGCGCCGCGCAGGGCTGGCTGGTCGGCTATCTGACCATCCCCGCCTTCATCGTCACGCTGGGCGGTCTGCTAATCTGGCGCAACGTCGCCTGGTATCTGACCGGCGGCCAGACGATCGGCCCGCTGGACGAGAATTTCCAGCTGTTCGGTGGCATCAACGGCACGCTCGGTGTGACCGGAAGTTGGGTCTTCGGCATCGTAGCCGCCGCGGTGGCCGTGTGGATCGTCTTCTCGGCCCGTCGCGCCAAGCTGCGCCACGAATTCCCGGTGAAGCCTCTGTGGGCCGAGGGTGTCCTCGCCGCCGGTTTTGCCGCGCTGATCCTGGGCTTCATCGCCATCGTCAACGCCTATCAGGTGCCGCTCGGCCGTCTGCGCCGCGAATTCGAAGCGCGCGGTGAGGTTCTGCCCGAGGGGTATACCGAAGGCTACGGCCTGCCCTATTCGGTGCTGCTGCTCTTCGTCGTTGCCGTGGTTATGACCATGGTCGCGCGCAAGACCCGCCTTGGCCGCTATATCTTCGCGACCGGCGGCAACCCGGATTCGGCGGAACTTAGCGGCATCAACACCCGTTTCCTGACCGTGAAGGTCTTCGCCATCATGGGCTTCCTCTGCGCCCTGTCGGCGGTGGTCGCCTCGGCCCGTCTGACCAACCACGCCAATGACATCGGCACGCTGGACGAATTGCGCGTCATCGCTGCGGCGGTGATCGGCGGGACGGCACTGTCGGGGGGCCTCGGCACGATCTATGGCGCGATCCTCGGTGCGTTGATCATGCAGTCGCTGCAATCGGGCATGGCCATGGTCGGCGTCGACGCGCCGTTCCAGAACATCGTCGTCGGCGCCGTGCTGGTCGAGGCCGTACTCTTGGACATCGCCTACCGCGTGCCCACGGTTCGGCCCAAGGCGCTGCTCTTCCACTTGATCGGTCTGCCGATCCTGATCTTCGTGGCCTTTGGCTGGCTCTTCGCCCTGATCGCCGCAATCGTCGCCGTGGCCCTTGGCTTCGCTGCCCGCCAGAAAGGAATGCTGTGATGGTCGACCGTACCGGAACCCCGCTGGTCGAGATGCGCGACATCTCGATCTCGTTCGGCGGCATCAAGGCCGTCGATCATGTCAGCGTCGATCTGTACCCGGGCGAGGTCGTGGGCCTTCTGGGCCATAACGGCGCCGGCAAGTCGACGCTGATCAAGTGCCTGTCCGGCGCCTATCGCAAGGATGCGGGCCAAATCTTCGTCGACGGCAAGGAAGTGGATATCCAGAACCCGCGCGATGCCCGCACCCATAATATCGAGACGATCTACCAGACGCTGGCGCTGGCCGATAACCTCGATGCCTCGGCCAACCTGTTCCTCGGCCGCGAGATCACGACGCCTCTGGGCTTCGTCGACGACGCGGCGATGGAGGCCGAGACGCGCAAGATCATGGGCCGCCTGAACCCGAACTTCCGCAAGTTCAACGCGCCCGTATCGGCGCTGTCGGGCGGTCAGCGGCAATCGGTGGCCATCGCGCGCGCGGTCTATTTCAACGCCCGCGTTCTGATCATGGACGAGCCGACCGCCGCTTTGGGTCCGCAAGAGACGCAGATGGTGGCCGATCTGATCAACGAGCTTCGCAAGCAGGGTCTGGGGATCTTCCTCATCGACCACGACGTGCATGCGGTGAAACGGCTGTGCGACCGCGCGGCGGTGATGAAGAACGGCGAACTGGTGGGCGTCGTGAAAGTGGATGAAGTGACCGAGGACGACATCCTGGCGATGATCATCCTTGGCAAGAAGCCTGAGCATCTGGCGGCATAATGTATATTGGACTGGATTTGGGGACGTCTTCGCTGAAGGCGATCCTGATTGACGACGACCAGCGCGTGCTGGCCGAACACACGGTAGCCCTGACGGTCGAGCGTCCGCATGACGGCTGGTCCGAACAGGACCCGGCGCAATGGGAAGCGGCGGTGCGCGAGGCACTGGCCTCGATCCGCGCGCAGAAGGATTGCTCGGGGCTGAAGGGCATCGGTCTCTCCGGCCACATGCATGGCGCGACGCTCTTGGACAAGGACGGCAATGTCCTGCGCCCCTGCATGCTGTGGAACGACACCCGCAGCCATGCCGAGGCCGCCGCGATGGACGCCGATCCCGCCTTCCGCGAGATCACCGGCAATATCGTCTTCCCGGGCTTCACCGCGCCCAAGGTCGAATGGGTCCGCCGGCACGAGCCTGAGATTTTCGCCAAGGTCGCCAAGATCCTGCTGCCGAAGGACTACCTGCGCTACATCCTGACCGGCGACTACGTGGCCGAGATGTCGGATGCGGCGGGGACGAGCTGGCTCGACACCGGCGCGCGCGATTGGTCGGATGCGCTGCTGTCGAAATGCGGCCTGTCGCGCGATCACATGCCGCGTCTGGTCGAGGGCTCGGCGGTTTCGGGTCAACTCCGCGCCTCACTCGCGGCCGAGACCGGGCTTCCGGTCTGTGTCGTTGCCGGTGGCGGCGGGGACAATGCCGCCGCCGCCATCGGCGCGGGCGTGGTGCGCGAGGGCGAGGCCTTCCTCAGCCTCGGCACCTCGGGCGTGCTGTTCGCCGCGAATGACCGTTACCGCCCCGACCCGGCGACCGCCGTGCATGCCTTCTGCCACGCCGTTCCCGGCACCTGGCACCAGATGGGCGTGATCCTTGCCGCGACGGATGCGCTCAATTGGCTGTCGCGCCTGACCGGTCAATCGGCGGCGCAGCTGACCTCGGATCTGGGGGCGCTGAAGGCGCCGTCCAAGACCCTGTTCCTGCCCTATCTCGGCGGCGAGCGGACCCCGCATAACGACGCGGCGATCCGCGGCCAGTTCCTGCATCTCGACCACGCCACCGACGCACAGGCCGCCGCCCGCGCGGTGATGGAGGGCGTGGCCTTCGCCTTTGCCGATTGTCGCGACGCCTTGGGCGCGACGGGGACGAAAATCAACCGCGCGCTGGCGATCGGCGGCGGCGCGCGCTCGGGCTATTGGCTCGACGTGCTGGCGACCGCCTGCGGCTTCCCGCTCGACGTACCGGCGCAGGGCGAATTCGGCGCAGCCTTGGGCGCGGCGCGGCTGGGGCTGATGGCCGCCACCGGCGCGGGTGTCGAGGCAGCCTATGCGCCCCCCGTGGCCCGCAGCCACGAGCCAGACGCGGCTTTGGCCCCGGCCTTTGCCGAGGCGCATCAGCGCTACAAGGCGGCCTATGCCGCGATCAAGACCCTCTGACGACAGGAAAGACCATGACCGATTATTTCAAGGGCATCCCCAAAATCCGCTTCGAGGGTCCGGACAGCGACAACGAATTCGCCTTCCGTCACTACAACCCCGAGGAGCTGGTGCTGGGCAAGCCGATGAAGGATCATCTGCGCTTCGCCGCCGCCTATTGGCACAGCTTCGCCTGGCCCGGCGGCGATCCCTTCGGTGGCCAGACGTTTGAGCGCCCGTGGTTCGGCGAGACGATGGATCATGCGACGCTGAAGGCCGACGTGGCGTTCGAGCTCTTCGACATCCTCGATGTGCCCTATTTCTGCTTCCACGACGCCGATGTGCGCCCGGAAGGGTCCAGCTTCGCGGAATCCACCGCCCGCCTGCGCGAGATCACCGATTATTTCGCCGAGAAGATGGCGCAGACCGGCACCAAGCTGCTCTGGGGCACCGCGAACCTGTTCAGCCACCGCCGCTTCATGTCCGGCGCGGCCACGAACCCCGACCCCGAGGTCTTTGCCTACTCGGCCGCGACCATCAAGACCTGCATGGACGCGACGCTGCAGCTGAACGGTGAGAATTATGTCCTCTGGGGCGGGCGCGAGGGCTATGAGACGCTGCTCAACACCGATCTCAAGCGCGAGCGTGCGCAGGCCGGGCGGATGCTGCAGATGGCGGTCGATTACAAGCACAAGATCGGGTTCAAGGGCCCGCTGCTGATCGAGCCGAAACCGCAGGAGCCGACGAAGCATCAGTACGATTACGACGTCGCCACGGTCTATGGCTTCCTCAAGGACTTCGGCCTTGAGGGCGAGGTGAAAGTCAATATCGAGCAGGGCCACGCCATCCTCGCCGGTCACAGCTTCGAGCATGAGCTGGCGCTGGCGGCGGCGCTGGGCATCTTCGGGTCCATCGACATGAACCGGAACGATTACCAATCGGGCTGGGACACGGACCAGTTCCCGAACAACGTGCCGGAGATGACCTTGGCCTATTACGAGGTGCTCAAGGCGGGCGGCTTCACCACCGGCGGTACCAATTTCGATGCCAAGATCCGCCGTCAGTCGCTCGATGCCGAGGATCTGATCCTTGCCCATGTCGGCGGTATGGATGCCTGCGCCGCTGGCCTGAAAGCCGCGGCCGCGATGCTGTCCGATGGCAAGCTGGAAGCCGCGCGCGAGGCTCGTTACGCGGGTTGGGACACGGATGACGGCAAGGCGCTGCTGAATTCGGACCTCGAGTCGATTGCCGCGATGGTCGAGGAGAAGAAGCTTGATCCCAAGCCCCGCTCGGGCCGGCAGGAGCGTCTGGAGAACCTCGTCAACCGCTATCTCTGATTGCGGTTGGAGATCCTGTGTTGACGGGCGGTTCCTTCGGGGGCCGCCCGTTTGCGTGGGATCGGCGCAAAAGTGCGTATTTGGGGCAGAATGAAAGAACAGGGCGCGCGTCTTGTTCATCACCTTGTCCGAAATACTCCCTTCGGAGCGCCCTTTACACCGGCGCGCGATCCGGCACAGGATCGCCCGGATTTCTAATGCCGGGGACGACGATGGCCTTGATCGACGAATTGCGTAGCCTGTTGGGCGAGGCGCATGTGCTGGGGCCCGAGAAACTGTCGCTGCGCGACCCCGGCTGGTGCAAGACCTCGCAAGCGGCGGGGCTGCTGGTGCGCCCGGCGGATGCGGCGGAACTGGCGGCGGTGCTCACGGCCACGCCGGGCATGGGGATCGTCCCACAGGGGGGGCTCACCGGCCTCGTCGAGGGGACCGAGAGCCATCCGGGCCAGCTGATCGTTTCCTTCGAGCGGATGAACAGGATCGAGCTGATCGACCCCGCGCAGGGCATGGCGCTGGTGGGGGCCGGGGTGACCCTGGCCGAGCTCGATGCCGCCTTGGAGCCCTATGGGCTGATGGCGGGCGTCGATATCGGCGCGCGGGACAGTTGCACCATCGGCGGCATGGTCTCGACCAATGCGGGCGGCATCCGCGTGTTGCGTTACGGGATGATGCGCGCGGGTGTGCTGGGGCTGGAGGTGGTGCTGGCCGACGGCGCGGTCTTAGATCTCACCTCGCCCCTGATGAAGAACAATGCGGGCTATGATTTGAAGCAGGTGTTCATCGGTTCCGAGGGGACCTTGGGCCTCGTGACCAAGGTCGCGCTTCGGCTCTTCCCGCGCCCGAAGGCCATCGCCACCGCGCTGGTCGGCATCGCGCCCGAGGCGCTGTCGTCCTTCATGCCCCGTCTGCGCGCCGCCTTGGGCGACGATCTGGCCGCCATCGAAGGGATGTGGCCCGCTTGCTATCGCTATTGCGCCGCCTCGCAGGGGTTGACGCGGCTGCCCTTGGCCGAGGGACCCGGCCTGTTCCTGACGCTGGAAGCCTTCGGGCCTGACGACCAGACCGCGCGCGAAGCGTTGGAGGCGGCCTTGGTGCCGGCCTTGGAGGATGGCACCATTAAGGACGCAGTGATTGCTCAATCCGAGGCCGAGCGCGCCACGATCTGGCGCATCCGCGAGGGCGGGGGGCTGATCGGCTCGGGCGGCGAGCCGGGCTATCATTATGACGTGTCGCTGAAGCTGGCGGACCTCGATCCCTATGTGCAGGCGCTGGAGGCGGCCTGTGCGGGGCTGGAGGGCGTCTCGGTCCTGGTGTTGGGCCATGTCGGCGACGGCAACCTGCATCTGTCCTTGATGCTGGACGGCCCGCTGCATCCGCGTGAGGTCGTCGATGCGGCGGTCTATGGCACCTTGCGGCAGTTCCAAGGCGGCTCGGTCTCGGCCGAGCATGGCATCGGGCTGGAGAAGCTGGCGGCGCTCAAGGCGGCGCAACCGGCCCCGGTTCGCGCGGCGATGCTGGCGTTGAAGGCGGCCTATGATCCCGAGAACCGGCTCAATCCGGGCAAGGTTCTGGGCTGAGGACTGGACAGCGCCGCCGCGCGGCTCACATTTTCTTGACAGGATTTTTCGCGAAACCGGCAATCCGGGTGAAACGGAGCGGCCCCTTGGCCGTACTGTCCTGCAAAGGGGCGCGTCGATGTGGCCCCAGGCAAAGGAGAGACCCATGGCCCGCCGTTGGACGAATGACCTGACCCCTGCCGATGTGACCCCCAAGGCGATGTGGCTGAACCGCCGCCAGCTGATGGCTGGGTTGGGCGGTGCTGCGGCGCTGTCCATGGCCGGGGGGCGCGCTGCGGTGGCGCAGGGGCTGGAGCCCAACACGCTGGAGCAGATCACCACCTACAACAATTTCTACGAGTTCGGCACCGGCAAGACCGATCCCGCCGCCAATGCCGGCGCGATGGTCACCGATCCCTGGTCGATCCAGGTGGACGGCATGGTCGACCGGCCCGGCAGCTACTCGCTGGCCGAGCTGCTCGACGGGCTGGAGGTGGAGGAACGCATCTACCGCTTCCGCTGCGTCGAGGCCTGGTCGATGGTCGTGCCGTGGAACGGGGTGGAGCTGGCCGATGTGCTGGACCGCGTCGGTGTGCAATCGGGCGCGCAATATGTCGCCTTCGAAACCATCGTCCAGCCCGAGACCATGCCGGGCGTGCGCCGGGGCGTCATCCCCTTCCCCTATGTCGAGGGGCTGCGTCTGGATGAGGCCCGCCACCCGCTGACCCTGCTGGCCACCGGGATCTATGGCGAGCCGATGCCCAAGCCGAACGGCGCGCCGATCCGGCTGGTGGTGCCGTGGAAATACGGCTTCAAATCGATCAAGTCGATCGTGCGCATCACCCTGACCGATACCCAGCCGCCGACCACCTGGAACGCGCTGAACCGCCGCGAGTATGGCTTCTATTCCAACGTGAACCCCGAGGTGGACCATCCCCGCTGGTCGCAGGCCTCGGAGCGTCGGATCGGCGGCGGGCTGTTTGCCAGCCGGCAGGACACGCTGATGTTCAACGGCTACGAGGACGAGGTCGCCTCGCTCTATGCCGGCATGGACCTGCGCGAGAACTACTGAGATGACCGTCGCACAATCCATCAACCGGGCGCAGAGGCATGTCCCGGCCTGGCCGATCTATCTGCTGGGTCTGGCGTGGATGGGGTGGCTGTTCTGGCTGGGTCTCTCGGGTCAGCTGGGGCCGGAGCCGATCAACACGCTGGAGCGCAAGTATGGCCTCGTGGCCTTGCAGATCCTCGTGGCAACGCTGGCGATCACGCCGCTGCGGACGTGGACCAACATCAGCCTGATCAAGTACCGGCGCGCGCTGGGGGTGACGGCCTTCGCCTTCGTGCTGGCGCATTTTCTGGTGTGGACGCTTTTGGACCTGCGATCCCTGTCGCGGATCGGCGAGGAAATCGTCAAGCGCCCCTACATCACCATCGGCTTCGCGGCCTTCGTGTTGCTGATCCCGCTGGCGGCGACCTCGAACAACTGGTCGATCCGCAAGCTGGGCGGGATGGGATGGCGCAAGCTGCACAAGCTGACCTATCCGGCGATCCTGCTGGGAGCCGTGCATTTCGTCTGGCTGGTGAAGGGCTATCCCTGGGAGCCGTTCCTCTACCTCGGGGCGGTGGTGGGGCTGCTGGCCCTCAGGCTGATCCCGAAACGCAGGCCTCAGGCGGCCCGCCCGCCGGCCGGCGCCGTCCCCCGCTGACGACCCGCCATTGCAAAAGGCGCCCCCGGAGACGGAGGCGCCTTTCTCATTCCGGCGATCAGGGGTGTGACCCTTACTCGGTGACTTCGGCGACGATCTCGGCCAGCAGGTCGTTGGCGGGGCCCATGCTCTCGGCGCTCTTGTGCATATAGCCCAGCATCACCTCTTCACCCGGACGCTCCAGCACTTGAATACCATAGGGGCAATAGACGACGTTCTGCCAATCGGCCTCCATCACCTGCCGTGAGATATTGGCCGAGCAGAACATGTAGATCTCGGCATTGGTGAAGAGCACGACCTCGCTGCCGAGGTCGGCACGGGTGCGCTCCAGCATCTCGCCGACATGGCTGACATAGTCGACCACCAACCCGCGACCGACGATCGCGGATTCGAGGGCGAAGGCCGTATCCTCGAACGACATGCCCGAGGGGGTGAGCACCAGCTCGTCGGCAAAAGCGGGCAGGGCGGTCAGGCAGGCCCCGAGGGCCAGCCCGAGGGTGACGCGATTCATCATGATATCCTCCCGTAGGCGGGCAGGGGGCCCACCGGTCTACATTCCCATGTTTGCATGTAGCGCGAGTCGTTGCACGGTGATTCCGGTGATCGACTCGGAATCAGAACGGGATTCGGCGCCCCAACCTGTGGGACTCGGGGCTAGATTCGGCCATTTCTGACCGACGGGTCAGGAAATTGCGGCCCGGAGGGGCTATCGGCAACATTCAAACCGGGCGCAAACCGGAGCCTGAGGGCGATCCGGGGCAGGGAGCGAGAAAACTTCTGCCCGAAAACCCAGCAAAACAGGGCTTTGTGACGGCTTCGCGAAGAAAAACGTCCCACGTCTTCATTTTTCCTCTTGCGGCTTTTCGGCGTGGGGCCTAGATACCGCCTCACCGAAGCGGCGGGGACGCGGAAACGCGAACGAAGCAGCGACGGCAGCCGGCGGGCTGGGTCGAGAGGCTGAAACGAAATCTGGATGCGAGGCGAGCGAAGGCGCTGGGTGACTGGCGGGTTCTGCGTGTTGTGTTCGGAGCGCTTTTTGAAAATTTGGTGATGAAGGGATATGCGGGCGGTTTGGTTCGTTTCGATGGATCGGACGTCTGTATATCGGCTCACTAGGGTTTATTCCCGATGATGTGAGTGTCAGCTTCACTGTTTTGC
>NZ_LRRR01000043.1 GCF_001691415.1 Pararhodobacter sp. CCB-MM2
CCCACCCACCCCGGGCGCTTCGGCCGCCTCCCGGCCGGGCATTAGGTTGAGTATTTGGGACAAGGTGAGGAGGGCAGGGCGCAAAACGTGGCCTTGGTGTCGCTGGCGGTCGCTTTGCCCGTCGTCGCATGGTTAGGGTGGCCCGAAACGCCTTTCGGAGCGCCCTCCTATGTTCCTCTCCGTCTTCGACATCTTCAAAATCGGTGTCGGCCCGTCTTCCTCGCATACGATGGGGCCGATGGTCGCCGCTGCGCGCTTCCTCGACCGGCTGCGGGCCTCGCCCTTCCATGCCCATGGGCTGCGCGCCTCGCTGCATGGCTCGCTCGCCTTCACCGGCGTCGGGCATGCGACGGACCGCGCGACGATCCTCGGGCTTGCGGGCTTCCTGCCCGAAAGCTTCGATGCCGCCCGCGCCGAAGCGGTGATGGCCGAGATCGAGGCCACGAAGACCGTCAGCCCGCCCGATCTGCCGGTGTTGAAATTCGACCCCAAGGCCGATCTGATCTTCGACTACGGCCCCGCACTGGCCGGCCATGCCAATGGCATGATCCTGATGGCGACCGATGCGCAGGGCGACGTGATCCTGCAGGAGACCTATTATTCGGTCGGCGGCGGTTTCGTGGTGACCGATGCCGAGATGCAGGCGGGCGAGGCCGGGCCCAAGGGCGCGCCGGTGCGCTTCCCCTTCGAGAGCGCCGAGGCGATGCTGGCGATGGCCAAGGAAAGCGGGCTGTCCATTGCCACGATGAAGCGCGCGAATGAGCTGACCCGCCGCGACGCGCAGGCGCTGTCCTCGGGGATCCAGCGGATCTGGGCGGTGATGAATGCCTGTATCGAGCGCGGTCTGACCGGCGAGGGAATCCTGCCTGGCGGGCTGAAGGTGCGCCGTCGCGCCAAGGGCATCCATGATGCGCTGATGGCCGAGCGGGGGCTGAACCTGACCGCGCCGCATGTGATCAACGACTGGATGTCGGTCTATGCGATGGCGGTGAATGAGGAGAACGCGGCCGGAGGGCAGGTGGTCACCGCGCCCACGAATGGCGCGGCGGGCGTGGTGCCGGCGGTGATCCGCTATTACCTCGACCATGTTCCGGGGGCCTCCAGCGACAAGGTCGAGGATTTTCTGCTGACGGCCTCGGCCATCGGCGGGCTGATCAAGCACAACGCCTCCATCTCCGGCGCGGAATGCGGCTGTCAGGCCGAGGTTGGCTCGGCCGCGGCGATGGCGGCGGCCGGGCTGTGCGCGGTGATGGGCGGGAGCCCTGAGCAGGTCGAGAACGCGGCCGAAATCGCATTGGAGCACCATCTTGGCATGACCTGCGACCCGGTGAAGGGCCTCGTGCAGGTGCCCTGCATCGAGCGCAATGGTCTGGGCGCGATCAAGGCGGTCTCGGCAGCATCCTTGGCGTTGCGCGGGGACGGGGTGCATTTCATGCCCCTCGACAATTGCATCGAGGCGATGCGCCAGACCGGTGCCGACATGAGCGAGAAATACAAGGAAACCGCTCTGGGCGGCTTGGCCGTCAACGTGCCGAACTGCTGAGCTTTGCGGTGAGGGGAGAAGGGGGGCTGTCTGCCCCCGTCGCTGCGCTCCTCACCCCCCGAGGATAATTTCGGAACGAAGATGAACGGGTCAGGGGGCCGGCGTGGCGCCCAGGGCGAAGGCTGCGCGGACGGCACTGTCGGGGCAGAGTTGCGGATAGCTGGTGACGGGGGCGCTGCCGTCCATCACATCGGTGATCGCGCGGAGGGTGCCATCGGGGTGGTCGAAGCGGGTGACTGTGGTGCTGTCACTCTGCGTCATGCCGTCCGAGACCCAGCCGGCGCAGGCCGTCTGATCGCCATCGGTGCGGCACTCGACCTCGCTGTCGAGGATCAGTCGGGGGCCGGCGTCGGTGTCGACCCGCAGAAAGCTTTGGCGGTGACCGTCCGCATAGATCAGTGAGAAGCCGGTTTCGCACAGAGCGGTGAGATCCTCGGCGCCGAGGTTGGGCGTCGAGGGGTAGGACCAGAAGCCGGGTCCGGTCTCGGCTAGGACAGGGGCCGGCAGAAGCAGCGCGACGGCGGCGATCGGGAAAAGGCGCATGGAAATCTCCGGGATAAAATGTCCCGACAGGATGCGCCCGGTCCTGCATTCTGTCGAGGGTCTCGACGGGCCTCAACGGGGACGTGATGGACGCCCGGCGACATAGGTTTCCACCACCGCGCGGTCATCGCCCATGATCAGGAGGGCGAAGAGCTCGTCCTTCAGATCCTGCGCGGCCTCCATGCGGATCGCCAATTCCGGCGTGGCGCGGCTGTCGAGGACGGTGATATCCGCCTCGGTCCCGGCCTGCAGCGTGCCGATCCGGTCGGTCAGGCCCAGCACATCGGCATTGCCGCGGGTGATCCACCAGAAGCCGGTCAGCGGGTCGAGGCTGCGCTTTTGCAGCTGGGCGATCGCATAGGCCGCGCCGCCGGTCTTCAGCATCGACCAGCTCATGCCGGCGCCGATATCGGTGGCAATGCCGGAGGTGGCGCCATGCGCCCGCAGCGCCGCCTCGTCGAAGAGCCCCGAGCCCAGGAACAGGTTCGAGGTCGGGCAATGCACCGGATGCGCGCCGGTCTCGCCGATCACCGCGCGTTCGCGGTCCGACAGGTGGATGGCGTGGCCGAGCAGGGACTTGGGGCCCAGCATGCCGTAGCGGGCGTAGATGTCGAGATAGCCCTCGGCCTCAGGATAGAGGGAGCAGGCGAAGGCGATTTCGTCGAGGTTTTCGGACAGATGGGTCTGGACGTGACACTCGGGGTGGCGGGCGATCAGGGCGCCGGCGGCCTCCATCTGCGCGGGGGTCGAGGTGATCGCGAAGCGCGGCGAGATCGCATAGAGCGCGCGGCCGCGCCCGTGCCAGCGGTCGATCAGCGCGGCGCTGTCGTCATAGGCCGATTGTGGCGTGTCCTGCAGGGCCTCGGGCGCGTTACGGTCCATCAGCACCTTGCCGCCGAGCATGCGCATGCCGCGGCCTTCGGCCTCGGTGAAATAGGCCTCGACCGAGGTGGGGTGGACCGAGCAGAAGGCGGAGGCCGTAGTCGTGCCGTTCGACAGCAGCAGGTCGTAGAAGGCCTTGGCCATGCGCGCGGCATGGGCGGGATCGGCGAAGCGCGTCTCGGCCGGGAAGGTGTAGATGTTGAGCCAATCCATCAGCTGCGCGCCCCAGCTGGCGACGATCTGCACCTGCGGGAAATGGATATGGGTGTCGATGAAGCCCGCCGTGATCAGATGCGGGCGGTGGTCGGTCACAGGCACGCCCGGGACAGCCACGCGGTCGAAGTCACCCATCGCCACGATCATCCCGTCGCGCAGATGCACGGCACCGTCCTCGAACCAATCGAGGGCGTCGGTGTCGCTCACGCCCTCGGGGCGGCGACGGAAGGACAGGACGCGCCCGCGCAGGATGGTTTCGGTCATGGTCTGGCTCCGGCTTCTGAGGGCCAGTCTAAGCCCTGCCGCACGGCGGGGAAATGCGCGAAATCTCTGGGGCACTTTGCGATGCGGCTTGAAAATCGCGCTGCTCACGGCGGAACCAACCTGTTTCCCGATGCCGCACAATTGCCCCGATTGAGGCCGAAGCAATCCACAATCGAGGGCTAGACCCCGGTGAAAGAGTTTGCCCCCGTGCAGGAGCCGCCCTCATGAGTAACACCGTCAACGACCTGATCCTCACCGATGTCTCGGGCTTCGCGCCCGGCGATTCCCTGACCCTTGGCTCGGGCCTGACCGGCATCGGGGACAGTGCGATCAGCACGGCGACCGGCGCGGCCGGGCGGATGTCGGTCGGCGACGGCTTCGTGATGGACGGGCTCATCGGCTCGATCACCAGCCTCAGCACGCTCAGCGCGGATGTCACCTATTCCAGCGCGGTCGGCGGCAGCGTCACGGCCACCATGACCCTGCTGGTCATCGAGGTGACGGACCCGGATACCGGCATCGCGTCGCAGATGCTGGTGCCCTTCGACAGCAATGGCGATCTGGTGAACATCACCTCGATCGACATTGTGGCGACCAACACCACCCCCGGCATGACCGAGGTCAACTTCGCCAATATCGACGCCGATGATACCGTGACATTGGCCACGCCGGGCACGGTCGACGGCACCGATGCGGGCGAGTCGATCAGCGTCGGCTACACCGACACCGACGGCGATACCGCCAGCGACAGCGGCAGCCGGATCGATGCCAACGGCGGCAACGACACGGTCTATGGCGGCATTGGCGACGACACGATCAACGGCGGCGCGGGCAACGACTGGATCTTCGGCGGGGCCGGGAATGACCTTCTGTCGGGCAACGACGGCAACGATTCCATCTGGGGCGATGCCGGCGACGACACGCTGTACGGCAATGAGGGTGACGACAAGCTGATCGGCGGCGAGGGCAATGACCTCATCATCGGCGGCGAGGGCAACAACATCCTCTACGGTGACAGCGCCTTTGGGGACACCGGCGGCAACTCGCCCTCGGATTCGCCGGAACCCGGCTATGGCAATGATACGCTGGTGCTGGGGAATGGCGACGACACGGCCTATGGCGGCTCGGGCGACGATACCTTCGACGTGTTCGACGGCTTCGGCAACCATGAGATCGTCGGCGGTGAGACAGGCGAGACCATCGGCGACAAGATTGATGCGTCGAAGATGACGCTGGACACCACGCTGATCTACACCGGCAACGAGGCCGGGACGATGACGGACGGCGGCAACACCGCCAATTTCGCCGAGATCGAGAATGTCTACATGGGCTCGGGCACCGACACCGCGCAGGTGCTGACCTCGACCAACGGCTATGTGCATGGCGGGTCGGGCTTCGACACGCTGGTGCTGCCCGATGCTTCGGAAGGGGCGGTGGTGACCATCACCGGGACCATCGACAACGGCGATGGCACGTATTCCCAGACCGGCTACGTCGTCTTTAAGGACGGCAAGCGGCTGGATTTCGAAAGCTTCGAGAAGATCATCTGCTTCGCGCCGGGAACCCTGATCGACACCCTGCGCGGCCGCGTCGCGGTCGAGGATCTGGTGCTGGGCGACAAGCTCTTGACCCGCGACCACGGCTATCAGGAGATGACCTGGATGGGCCGTCGCGACATGACCGCAGCCGAGATGGCCATGGTCCCCGCCGCGGCGCCGGTGCGCATCGCGCAGGGCGCGCTGGGCCGGGGCCTGCCGGAGCGTGACCTTGTCGTCTCGCCGCGTCACCGCATGCTGATCAGTGGGCCGCGCGCCGAGCTGATGTTCGGCGAAAGCGAACTGCTGGTGGCGGCGGTGGACCTGATGGGTCTGCCGGGCGTCAGCCGCATCGTCGAAGGCGACGTGAGCTATCTGCACATCATGTGCGCCCGTCATGAGATCATCCGCGCCGAGGGGTCCTGGACTGAGAGCTTCCAGCCTGCTCTGGGCGTGATCAACGCGCTGGAGAAGAACACCCGCGCCGAGCTGCTGGGCCTGTTCCCCGAGCTGGCGACGGAGGCCGGGATCGCCTCGTTCGGGGCGGCGCGGCCGGTGCTGTCGGGCGACGAGGCACGGGCTCTGTTCGCGGCCTGACGGCCCTTGGCCAAGGTCGTATGAGTATTTGCGACAAGGTGAGAATGCCAGAAGGCGCGCAAGGGGATCGCGCGCCTTCTGCGTATTTGGGGCAGCGTGAAAGGGCGGGGATTACTTGCCGACCTTGGGCTCGGTTCCGGCGATGAGGCGCTGGATATTCGCGGTGTGGCGGATCCAAACGAGCGCGGCGAGGGCTAGGGCCAGAAGGATCATGCTTTGCGGGCCGAAGACCCAGAGCCACCCCGCCGCTGACAGCGAGGCCACCAGCGCCGAGGCCGAAGAGATCCGCGTCAGCGCCAGTCCGGCCAGCCAGGTGGCGCAGCACAAAAGGCCCACCGGCCAGGCCAGTGCCAGCATCGTGCCGAGGAACGTCGCGACGCCCTTGCCGCCCTTGAAGCCAAGCCAGACCGGGTACAGGTGGCCGAGGAAGGCGGCGAAACCGGCGAGTTGTGCCGCGTCCTCACCCAGCAGCGCGCGGGCGATCAGCACGGCGATGCCGCCCTTGCCCGCGTCCAGCAGAAGGGTGGCCAGCGCCGCACCCTTGTTGCCGGTGCGCAGGACGTTGGTCGCGCCGATGTTGCCCGAGCCGATTTTGCGCACATCGCCTAGCCCCATCGCGCGGGTGATGACCACGCCGAAGGGAATGGAGCCCAAGAGATAGGCGCCGATCCCGGCGAGGATCAGCAGGATCGAGGCGGTGGTGATCTCCGGGAACATCAGGCGACCTCGCGCGCGTAAACCGGCTGACCGGCGACCCAGGTGCCCAGCACCCGGCCCTGCAGCCGCGCCCCGTCGAAGGGCGAGTTCTTGGACTTCGAGCGTAGCGTGAAGCGGTCGAGCACGAAAGGCGCGTCCGCATCAAACCACACGAGGTCCGCCGGCGCACCGACCGCCAGCCGCCCGGCGTCGAGGCCCAGCCGTTTCGCCGGGTTCAGCGCCATCGCGCGCCACAGCTGCGGCAGGGTCAGTTGGTCGTTGTGATAGAGGCGCAGGGCGGCGGGCAGCAGGGTTTCCAGACCCACGGCGCCGGGGGCGGCTTCCTCGAAGGGCAGGCGCTTGGATTCCTCGTCCTGCGGCATGTGCATGGACCCCACGACGTCGATCAGCCCGGACCCCACGGCCTCGATCATCGCGAGGCGGTCTTCTTCCGAGCGCAGGGGCGGGGTCAGTTTGAAGAAGCTGCGATAGTCGCCGACGTCGTATTCGTTCAGCGTCAGGTGGTGGATCGAGATCCCCGCCGTCACATCGAGCCCGTTCTTCTTGGCGCGCTCCAGCGCGGGCAGGGTGCGGGCGCTGGTGACCTGATCGGCGTGGTAACGCGCGCCGGTCATCTCGATCAGCGCCATGTCGCGGTCGAAGGCCATGCGCTCGGCCATCGGCGAGACACCGGGCAGGCCCCGCAGCGAGGCGAACTTGCCCGAGGTCACGGCCGAGCCCTTGCTCAGGCCGGGGTCCTGCGGGTGGCCGACGACCAAGGCGCCCAAGGACCGGGCGTAGGTCAGGCAGCGCGAGAAGATCTTGGTGTTCTCGATGACATGATCGCCATCGGTGAAGGCCACGGCGCCCGCGTCCTGCAGGAAGCCGATCTCGGCCATCTCGCGCCCCTCGCGGCCCCGGGTCAGGGCGGCCATGTGGTGCACATGCACTGGCGCCTCGGCCCCGGCGCGGCGGCGCAGGAAGTCGAGCGCTTCGGGCGTATCGGTGGCGGGCGTGGTGTCGGGGCGGGTGATGAAGGTGGTGACGCCCCCCGCGGCGGCAGCGAGGCCGGCCGAACGGTAGCTCTCCTTGTGGCGCGCGCCGGGTTCGCCGACATGCACACCCCAATCGACCAGACCGGGGGCGAGGCATTTGCCGCGCGCATCGATCACCTCGGCCCCGGCGGGGGCGCCGCCGTTCAGCGCGGTGATGCGACCGTCCTCGATGGTGAGGCTGCCGGTGGTGACGCTATCGCCCTCGGGGTCGATCAGCCGGGCGTTGGTGAAATGCAGAATCATGCGCGCCGCCTTCTGTCCTGCCCCCCTTGGTGGGGGCTCGGCGGCCTCTATAACGCTGTCGCGGCGGCGGCGCTACCGGTCAGGCGGCCTGCAGCGCCGCGCGAATGGTGCGCGCGGCACCGGGCGCGTCGGTCAGCCCGTGCAGCTGAATGGATTGCGCGCCGACACCGTCAAGGCGCAGCAAGGCGGGGCCGACGGCAATGCGCCCGATCTCGGCCAGAGGCAGCGACGCCCCGAGGTCCGTCACCACGCGCCGGTTGGTCACGACCCAGCCGCAGCGCGACAGGGCGCGCAGGTAGCACAGGGCCGCCAGTGAGAAGGGTAGAAGCGCCAGATAGGCCTCGGACGGGCGCGCGCCGAGCAGCCATTGCTCGGCCAGCGACAGCGCGATGGTCAGCGCGAAGATCGCCACGGCAGCGAGCCGCATCAGCCGCCCGTCGGGATTGAGGCGCAGGAGCAGCTTCTCATCCGGGGCGAGGCGCAGCGCGGGGCGGGGTGTCTTGAACGCCTGTCGCACCGGGGCAAGGCCGGGGGCGGTCAACAGCGCGGTGAGCAGGCAAGCGGCCAGCGCCACGAAAATCAGCGCGGGGGGAAGGGCAGGGAGGTCAGAGGTGTGCATCATCGCTCGAATCCTTTGCTTGGATCTGAGGATGGGGCGCTTGGCCTTGCAGACCAGTTAACCGGGCGTGCGAAGGGTCACGATACGCGGCGTTTCGCGCGTTTATCCCGCGCCTCGGTGATTTTTCCGACCACGTTCGCGGCATCTGCCATGTGCTTGAGCAGGTGCTTGTCGCCGGATCGGGTGATCACCTGCACATCGCCGAGGAAGGGGCGAACGCGCTCCAAGTCCGTCAACGGGACGGACCGCTGGCCGCCGGGCAGGACCAGCCGGCGGTCGGTGAGTGTCCAGCTGAGGTTGAGCGTCTCGGAGGAGAGGTAAGCGGCGCGCACCCCCACGGCGAGGATCGCGCCCAGAGAGCCGATGGCGGGATAGGGGCTGTCGATCGCCCAGAGGACGCCGCCCGCCAGTGCCATCAGGCCCACGGCCATAACCCCGTGGTCACGCCAGTAGCGGCCGCGGTCCGGGCGATAGGTCTCAAGAATGGTCTCGCCGGGTTCAAGGATCGGGGCGTCGAGGTTGGTCATGGCGGTCACGGGGGTACGAGAGGGCAAAAAGAAACGCGCCCCCGAAGACGGGGGCGCGCTTGTGTGTCGGGATCAGTTGGCCGGAGCGGTTTCCGTTTCCGGTGCGGCTTCCGCATCGGGGGCCGGCTCTTCGGCCGGAGCCGCCGTCGGGGCCTCTGCCGGCGCTTCGGCCTGCGTCGCGGCCGGCTCCTCGGCCTGCGGGGCCGGTGCGGCGGCTTGGGCCGCGGCTACGGTGCCCGCCGGATCGATCTGGCGCAGGAAGCGGAAGAAGTCGCTGTCCGGGGCCAGAACCATCGACGCGTTGTCGCCGGTCAGCGCGCGCTCATACGAGGTCAGCGAGCGCGAGAAGGCGAAGAAGTCCGGGTCCTGACCGAAGGCATCGGCATAGATCCGGTTCCGCGTCGCATCGGCTTCACCGCGCACGATCTCGCTGTCACGGCGGGCGCTGGACACCAGTTCCACCACCGTCCGGTCGGCTTGGGCGCGGACACGCTGGGCGGCCTCGTTACCCCGGGCGATCTCGTCCGCCGCTTCGCGTTCACGCTCGGCGCGCATACGGGCATAGGTGGCCGAGAGGTTCTGCTCGGGCAGGTCGGTGCGGGTCAGACGCACGTCGATCACGTCGACGCCCAGCGAGCGGGCCTCGCGGTCCACGACGTCCTGGATCTGCTCCATCAGCTGCGTGCGGTCTTCCGACAGCACGGCATTCGACGGCACCGAACCGAGGATTTCGCGGATGGCGGCGTTCAGGATGCGCTCGATGCGGACCTGAGCGGCGCGGACACCCTCGGTGCCGACAGCCTGACGGAAGCGCTGCACATCGGCGATGCGCCAGCGCAGGAAGGCGTCGACGACCAGACGACGGTCATCGGCCGGGGTGACTTCCAACGGCTGCGATTGCAGGCCGAGGATCCGGGCATCGTAGCGCACGACTTCTTGGATGAAGGGCACGCGGAAATACAGGCCGGGGTCCGAGCGGACCTGCTTCACCTGACCGAATTGCAGCACCAGCACGTTTTCGCGCTCGTCGACGACGAACATCGAGGACAGCACCAGAGCGGCGGCGATGATGACGGCGGGAATGAGGAGAGTGACGCGTTTCATCAGTTGCTCCCCGAGTTCGATTGCGTCGAGCGGCTGCTCGTGGTGGGGGCCGCGCCTCCGCGCAGGGTATCCAGCGGCAGGTAGGGCACCACGCCCGAACCACCGTTCTCGCCGGTCACACCGTCGAGGATGGTCAGGTCCATGCCACCAAGCACGCGCTCCATGGTTTCCAGATACATCCGCTGGCGCGTCACGTCGGGCGCGTTGCGGTATTCTTCCCAGACCGCGAGGAAGCGGCTGGCTTCACCCTCGGCCTCGTTGACGACCTGGGCGCGATAGGCTTCGGCCTCTTCGAGCACCTGCGCGGCTTCACCGCGGGCACCGGCGAGGACGCGGTTGGCATAGGCATCGGCCTGACGCTCAAGGCGGTCACGCTCCTGCCGGGCGGCCTGCACTTCGCGGAAGCTGTCGATCACCTCACGCGGCGGGTCGGCCCGGTCGAAGTTGATCCGGATCACGTTGATGCCGGCCTCGTAATCGTCGAGGATCCCTTGCACGGCCGCACGCAATTCGGCGGCAATCGTGCCCCGGTCGCGGTTGAGAATGGGCGAGAGTTCCGAGCGCGCAATGATGTCGCGCATCGCCGATTCCGCCGCCGCACGGACGGTGTTGGCCGGATCCGCGAGGTTGAACAGGAAGTCGGAGGGGTTGGCGACATTCCAGACGACCTGGAATTCGATGTCCACCACGGCCTCGTCCCGCGTCAGCATCAGGCCCTGATCGAGCGCCGAGCGACCCGCGCCGACCTCGGTCACGCGTTCAGTCGTGGTCTGCACGATCTCGGCGGTGATGACCGGCCAGGGGGCGAAGTTCAGACCCGGGTTGCCGGTCGAATATTCCTGACCGAACAGCAGCTCCACCGAGCGCTCTTCCGGGCGCACCGTGTAGAACGAGGCATAGGCCCACAGGCCCGCCAGCACCACGGCGCCCAGCAGAACGCCGCGCCCGGTGATGCCCGGACCACCGGTCCCGCGACCACCGCCGCCAGTGCCGTTCGAGCCGCCACCGCGACCGCCCATCAGGACTTTCAGCTGTTGCTGGCCCTTCTTCACGAGGTCATCGATCTCGGGAATCTGGGGACGCTCGGGCCCGTTGCCGCTGCCGTTCGGGCGGTTCCCCCCACCCGAATTGCCGCGGCCCCCGTTATTCGAGCCACCGCCGCCCCACGGGCCTCCACTGTTGCCTGACATGGCCTCTCCTTGGTTCAGGTCTGTCATCCGGTCTGTATCATGCCCTCAATTGGGCACGATGGGCAGGGTTTCAAGCCAAATCGCCCGCGACTTCCCCGCCCTGACCGCCATTTTACCGCGGCAGACGGGCCCTCAGCCCTGCCGCGAAACCGAGCGCGTCGGCTTCTTCATCAGCACCAATTCCTCGCTCATCGTCGGATGCACGGCAATCGTGGCGTCGAAATCGGCTTTCGTTGCGCCCATCTTCACCGCGACACCGGCGATCTGGATCAGCTCGCCCGCGCCGGGTGCGACGATATGACAGCCCAGCACACGGCCCGAGGCCTGATCGACCACCAGCTTGAACATTGCCTTCGTCTCGGCCCCGATGAACGAGGTCTGCATCGGCCGGAAGCTGGCGAGATAGACGTCGATATCATGCTCCTTGGCCGCCTCGGCCTCGGTCAGACCGACGGTGCCGGCCTCGGGGCGGGTGAACACGGCCGAGGGGACGTTGGTATGGTCGACCTTGGTGGTCTTGCCGCCGAAGACGGTGTCGGCGAAGGCATGACCTTCGCGGATGGCGACCGGTGTCAGCTGGATGCGGTCGGTCACGTCGCCCACGGCGAAGATCGAGGGGATGTTGGTCTGCGAATAGTCGTCGACGATGACCTCGCCACCCTTGCCCATCGTGACGCCAGCCTCTTCCAGCCCCAGCCCCTTGGTGTTGGGGGTGCGACCCGTTGCGAACAGCACCGCTTCGAAGATCCGGTCGCGGCCTTGGTTGTCCTTGGCGCGGAACCGTCCGTCCTCCAGCTTTTCCAACGACACGAGGTCGGTGTTGACCTCCAGCGCGACGCCCTGCTGCACCAGCGCCGCCGCGACATGCTCCTGCAGGTCGGCGTCGAAGCCGCGCAAGATCTGCGCACCGCGGTACATCTGCGTCACCTGCGTGCCGAGGCCCTGATAGATCTCGGCCATCTCGCAGGCGATGAAGCCGCCGCCCATGACCAGCAGGTTCGCCGGAAGCTTGTCGGCGAGGAACACCTCGTTCGAGGTCCAGGCACCGACGTTGCGATAGGGCTCGGGGATGAAGGGCGTGCCGCCGGTGGCGATCAGGATGTGCTTGGTGGTCACCACGCGGCCATCGGCCAGCTTCACCTCATGCGCGCCGGCGATGGTGGCGCGCTGGTGATAGATCGTAACCCCGGCGCTTTCCGCGTTGCGGGTATAGATCGATTCCAGCCGGTTCAGCTCGGCGTCCAGCTTGTGGCGGAAGGCCATCCAGTCGAAACGGCCCTTCTCGACCTGCCAGCCATAGGCCGCGCCCTCGTCCATGGACTGGCCGTGACCGGCGGCGAAGACCATCAGCTTCTTCGGCACGCAGCCGCGGATGACGCAGGTGCCGCCCATCCGGTATTCCTCGGCCATGGCGACCTTGGCGCCGTACTCGCTGGAGGCGATCCGCGCCGCCCGCACCCCGCCGGAACCGCCCCCGATGACAAAGAGATCGTAATCGAAGGAAGCAAGCGGGGCGGACATGAGATCTCTCCGTGAAAGGCGTTGGCCCCTTACCTAAGCGGCCCCCGGAGAGAGGACAAGCCAGAGGGACGCCGCCCACCACCTGCGCGCTGCGCCTTGCCCTTCATTCTGCCGAAAATACGCACCTTTCCGACCGCTCCGCCTGCGCGCGGATCAGATATCGCGGAAAATGTTGTCTTCTTCCTCGAAGACGATGCGCTCATGCTCGACCGAGCCCGAGGCGATGTCACGCATCTCGACCCGCCCGTCGCCATAGCCGATGACCACGGCGTCGCAGATGTCGATGAAGAGCCCGTTCTCCACCACGCCCGGCACCTGATTGAGGGCCAGCGAGAGCTGCCGCGGGTTGCCGATCCGGCCCAACCCCAGATCGAGGATGTGGTTGCCCTGATCGGTGACGAAGGGCGCCTCGCCGTTCATCCGCAACGTGGCCTGCGTGCCCATCACGTCCATCGCGTTGAGCATCTCTTCGATCAGCATCCGGGTGGATTGCCAGCCGAAGGGGATCACCTCGACGGGGAGGGGGAAATTGCCCAGCGTCTTCACCTCTTTCGAGGCGTCGGTGATGACCACCATCCGGTCCGAGGCCGCGGCGACGATCTTCTCCATCAGATGCGCACCGCCGCCGCCCTTGATCAGCGTCAGCTCGGCGTCGAACTCGTCCGCACCGTCGATGGTCAAATCGAGCCACCCGGCCTGATCCAGCGTGACGACCTTCAGCCCCAGCTCTGCCGCCAGATCGGCCGACCGGTTCGAGGTCGCCGCACAGGTCAGGCGCAGGTTCTCCTCCTGCGCGCGGGCGGCGAGGGCGCGGATCATCCACGCCGCCGTCGATCCGGTGCCGAGGCCCAGCTTCATCCCGTCCTCGACCAGATCCACCGCCCGGCGGGCAGCGGCGTACTTGGCGCGGTCGATGGGCGTCAGTTGCAGGGACATGGGGGCACTCCTGATCCGGTCGGGCCGGTTATAGCAACGGGCCCGACGCCGGGACAGGGGGCTTCACAGGCAGGATCACGACCGGGTCGGCAACGAGAAGCGGTAGCTCACGCCCAGACCGATCGAGGTATTCTCGAACCGGTTGGTCAGCCCCGAGGTATATTGCCCCAGCGAGATGGTCCGGCCCACCTGCCCATACAGCGCCACGCGCTCGTTCAGGGCATAGGTCAGCCCGAACGACGGATACAGCAGCGTGCCCACGTCATGCGCCGCATCGCCGCCCACGTCGTTCAGACCATACATCAGCTGCGCATAGGCCTGCAGGCGACCGTTGAGGAAGGCGCGGCTCTGCCAGCCCAGCCCGAAATAGCCCTCGGCATAGCCGGCGAAGCCACGGAACGCCTCGGTCGCGGCGGCGATATGGCCAGCGACGTACCAGCGGTCGTTCAGCGCGTAGTCCAGCTGAACGGCGATCATGTTCAGGCCTTCGGTCTCACGCCGGTTGTAGAAGATCGGCCCGGTCGCCCGGTCCATGATGTTCAGGCGGAAGCCGCGCATCGTATAGAGGTCGCCGCTGCGATCCTCGCCCTCGGCCCGTTCGGGGTGCGAGAGGTGGTAGTTGAAGCCCAGACCGAAGGTCCAGTTGCGCGACGTGCCCATCGGGGCATAGAGGTAGCCCGCCGACACCGTGGTGCCGACACCGTTCCCCCAGAGGTATTCCAGCGTCGCCTTCGGGTAGATGATGAAGCCCGGGCCCATGTCGATCGCATCGGTGATCCAGCCACCGCTGCCCACGCCGAGCTGCGTGTAGAGGCTGACATGCTCGCTCAGGCGAAAGCGACGACCGAAGCCGCCATGCGCCTGATTGTACCACGGCATGCCGTAGTAGCCGATGTCGACCGCGAAGAAGGTGTAGTAATCGCGGTTCAGGAAATGCGTGAACTGGCTGGAGACGACACCGACATCGCCGGTGTAATTGCCCTGCGGCGAGATCTGCGAGAACAGGTTGGTCTCCAGCGACAGGATGTTCTCATGCTGCGGGGCATCGAAGCTGTCCGCGGCCACCGTCCTCCCATGATCCGCATAGCGCCCGACCGAGAAGGACAGGGGCCGCTGCACGAACAGGTTGAAGTTCGAGTCGTTGATCGGCGACCCGAGGATCGCCACCCGCGCATAGTTCACGCCGAAGCTGAAGTTGCGGAACTGATAGCCCACGCCGGCATAGGCCCGCGCGAACAGCCCTTCGCCCGACAGCTGGGTGATCCCGACCATGCTGTCGCCACCCGCGCCGGCCCCGGCGGCGATGCCTGCGTTCCAGAACCAATTACCCGAGATCTGCCCCTGCGCATGCAAGGTGGCGTCGGCGGCGAAGAAGCCGCTGTAATTGCCCTCGACCATCGGGGCGATGGCGCCGGTGCCGAAATAGAGCCAGTCATTCATCTGTTGCAGGTAATGGACCCCGAACAGGTCGAAATTCCCGCCGTTTGCAAGCTCCAGCTGGGTGTAGTCGATCATCACCATGCCCGAGACCTGACGCGTTTGCGGCGGCGTCTCGAAGAGGGGGGTGTCCTGTGCCTGCCCCAGACCCGGGATCGCGGCCGACAAGACTATCGCCAGCCCGAGGCCGGCTCCGGTTACCCGGCGAGCCAACCCGCGCAATGCAGCTGACATGGTGTTCTTCGCAAGGGCCGCGCCCCCGTTGGTCTCAGCGTGCATTCCCCTCGGTCCCTCGCTACGTCTCCGGTCGTCCATAGCGCCGGAGGATTTTTGCTTTTTGCGACTCTAGCCCTTGTCGCCTCACATCCCCAAGAATCTTTCCGAAAGCCACGCAAAATAACGGCCCCTTGACGTTCCCGGGCCACAGGTCAAGCTGCTCGACCGTGACTTCAGCCCTCCGTTTCGGCAAAACCTTGAACCAGCAGGCGACCGACGTGACCTATACGCTGCACTATGCGCCCGATAACGCCTCTCTCATCGTGCGCCTCGCGCTGGAGGAGATGGGCCAGCCTTACCGTGCCACTCTGGTCGACCGACGGGTCCGGGCGCATAAACAGGCGGCCTATCTGGCGCTGAACCCGGCCGGGCTGATCCCGGTGCTGGAAACCCCGCAGGGCCCGATCAGTGAAACTGCCGCGATCCTGTTGTGGCTGACCGAACAGCACGGCGCGCTGGCCCCCGCACCGGGTAGCGACCAGCGCGCGGCCTTCCTGAAGGCGCTGTTCTTCGCGTCGAACACCCTGCATGCCGATCTGCGCATGACCTTTTACCCGGACCAATACGCCCCCGGCGGCGAGGCGGCCTTGCTGGCGGGCCTCGCCCCCCGGATGCAGCGCCATTACGCGATCTTCGAAGGCCTGTGCGGGACCGTTCCGTGGTTCGGCGGGGCCGAGCCATCGGTGCTGGATCTCTATGTCGCGGTGACGATGCGCTGGGCGGCCCTGTATGGCCCGGGCGCGCGTTGGTTCCGATTGGGCGACTACCCGCGCCTTGCACAAAGCGCGGCCCTGCTGGAGGAGCGCCCCTCTGTCCACGCCGCCGCGCGGGCCGAGGGGCTGGGGGCGCGGCCGTTCACCGCGCCCGAAGCCTGCACGCCGCCCGAAGGCAGCGCGCTGTAAGCGTCAGCCTTTGAGGGCCGCGATATCCGCCGAGGCGCCGACGTTCTTCAGGACAGCCTCGCGGTGGATGCGCTTGATCATGCCCGACAGCGCCTTGCCGGCGCCGATTTCCCAGAATTCGGTGACGCCCTGATCGACCATCCAGCCGATCGACTCGCGCCAGCGGACCGAGCCTGTGACCTGCTCGATCAGCAGCGCGCGGATCACTTCCGGGTCGGTGACGGCCTCGGCACGGACATTGGCGACGACCGGCACGGCGGGGGCGGTCAGCGTGACCCCGGCCAGCGCCTCGGCCATCGCGTCGGCGGCGGGCTGCATCAGCGCGCAATGGAAAGGCGCGGAGACGGGCAGCATCACCGCACGCTTGGCGCCCTTGGCCTTGGCCAGTTCCACGGCGCGCTCGACCGCCGCCTTGTGCCCCGAGACCACCACCTGCGCCGGGTCGTTGTCATTGGCGGCCTGACAGACCTCACCCTGTGCTGCTTCCGAGGCGACCTCGGTCGCGGCCACGAAATCGAGGCCCAGCAGCGCAGCCATGGCGCCGACACCCACCGGCACCGCCGATTGCATGGCCTGACCGCGGGTGCGCAGCAGGCGGGCAGTGTCCGCGACGCTCAGCGCGCCGGCAGCGGCCAGCGCCGAGTATTCGCCGAGGCTGTGGCCGGCGACGAAGGCGGCGTCGGTGATCGCGAAGCCCTCGGCCTCCAGCGCGCGCATCGCGGCGAGCGAGGTCGCCATCAGCGCCGGCTGGGCATTGGCGGTCAGCGTCAGCTCGGCGATGTCGCCCTCCCAGATCAGGGTGGACAGCTTCTCGCCCAGAGCCTCGTCTACCTCGTCGAAGACGGCGCGGGCGGCGGGATAGCTCTCGGCCAGATCCCGGCCCATGCCGATGGCTTGTGCGCCCTGACCGGGGAAAACGAATGCGCGGGTCACGGTAACCTCCATTTAGCTTTTTGCCGGGCATAAAGGCTGGATGCGTTCGTGGCAATTGCCGGCAAGGGCGGGCCGCGGATGGCATCGGCGTTGGAGACACAGGAATGCGAGACACGACCCAACCCCACGGCCCCGCGGGGGACAGCGGTGCGATCAAGACGATGGCGGCAGAAGCCGGGACCTTATCCGTCCTGATCGCCAATGCCTTGGGTCACGCCGATGCCGTCAGTGGAGAGTTGACGCGTCAGGTTCGTACCGCCGAACAGCTGCGCAACGCGGCGCGTGACATGTCCACGGGCAGCGCCGAGGTTGAGGCCGCGACCAGTGCCGCGTCGACCGCGACCGCCAGCGCGGCCGAGCTGCGCAAGGCCACCCGCCACGGCTTCGAGAAGGTGATTGCCGAGGTGAAGCTCCTCGCCGAGGAAGTGGATGGGCTGGAGACCTGCGTCGAAGGTCTGGCCCATGCGCTGGACCGCGTCGGCCGCGTGGCCGAGGAAATCGCCTCCGTGGCGCAGATGACGAACATGCTGGCCCTGAACGCACAGGTCGAGGCCGCGCGGGCCGGCAGTGCCGGGCGCGGCTTCATGGTTGTCGCGCAAGAGGTGAAGGCTATGTCCGAGCGGACCGCCGCCGCCACCAGCGACATCGGCCAGACGCTGGACAGCCTGCGCGCCGCAGCCGACCAGATCGCCAATACCAACGCCCGCGTGCTGGCCCGGACGGCCACCATGCAGGATGAGGCCCGCAATCACGCGTCCGTCCGCCTCAAGGTCGACGAGGCGATTGCCGAGGTCGACCGCCAGCAGGCCCGCATTGATGAGGCGCGGCGCAATTCGGCGCAATCCGTTCGCACGGTGGAGGGGGGGATCCTGCAGCTCGCCGACAGCGTCACCATGGCCGAGCGCGGCATCACCGGCGTGCGTGACACGTTCGACAATATCCTCGGCCTCTCGCAGCGCCTGACGGCCGATTTCGCGCGCCTCGGCGTGGAGACGGTGGATTCGCCCTTCATCAACGCCGTCCAGGCGGGGGCCGCGCAGATCTCGGAAGCCTTCGAGAAGGCGGTGGCCTCGGGCAAGATCACCCTCAACGACCTGTTCGACGCTGAGTATCGCGCGGTGCAGGGTAGTGATCCCAAGCAGGTGCTGACCCGGTTCACGGCACTGACCGACCAGCTGCTGCCGCCGATCCAGGAACCGATGCTGAAGCTGTCGCCGCTGGTGGTGTTCTGCGCTGCCGTCGACCGCAACGGCTATCTGCCGACACACAACCGGGTGTTCTCGCAGCCGCAACGGCGCGGGGACCCCGCGTGGAACGCCGCCAATTGCCGCAACCGGCGCATGTTCGACGACCGCGTCGGCCTGACGGCCGGGCGCTCGAAACAGGCCTTCACATTGCAGGCCTATCGCCGCGACATGGGCGGCGGGCAGTTCGTGATGATGAAGGACGTCTCGGCGCCGATCACCGTGCGCGGGCGCCATTGGGGCGGGCTGCGGCTGGCCTACAAGCTGCCGAAAGGCGCCTGACCCAAAGCAACGACACGCACGAAAACCGGCCACGGCACCCAGCCTTGGCCGGTTCTTGCCATGCCCGCGCGGATCGGGCATGAGCCTTGCAGGAAAGGGCGCGACAGCCCTCACCGGGACCCGTAGCCTTCGCCGGGCTTTTCCCTTGCGCACCCCTCGAATCCCGCTATAAGGCCCCATCCCGCCGTATCCCACGATTCCGGCGCAGCATCTCGTGGGCGGGCCGCGGCGGGGTCTCACTGGCCCGTCTTTTGAAATGCGCCCTGATAGAAATGGAGCACGCATGCCTCTCTACGAGCATGTCATGATCGCGCGTCAGGATCTGTCCAACGCGCAGGCGGAAGGCCTGGTCGAGCACTTCTCGACCGTGATCTCCGACAACGGCGGCACGATCGTCGGCACCGAATACTGGGGTGTCAAGACGATGGCCTACAAGATCAACAAGAACCGCAAGGGTCACTACATGTACCTGCGCACCGACGCCCCTTCGGCTGCGATCCAGGAAATGGAGCGTCTGGCCCGCCTGCACGACGACGTCATGCGTGTGCTCTCGATCAAGGTCGAAGCGCATGAGGATGGCCCCTCGGTGCAGATGCAGAAGCGTGACGAACGTGGTGACCGCGGCGATCGCGGCGACCGCGGCCCGCGTCGTTGATCCAGGTCAGACAGGAGTAACACCCCATGGCCACCAAACCGTTTTTCCGTCGCCGCAAGGTCTGCCCGTTCTCGGGCGAGAACGCCCCCGCGATCGACTACAAGGACACCCGTCTTCTGCAGCGCTACATCTCCGAGCGCGGCAAGATCGTCCCCGCCCGCATCACCGCCGTTTCGGCGAAGAAGCAGCGTGAACTGGCCCGCGCCATCAAGCGCGCCCGCTTCCTCGCCCTGCTGCCTTACGCCGTGAAGTGAGGATAGAACCATGCAAGTGATTCTGCTCGAACGCGTGGCCAAGCTGGGCCAGATGGGCGACGTCGTGAAGGTTCGCGACGGCTTTGCCCGCAACTTCCTGCTGCCGCAAGGCAAGGCTCTGCGCGCCACCGACGCCAACAAAGCCTCCTTCGAGGACCAGAAAGCGCAGCTCGAAGCGCGCAACCTGGAAACCAAGAAAGAAGCCGAAGCCCTGGCCGAGAAACTGGACGGCACCACCTATGTGGTGATCCGCTCGGCTTCGGACGCTGGCGCTCTCTACGGCTCGGTCACCCCGCGTGACATCGCCGACGTCGTCACCGCCGAGGGCTTCTCGGTCGACCGTCGCCAGGTGATCCTGGACGCGCCGATCAAGAACCTGGGCCTGCACGGCCTGACCGTCGTCCTGCACCCCGAAGTGTCGGCCAACATCTCGGTGAACGTCGCCCGTTCGCCGGAAGAAGCCGAACTGCAGGCCTCGGGCAAGTCCATCCAGGAACTGGCCGCCGAAGCGGAAGCTGAAGCCGAATTCGAAATCGCCGAGCTGTTCGACGAAATCGGTGCCGCTTCGGACGAAGACGCGGACCTCTGATCCGACTGATCAAGATTGCACGGGGCGCAATGTCGTAGGACGTTGCGCCCCGCTTGCGTTCCGGGCGTGGCTGCGCTCCGCCCAGCCAAGGACAGAGGCCTTGCTTCAGCGCCTTGGATCCCCTATCTCTATCGAACAGATTGCGATCCTTGCATCCTTAAATGCCCGGAGCCCCGCGAATGACCCTGAATACCGACACTCAAGCGCTCGAAAATTCGAATATGGTGGCTGATCCCGACCTGATGGCGGGTGGCACCGACTGCGCGACGCGTCCGGTGGATGACATGGTTCAGCAGGCCACGGCTGCCGCGGCCTTCCTGAAGGCCTTGGCGCATGAGGGCCGGCTTTTGATCCTGTGCTATCTGTCCTCGGGCGAGAAGTCGGTGACCGAGCTGGAGCAGCTTTTGGGCTCGCGTCAGGCAGCGGTCAGCCAGCAACTGGCCCGGCTGCGGCTGGAGGGGCTGGTTTCGTGTCGTCGCGACGGCAAGACGATCTACTACACCCTGGGCGATCCCCGTGCAGCCCGCACGATCGGCCTGATGTACGACATGTTCTGCGGCGCCGATCCGGTCGACCCCGCGCAGGCGTGATCGTCCACCCCTGTCGAATCGCTTGACCTGCAGGGGCTGCGGCCCTCGGATAGAGCGATGCGCTGGCTCGTTTTTTCCCTGTTGATGCTGACCGCTTGCGGGCGGGCCCTGACGCCCTCCGAGACGGCGCTGGCCTCGCGCATGTTCGGGCCGAGCCTTGATCCGGCGCCGGTGCGCTTTGTCGAGAACGGCTTCATCGGCATGCGCAGCCACCTCTACACCGTCCGGCCCCGTACCACCTGCCGCGAGCGTCTGTTGCCCCCCGCCGAGGGCACGGTAGAGCGCGGGCGTGCCGCCGGTCTGGTGCTGGGCCATAGCATTCAGGTTCGCCCGGACGTGCTGCGCCCGGATTTCGCACGGGCCGAGGATGGCAGCCTGTCGCTGGGGCAGGCGATGTATCTGGTGCACGAATTGACCCATGTCTGGCAGTGGCAGAACCGCGACCGCACCGGCTATTCGCTGTGGCGCGTCGGGCGCGAACATGCCCAGACCGACGACCCCTATCTGTTCGACACCGACAGCGAGCGACAATTCCTCGATTACGGCTACGAGCAGCAGGCGAGTTTGGTCGAGGAATACCTCTGTTGTCAGGCGCTTGATCCGGACGGTGCCCGGACCGGCCGTCTGCGCGCCCTGCTGGGGCAGGTGATGGCGCCGGGCGACTTGCCGGAGGTGGCAATCTCGGTCCCTTGGGCCGGGGTGGAGCCTCGGGGGATCTGCGGGTGATGACGCCAGCTTGAGGAGCGCCGCGCGCTTCCTATGTTAGGATGATGCATCAGACCTTCGGGAGAGCTTCCATGCAACGGCGCCAATTCCTCACCTCACTGGCCCTCACTGGCCTCGTTGCCGGCAGCGCTGGGGCGCAAACGTTCGGCCGTCTCGGCGCGCGGCCGCGGCAGGGCGAGCGGGCCCCGGTGCAGATCAACAGCGGCGGGTTCTCCGTGCTGGTCCAGCATCTGGTGGTCAACGGGGCAGGGGGCGCGCTGAGGCTCGACTGGGCGCATGGCGCGCCGCTGTATTACGAGGACCGCGTCAACCTCTCAGGCGCCGGCGCGCTGGCCACGGTGTTCCGCACCCCGTTCCGGGTCCGCTGGGCCGAGGCGCGTCCGGTCGGTCATGTCACGTTGATCGCCGACGCGGGCCTGCTGGTGGCCGAGGCCGAGGGCGTGCAGCCGGGCGCACAGGTCACCTTGGGCGCGGGCGACTATGCCTGGGATCTTCCGGGCCGCTTGACGCCGGGCGGCGGCGGCGCGGCAGGCGCGAACGCGGGCGGCGTGCGGATGGAACGCGACGGTCGCCTGCTGATCAACCTGCCGCAGTTCCACGCGCAGGTCTGACCCGATGGTCGCGGCTGGTGCGGAGCCGATCTGCCCGCTGTGCGAGCGGCCGATCCCCGAGGGCGTTCCGCAATCGCTGCATCACCTGATTCCCAAGCTGAAAGGCGGCAAGGGCGGCCCGACCGTCCTGCTGCATCACATCTGCCACAAGGAAATCCACGCCACGCTGACCGAAGCCGAGCTGGCGCGCGATTTCAACACGGTCGAGGCGCTCAAGGCCCAGCCGCGATTGGCGAAATTCATCGGCTGGGTGTCCAAGCGCCCGCCGGATTTCCTGTCGCGCGTGCCGGGGGGATACCGAAGGCGGTCTCGACTCCGCTGAGGGCTTGAGCTAACGGCTCGCGCATGGATTGGGATGACGAAATCGATGCCCGTGGCCTGCTGTGCCCTCTGCCCGTGTTGCGTGCGCGCAAACGGCTGATGGCGATGGCGCCGGGGCAGGTGTTGCGCGTGCTGGCGACCGACCGGGCCTCGGTGATCGACATGCCGCATTTCTGCGCCGAGGCCGGGCATCAATACCTTGGCTGCGACGAATGGGACGGGGCCTTGGCCCATGTGCTCAAGCGCGGCGACGGCGTTTCCGACTAGAGCGATGTCCTGAGGGCCGCTTCGTGCCCGAGGCCGAGGATCCAGCCTTCCTCGGCGATGCGCTTGTCCTCCGGGGTTTCCAACAACGGTGAGAGGTCGGGCAGGCGATGCAGCGCCCGCGCGAGCGTCGTGACCTGCACCTGATCCTTCACCAGCCCCGGCGCCGTTCGTATGGCGACTTCGGGCGCGAGGATCGAAGGGAAGACTTCGGCCAACGTGATCTTTCCGGGGGCCTCGAAGGGCCAGACGGCGATCCGTCCGGGGAAGGCCCGCCGCAGCCGATGCAGCATCGGCAACCCGGTCAGCACCTGCGAGCCGACCGCCCCCGCGCCGCCCAGTTTCCACACCGATTGCGCGCCCTTCGCGGTGGCATCTGCCAGCCGGTGTTCGTCGAAACCGTGGCCGAAGCGCGCCTTGCCCTTGCGGGGCAGGGCGGGCAGGTCCTCATTCGAGGCGTTGAACCAGAAGGGTCCGAGGCCGGGCAGCATTGCATTGATCCCAGCGGCCATCTCGAACCGGTTCGAGCGGTTGTCGGGCCCGTCCTTGAGGCGTTCGGCAAGGAAGGCCCAAACCGCCAGCGGGTCGGCGCGGCCGGTGACCGCCTTGGCGAAGCCCTGCGGGTAGCCGAAGGCGAAATCGGCGCCGATCAGCAGGCTCTGGCCGCGGGTCAGGCTGTCCTTGACCAGCGCGCGGAGCGCGGCGAAGGCCTTGGCGCGGGTCGGCGGATTGCTGGCCTCGCCCGTCTCAAGCCCGAGCCAGATCGAATCCTTGCCCCGGCGCGGCTGGTTCGCCGCCGACCAGTCGAGGATGGCGATCCGGTCGAACCTCATGCGCGGGCCTCGGCTTCGGCCAGATCCTCAGGCGTGTTGATGTTGAAGAACGGGTCCTCCGGCGCGTCAAACGCCACGCTCACCGAGCCATGATCCATCGCGAACTTGCCGACCCGGTGCTCGCCGCCTTCCAGCGCCGCCCGCAACTCGTCACGCAAGGAAACCGGCCACAACGCCACCGTCGGATGCCGCCGCCCGAGGCTCTCGGCCATCGCAAAGGGATGCGCCCCCAACCGCGCGACCAGATCCACCGGCAGGAACGGCGTGTCCCCCGCCACGCAAAGGAGCCGCTCCACCCCCAGCCCGGCGGCCCAGTCCATTCCCGCCAGCACGCCCGCCAAAGGCCCGGGGAAGTCCGGCAGGGCATCCGCCAGCACCGGCAGCCCGAAACTCGAATACCGCGCCGGATCGCCATTCGCGCTGATCGCCAGCGGCCCGACCTGCGGCGCGATCCGCTCGATCACCTGCGCGATCAGCGGCCGGCCACGCAGCGGCAGCAGCGGCTTGTCGCCCCCGCCCATCCGCGTCGCGCGCCCGCCTGCCAGAATGAGCCCCGCGACCATCCGCTGCCTTTCCTCGTCGTTCAACGCAGGGTATCAGGGCAGAGGACAGCCTCAAGGGGAACCCATGCTCGCCACGATTTCCGGCCGCGAACGCGGTCAGACGGACCGGCTGCTCGCCGAACTGGCCGCGAAGCTCGAAGCCGAGGGCTGGCGGCTCTCGGGCGTGGTGCAGGTGAATTCAGGCAAGCCGGGCGCCAAGCATTGCGACATGGACCTGCGCGTGCTGGGCCGGCCCGAGGTGATCCGCATCAGCCAGAACCTTGGCGAGGAAAGCTCGGGCTGCCGGCTGGACCCCGAGGGGCTGGCGCAGGCGGTGGGGCTGGTCGAGGGCACCCTTCAGGCCGCACCGCGCCTCCTGATCCTCAACAAATTCGGCAAGGCCGAGATCGAAGGCCGTGGCTTCCGCACGGTCATCGGCGAGGCCTTGGCGCAGGGCATCCCGGTGGTGATGGGCGTCAAGGGCCTCAACCGCGCGGGATTCGAGGATTTCGCCGGCGACATGGCCGAGGACCTGCCCTGCGAGTTGGGCGCGGTGCTCGATTGGTGCCGTCAGCAGGCCGTGACGATTTAGGCTGAAAAGGCCCTTGACCCTCCAGCTACTGGAAGCATCATATCGCTCAGGACCGGCGAAAAGGAGGTCCAGATGAGCGATTCCCAAACCCAGACCCTGCGCGTCGACGGCATGACCTGCGCGTCCTGCACGGGACGTGTCGAGCGCCTGCTGGCGCGCGAAGAGGGCGTGACCGGGGTGCGCGCCAATCTGATGACCGGGACTGTCGCGGTCGATGGCGTGGCCGAACCCGCCAAGCTGGCCGAACGCATCGCCGCCGCCGGTTTCTCCACGCCCGAGGACGTCACGCGCCTGTCGATCAGCGGCATGACCTGCGCGTCCTGCGTGGGCCGGGTCGAGCGGGTGCTGGCGAAACTTCCCGGCGTCGTCTCGGCCAGCGTGAACCTCGCCGATGAAAGCGCCACGGTACGCCATCTCGCCGTCTCGGGCCTGCCCGAGCGCATGGCCGAGGCCGTGCGCAAGGCGGGCTACGACGCGCAAATCGCCACGGAGACCAGCCGCGAGGACCGCGCCGCGCAGAAGGAAGGTGAGCAGGCCGCGCTCCTGCGCTCGGTCCTGCTGGCCGCCGCGCTGACCCTGCCGGTCTTCGTGATGGAGATGGGCGGGCATCTCTACCCGCCGTTCCACCATTGGCAACACGCGCTCTTCGGCCAGACCTTCCTGTGGCTGGTGCAGTTCGCGCTAACCAGCGTCGTACTCTTCGGCCCCGGCCTGCGTTTCTTCCGCGCGGGCGTCCCCGCGCTGCTGCATGGCGCGCCGGACATGAATTCGCTCGTCGTGATGGGCGCGACCGCGGCCTGGGGCTATTCGACCGTCGCCACCTTCGTGCCGGAACTGCTGCCCGAAGGCTCGCGGGTTGTGTATTTCGAGGCGGCAGCGGTGATCGTCACGCTGATCCTTCTGGGCCGCTGGCTGGAAGCCCGCGCCAAGGGCCGCACCGGTGCGGCCATCGCCAAGCTCGTGGGCCTGCAGCCGCAGACCGCCCGGATCGACCGTGCCGGATTGGTGCAGGAGGTGCCGATTGCCGAGGTCCAACCCGGGGACCTCCTTCATCTGCGCCCGGGTGAGCGGGTGGCGGTCGACGGCATGGTCGTCACCGGCCATTCCTGGCTCGACGAGAGTATGATCACCGGCGAGCCTGTGCCGGTCGAGAAGACCGAAGGCGCGCCCCTGACCGCCGGCACGGTGAATGGCTCCTCGGCGCTGACCTACCGGGCCGAGCGCGTGGGCTCGGACACGGTTCTCGCCCGCATCATCCGCATGGTCGAGGACGCGCAGGGCGCCAAGCTGCCCATTCAGGCCGCCGTCGACCGCGTGACCCGCGTCTTCGTGCCCGCCGTGATGGCCGTGGCCGCGCTGACCTTCGTCGCCTGGATGATCTGGGGGCCGGGGCTGGGCCAAGCCGTCGTCGCCGCCGTCGCCGTTCTGATCATCGCCTGCCCCTGCGCCATGGGCCTCGCCACGCCGACCTCGATCATGGTCGGCACCGGGCGCGGGGCCGAGATGGGCGTCCTGTTCCGCCGCGGCGATGCCTTGCAGGCACTACAGGGCGTCGAGGTCGTGGCCTTCGACAAGACCGGCACCCTGACCGAGGGCCGTCCCGAGCTGGTCGCGCTGATCGCCACGGGCGACGAGGCCGAAGCCCTCTCCTTCGCCGCCGCTGCCGAGGCGGGTTCCGAGCATCCCATCGCCCATGCCATCCTCCGCGCCGCCGAGGAAAAGGGCCTGACCTTGGCCCCCGCCACTGGCGTCTCGGCCATCCCCGGCTTCGGGCTGGAAGCGCAGGTCGCTGGCCGCCACGTCCTCCTCGGCGCCGAGCGCCTGATGACCCGCGAGGGCATCGCCTTGGGCGATCTGCCGGCGCGCGCCGAAGCGGAAGCCGCCAAGGGCCGCACGCCCCTTTACCTCGCCGCCGACGGGCAGGCGCTCGCCCTGCTGATCGTCGCCGACCGCGTGAAGCCCACCACCCGCGCCGCGCTCGAGGCCCTGCACGCGCTGGGTGTCCAGACCGCGATGATCACCGGCGACGCGCGCGCCACCGCGCAATCCATCGCCGCCGAGCTGGGCATCGACCATGTCGAGGCCGAGGTCCTGCCCGACGGCAAGGTTGCGGCCATCGAGGCCCTGCGCCAAGGCGGCCGCAAGGTGGCCTTCGTCGGCGACGGCATCAACGACGCGCCCGCCTTGGCAGCGGCGGATGTGGGTCTCGCCATCGGCACCGGCACCGATGTCGCGGTCGAGGCCGCCGAAGTCGTGCTGATGTCCGGCGACCTGCGCGGGGTGGTCAACGCGATCCATCTCAGCCGCAAGGTGCTGACCAACATCCGCCAGAACCTGTTCTGGGCCTTCGCCTATAACGCGGCCCTCGTGCCGGTCGCGGCGGGTGTGCTCTACCCGGCCTTTGGCCTCACCCTCTCGCCGATGCTCGGCGCCGGCGCGATGGCGCTGTCGTCGATCTTCGTTCTCTCGAACGCGCTGCGCCTGAAGGCCCTGCGCCCCGCTTTGGAGGCAAAATGAATATCGGAGAAGCCGCAGCCGCCTCGGGCCTGCCCGCCAAAACCATCCGATACTATGAGGACATGGGCCTCGTCGCACCACGCCGCGATGCCAATGGCTACCGCAGCTTCGGCGAGGGCGAGATCCACCGCCTCGCCTTCCTCAACCGCGCGCGGGGCCTCGGCTTCTCGCTGGAAGATTGCCGCGCGCTCTTGGGCCTCTACGCGGATGATGGCCGCGCCAGCGAGGATGTCCGCCGTCTCGCCGCCGACCATCTCGCCCGCATCGACGCCCGCATCGCGGAGTTGAAAGCGATGCGTGAGACGGTGGCGGGCCTCGTCTCGGCCTGCGCCGGCGGCGACCGCCCGGATTGCCCGATCCTCGACGACCTTGCCACCGGCCCCCTTTGTGCCCATACCGGCAAGCCCGTCTGATCGTCTTTGTGCCTTAAATATCCTGGGGGGTGAGGCCGTAGGCCGAGGGGGGCAACGCCCCCCTTCCTCCGTCAACCAGAAAGGATCCGCCATGACCGTCTCGCTTTGGGGCCTCAAGACCTGCGACACCTGCCGCAAGGCGCTGAAAGCCCTGCCGGAGGCCGAGTTCCGCGACGTCCGGGCCGAGCCCCTGACCGCGGCGGAAATCGACCTTCTTCTGGGCCAGTTCGGCGACAAGCTGGTCAACCGCGCCTCGACCACCTGGCGCGGTCTGTCGCCGGAAGAGCGCGCCCGCCCGGCAGCTGAGTTGCTCGCCGAGAACCCCACGCTGATGAAGCGCCCGGTGATCGCGTCGGAGGGCAGCTGGTACCTCGGCTGGACCCCGGCAACCCGCGCGGCCTTGGGCGTGGCGTGAGCCGTTTCCACCTGCTCAGCGGTTGCTCGGGCGGGGGGAAATCCACCTTGCTGGCGGCCTGGCGCCAGGCCGGCGGCGCGGGCATCGAGGAGCCGGGCCGCCGGATCGTTCGGGCCTCCCTCGCCGGTGACAGACAGGGTCTGCCATGGGAGGATCTCGCCGGCTTCGCCCGCCGGGCCATTGCCCTGTCGCTGGACGATCTCGCCGTGGCCAAGGAGATGAGGGGGGCGGTCCTGTTCGACCGTGGCTTGGTTGATGCCATCGCAGCCTTTGAGGCCGCCACAGGGGATCTGCCGCCTGAGGCTGACCTGCTTCCCGACCTTTATGCGCCACAGGTCCTGATGGCCCCGCCGTGGCCCGAGCTGCACCGCGCCGATGCGGAAAGGGCGGGCGACCTTTCCGCCGCCCTCGCCGAATACGAGCGTCTGCTCACGTTCCTGCCGCGCTTCGGCTACCAAGCGGTGATCCTTCCCAAGCTGCCACTGGCCGAGCGTCTGGCGTGGATCAAGGATTGCCTCGCATGAGAAAACCCGCCGGAGGCGCCGGCGGGTTTTCAGAATTCTGGTGCCCGAAATTGGGCGTTCTGGCGCTCAGAGCAGCTTCAGATCCGACGCCGACGCGCGACCGTCACGGCCCGACTGAAGCTCGAAACTGATTTTCTGGTTGTCCTGAAGTCCGGTCAGCCCGGCGCGTTCCACCGCCGAGATGTGGACGAAGACGTCCTTGCCGCCACCATCGGGGGCGATGAAGCCATACCCTTTGGTAGAGTTGAACCATTTCACGGTGCCAGTGGCCATATCCGTAACCCATCCTCTCAAATTTCCCGCGACAGGATTGTCGACGGGCCGTGCAGCCAGGCCTTCGGATCGTGCGGGCTGCCTTGGTAGAGGCGGGCGGACGCAGGAAGTCTGTTGTCACGCCTCTGAGGATGACACGAATCCCCTACAAATCAAGGGTGGACTTGGCTTTCCTGCCCCTGCGGGCGGGCTGCCGCTTGACTTCGCGCCCGATGCGGACCATCTGGCAGGGATGCGCGCGCCGCCGGGTTCCGGCTGGCGCCCCCTCTGTTATGCGGTCCGCCGCGCCGCCATGGAAGGCCGGCCCCGGCAGGACCACCCCGAAAGGATTCCCATGACCGATTTCCCCATGCTGGGTCTCGCCCCGTCGCTTCTGACGGCGCTCGAGCGGACCGGCAAGACCGAACCCACCCCGATCCAGGCGCGGGCCATTCCGCCGCTGATGGACGGGCGGGACCTGCTCGGCCTCGCGCAGACCGGCACCGGCAAGACGCTGGCTTTCGGCCTGCCGATGCTGCACCGGCTGCAGGGGCAGGGCAAGCCGCCCGCCAAATCCGCCCGCGCGCTGATCATGGCGCCGACGCGTGAGTTGGTGCAGCAGATCGCCGTCTCCTTGGGCGAGCTGGCCGAGGGTCTGCCGACCTCGATTGTCACCGTCGTTGGCGGTGCCTCGATCAACCGCCAAACTGACCGGCTGGTGCGCGGCTGTGACGTGCTGGTGGCGACGCCCGGCCGTCTGATCGACCTGCTGGACCGCGGTGCCGTGTCCTTGTCGAAGGTTCAGATGCTGGTCCTCGACGAGGCCGACCAGATGCTGGATCTGGGCTTCATCCATGCGCTGCGCAAGATCGTCCGCTTCCTCCCGCGTGAGCGTCAGACGATGCTGTTTTCGGCCACCATGCCGAAGCAGCTCGGCGAGATCGCCGAGGCCTATCTCGACCGCCCGGTGCGGGTGCAGGTCGCGCCTCCGGGCAAGGCCGCCGAGCGGATTGAGCAGGCGGTGCATTTCGTGGCTCAGGGCGACAAGGCGACGCTGCTGCAGGAGTATCTGTCGAAGCACCCGGGCGAGCTGGCGCTGGTGTTCGGCCGAACGAAGCACGGGTCCGAGAAGCTGTCGCGCCTCTTGGAGAAATGGGGCTTCAAGGTCGGCTCCATTCACGGCAACAAGAGCCAGGGCCAGCGCGAACGCACCCTCGCGGCCTTCCGTGCCGAACAGATCGAGGTGCTGGTGGCGACCGATGTGGCCGCGCGGGGGCTCGACATTCCGCAGGTGGCGCATGTCTACAACTTCGACCTGCCGAACGTGCCCGAGAACTATGTCCACCGCATCGGCCGCACCGCGCGCGCCGGCCGTGATGGTCGCGCCGTGGCCTTCTGCGCGCCCGCCGAGATGGCCGATCTGCGCGCCATCGAGAAGCTGACGAAGCAGGAGGTCGAGGTCATCGGCGGCGAGCCCTGGCCCGATGGCATGGCCGACGCCGCCCGGACCAAGGCCCGCGCGGCCGCAGGGCAAGGGCGCGGCGGCGGCAGACCGGGCGGTGGCGCGAAGCAAGGCGGCGCCCCGAAAGCTGGTGGCAAGCCGGGCGGTGCCAAAGGCGGTAAGCCACAGGGTCAGGCTGCCGGCGAGGCCTCGGCCAAGCCCGCGAAACCCCGCAAGCCGCGCGTGCATCCTGCCCTCGCTGAGGCCTTGGCCGAAGAACGCGGCCCCAAGCCCCGGCGCTTCCGCAAGGGCGCCGGTAAGGGTCCGAAGCGCGACGCCAGCTGATAGGTCGGGCGGCCGGAGCTTGTTCCCACCCGCCCAC
>NZ_LRRR01000044.1 GCF_001691415.1 Pararhodobacter sp. CCB-MM2
TTGAGCGAGGAGCTCTTTGACAGCCTGGACGATGCGCGGCGGAAGCTGGCCCTGTGGCGCTACGACTACAACGCGGTCAGACCGCACTCCTCGCTGGGCAACCAGACCCCGCAACAAGCGCGCCGAGCGCTTGAGCAGTTTGAGGGCTCCGCGCACGGCGCGCTTGCGCCCGACGATGAAGCCGAATACCCAAATCCAACCAGCAGACTCTCGTTATGAATGAGGGACCCGTGGGGGGCAGGTCAGGTTCTCGTGTAAATCCGGCGACACAGACTTCATGGATTGCAAAGGGCCCCTGATGGGGCCCTTTATGTCAAAGCAGCAGGCATCGTCTGACGTCAGGCAATAGTTGCTGCGGCAATCCAAAGTGGGGCGACATACCTAACGCTCGATTATGATAGCCTCGCAGCTGCCCGAGAGTTGACGAGCGGCCCCTTGTGTGGTGGGATGCGGGTCCTAGTGGAGATCTGGAATTGGGCCCCTTATGGGGCCCTTTTCTTGTTCTATTTTCTCGATAGTGCTTGCTGAGCTATTCTCTTGGATCATTGAGAATATTATAGAACGCTCCAACCAGGGCCGCCCAAAATTCCAATTTGCAGAATAAATTAAAACTGCCGCTATACTAATCATAGTAAGCGGGAAGGGAACCCCGTGTGTTAAGCGCCGGCAGGGCAATCGCGTTTGACTGTCAAGCGGCCCTGATGCTGTGACCGCCCCCCGACGGCATCGACGCCCCAAAACCTGCGACAGAGCGCGCAGCAAAAGCTGGCCCGGAACGGAATGCTGTCGCCGGTCGACTTCGAGCGGCAGCAGAAACTGAAATACGAAGGCGCCTAACAAGCGCGGGGCTATTCACCCCACGGGCATAAGAGCGCGACAACGCTCGCATCCTTGCCAAATTCATCAGGATCATAGCCCCCCTGTCAGCCTCGGGCAGAACCGCCGCTCAGGCCGGCGAAGGGGCCTCGCAGATATCAGGAAGCTGCCTTAGAGTGCGTCACAATAACGAGGGGCAGACCATGATTGATTGGACCGACGGCTATCGCGCGGACATTCCTTACACCCATAGCTATTTCACAGACCTGAACCCTTCGCGGATCAAGCTCGCCTTCCTGAATGCAGGCCTTGTGCCTCCCAGGATCGGCACGGCCTGTGAGCTGGGATTTGGTCATGGCATGAGCGTGAACATGCATGCGGTTGCCTCGACGGTCTGTTGGTATGGGACAGATTTCAATCCGTCTCATGCGGCTTTCGCCCAAGATATGGCGCGCTCGTGGCAAGGCGATGTCGGTCTCTATGATGAGGCCTTCGCCCAGTTTTGTGCGCGAGAAGACCTCCCCGATTTCGACTACATCTGCCTGCACGGGATCTGGTCCTGGATTTCTGACGAGAACCGCCAAATCCTGGTCGACTTCATCAGCCGAAAGCTGACGGTGGGGGGGGTTCTCTACATAAGCTACAACACCCATCCGGGCTGGGCGGCGATGCAGCCGATGCGTGATTTTCTGGCACAACATGCAGCGACAATGAGCCCGACGAGCCAAAGCATCACGGAGCGTGTCGATGCGGCACTGACATTCGCCAATCAGCTGTTTGCGACGGAGCCGGGATACGCCAAGGCGAACCCACAGGTTGCAAGTCGCCTCAAGCAGATGCAGACGCAGGATCGAAGCTATCTTGCTCATGAGTTTTTCAACATGAGCTGGGATCCGATGGGGATCTCGAAGATGGCGACATGGCTTGCGCCGACGAAACTGCAATGGGCGTGTTCTGCCAGTGTGCTGGATGCGGTTGAAGGACTGCATCTGACGAAAGAACAGCAGGAGTTTCTCAAGACGATCCCGGATCCGATCTTCCGGCAAACGGCTCGAGATTTTTGCGTGAACCAGCCGTTCCGGAAGGATTACTGGATCAAGGGCCCGCAACACCTCAGCGCTTTTGAGAAACGCGCGGCACTGCAAGCCTTGCGGGTCGTGCTTGTCAAAGCCCGAGCCGATGTCAGCTTGAAGGTCACAACAAGCCGTGGCGAAACGCAGATGGCGGAACCGGACTACACCCCCGTACTCGATTGTTTGGCAGATTATGCCCCCAGAAGCATTGCAGAGATTGCGCAGCTGGTTCCACAGATCAACTTTAGCAAGTTGATGCAGGTGATTACTGTCCTATGCGGGAATGGCACGCTTGAGCTTGCGCAAGACGACGCGAGCATCGCGGAGGTTCGTGAGGCCTGTACGGCCCTGAACGGCTATGTGCTGCACAAGTCGCAAAGCCACGCGGAGTTCAAACTGCTCGCAAGCCCCATTACGGGCGGAGGCATTGCGGCTACCCAGTTTGAACAATTGTTCCTGCTCGCAGCACGGCAGGGGGAAGGATCCCCGGAAGGCTGGGCCAGATTTGCCTGGAAGGTGACGGCGCAGCAGGGGAAAAAGTTGGTCAAGGAGGGCAAGCCCCTCGAGACCCCCCAGGAGAACCTGGATGAGGTCTCCCGCATGGCAGAGGAATTCACGCGAAAGCGGCTCCCGTTGCTCAAGGCGCTTGAGGTTGCTTGAAATGCGTACTGACGGCGGACCTCACGCGACAGGTCGGAGCGCCTATCACAGACAAAGAGGGCTGGCATGAGCGGGGTGCGGGATCTGGTCCCAAAGTTGGAGAAAACCGTCGTCGTCGTGACCTATGGCAGGTCAGGCTCGACGCTGGTCCAAAACCTTCTGAACGCCCTGCCAGGCGGCTGTATCCGAGGAGAGAATGACAACCTCCTCGCCCCTCTTGCGCGCGCCTGGGATGTGACACGTTCCTCCCCGCATGCCTTGAAGCTGCGGGGGCAGGCTTTAAGCCCGTCCGACCCCTGGTATGGATTTGAGGAGGTGACGCCGGAGCACTTTGGAGATGCGCTGGCGCGGATGTTCACCGAAACGGTTTTGCGCCCGGATGCCGACACACGCCTCATGGGCTTCAAGGAGATCCGCTGGCATTACGATCCATTGTTGTTCCCGGTGATGCTGGATTTCATAAGAGCGCATTTCCCGAACCCTCGGATCCTCTTCAACCAGCGTGATCACGCGGCCGTGGCGCGCTCCGGGTGGTGGAAGACCATGAAGCCCGAGAATGTCATGCGCCAATTGCGGCAGGCAGAGGCCTTGTATGCCGCCTACCGCGCTCGCAATCCGCGCGCCTGCCTGACCATGACCTACGACACCTATGTCACAGGACCTGAAGCCTGGCGGCCGCTTTTCGAGTTCCTCGATGAGCCGTTTGATGCGGAACTGGTACGCTCGGTGCTGGCGCATCGCCTGACCCACCTGCAACCCAAAGAGCGCTGAGGCCCAGTACATACTCCAGGCCCGACCGAAATCCGATCACCGGGATATTGGTAAGCCGGTTTTCTTCGCAGAGACGGTTGCAGTAGAGAGGGCAGAAGCGCTCCCATCTTCTTGAGACGAAACACGGGCTGGACTGATGATCCTTTCGGCATTGCGTAAGTACCGCGGGCAGCATGCGCACAAGCACGCGCTGCAAGCGGCGTTTGATGCGCCTTTCTATCGGCAGCAAAGCCCGGAGCTGGCCTCACTCGCCGACGCGGCTCTTTTGCAGCACTATCTCGACAAAGGCTGGAAAGCCGGCCTCGATCCCAGCGCCGAGTTCTCAACCGACTTTTATCTGCAAACCAATCCCGACGTACGAGCGGCGGGCGTATCGCCGTTGATGCACTACCTGTCGTCAGGCCGCGCCGAAGGGCGTTTGCCGACACAGCTTGCCGCAGATTGCGCCCAGATCCGTCCTGTCTTCGACATGGCCTTCTATCGCACACAGTCGCCCGTATTGGACGCGCTGGATGAAACCGAGCTTTTGAAGCACTACCTGACCACAGGCTGGAAACTTGGCTATGATCCAAGCCCCGGCTTCTCGACAAGCTTCTATCTTCAGGCCAATGGGGATGTTCGCGCGCTCGGTGTACCGCCCTTGCTACACTACCTGCGGTCCGGGCGTGATGAGGGCCGCCTGCCAACTCAGCTCGCCGCAGATTGTGCTTTTATCAAGCCTGTCTTCGACGCTGAATTTTACCGCAGCCAAGACCCCGCTCTGTCTCCCCTGACCGAGCAAGAGCTCATCCAGCACTATCTGACTGAAGGCTGGAGACGTGACTACGATCCAAGCCGCGATTTCTCGACACGCTTTTACTTGAGCACAAACCCGGATGTGCAGTCGGCAGGGGGATGCCCGCTGCTTCACTATCTGCGGTCGGGAAAAGCCGAGGGGCGGCTGACGGCACCGTGGCAGCGCGACGCAGAGTATATCCGGTCTGGTTTTGACGCTGACTTCTACCGAACTCAGGACCCACAACTGGTGGCTTTGGACGTCGACGCCTTGTTGCGCCACTACCTCACGCAGGGTTGGCAGAGTGGTTTCGACCCCAATGAAAGTTTTTCCTCGGAGCGCTATCTGAAAGCCAATCCCGATGTGCGCGAGGACGGCAAGAACCCCTTCCTGCACTACCTGCTCAAAGGCAAATTCGAAGGGCGCGCGGGCAGACCGTATCTTCCTCGTGAAGACCTGCTGTCGCCGATCCGCTCGCGCTTTGACCCAGCCTATTACCGGGCCCAATCGGGCGCGCGGGGAGACAGCGAGACCTTGCTCGTGCATTACGCATCCGAAGGGTGGCGTGCGGGCTACGATCCTGAACGTGGGTTCTCGGTCAGGTCGTATCTGAAAGCCAACCCGGATGTCCGGGCTGCCGGCATCGAACCGCTTGGGCATTATTGCGAGCAAGGTCATCTCGAAGGACGGCCGGTCTTTCCTGCGGCTCCACGCTGCTGGGATGATCTGTCCTCGCTCCATATCCAGCGGCTGATGACGGCCTTCGAGCCCGCCTGGTATCTTGCGCAACTTGACCCTTCGCAGGCAGCCCTGAGCGCGCGTCTTTTGCCGGATCCGGCCGCCGCGCTGGCACACTACGTAAGATCAGGCTGGCAGGAAGATCTCGATCCAAGCCCGGAATTCTCAACCAGCTTCTACCTGCAGACCTATCCGGACAGCGCCGGATGCTGCCCCCTGGTGCATTTCATGCTCCATGACCATCTGGAGCCCCGTCGTCCGAGAGCAGACGCCCCGCTCGTTCTCGGTCACGCGGCACAGGCCAGTCTCCCCTCCTTTTACGACGTCGCGCCCCTCCATCCGGGCCTGCAAGTCGCCACGCGGGCTGGAGCCAGGGCAGCAAATGGCTCTTTGCGGCTGCACTGGATCATTCCGGATTTCACCAAGGGCGACAGGGCCGCTCTTCGGGTTTTTCGGCTCATCAGCCATCTCGAAACACGTGGTCACCACTCGACACTCTGGATCGCATCGCCACATTGGCACCATCAGCCAGACGCGGCCTATCAAGATATCCTGCGCTTCTTCCAATGTCTGAAAGCGGATGTTCGCTTCGTGTCAGAAGGTCTGGAAAGCGCCGAAGGGGATGTGTTGTTCGCAACGGACTGGCTCACGGCTCAGTATGCCCAACAAGCGTCAGGATTCACCGCGCGCTTCGAACTCGTCACCGATGGTGATCTGCGCCATACGCCCCGCGAGGATCTCCTTGTCGTGCGATCAGACGCGATTGGGAGATTGCTTCCTGCTCTTTGCGAGAGTGAGAGCCTCGCGGATCTTGGGGGAAGCGTGTCGGGCTGTAGGCGCCTTTACATTCCCCTGCCCCACGATCCTGAGACCTATAGAGAGCGCCCGGAGCAGGAAAAAGCCGAGCTCGCCTCAAGCCGCGACAAGCGTCTCTACCGAATTGTTCTCGACGCTCATGGGGAGGATCGACCACCACGCGCGCTCAGGGCCCTGGCTTTGCTCGGGGCCCAACGCACCGATTTTGAAGTCCATCTCATCGGGTCGACGACAGCGATAGACCGCTCGTACAATTTCAAAGCCTATCAGCATGAGGGTCTGGATGAGGCTGCCCGTGCCGGACTCTATGCCCGCTGTGATTTGGCTCTGGAGGTTGAGGCCGCGCTGCCTCTGACTGACACCTTTGAGAAGATGGCCTCCGGCTTGCCGCTTCTGGTGAGAGAGGGAGAGGCCGGTCGAGAGGTACTGCCTGACGGGGTGGTTGCCTGGTGTAGAGACGATCCAGAGACGACAGCGCAAGCGATTGGCAAGCTCCTCGATGCGGAAGAAACCCGCCGGGAACAGGCGCTGCGGGCTCGAGATCTGGCGGGGCGCTTCCGCTGGGACGAAACCGTGGAAGAGTTCATGCGGGGGATTGCCAGCACCCTGCCCTCTTCGGGGCTTGCCGTCCCACAACTCTCTCCTCCCAGAGAGATTTTGATGGATGTGGTTATCCCAACCCGGAATGGGCTTGGGCAGATCGAGACGGTCATCGCGGCGCTCCGCCAGCAAGTCCTTCCCGGCAGCCTGCAAATCCACTGCCTTGATGCCGCCTCAACGGATGGCACCCTCGAGTGGCTGCAAACCCAGCCAGACATTGCGCTGACGCTCCTGACGGAAGGAGAGCTCCAGAATGGGCGGGCACTCAACTTGGGGGCGAGCCAAGGACAGGCACCCTTGATTGCCTTTCTGGCACAGGATGCCGTGCCTGTCGGGCGCCATTGGGCCTGTGATCTCTGGCGTATGATGTCCCACTATCCTCAGGCCGCGGGGGTTTATGGTGGTCAGGTTACCCACCCCGAGGATGGCGCGTGGATGCACTTGGAAGCCGAAGAGAACGCCTCCCGGCTGGCCGGCTTACCGCTTGCGGTTTCTCGGGAAACCGACCGGGAGCGGTGGGAGCGCGGCGATCCGGACTGGCTGGCGTTCCTCTACGGCTATTCTCAGATCAACTGCGCAGTTCGACGGGAAGCCTGGCTTGAGACACCCTTCCCCGAGCTTGACTACGGTGCGGACAGGGCCTGGGCAAATGCCATCATCGCAGCCGGGCATGTAAAACTTCACGCGCCGACAGCAGTCGTCACACGGTCGCGTGCGCGTTCGCTGGACGAAGCCTATGCGGAAGCAAAGGCTGATGCGGATTTCTGCATGACCCATCTGGGCTATCGCTTGGGTCCCACCAATCCTGCCGAACAAAACACGCAACGACAGGATGGTCTTGCCAAGATCACGGCCTGGGGGCGTCGCCACCATCAGCCTTGGGACGCGATAGAACATCAACACGAAATCTTGCAGCGCACCTTGCTCGGCTGGCATGACGGAAGTGTTGGTGCTATTGCGCGCACCAGGACGTTATGAACACGCCGGTTTCCGACCCCGGAAAGGGGCCGCCACGGCGGAGCCTTACAGGATAAGAAACCGAGATGATCCTCCCCAGTGACAGAAAAGGTCGGGTGGAGTTGCGCTCTGCCCTCTTCGCCAACAGCGGTCTGCTTTGGGCAACAGGGCTGTTCAGCATTGTCGTGAACCTGCTGGTTCTGGCAGGACCGCTTTACATGCTGCAGCTCTATGACCGGGTGATGGGGAGCCGCTCCGTTGCAACCTTGGTCGCGCTAACAGTCCTTGTGGCCTTCCTCTATGCCATGATGGGCCTCATGGACATGGTCCGGGGGCAGCTGATGAGCCGGGTCAGTGCCCGCTTTGAAGAGCGGCTGGGCCGGCGCGTTTTTGAAGCGTCCATGCGACAAGCCGCCATCGCTCCCCAAAGCGGGACGGAGGCCGGCCAGCGTGAACTGGATTCCGTCCAACGTTTGATTACCTCACCGGTTCTGATGGCCCTCATGGACATGCCCTGGACGCCGGTCTTCCTTCTGGGCATCACGCTTTTCCACCCCTTGCTGGGGATGTTGGCTGCGGGTGGTGGTGCGGTTTTGATCATCGTGGCTTTGATCAACCAAGCCGTGACCCGGCATGCCGTGAGGGAATCCACGCAAGCTGCCGCCAAGGCGGGAGGCATCGCCGCGCAGATCCGGGGAGATGCCGCACAGGTGCAAAGCTGCGGTATGCTCGACACCTCCTTCACCCGCTGGCAGGAAGCGCGACGGGAGGCAAGCACGCAAACGCTCGCCTATACCGACAAAGGCGGAGCGTTCAGCGCGTTCACCAAATCATTCCGCTTGTTCCTGCAGTCCGCCATGCTGGGTCTGGGTGCCTATCTCGCGCTCAATCAGGAAGTCTCGCCGGGCGCCATGATCGCAGGCTCCATTCTCCTCGGCCGCGCGCTCGCGCCGGTCGAGATGGCCATCGGTCAGTGGCTGGTGGTCCAACAGGCTCGCCAGAGTTGGGGAAACCTTGCTCAACTCCTGTCAGTTCAACCCCCGGAGCCAGCACCGACAGAGCTGCCGCGGCCGCGCGCACGCCTCCATGTCGAGCAGCTCAGCATCGTGCCCCCTGGAGAGAAGCAAGCCACGCTGAGGGCAATCAACTTCCTGCTGTCGCCGGGGCAAGCGATGGGCGTCATCGGGCCGTCCGGCGCCGGAAAATCGACGCTTGCGCGGGCTCTTACCGGTGTTTGGCCACCCGCTGCTGGAACCATCCGTCTCGATGGCGCGACGCTTTCGCAATACGGCCGGGAAGTCTTGGGGCGTCACGTTGGTTACCTCCCGCAACAAGTCCATCTCTTCGAAGGTACGGTCGCGGACAACATCGCGCGGCTGACCTTGGCTCCCGACGCTCAGAAAGTGGTAGAGGCGGCACAGCGTGCCGGAGCGCATGAGATGATCCTGAAGCTCCCCAAAGGCTACGACACACCGGTCAACGGTGCTGGTGGCGGCCTCTCAGGAGGACAGATCCAGCGTATTGGCCTCGCACGAGCACTCTACGACGATCCCGTCATTCTGGTGCTCGACGAGCCAAACTCCAACCTCGACAACGACGGAACCGTGGCCCTCAATACAACGATCCGCCGCCTCAAGTCCGAAGGGAAATCCGTGATCTTGATGGCTCACCGCCCCTCCGCCCTGCAGGAATGCGAGCTGCTGATGATGCTGGACAACGGTACGCGGGCAGCGTTTGGCCCTCGTGATGAGGTGCTGAGAGCCGTGACCACGAACAATCCCAAAATCGCCACCGCCCAACCTGCAGGTCGTGCGAAATGAGCAGCAAATCCGAGGTTTCTGTCAAACGCCAGATGGTCACTGGCCTTCTGGGTGTGGTCGTTCTGTTCGGCGGCTTTGGCTATTGGGCCGTTACCGCCAATATCGCGGGCGCCATCGTCGCCAGCGGCAGCGTCGAAGTGCAACAAAATCTTCAAGTGATCCAGCACATTGATGGTGGCATCGTCGCCGAGCTGCTGGTGGAAGAGGGCCAAACCGTCGAACGTGACGCCCCCCTCCTGCGTCTCGATGACACGCAGCTTCGATCACGACTGATCATTACCGAGAGCCAGCTCTTTGAGTTGGTTGCCCGCCGTGGGCGCCTGGAGGCCGAACAAGAGGGCCTGAGCACAGCAACCTTTGATCCGCTTCTCGTGGAAGCCGCTCTCACCAATCCTTCGGTGCGCGAACAGATCTCCGGACAAGAGCGCCTTCTGGCCGCGCGTATGACGTCCATGACACAAGAAATCGAGCAGCTGCAGGAACGCAAGGAGCAGATCGCAAGTCAGATCGAGGGTATCGACGCCCAAACCGTTGCAATCTCCAGACAGCTTGAGCTGATCACCCAGGACTTGGGCGATCAGCAGGGTCTGCTTGAGCGCGGCTTGACCCAAGCCTCCCGTGTCATCGCCCTACAACGCGACCAGGCCTCACTGGAAGGCGAGCTAGGATCCTTGATGGCCCGACGCGCAAGCGCGAGCGGCCAGATGGTCGAGATCGACCTGCAAGTCATCCGCATCGGATCTCAGCGCATCGAGGAGGCGACAACTCAGCTGCGCGATCTCCAGTTCAATGAGTTCGAACTCCGCGAAGAGCGTGCCGCCCTCCTCGAGCAGCTTAGCCGTCTTGAAGTCCGCGCTCCTATCGCAGGACGCGTTCACAACATGCAGATTTTTGCCGAGCGCACCGTCATTCGACCCGCAGAGCCCATCCTCTACCTCATCCCAGAGGGCCGCCCTCTGGTCGTCAGCGCGAGGGTCTCCCCCGTTAACATCGATGAAGTCTACCCCGGCCAGATCGCCGTCATGCACTTCACGACGTTCAGTCAAAGAACCACTCCCCAGCTGGAGGGTCAGATCACCCGTGTTTCGGGGGACGCGTTGGTTGATGAGCGCACGGGGGCGAGCTACTACAGTGCCGAGATTCAGCTCAACGAAGGCGAAATCGAGAAGCTTCCCGAAGGCGCCGTCCTCTTGCCCGGCATGCCCGTCGATAGCTTCATCCGCACCGCAGATCGGACCCCCTTGGAGTACCTGATCAAGCCCTTCATGGACTATTTCGCACGCGCGTTCCGAGAAACTTGAGCCGCCGGGTCGTGACTTGCTCGTTGAACGCAAGGGCGTTCCAACAGCCGTATGGATCTACTAGGATAAGAAACAGGCGCTCCTTCTTGGTGGGCGCATCTGATAGAGGGCCTTATGACCGATAAGTATTCTGGCATGGACGGCGACGCGATGTTCGGCGACACGCGGCAACCTCAGCCCTTCGCGGCCGATGAGAGCGCAGCCCGAATTGACGCGCTTCTGGCGGAGAACAAGCGCCTCTTGGAACGGGTTAATGAGCTTTCCGCTGCACTCGAACGTCAGGCAGAGTCCTGAAACCCTGCATGCTATCCCAGACGCCTCTGAGGCGTTTGCCGTAAAACACGCGCGCCATCACCCCAGAACCAGTCCGGTGATGGCGCTCACACGCCCGGATACCCCTAGGGCGCCTGTACCAACGCTGCACACCAAAGCGTGTAACCGTGCCGCTCAGAGACCAGGCGCGAGCCTGGAAAGGGGGAGCCGGATTTGCCTGACATGACAGCCGTACGCCCAGGACGCGGGCGAGACCGCGCTCACTGGTGCAGGTTGGTCGACATGGTCTTCACGACCTTGCGGAAGATCTTCAAGTCGGCATGCGACAGCCCATCAACGAGCTGCTGCTCGCGCTGCAGCGCAACCATGTGCATCGATGCATGCAATCGAAGGCCCTCATCGCTGAGGCTCCAGATGCGCCTCCTGCGGTCGCGCGAGGCACTCTCTTCATAGCTGAGATAGCCGGCCTCGTGGAGGCGCGAGATGGAGCGACTGACAGCCCCTTTGTCGAGCTGCAGAATCTCACAGATCCGCTTGGCGTTGATCTCGGGCTCAACCCCCAAAGCCGAGAGGACACGCCAGTCCTGGCTCCCGACGGCAAAGTTCTGCTGGTAGGTTTGGAAAGCGCTCCGCGACCATTGTACTGCAAGATTGCAAATCTCGCTTGAGATCGCATTCGCCGCGCAAAAGCCATCCGAGGCAAAATCAGAATTGTCAATCCTATCAATGGGATAGTTACTCGGCCATTCCGTGCGGCGGTCCTGCATTCGTTACGCTCACTCTCTCCGGCTTGCCGGCGTTCCGTTCATCTAAGCTTCGCCAAATTGACTCTGGCTGGCGAAGCATTGTCTCAACGTAGGCGGGTCGTCCAACGTCGACATTATGGGTTTCAGAAGTTTCTAAAGCCTGTAAGTCTCTGCTCCGCTGAAACGCCTTTATTTGCCCAACGATGCTAGGAATGCCGTCCGTCTCATGGCCAATTCTGGCAGCCTTCCCGCAAACCAGCGTCAGCTCCTAGCTGTAACCCCCGTTAAGTGCGCACATATTCGATTGCACAGCGTATTCCCCATACCCGGACCGCAAGGGCCAGATAAGGTGTATTAAATATGTCTATTAACTAACCAGATCCACGCGAAGCCTTGCAAGAGCACAGAGCTATAGTTGCCGTGGCAAATGTGTGATTTATCTCACATTTCTCCTTAGAGTTGTGCATTCGGAGGGGCTGGAGTTGAATAGAGGCCGCGACATCACAACCAAAGAGCGCAACGCTGAGCAGAAAGAATCTTTGTCGCGCGATTCTCTTCGAAGGCCTCTTCCATTCCCGAACGCGCGCTCATCCCGGAGGGCCGTCGCCCCGGGTCGCTTCCAGAAGATGGAGCTCTGACAATGAGGATTCGACTCCCCTTCTGCCTAAAGAAAGCAAACGCTTTCTTTTAACGTGTGAAGAACGTCGGCGCTAAATCTCAGCCGCCTCGACATGCGTTCAACTCAACCTGAACAATTTGAACGTTCAGTGCTTTCGTTGATCCGATGACGCTGCAGGGGTAGGCATTCCAGCCGCGACAGGAAAACTTCGAAGGCGGCCACCTTCAAGTGTCACAGCATAGAATCGAGATGGTTCCGTTGCACAACAAGGCCGATGCCGCGAGGAGGGCGTTAGGTTCCAGGCTCGAGGCCATACGGTGGGCTTTCGGCTGGGCCCTTTATCATCGGAGCGAAGGTCCCCATGTCGCTTCATCGTTTCCAACGATTGTAGAGCGTCTTCGGCGGGCCAGCTGCGCCACGGACGGCAACCAAGGCGACAGCTAGGCGATCAACGGGTCCTGAGTCTTCTGTATCTCGGATCTGCTAGCATGGTCCCGTCACGCGTCCAGGCGGCCTGGACCCTTTGCGGGGTGACGCGCGACGTCTGAGCCTTGTGGCAGGACCACGCATCTTAGCAGGTCGGCACCGCTTCTCCGTCATTGCCTCGAACAGGTACCAGCGGCCCTTACGGGATCGCGTACCAGAAGGAGGTGAGCATGCAGAAAGTAATATATGGTCGCGATATGAGCCGAGACTGGCTCGCTACTCACTGCCTCCCAGACGGTCAGCGCCACCGTATGCCCAATACCGATGATGGCCATCGCAGTGTCCGACCTCGCTCACAAGCAGGAGGCCGTGATTCTGCTGCGAGGCGACCGGCGGGCAGGAGTGGCGGTTCTGGTCAGCTTTGGACGGCGCTGGCATCAAGGCACGCCCGGTACCGCGCCGCCCGCTCTGTCAAAGGTTACCGTACAGGTCCAAGTGTTCCGACGATCGTGCGCCCGTTCCCACGCTCTGTCGTGACCCGGATCTGGTTGCCGTTCACTTCCACACGGTGGCAGTCAGTTCCTGTCTCATGCGTCCCAACCCTGACATTGCGGCACTGGTAGCCATTGCTCCAAGTCCAAGCCCCAACCAAGTTGTGTCCACCCCATTCACCACGCCCCGTCCCGTCTGCCATCCACGTGACAACACCCTGTCCCTCGACCGTGATTGGACGGCCGACAACAGTGTCACGGTAGCCCTGTTCGGTCGTGATACGTGTCCAGCTCTGCGCGACAGCTGGCGAAGCCAAGAGAATGAAAGCCACAATTGCGGTGAAATTCTTCATGATAGGGTCCTATTCTGGAGTTGAATGCCTGACGCAAACTCAGAACCTTCTGGGCACCAAAGGAATCAGTTCCTCAAAGTGCATTAATTACCATTATGAATCGAGCGCCCTAACGCAAGAGTTTCAAAGACGGTCCCTCAAAAGAAACGCCGCATCTATGTAGGCGCCGTCGCTTCCCTCCCAACGGATCAGGGCACAAATTTCCGTTCGGGCACAGGAGAGTGATGCGCCCCAAGTGGATGCCGACTGAATCCAAGACAGGGATCACACCAAAGAGCATCTCCAGCTTGCCAGAGGCCAGCTCTCACCACCTAAAGATGTATTGCCAGTACAACCGACGCCCTTTTGGCGATTTTCGGGGCAAAATTCGTGCAATCGGTGCAGTTTTTTCTCGACGCGTGGGCCCCATCACTGTCTCCTGTGGGCCTGAGCAGTCAATAAAACAAAAAACGAGGAATGAAGATGCTTCTCTTGTTCCTGGGCATGATCGCCAGCGGTATCGTCTCGCGCATCACCCTTTTGGCTCAACGCCAAAGACTCTTTACCATCTACCAAGCGCACAGAACAGCCACGACAATGGCGCTGGACGTTTCGGTCATCGTATTCGGCATTGCAGGGATCTTTGCAAGCTTTGCGCTCTTCGACTGGTATGTACCAGTCTCCGCCATTGCTCTTGGGTATGGGGTTATCGCCCCTATCTTGGTCAATGGAAACGGGTTTCCGTTTTTCTATCAATTGCGGAGCCCAATATCGCTGGTCAGCTTTGGCTGCTCTCTATCATTGTGCGGGATGTACATCAGCGGCGCCTGACCCCAAAAAGCAGCCCGCACACAGAGAGAGACGAGGTTGGTGGGGCTGGGCTGTGCCGAGCCTCATCTCCCCTCGACCTTGCGGCATACGACCCCCACGCACGAACTACTTCCGCGCTCCACCAACGTGGGGCCTGATCGAAACCGTGCCCTTGCGCCAGTTCCAAACTCAGATCAGCGCAGGTTGTACCCAAGCTTACTCTGCCTTGCTCCCCGCGCGAGGCACCGGGTCACACTTGAATCCATTGAGCGCTCAAGAGGCACAGACCTGTGCGAGCCTCATAGGCTATAGCCCCGCTGTCGTTTCCTTGCTCCACGCAGGGCCTTGGCGCAGATGGCCATCACATCTCCCTCGCGCAACAACGCCGCCACCTCGCCCAACACCTCGCCGCAGGCCGCGCCGAGCACCTTGAGGTCCAGCATGCAGAACACGGCCGAGAAGGTATCATGCGACCGGAGCGCATGCTGCATGTTCAGGAAGTCCCTGAAAGGGCGCTCCTTTGCTCGATCGAACGTGGCCATTCCGGCGCAGGTTGTCGCCCCGCAAAGCACTGCGACAAGAGCGATGACGAGCAACTCGCCGACGTCATGGCGCGCATTATCCGTCCGCGGCCGCGTCGGCCATCGCTGCAATCTGCAGGAAGCGATCATGTTTCCCAAAGGCACAGGATTTGATGGCATCAAACCGCTTGCCAGACCACACGGCACCACTAACAAGCGTGACGCCTTGACATGCCTCCCAGTCAACTAGTTTAGTCTTCTGGTAGGAAAGGTTACTGCCATGCGTGAAGTCGGGGCTTTCGAAGCGAAAACCCATCTCTCAGAGCTGCTTGCCGCTGTCGAGGCGGGCGAAACCATTACCATTACCCGCCGCGGCAAGCCTGTCGCGCAACTAAGCCCACTCGGTAAGATCCCTGCTGGGCGTGCTGCTGCGATTGACCGCATCGCCAATCTGCGTGCGGGGCTGGCGGGTGGCATGACCCGTAGCGAAATCCTCTCGGCCCGCGACGACGGCAGACGCTGATGGCAACACTGGTTGTGGATGCCTCGGCCGTCGCAGGATGGCTGATGCCGGACGAGACTGGCGAAGATCTGGCCGCTCTCGCCGCTCGCTATGACAACTTCGCGGCGCCGTTCCTTCTGTGGTCCGAGTTGCGCAACATCCTGACCGTCGGAGAGCGCCGAGGGCGGCTGCCGCAAGGCCTCCCCGAGCAATTGATCGAGGCAGTCGAAGGACTGGGTATTGCCCTAGATACCACACCCTCGAATGCCGGTGTGCTTCGGTTGGCGCGCAGGCATGGCCTGACGATTTATGACGCGATGTATCTTGATCTTGCGCTCCGCCTTGGCGCTGATCTCGCAACCTTCGACACCGCTTTGTGTCGCGCAGCGCTCACCGAAGAGATCGTCGTGGTTTGAGATTCCGACCCCTTCCTGAATCGATCATGGGCGCTCTGTCTCGGCGGCCTGTTCGGCCTGACCCACAGAACCGCGAAGAATCGCAGCCACGCCACGACGGCTTCTGGCACACATCCAGAAGCACGCCATACACATCGACCTCACACCTCCACCGGGATCTCCGATCCGCAACCAGAACAGCTGAACCGCTTCGACGCCTTGGAGGAGAGGTTCCCGTAGCCTTTCATCAAAATTTCCGACCTTAGCATGTTCTTCCAGATGCTCGCAGAAGGCGTTGAGGGGCACACCGGGGAGGAGGAGGCTGCCTTCCTAAAGCGCGTGAATGCGGACCTCGCGAAGCAGGAAAACCCTTACACAATCGAGAAGGGCGACTTGGGAACCTTGATGATTTACCCCTACGCCACCCCCTCCGACGACCGACCTGGCGAGGCTTGATGCAAGATCTGTTTGGTATTCTGCGTTTCGGCGCGGTGGTCGCCGGCATTTTTTGGTGGCGGCGCGAGGATGCCGATGCGGGTGATCGGGACCCTTCGCCCCTGGGTGAGGCGGCTCGTGTGATTCGGAATGAGCGCACAAAACTGCTCGCGAACGCTTTAGATCGAGCATCAACCGCTTGCTTCACGGTCGGCATTGCAACGCCCGTTGCTGGATACATCTACAATATCAGTGGCTTACGGGGCAGTTTGCCCGGATCAACTATGATTGTTGGCGGGTTCAGTTGGCTCGTTGCATTTGTCTTATTACACTCTCTTGCAAGAAGAACTCCAGGAGGACTGCAATGAGCGACTTCATTCTCGCCTTTGTTCTGGCCCCCATCGTCGTCGTGGCGGTGGGCTATGCGGCCGTCCGCCTCAACGAGCGGTCGCTGCGCCAGAGCGACCACCGTCACCCGGCTGAGTGACATCCCCCTTATAACCGGTTACAGGCCCTCGCGCGAGCGGGGGCCTTCTCGGTTCTGCGGCATGGCTCCCGGCTTCGTGCCGACAGCCATACCCGACCTCGGCGCTACCCGCCCCTCTCCAGCGGCGCCACGCTGAGCGGGTCGGTATCCGCCAGCCCATCGGCATAGGCCTGCGACATGTCGCGCAGGGCCCGCGCTTGGTAAGGCGGGATATCCGCCCCGTCAGTTCGACAAAGGCGCGGATCTCCGACCAGTCGAACGCACCTCGCGCCCCATGGCGTCCCAGATCATGCCAGACTTCATGCAGGCTCTCGGTCGGGGAAAGTTCCTGCGTAACGCTCCGGCGGAGGCCGTCTGACGGGGCGCGTTAGGTGATGGCAAGTCCGACCTGATGGTCGACCTTAAGTTCACACCGCACATCGAGATCCTGCCCGCCGAGGACGTGCCGCGGCGTCGGCACTAGAGCGACGCTGACAAGATCCGGGTGGTTGAGGAAAGCCACCGGGGACATCACCAGGTTTCTGCGACTGCCCGTCGACACGGTATTTCCCGCGGGCTGCTGACGGTCTGGCGCGGGCACGCGCGGTGGTCTCGACCTCCGAGGCGATGATCGCCGGCCTCAAGCTCGAGATCGCGCTGCTCAAGCGCGACAAGTATGGCCGCAGCGCAGAGCGCAGCGCGAAGTGGCCTTGCCCCACTGAAGTGGTCCACTTTCTGGGATAGTTTATCCCGTATGATGGAGGACTACTTAGATGGCAGGCAAACGCCGTCAAGGCCGCATAGCCGCGGTGCTCACCGCATGCTTGCGCTCCACCTGCGTCGGGCCAAGTCGGAACCGTGCCCTCGCGCCAATCACAAACTCAGGCCAGCGCAGGCTATGCCCAAGGTTGCCAGCCTTGCTCTTCGCCCGAAGCACCAAGTCACACTTGAATCCATTGAGCACTCACGAGGCACAGACCCGCGCGAACCTCATAGGCTATAGCCCCGCTGTCGTTTCCGTGCCGCAAGAGCCATGAGAGCGTTAACCGCCATCCCCTCATCCGAATGCACATCAACCATTTGACGCCCGCGGGTTCCGATCCGGCCCCAGGCCCGGATCAGACTGGCTCCGCCAAACAAATCCGGCTGTACGGTCATTCTATAAAATCGGCGCATATTTCGCTCAGGATCGATGCGCCGAAGGTGCATATCGGTTGGAAAAACTTCAAACTGTACACTTCCGTCTTCCATGAAAGGCCCCCGATTCCTGCAATAAGAAACAATACCACCAATGCTAAAAAAACACAGGTCTATATACGAGCCTTGAATCAAGAGAAAAAATAGGACGCGAGCAATCCGATGCCCCTCGTCACATCGAGGCATCACAGGAATGAACGACCGGATCCACGGTTACTATTGCTGCTTCCGCCACCCCCCTCTGGATGGACCGAAATAACAGTATCACAATAAGGACAGCAATGGGCAAGCATCTCAAGCACTCTTCCGCTGAGACGCTCTTCACTCTTCATGCTCTTCAAAACAAATTGAGCAATTAATTTGTTGCAAGCCGGACATTTTGCCATTCTCAGAACCTAAATGAGCTACATCACACAAGGGACGACATCATGTCGACCTGATAATTTTCAACGCCTCAAGCCAAGAAAGCAAGAATTTTCCTTCAGACACCGCATCAAAGCCGGGTCACTCACATGCGCTGACATGCGACCCTCGCTTCAATCAACCAGATCATCGGCGTATCGACCCATCGTGCAACTCATCCTCGTACAAGCCACTCAAGATGAGTACCAAACAATCCTCGAGCAATCATACTAGGGATAAGGTTGTGCTGCACCATGTCCGGAAAAGGCCTAATATCCAGATCCGAAATTTGAGATATATTCTCTATCTCAAGAGCATCGTGCTCGTTCCCGCCTGAAAAGTAGATGCGGATCATTGGAATTCTAGACCCCTGAAGGAGATGCGACAAATCAACAGCACCTTCCGGAGACAGCAATCCCTCAAGGTTTGCCCCATTTCTTATAACGATCGGCAAAGATTCTCTGATGATTGTCGGCGGCGAATAGACCAGACTCCTCTGCACGCCAAGACGAGAAGAAAAAATCAACGCCCCGAACCCCCCTCCAGAATACCCCAAGCAATAGGCGCCATCCTGGCCCAATCGTGCCAACACTTCACTCAAGGCGCTTGCCATCTCGGCAACCGTTTCACCCACACCACGCAAGGGCCCCAGAAAGTAACTCGCTCGACTATCGTTGAGGTAAATCAAGGAGACGCCAAGCTGAGAGGCAAGCACCAGCGAGGCGTGTATCGCGCTTTACACGGCGACTGCCAGCCCCATGCAGAACCCGTCAAGGCGAACCTCCCCAGCCTCTTGCCCCGACCTCTCGCAACTGAGACCCCTGCGCAACGCAATCCCCGGGAAAATCTCCGACAAGGCCCTGCCAAGCGGCTTCGGCTACGTGGCCAAATTACACGAAATGCCGAAGGAAACCGCACTTTAGGACGAAATTTCTTGCACGACAGACACCAGCACCGTACTGCCGGCCCGACCCGACATATGAACCAGCGCCAATCATGTCGGACTTGGGGCGGAAAAGGCTTGCTCAAGCCCAAAACTCTGCCATTTTGCCTATTGACGGTGCGCCCCGTGGTTAGGGCGTCCAAGTTCGCATCTGGGTGCCACTCACTACGACAAGAAGAACTTGCCGCATGCTACCCCTGTCCCGACTGCTTCTGCTTCCCGCCTTCCTGACGCTCGCAAGCTGCACGGTCGGACCGAACTTCCAAGACCCGGAGATTGGCCTCTCTGCGACATTTGCTGATGGTGCGCCAACGCCCATCGGAGATGTGGCGGCACAGCAGTGGTGGCGCTCGTTCAACGACCCGCTGCTGAATGACATGGTTGCACAAGGCCTGGCACAGAACCTTTCCATCCGCGTGGCCCTCTCGCGCGTCGAAGAAGCTGAAGCGCTTGCGCGGGCGTCGGGCGCCCCCGCTTATGTTACAGGCGGAATCACCGGCTCATCGACACGCCGTGGCGGCGGCGGGGCCCGCATCTCGACCACAGACCGCAGCGCATTCAATGCCTCTTTGATCCTGGACTTCTTTGGTGCCGAACGGCGCGCGCGCGAAGGCGCCATTGCGACGCTTCAGTCCACAGAACTCGGCGTCGGAGAAGCGCGTCTGGCCTTCGTCTCCGCGCTGATTTCGAACTACATCGACCTGCGCTACTATCAGGAAGCGCTGGCCATCACGCGCCAGTCCATTGGAAGCCGCCGCGAGACGCTTGAACTTGTTCAAGTCCAACGCAGAATGGGCGCGACAACCGAACTGAGCGAAGCCCAGACTCAAGCCGCCCTCGATGATGCATTGGCAGCCCTGCCCGCCCTGGAGCGAGGCTTCTACGCAGCCTCTTACGCAATCGCCACCTTGCTGGCGCAGCCGGCGCAAGTGCTCGAAGACCGCCTGGAGCGAGGCTCGCCGCAGCCTGTGCCGCATGGGGCAAACGCCAACGCTGGCGTGCCTGCAGATCTGTTGCGAAACAGACCGGACGTGCGCTCTGCCGAGCGAGATTACGCGGCCGCGGTTGCCGCACTCGGGGAAGCTGAAGCTGCGCGCTACCCCTCTGTCACACTCACCGGGACCATTGCGTATGGCGGCAGCTGGGGCTTTGGGCCTGAAATCTCCATCCCGCTCCTGAACCAACCTGCTCTTGCTGCGGCGCGTGACCAAGCTGCAGCACGTGCCGATCAGGCTGAGCTTGCCTGGCAAGCGGCGGTGCTCGCGGCCGTCGAAGAAGTTCAGGTTGCACAAGATGGATACCTGAGAAACCGCCGCGCTGTCGGAGCTTCCCAGCAAGCAGTGACCTCGTATCGACGCGTCGTCGAACTCTCCCAGCAGACATTCCAAGCAGGATCAACCACCCTGCTGGACCTCCTTGAAAGCCAGCGCGCGCTTGCCAGCTCAAACCTCGCGCTTGCTTCTGCAAGACGGAACATGGGCGCGAGCTGGGCGTCGCTTCAGGTCGCAGCGGGGCGTGGCTGGACCGGCCCCTGGAACGAGTGATCACGCTGCCCTGATTGATTGCCAAGCGCTGCGCCCAAGTCGCCCTTTTTATTTGGCTCGGGCGCTTCACTTGTATCGAACGAAGGCGCCCGAAGCCCAAGCCCCGGGGCTGGTCCGGATTAAAGCACACTGATGGGCGAGAACCATCGCATCCAGGGCGGCGAGGTGCACGCTGGCAACCACCGGGTCGCCGAAGACGGCGCCCATGTACCCACCGTCCGGCTCGAACCCACTAGCAGGGCACCACATTCATACCGGCGGCTGACGAGCTGGAAGAACAGGTGGGCTGCATCTGGCTCGAAGGGGAGGTCGCCGAACTCATCAACGATCAGCAAGCGATGAAGGACTGGCACAAAATCAAGCCGGAACTGTTCAAGCAAAACCCTGACGTCCTTCCGGGATGTGACAGGCACCATACGGATCGGAGAAGGCGACTAAGCCACCCAGCGGGGCATGAAGCGGACAGCGATGGCGCAAGCGGTCGAACGGGTAGCTACCAAGGCACCGGAGCCCTATAGCAAGCCCCGCATCTGTTCTGCCCGCCGCGTCGCATCGCCTATGACCGGCTCACTGACCGCCACCGGGACCTGATCGCCGACCGCCTTGAGCGTCCGCTCCAGCGCAGGGCCCAGCCGATTGGTCATGTCCTCCAGCAGCTCCAAGGCGCGGCCCTTGGGCAGACCCGACGCGCGCCCTTCGGCCTCAAAGTGACGCGGCACGATCTCGTCGATGCCGTAGTGGCCATCGATCGACATGGCGAGGCGGTAGCGCTTTCGCTGCAAGCGTCCAGCGCGTACGACGGGGGCGATACTCAGGATGTCGTAGAGGGGTGCAAGCGTGAACCGCGCCCGGCGCCCCAGACGCAGGCTGAAGTTCTTGGCGTGCCCGTCCGGTGCCCCGATAAGGAAGAAGAAGATCTGAGCCCTAAAGAACGTCTCCCGGTCCTGGATGGGCGTGTCGGATTCCCGCAATAATTCCATGATCTGCGCGACACCAGGGCCGCCCACCCTCTGGTATTTCATCGCAGAGGGGTAGCCCAGCGACTGACAGATATCCTCTTGCGGCAGGCGTTTCAGGGTATCGCCCCGCCAGATGCGATCGAACCGTTCGACCGACAACACAACCTGCCCAGGAAGGGTGAGCTTTTCGGCATGTGCGACAGGCAGACCGATTTCGCCAGCCAGCGTCATACAGAACAGTTCGTTCTCAACGCTGTCGCTCAGGTCAATCTGCTCAGGGCCGGGAATGATCCCCATGGGCGTCTTGAAGATATGGCTGGTCGGCGTGATGCCGCGCGGCTTGGCCCACTGCCCGTCGATACACAGATAGGCCGTCTTCTCCTGCGCCCCGGCGATGGAAATCCGAAAATCCTCGTCTTCACCAAGGCCGAGCGGCGCGGTGGCGAGGTTCTTCAGGTCGGCGACCATCTCCTCTTCCGAAATGACACGATACTGCATATCCTGCTCGGACGGCACCTCGTCCACCAGCAGGAATTGCAGCGCGCCGACACAATCACGCCCCAGCACAGACAACAGAGAGAACACATCCTTGCCCTGTGCCCCGACGCGCGCGGCGATCTTCTCGCGCAACTCGCCTTCGGCATCGGGTAACAGGTTGTCGAAGGCGGCAATAACGGGATCACCCTGCCATTTGAGCTTGGTAAGCGGAAGGGCGCTGGCAACCGGAAAAGCAGCCTCGGAGGCGAGCCAACCAGGATCATAGCTGAACGCGATGGCACCATCCGTTGCGCGGGTCAACGTGCCTACTTTCGTCCGTTCATACCAGACGGCTGTCTTGCTTTGGCGTGTGCGGCGGCCGATGCGTGCCATTTTAGTGCTGCCCAGGGTCCGCTATGCGATCCGTTGCGGACAGTTCCGCGCCGAGGGCCTCCAAGAGGCGCAGGTAGACATCGAGACTGACAGATACGACACCGTTCTCGATGTCGGAAATGGTAGATTGCGCCGTGCCCGTCATCTCGCCAAGCTGCTTCTGACTAATCTTCCCCGCCGCTCGCCGTGCACGCAGCACGGCCCCGGCTTGGCGCAGGCTTCGGATGGAGTATGCGGGCAAGATGTCCATAGCATTCTGATAGCTCTAGAGCTATATATTGTAAATATAGCTCTAGAGCTATAAATCTCATATATAGCCCGTGAGCTAATTCCCAACTTCCGTGCGTAGGGGACATTCAAGCCACCGCGACATCGAAGATGCGCGCGACAACGCTCATCGTCTACCCCCTCTCAAGGGACAGCGTGCGCAGGCGCGTGAGCACGACTAACGCGCTTGACGCATCCGACTAGGACTGCCTTGTCAGGCGACACGGCAAACTGCCCCCCCTGTCGACATGCGCCTGCCTCATCACCCTGCTTATGCAGCTGGGCTCAGCTCATCAGGCAGCGGGCATTCTCGCTCCAAGATGTCTCCTTCCCAGCTCTGCAAAAGGCATTCACTCGCGCAGAGAGCGCCATCAGCTCCTCGGCGGGCAACTTCCCACTCAAAAACTTCCCTCGCCTCAACATCACTCGCATGCCAGGACAGGACCAGATCATACCGAAGCCGCCGCTCAATGACTTGATAGCCCCCGACATCAGGAGCGCGGAAGTTGGTAAGGAGCGACGTTGACGGAATGCCTCCAAGTACGTTCATCGCGAGAACTACCGCATTGACGCCCCCACCAAGCAAAAAATCCATAGACTCCTCAATCTCGTCTTCAGCCTCGCCAAAGCGCCGCACAGAGAAGAAGGGCGCACTTGCAAAAACCCTCTCTATCGCCCGCATGAGATCAGTATGGCTTGGTGCCTGCGGAAGAGAGCACAAGGCAGAGACCCTTTGCTGTTCAACCTCCTCCTGCGGCTCGAGCAAGACACCAGGGCATACACCGCGCGCCAGCTGAGGAATCACGGACGCAACACCCCAGTAACCCAGAGGCTCACTCTCGACGGAGAGACGGCCGCTTCCGATTATCGCACGCGCCTCGGAAAGCAACGACGTTGCCATACCGAGACGATTGAGATGTGCGAACGCACAAAGTCGTTCATGCCTTTGAGAGCGCTTTTGGCGCGTCCGGTAAGAGATCAGGCGTTCAAAATTCATCGGGGCTACTCCACGAAGCAAAATCTACTCAGCCCCATGAAACCCGAAGAAGGTAAGAATCTATAACCAGATCCAAAATTTTTTCGCATATCAACGCAACCCGGGACTTCTTGCCGAAGCAAGTCGATCCAAGACGCAAAATCAAAACCCTACAGATGACTGCAGAAATTTTCATGCGAACGAAATTTAATATACCAATGTGTAAATCATTGGAAAAAATACAGAGATGAAAAACTATCCTATCATCTACAGAAAATATCATTCCAGCTTCAGCGACGCCCCTCGCTGCACCCCAAAACCTCGACCAGATCACTTCGGGACGAGCAAATATTTCCGGCACCCTCCAAAGGACAACTTCACGCACCAAATCGACCTTCCGAAACCTACGATCAGCAACAGAAAATTCTTGAACCACCCTCAATACCATGAGACCTTACAAATCGTCGAGATTTCCCGTGGCTAGAAAGCGTCAAGCCGCAAACTAGATCTATGATTTTCTCACCCCCACTCCATCATTGGAATGAAATTCATGGCGCGACTGGCCCTCTTCTTTCTTCTTCCAATTTTCATGATTGCAGCCCATCCCATAAATGCCCTCGATATGTGGTATTCTGGGGGATACAACACTGGTGAGCGCTTCGACGTTCCGTTCATTTATTTGGACGGTCCTGTAGAATACGGCGACGAACAGCGCCTCGCCAGTTTACTGCAGCAACACCCCGACGTAGAAGAGATAGTTGTCGGCATGAGCCCAGGTGGCAGTTTGCACGCGGGCATAGCTATTGCCCGCCTTATCCATGAGCGCCGACTGCACGTTAAACTAGAGGGGCCTGCTGCAAGCGCCGCAACAGTTATTTCACTTGGATCTCGAACTCAGCTTCGATTTCAAGGAGACTTCGCGATACAGCAGGGGACGACCCTTCTATTCCACTGCGCCTATCTTTCCGGCAATGATTACTGCGATGAACGGGCAACACGGCGCTCGGCAGAACTACTCGCGAGCTTCAGCGATTGGTCGATAGATCAGTGGATGCGCTTGCTAATGCCCACGACACCCGCCACCGTAGAGCGCGTATCGCTTTGGGATATTATAGACCGTAGCGCATGGGAGTGTGAAGCCGAGGCTCATTTGTCTGTGGTTTGCTTTAACAGAAGCGCACCCAGCAGCGCCTTGAAATAACTTGACCCCGACCTTTTTTGACCTGCGGCGCTTTTGTGCAAGTCAACTTGCGAGCACAACGCCCTCCCCCCCGGGCACACTTATTCCGCAGCCGCTGTCATCGGGAGGCAGAGTGCCGTGAAGCGGTTGAGGACCGCCACCTGGGCTTGGGCCTCCGCCACCTAGCGGTCGAAATCTGGGGGTATCAGCCGCTGGGGGGGAGAAGCTTCACGCAGTTCATTTTCGTCTCGACCCTGCTGCACTGGTGGTACCCTCTCCAGTTCCACCAGAGCGCCCAGCTCAGGCACGTCAACGCGCACAGGTTCTCTTTGCGTGCGCGAACTCCTGCCATGCCCGGCTTCCAAAGCTATGCGAGCCTTGGCGCCCGCATCATGGTCCCTCTGTTTCGACGTCTGCTGATCTCCTCGTTCCTAGAGACCAGCAGACGTCAGATCGTAGCTTCCGTCAGCCAAGCTACATGACGCCGATGATCAGAGCTGCGATGCGGGCCAGAACCAGAACATGCTGCTTCACTTCCAAGTTCCAAAGAAATGCGATGCTGGCACTCGCTCAAGGGAACGCATGGGCAGGTCAATATTTGTCGAACCTTGAAGCGGTTTGACCTTGCAATCTCAGCGGCCTCCCGCTCGCCGGCCAGCAAACGACCGATCCGGAACCGGGTAAGGCCTCAGAAAGACCTGCGCACATTCTTCACAGCCAAAAGGCGCAGCCTACCCGCTCTTTCCTAAAACGAGCAGGCCTGCTGCATCAGGAGGTCGCCAGCCAATGCCTCAATGCGCCTTACCCTGACGGATATAACTTGCATCGTGACCAGAGGCATCGTTCCCAAGAATTTCCTGGAAACGCACGACAGCCTCAAGACGGCTAGTCGCATTCATCTTCTGGAGAATGCCCGTCATGTAGTGCTTGACCGTCTTCTCCGACAACGAAAGCTTTTCGGCGATATCCTTGTTGCTCGACCCCAGGAGCAGAGACTCCATGATCTGGGACTCGCGATAGTTCAGGGGGTTGCGCTCACGCTCCGGAGCCTCCCTCTTGAGCCGCATCTCCCGCATGAGCTTCGTAGCCACTTCCGGAGAAACAAACTCTCGTCCCTGGGTTGCGTAGTCCAAAGCGCGAAAGAGGTCGCGCACGTCACTTCCCTTGAGAACGTAAGCGCGAGCACCGGCGTCCATCACCGCATTGCAGTCCGCGACGTTATCCGACGCCGTGAACACAACAATATTCAAGGACAGATAGAGATCACGGGCTGCCTTGATCTCTCGCAGGATATTACCCGGCAGGTGCAGGTCAACGATCGCGATATGAGGTTTATGTTGCTCAAGGAGCCCCGGCATGTCCGCTGCGCTCGTACCGCGCCCAACAACCTTCCATGTCGGGGAGGCTGACAAGATGTCTTCGATTCCGCTGAGGACGATAGGATGGTCGTCGATGATGATGATCTTCTTACGTTCCACTATGCTTCCTCCCCCCCGGCACAACGACGCCGAGACATATAAAATACGACCGGCAGGCCCCAAAAGTTTCAGCCGGGATCAGTCGAACGATTCGTGGCAGCCGACTGATGCCAAGGTATCACGAGGCTGGTCGGCAGGTTTCCGCCAATCCCAAAAAGAACTGTTTCCTGGATGGATAATTGAGCCCAGCAGAGGACGCGCTATCCACAACCACAGGTTTATATCTATCCCAAAAGGAGACAAACGCCTCCACAATCAACGGCAATGTTGTTGGCGCAACTGATTTTCAGGAAACATTCTCGAGCAATCACACCTGATGTCGGAGCAAACAGATAGAGCGCTTCTCAAATCCTCAGAAGCCTCCTTAAATATGTTTCAAATCAGTTGATAAGACCTTTTGTTGCCAGATCAACGAAAACCATTCCAGCCTAAGGAATACGAAATGGGGCAGGTCGAATATGGCGCAAGATGCCCCTCCAATCGCATCATGAACAGATATCAGGACAAAACCAGACTTGCCTTAGCAAGAATCCGCCTGCTGCCGCCGCGAATCGCAGGCGATCTCAAGAACCACTCAGAGACGACGGATCGGCGTCCAGTTCACGGATGTCCTTGAGGTAATCATGCAACACTGTCAGCATCACGGAGTAAGATCTTACATCGCTCACGAAATCCAAACGCGCGCCGATGGTTTTGGCGCGCTTGCGGAGCGCGACTCCCCCAATCGAATTCTCATAACCTTCAGAGGGAGGCTGCTCTGGAGAAACCGGGTTGCAGACGGCCACCTCATAGCCCTCCTGTGTCACACGACCCCGGATGGAATAGTTCGTCATGCCGCTATGCTTGCGGGCATTGTGAAGGGATTCATAGACCGTCCGGTAGACGACAATCTGGACCTCACGCGGTAGAATCTCTCGCGATTCATCCAAAGAGACATCGACACTATACTCGCCGCCGACCTCATCCTCGAATGCCTGCTGAGCCAGCACGATCGCGTCTTCGATCACACTGTCGACCAGATCGGGCAAGATGAGCCCCACAGACACCGCCCGTAGCTCGGTCAGCGCCTTGGCGTTCAGCGCGCGCATCTTGTTAAAGGCATGCTCGCTCTGCGCCTCAGGTTCGATCTGGGACGAGTACATGTTCGCCATTGAGAGGATCTGGATTGGGCCATCGTGAAGTTCCCCCCCGATTTTGAGGAATGTATGATCGATGGCATCCGCGCTCCGCTTCCGGAAAGCTTCGGATCGGCGCAGAAGATAGTAGTTGCGGTTGGCAAGCGCGGTCTGTGCCTCCAGGCTTTCCGAGATTTTCTTCTCTTGAGCCGTGATCCGCCGCTCCGCGAAATGCACAAGGGTCCCCACAAACAAGAGCCCCAGAAGTAGACCAACAGCCCGGACTGCGTCGATCTTCGACATGAACTCCTGAACACGACCAATGGCCACATCGAGACGGAAATAGATTTCCGAGACGGCAATAATGGCACCAGACGCATTCCGGATGGGGAAATAGACCTCGTAGACTTCGTTCTCCCCCCAAGCATCCGACGCATTCTCCGGGGACGTCACCTCTACAGCGGTCACAACTGTCTCACCTTGCAAGGCGCGCATGACAGCAGGTTCCTGCCAATCAAGCTGCGGCTCACCTCCCGCCGAATTGTAAACGAGACGCCCCATGCCATCCCAGACCTTGAGCGCATCAACATAGCCTGACCGGATCAGCGGTTCCGCTGCGGCCGCAAAAACTTCAGACCGCGCCTCATTGGGCAAACCCTCATAACCGGGGCTCCAAAAGATCGGCAAGAACGCGGAGCGCGCAAGCGCTTGCTCAATCTCCAAAGATGTTTCCAGAATTTGATTGCGTGCGATCATACGCTCAGCGCCTGCCGCAACCCAGTCAATGGCCAAGGCCGTCAAGGCCACCAAGGACATGAACTGTGCTGTTAAGCCCAGATTCCGAATTGCTCGAAACAATACGGACGGCAAGCGCAGAAGCCTGGACACGTCTTCCCCCACCACGACACCACTTTGATCACGCATCACACACCTTCCCGGAAAGCATCTTTCTTGGAAAGTCTTTCCTTAGAGTAGCGAACGCCCTGCATTGTTGTAACAAACGCCACGAGATGCAGGGCGAACGTCATTATTCTTCGGTCATGGCGCGACGCATGCTGTCGATGACGGGTTGGAGGAGATACTCGACAGGCGTGCGCGCGCCCGTCTGGATGAACACTTCGACCGGCATACCGGGCACGAGCGTGAGCGGCTCGGCCCCCTCAACCACGGGCAGGCTGACTGTCGTCGAGGCCTCGAAGCCCGGGAAGCCCGTCTCGGGGTCAAGTGTGCTGGCGGCTGCGACGTAGGACACCTCCCCTTCCAGATCCGGCGTGGTGCGCTGATTGAACGATGTCAGACGCAAGCGGGCGGGCTGGC
>NZ_LRRR01000045.1 GCF_001691415.1 Pararhodobacter sp. CCB-MM2
TATCGCGGCGGGCCGAAGAAAATGGTTCAATGAACCAGAGAGAAAACCCCAAACCCGCTCCGATTCCCCTGTTTATATTGGTGGTCCCGGAGGGACTCGAACCCCCAACCGTCCCCTTAGGAGGGGGCTGCTCTATCCAGTTGAGCCACGGGACCGCCACGTTCTTCTATCGCGGCTCGGGTTCGGCAAGGCAAGCCCGGGCGGGAAATTTCCGCGCTTGAGGGTGGGGGGCAGAGTGCGGGGGCCCATCACGACGTGCTCTGGTCAGGTCTTCGAACAGGTGCCGAGGACGCCCAACAGGTAGACCGTGCTCGCGGGCTCCGAGGGGGGAGGCTTGGACGCGTGCGGCCTCGGGATCGGCGGGCCTTGGCTGTGGGCGCTATCATCTGCACCGTCAAGGCTTTGACACCGGCTCGACCGACGTTCTACAAAGATGGAATATGAGGTCTCGGAGCCGGCCCTCGTGCATTGCCGCTCCGACTAGGGAGCCAGTGGCATGTCCAATCCGCGTCAGAACGACAATCGCAGGCCCCTGACCTTGCGCGATGTTTCCGAAGCCTGCGGCGTCAGCGAAATGACCGTCAGCCGCGTGCTGCGCAACCGCGAGGATGTCTCGCCGGCCACGCGTGAAAAGGTCCTCGCCGCCGCGCGCACCTTGGGCTACGTGCCCAACAAGATCGCCGGCGGACTGGCTTCGCAGCAGGTGAACCTCGTCGCGGTAATCGTGCCGTCCCTGTCCAACATGGTTTTCCCGGAGGTGCTCGGTGGGGTTTCCGCCGCGCTGGAGGACAGCGGGCTGCAGCCGGTGTTCGGCGTGACCAATTACTCGGCCGAGAAAGAGGAGAATGTCCTCTACGAGATGCTGTCCTGGCGTCCCTCGGGCGTGATCATCGCCGGGCTGGAACATACCGAGGCCGCGCGCGCCATGCTGGAGAACGCCGGCATCCCGATTGTCGAGATCATGGATTCCGATGGTGAGCCGATTGACTCGGTCGTTGGTATCTCGCATCGCGCGGCCGGTCGGCAGATGGCCGATGCCATCGTCAAGGCGGGCTACAAGCGCATCGGCTTCCTCGGCACCAAGATGGCCGACGACCACCGGGCGCGCAAACGTCTGGAGGGCCTGACCGAGGGTCTGGCCGAGCATGGCATCGAACTGGCGGATACCGAATTCTACTCGGGCGGCTCGGCGCTGAAAAAGGGGCGTGAGCTGACCGAGGCGATCCTGACCCGGACGCCGGACCTCGATTTCCTCTATTATTCGAACGACATGATCGGGGCGGGGGGGCTGCTGTACTGCCTGGAGAAGGGCTACGACATCCCCGGCCAGCTGGGGCTTGCGGGCTTCAACGGCACGGATTTCCTCGACGGTCTGCCGATGCAACTGGCCACAATCGACGCCTGCCGCCGCGAGATCGGCGAGCGTGCGGCCGCGATCATCGCCGGCAAGGGCTTCGACGATGGCCTGATCGGCGGACACCGGATCGAGCTGACCCCGAGGTTGGAGCCGGGCGACACGATCCGCGGCTGACAGATCCCGGCAGGCACAGGAAAGGCGCGTCCCCCCAAGGGGCGCGCCTTTTGCATGGGCACCAGCGCCCGGGCCTTCGGACAAAAGGGAACCCCCGGGCGCTGGCCCGGGGGTTCGGCTTTCTCGCGGATGAGGAGAGGATCAGCCGCGGTAGAATTCGGGATAGGCTTCCATCCCCAGCTCGGCCTTGTCGAGACCCATGATCTCGTCTTCTTCCGAGGGGCGCAGGCCCATGGTGACCTTCAGGACCATCCACACGATCGCCGAGACCACGAAGACGAAGACGCCCACGATGATGATCGACATGATCTGACCGTAGAAGGTCGCGTCCGGGTTGGTGAACAGGACGGCGATGGTGCCGTAGATACCGCAGACGAGGTGCACCGGGATGGCGCCGACCACGTCGTCGATCTTCAACTTGTCCAGCATCGGCACGGCCAGCACGACCAGGATGCCACCGAAGGCGCCGATCAGGGTTGCAGCACCCAGACCCGGGGTCAGCGGCTCGGCGGTGATCGAGACCAGACCGGCAAGGGCGCCGTTCAGGACCATGGTCAGGTCGGCCTTCTTGTACAGGATCTGCGTCAGGATCAGCGCGGCGATCGCACCACCGGCAGCAGCGGTGTTGGTGTTGGCGAAGATGCGCGAGATGTCAGCAACGTTGGCAGCGGTGTCCATGTACAGCTGCGAAGCGCCGTTGAAACCGAACCAGCCGAGCCACAGGATGAACGTACCCAGGGTGGCAAGGGTCAGGTTCGAGCCGGGCATCGGGTTGACGCGGCCGTCCTTGTACTTGCCGATACGCGGGCCGAGGATCAGAGCGCCAGCGAGAGCCGCCCAGCCACCGACCGAGTGCACGACGGTCGAGCCGGCGAAGTCGAGGAAGCCGTAATCGGCGTCAAGGAAGCCACCGCCCCATTTCCACGAAGCCTGGATCGGGTAGATGAAGCCGGTCAGGACGATCGTGAAGATCAGGAACGGCCACAGCTTGATGCGCTCGGCCAGGGTGCCCGAGACGATCGAGGCGGTCGTGGCGCAGAACATCAGCTGGAAGAAGAAGTCCGAGCCGACCGAGGCGTAGGTCAGGTCGGTTTCGGTGTCGGCCAAGCCAACCGGCTCGAGGCCCGTCAGCGCGAAGGCGCCGATCACGCCGTCGACGGTCCAGGCGTCGCCCGGGTACATCAGGTTGTAGCCAACGAGGTAGTAGAGGATCGCGGCCAGGGCGAAGAGCGCGATGTTCTTCAGCGACTGCATGGCGACGTTCTTCGAACGCACGAGGCCGGCCTCGAGCATCGCAAAGCCCGCGGCCATCCACATCACCAGGAAGCCGCCGATCAGGAACAGCAGGGTGTTGAAGATGTAACCGACTTCGATCATCGGCGGGGTCACGTCAGCCTCGACGGCTTCGACGACGGCCTCGGCGACCGCCGTTTCCTGGGCGTAGAGCGTCAGCGGCACGATTGCCGCCATCGCTGCCAGGGGGAGGATTTTCTTCAGGTTCATATCGTTGTGTCCCTTTTCCCTGCCTATCAGAGCGCGTCGTCGCCGGCTTCGCCGGTGCGCACACGCGTCGCTTGTTCCAGATCCAGCACGAAGATCTTGCCGTCGCCGATCTTGCCGGTGCGCGCGGTGCGCGAGAGGGTCTCGACGACCTGCTCGGCCAGGCTGTCCGGCACGGCGATTTCCAGTTTCACCTTCGGAACGAAGTTCACGGCGTATTCCGCGCCGCGATAGATTTCCGTGTGACCCGACTGCGTGCCGAAGCCCTTGATCTCGGTGACCATCAGGCCGCGAACGCCGATGGTGGTCAGCGCCTCGCGGACCTCCTCCAGCTTGAACGGCTTGATTGCTGCAATGATGTACTTCACGTGTGCCCCCTTATTGCGGTCCCAGCAGCGCCCGGCTTGGGGCGCCTCCTGCGCTCATACCGCTCAGAAAACGGGCCATGCGCAACGAATCCGCAGGCGGTAAACCGCCGTGAATCCGGCATTGCTGCCTAAAAAATGAACAAATGAGCATCTGTGGTGAATTTTTAAGCGCATCACGAAGGCGAATCGCGGCGTTCCGAGGCCCTGACAAGCCTTGGGCGCGGCTGTATGGTAACCGCCGAAGAAAGACGTGGCAGACGGGCAGTATCGCGCATGGCATCCAAGGGCACTCGGCGTCCCCCCCTCGTGGCGGACCGTCGCAACACGGTGACGCGTGCGTCATCGGGCGGTCGTGATTCCGGTCGGGGACGCTCTGGCGGCGGCGGTGGGCGCAAGCCGCCGAAGCGGGCGCCGAAGAAGGGCAACTTCCTGACCCGCTTCATCGGCGGCCTGTTTCGCTGGACCTTCCGCCTGATCTGGGGCGTGTTCTGGCGTGTCACCGCCGTGGGCATCACGGTGATGGCCGTGGCGACGCTGTATTTCTACTCGACCCTGCCCGAGAACGTGAACGAGTTGCTGGACGGCCGCGCGCGCGGCTCGGTCACCATGCGCGACGCGGATGGCGAGGTCTTCGCCTGGCGCGGCGAGACCTTTGGCGGCTACACCCATGCCTCGGAAGTGTCCGAACATCTGCGCAATGCGGTCGTTGCCTCGGAAGACCGGCGATTCTATTGGCACTTCGGGGTCAGCCCGCGCGGTATTGCCGGGGCCATCGCCAACAACATCGCTGCCGGGCGCGGGGCGTTCCGGGGCTCGGGCGGCTCGACGATCACCCAGCAGGTGGCGAAGCTGCTCTGTCTGGGGCGTGAATTCGACCCTGACCAATGGGAAACCGAGGCCGATTACGAGGCCGATTGCCGCGAAGGCACGGTCTGGCGGAAGATTCAGGAGCTGCCCTATGCCTTCGCGCTGGAGCTGCACTATTCCAAGGACGACATCCTCTCGATCTACCTGAACCGCGCCTTCCTCGGTGCGGGCGCCCGTGGGTTCGAGGCCGCGTCCGAGCGTTATTTCGGCCATTCCGCCAGCGAGCTTGATGCCCCCGAGGCGGCGATGCTGGCCGGCCTTCTGCCCGCGCCCAGCTATTACGCGCCGACCCGCAACCTGCAGCGCGCGCAGGATCGCGCCGCGACGGTGCTGGGGCTGATGCACGATCAGGGCTACCTGACCGATGCCGCCTTTGCCGAGGCTCGCGCCAATCCGGCCACCCTGCACGGGGCCGCGGACAGCCATGTCGGCGGGTTCTTTGCGGATTGGGTGATGAACACCGGCCCCGCCTATCTGACCCGCGACACGACCGAAGATGTGATGATCCAGACGACGCTGGACCCCCGCATTCAGCGCGCCGCCGAGGAGGCCGTCCGCACCGTCTTTGCCGACCGTGTGCGCGAGGGGTCGACCGCCGAAGCCGCCGTGGTGGTGATGTCGGCCGATGGCGCGGTGCGCGGCATGGTCGGCGGGCGAAGTTATACCGTCGGCGGCTTCAACCGCGCGACGATGGCCGAGCGGCAGACCGGATCGGCCTTCAAGCCCTTCGTCTATGCCTTGGCGATGGACGACGGCTACATGCCCTACGACCTTGTCGAGGACGCGCCGCTGACGATCAACGTGCCGGGCTCGGGCCCGTGGACGCCGCGGAACTATACCAACAACTTCCTCGGCATGATGACCTTGGCCGAGGCCTTGGCCCGGTCGCAGAACATCCCGGCGGTGCGGATCTCGGAAGCGATGGGGCGCGAGCGGGTGCGTCGCGCCGCCAACGCCTTCGGTCTGGCCTCGGATCTGGCCGAGGGGCCGGCGCTGGCGCTGGGGGCCTCCGAGGCGACGCTGATCAACATGACGGCGGCCTATGCGGGCATCCTCAACGGCGGCAGTGCCGTGCGGCCTTATGGCTTCACCTCGCTGACGCTGGCCGGCGAGACGACGCCGCTGATGACCATCGGTTCGGGGATTGGCGAGCGGGTGATCTCGGAAGAAGCCGCCGAGCGGTTGGTCTGGATGATGAGCCAGGTGATCGACGCCGATTACGGCACCGGCCGTCGCGCGCGTCTGCCGGACGGACGGCAGGCGGCGGGCAAGACGGGGACGACCACCTCGGCCCGCGATGCCTGGTTCGTGGGCTTCACCGCCGATTACGTCGTCGGCGTCTGGATGGGCAACGATGACAACTCGCCGCTGACCGGGGTGTCCGGTGGCGGCCTGCCGGCCGAGATCTGGCGCGAAACGATGGTGCGGGTGAATCAGGGCATGCCGCTGCATCCCCTGCCGATGCTGGTGCCGCAGGCCCCGGCGCTGGAGCCGCCCAGCACGCGCGGCACGCCCGGCGGGAGCACCGGCGGCGGCGGTAACCTTGGCGATGCGGTTATGGGCATCCTGAACGGCATCCTCGGGAACTGACCGCAGGACCGATACGCCAAACGAGAAAGGGCGCCCCTCGCGGAGCGCCCTTTTCCTATCGCTGGTGCCGGGGATCAGCCGGCTTGGCCGAGGTCCTGGATCAGACGGTTGATGTCGCCGCCCCGACGCTCCAGCATCGTGCCGATCTCCTGCCGTTCGGCCGCGAGGACGTTCACGCCATCGATGATGATGTTGACGAAGCGCACGGCGCCCGAGCGGTCCGAGACATGCCAACGCACCTCGAACGGGGCTTCGTTGCGCATGGTCATCGTCGACGAGACTTCCCACAGCGATCGCACCTCGGACGCGCCCGTCACCTGCGCCGTCGCACCGGCGAAGCGGCGGAACTGGCGGCCGTATTTCCGCGCGAGATAGCTCTGGAACGCTTGGGTGAAGCTGTTCAACTGCCCGGCCGAGGCCGAACGGGCCGGCGGGCCAAGCGCCGAGCGGGCGATGATCGCCACATCGGCATAGCGGGCGAACAGATCCTCGAACCGGGCGATCATCCGCGATTCCGAGGCGCCCGAGTTGATGATGTCCTGCACGTCGGCCATCACCTGCTGGATCAGCGACGAGGCCTGCGATTGGGTCAGGGCAAGGCCCCGTCCGGGCAGCATCGGCAGCGCGGCGGCGGCAGCGAGGCCGGCCAGCAGCTGTCGGCGGCTCGGCTTAGAAATCGGCATAGGGGTCAATGAACTCATCCTCCGCTTCGACGCCCAGATGATAGCGCCGGGTCTGGAGGTAGAGAAGGCGCGCCTGAGCATAGGGATCGGCGGTGTTGATCACGTTTGCGTCGAGAAGGTCGGAATATTCCGACGCCACGGCGACCCGTCCGGCCAGTCGCGCGGCGGTGCTGTAGCTCAGCTCGGGCTGCGGCAGGACGAAGCGCAGCGGGTTGAGGGCGACATCCACCACCATCCCGAAGGCGTCACGCTCGGTCGAGGGGCCGGCAACCGGCAGGACCACATAGGCGCCTTCGCCCACGCCCCAGCGGTGCAGCGTCTCGCCGAAATCGCTGGTACGGCCGTGCAGGCCCATGTGGCCGGCCGGATCGAACAGCCCACCCAGCCCGATCGTGGTGTTGACGACCAGCCGCAAGGTATTCTCCGCGGCGCGGTCCGGGCGCAGCTGCAGAAGGTCGTTCAATACGGTCGACGGAATGCCAAGGTTCGAGCCGAAATTGCCGACAATGCGACGGAAAGTTCCCGGCTGGCGCGCCGGCGTCGGGGCTGTGGCGTCGGCATCAAGCGCGGCATCATCGGTCGCCGCTTCCGAGCGGTCACGATCCCCCGTCACGGCGCCCATCAGGGCCATATTATTGTTGAACCACGCGCGGTTGGTCGATTCGTAGGGATCGTAGGTGCCGCTCGGTGCCGGGGCGCCTGCGCAACCGGCCAAGGCCAGCAAACCCGCAACGGCCAGCAGTCCGAGGCCCGTCCTGGGGAGCGATTTCCGCGTCAGAAACCCTGCCATCGCACTGTCCTTCCCTGGTCGCATTTACCGAATGCCAACACCTCGGTTCATAGGGTGGTTTAAAAGGGGAATGTAACAAGGGCAAGCATGCGGGGCATGTGCGCCTGCGGGCACTCCCAGGTATGGGGTGCAAGATGCCGTATCGTATCACGGCGGGAAACTGGACAGCGAAGACCCGCGGTTTGTGGGTCGCAGCCATCGGATTCGGGGCGGTTTCGAACCTTCTGGTTCTGACCGGGCCGATCTTCATGCTGCAAGTCTACGACCGGGTATTGACCGGCCGCTCGACCGCGACGCTGTTCGTGCTTTTCGCGCTGGTGGCCTTCCTTTACGCGATGATGGCGGGGGTCGATACCGCCCGGGCGCAGGTACTGTCCCGCGTCGGCGGTCGCGCCCGCCATGAGCTGGAGCAACGCGTGTTTGATGCCGCGCTGCGCGCCCGCCTGCGCGATCCCCCCGATCCCCGCGCGTCTCTGGCGATGCAGGATCTGGACATGGTGCAGCGCGTGCTGGGCTCCAGCGTGGCGCAGAGCCTGCTGGACCTGCCCTGGACGGCCGCCTTCCTCGTTTTGCTGTATTTCGTGCATCCCCTGCTGGGCTGGTTGGCCGTGGCGGGCGGGGTGACACTGGCCCTGATGGCGGTGTCCGGCCACCTGCAACAACGACGTCAGCTCAGCGATGCGCGCTACAAGGGCTCGGCTGCGGACCATCTGCAGGCCGCGATTGAGCATGAGGGCGGTGACCGTGTCGCCGCCCTGACGCCCGATGTGTTCGACCGCTGGCGGCAGTATCGGCATGAGGCCCTCTCGGCCCTTCTGCGCACCTCCGACCGGTCGGTGCGGTCGACATCGCTGGCGCGTACCTTCCGTCTGTTCCTACAATCGGCCTCCCTGGCGCTTGGCGCCTGGCTGGTGTTGAACAACCAACTCTCCCCCGGCCTGATGGTCGGCGCCTCGATCCTGCTGGGCCGTGCGCTGGCCCCGGTGGAACAGCTCGCCGCCCATTGGGGAACGTTGCATGTGGCCTTCACCGGCTGGCGGCGGCTGGATGCCTTCCTGCGCGCGACCGGCGCCCCGATCGAGCCGACATTGGGCGAGGTCGGTGGATCGCTGAATGTGCGTGGCCTGATTGTCGTGCCCCAAGGGCGGCGCGAAGCGGTGCTTCGGTTGAACGGTTTCGCGGTGCCGCCGGGCACGGCCTTGGGCGTGATCGGCTCGGGCGGCGCGGGCAAGAGTTTGTTCGCACGGGTCCTCGCGGGTTCGGTCCCGCCGTCGGCTGGCACGCTGCGGTTGGGCGAGGTTCCGCTTGCCCGGGTGCCGAGCAAGCGCATCGGCTATCTGCCGCAACGATTCACGCTGCTGCCGGGCACGCTGGCGGAGGCAATCTCGCGCCACGATCCGGATGCCACGCCCGAGAAGGTCGAAGCCGCCGCCCGGCTGGCCGGGGTGCATAGCGCGATCCTCGCGCTTCCGGACGGATATCGTACCTCAACGGAACCCGAAGCCGCGCATCTGCCCGGCGGCATGATGCAGCGGATCGGGCTGGCCCGGGCCTATTATAACGACCCGGCGCTGGTCATTCTGGATGAGCCCTCGGCCAATCTGGATGCCGACGGGATCTCGGCCTTCAACGCGGCGGTGCGGGCTCTGAAGGCGCGCGGGGCCGTGGTGGTGGTGACGGCGCTGAGGCCGACCTCGGTTGCCGAATGCGACGATCTTCTGGTCATCGACAACGGGGTTCAGACCGGCTTCGGGCCGCGCGAGATCATTCTGCGGGAAATGGTGCGCAACCACATGGCCGTGGTCAGCACCGGCAGCGGGAGGGGAGGCTGATGCCCGAGGTTCGCGAACTCTCGGCCCGGGGACCGGCAGCGCTGGGATTGACGGCCTGCGCGGTGCTGGCTCTCGGGCTGATCGGCTGGGCGGCGCGTGCGGCCATCGTCTCGGCCGTCGTGGCCTCGGGCGAGGTGGATGTCAGCGCCTTCCGGCACCCTGTCCAGCACCCCGATGGTGGCGTCGTCAGCGAAGTCTATGTGACCGAGGGGCAGCATGTCGAAGCGGGGGAGGTTGTGATCCGCCTCGATGGTCGCGCGGTTCAGACCGAGCTTGATTTCATCGAGGCTCAGATCGTTGAGGGGCAGGCGCGACAGGTGCGCTTGCAGGCGGAACGGGACGGTCTTGATTTCCCGCCGCTGGAACTCGATGCGATGCAGGACCGCCGGCGCGTTCGGGCACTGGGCGCACAGTTGCGGCTGTTCGATGCCCGGCGCGAGACGTTCGAAAGGCAACAGGCGCAGCTGGTGCAACGGCGCCGGCAGGCCGAGGCCGAGCTGGAAGGATTGATTGCCCAGCGGAATGAGATGGACGCGGAAATGGGCATCCTGCGTGAGGAATTGGACAACCAGATGGAGCTGCGCAGCCGGGGACTGACCGTCTCCAGCCGCGTCAGCGAGATGGCGCGCGATTACGCCCGGTTGCAAGGCTCGCGGGCGGCGCTGCTGGCACGAAATTCAGAGCTTCGCGGTCAGGTGACCGAGATTGCGCTTCAGACCGAGACCCTGCGCGCCACCCGGCGCGAGGAGGCAGAGGAGCGCTATGCCGATACCGGCTTGCAGCTGATTGAACTGCGGGCACGCCGGGCGTCGCTGCGGGCACGCTTGGAAGCTTTGGAACTGCGCGCGCCGGCGGCCGGGGTGGTTCATGCGTTGTCCCTGCCGGCGCCGGAGACCGTGTTGCGCGCGGCGCAGGAGGTGATGCAGATCATCGCCCCGCCACCGGCACCGATCCTCAGTGTCCGGGTCAGCCCTGACGAAATCGACCATGTCGAGCTTGGGCAGCCCGCCTTCCTGCGCTTTCCGGGCCTCGCCGCGCGCAATCTGCCGGATCTGCCGGGCCGGGTGACCAATATCTCGGCCGCGACGATCGCGGATGAGCAGACGGGCACGCGCCACTTCCGCGTACAGATCATCCCGACGGCCGAGACGCTGGACATCGTCGGGCGCGATGAGCTTGTGCCGGGCATGTCCGTGCAGGCCTTCATTGCCACCGGGGAGCGCACGCCCTTGGCCTATCTGATTGATCCGATCCGCGACCATTTCGCCCGCGCCCTACGTGAACCTTGAGGCAACGGGCTGGAACGAAAGGATATTCCTCGCGGGCGTAACAGCGCACATGCGCGTCCTCCACGGATCAGGCGGGCTGTTTTCCGGATCACGAGGGCTTTCCGGGAGGAGCCAAACGTGATTAGTTCGCGCGCGAAACGAGGGCCATGTCGGCCCGTCGCGACAGGAGTTATCCCATGAGCCAAGATATCGATGCCCGCCTCGCGGAACTGGGCCATACGCTGCCCGACGCCCCGGCACCGGCGGCGAATTACGTCCCTTGGGTGATCAGCGGCAACCAGGTCTTTGTCTCGGGCCAAGTGAGCCAGAATGCGGGCGGCTTGATCAAGGGCAAGCTGGGCGCCGACCTCTCGACCGAGCAGGGCGCCGAGGCCGCGCAGGCCTGCGCGCTTTCGCTGCTGGCGCAATGCAAGGCCGCGCTGGGCGGGGATTGGTCGAAGCTGAAGCGCGTGGTGAAGCTGACCGGCTTCGTCAACTGCACCCCCGATTTCCACGACCAGCCCAAGGTCATCAACGGCGCCTCGGACTTCCTGGTGACCGTGCTGGGCGACGCCGGTCGTCACGCCCGTTCTGCCGTCGGCGCCCCGTCGCTGCCGCTGGGCGTCGCGGTCGAAATCGAAGCGATCTTCGAGCTCGCCTGATGCGCGTCCCCCTGCATCCGGATTTCCTGCGCCTGCCGGTGGCGCATCGGGCCCTGCATGATGCGGGGGCCCGCCGGCCCGAGAACTCGCTGCCCGCCATCCGGGCCGCGATCCGCGAGGGCTATGCGATCGAGATCGACCTTCAGCCCAGCGCTGACGGGGAGGCGATGGTGTTCCACGATGACGTGCTGGACCGCCTGACCTATGAGACCGGGCCGATCAACGCCCGGACCAAGGACGAGCTGCAACGCATCCGCGTGCGCTCGTCCGCGGAGCCGATCCCGACCTTCCGGCAGGTGCTGGACGAAGTGGCGGGGCAGGTGCCGCTCTTGGTGGAGATCAAGGACCAATCCGGCAACATGGGGCCGACCAACGGTCTGTTGGAAGCGGCCACCGCGGCCGCGCTGCAGGGCTACGGCGGGCCGGTGGCGGTGATGTCGTTCAACCCCTCGTCGGTCGAGCACATGCAGCGCCTTGCGCCGCAGATCGCGCGGGGTCTGACGACTTATCCCTTCCCGCGCGACCATTTCCCTGAGGATATCGGCCCCGAGATGGAGGCGCATCGCCAGTCGCTGGCGGCGATCGCCGATTACGACCATGTCGGGGCGAGCTTTATCTCGCATCTGTGGCGTGATCTCGACAACCCGCGCGTGGCCGAGTTGAAGGCCCAGGGCGCGGCGATCCTGTGCTGGACCATTCGTTCGGCCGAGGACGAGGCACAGGCCCGGCAGGTGGCGGAGAATGTCACCTTCGAGGGCTACATGGCCGACCGGACCTGATTTGCGCGGCGGCGGGGGTTGACCCTCGCCGCCGTTCGCCCAGCTTGGTGGGGGCCAAGACCACAGGAAGAGATTGTGGATATCACCCTCGTCGACACGATCCGCGAGATCCCCGCTGCCGAATGGGACGCGCTCGGCGGCCCGTCGCAGCCGCGTCCGCGCGATCCTTTCACCACCCATCGCTTCCTGCTGGCGCTGGAGCAATCCGGCTCGGTCGGTCCCGGCACCGGCTGGGAGGCGAAGCATCTGCTGATCCGGCAGGACGGCCGGCTGCTGGCCGCGATGCCGCTCTATGCCAAGTCGCATAGTCAGGGCGAATACATCTTCGACCATGCCTTCGCCGATGCCTGGCACCGCGCGGGCGGGCGTTATTACCCCAAGCTGCAATCCGCGGTGCCCTTCACCCCGGCGACCGGCCCGCGCCTTCTGGGCCCGGAGGAGCTGCAACCGATCCTGCTGCGCGCGCTGGCCGAGGTGACGCGGTCCAACGACCTGTCCTCGGCCCATGTGACCTTCTGCACGGCAGAGGAAGCCGCGCTGGGCGTCGAGGAGGGGTTTCTGCACCGGGTGACGCAGCAGTTCCACTGGCAGGATGACGGCTACGGCGATTTCGACGGCTTCCTCGGCGCGCTGTCCTCGCGCAAGCGCAAGACCATCCGGCGGGAGAGGGCGCAGGCGCAGGGTTTCGGCGGCACGATCCATGCGCTGACCGGTGCCGATCTGCAGCCCGACCATTGGGACGCCTTCTGGCACTTCTATCAGGACACCGGCAGCCGCAAATGGGGCAGCCCCTATCTGACGCGGGCGTTCTTCGACCTCGTGCACGACAGCATGGCCGAGGACATCCTGCTGGTGCTGGCCGAGCGGGAGGGCCGCTGGGTTGCCGGCGCGCTCAATTTCATCGGCGCCGACACGCTGTTCGGCCGCTATTGGGGCTGTGTCGAGGATCACCCCTGCCTGCATTTCGAGCTGTGCTATTATCAGGCCATCGATTGGGCGCTGGCGAACGGGCTGTCGCGGGTCGAGGCCGGGGCGCAGGGCGAGCACAAGCTGGCGCGCGGATACCTGCCGGCCGAGGTGCATTCGCTGCATTTCTTCCCGGACACGCGTTTCCAGTCGGCGGTCGAGGACTACCTGAGGGCCGAGACCGCCGCTGTGGGCGACGAGATGCGCTACCTCGAGGCCTATGCCCCGTTCCGTCGCGGTGCGCTGGAGCAGGGGCGCCCCGCCGGCGCGCAGGAGGAGGAGAGCGAATGATCCGGTTCTACACCAATCCCCGATCCCGCGGGGCCATCGTGCGATGGATGCTGGAAGAGGTCGGCCAGCCCTACGAGACCCAGATCCTCGACTACGGCACGACGATGAAAGCGCCGGAGTATCTGGCCCTCAACCCGATGGGCAAGGTGCCGGCGATCGTACATGACGGCGTCGTGGTGACCGAGGGCGCGGCGATCTGCACCTATCTGGCCGAAACCTTCCCCGAGGCCGGTCTGGCCCCGACGGCGACTGAGCGTGGCGCCTATTACCGCTGGATGTTCTTCGGCGCCGGCCCGGTCGAGGCCGCGGTGACTAACAAGGCCCTGGGCGTGCAGGTCCCGCCCGAACGCAAGGGCGCGGTCGGTTATGGCAGCCTCGAGGAGGTCGTCGCGACGCTGGAGGGACGGCTGGCAGACAGCGCCTATTTCGCCGGGGATCGCTTCACGGCGGTCGATGTCTACACCGGCTCGCAGATCGGCTGGGGGATGATGTTCGGCACCCTCCCCAAGATCGCGGCCTTCACCGACTACTGGGACCGCCTCAAGGATCGCCCGGCCCGCTTGGCCGCCGTGGAGAAGGACAGCTGATGGCCCGCCCATTGAAACTGACGGGCGCTGCCCGCGACGAAGCTCTGGCGGAGCTGACGGCCGCGGGCTGGACCCATGACGACGCCAAGGACCGGATCAGCAAGAGCTTCCGGTTCAAGGATTTCAGCGCGGCCTGGGGCTTCATGTCCCGCGCGGCGCTGGCGGCCGAGGTGCTGGATCACCATCCCGATTGGTCGAACAGCTGGAACAAGGTCGAGGTCTCTTTGACCACACATGACGCCAAGGGCCTGACCGAGCTGGACCTGAAGTTGGCGCAGGCAATGGACCAGATCGTGGGCGCCTGAGGGGCGCCGGCGGTTGCCCTTATCCTCGACGGGCCCGCCGTCTGCGCTAATTGGCCCTGCGGGAGGCTGGTAACGCAGGAAGGGCGCCGATGACTTTCTCTGATTTCCTGTCGATGCAGATCGCCGAGGGCGTGACCATCGGCGATGTGCTGACCGTGGATTTCCTCGCCTCGATCCTCGGCAATGTCGTCTCGGCTGTGGCGATCCTGTTCCTCGGCTTCCTCGTCGGGCGCTGGGCTTCGCACCGGATCCGCAAACTCGGCGAGAAGCACCACAAGCTCGACACCACGCTGTTCAACTTCCTCGGGTCGATCAGCCGCTATGCGATCCTCGCCTTCACGGTGATCTTCGTCCTCAACCGGTTCGGCTTGGAAACGACCTCGCTCGTGGCGGCCATGGGCGCGGCCGGCCTCGCCATCGGCCTTGCGCTGCAGGGGACGCTGTCCAACGTGGCGGCCGGGGTGATGATCATCATCTTCCGCCCGATCAAGGTCGGGGATTTCGTCGAGATCGCCGATGAGATGGGGACGGTGAAGGACATCTCGCTCAATTTCACCGAGCTGGCGTCCTTGGGAAACACCCAGATCATCATCCCCAATTCCGAGGTCTGGGGGAACACGATCGAAAACTACTCGGCCTATCCCACCCGCCGGGCGGAATGGACCTTCGGCGTGTCCTACGACAGCGATCTGAAGCGGGCGGAGCAGGTGATCCTCGACACGATCATGGCCGACGAACGGTCGATGCCGGACCCCGAGCCCTTCATTCAGGTGAACAACCTCGGCGACAGCTCGGTCGATTTCCTCGTGCGGGTCTGGGTCGATTCTGAGGCCTACTTCACCTATCAGGCCGACATGAAGCGCCGGGTGAAAGAGGCGCTGGACGAGGCCGGGATCGAGATCCCCTTCCCCTATCGCACCTTGGTCATGGCCGGGGGCGAGGCGCCGGAACTGCGGCAGGCGGCGGAGTAAGCAAAAGGGCCGCCCCGGATCGGAGGCGGCCCCTGTGTGCATCGCGTAGGGTGGGATTTCATCCCACCGCCACGCCAATCCTCAGAGCGCGTCGACCATCGCTTCGCCGCCCGAGATCTCGCAGCCTTTGCCGGTCTCGGGGTGGTAGACCTTCACCACGCCATCCTCGACCATCATCGCATAGCGCTTCGAGCGGCCCTTCAGCCCCACGGGGGCGGCGTCAAAGCCCAGACCCAGCTTCTCGGTGAACTCGCCCATGCCGTCGGCCAGCATGGTGATGCCGGCCTCGGTCGCGCCGGTGGCCTCGCCCCAGGTCTTCATCACGAAGGCGTCGTTCACGGACACGCAGACCACCTCGTCCACGCCCTTGCCCTTCAGCGCCTCCATGCTGCGCACGAAGGACGGCACATGCGCCGAGTGGCAGGTGGGCGTGAAGGCGCCCGGCACGGCGAAGATCACCACCTTGCGGCCGGCGGTCAGGTCCTTGACCGACACGGCCTCGGGACCTTCGGCGCCGATCTTCTGCAAGCTGGCTTCGGGCAGGCTGTCACCGACGGAAATGGACATGGGCGTCTCCTCTGGGTAAGTCGTTCGGGCGGGGATATATCTCTGCGGGGCGCAGCATCCAGTGCGGCGTCGGGGAAGACAAGACGGGAGGACGTCCATGGCAGGTATTGTCATCATCGGGGCAGGGCAGGCGGGGTCGTCGCTGGCAGCGAAACTGCGCAATCTGGGCTACGAGGGGACGATCACGCTGCTGGGTGACGAACCCGCGCCCCCCTATCAGCGCCCACCGCTGTCGAAGAAATACCTGCTGGGCGAGATGGACCTCGAGCGTCTCTACCTGCGCTCGGACGCCTTCTACGCCGATCAGAAGATCACCCTGCGCACCGACGCCAAGGTCACGGCCATCGACCCGGCCGCCAAGCAGATCCGGCTGGGCGACGAGGTGCTGTCCTATGATCAGCTCGCCCTGACCACCGGCTCCGAACCGCGCCGCTTGCCCGCCGCCATCGGCGGCCATCTGGAGGGCGTGTTCGGCGTCCGCAGACTGTCCGACATCGACGCCATGGCGCCCTACTTCTCCGCCGGTAAGCGCCTGCTGGTCGTTGGCGGCGGCTATATCGGGCTCGAAGCGGCGGCGGTGGCCGCGCTGAAGGGCCTCAAGGTTACGCTGATCGAAGCCGCGCCGCGCATCCTTGGCCGTGTCGCCGCGCCCGAGACCGCCGATTACATGCGCAGCCTGCATGCCTCGCACGGGGTCGAGATCCGCGAAGGGCTGGGCCTGACCCGTCTGACGGGCGAGACCCATGTCGACGGCGCCGATCTGGCAGACGGCAGCCATATCGACGTGGATTTCGCCATCGTCGGCATCGGCATCGCGCCCGAATCCGCGCTGGCCGAGGCCGCCGGGCTGACCCTCGACAACGGCATTGCCACCGATGACTTCGGCCGCACCTCGGACCCCGCGATCTGGGCCGCGGGCGATTGCGCCAGCTTCGTGTATCGCGGCAGCCGCATCCGGTTGGAAAGCGTGCCCAACGCCATCGATCAGGCCGAGGCCGTCGCCGCCAACATGTTGGGCGCGAACAAACCCTATGTCGCGAAGCCGTGGTTCTGGTCCGACCAATACGACCTCAAATTGCAGATCGCGGGCCTGAACACCGGCTACGACCGGATCGTCGTGCGCGAGGCCGGCGCCGCCCGCAGCCATTGGTATTATCAGGGCGACACGCTGCTCGCGGTCGACGCGATGAACGACCCGCGCGGCTACATGGTTGGCAAGCGCCTGATCGAGGCCGGCAAATCGCCCGATCCCGCGGCCATCTCCGATCCCGCGACCGAGCTGAAGTCGCTGCTCTGATGCGGATCGTCGGCGGCACGTCACGCGGCCTGCAACTGGCCGAGGTCGGGGCAGGCGACCCTTCGGCCCATCTGCGTCCGACCTCGGACCGGGTGCGCGAGGCGCTGTTCAACATGCTCGCGCAGGGGAAATGGGGTGATCTGGTTTCGGGCCAGCGCGCGCTGGACCTCTTCGCCGGGACGGGCGCCTTGGGGCTCGAGGCCCTCTCGCGCGGCGCCACGCAGGTCACCTTGGTCGATGACGGCGCCGCCGCCCGCGCGCTCATTCGCACCAATATCGAGAAGATGCGCGCGATGGGCACGACCCGCCTCTATCGCCGCGACGCCACGGACCTCGGCCCCAATCGCGGGCCGGGTTTCGGGCTGGTGTTCCTTGATCCGCCCTATGGCAAGGGCTTGGGCGAAAAGGCGCTGGCTTCGGCGCGCGACAATGACTGGCTCGCCCCGCAAGCCACGATCGTCTGGGAGGAGAACGCCCCCCAAGGCGCCCCCGCCGGCTTCGAGACGCTGGATCAGCGCCGCTATGGCGAGACATGGATCACGATCCTGCGCGCGCCCTGATCTTTCATTCTGCCCTAAATACGCCCTGCCAACGCCGCCACCCGCGACATGGCAGGGCAGGGGCCCCGCGACATGGCAGGGCAGGGGCCCCGCGACTCAAAAGCCACAGCCCCCGCGCCAAGCGCCCGGAATCCCCACCGTTTTTCTGGACCTGTCGCCCCGCGCCGGTTATCCTCGGCCCAAACGGGGCGACATGATCCCGACGAGCAGAGGCATCCATGGCATTTCCTGAGCGGTTTTCGAACCTGCCGGAGTACGCATTTCCGCGTTTGCGCGCACTCCTCGACCCCCTGCAGCCGGGGGGCGAACCCCTCGCCATGACCATTGGCGAGCCGCGTCATGCCATGCCGTCTTTCGTGGCGGATGTGCTGGCCGCGAATATCGGCGGTTTCGCGAAATACCCGACGAACGAGGGCAATCAACCGTTGCTCGACGCCATTTCTGGCTGGCTGAAGCGCCGCTATGGTGTTGATATCGCGACCAATCGTCTGATGACGCTCAACGGCACCCGCGAGGGGCTGTTCAACGCTGCCGTCGCCCTCTCGCCTGAGAAGAAGAACGGCGCGACCCCGGTCATCCTGACGCCGAACCCGTTCTATCAGGTCTATGCCATCGCCGCCGTGACCGTCGGGGCCGAGCCCGTCTATGTCCCCGCCACCGCCGCGACCGGCCATCTGCCGGACTACGCCTCGCTGCCGCCGGCGCTGCTGGACCGGGTGACCATCGCCTATGTCTGCTCGCCCGCGAACCCGCAGGGCGCTGTGGCCAGCCGCGACTATTGGGCGGAACTGCTGGCTCTGGCCGAAAAGCACGACTTCCGCGTCTTCGCCGACGAATGCTATTCCGAGATCTACCGCGACGCGCCCCCGCCGGGCGTGCTGGAAGTCGCGGCGCAGCTGGGCACCGACCCTGAGCGCGTCGTTTCCTTCCACTCGCTGTCCAAACGTTCGAACCTGCCCGGCCTGCGCTCGGGCTTCGTGGCGGCCGGTCCGCAATCCGCCAAGGCCATGCGCCAGCTGCGCGCCTATGCCGGCGCGCCGCTGCCTGAGCCCCTGCAAGCCGTCGCTGCCGCTGCGTGGAACGACGAGGCGCATGTGATTGAGAGCCGCGCGCTCTATCAGGAAAAGTACCGCATCGCGGATGAGGTCTTCGCCGGCCTCAACGCCTATGCCCCGCCCGAAGCGGGGTTCTTCCTGTGGCTGCCGGTCGCCGATGGCGAGGCTGCCACCGTCAAGCTGTGGCAGGAGACCGGGCTGCGCGTGCTGCCGGGCGCCTACCTGTCGCGCGATACCGCCGAGGGCAATCCGGGCAAGGGCTACATCCGTGTCGCGCTGGTCGCCACGGCCGAGGAAACCCGTCACGGTCTGCGCCTTCTGCGCAACTGTCTGTATTCGTGAGGAACCGATGGCCAGCCTTCCTTCCCCCCGCGACCCGCTCATCGACACCCGCCTTCAGGCCATGCTGAACCAACGCGGCAAGGAACTGGTCGGGCTGTGCCTGATTGGCGTCGGGTTGGTGCTGGCCCTGATCCTCGGCACCTATTCGGCCGAGGACCCCACCTGGATGGCCGCCACCGACGCGCCCGTGCACAATGCGCTGGGCCGGGCGGGTGCCGCCATCGCCTCGCCGCTGACGACGATCCTGGGCCGCGGCGCCTGGGGCCTGCCACTGTCCTTCTGCATCTGGGGTCTGCGTCTGGTGATCCATCAGGGCGAGGACCTCGTGCTTGGCCGCTCGTTCTTTGCGCCGCTGGCCGTGGCGCTGGGCGCGGTGTGGCAAAGCTCGCTGGTGCCGGGCGCCGGCTGGGCGCTGCCCTTCGGTCTGGGCGGCATGTTCGGCGACACCGTCTTCGCGGCGGTGATGACCGCGTTGCCGATGACCTCGTTCGTGGCCAATGTGATGACCCTGCTGACCTTCGGCGGGGCGGTCGCGCTGTACCTCTACATCCTCGGCTGCACCCTGCCCGAGCTGCGTCGGATCGGCCTGTTCCTCGTCTCGGGGCTGGTGCTGACCTATGCTGGCGCGTTGTCCTTGCTGGGCTTTTCGGCCCGTGGAATGGGGGGCTTGGCCGTCCGCGGTCACGACCAATGGCAGCACCGCCGCGAGGCCAAGGCACAAGCCCGCGCCGCCGCCGATCAGGCCCTGACCCAGCATCAGCCGTGGGAAGAGCCCGCCGCGCCGGTCTGGCGTCAACCCGAACCGGATCACCTGATCGACCGTTACGATCACGCGCCGCATCCCGCCGCGCAGCCGCAGTCTCATGCGGCTCCGCGGGCTGAGCGCGCTCCGGCGCCGCGCGGCGCGCACCGCCCGGCGATGCAGGACCCCTATGGCGACCCCTACGCGGATCCCTATGCCGACCCGCGTCAGGACCAGCGCCACGACTCCCGCATGGCACCGGCCCGCGCGCCGCAGCCTGCGCAGCCGGCCCAAGGCTGGTCGAACCCCGAGGCTCCGGTCGAGCGTCAGGGTGTTCTGGGCCGCGTCGCCGCTCTGGGTCGTCGACCCGAGCCGCAGCCCGAGCCGGAACCGGTCTGGTCGATGCCGGAAAGCGAGTTGGTCGAGCGCGAGCCGATGCTCGAGGCATCGCAGGCGCCCAGTCAAGAGGGCCTCCGCGCCCGGATCGCCGAGCTGATGAACGGCCGCTCGCGCGCGAAGCCGGTGCTGCGCTTCAACCCTGACCAGTACCCCAGCCGCGCGCCGAAGGCCGAGCCTCAGGTCTCGGGTGGCCGCCGTGAGCCCACGATGACCGCCGGCGCGCCGATGGTCCCGCATCCCGATGCCGCGCCCGTGGCCGCCCCGATGCCCTATCCCGCGCCGCAGCCGGCGCCACAGGCTGCTGCTCCGGTCCCGCCGGCGCAGGGCTATTCCTTCAGCCACGCCTATGATTACCAGCCGGTGCCGCCGGGCTATCCGGGCGCCACTGCGCCGGGCTATGCCCCGGGCCCGCAGGCCGCTCCGCAGCCCATGGCGCGCCAGCAGCCGGCCTATGAGGCGCCGCTGCTCGAGGATGACGAGGACGATCTCTACGATCCGGGGTACGAGTCGCGCTACGAGGCCCCTGCGCCTCGCGCCCAAGCCCCTGCACCCGAGCCGCGCCGCGCCCAGCCGCAACCGGCCGCACGCGCGCCCCAGCCTTCGCGTCAGGCGCGGGCCGAGGCCCAGCCGTCTCTGGCGCTGGAGCCTGCCGGCGACGATGGGTTCGAACTGCCGCCGCTGGCGTTGCTGCGCGATCCTGCGTTGGAAAAGCGCCGGGTGATCTCGCATGACGCGCTCGACCAGAATGCGCGGATGCTGGAAAGCGTCCTCGACGATTACGGCGTGCGTGGCGATATCATCAGCTACAAGCCGGGCCCCGTGGTCACGATGTACGAGCTGGAGCCGGCGCCGGGTCTCAAGGCCAGCCGCGTGATCGGCCTGTCCGATGACATCGCGCGGTCGATGTCGGCGCTGTCGGCGCGTGTGTCGACGGTGCCGGGGCGTTCGGTCATCGGTATCGAATTGCCGAACGCCGACCGTCACACCGTGGTGCTGCGCGAGATCCTCGCCACCCGTGATTTCGGCGACAGCACGATGCGTCTGCCGTTGGCTCTGGGCAAGGATATCGGCGGCGAGCCGGTCGTGGCGAACCTCGCCAAGATGCCTCACCTGCTGATCGCTGGTACGACGGGTTCGGGTAAGTCGGTGGCGATCAACACGATGATCCTGTCGCTGCTCTACAAGCTGACGCCGGCCGAGTGCCGTCTGATCATGATCGACCCGAAGATGCTGGAACTCAGCGTCTATGACGGTATTCCGCACCTTCTCAGCCCCGTGGTGACCGACCCGAAGAAGGCGGTCGTGGCCCTGAAATGGGTCGTGGGCGAGATGGAGGAGCGTTATCGCAAGATGTCCAAGATGGGCGTCCGGAACATCGAGGGCTACAACGGCCGCGTCCGCGAGGCACAGGCCAAGGGCGAGATGTTCAAGCGCACGGTGCAGACGGGCTTTGACGACGAGACCGGCGATCCGGTCTTCGAGACCGAAGAATTCGCGCCCGAGATCCTGCCCTTCATCGTCGTCATCGTCGACGAGATGGCCGACCTGATGATGGTCGCCGGCAAGGAGATCGAGGCCTGCATCCAGCGACTGGCGCAGATGGCGCGGGCCTCGGGCATCCACTTGATCATGGCGACGCAGCGGCCCTCGGTCGATGTGATCACCGGCACGATCAAGGCGAACTTCCCGACCCGGATTTCGTTCCAGGTGACCTCGAAGATCGACAGCCGCACCATTCTGGGCGAGCAGGGGGCCGAGCAGCTTCTGGGCATGGGTGACATGCTCTACATGGCGGGCGGTGCGAAGATCACCCGCGTGCATGGGCCGTTCTGCTCGGACAGCGAGGTCGAGGAAGTCGTCGCGCATCTCAAGAGCTTTGGCCCGCCCGATTATGTCGGCGGCGTGGTCGAGGGGCCTGAAGGGGATCGCGAGGCGGATATCGACGCGGTTCTGGGCCTCGGTGGCGGCGATTCCGGCGGCGAAGATGCGCTCTACGATCAGGCCGTCGCGATTGTCGCGCGGGATCGGAAATGCTCGACCTCCTATATCCAGCGCAAGCTGGGGATCGGCTATAACAAGGCCGCGCGTCTGGTTGAGCAGATGGAAAGCGAGGGCGTCGTGTCGACCGCGAACCATGTCGGCAAGCGCGAGATCCTGGTGCCCGAGAGCCACTGAGCTGTCGCGGGTTGGCGAGGGAGGGAGCGGCCGAAGCTTGCTCCCGCCCACCCACCCCGCGCGCTTCGGCCGCTCCGCTTTGGTGCCGACGTTTGTGTCGGGTGGACAATGTCGCGGAGTATTTGCGGCAGAGTGAGGATGCTGGCCGCGCTGAAGTGAGTATTTGAGACAAGGTGATGGGGGATAAGTCGCCCCATCGGCCTTGCCTGGTTATCATCTTCGTTCTGAAAATATCCTCGGGGGTGAGGGGCGCCCGGAAGGGGCGCCAGTGGCGCGCCTTCAGCCCCGAACGCCCGGAGCGCAAGCGGAGGGCCGGAAGAGGCCGTAGGCCGAGGGGGCAGACAGCCCCCTTCCTTGCGGCGAGCGAAGCGAGCCGCCCGGTCGCGCGAGACCTGCGTGGCGGAGCCATGCCGGGCGAGGGCGAAACCTCTCAGCCGTGCGGCCCGGGCGCGTTACTCCGCCGCCACCTTCTGCGCCTGAACCAGTCCGACGATATCCATCATGATGCGGTTCAGTTCGAAATCCTTCGGCGTATAGACCGCCGCGACCCCCATGGCGCGCAGCTGGGCCGCGTCTTCCTCAGGGATGATGCCGCCGACGACGACCGGCACCTCGGCCAGCCCCGCTGCGCGCATTCGCTCCATCAGCTCCTCGACCAGCGGCACATGGCTGCCCGAGAGGATCGACAGGCCCACCACATGCGCTTCCTGCTCCTGTGCGGCGGTGACGATTTCGGCGGGGGTCAGGCGGATGCCTTCGTAATGGATGTCCATCCCGCAATCGCGGGCGCGGGCGGCGATCTGTTCGGCGCCGTTGGAATGGCCGTCGAGCCCCGGCTTGCCGACCACGAATTTCAGCTTCCGCCCGAGGGTCGAGCTGACCGCATCCACGGCGGCGCGGATCTCCTCCAGCCCCTCGGTGCGGTTCGAGGGGTTGCGCGACACGCCGGTCGGGGCGCGGTATTCGCCAAAGGCCTTGCGCACCACGAGACCCCATTCGCCGGTCGTCGCACCCGCCTTCGCGGCCTTGATCGAGGCGGGCATGACATTGGCACCCGACAAAGCCGCTTCGCGCAGCTCCGCCAACGCTGCCTGCACGGCGGCCTCGTCGCGGGCCCCGCGCCAGGCCTCCAGCCGGGCGATTTGGTCGGCCTCGGCATCGGCATCCGCCACCATGATCGCGCCGTCGCCGGTGGTCAGGGGCGAGGGCTCGGTCGTGGTGAACTTGTTCACGCCGACGACGGTCGTCTCACCTTGCTCGATCCGGCCGATGCGCTCGGCATTGGCCTCGACCAGACGGCCCTTCATGTATTCGATCGCCTGCACCGCGCCGCCCATGTCGTCGATCAGCGCCAGTTCCGCGCGCGCGCCGTCCTTGAGCGCCTGCACCTTGGCATCGACCACCGGGTTGCCATCAAACAGATCGCCGTATTCCAAGAGATCCGTCTCGAAGGCGAGGATCTGCTGCATCCGCAGCGACCATTGCTGGTCCCATTTGCGCGGCAGGCCGAGCGCCTCGTTCCACGCGGGCAGCTGCACGGCGCGGGCGCGGGCGTTCTTCGACAGCGTCACTGCCAGCGCCTCGATCAGGATGCGGTAGACGTTGTTTTCCGGCTGCTGCTCGGTCAGGCCCAGCGAGTTCACCTGCACGCCGTAGCGGAAGCGGCGATAGCGCGCGTCTTCGACGCCGTAACGCTCGAGGCACAGCTCATCCCAGAGCTCGGTGAAGGCGCGCATCTTGCACATCTCGGTGACAAAGCGGATGCCGGCGTTCACGAAGAACGAGATCCGCCCGACCATCGCGCCGAAATGCTCGGCCGGCACCTTGCTTTTCAGATCGTCCAGCACCGCGCAGGCCGTCGCCAGCGCGAAGGCCAGTTCCTGTTCGGGCGTCGCACCGGCCTCCTGCAGATGGTAGGAACAGACGTTCATCGGGTTCCATTTCGGCAGATGCTCGCGCGTATAGGCGGCGACATCGGTGATCATCCGCAGGGACGGCTTAGGCGGGCAGATATAGGTCCCGCGCGACAGGTACTCCTTGATGATGTCGTTCTGCACCGTGCCTTGCAGCTGCGAGACATCGGCGCCCTGTTCCTCGGCCACGGCGATATAGAGTGACAGCAGCCAGGGCGCCGTTGCGTTGATCGTCATCGAGGTGTTCATCTGCTCGAGCGGGATCTGATCGAACAATGCGCGCATATCGCCGAGATGGCTGACGGGCACGCCGACCTTGCCGACCTCGCCGCGCGAGAGCTCATGGTCGCTGTCATAGCCCGTCTGCGTCGGCAGGTCGAAAGCGACCGAGAGACCAGTCTGACCCTTGGACAGGTTGGTGCGATAAAGCTCGTTCGAGGCCTTGGCCGTCGAATGGCCGGCATAGGTGCGGAACAGCCAGGGCTTGTCTTTCTTCGTCACGTCCGTGGTCATCTCGCCTCCGATAATCTCGGGCTGCTTCGCAGTCGCAGCGCAATAATCTTTCACCAACGGAATAGGGTGGGGAAAGATAATGTCAACACGAAATCGCCGCGACGCGGCGTGAGCGCCCGCCTGGGGCGCCCTTGCCTGGCCGCGGCTGAGTATTTCCGCAGAGTGAAACGCAAAAGAGGCGCCCGAACCGCGCCCCTTTCACTTTGTCCCAAATACTCGCCGGGGGTCCGGGGGTGGCAAACCCCCGGGGCTTGTCATCCCGCGGGCCCGCCGTGGCAAACCGGGCAATCAGCGCGCGGTTTCAGGCCGATCCGCCGGGTCTCGGCATAGAGCCCGTCATAGATCAGCATCGCACCCCTGAGGCTCTCGCCTGCGCCAGTGATCAGCTTCACCGCCTCCATCGCCATCATTGCCCCCAACACGCCCGGCAGGGGCGCGATCACCCCCGCCTCGGCGCAGCTGGGCACGAGGCCGGGGGCCGGGCGCTCGGGGAAGACGCATTCGTAGCAGGGCCCGCCGCGCGCCGGGTCGTAGACCGAGATCTGGCCCTCCCATTGCGTGATCGCGGCGGCGACGAGCGCCTTGCCCAACCGGGCGGCGACACGGTTCGCCATATAGCGCGTGTCGAAATTGTCGGTGCCGTCGAGGATCAGGTCATACTCGGCGAACAGCGCCTCGGCGGCGGTTTCGTCCAGCCGGCGGTGATAGGGCTTCACCGTGATGAAGGGGTTCAGCGCCTCCATCTGCTCCTGCGCCGAGAAGACCTTGGGCATGCCGACGGTCAGGTCGCTGTGGATGATCTGCCGCTGCAGGTTCGAGCTTTCGACCGAATCGTCATCGACCACGCCAATCGTCCCCACCCCGGCAGCGGCGAGATACAGCAGCGCCGGCGCGCCGAGGCCACCGGCGCCGATCACCAGCACCTTCGCCTCCTTCAGCCGGCGCTGGCCGGGGCCGCCGACCTCGCGCAGCATCATGTGGCGGGCGTAGCGGTTGAGCTCGGCCTCGGAAAACAGGGGCTTCTTGGTCTCGGGCATGGTCTCGGCCTCGCGGATCGCCGCGCGCTTGCGCAGGGCCTTCAACATCGCCCGGTAGCCGAAGACGGCAAGGGCGAGGAGCGCGAGCACCAGCCAAGGCCGCACGTCGCCCCCGGTCGCGGCGCGAAAGGGCGCGCCTTCCGGCAGCACCAGATGCGCCACGACCATCGCCAGCCAGATCAGCCCCAACCCTGCAAGCCGAAGGCGCATCGGCACGCCGAAGACCCAGCCGAGCGCGGTCAGCACCGCCGCCAAGACCAGGATCGTCAGCATCAGCCGCGCCCCGTCGAGCCGAAGCCGCCCGTGCCGCGTTGCGTCTCGCCCAGCGTCTCAGTGAGCAGGAAGCGGCCCTGCACCACCGGCGCCACGACCATCTGCGCGATCCGCTCGCCATGCTGGATCGTGTAGGGCGTGTCCGAGAGGTTGATCAGCGGCACGCCGACCGGCCCGCGGTAATCGCTGTCGATGGTGCCCGGGGTGTTGGGCAGGGTGATCCCATGCTTCAGCGAGAGCCCCGAGCGTGGTCGAACCTGCACCTCGAAGCCCTGCGGGATCTCGATCACCAGCCCGGTCGGGATCAACGCGCGGTGCCAGGGATCGAGGGTGAAGCCGGTCTCGCGGTCCTCGGGGCGCAGATTCGCGCGGATATCGGCGCCGGCGGAACCCGGGGTCTCATAGGCGGGCAGGGCGATGGCGGCATCGGCCCAATCCTCGCGCCGGACCTTGATCAGGACGCTCATGCAGTCTCTCCGGTCAGTTCAGTGGCAATGCGGGCGGCGAGGCGGCGGGCGACCTCGTCCTTGGGGAGGCGGGGCCAATCCTCGACCGAGGTCTCGGTGATCAGATGAACCGCATTCTCGGCGCCGCCCATGATGCCGGTCGCGGGCGAGACGTCATTGGCGACGATCCAGTCGCAGCCCTTGCGCGCGCGCTTGGCCTGGGCGTGTTCGATGACCTTCTCGGTCTCGGCGGCGAAGCCGACCACAAGGGCGGGGCGCTGCGCATGGCGGCTGATGGTGGCGAGGATGTCGGGATTCTCGGCGAATTCCAGCACCGGCAGCGGCTGGCCCGCCTGCTTCTTCATCTTCTGCCCGGCCTCGTTCTTCACCCGCCAATCGGCGACGGCGGCGGCGAAGACGGCGGCATCCATCGGCAAGGCGGCCTCGACCGCCTCCAGCATCTCGCGCGCCGATTCGATCTTCACCACCCGGACGCCCGGCGGGGGTGGCGTGGTGGCGGGGCCGGTGACGAAGGTGACCGCGGCGCCGAGGTCGCGCAGGGCGGCGGCCAGCGCGGTGCCCTGCTGGCCCGAGGAGCGGTTGGCGATATAGCGCACGGGGTCGATGGGCTCATGCGTCGGGCCCGATGTGACGAGGATCCGCTTACCCTTGAGCGGCCCGTCCGAGAGCGCGGCCTCGATGGCAGTGAGGATTGCGCGCGGCTCGGCCATGCGGCCCGGGCCATGCTCGCCACAGGCCATGTCGCCATGGTCGGGGCCGATTGTCAGGATGCCGTCGCCCTGAAGGGTCTTCAGGTTCCGCTGGGTGGCGGGGTGCTCCCACATCCGGACATTCATCGCGGGGGCGATCAGCACGCGCTTGTCGGTGGCCATCAGCAGGGTCGAGGCGAGGTCATCGGCATGGCCCTGCGCCATCTTCGCCATGAGGTCGGCTGTGGCCGGTGCGACGACGACCAGATCCGCCGCGCGCGAGAGCTGGATATGGCCCATCTCGGCCTCGGCGGTGAGGTCGAACAGGTCCTGATGCAGGGGCTCGCCGGCAAGGGCTGCGACGGAGAGGGGGGTGACGAATTCCGCGCCGGCGCTTGTCAGGACCGGGCTGACCGAGGCGCCCGCGCCCTTCAGAAGGCGGATCAGTTCCAGTGACTTGTAGGCCGCGATGCCGCCGCCGATGATCAGAAGGATGCGTTTTCCGGCCAGCATCGACACCTCCGTGGCTTTGCCTTGGTGTAGGGGCGGGGCAAGGCGATGGCAAGTTTGCGCGGAATGGTGACTGTCCCTTCTTACCATCTGAGCTTGCGCACTAGAGGCTAGTGTAGCCCCCGCGCGGTGCCCTCTACTTCGAACAAAACGGCGTCCCTCCTCTGGCTTATCTCGCTCGCTAGTG
>NZ_LRRR01000046.1 GCF_001691415.1 Pararhodobacter sp. CCB-MM2
TCAGCGAAAGGGCGCCGCCATTGATGCCGGCATGGACCAGCCGCGTCTCGCCGGCGAAGTCCAATTCGATTGCGTAGGCATAGGTATAAAATTCGGCACCGGGGATCTCGGGGAAGTCATGCGAGGCTCCGATATCGACCAATGGCATCGAGCCCCCCACGATGGAACCGCCAGCCTCTGCCACCATCGCCCGAAGTTCGGCATCGCCGTCGGCCATCAGTTGATGATAGCGCGCGTGATCGAAGAAAGACTCGACCTCGGGTTCCGACTGGACCTGGCAAACGGCGCTGCGCCGCATTGACGTGTCGACCAGCTCCATCATGTGCCAGACGCCGCTATGGGTCGTGCGGCTGGCCATGACGATGCCGCCATCCTGCGTCCGATGCACGACCTGTTCCGCCGTTGGATCGGGACGTGTGTGCGTGTCGACGTAGGCTTCGGGATCGGTCACGAAATTTGAGCAGGATTCCACAAAGGCAGCCCAGACCTCCGACATCGGCGCTGTGTGCAGAATGGCATATCCGTGGTCATCATGCCCGCCATGCTGCGCGCTGGCCGATGTGCCAAACCCCATGACGAGTGCGCAGGTCGTTCCCCGGACCAAACCGAAACCGCCGAATGCCATGTCGAACCCCTTCTCATCCATCCTGAGCCGACATTCCCCAAGTGACGCTCCGGCTCCTGCCAGCATCACCTGAGACTGCCCATGAGGCAAGCTTAGCCGGCTTAAGCAGCGCCTGCTGTCGCTACGGAATCTGCGAGTCTTGTCGATAGGCGTTTGATCCCGGATGATCACATTTCTCCTCGGCGATCAGCTCTCTTCACGGCAAGATCGGTGCTGAGGAGCCTTCGTGACGAGGCACGGTCATGCTGATCCATCTTCACAGCCAGGCGACGACGACGCCCAAGGTTCGGGCGGCGATCCAGGCGAGCGAGGAGGTCGGCACGCCTTTCTTGCCGTATGCATACCAGTGGAACCGTGGCGGCCGCGGATGATTGGAAGGATCATGCAGGTGCCTCACCCATTCCCGTGAGCCCTTCCGGGACTCCCGCTGGAACACCTCATCGGCCTCGACGGTGCCTGCGAACGCATCGAAGGAAGATCCCCTCTTTCCCGTCAAAACAATCATCCGCCAGCGCCAGATCGTGTGCTTGTTGAGGCTGAATCTGTCGGCCCGCTGCCGCACGGACGAAGGCACCCGAGGTTCGAGCATATCCAGGATCACGTCGAGGAACAAATCAGGCCGATGAACCCATCCGATCTGCGCGGCGGTGCGTCCGCAATAGGTCTTCTGGCAGCCGCCGCAACGACATCTCTGAACATTCGTTCGGGTCCGGCCCATTTCTGGCGCCGGACATCGCCGCAACGCGCCCTTCGGCGCCTTGCGATCACACCCCAGATCTTGGCCCGCCGCCTTGAACGCCGCCTCGCACTCAGAGCTGACATAGCCCTTGTCGGCACAGACCGAGGCCTCGTCCTCGAGCGCAGACGGATCCCCTTCTCGGCGAGAGACGCATTCACCTCGGCAAAGAGCGTCTCGGTCAAACCTTGCCATTCCAGAGGGTGGCGGAAATTCAGGATCGTCCTCTCGTCGGGAATGCGGTCGTCGCTCAGCTCGATCCCAGAAAAGAGACGCATCGCCTCACTTCTGTCGCAAAGGGTTTCCTCAGAAATCGGATTGCTCAGCGCATACCCGTTCTGGAGGGAATAGACCCGCAGCATTATTTCCAGCGACATGGGAGGGCCCCCGCCTTATGGCCTGGCTTTCGGATAATGCGGGGTGATTAAACCGGCCTTCCGTGCTCACGGAACCACCGTATCGCGCCGGCCAGGAATAGCGAGTTGTTTTGGCATCGAATTGGAAACTTATCGCGCCCCTGAGACTCTATCAGATCATGCCCGAACACCTGATTCTTTCAGACGCCCCCTGGAAATTCAGGATCCCCCACGCATCTTTTTTTGTTGAATATTTCCTAACCAGATACCTCGACTGTGCAAAGCGAGGCATGCAGCAGAGAATCAGAGGCACAAGATGCTCTTCACGTCGGTGATGCCCGAGGGTCGGGAGCTCGACCACCGAGTTGGCACGATCCTGATCGTCGCCCGGATCATCGTCGTGATCGGCCTGGGCTGGATCGGCCTCGCCCTCTATGAAGGCCACATTCAGGTCGCCATGGCCGCCTCGCTGGCCACACTGGGCTGCCTGCTGGCCATCGTGATGATAGGCCGTGGGCTCATCGTCTTGGGCAAGCTGACCGGGCTTGTGACGACCTCAGCCGCGATCTGCATCGGCGCGTTTCTGATCCATCCAGATGGACACATCGCATTTCTGTATGCGCCAATGGTGGGAGCCCCCTTCCTGGCCTTCTCGCGCGAGAAGGAGCCGGGCCTTCTCATCGCAAGCACGGTCCTGATCTTGAGCACATGGCTGATCCAGAGGATCCTCGGCTACGACCTCTTCGGTGACCCGCTCGTTCCCCAACAGATCGCCATACAGCTCTACGCTCTGCCGGCGGAAGCGACCGCCTTGTGCGTCTTGGTCGCCGAGATCTTCTACTTTGACGCCCTGTCCACAGCCTCACGCCGCAAGCTCCAGGAGGCGAGCAAGACGGCGGAAGCCGCCAATGTCGCCAAAAGCGAGCTGCTCGCCTCCATGAGCCATGAAATCAGAACGCCGATGAACGGCGTGCTTGGCATGGTCGAACTGCTCGAGACAGGCCCCTTGAGCCCAGAGCAGCGCCGCATGGTCTCCACGGTGCGCGATTCCTCCATCGCCCTTCTACGCATCATCGATGACATTCTCGATGTGTCAAAAGCAGAAGCCGGCAAACTTGTCCTGCGCCCGCAACCAACACCGCTCCTCGACCTGATCGAAGGCGTGACTGACACCCTGCAGCCCGTCGCCGCCCAGAAATCTGTCTGGCTGAGCCAGACCATCGATCCCAGTTTGCCATCCGCGGCGACGCTGGATGGGGACCGAGTTCGCCAGATCCTGATCAACCTGCTGGGAAACGCCGTCAAGTTCTCGGAGCGCACACCCGACGATCCCTCTCAGGCCGTCGTCAACCTGCACGTGCTATCTGATGAGGAAGAAATCCGCTTTGAGGTCACAGATAATGGTGTCGGCATGGATGAGGAGACCCTCAGCCATGTGTTTGAACACTACGTGCAATCCAGTGCGCTCGGCGCGCGCCGATTTGGCGGGACAGGGCTCGGCCTCACGATCGTCCACCAGCTCGTCAAAGCTATGGGCGGCTCGATTGCCGTCGACAGCCAGCTCGGGACAGGCACCACAATCACGGTCCGCCTGCCCTTGGTGGCGCCGGCAAACCGTCTCCTCGCCCCAGATCTCGCCGACATCGATGTGGTGGTCGCCTTTACCTCCGATTTCAAGCGTCAGATTGCCGAAGAGTATCTGGCACCAACCGGAGCGCGGGTTCACACGGCCACCACACAAGGTGAACTCCTCACCCTCGCCCAACACCTTGGCGACGAAGCCCTCTATCTTCTCGGCACGGAATCTCATCCACGTATCGTTGATGAAAATCTCGTCCGCCGCTTTGCAAAAGCCCATCCCTGCGCTCGATATGTGACCTTCTCCGCCCGCCCCATTGACCGCTTCGGCCCGGTCTCCGCGACCCACCAGCGCATTCAATGGAGCCCGATGAAACTCTCCGAATTCTGGGCCGCGCTACAACGCGCCGCAAGCCCCGAGCCTCTGGTTCTGCCCTCCCCCAACACACACCCCAAGCTGCCGGAGGCAAACGCAACAGATGAGGAAGGCGCCCTCAAGACCATCCTGGTCGTCGAGGATAACGAGATCAACCGTGAGGTAGTCTCGCGCCAACTCAAGTCTCTGGGCTACGGCATCGTCATGGCCTCCGACGGCGCCGAAGGGCTGGCCATGTGGCAGGAGTTTGGCTTCTCCCTGATCCTTACGGATTGCCATATGCCGAACATGGATGGCTTTGAGATGACCTCCCGCATACGGGAAACAGAACGACGTGAAGAGCGCCCCCGCATCTCGATCATCGGGATTACCGCAAACGCGCTTCAGGATGAAAGCGCACGCTGTAACGCCGCAGGGATGGACACCCTTCTCTCGAAACCAGTCAAGCTTGCCCAGCTCAAAGAAACCCTCGCCATGTGGGATTGAACATCACGAACACAACCGCAACGCGCACGTCAGTCGATTGGCAATGTCAACATAGCGTTTTGGTCGTTCGTGGTGTGTCGAGGAAAGTCTTGAAGATCGCGAGGTCGCGATCGCCATTTCCTCGGGCTGCGTGCCAACGGCCATAAGCCTTGAGGTTTTGCGATGCCGGCCCACAGAATGGGCGGATGAAGTCCCGTTAGCGGCTGATCAGGGCATTCACCCTCACTCTCGCTCGCAGCGCCGTCTTCGGCTCCCAGACGCCTGAGCGCGCCCCTCAAAACCACCCTTCGTGCCGAAAAGACCCTGCCGCTCCAATCCAGGGCGCCAGCAGAGGATCCGGAGGACACCAGTTCCTTTGAAGCACCTCTGTCGCCTCCTCTCACGTTCCTTGTGCAGAATCAAAGCCGGCACTTCCCGCCACATTCTTGCCAAACTTCGTGCGCCCCTCGCCCAAACCATCCACGTCCTCAAGCAAAGGAACGGCTGAAAAACCTGCGCGACCCTTGCCTCATAAAATCGCCTCAAGATTGTATGCCCAAAGAGATGTTTTTCTTTTCTAAGGACTTCACAGAGATGTTGCAGAGGCAACTTTATTCGCGGAAAACACCCCCTTTTAGCCAACAACAACAAACCCTTACAGAAAGACAACACGCCGCCCTCGGCCATACTTCCGTTCTATTGCTTCCCTATCAAAGCAAAGTAGATCCGGTGACCACAGGGCCATAGAAACGATGCGCAACTTCTTGAAACACGACGACGGTGCATCCACCGTCGAGTTTGTTGTCCTTCTACCCTTTCTGATCTGCACTTTGGGCCTGATCGTCTCCGCCAGCCTTTATCTCGCCATGGCGAGCGATGTTCAGCAGCTCGCCCACGAGCTCGCACGCTCGGCAATCCAAGTCTCTGACGACGACGATTGGTGCGACGAAATCCGAACCACAATGGTCGAACCCCTGGCCAACAATCTCCCCCTCCTCAATCCCGCACGCGTCTCAGAAGTCTCCTGCTCCCGGAACTCTGACACACGCCTCCTCCAGGTCACCGTCAACTACGACACAAGCCCCAGCCTCGGCGCCATCCTCGGCTCCACAATCGGCCTGCGCATCAACTCGTTCCAGCGCTCCTCCTTCGTGCAATGGTAATGCCCCAGACCACCCTTCCTGACTCCCCGGCCAAACGCTTCATCCGTGCGGATCGAGGCGCCGTCGCCGTTCTCTTCATCACCGTGCTGCCCCTCCTGCTGCTCGCAGGCGGCATCGCCATCGATCTAGCCCATATCAACGCTGAGCGACGCTATGTGCAGGCCCAGGCGGATCTCGCGGCAATGGCCGCCGTGCATAACCTCCAGAGCCCGGAGGCCATGCGCAGCGCGGCACGCGCAACTGTTGCCGCCAACGCAACCTACCAGAGCTTCCCCATTCCGGATGTGGATATCGTGCTCGGGACCTCCTCCGCCCGGGGTGCGTTCACGCCCCTTGCAGACCAGATGGACACCAAGGCCGCCAATGCGGTTTCGGTCGCCGTGACCGCTCCCGTCACCATGTTCGTTCTCGGATTGTTTGTCTCTCGTGAGGGGTTGGTCGTCCGCAGAGAAGCCATCGCCGCCGTCGAGCGCCCCCGCGTCAGTTTTGCGCTCTCGAACTGCCTTCTCGAATTGACGCTTCTCAACGGATTGCTGCGCCCGCTCATCGGCGCTGAGGTCGACGTTCTGTGCAGTGATCGCGGCGTGGACACACAAGTGGATCTCTTCGAGGCCCTCACGGACCTTTCCATCGCCGCGAATATTCTCAGCCCCTCCGGAGAAAAGGCCACCTATGGCGATGTGCTCAACGCCTCTCTTCCCGCCTCAGACCTCCTGACGGCCTTCACCGGCCTCACCGTCGCTCCAAGCCCCGGCCGTGTCAGGCTCGCCGATGCGTTGCGTCTCCCCGAAGACATCCAGCGACTGACCGTCGACACCCCTGTTCATTCCGTCACTCTCCAGAAAGCCGATCTGGTCTTGATGACGGCAGAGCTCATGGCCATGACCGTGTTCGATCTCAACACGCGCGTCAATCTCGGGCCAATCGCCGATCTTGGCGTCCACATCCGCGTCGGCGCCCCCCGACAAATCGTGCTCAACGCCATCCCCGGCAGCCCCGACGCCCAGGCCCACAGCTCTCAGATCAGCCTCGAGTTCGACGAGATCAACATCCTCGGCCTCTTCAAGCTCCGCCTCAACGCGCGATTGGCCAATGCCTCTGCAGCCCTCAGCGACGAAGGAGACGCCTGCGCGACAGACGCACTGGACGAAATTGCCGTCTTCGATCCCGTCGAGGCCAGCCTCCTTGATGTCGATCTCATGACCCAGGCCTACGGCCTCCCCCTCGCTTCCTCCGCCCTGGGCTTCCACGCCCACAGCGCAGATCGAAGAACAACACAACGCATCGCCTTCACCCGACAGCGCTACGACGAAGACCCCGTAGCCCACATCGGACCAACCGGACCCGCCGCCGAAGCCGCAGTCGCCTCTCTCCTCAGAGACGAAATGGTCACCATGGTCGAAGAAACCGCCCAAGCCCTCGAAGACGCCGCAAGCCTCCAAAGCTGCACTTCCATCCTCAGCTGCGCACACAATGCCCTTACCACACTCACCGCAACATTGACCGGAACCGCCTCAAACCTCCTCATCTCATCCACAAACATCGCAAACGGCCTCGCCGCTGATGGAAACCTCACAAATGACATCCTCGAAGGCCTCATAGGCCTCCAACTCGCACGCGCAGACCTCGAACTTATCGACGTCATCTGCCCCGCAAACCATCCAAGGCTCATCCGATGAAAGCGCGGTCATGAAACTAAAAATGACATATGAAATGCCGTCGCAGATCGGAGCACCTCGCGGCACTCCGTCACCCTGTGTGAGTGCTGGGTGTAACCTCCCCAAAACTGCTCGATGAAAATTCCCCCGTTTGGTGCTGAGGCCGATGGTCATGGGCCCTGAGAAGCCTAGGCGGCAGATTGGTGTGGCTTTCTATTTCCGCACAACGTATCATCGAACTTGACGGAAAGGGCCTCAAGATCAGGCATGCCAAAGGTTGGGGGTGTTCTGATCACTGACAACAAACAAAAGCGACGTCCTCGCTTCGCTCGTAGCTGTCTCGGCTATCGCGCCACGCGTCGAGTCACTGAGCAACCCAGACTATTGAGCATGCAGGATCGGGACAGACAAACACATCTGTGAACCGCAAGCGGATCAAGCCTCAAAAGGCTTCCGCTTACACAATCTGCCACCGGATTACTCGTACGATCCATCGGCAGACAGGCCTTCAACCGCCCCTTGCCTGGCGGTTGAAGGCCGCCCTACCTAGCAGAACGCATCGAGCCGGCATCAAATTGGCCGCCCTCAGCCCTCAGCCCTCAGCATCCGACGGCCAACAGGCCAATTGTTGTCCAGCGCGCCAAACTGCTCGGCGGCTGTTGTCGTGCTTTCGTAAGCGCTGTCGTGGCCATATCGCGGATTTCGGGCATTCCTCCGTCCTCCACTTGGTTTGAGGCCTCATCCAGGGAGGACCACTCTTCATACGGCAGGCCACTACTCGCCTCGATGTGACCGACATGTCTGCACATCAATCTCTTCTTAAATGCCTCAACTTAAGATGGAGATGCACCATTGGTGGCGCGCCTTCCGCAATGTTGGATCAGGCGCAGGTCCAGAAGGGGCTTAGACGCTGTCGCAAGGCGGCTTGCTCAAACCCCAGACAGGAAAATCCATGTCATCGATTCTCACGAACAACACCGCTATGGTTGCTCTTCAGACCCTGAAGAGCATCAACTCGAACATGGCGCAAACCCAGAACGAGATCTCGACCGGTAAATCGGTCTCGTCGGCCAAGCAAAACTCGGCCGTCTGGGCAATCTCCAAGACCATGGAGTCCGACGTGAAGGGCTTCAAGGGCATCTCGGACTCGCTCGCCCTGGGCTCGTCGACGGTTTCGGTTGCGCGCTCGGCCGCCGAGCAGGTCACCGACCTGATGACCGAAATCAAGGGCAAGATCGTGTCCGCCCAGGAATCGAACGTTGATCGGGACAAGATCCAGAAAGACGTCGTTGCCCTGCGTGACCAGATCTCGACCATCGTGGGCTCGGCTCAGTTCAACGGTCTGAACCTGCTGACGAACCGCGAAGGCGGCGCGACGGTCGCTCAGATCGTCGGCAACACCGGCGCTGGTGCTGGCGTTATGGGTTCGGGCAGCGTGGACATCCTCGCCTCGCTCGATCGTGACGCCAACGGCACCGTGTCGGCCTCGTCGATCTCGGCCTCGAAATCTGACCTCGGCACCCAGGCATCGGCTGCCGGTACCGGCACCGACCTGGCCGCGACCGCCTTCACGGGCGCTGGCGCCATCGCTGCCGGTGGTACCGGTACGATGACCGTCGTCGGTGATACGACCACCACTGCTCGTGCTGGCAACCGCGTGCTGGCTGGGGACGGCTACACCATCGGCGGCCTGACTGGCGTGACCGGTACCGTTCGCTACGTTGCCCGAGACGGCGATACCGTGAACGACATCGCCAACGGTCTGGCCAACATGCTGAACTTCCAGGCTGAAAAGGCTGGTGTGGCGATCTCGGCGACCGTCTCCGGCGGCGCTCTGACCATCACCAACGGTACCTCGGCAAGTATCACCACCACCTCGACGCTGAACACCGGCGGCACGGCGGGCGGCGGTCTGGAGATCCTGTCGCAGCTCGACGTCTCGACCGAGCAGGGCGCGAAAGCCGCTCTCGCCAGCATCGAGGGTCTGACCCAAACCGCCGTCAGCGCCGCCGCTGACTTCGGTTCGGTTCAAGGCCGCATCGAGATCCAGGCCGAGTATGTCGACAGCCTGATGAGCTCAATGAAGTCGGGTATCGGATCGCTGGTCGATGCCGACATGGAAGAGACCTCGGCACGTCTGCAGGCGCTCCAGGTTCAGCAGCAGCTGGGTATTCAGGCTCTCTCGATCGCCAACCAAGCGCCGCAGAGCATCCTGTCGTTGTTCCGCTAACAACCTTGGGCCGAGGCCTAAAGCCCCGGCCCATCCTTCTTTCCGAGAGAGGCCACTCTCTATCACCGTCCGTCGCAACTACATGAACATACAGCCGCCAACACCAGCACTGCGCAAAGGGTAGCAAAAGAGCTTCTGGCCGCAGCACTCACCCGAAGCGACGCCCGGCTTCAGTGAACAAGGACTTCGTAATGCGACACCGCAATCTCGGCGCCGCCATATCCGATGTTACATCCACGGAACCCTTGACGTACCTTGCCCGGATGCAAACCATTATTGTACCAAGCTCGGCATGCATAAAGCGGTGTGCCATTTGCTTCTTCACCAGCATTCACGGCACCATATAGAACGTTGCCAGAAGCGGCCTCGGCCCATCCACCAGAACCCACCGCAACCGCATGCTCCCAAATGGCGATTTCTGCGCCGCCAGGCTCAGATGATGGATTGGGTAGCCCCCCGGCGGCATCTGTGCGCCAGGGTGGGTCTGCGAGGATTCACAGACCCCAATGGCAACCTTCAGCCCGCTTGGTTGGAAGGCCCTGTTACAGAGGTGCGCTATGAGCCGCTGGCGAAGGCCGCATGAAGAAGATGGTCACACCGTATCCCTCAGCCTGATGCATAGAACTCTCTTCCATAAATCATGATGTCCGCACATCATGAGCTATAGAAAAGAGATCTATAACTCATGCGCTGGAACTGGACACAGCCCGACTGGCCGAACTTCCGTTATGACAGGGCGCCGATCGACCAACTTGAGCGGCAGTTCCTCCTGTCGTCAGGGGAGATACTGGGTGCCGTTCGCCACGTGGCAAGCAACGATCGGAACCAACTTCGCATCGAACTCCTGAGCGAGGAAGCCCTGCGTACCAGCGCCATCGAAGGTGAGGTGCTGGATCGCTCCAGCGTCCAATCCTCGCTGCGGCGCCAGTTTGGCCTGTCCCCTGATGGGGCGCCGACAAGGCCGCGTGAGCAAGGCGTCGCGGAAATGATGGTCGATGTCTATTCCACCTCAGGCGTTCCTTTGACGCACGACACACTGTGCCGCTGGCATGGGATGCTTATGGCCCATGATAAAGGTCTGGAGACCATCGGCGCCTACCGGCGCCATGACGACGCCATGCAGATCGTCTCGGGGCGCATCGACAGGCAAACGGTGCATTTCGAGGCCCCGCCATCGAAGCAGGTCCAAGCCGAGATGGCAGTGTTCGTGGACTGGTTCAACCGCACGGCGCCAAACGGCTCTGCGCCTATGCCTGCGCTCACACGCGCCGCGCTCGGGCATCTGTGGTTCGAAAGCATCCATCCCTTTGAGGACGGCAATGGTAGGTTAGGCCGCGCCCTTGCAGAGAAATCCCTATCGCAGAACATTGGCCAACCGACCCTGATCGCGCTGGCCTATACGATCGAACGGAATCGGAAGGCCTATTATGACCAGCTTCAGATTCACCAAAGAACTCTGGATGTCACGCCCTGGCTGCAGTGGTTTGCGGAGATTGTTCTCGAAGCACAGGCGGAAACGTCAGCGCGCATCGCGTTCTTCATCGCAAAGGCAAAATTCTTCGATCGGTTCCGAGATCGCCTCAACGAACGCCAAACCAAAGTGATGGTACGCTTGTTCCGCGAAGGGCCCGATGGTTTCAAAGGTGGCCTCAGCGCCGAAAACTATCTCTCGATAACCGGAACCTCTCGGGCAACGGCGACGCGAGACTTGCAAGGCCTCGTCGAAATCGGCGCAGTCAGCCGCACGGGAGAACGGAGGTATGCGCGCTACTGGTTGGTCCTTGAATAGGGGCTCCGAGGCTCTGTTGCTGTGACCGCCCCCCGACGGCATCGATGTGCAAGTCCGGTTGATGCCTGCCTCAGACCTCGACCGGCTTCCCAGTCCCAAGCAGGTAGCCTTTGCGGAAAGGCTGGCGCGGGTTAAACGGCGCGCCTTGCCCGAGGAGTGTTTCCGCGACAAGGGGCTGGTGCCGAAATGGATCGACGGACACAGGTGAAATCTCGGCCACCGAGGCGTTTTTGCTTTGGAAAGCAGCCGCGCTTATATTGTGTGGAGCGTTATAGCTGAGGGATGAAGTGGTGTCTGCGGTCGCAGCAATAGTGATGTCGACAGTCAGCGCGCCTTACGGCGTGCTTTTGACTGCTGCGCAGCTGGCTGAGAAGATTGCCGACGTCAGAAGCGCCGATTCCTACGATTGCAGCGTCTTCGCCTTCCTGTCGGAGGTCTCCCCCAAGTTGCAGCAGTCGTTCATCGACGAGATGGGGGTCAACGAAGATGCCGTTGCGGAGGTCGCACGGAAGTTCTCCGATCTCGCAGGATACAAGCTTCCGCTCGCAATCTGAATGAACGCCCCGCAGCCAAGCCGTTGGCACGAACTCTTCGACATGGCCGTGGCAATCATTGACCAAGCCAATGACCGCGGGATCGGCACCGGGAATCCGGACGTGATCGGGCTCTCGATAGAGGGCACGTCAGAATTGGACCTCGATGAGATCTGGCGGCGTGCGATGCTCGCACTCAGCGACCGCACCGACCCGTTAAGCAATGAACAGTAGACCACTGCCTCGAGATCATCGGTGGTGGTGGCCCATTGCTGCGCGCCGCAGCAGACCTCACCATCAACAGTCTCGACGCAGTAGCCACCGTATCCCCTACGCCAAAGTGGCGCAGGACTTGGTGCCCGCACGTCTGCGAGCCTGTGCCGGACCGGTCCCACCAAGATCCGATGCCACAACAAACTCAACTGCGCGCCGTCGAGCCGTCATTTCCACGAATCTTGCCGGGTTGCACCCGACACAAACAGGATATGGTTCGTTGGATTGAGAAAAAGAAATCGCCGCAAGATTTTTTTGCCGCTTGTCGGCTGTGTTTCACAAGTCAGCTGACCCACGGACAGACTTATCGTACGCCCATCTGTGACTGGCGCCTCGGCGGCCCACAAAAAAGCAGCGCGCATTCGCCATTCAACACTCTTGGTCACATCCAGATAGCGGCTTTGACAAAGATGCGCCGGCCCGGACCATAATCGTTGTTCCGGATGTTGGCGATCCCGGAACCCGGGCCCACCTCATAGTCGTTTTCGCCCGTCACGCCCAAAAGGCCGCTCGACCGAAGGACGCGCAAGAGAGTCAGGAGGGGCCAGTAGGCTGCAAGCGCAATCCTCTGCGGCCATCCCACGTTTCGTTCATCCGCCCACTTTTCCGAGAATCAGGGCATCTGCCAGGCCCGAGCTGGTCGCGGAGCTCTTTACTTTGAGCCTGACTTGCGCGCTACGCACCATCCCGCTTTCGGAGATACATATCCAGCATGTCCTGGTTGTCGACGGCGTAACGTCCGCTGCCCGGCTGCCAAACCAGTTCATGGTCTACCAGAACCCTCATCGCTTGCTGGACCGCGCTCTTGGTCACCTCCCCGACGCCAGCCCGCTGCGCAACTTCCTTGAGTGTCTGCGCGGCGAAGGGAGAAAAGCTATCGCCGCTCTCCATGAGGGCCTCCAGAAGAGCGCGCTGCACACCCGAAAGGCCGTCGAGTTCCGCTTCCAGATTGCCCCAGAGGTCTTGTCGCACATCTTCCGCCCTGCGGCGGAGATTGATCGGCTCGCCGGATAGGGCGGCTTCGAAGATCTCGTCGCGCAGTGCCTTCATAAAGGCTTCCGGCCGATACCTCAGCGTCTCGAATGCGGCGACCCCATCGTCGAGAGTGATCTTTACATTGCGCGCGGCCCCGACCTGCTCAATGAGCGTTCGGACGAAGTCCTTGCCAAGCACCGGAAAGTCCTGAACCGACCCACCGTAGAATGGCGCCTTGGACCCGAGCACCAGTTCGGCGAGTTTGCTTCGGTGGGAGCCGGTCATCACCAGGAAGAGCCGCGGCCCCTCCTGCCTTTGGTTCATAGCATCGCGCGCCGCCTTCAAGGCGAACATCGTATTCATGCCGCCATCGGATACCAGAGCCTGCTGTGCCTCATCAACGACCAGGACAATATCCCGACTCACCTCAGCACCGATCCGCTCGAGGCCCTCCGGGATCGTTCCAGAGTAGGGTTCCAAATTTGCGATCCCAACGGAGAAGCCGAACGCGGAGACTTGCCGCAGGCGTGAGCGCTCCAACACCTTGCCGGCCGCGCCCTTGAGGTGCTCAAGGGTCTGCCCGATCCGGCGGCGCATGATGTCCGACGGATCCCGGCTTCGGTCTTCCCATAGGTCGACGACGATGGGAAACTTTCCGGCCTCAAGAACGGCCGGCGCAAGATCACGCCGCAGAAAGGTCGACTTGCCGGTTCTACGCGGAGCGGCAAGATGCAATCCTGAAAGAGCTCCGAATATGGGGTCCGGCGTCATCTGCCGGACGATAGAGGCCGCAAGTTCAGACCGAGGATAATGGAAGACCTCCAAGTATGCCTCCGGTATTAGTCATGTGATACTGGTATCAAATTCCAAGTACCATTCCATACCGCAATGTCAATGCCTCCGCGTGCACGCAGCGTTAGGGCCAAGTGATGCAGACTTGCCTGGACAGCTTTGGCGCAGCCCATGACCACTTGGTCGGAACAAAGCTCCGCACACCGGATGCGGCGGAGCTGGCACGACACTTCCCTTGATATGGTGCGGCGCGACACCCTGTAGCCACGCCTATAGGCTACCGCCCTGCCCCGCTGTGACGGTCATGCATCGAATGCGTCGGCGCATACCACGCGCCGACGGATCCTGACGCTCCCCCCCCTGCTCCCTTCATCGGGTCTGGCAGGACAGGGGCGCCTACTTCCGGTCAAGCCAAAGCACTTTGAACACTGGCGCCTTTTCCGGCTGAGGCTGGCAATTGTGCCGTGGCACGCCTGAGATTCTGGGCGCGTCTCGCAGACAGCTGCGCAGCGTTCAGGGGCGATAGGACGACAAGCGGTCGGATGCGGTGCTGGGAGGCCACCGCATCCGACCGCTTGCCGGTCCCCTCTCCTCGCAGGAGTTTTCCATGTCCAACGCACCGATGGTCCTCGCCCGTCCCGGCGATGTCGTCTCGTTTCGCTTTCCGTTTTCCGAAGGTTTCGCCCCGTATGCGCGGCCCTGCCTCATCCTTGACGCATCCGAGGATGAATTGCTCGTCGCTTACGGCACCACGTCACGCGAGCGCGCAAATTCTGGCTTTGAGATCCGCGTCAACGCCGAGTTTGCGGCTTGCGGCCTCGACCGCCCGACACGATTTGTCCTCGCGCGGCGCATTCGTGTCTCTCGGTCGGACCCGAGATTCGCGCAGGATGTGACAGGGACCGCGGTGCTTGGCCGCCTGACGACACCGCTGTGTTTACGTCAGACCGATTTGCTGGGCCGGATCACAGCAAGTTGGCCAGACCACCGCGCTCGCCTGCAGGCGGAACGCCGTGGCCTGCATCCTCGCAGAGGCACGCGACGCTGTCGCGCGGGCGAACCGTTTCAGGTCTGATCCGCTCCCGGGGGATTGGTTTGCGTAGACGAGGTTTCCGGCGGCATCGAGACCGCATCCCAAACCGAGAGCCTGACGGCGCTGGTAAAACAGAAGCTCAGAGCTCGTCGGTCGTGCCAAGCGATCGACGAGATCGTCGAGCCAAGCATCCTCCTCCGGCGTTGACGGCGATGCTACGAGGTGCCCAGGACGCCCTACAGCCATAGGCGCCTCATTGCCTTGGCCGGTTTGGTCGCGCGATCGGCCCTGAACGACTGCCGCAGACATATCTCCGCTCCCCTCTGTGGATTCTTGCAGACCCACCTTGGCGCACAGATGTCGTCAGGGGGCTACCCACCCGATCATCAAAGCCCCTTCGTGGACTATATGCATTTCCGCGTCACTGTCCGACCACAGCTGGAACAACTGCAAGGGCGACATTGCCGACAATAGCGCGCCGCCAAGACTACCGCCTAAGTAGCAAAGGCTCCGAAACGATAACTCTTTGGGCGTTGTGCTGGACAGCCGAGCCAAGACTTGGGCAGAAAAAAGTTGACTTGTTCGTCGAGCTGTCTGCAACAATGCTATGCGTTGGAAAGAATCGGCGTGATCATTTTATTTTTTCGCTCAAATCTGCTAGCGCCATGATCTTAATTGCCTTTTTTGTCTCGATTGCGAACGGAGAGCACGTTACGCATTCATAAAAATGCCGATCAATACGATTAGTATCGTATCGGAATCACTACATGGCCAGGGAGTACCACGTTTTGAGATTTGTTATCGCCGCCACTCTCGGATCACTGATTGCTTTCGCAACTTCTCAAACCCAAGCTCAAAGCTTTTCCAGCTTTTATGAAGGCGATATCCTGGTGCAGACCAACAGCTCGGTCTGCTCTCAAGACCCCGGTGTAGGCGAGTTCTTCCTTGGTCAGCTGAGCCAATTGGTTGGGGCCGATGCGGGCATCAACAATCTCGCGGTGGCCTGCGCGGAACATTCGAACGGGACGACCTACTACTGGGTCACACGCGGCTCTACAGAGCGGGCGCTGCAGGACGTTGTCAGCGAATGCGCCCTTCACGCAGCGGGGCAGGCCTCGAGCCGTGGGCCCACCACCGTACCTTGCTCAGTCTACGGGCTCGCAACGCGTAACGGCAGCGACAGCGCAATGCTGCAGCGCTTCGCCAGCGGCGTATCGGTGCAAATGACTTCCGGGCAGGCGACGACGACGCAGGCCGTGACCCAGAGCGGGCAGGTCAATACCAGCGGCTTCACCGAAGCGCAGCTGGCGCAAAGCCAGGTCACACAGGCCTTCGCAACGTCTCAAACCCAAGCCCAAAGCTTTTCCAGCTTTTATGAAGGCGATATCCTGGTGCAGACCAACAGCTCGGTCTGCTCTCAAGACCCCGGTGTAGGCGAGTTCTTCCTTGGTCAGCTGAGCCAATTGGTTGGGGCCGATGCGGGCATCAACAATCTCGCGGTGGCCTGCGCGGAACATTCGAACAGGACGACATACTACTGGGTCACACGCAGCTCTACAGAGCGGGCGCTGCAAGACGTTGTCAGCGAATGCGCCCTTTACGCAGCGGGGCAGGCCTCGAGCCGTGGGCCCGTCACCGTACCTTGCTCAGTCTACGGGCTCGCAACGCGTAACGGCAGCGACAGCGCAATGCTGCAGCGCTTCGCCAGCGGCGTATCGGTGCAAATGACTTCCGGGCAGGCGACGACGACGCAGGCCGTGACCCAGAGCGGGCAGGTCAATACCAGCGGCTTCACCGAAGCGCAGCTGGCGCAAAGCCAGGTCACACAGGCGCAGATCGATGGCCAGGCAACCGCGACCCAGATCAGCACCGTCGTGCAGGGTAACGCGACGGCGTCGCAGTATGCCTGGTCAGTCGTGTCGTCCGGCATGGCGCTGGACCCGGCGCAGGATTACGCGAGTTTCCATCTGCTTGCCTATTCGATCAACGACGGAACGCGCGGGGCGGACGGCCGTGGGCTTGATTATTTCGTGGCCGATGGCGGCGAGACGGTGTCGATTGTCGAGGGGCTGGAAGGGGCCAGTAGCCTGAAGATCTTCGCCGTCGGCGAGCATTCGGTGGTTATAGTCTCGAACGCCGAGGACATGGCGAATGCACGGTTTCTCGTGGCCGACAGCCGCGGTGTCCGGTTTGAAAGCAGCCCGAGCGAATATTCCTATTTCAGCCTGCGCCAGCCGCTCGAGGAGACGGCGTCACAATTCGGCTTCCTGTCGCTCGAAAGCGAGCAGATGCCCGGCTACTTCCTGCGTCATCGCGGCTTCCGGCTGTGGCTCGATGCGATCAACACCAGCTCCTCGACACTGGAGAAGCGGGATTCAACTTTCCTGTTCCTCGGCCTCGGAGCACAGGCGCCGGATGTCTCGGGTGCAATGGTGCAGACGGCCTCGGCCTCAGCCAGTGTGACGATGACATCGGTGCAGCGCGTGTCGAGCTACATGCAATCCTATTGGGCCAGCGCGCAGCGCGTCGATTTCGGGGCCTGCGGCATTGCCGAGGGCGGCAACGGCGGCTTCGGCGAGCGCCGCGTGCGCACCAATTCGCATGGGGACGTGCATATCTTCACCCCGGACGGGCTGACCTATGACTTCCAGGCGGGCGGTGAGTTCATGCTAGTCGCCTCGGAGGATGGTTCGGTCGCGGTGCAGACGCGGCAAACGATCCATGCTGATGATCCCTCGGTGTCGTCGAACAGCGCCGTGGCGATGCTAGTCGGCGAGACGGTCCTGGAATTCTACGCCGATGCGGGCGGGCAGCGGTTCTACATCGATGGCGCGGTCACGCCGATGCCAACCGAAGGGTTGCAGCTGCCGGGCGGGGCCAGAATTGAGGCTGACGGCATGGGCCGCAGCGGCCCGCGCTTCATCGTACATTGGGCGCAGGACTCATTCTCGGCGCGAGTGAACCTGTACGAAGGCTTCCTCAACGTCGGCGTCGCCGGCTCCGGCGGCAGTTATGGCGGCCTGATCGGCAATCTCGACGGCAATCCTAACAACGACATCCTGCCGCGCAATGCCACGCAGCTGATGTGCCCCCCTGCCGGAGGGGGCGATCTCATGCGCTTTGGCGACAGCTGGCGCGTGAACGTCGACGAGACCTTGCTGCGTGCCGAGCTTCGCGAACAACGCGAGGTTCTGGTGACAGAGATCGGCTCGGAACAGCGCGTGAACGTCGAGACGGCAATCTATCAGACACTGGAACAAAACTTCATCGGTATGGGCGCCGAGACGCAGGTTGATGTCGACATCGTCGCCGCGACCGTGACCTCGATGTATCACATCGAGGAAAGCGCCGCGGTCGAGGCGGTGACCAACCTGTTCCAGGCGCAGGGATACATGGAGGTTTCGCAGGGGCTGACGGTGGGCACGATCACCAATGTGGTGACGAGCTACCGCGAGACCCGGGAAAGCCGCACGATCGAGACGCTTGACATCCAGCGCCGTGCCGAGGCGCAACGGGTCTGCGAGGCCAATGGCATCGCCGATCAGCTGGCGCTGGCGACCTGCATCATGGATGTGGGCCTGACCCAGAACGAGGTGTTCGTCGAAAGCGCTCAGGGCTTTGAGGCGACGATCGTCGACCTGCCGCGCGAACGCCGCTTCACCGGTTCGAACTATTATGACCCGCTGGGCGCCGAGGTTCTTCTGACGACCGAGCGCGTGATCGAATTGGTCGGCCCGCCCGATGTGGTGCCGCAACTGAATCGCCGTCCTGCCGTGCCCGCCGATCTTCAGGTCGAGTATGTCTCGGGCGTGCCGTCGGTAAGCCTGCAATGTCTGGGCAATGCCGAGGTGTCGCTGACTGGTATTGGCATCGTCAACAACATGCTGGCGCAGGTGACTGGGCAGGGCGAGTTTCCGGCGAACTGTCGTGGCTATGATGTCACTGCCGCCAATGGTGACGTGCTGCTCAGCGCGACCTGCCACACGCCGGATGGTGTCTATGCCAGCGAGATCTCGCTGCGTCAGGTTCCAGCCTTCGCGCAAATGCTGAACACGCCGGCCTGTACCAACCGGACAGAAGTGCGGATTACTGAGCGCACCTCGGTGACGGACATCACCACCCAGGTCTCGGACAATGCCTGTGACGCGGCGGGCGCTGGTGATCCGGCCGAGCTATTGACGCGCGAGCCGCTGGCGGGCGGCGTGGCGGTGTTCTGTGCCACCCATGCGCGCGGTCTGACCTACCGCATCGAATACGGCCGAACCCTCGACGAAGCCCTGTCGCGCGTCGCTGCCAGCTGCCCGCCGGCCGCTCAGGCGATGGTGGGTCGGCGTGGTGAAGTCATCATCCCATGCCGCGAGGTCGGTCGGGCCGAGCGTGACTTCTCGTTCGGCGGTGGCGAAGGTGGTCTCGAGCGTGACGTGCAGGTCCGGGTGACAGTTCCGCTGATCGAATACGCGATGGTGCCGCCCGATGTCTCGCTGGTAATGGATCCCGAACCAGGCCTGACCGCGTCGTGCAACACCGCCGATCCGGTGGCACTTGACGGGATAAGCGCGGTTGAGGGGCTGTTGTCCTACCTCCCCGGCACTGCAAGCAGTTTCCAGACGCAGTGCTTTGATGTGGAGGTGTTCGAAACCGAGGGCGACGTCGTGCTGCAGGCCACCTGCTTCAACGAGGACGGTTCGGACGCGCAGACGTCGGCGATCTCGCTGATGGGTGTACAGGCGATGTTGGAGCTGTCGAACGAGGCCAGCTGCCAGCCGGAGCCCGAGCCCGAGCCCGAGCCCGAGAGTTGCACCGCCGACGACGCGATGGGGCCGCCTCTACCGGATGACGGTCTGTTCCTTCTGTTCGCCGAGGACGGTCTGCAGGCCGACTTCCCGGATCGCGGCGACTTTGTCCTAATCCGCAACGTCGAGGCCGGGATTGAGGTGCAGGCGCGTCGTGAGCTCTGGATCTCGGATCAGAGTGAATCGGTGTTCACGGCGGTGGTGATGGTGATCGGTTCTGACGTAATCGAGATCCAGGCCGCACCCGAGCCGCGCTTCCTGGTCAACGGAGAGGTGCCGGAGGCGTTGTTTGCAGAGGAATCCGAAAGCGTCACGCTGCCGGGTGGCGGGGTGATCCGCGGGGCCGGAGCGATGGGGCTCGAGGTTGAATGGCCTAATACCAGCTTCGCAATGCGGGTGACGATCTTCGCGGGCTCGCATCTCTCGCCCGAGATCCGGCCGGACCCGAGCCTGTCGTATCAGGGCCTCGTGCGCTTCACCTCGCAATGGCAGCTGGCTGAGGGCGAGAGCGGCTTCAGCACTCCGCTGGGCGGTGATCCGACCTGCAGCTGCGGGCAGTGAAACCCAACGGCGCGTCACCCCTGGCGCGCCGTTTTCCTTTGCCCATCGGTGGCGACGACCGCTCCCGACGGCAAGCGGTGTCCGTTCCTTAACCCACAGAAAAAGCAAGAGGACGAGGCGGAGACGCCTCGTCCTCTTGCTTTTCTTCAGTGTGTTCTCAACGCATCATTGGCCAACAAAGTAATCGTAGGTTCCGACCTGTGGCATGATGATTTGCACACAGGCACCATCCGGCCCAGTGAATTCGAACGGGTGGGTGACGAAGGTGCCGCCGCCGAACACACCGCCGGGCGCGACGACGCCGGACGGTTGGCGCTGCCCTTCGTAATTGATCCAAGCGACGGACAGTGTCACGTTCGTTCGATTGATGACCCGGAAATTGAGCGGCTGATCCCAGCGTTCTGACCGGGCATTGCCATATTGTACGCAGGAAGGATCTGCGGCACTCGGAGGCTGTACCGCGGCAACCTGCGGAGCGAGGGTCGCTTGCTGCGGAGGGCTGGCCGGCTGAACTGGCGCTACAGCTGCCTGTTGTTGCGCCGGAGCCTGTGCAGGTGCAGGTTGCGTGTTAGTGGCTGCAGCCGCGGCCGGAGCACCGCCGAGCGCAGCAAGACGCGCTCTCGCGGGCGCCTCGAAGCACGGGGCATGTTCATTCAGATAGGTCGAGAGCGCTTCGGCGGTACCAGCGCGCGTGGCCGCGGTGAAGGCTGGGAGGGCCGCCTGGCAATTGGCTTGCGCCATGGCGCCAACGGCCCAGAAACTATTCAGGGCGAAGACCGCAACGGCACCGCCTTTGCACAACCCCATCCTCAATTCCTCTCTGAAATACAGGCGTTCAGTAAACGCCCCGAGGAAATTTCAGTCAAGGAAAACGACGGGCGCTGCTCTGATGCGCGGGCGTCCTGAATCTGGACGTCATCAATCGGATTCGCCAAAGCGCTGGACCGCCGCCCCATCGGCGGTCAAAGAAACGCGCCGCACTATGACTCGTCAGATATCCCTCCCCCACCAGATCGTGGCCTCGACAAAGATACGTCGGCCTGGGCCGTAATCGTTGGGGCGAAGGTCGGCGATCGTGAAGAAATCACTGCCCATCTGAAGCTGGCCTTGCTCGGTCACACCCAAGAGGCCACTCGATCGCAAACCAGGTAACAAAGACAGGAGGGAGTCGACACCGCCAATGTCGCGGTCATCGACCCGTGTCTTGATCCTGTCCCACAGATGCGACTCGACATCCAAGGTGCTGCCCGTCGCGAGAACCGAGGCGGCCAGCTCTTCCGGGACTTCATACTTGCTGAACTGCTGGAGGAACAGCTCCCGGAATCCGGTGTTGGCGCACAACCAATAGCAGGATCGCTCAGGCTCAAAGTACGCCACTGCGTCGCCGAACCCTTCCGCAGCGATCCCGGAAACCTCAAGATCCTCAGCGAAGATATCTTGCAGGAGTACCTCTTCGCAATAACTCCTGACGGTTTCGGTCAACATCTCAAAGTCGCAGTCTCGGGGGAGGTCAAAGTCGGCCTCGTCAAACACGAGGCCTTTTAGGGAGCGGTCGCTCGACATGATATTTTCCTTAGAAAGGGAGGATAGTGGGAGCCGGGCCGGTTTGCGGCTCAGGCTCGGTCGTATTCGAGGGCGAAGGGCTCGTGATGTTGCGCGTCTCGCAAGAGGCACTCTACCTCGGGCATTGACAGCTGATCGCAGTCCAGGTGAGCGCTCGTCAGATACGCGCGCCAGTGCGAAAGCGCGGACGCAAAGGCAGTGCCTCGCTCGGACAGGTCACGAGCATGCTGGACGTCACGCGCGACAAAGTAACTGTGATCGACCGCCGATATCTTGTCGGAGGCAAGAATGACCCCGTGCTGAGGACGGCCCAACACGCCAATCGCATCGGCGAAGTAAGCGACCTCGACCCAATAATAGTCACGACCCAGCCCCGGCATCCGTCGAGCAATCGGCAGCACCGCAGTCGGCAGATAGCGGTCGTAAGCAAACGCACGGGCGAGCTGCCGTTGCTGCCCGGGACCCATGCTTCGGCAGAACTGCAAAGCTCCTTTGCGCATCGACCGCCAACAGGTCTCATCGATGATTTGCCGTGCAATCGGCGCGCACGCTTGATCGAGCGACCCGTCGCCAGTCAGCCCCCGGATCACTGAAAGAGTTGCGTCGTCGTACAGCCGTCGAACAGCCTTGAACGGCATCGGAGTCTTCGCGCATGGCGCTTGGTCATCGACCAACGCCCCGGCAAGGGGGCCGCTCATGGCGGGTGATTTCAAAAAAATGGGCGGCTTCATCAGCGTCATACCTCATCTGCCTTGGCACCATGTGACCAAGGTTTGCAGGGAATTGCCGGGGCGTTCTCGCCCCGGTGGGGATGTGGGGGTGCTGTTACGCAGGCTCGGTCGGCAGCGGTCGACGCATTACGAAGAGCTCTCCGGCATCGGACATTCCGATCACACGGATATCGTCGTTGTCCACGTCGAACGGCAGCTTAGGGGAGCCGTTTACCACTTCGCAGACGAGAGCAGCGCCCGCCAGAAACGCGTCGAGATAGGTCGGCCAAGGAGCGTTCTCCGGTGTGCCGAGAATATTCGGCTCTCCCGGCGCCACGCTGAACACCAGATCAGCGACATAGCCTCCCTGAACCCGATCGATCTCCAAAGCGATCATCGAGCCGCGGTGGAACCCGGCCGGCAAAGCCATATCCGGGGCGTGCTCCGGAATGCGCCGTGCCGCATAAAGGGCCGCGAGGATGATCGAGAGGAGGGGCGGGGTCTCGGCGTGGGTTGCGGCGTTTTGGTCGTGTGACATTTCGTCGTGTTCCATTCGTTGTGCAGGGGGGGGCACGTGCGCCCCGAGGAGAAGGTTGGTTTCGTCCGGGAAGGCCGGAAGAAATTTTTCTGCGAGACCCCTGACAGGCTGTCAGAGCTGGATTTTTCTCCACCCGCAGCGCTGTATCTGAGCTCACAAGAAGGAACTCGGTCTCTTCCTCGACGCGCCAAAACCGTTTCGACGATTTTTTTTGATTTTTTTGCAGAGGATATCCGAAGGCGCAGACAGGGCCCCGGGCCCCTGCCCTTCCTTCGGGCTGGCACGCTTGATCATGCCCACACCCTGCGAGACGCATGGCTGGTCACGCGGCTCCTATGAGTGGCCCCGAAACCAATCTCGCCACGGTCGGCTGGTTGGAGATCCAGCCCAAGACGAGGTTGTCAAACCTTCGGCTTGGCGGCTGTCAAAAGCCGATCGGTAGACGCGCTGCCAGCCGTGGACATGATCCACAGGCCTCTCAAATCAGAGGGGCAAGACAGAGCGTGGAGCATAACGGCAACGTCATCGCCGCAAGGGCCCGGGCGGACGTGGGGCGGTTGCGGACACCCCCCGCTCCGACCGGCCCCGCGGGGCGCCGTCGGGTCAGCAAGGTGTCGATCGAGCGCCAAACCCACCAAACATGAGGACAAACAATGACGACACATGATGCAGTCTACGACGATGCTGCCGCCGATCTCGCGACGGAGATGGTATCTCTGCTCGGCGCCCTCCGCGGCATCCTGACACCAACCTTGCGGACGGACCCAACTCCTCAGGCCGTCAGGACTCTGGAGCGCGTAGAGCAAGGCAGCAGACGCGAGATCCCGCCAGCCGAATTCGCGCGTGTCTTGCATGACTTGGCACGCGACCTGGTCACACTGCGCAACGCGCGACTTGTATTCCGGGCGTGCGACACCGCCGATTGCGGCATCCGGATTGTCGCGGCGCATGCCGGTACTGTGGCCATCGGTGGCGCCATCACAGCATTGGTGCAGACCACAGCACGGATCACACCGGAGCTGGCGTTGTCCCTCGCACAACACACGCTGCGCACAGATCAAGACCAGCGCCGCGCTATCGCCCGTCTGGTTGCATCAAGGGGCATCCGGTAGTTGCCTCTCTGGAGCCTGTGCAGCCGGCTGTGTCTCGCGATCAAGAGAGCTCGATAACCATGGCCCGGCCGGGGATAACCTTGGCCGGCGTCGACCCGGGCAAGTGAGACACCTCCCGCATCATCGCAGGGGGCAGACCCAAGTGGATGACGGCCTGCCATAACGCTGATCATCCCTGCAATCGTGCCACTATCCAAAAATCGTAAGGCTTTCAATCGACGCAAAAAATGTCCGTTTCCGCATCGCCTCATGCCACTACGCGGTGCCACTCCCAACGGCATGCAAAAACTCTTCCGCCGTCGATTTTGGGACGGAGGCAGCCGGGGCGTAAGTCCTTGGCATGCAGCTGGACAAACCCCTCTCTCGTAACGACCTTGTCAAATACTTCGGGTTGGAGCCGAGCAAGACTGGCGATTATCGCCCCCTCTTGCGCGTCCTCTCCGCGCTCGGCATCCGCCTGGTCGGTGGCACGACACGTTGGTCAGTCGTGTGGCGGGCGCTTGGGCTCGCGGCGGAGCAAGACCTCCGCAATCTTGATGATCTTGCAGCACCCCTCCTCACCGCGCGGGCGGTGGCCGCTCTTACCGGCGTCGATCCCTCGATCGTTTACCGGTGGTCCAAAGGCGCGGTGCCTGCAGGCATGCCCCCTTTCCCGGCACCGATTGATCTGACTTGCGGCCGCAAAGGTCGCCGGGGCCTGCGGTGGCGGCGGGCCGAGATCATCGCTTGGCACAGCCGTGAGCCGCTCCCTGTGTACGCGCGACCAGCGCCTGCCTTTGGCTCTCTCGCGCCCCCCAAAACCCCCTGAATTTGAGGACACCGAAATGCCCGGACACCCTTTCGGACACGCGAATTGCCATCAAGCGACAAGGACATCTCGCAAGCGGCGCGGACACAGACCCCTGCCGGTTTGCACCGGCGGCAAACTCTCGGGGGGCTGTGTCCGAAGCGCGTTTTAGCGACGCAACGCGCGTCCGCACGACATCCACTCCCTCTCCCCTCAACACGATCGAAAGGACCACGACATGCTTGATCTGACGGGCCGCCCAGCCGCAACTTCGAGTTTGGCGCTGGCGGCCGCCAAAGCCAATAAAGCCGGACGCACCCTGGAGGACGTCAAGTCATTCACGGCCGCGCGCACGGATATCAGCGCAACGACCCGTGATCGGTATGTCACTGCGATCCTGCAGGTCGGCAAATTGGCCAATTGTCCGCTGAGCCTCATCGACGCCCGCCTTGACCAAATGGAGGCGCGATATCCCCTCGACGGCTTCGACCCGTCTCAATGGCGGACGAACGCTGCGTATCAGACATTTCGGCGCCGCGTGCTCGCCGCCCTCAAAGAGTATCTGGGTGTACTCGAGGCAAAACGCACCCTGCGCGAGCAGGACGATGGGTGGACAGAGCTGTTCGCGGCGATCGAGCCACTGACCAAAGGCCGTATCGGCGTCTCCGCGCGGTGGCACCCCCAAAAGCTCTCCTTGCTGCGGTCATTTGCGACGATCGCCCGGTCTTACGGCTGGCAGCCGAGAGATCTGACGGCGCAGAGAGCAGCCCAGATCTTACAAGACTTCGGCGGCGCTGTCCGTGATGCAAATGCACGCTCGCTCGTCCGCCTCGAAGAGCTGCGCGAGTTTCCGGAAACCCTGCCCCACTTGCCGAGGGACCCGATCGGGTTTGTTCCGCGCACGCGCACGCTCAAGCCAACCGCGATGCCCGAGGCCTGGGCGGCACAATATCTGCCGTGGATCGAACGCGTCACGACCAAGGCATGGGATCCTGTCACCAAGTCGCATACCCGAATAAACGCAAAGCACGCGAAGGTGTTGGTTGCGGCGTTTGGGACCTGCCTGCGCGCGGGTCTCGAGACCGGGGTGATCTCCAGAGAGGATCAGGATGTCAAAGACATCCTGGCCTGCGACGAAACCCTTTGCGGTATTGCGGGCGAGCTTTTCCGCAGAGCCGGTGTCGCCAAGGAGCAGGGCCGCCTGAAGCCTCGCACGTCGCGAAAGTACCTCAGAGGCATCAAACAGATCATGGTGCATCTTGCGCTCGACACCGGGACCATCGACCAGATCATCGCCAACAACCAAACCGCCAAAGCGGGTGCCGAAGCGGAAAAATCCATGACGCCGGCAAACCGCAAGTTTTGCGAGGGCCTTGTCAACCAGTTGCACCTGCGGCGCCGTTTCTTGGGGTCCTACCTCACGCTGCGTGACGAGGCCGATCGCATCATGGCCGCAGCCAAGGCCGAAGATCGTGGCCTCTCAAAACGGGAATTGTCTCAGGTCCGCATGTTGGGGGTCTGCGCCTGTTTCGCGGCCATCGAAATCGGCGGCGCCCCCATCCGGAGGACAAACGCCATGGCTCTGACCTGTGTCGGCGAGGATGCTCAGATCTCGATCCCCCTCAAAGGCCGCAAACCGATCCACGTTGTCCTGCCCGCCGGCACCACGAAAAACAACGTCAGGATCGAGTTCCCCGTAAAATACAACAAGTACGGCGCCCACGACACGATCACTTGGTATCACAACGTGATCCGCCCACTCTTCTCGCATGCAGAAAAAAGCCGATACCTCTTCCCCGCCGTCAGGGTGGCGGGGCGGCATCTCGATCCGGACTATTTTGCCGCGCAATTTGAGCGACACATGCGAACGGTCGTCAATCTCCCGATGAGCCCGCACCAGATGCGGCACGGGCAGACCTCGCTGCTGCTCGACCGGCACCCCAACGAGATCGAGGTGATCGCAAAACGCATCGACGACACCGCCGACACCCTGCGCACGTATTATGGCTGGCTCAACTCGATCAAGCTCGTCGAGCGGGGTCAGGATCTGATGATTGGATTGATCGATGACTAAGCGCTACGACACCCGCAGCCGCGAGGAGATCCTCTCGACGGCGCATTTCGCGCCGTATTTGGCGGCGCCGCGTCTGGCTGAGATCGGGCTGCGCGAGTTGCGCACGCTGGACACGTTTTTTGCATTTGCGGCCAAGTCCGGCGTCGCCATCCCCTCGGAAACCGATTTCCTCGGGTTTGTCGCGGACGACGCCTCGCCGCGCCGCCTCGAAAACCTGCGGACGGCGCTCGATCGCCTGCTCCCCGCCGGCACGCCGGTCCTGCGTACCATCCGCGACGCAATCCGTCTCAAACAGCCCCGCAGCCGGGTCTGCTCCCGGACGGATCGCGCGGCGCTGCTCGCCAACCCGCTTATGGAGCCCTATCGGGATCTACCCGCGATGGCGGATCTCAGCCTCGAGGACCTGCGGGTCTTCGAGCGGTTTCTCGAGTTTTGCGCGGTCCAGTCGATCAAGGTCCCGACGGTCGAGGACTACCTCGCATTTGCCGCGGACGTCGCCTCGAGCCGGCGCCTGCGCTCGCTCAAGACCGTGATCGCGACGCTGATGCCGGGCAGCCCGGCCGCGCATGTCGTCCTGACGGAGGCGATTGCTCAAAAATCCCCTCCCCGCGCGTCCCGCGCAGGCAGCAAGCCCCGGCCGCCGGCAACCCGCAGGGTCACACTCGATGATCTCCCCGCGGAATGGAGGGCACGGCTTTCGCGCATGCAGGTCGGAGCCGTTGCGGTCCATGAGCGGGCCTATGCCGCGTCGGTGCTCGACAACATGATCGAGGTGCTCCGAGAGTACGCACGGGTCCAGATCGATGCCGGGGCCGAGGTGGCAATCACCATCGATGGCATCCGCCGAATGGAGGCCCGGCGCACCGAATTGGCACCGGACCCTGAAACCGCCCGCT
>NZ_LRRR01000047.1 GCF_001691415.1 Pararhodobacter sp. CCB-MM2
TATGAATGGAGGGGCGCCCACCGGCGATGACCCTGTCGCCGACGGCGACAGCATAAGAGGGGTTAAAGAACCAGCCCCATGCCGCCCGCCGCGCCCGAGGCCGAAGCCGAGGCGCCGCAAGCGCATGAGCATCGCTTTCCTTGCGAGAATTGCGGCGCCCAGCTGCGCTTCTCGCCGGGCCAGCGGCGGCTGACTTGCCAATATTGCGGCCACGAGCAGGACATCCCGCATACCGAGGAACAGCGCGACGCCGCGCTGGAGACCTTCGATCTGCGCGAGGCTCTGGCCGACCACCTACCGCCCGAGGCGATCGAGGAACACCGCGTTCTCAGCTGCAACAATTGCGGCGCGCAGGTCGAGTTCGATCCGGCCCAGCATGCCGCGAGCTGTCCGTTCTGCGGCTCTCCGGTGGTGACGGATACGGGCACCCAACGGCAGATCAAACCCGGCGCCGTCCTGCCCTTCAAGATGGCCGAGCGCGAGGCGCATGAGGCCATGCGCAAATGGCTGGGCCGGCTGTGGTTCGCGCCCAGCAAGCTGAAGGAATTCGCGCGCTCCGACAGCTCGCGGCTGGACGGGCTTTACGTGCCGTATTGGTCCTTCGACAGCGACACGCAAAGCCAATACACCGGCGAGCGCGGCGACGCGTATTACGAAAACCGCACGGTGATGAAGGACGGCAAGAAGACCACCGAGCGCGTGCGCAAGATCCGCTGGACACGGGTCAGAGGTCGGGTCTCGCGCGATTTCCGGGACATGCTGATCATGGCCTCGCAATCGCTGCCGCGCACCTATGTCCGCGCGCTGGAGCCGTGGATGCTGGGCGAACTTGCGCCCTACAATCCGCAGTTCCTGTCGGGCTTCCGGGCCGAGGGCTATACCGTGCAGCTGCCCGAGGGTCACACCATGGGCGTCCAGCGCATGGACGGCATCATCAAGCAGGACGTCCGTCGTGACATCGGCGGCGATGAGCAGCGCGTACATTCGGTCGATACCGAGCATGAGAACGAGCGCTTCAAGCACGTCCTGCTGCCGATCTGGATGGCCGCCTATCAATATCGCGGCAAATCCTACCGCTTCGTGGTGAACGGCCAGACCGGCAAGGTGCAGGGCGAGCGTCCCTGGTCCAAGTGGAAGATCGCCGGGGCCGTTCTGGTGGCGATCATCGTGCTGGTCGTCATCATGTACATCAATCAAGGACGCTGATGCGCGCATTGATCCAACGGGTGACCGAGGCCTCTGTCTCGGTCGATGGCAACGTCATTGGTCAGACCGGGCCGGGGCTTATGATCCTTGTCTGCGCGATGCGCGACGACGAGGGCGAGGCCGGCCCCGCGCGCGCCAAGGCAATGGCCGAGAAGATCGTCAAGCTGCGGATCTTCCGCGACGAGGCAGGCAAGACCAACCGCTCCTTGTTGGATGTGGGGGGCGGTGCGCTGGTCGTCTCGCAATTCACGCTGGCCGCCGATACCTCGCGCGGGAACCGGCCCGGTTTTTCGCAAGCGGCGCCGCCGGACGAAGGGCGCGCGCTCTATGAGCTGTTCGCCGATCATCTGGCGTCGCTGGGAGTGACGGTCGGGCGCGGCGAATTCGGGGCCGAGATGCAGGTGTCGCTGGTCAATGACGGGCCGATGACCATCTGGATGGAGAGCTGAGGCTTTCCTTTTGTGCCTTGCGTGGCGGAGCCCATGTCCGGGCAAAGGCGCCTTTGGCCAGCCGCTGGGGGCTCTGCCCCCAGACCCCCGGGATATTTTTGGCACAAAGATGAACAAGAAGACGGGGGGCGCGGAGCCCCCCGTTTCGCATTGTGGTGGTCGGGTTATTCGACCGGGTCGACCGTGCGGGCCTCATCGGCGCGGCGACGGGCGCGGTCGTCCATGAACTGGTCGAACTCGGCCTTGTCCTTGGCTTCACGCAGGCGCTTGAGGAAGTCCGAGAAGGCTTCCTGCTCGTCCTCGAGGCGCTTCAGGGTCTCGGCCTTGTAGGCGTCGAAGGCCGCGTTGCCCGAGGGTTTGTGCATGGCCCAGGCGTGGCGTTGGGAGTTGCGGTAGCTGTGGTTGCAGTTTTTGCGAAACATCTGTTTTCCCCAAATCATATAGGCAAGAAGTGCGAGGCCGAGCGGCCAGAAGACGATGAAGCCGAGGACCATGGCGGCGATCCAGGCCCCTTTGCCCTTCTCGTCGAGCCAGCTTTCGGCGTTGCGCGGGAAGGCGGCGATGGCGGTCATTTCTGAGGTCTCCTTGGTTGCGGGTGTTAATGTTATTTACATTCACATAGATGGGCACGTCCAGCCCGCGTTCAAGGGAGCGGATGAGTTTTTTCGGGAGTCTCTGTGTGCGGGTCATGCCGACGTCGTTCGCGCCGCGCCAGAAGATTGGGAATCAATGACTTAGCGGATCGCGCGCGCGGGAGGGTCGATGGGGAATGACCTACCGGTGCGTTCTGAGACCGCCTGCGGCAAAGAAAAAGGGGCGCCCAAGCGCCCCTTCCCCAAGCCGTGTCGGCAGGCCTGATGGATCAGGCTTTGCCTTTGTAGATGTCGACCAGCTGGCCCAGCATCGCCAGCGCGTCCTCACGCGAGCGCTGGAACGAGTTGCGGCCGATGATCGAGCCGTTGCCGCCGCCGTCGCGGATCGCGCGGGCGTCGTCATAGACCGCGTCGGCGCCCTTCGCGGCACCGCCCGAGAAGACGATGATCCGGCGGCCGTTGAACGACGATTGCACGCAATGCTTCACGCGGGCCGACAGGGTCGAGATGTCGATCCCTTCCTTGTCGTAGACCTTCTTGGCCTCGGGCTGCATGATATGGTCGGTCGACAGCTTGATCTTGATGATATGCGCGCCGAGAAGGGCGGCGATATGGGCCGCATAGGCGCCGACGTCGATCGCGGTCTCGCCCTCTTTCGAGATGCCCTCGCCGCGCGGGTACGACCAGATCACGGTCGCCACGCCCTTCGAGGCGGCTTCCTTGCGCATCTCGACGATCTCTTCGAACATGTCGAGCGCCATGTCCGAACCCGGGTAGATGGTGAAGCCGATGGCCGAGGCGCCGATGCGCAGCGCGTCATCGACCGAGGCCGTGACGGCCTGGTTCTTGCCCGAGGTGTCCGACATCAGCGAGTTCGCGGAGTTGACCTTCAGGATGGTCGGGATCTGGCCGGCAAAGGTGTCGGCGCCGGCTTCCAGCGGACCCAGCGGCGCGGCATAGGCTGAGAGGCCGGCGTCGATCGCCAGCTGGTAGTGGTAATGCGGGTCATAGCCGGCCGGGTTCGGCGCGAAGCTGCGGGCCGGGCCGTGCTCGAAGCCTTGGTCGACGGGCAGGATGATCATCTTGCCGGTCCCGCCCAGCTTGCCCTGCATCAGCATGCGGCACAAATTGGCCTTCACGCCCGGGGTTTCGCCCTCGTAATTGGCAAGGATTTTCTGAACGGTCTTGGTCGCGCGCATGGCGGGCCCCCTCTGAAATGACTGCTGCGAACACGCTTAATCGGGGGAATGAGACGGGACAATGGCAGCGGTTGGCCGTTAGCGCACACAAAGTGAAAAATATCGCTAACGAGCGAAAATGCCCCTCCGATGCAGCGAAAACCGCGCGCCGGAGGGGAAAAATCGCGGTTCAGGCCACCGGATCGAAAACGAGCGAGCGGTGCAGCGTGGCCCCCGCCCAAGCCCCGTCGGCCACGGCGAGCGACACCGAATGCGGCATCCGTGCCGCATCGCCACAGGCGTAGAGGCCCGGCACCGAGGTCTCCTTGAAGGCGTCGGTGCGGTATTGCGTGCCCATCGGCGTTTCCTCCAGCGCCACGCCGATCGCAGCGCCGATCTCGCTCGACGGTCGGGTCTTCGACGCGACGAACAGCCCGTTCAGCCGCATTGGCGCGCCGGTGTCGAAATGGACCTCCACCGGGCCATCGATCGGCCCTTTCAGGCCGGTCAACTGCCGTTCATCAAGGCCGAGGCCATGGCTGGCGATTTGCGCCTTGGTCGCGTCGTCGATGGGGAACAGGCTATGGGTCAGGAGGGTCGCCTGGCCGAATTCGGTGAACAGCGGCGCATGATGGAGCGCCTCGGGCCCGTTGGCCAGAAGCGCAATCGGGCCCATGTCCAGCTCGTAGCCATGACAATAGGGGCAGTGGAACACGCTGCGGCCCCAGCGTTGTGCAAGGCCGGGCACGTCTGGCAGCGTATCCGCGACACCGGTGGCGAGAAGGACGCGCTGCGCCTGGAATGTCGTGCCGTCGTCTGTGGTGACCTCGAACTGCCCTTTCGCCCCGGAGAGCTGGGTGGCCGAGCCAACGTGAAAGACATCCGGCTGATAGCGTTCGAGTTGGCGCCGCGCCGTGGCGGCGATCTCGGCGGGGTCAACGCCGTCTTGGGTGAGGAAGCCGTGCGAATGGCTGGCGAAGCGGTTGCGGCGCTGCCCCGCGTCGATGATCGCCACAGAGCGCCGCGCCCTGAGAAGCTGCAAGGCTGCGGCCATGCCGGCATAGCTGCCACCGATGATAACGACGTCTTTCATGGGAGTCTCCGATTTATTCGTAACTTTAAATAGTACGTGACTGTCTGTGAGCAAGGGATGAGGGAAGGATTTCTCCTTCGGCCGGCATGGCTGCGCCACGCAGGTCTCAGGCGACGGAAACAGGGGGCGCTGCCCCCTCGCCCTGCGGGCTCACCCCCGGGATATTTTCGGAACGAAGATGGGAAAGGGGGGCGGCGCTTCGTTACCTCTGTTGCGAGGGGTCGAAGGGGGATTGCGCGGGCGCGGAGCGCGGGAAAAGGAAAGGCGCGCGGCCCCGGTCGGGATCGCGCGCCTTTTTGTTTCAGGGTGTGGGCTGGATCAGGCCAGCACGCCTTCGGCGGTGATGTGGGTCTTGCCACCCAGCCACGGATGCAGAGCGGCCGGGAGGGTGACCGAGCCATCGGCTTGCTGCCCGTTCTCCAGCACCGCGATCAGGCAGCGGCCGACGGCGAGGCCTGAGCCGTTCAAAGAGGCGAGGAACTCGGGCTTGCCGCCGCCTTCCGGGCGGAAGCGGCCATTCATGCGGCGGGTCTGGAACTGGCCGCAGGTCGAGCAAGAGCTGATCTCGCGGTATTTGCCCTGGCCCGGCAGCCAGACCTCGATGTCATGCGTCTTCTGCGAGCCGAAGCCCATGTCGCCGGTGCAGAGCACCACCGTGCGGTAGGGCAGTTCCAGCTTCTCTAGGATCGCCTGCGCGCAATTGGTCATGCGCTCATGTTCGGCCAAAGCCTCGTCGGGATGGCACAGGGTGACCATCTCGACCTTCTCGAACTGGTGCTGGCGCAAGATGCCGGTGGTGTCCTTACCGGCCGACCCCGCCTCGGAGCGGAAGCAATGGGTATGCGCGGTCATGCGCACCGGCAGCTCGGCGCCGTCGAGGATCTCGCCGGCCGCGAAGTTGGTCATGGTGACCTCGGACGTCGGGATCAGCCACCAGCCATTGGTGGTCTGGTAGCTGTCCTCGGCGAATTTCGGCAGGTTGCCCGTGCCATACATCGCCTCGTCCTTGACCAGCACCGGGGTCCAGCATTCGGTCAGCCCGTGCTCGGTCGTATGGGTGTCGATCATGAATTGCGCGAGCGCGCGGTGGACACGGGCCACGGCGCCCTTCAGCACCATGAAGCGCGAACCCGAGAGCTTGGCGGCGAGGCCGAAATCGAGGCCGGGCTTCACACCGGTAATTTCGAAATGCTCGACCGGGGCGAAATCCAGCTCGCGCGGGGTGCCCCAGCGGCGGATTTCGACGTTGTCGTCCTCGTCCTTGCCGAAGGGGACTTCTTCCAGCGGCAGGTTCGGGATCACGGCCAGCGCGGCGGTCAGGGCCGCGTCTTCCTCGGCGGCTTCGGCGTTCAGCGCGGCGACCTCGGCCTTCTTCTCGGCCACGAGGGCGCGCAGGCGCTCGAATTCCGCGTCGTCGCCTTTGGCCTTGGCAGCACCGACCTCCTTGGAGGCGCGGTTCTGGTCGGCCTGTGCGGTTTCGGCTGCAAGGATCTTGGCGCGACGGCCCTCATCCATCGCCAGCAGCGACGCCGAGATCGGCGAGAGGCCCCGGCGGGCCAGGGCGGCGTCGAAGGCTTCGGGGTTCTCGCGGATGGCGCGGATGTCGTGCATGGTCTTCCTCGGGTGACTTCGCGTCCCGGTATGCACCGAAACCGCGCGCGGGAAAAGAGCGCAGCTTTTTTCAAGGGCGCAATGAACCGGAGCGGTGTGGCGAGGCACCTTAGGGGCAAAGGAAGGATTGCCGATGCCGGATGCCGAGAAACTCAGGGCGCTCATCGCCTACCACGCCGCCGGGGCGCGGCTGGGGCGGACGCGCGACCTCTCGGCACTGGTGGCTCTGTGCGACGCGCGGCTTCTGGCCCATGCGCGGCGGCTGTCGGACGATACCGAGACCGCGCGCGACATCGCACAGGAGGCCTGGATCGCCGTGGCCCGCGCCCTGCCCGGCCTGCGCGACGAGGGAGCGTTTCTCGCTTTCGCTTTGCGCATCGTCACGCGGCAGGCGGCGCGCGAGGTGAAAAGGCGGCAGCGGCGGCGCGTGGCGGATGGTGTCTGGGTCGAAACCCGGCCCGAGGCCGAACCGCCGAGCGAGGGTCATCACGACCTTGATGCCGCTCTCGCCGCCCTGCCCGCGCCGCAACGGGTGACGCTGGCGCTTTTTGCTATCGACGGGCTTTCTGTCGCCGAGGTGGCGCAGGTGCTCGATATCCCGCCGGGGACCGTGAAGACCCGGCTCATGCAAGCCCGCGCCCGGATCAGGGCGCATCTCAATGGAGGTTCCGATGTCCAATCTTGACCAGATGATCACCGATGCCCTGTCCGAGGACGAGACCGCCCTGCCCGACCCCGGTTATTTCCCGCTGGCCTTCAGCATCTTCGGCGGCGCGACCGGCTGGGTCGCCTGGGTGGTGATGGCGGTGCAGGTGGCGATGTTCCTGCTGGCGGTCTGGGCCGGCTGGCATTTCTACATGGCGACCGAGGTTCTGGCGGCGGTGAAATGGGGGATCAGCGCGGCGACTTTGGCGGTGATCGCGACGCAGCTGAAGATGGCGCTGATGCCGGTGATGCAGACCAACCGGGTGCTGCTGGCGGTGCGGCGGCTGGAGCTGCGGATGCTGCAGGGGCGCTGACGGGCGGAAACGGTGGCGTGGCGGGGCCTGAGCGTGCTTGCACCCGCACCCTCCCGCCGCTAAACCCCTCCCCGATCCCCATCCGTTCATTCGGGAAGAGAGCCATGTCCACCATCGATATCGAGACCGCGCGCCGGGTGGCGAAACTCGCCCGCATCCGCGTCGCCGACGAGTCCCTGCCGCAGCTGGCCGAGAAGCTTTCGGGCATTCTCGACTTCATGGAGCAGCTCAACGAGGTGAATGTGGACGGCGTCGAGCCGATGACCTCGGTCACGCCGATGCGCCTGAAGCGCCGTCAGGACGGTGTCACAGATGGCAACATGCAGGACAAGATCCTGAAAAACGCTCCCGATGCCCGCGAGGGCTTCTTTGCCGTGCCGAAGGTGGTGGAATGAGCCTGAACAAACTAACCATCGCTGATGCCCGTGACCTTCTGAAGAAGGGCGAGGTTACCTCGGTCCAGCTGACGGAAGCCTGTCTCTCGGCCATCGAGAGTGCAGATGCGCTCAATGCCTTCGTGCACAAGACGCCCGAGATCGCGCTGGAGCGCGCCAAGGCCGCCGATGCCCGCATCGCCCAAGGCGACGCGCCGTCGATGTGCGGCATTCCCGTCGGCATCAAAGACCTGTTCTGCACCGAGGGCGTGCCCTCGCAGGCTGCGTCGAACATCCTCAAGGGCTTCAAGCCGGAATACGAATCCACGGTGACGACGCAGCTGCGCGACGCGGGCGCGGTCATGTTGGGCAAGCTCAACATGGACGAATTCGCCATGGGCTCGTCCAACGAGAGCACCTGCTATGGCGCTGCCGTGAACCCCTGGCGCCGCGAAGGCGAGACCACGCCGCTCACGCCCGGCGGCTCCTCGGGCGGCTCGGCGGCGGCTGTCGCGGCAGACCTCTGCCTCGGGGCGACCGGCACCGATACCGGCGGCTCGATCCGCCAGCCTGCCGCCTTCACCGGCACCGTCGGCATCAAGCCGACTTATGGCCGCTGCTCGCGCTGGGGCATCGTCGCCTATGCCTCGTCGCTGGACCAAGCCGGCCCGATGACCAAGAGCGTGCGCGACGCTGCGATCATGCTGCAGGCCATGGCCGGCCATGACGCGAAGGATTCGACCTCGGCCGATATCGCGGTGCCGGATTTCGAAGCGGCACTGACCGGCGACATCCGGGGCCAGAAGATCGGCATCCCGCGCGAATACCGCGTGGACGGCATGCCGGCCGACATCGCCAAGCTGTGGGAAGACGGCACGGCGATGTTGAAGGACGCGGGCGCGACGATCGTCGACATCTCGCTGCCGCATACCAAATACGCGCTGCCGACCTATTACGTCATCGCGCCCGCAGAAGCCTCGTCGAACCTCGCGCGCTATGACGGCGTGCGCTATGGCCACCGCGCGTCGCTGTCCTCGGGCGAAGGCATCAATGACCTCTACGAGAAGACCCGCGCCGAAGGCTTCGGCCCCGAGGTGCAGCGCCGGATCATGGTCGGCACCTTCGTGTTGTCGGCGGGCTTCTACGACGCCTATTACAACCGCGCCCGCAAGGTCCGCGCGCTGATCAAGCGCGATTTCGAGCAGGCATTCGAGGCCGGCGTCGACGCCATCCTCGCCCCCACCACGCCCTCGGCGGCCTGGGGTCTCGGCGAGATGAAGGACGCGAACCCGGTCGAGATGTACCTGCAGGACGTCTTCACCGTCACCCTGAACCTCGCCGGCCTTCCGGGTGTCGCAGTTCCGGCGGGTCTGGATGCGAAGGGCCTGCCGCTGGGTCTGCAGCTGATCGGCAAGCCCTGGGGTGAGGCCGAGCTTCTGAACACCGCGCTGGTGCTGGAGCAGGCGGCAGGTTTTGTTTCCAAACCGGCGAAATGGTGGTAACCTGCTCGAAAATATAATCGAGCAGGCACATCTATGCGCATCTTGGCACTGGCGGTTCCGCTGGTCCTGACCTCCATGGTCACGGGACTGGCGGGATGTTCCGCAGGACGCGATTCCTACGCATCCATGACGACCACCGGCGTCGGCATCGGCGATTACCAGCGCTATCTGCGCGAGCGGTCGGCCGTGCCTTCCTCGCAAAGCCGGTCGTCGGTGCCCTATTCGGTTCCACCCCAAAGCGTGGGCAACCCGCATCAGGCACCGATCCTGCCGCCGTCCTCGATGCCCGCTCAGGCCCCCACCACGCTGGACGCCATCCCGCGCCGCCCCGTGCCGGTCGCCGCCGCGCCCGTGGCAACCGGCGCGCCCCTCGCCGCGCCCATCGCGACGCAGGCCCTGGCGCCGGTCCCCGCCGCAGCGGCCCCTGCCCCGGTGGCAACGGTCGCCTCCTCGGCCCCCGCGCCGACCACGAGCTTCACCGCGACCCCGGTCAGCGCCGCCGCGCCCCAAGCCGGGATCCGCGACGCTCAGACCTATCACGCGGATGCCAGCACGCCTCAGGGCACGCACGGCTCCGGCCCGCAGCCCGCGACCATCGTCGCAGGCTCGGTCCCGCCCCCGTCCGAGGATGGCGGCGCCAATCTCATGGCCTACGCCCTCTCCGTCACGCACCAGCCGGGGACCGAGGTCTACCGCCGCCTGAACCCGATGCGCTGGTCCAGCTGGCAGAACAATTGCCTGCGCTTCCGCAATCAGGACGCTGCCCAGCGCGCCTTCCTCGAAGCCGGCGGCCCAGATCGTGACCGTGACAACCTGGACCCGGATGGCGACGGCTTTGCCTGCTGGTGGGATCCGACGCCGCTGCGTCAGGCCGTGGCCAGCCGCTGAGCATGCGCAAGCCGATCCGTTCTTGGCCCTCGCCCAATGTCGGGCCGCGGCGGGACGGGCTGCGGCCTGAGCTGGTGGTGCTGCATTTCACCGAGATGGCCTCGGCCGAGGCCGCCCTGCGCCGCCTTTCCGACCCTGAGGCCGAAGTCTCGGCGCATTACGTCATCGGCCGCGACGGGACCGTCTGGCAGATGGTGGACGAAGACCAACGGGCTTGGCACGCCGGCGCCGGCGAATGGCTGGGCCGTGGCGACGTCAACTCGCGCTCCATCGGGATTGAGCTCGACAACGACGGCCAAAGCCCTTTCTCCGCCCCGCTGATGGACGCACTCGAGCCGCTGCTCGCGGGTATCCTCACCCGCTGGTCGATCGCACCGTCTGGCGTCATCGCGCATTCCGACATGGCCCCGGCCCGCAAGGTCGACCCCGGTCCGCGCTTCGACTGGCGGCGTCTCGCCCGCTCCGGCCTCGCGCTCTGGCCCGAGGCCGGCGGCGACCCCGAGGCCCCGTTGAGCGCGTCACTCGACACACTCGGCTATCCCGAAGCCACCCCAGAGCTGCGCCTCGCTGCCTTCCGCCTGCGCTTCCGCCCCCGTTACGAAGGCCCCGAAGAGGCCGCAGACCGCGCCCTCGCTTCCGCGCTCTTGTTGAAAAAATGACATTTCAACGCGTAATTCGGGCGCCCCTCCGAGCCCAGGCCTCACAAAAGTCCCCTTCATCTTTGCTCTAAAAATATCCCGGGGTCCGGGGCAGAGCCCCGGTCCGCCCTCAATGCAGCCGCGCCCGGATCCGCCTCAGCGCCCACCAGACTGCCAGCACCACCAGCGGCGTCACCCCGGCATAGACCCCGGTCTTGCCGACCCCGACTGCCTCTCCCAAAGGCGCCAGCACGTTCGACACCAACCCCACCGCGTAATAGCTGATCGCCACCACTGACAGCCCCTCGACCGTGTGTTGCAGCCGCAGCTGCAGGTCTGCCCGCCGGTCCATGCTTTGCAGGATCTCCTGGTTCTGGGCCGAGCGCGCGACCTCGACCTGCGTCGACAGCAGTCGCCCCGCCCGCATCGCGCGCTCGGACAGCAGCGCCAACCGCGCCTCGGCCGCCTTCACCGTCCGCATCGCCGGGTCCCAGCGGCGGCGCATGAACTCCGCCAGCGTCTGCCGCCCCTCGAACCGCGTTTCGCGCAGCACCTCGATCCGGTCATGCACGATCGCCTCATAAGCCCGCGTTGCCCCGAACCGGAAGGACGAGGCCATCTCCAGCCGTTCCAGCTCGGCAGAAACCGTCATCAGGTTGTTCAGCACCTGCTCGGCATGGCCCGCCCCACCCGACATCTCGGCCTGCAGATCGGCCAACCGGCGGTCCAGCGCGCCCATCTCGGCATTGACCTTGCGCGCCCGTGCCAGCCCCAGCATCGCCATCGCCCGGTACATCTCGATCTCGCACAGGCGCTGGATGATGCGCCCCACGCGGCGCTTTCCGGTGTTGGGATGGACGAACACCGCCATGCGGATATGGCCGGCGGGATCGATGCGGAAATCCGAGGCCAGCACCGCCGCTTCGTCCAGCACACAGGACGAAGCAAGGCTCTCGGCCACGAACCATTCTTCCAGCCGCCGGCCCAGCGCCGCGCAATCGCATTGGCCGTCGCGCAGGGGCATTTCCTCAATGCGGAACAGGATCGAGGTGATGCGGACACCCGGCGCCGCAGCCAGCCAATCGGTCGGGAACACATCGAACGAGGCCGGGTCGAAGGGCCGCTCCGTCAGCCCGTCCGAGAAGGCCATCCAGGTGGTGACCTCGGTGTGGTTTTCCCATTTCAGCCCGTGACGCCCGACCTCGGCCGCGTGATGGGTCGCGTCGGGGGCGGGATGGGCGGCCCCGTGGCGGTCGAGCAAGTCGAACAGATGCGCCCGGTCCCGCCCCCGGTCGCGGGCCACGGCGTCCTGCGCGGGTTTCAGCGCCATGAAGACCGCCGTCGAGGGCACCGGGATCACCGGCGAGGGCCGGGCGTGCAGCTCGTTGGTCAGCGCGTAGCGGAGCGGGTGGTCGTGCAAAGGGGTCATCGCGAGGCCAAGGTGACGAAGGGGAACCCTTGGCTTACGGCCCGCCTGCCCCGGCTGGAAAGCCCGCAGGCTGTCGCAGGCGCCGTCCAGCGCGGTATGCAATCGTGTCCTTGTAATCGCGCAACAATTTAGCGCTCACGGTGGCGGTCAGGACCGGTCGAACAGCCCCCGCAACGCCGTGGCGGTGATCGTCGTCACCGCCGGCTTCCGGGCCATCCGGAACGGCAGCGGGCGGCACAGCTCCATCGCTGCCAGCCCCACGCGGGCTGTCAGCGCGCCGTTCACCACCCCCTCGCCGAACCGGCGCGAGAGTTTGGACAGCAACCCGCCCCCCGCGAGCGATCCGACAAGGTCATCGCCCACCGCGACCACGCCCGTCGCCATCAGATGCACCGCGACGGACCGGGCCAGCCGCCAGTTGCCGAAGGCGCCGGGGCGGCCGCCATAGATCTCGGCGATGCGGCGGATCATCCGCAGGTTCGCGGTCAGCGCCGCCGCGACATCGGCAAAGGCGAGCGGAATCAAGGCCGTCGCCATCGCCACCTGCCGCGCGGCCTGCTGGATTTCCAGCTGTGCGCGGGCATCGAGGCCAATGAGCAGATGCGCTTCGGCCCCCTCGATCACGGCCTCTGCGTCGAGGGCTTCTTCGGTCGGGTCCTTGGCGCCGTAGAGCCCGGCGACTGACACGGCAACTGCACGCGCGGCTTTCAGGTCGTGGGTGGCGAGGGCCTTCTCGGCCTCCTGCCGGATCGTATCGAGCCTGCGGACGCGGACGTAGCCCAGTGCCTCCTTGCCCGCCCAGAGGACCAGCGCGCCGACCAGCACCGCGGCCAAGATGGCGGCGAGCCAGCCCAGCACCGGCACGCGCTCAATGAGCCGCATCGCGAAATCATAGGCCGCGACGCCCATCACCAACGACACGAGGCCCCCGCCTGCCGCCAGCGCCCAGCGGCCCGGCCCAGCGGGGCGGCCCTTGGCCATGCCGGCGACGGCCATCTGCATCGCCTGGCCTTCGGGGGCGTCGATTTCCGGGGCCGAGGCCACGTCGGCATGGCCCTCGGCCTCGTCGAGTTCGATCAGGATCTTGCCGTTCGTCATCTCACACCAGCCTGTCGCCAATCAGGAATTCCGCCGCCGCGTCGAGCCGGATATGCGGTAAGCCCTGCCCCGGAAGGCGGCTTTGGACCGGGGGCGCGAACTGCATCACGCCGTAATCGCCCTGCAGCCATCTATCGGCCCCCTCGCGCGCAGGCGAGAGCAGCCGCGCCGGATCGTCGGGCAAAGCGCCCGCATTCACCGCCACCTGCCGCCCATCCGTCAGCCGCCCGCGCACCAAATCCACCTCTGCGCCCGCATGGCTGCGCGTCTCCTCGACCGTCGCGCGGAGGGCGGCGATCGACAGCGCCGCCGTCTCGGCGCCCGAGAACCGCGCCCGGTCCCGCGCCTCGCGCAACATGGCCTCGGCCAGCGCGGTCAGGCGGGGGTGTTGGGTGTGGTGCAAATGGTCGGCCTTGGTCGCGGCGAAGAGGATCTTCTCCACCCGCTTGCCGCGCAGAAGCGACGAGAAGAACCCGTTCGCGCCGGGGCGGAAGGCCTGCAGGACCTCGGCCATCGTCCGGCGCTGATCCTCCAACGCCATGGGCCCGCGATGCACGGCCTCCAGCACGTCGATCAGCACGACCTGCCGATCGAGCTTGGCGAAATGGGTCTCGAAGAAGGGGCGGACGACCTGCGATTTGTAGGCCTCGAACCGCCGCGCCATCTCGCGCGCGAGCGTGCCGCGTTTGGCCTCGGAGGGAGGTAGCGGCGCAAAGGTCAGCACCGGCGAGCCCGCCAGATCGCCGGGCAGCAGGAAGCGGCCCGGCGTGCAATCGGACCAGCCATTCTCGCGCGCGGTGTTCAGGTAGGTGGTGAAGAGCCGCGCGAGGTCCTGCGCATCCGCTTCCTCAAAGCGTTTCTCGGGGTCGATGCCGTCGATCCGGGCGCGAAAGGCATCTGCCTCCGGGCGCAGGGGCAGCCGCGCCAGCACCTCGGCCGACCAATCGGCATAGGTCTTGCCCATCAGGCCCAAGTCCAGAAGCCACTCGCCCGGATAATCGACGATATCGAGATGCAGTTTGCGCGGGCCGGTCAGCCCGCCGAGCAACCCCGAGGGCGCCAGCCGGAACGACAACCGCAGCTCGCTCACCGCCCGCGTGCCATCGGGCCAGCGGGGATGATCGCCGGTCAGGCTGGCCAAATGCGCCTCGTAGTCGAATCGCGGCAGGGTCATGTCAGGCTGCGGCTGCAGATAGGCCCCTTGGATGAGCCCCTGCTGCACGGCGCGCATCCGCTGCATCCGGCCGGGCTCCATCAGGTTGTGCACCAGCGCGGTGATGAACACGGTCTTGCCCGCGCGCGACAGGCCGGTGACGCCCACGCGAAGCACCGGCTCGAAGAAGGCCTCGGACACGGTGTCGCCGATCGCCTCCAACGGGCGCGAGATCAGGTCTGTCAGCGAAGGGGGCAAGGCGGCGCTCCGGTCAGGTATCTGTTTGAAAGAATAGGGAGTGGAGGGCCCGATTTGAAGGGTGGGGCTTGCCCTTCGCCGCCCTGCGGCATTACCTCGGTTGCATGAAGACGCTTCTTTCCATCGGACATGGCTTCTCGGGCCGCGCGACCGAGGCCGCCCTCGGCCCGGATTGGCAAGTGCTGGGCACCTCGCGCAGCCCCGGCGCCGCCATCCTCTGGCCCGATCAGGCCGCCGAGGCGCTGGCCCAAGCCACGCATATCGTCAGCTGGGTGCCCCCCGGCGCTGGCGATCCCATCGCGCCCGTGGTGGCGGACCTGCCGACGCCGCGTCTGGAATGGATCGGCTATGCCTCGGCCACCTCGCTTTATGGCGACGCGGGCGGCGCCTGGATCGACGAGGATGCGCCCGATCAGCCCGACACCACCCGCGGCCATTCCCGCTTTGCCGCCGAGGAAGCCTGGCGCTCCATCGCGGCGGAACGCGGCGTGCCCCTCTGCATCCTGCGCATTGCCGGGATCTACGGCCCGGGCCGCTCGAATTTCGACGCCCTGCGCGACGGCCGCGCCCAAAGGGTGATGAAGCCCGGACAGGTGTTCAACCGCATCCATGTCGCAGATCTGGGCCGCATCACCGCCGCCGCCGCCGAGAAGCGCCTGTCCGGCACGCTGATCGCCAGCGATGATGAACCCGCGCCCAATGCCGAGGTTATCGCCCATGCCGCGCGCCTCCTCGGCATAACCCCGCCGCCCGAGATCCCCTACGAGCAGGCCGAATTGACGCCCATGGCCCGTAGCTTCTGGGCCGACAACAAGCGCCTGCGCTCGCGCCGCCGCGCGGAACTGGGGCTCGACCTCCTCTACCCCACCTACCGCGAAGGCCTCCAAGCCATCCTCGACGTCGAGTCCTGACGCTTGCGCAGAACCCCTCCCCTGCCCTAAACCGCGCGCATCTTTACTCCAAAAATATCCTGGGGGGTGAGGGCGCAGCCCGAGGGGGGCAAAGCCCCCCTGCCCCCGTTGCCAATCTGGACCGCCGATGCCCCGTTACGCCTTCCGCGTCGAATATCTCGGAGCCCCGTTCAACGGCTGGCAGCGCCAGGACGGCCAACCCTCGGTGCAGCAGGCGATTGAGGAGGCTCTGGCCAGGATCGAACCCGTCGAGCCCCGCATCGCCGCCGCGGGTCGCACCGATACCGGCGTCCATGCCACGGGTCAGGTCGCCCATGCGGACCTTCAGCGCGACTGGGCACCCGAGCGGCTGATGGAGGCGGTGAACCACCATCTGAAGCCCCTGCCCGTCGCGCTGACCGCGTGCGCGCAGGTGGCGGAGGATTTCCATGCCCGCTTCTCGGCGATGGAGCGGCGCTATACCTTCCGTCTGGTCGCCCGGCGCGCGCCGGTGGTGTTCGACGCGGGTCAGGTCTGGCAGGTGCGCCATGGGCTCGATGTCGCGACGATGCGCAAGGGGGCGGCGCATCTGATCGGGCTGCATGACTTCACCACCTTCCGCGCCAGCCTCTGTCAGGCGAAATCGCCGGTGAAATCACTGGACGAGATTACCATCGAGGCCCTCGATTACCCGGCCGGACAGGAGATCCGCTTCCACCTCCGCGCCCGCAGTTTCCTGCACAATCAGGTCCGCTCGATTGTCGGGACGCTGGAGCGGGTCGGCGCTGGGGCTTGGGAACCCATCCGTGTGGCCGAGGCTTTGGAAGCCAAGGACCGCGCTGCCTGCGGGCCCGTCTGCCCGCCTCAGGGGCTGTGTCTCACAGGTGTCGGCTATCCAAACGATCCGTTCGGCGCCTAAGCGCGGAATAGAGGCCGCAGGCCGCCGCGCATCGCCGGCCCCCCTGGCACGGCGATGCGCTCGCCAACGAAAAAGGGCGCCCCGAAGAGCGCCCTCTCTCACGTCGATCAGCCCGTGCTCAATCCGCGCCGCGGGTCACGTTGCGGGTGTTGAGCATCCCGCGCTGGATGGCGAAGACCACCGCGAAGATGGCCAGCCCGCCAAGGTCGGACATCCAGCCGCCCTTGATCATGCCCAGCGCGCCGATCAGCGTGACGATCCGCAGCACCGTCCCCAGCCGGCCCCACATCCAGCCCTGTACCGCCGAGGCCATCATGTAGATGCCCAGAAGCGCGGTGATGAAGACATGCGCGATCTCAAGCCAGCTGCCCTGCATCAGCATCTGCGGTGCGTAGAAGAACATGAAGGGCACGATGAAGGCGGCGAGGCCGAACTTGAAGCTCTCGACCGAGGTCTTCATTGGGTCCGACTGCGCGATGGCCGCCCCGGCATAGGAGGCCAAAGCCACCGGCGGCGTGATGGCCGAGATCACCGCATAGTAGAAGATGAAGAAATGCGCGGTGAGGACCGGCACACCCATGCGGATCAGACCCGGCGCGATGACCGCGGCAGCGACGGCATAGGCGGCAGTGGTCGGCATGCCCATGCCGAGGATGATCGCCACCAGCATGGCGAAGACCATCGCGATGAGCTGCGATTGCCCGGCCAGATCCAGCAGCAGCGAGGAGAAGCGCGTACCCACGCCGGTCAGCGCGATCACGCCCACGATCACCCCGGCGGCGGCACAGACGGCAACCATTTGTAGCGCCATGCGGGCAGCGATCTCGAGGCCCCACATGATCTCCTTGAGGCCCATCTTGGTCGGCGTGAACCAGCTGACGACGGCAGCAGCCCCCATGGCGAGCGTGCCCGCGCGGATCACCGAATAGCCCATGAACAGCGCGCCGATCAGGATCACGATCGGGATGAACAGGAAGATCCGCTTCATCATCAGAGGCAGCGAGGGCAGCTGATTGCGCGGCAGGCCCTGCATGCCGTTCTTCAGCGCCTCCTTGTCGACCATGAAGTAGACCGACACGAAGTACAGGATCGCCGGGATCAGCGCCGCGATGGCGATGTCCTGATAGGGGATCGCGGTGATTTCGGCCATGATGAAGGCACCCGCGCCCATGATCGGCGGCATAATCTGCCCGCCGGTCGAGGCCGCGGCCTCGACCGATGCGGCGGTCTGCGGGCGGTAGCCCACCTTCTTCATCAACGGGATGGTCAGCGAGCCCGTGGCCACGACGTTGCCCGCCGAGGTGCCGTTGATCATGCCCATCAGGCCCGAGGCGAAGACCGCGACCTTGGCCGGACCGCCACGCTGCGAACCAGCGGCGGCGAAGGCGAAGTTCACGAAATACTCGCCGACGCGCGAGGCCTGCAGGAAGGCCGCGAAGGCGATGAACAGGATGATGTAGGTCGACGAAATCGACGTGGTCGGCCCGAGGATCCCGTTATCGGTGTAGATGAAGGCGAAAAACCGCGCCGGGGCATAGCCGTTGTGGAACAGCACGCCGGGCAGCCAAGGCCCAAGGAAGCCATAGGCAATGAACACGCCGACGATGATCACCAGCGCGAGGCCGGCCAGGCGGCGGGTCAATTCGAGGATCAGCACGATGCCGGCGATCGAAGCCCACATGTCATTGGGATGCGGGAAGACCTGAGCGCGGATGCGCAGGAAGTTCGCGTGGCTGATGATATAGGCCGCGACGATCACGGCGGCGACGGCCAGCAGGACGTCCGCCCAGGACAGCGCCTCGCGAGAGCGCATGGGCGAGATCCAGCTTGCCGCGAGTGCGGCGATGGTGCCGACGATCAGCGGATAGCCGAAGGTATACAGGTACTTGGTCGCCGGCGAGCCGGTCGCGACCAGATCGCCCGTGACCCACATGGCCACCAGTTGGCCACCCGAGATGATCAGCAGCACAGCAGAAATCAGGATCAGCGCGCGTTCCAGCAGCGAGGCGGGGGCGGCAGAGCCCTCGGCTGGCAGAGCGCGCGAGGCATAGAGGAGGAAGCCCAGGAACAGGCCTCCGCCGACGTGGAGCAGGCGGTAGCGCCACGGCTCGGTCAGGTCGACCGAGGGCAGGCCCAGAAGGTCGGTGATGCGGTCATGCACCCCGTTCATCACGCCGATATGGAACGCGGTATAGAAGACGCAAAGCGCGGTGATGATCAGGCCGAAACGGCCGGTGAACACGCGCTGGTTCGAGGCGATGACCTCATCGTCGACACCGTCGGCGATGCTATCGGCCTCGGCGGCCTCTGTCGCCGCGAGATTTTGTGCTGACATGGGATCCCTCCACCCCTTTTGAAAAGGGCCGGGGCGTGTCTTGCGCGCCCCGGCCCGAAGGTTCCTGTTCAGGCCGTTCAGCCGCGCAGGTTTTCCGGGATCTCGATCCCGTTTTCTTCGTAGTAGCGCACGGCACCCGGGTGGAACGGCAGGAACGTGTTGTTCAAGACGTTCTCCATCAGGGTCTCACGGGCAGCGCCGTGGATCGCCATCATGCGGTCGTGGTTTTCCATGACCAGCTTGACGATCTCGTAGGCCAGGCTCTCCGGCATCGACTCGTTGGCGATGGCGTAGTTCCACATGGCGACGGTGTGCTGGTCGTAGTCATGGCCCGAATAGGTGCCGGCCGGGATGTCCAACGTCGAGACTTCCGGGTGGTTCTCCAGAATGGTGGCCAGTTCGGTCTCGTTGAAGCCGAACATGCGCACGTCAGCCTCGGCGGCGAGCTGCGAGAAGGCCGAGATCGGCACACCGGCAGCAAAGGCGAAGGCGTCGATCAGGCCGTCCTTGAGCTGGCTGGCCGCATCGGCAGCACCGGCGTTCGAGACGGTGGCCTCGACGCCCAGGGTCTCCAGGAAGCGCGGCCAGTAGGTGCCCGGCGTGCCGCCGGCGGGGCCGACCGAGACGCGGTGACCGGCCAGATCGGTGACCGATTCGATGCCCGAGTTGGCCATGGTGATGACCTGGAACGGGGTCTGGTACATCGGGAACAGCGCGCGCAGGTGGCTGTGCTCGAGGCCCGGGGCCAGTTCCGACACGCCGGTCCAGGCTTCATAGGCCGGGCCCATGGTCACGAGGCCGATGGCGTGGTCGCCCATCTCGACGAGGGTGGCGTTCTGAACCGGGCCGCCGGTGACTTCGCCCGAGGCGTTGATGTCCAGCGCTTCGCCGATGAAGCCGGCAAGGCCGTTGCCGTAGACGAAATAAGTGCCGCCCTGGCTGGCGGTGCCGACCGTCATCGAGCCGGGCCAGCCGGCGCGGTCCTGCGCCATGGCAGGCGTGGTCGAGATCAGCGCAGCCGAAGCCAGCGCAGCAAGATTGAACAGACGCATGTGGGTCCTCCCATGGACATGTGCGTGTTGTCGGCAATCCCCGGCCACTTCCTCGGGCGGCTCGGGATGCGCGCACATCAGGCCGATCACCGGGCCGTGAATCAACCGCGGGGCCTGTCGGGGAGGAAAAATTCGGCGCGTGCGGGCGATGCGATGGGTGGAAATCCACCCATCCGGCAGGGGCGTGGGTGGATTCCCCCCCGTTAGCGCCTCAGCTGTCCGAGTATTGGGACTTGTCGATGCCCAGCTTCTGCATCTTCTCGTAGAGGGTCTTGCGCGAGAGCCCGAGCGATTCATAGACCGGCTTCAGCGCCCCGCCCGAGGCCAGAAGCGCGCGCTCGATCTCGGATTTCTCGAAAGCCGCCACCCGGTCCGAGAGCTTGCCGGCACGCCCCGCGTCCCCGTCCTCACCGTGGGTGGTGGTTTCGCCCGGCGCCTCGATCCCCAGCCCCAACGCGGTGCGTTCGGCGGCATTGCGCAGCTCGCGCACATTGCCCGGCCAGTCGCGGCCCAAGAGCGCCTCGACCATCGTCGGCGACGGGGTCACCGGGTCGATCCGGTGGCGCGCGGCGGCCTCGGTCAGAAGGCGCGCGAAGAGCAGCGGGATATCCTCGCGCCGCGCGGTCAGGGGCGGCACGGTCAGGCTGACCACGGCGAGGCGATAGAACAGGTCGGCGCGGAAACGGCCTTCGTTCACCTCCTCCTCCAGCGGCGTGCGCGAGGTGGCGATGAAGCGGATATCGACGGGCCGCGTCTCGTTCGAGCCCAAGGGTTGGATCGTGCGCTCCTGAATGACGCGCAGCAGCTTGCCCTGCACCGCCATCGGCATCGAGCCGATGTCATCCAAAAGCACCGTCCCGCCCCGCGCATGCTCGAACCGGCCGTAGCGGGTGCGCATCGCGCCGGGGAAGGCGCCGGGTTCATGGCCGAAGAGCTCACTCTCGATCTGGGTTTCCGGCAGGGCAGCGCAGTCGATGGCGATGAAGGGTTTCGCCGCGCGGGACGACAGGTCGTGCATCGCCCGCGCGACCACCTCCTTGCCGGTGCCGGTGTCGCCGATGATCAGCACATCGGCCTCGGCCGGGCCGATGGTCCGTACCCGCCGGCGCAGATCGACAATGGCGTTCGAGCGCCCGACCAAGCGTTGCTCCAGATCGTCCTTCTGCCCTGCCGCCGCACGCAGCACGCGGTTCTCCAGCACCAGCCGCCGGTAGTCGAGCGCGCGGGCGCAGGTCTCGGCCAACTGCGTGCCCGAGAAAGGCTTTTCGATGAAATCATGCGCCCCTTCGCGCATCGCCCGGACCGCCAGCTGCACGTCGGAATGGCCGGTGATCAGAATGACCGGGATCTCACGGTCCAGCGCGTGGATCTGGTTCATCAGGCTGATGCCGTCGAGCCGAGGCATACGGATGTCGGTGACGACGATGCCGTTGAACCCAAAGGAAATCAGCGCCGGAATATCCTCGGGCTGATCGGAATCGGTGACGTCGAACCCGGCAAGGTCCAGCGCCTGCGCGGTTGAGAGACGCAGGTCGGTATCGTCGTCGACCAGCAGGATACGGCCGCGGTTCATTCTTGGTCCTTGCTCGCCAATGGCAGCGTCAGCGTGAAGACGGCCCCGCCGCCCGGCGCATTGGCCACGGCCAGCGTGCCGCCGAAGTCATGGACGATGTTGAAGCTGATCGACAGGCCGAGGCCAAGCCCCTTCCCGACGCCTTTGGTGGAAAAGAACGGGTCGAAGATCCGCTCCAGCAGCTGCGGCGGCACCCCCGGCCCGGTGTCCGAGAGGGTCATCACGGCAGTGCCGCCCTCGGCCCGCGCGGTCAGGGTGATGACCCGCGCGTCGCGACCTTCCAGCGCGTCCATGGCGTTGGACAGGATGTTGACCAGCACTTGCTGCAGCCGAACCGGCCCCGCGCGGACCATGAGTGGCGGGATGTCGCTGTTGAGCGTCACGTCGAGAGCGCGGAAGCGCCAGCCGAGGATCTCCTGCACCGCCGCCACGGCCTCGGGCAGCGAGACATCGGACAGCTGGGTGTTGGGCTTGCGGGCGAAGTTGCGCAGGTGTTTGGACAGGTCCCCCATCCGGCCGATCAGCCCGAGGATCCGCTCGATATTGCCGCGCGCCTCGTCAATCCGGCCGCGCTCGATCAGCAGTTGCGCATTCTCGGCATAGTTCTGCGCCGCGCCGAGGGGCTGGTTGAATTCGTGGCTCAAGGCCGCCGACATCTGCCCCAGCGCCGCCAGCTTTCCGGCCTGTACGAGGTCGGCCTGCGTGGCGCGCAGACGCTCCTCGGTCGCGGTCCGCTCGGCCACTTCGCCAGCCAGCGCCCGGTTGACCGAGGCCAGCTCGGCCGTGCGTTCGACGACCCGGCGCTCCAGCTGCGCCTGTGCTTCGGCCTGCAGGGCAATGCGCTCGCGCAGGGCGGTACGGCGCTGCCAGACGATGACCGAGACCAGCGCCACCAAGCCCAGCAACAAGGCGCCCAAGGCCAGACGGGTCAGCGCCTGCTGCCGGGCGGGCGCGGTGTCGACCAGGACCTGCACGTCCCATCCCGCGTCCGGCATCGGCTCGGCGATGACGCGGTATTCGCGCCCGCCTTCCATCCGCCAAAGCGGCCCGCCATCAAGGCCGGTGGCCCGGCTGATCGGCAGTTCGACCAACGGTCGGTCGGCATAGCGCCGGGTGATCCGGGTCCGGTTGAGCCGTTCCTCGGTCAGGGGCAGCGTGGCGCCGAAGGTCCAGTCCGGCGTCGTCGACATGAAGACGATGCCCTGCGGGTCGGTGACAAGCACCTCGGTGCCGGAGCCGCGCCAACCTTCCTCGATGGTGGTAAGGTCGATCTTCACCGCCAGCACCCCCGCGGTGGCGTCGTCGATCAGCACCGGGGCAGCGAAGTAATAGCCCCGCACTTGCGAGGTCGTGCCCAGCGCGTAGAACCGCCCCTCCCCCCAGTTCAAGGCATCGAGGAAATAGGGCCGGAAGGCGAAATTCCCGCCGACGAAGCTGAGGGGCTGGTCGAAATTGGACGCGGCCAAGGTCGTGCCCTGCAGGTTCATCAGGTAGATGTCCGAGGTCTCCATCATCCGGGCGGTGGATTGCAGATAGAGATCGGCCGCCCGCAGTCGCGCGGTGTCAGAGGGCCGCTGCAACAACTCGCGCAGCACCTGTTGCTGGGCCAGCAGCGCCGGAAGCCGGTCGTAGCGGCGAAGTTCCCCGTTGAGCGCCGCCACTGCCAGCCGAAGAGTGCTGCGCCCCTGATCGGTCAGCTCCTGCAGAGCGGCACGGTGCAAGTTCCGGTAGGCCAGCGTGCTCAGCCCGATCCCCAGAAGCACCAGAGCGATGCCCAGCACCGCCCAAAGCGACAGCCGCCCGGCGCGAGGGGCGGCAGCCTCGGTCAAAGGGGGAGAGATCGGCGCATCGGTCATGCCCCGGTCCTACCACGGGCAAGCACGGGCACCAACGCCCCCCTCACCTTGTGGCAAATACTCACGTCGCAACGCCAGCCCCCACCCCGAGGCCCGACGAAAGCGCGGGGCGGCCGAAGCGCACGGGGTGGGTGCGGGCGTTGCGACGTGAGTATTTGCCACAAGGTGAG
>NZ_LRRR01000048.1 GCF_001691415.1 Pararhodobacter sp. CCB-MM2
TCTAGTTGTCATCCTCCGTCCTCTGCTCCATCTCTAACGTCATTTTTTTTTTTTAGTAACCGCGCGACCCCCAAGCACTCCACCATCCTCTTCCTCCGCAGCGTCCGAAGGGTATAAAAGGACACCCCTGCACCCCCCGCGAGTATTTCAGACAAGATGATGGGGCGCCCCGCGCCCAATGAGGACGTGATGAGCGGATACCTGACGCTGGAAACCCTGGCCGACGCCTTCGAGGCCGGCGAGATCGACACCGTGGTGGTGGCGGGCATCGACATGCAGGGCCGCCTGATGGGCAAGCGCTTCCATGCCGCCCACTTCCTCAGCCATGGCCATGAGGAGACGCATTGCTGCGACTACCTGCTGACCGTGGATATGGAGATGTACACCGTTCCCGGTTACAAGACCGCCAGCTGGGAGCAGGGCTATGGCGATTATGTCCTGAAGCCCGACCTGTCGACCCTGCGCCGCACGCCCTGGCTGCCCGGCACTGCGCTGGTGCTGTGCGACCTGCTCGATCACCACACCCACCAGCCGGTGCCGCAATCCCCGCGCGCGATCCTGAAAAAGCAGATCGAGCGCGCCAAGGCCCTCGGCTTCGACGCGATGATGGCGACCGAGCTGGAGTTCTTCGTCTTCGAGAACAGCTACGATCAGCTGCGCGACCATGGCGTGCGCGACCTCAAGCCGATTTCGGGCTATAACGAGGATTACCACATCTTCCAGACGACCAAGGAAGAGCCCCTGATGCGCGCCCTGCGCAACGGCCTTTATGGCGCGGGCATTCCCGTCGAGAACACCAAGGGCGAGGCCGAGATCGCTCAGGCCGAGGTCAACGCGCGTTATGCCGACGCGCTGACCACCGCCGACAACCACGTCATCATCAAGAACGCCACCAAGGAAATCGCGCACGCGCAGGGCAAGTCCGTCACCTTCATGGCCAAGTACCACCATGACAAGGCCGGCTCCTCGAGCCATGTGCACCAGTCGCTGTGGTTTATCGACGGTCAGGCCGCCTTTGCCGACAAGGACGCGGAATACGGCATGTCGACGCTGATGCGTCAGTTCCTCGCCGGTCAGCTGGCCCATGCGCGCGAGATCACCCTGTTCCTCGCGCCCTATGTGAACAGCTACAAGCGGTTCTGCGTGGGCCTTTTCGCGCCGACCAAGGCCGTGTGGTCCGCCGACAACCGCACCGCCGGCTTCCGCGTCTGCGGCGTGGGCACCAAGGGCGTGCGCGTCGAATGCCGCATCGGCGGGGCCGATCTGAACCCCTATACCGCCTGCGCCGCCCTGCTGGCCGCCGGCCTCGACGGGATCGAGAAGGGGATGGCGCTGGAGCCCGAGATGAAGGGCGACATGTACGCCGCCGAGAACGTCCGCGAGATCCCGACGACCCTGCGCGAGGCCGCCGATCTGGCCGAAAGTTCGGCATGGCTGCGCGAGGCCTTGGGCGGCAATGTCGTCGACCATTACGTCCGCTCGGCACGCTGGGAGATCAGCGAAACCGACCGTGTCGTCACCGATTTCGAACTGCGCCGCGGCTTCGAGCGGTCATGACACGCACCCTGCGCCCTGCCTCCGGCTGGCGCCCCACGCGGGCGCGGCACGGGGATCTGCGGCGGGTCTTCGCGACCCGTCGGCAGGGTGCATTGAACCCATCTTGTCGTCACAACGACCTACGGGGGCCAGCAACAAGGACCCCCATCATGCGCCTCACGAGTACCCCCCTCCGCCGTGCCGCCCTTGCCCTCGGCCTGTCCCTTCTCTCCGCCCTGCCCGCCGCTGCCGATATCTCGCGCGGGTGTTCGGCGCATATCGACGTCTGGGGCCCCACCGTGCCCAGTGGCCGTCAACCTGTGATGGAGCTCGATGCCTCGGGCACCTGCAGCCGCGCCAATCCCGACGATTGCCGCCGTCGTGCGTTCGGCGCGCTGCGCGAATGCACCGCCGCCCTTTGGGTTGCCCGCAACAACCACGACATCCCGTCGCAATGCCAGACCGGATCGGGCGGTGACCGTCGGATCAACTGGACCCGCTTTCCTGGCATCTACCGCAACCTGCCGCATGGCCAGAACTCGATGATCGACCGCGTCCGCAATCAGGCCTGCTGCGCCTCGGGCGCGACCGGCGTGGTCTATGTCCGCGTCAACCGCACCATTATCGGCGATGACGGCTGCGGCGGCGGTGGCAATTTCTCGCAGATCTGGACCGAAGATTTCGACGCGACCTACCGTGTCGATTGCGGCCACCAGCGCGCGATCGGCATCTGCGGCGCGGTACCCCGTCGCACGAACCCCTAAGGCCCCTCCCGGGCCAGACGAAGACACGCTATGCGGGGGCGGCCGACCGGGCTCGCCCCCGCCCTGACCAAGGAGCCAGAATGACCACGATCCAATGCCTCTCGCCCGTGGACGGGCGGATCTATGCCGAGCGGCCCGCCCTGCCGCTGGCCGAGGCCGAAGCCGCCGTCGCCCGCGCCAAGGCCGCGCAAAAGGCCTGGGCCGCGCGCCCGCTCGACGAGCGTATCGCGCTGGTCATGGCCGGGGTCGACGCGCTCAACGCGATGAAGGAACCGGTGGTCGAGGAACTGGCCTGGCAGATGGGCCGCCCGACCCGCTATGGCGGCGAATTCGGCGGCATGAACGAACGCTCGCGCTACATGGCCGGCATCGCCGCCGAGGCGCTGGCCCCCACGCTGGTCGAGGATGGCGCCACCTTCCGCCGCTACATCGCGCGCGAGGCCGTGGGCGTGGTGCTGGTCATCGCGCCGTGGAACTATCCCTACATGACGGCGATGAACACCATCGTGCCCGCGCTGATCGCCGGGAATGCGGTGATGCTGAAACACGCCTCGCAGACCCTGCTGGTGGGCGAGCGCATCGCGCAGGCGATGGCCGAGGCCGGGGTGCCCGGCGATGTGTTCCAGAACGTCGTCCTGGACCACGCCACGACCGAGGCCCTGATCGGCGCGCGCGCCTTCGGCTTCGTGAACTTCACGGGCTCCGTCGGCGGCGGCAAGGCGATCGAGAAGGCCGCGGCCGGCACCTTCACCGGCACCGGGCTGGAACTCGGTGGCAAGGATCCGGGCTATGTCCGCGCCGATGCGGACCTCGATGCGGCGGTGGACAGCCTGATGGACGGCGCGATGTTCAACGCCGGCCAGTGCTGCTGCGGCATTGAGCGGATCTATGTGCACGAGCGCCTCTACGACGCTTTCGTCGAGAAAGCCGTGGCCTGGGTGAAGGCGCTGAAACTGGGCAATCCCTTCGACGCCGACACCACCATCGGCCCGATGGCCAACGCCCGCTTCGCCAAGATCGTCCGCGCGCAGGTGGCCGAGGCCGTGGCCGCCGGCGCCAAGGCGCTGATCGACCCGGCGCTGTTCCCGGCCGATGACGGTGGCGCCTATCTCGCGCCGCAGATCCTCGTCGATGTCGATCATTCCATGCGCGTGATGCGCGAGGAAAGCTTCGGCCCGGTCGTCGGGATCATGAAGGTCTCGGGCGACGCCGAAGCCATCGCGCTGATGAACGATTGCGACTACGGCCTCACCGCCTCGATCTGGACCGCCGATACCGAGGCCGCCGCCGAGATCGGCGCGCAGATCGAGACGGGCACCGTGTTCATGAACCGCTGCGATTACCTCGACCCGGCCCTGTGCTGGACCGGCTGCAAGGACACCGGCCGCGGCGCCGCGCTGTCGGCTCTGGGCTTCCAATCGGTCACGCGGCCGAAATCCTACCATCTGAAGAAGGTCACGAAATGAGCGTCCCCACCATGAACTGGTCCTATCCCACGGCCGTCAAATTCGGCGTGGGCCGCATCAAGGAACTGGCCGATCACGCGAAAGCCACGGGCATGAAGGCGCCGCTTCTGGTGACCGACAAGGCGCTCGCGAGCCTGCCGATCACCGCCGAGGCCCTTTCGGTGCTTGAGGCGGGTGGCCTTGGCCGCGCGCTGTTCTCCGAGGTCGACGCCAACCCGACCGAGGCCAACATGGCCGCTGGCATCGCCGTCTACAAAGCGGGCGGGCATGACGGGGTGATCTGCTTCGGCGGCGGCTCGGCGCTGGATCTGGGTAAGATGATTGCGCTGATGGCGGATCAACCGGCCTCACTGTCGGTCTGGGATCTGGAGGATATCGGAGATTGGTGGACCCGGGCGGACGCCGCGAAGATCGCGCCGATCATCGCCGTGCCGACGACGGCGGGCACCGGGTCCGAGGTCGGCCGCGCGGGCGTGCTGACCAATGCCACGACGCATAAGAAGAAGATCATCTTCCACCCGAAGCTGATGCCCGCAGTGACGATCTGCGACCCGGCGCTGACCGTCGGCATGCCGAAATTCATCACCGCCGGCACCGGCATGGACGCGCTGGCGCATTGCCTCGAGGCCTATTGCTCGCCTTTCTACCACCCGATGTCGCAGGGCATCGCGCTGGAAGGCATGCGGCTGGTGTTCGAGAACCTGCCCAAGGTCTATGCGACGCCCGATGACCTCGAAGCCCGCGCCCATATGATGTCCGCCGCCGCCATGGGCGCGGTCGCGTTCCAGAAGGGCCTCGGCGCGATCCATTCGCTGAGCCACCCGATCGGCGCGGTCTACAACACCCATCACGGCACCACGAACGCCGTGGTGATGCCGATGGTGCTGGACTTCAACCGCTCGGCCATCGAAGAGCGCCTGACCCGCGCAGCCGCGTATATCGGCATCGCCGGCGGCTACGAGGGCTTCCGCGCCGCCGTCATGGACCTGCGCGAGACGCTGGCAATCCCGGCAAACCTGACGGCCTTGGGCGTCACGAACCCGGACCTCGACACGCTGACCGAGATGGCACTCGAGGATCCGTCCTGCGGCGGCAACCCGATCGAGATGACGGCCCAGAACACCCGCGCGCTGTTCGAAGCCTGCCTCTGAGCGGTGAGGACAGAGGGGGGCTCTGCCCCCCGACCCCCGGGATATTTTTAGAGTAAAGATGCGCGCGTTAATCTCTCATCAAGGTTAACGCGCGCATGCTGTTTTCACGGTGCAGCCGGGGACGGCGATGACCGTGAGTGAAGATGGCGACGTATTCCTCGTGGGCACGTCGCTTTCGCATCTTTACTCCATAAATATCCCGGGGGGTGAGGCGAAGCCGAGGGGGGCAGAGCCCCCCTGCCCGCTCATCCGACCCAGCACGCCAGCATCAGGCCGCGCAGCGCGTTGCCGATCCAAAGGCGCACGTTCGGCAGATCCTCTGGACGCAGGATCTCTTCCGGCACGCCGAGTTCCGCGCGCAGGACGCCCGGCAGCAAGCCGCAAGACAGAGGGGGTGTGCGCAGGCCCTCGCCACGATCGAAGAACAGCGTTGTGATAGAGCCATCGCAGACCTCGCCCCGTTCGTTCAGGAGCAACACTTCGTCCACACCTTCGGGCATCGCAGCGCGGGCGCGGTCGTAGATCTCGCGCTTAGAGGATTTCACGCTGAGCCAAGGGTCATCGGAGGACAGGCGCTCAGGCGACAGGGCCAGCCGCCAGACCTCTCGCGCCGGAGGCAGCGGGCCGGATTGCAGGTCGAGCCGTCCTTCGGCATCGAGCGTCAGGCGCAGGCGCGCGGGTTCCGTGGGGCCGGAAAGGACCACTTCGGGCAGGCGCCAACCCAGCGCCTCGGACCCGCGTGTGAGGCGGGTGAGGTGCAGGGGCCAGCGCGGGACATGCGTGCCGTCCCAATACATCGTCTCGATCAGCGTCAGACCGGGATGACCGGCCCCGCGAAGGCGGCTTTCCACAGCGCTTCCTCCCATTCTCCTTGGGGCGTCGAATCCTGCACCACGCCGCCGCCCACGTTCAACACCACGCTCCCGTCAGGCGACAGCGACAGCGTGCGGATCGCCACAGACCAGGCCTGCGCCCCATCGGGCGCGGCCCAACCGATCGCGCCGCAATAGGCGCCGCGGGGATGGGGCTCCAGCTCGCGGATGATCTGCATCGCCCGGATTTTCGGTGCGCCGGTGATCGAGCCGCAAGGGAACAGCGCCGCCATCAGCCCGGGCAGCCCCGCGCCGGGCAGGAGCCGGCCTTCGACGGTCGAGGACATCTGATGAACGGTCGCAAAGCTGTCGATGCCGAAGAGTTCCGGCACCTTGACCGACCCCACCTGCGCGATGCGTGAGATGTCGTTGCGCAGGAGGTCGACGATCATCAGGTTCTCGGCCCGGTCCTTGACCGAAGCGCGCAGCTCGGCCGCGAGGCGGGCGTCTTCCATAGGTTCGGCATGACGCGGGCGGGTGCCTTTCATCGGGCGGCTCTCGATGCACTCGCCCTCGGTCCGGAAGAACAGCTCAGGCGAGCGCGAGATCAGTACCGGCCCCGCGCCCATGTCGGCATAGGCGCCGAAGCCCACTGCCTGCCGTGCCCGCAGCGCGCCATAGAGGCCCAGCGCGGTGCCGGATTGAAGGCGGCTTGCCAGCGGGATCGTCAGGTTGATCTGATAGCAATCGCCCGCCGCGATGTAATCAAGCACCCGTTTGATCGCCGCGGCATGCCCGGCCTGATCGACCAGCGGACGGATGGGCGCCAAAGACGCGGCGGGGGCCCCGGCCTCGGCCTGCTCCAACATCGCGCCCGCGTCCTGCGGTGCATCGTAGAGGCCCAGCACCAGCAGCGGCCCGGCGCCCGCGGGTATCAACGGCCGCAGACGGTCTTCCAGCGCATACCCCGCCTCATAGGCGATCCAGCCGGCGACCCAGAGCCCCTGCGCCCGCGCGGCCTCGGCCTGCGCGAGCAGCGGCATCACCTCGGACGCCTCCCGTGCGACCAGTGTCTCGCGCGCGTCGGCAAACAGGGCGGGGCGGCCCTCGGGCCCATGTTCGATGAGGATCATGCGGCGGAAACCAGCCTTGGGGACAGAGTGTGCTGCGCTGCCGCGTAGCACGCGCGCGCGGCGAGGAACAGGCGCAACCCGACCCGCGACGAAGCGGGGTTGCGCGGCGGGCCGTGGTCGCCTAAACCCCGCACAATTTGCTTGAAGCACGAATCCGCAGCACCGGGCCAGACGTCCCGCGCGCTGCCATGGAAAGGGCCCGCCATGCCGAAAAGAACCGATATCAAGTCCATCATGATCATCGGCGCAGGGCCCATCGTCATCGGCCAGGCCTGCGAGTTCGATTACTCGGGCGCCCAGGCCTGCAAGGCCCTGCGCGAAGAGGGTTACCGGGTCATTCTGGTGAACTCGAACCCGGCGACGATCATGACCGATCCGCAGCTCGCCGACGCCACCTATATCGAGCCGATCACCCCCGAAGTCGTCGCCAAGATCATCGAGGCCGAGCGCCCCGATGCCCTGCTGCCGACCATGGGCGGGCAGACCGGCCTCAACACCGCGCTGGCCCTCGCTGACCTCGGGGTGCTGGAGAAATTCGGCGTTCAGCTGATCGGCGCGAACCGCGAGGCCATCGAGATGGCCGAAGACCGCAAGCTGTTCCGCGAGGCGATGGACCGCATCGGGCTGGAAAACCCCAAGGCCACCATCGTCGCCGCGCCGAAGCTGCCGAACGGCAAATACGACATCAAGGCCGGGATCGCGCAGGCGATGCAGGATCTGGAACACATCGGCCTGCCGGCGATCATCCGCCCCGCCTTCACGCTGGGCGGCACCGGCGGTGGCGTCGCCTATAACCGCGACGACTATGAGGCCATCGTGCGCTCGGGTCTCGAGGCCTCGCCGGTGGCGCAGGTGCTGGTGGACGAAAGCCTGCTAGGCTGGAAGGAATACGAGATGGAGGTCGTCCGCGACAAGGCGGACAACGCGATCATCGTCTGCTCCATCGAGAACGTCGATCCGATGGGCGTGCATACCGGCGACTCGATCACCGTCGCGCCCGCGCTGACGCTCACCGACAAGGAATACCAGATCATGCGCAACGGCTCGATTGCCGTGCTGCGCGAGATCGGCGTCGAGACCGGCGGCTCGAACGTGCAATGGGCGATCAACCCGAAGGACGGCCGCATGGTCGTCATCGAGATGAACCCGCGCGTGTCGCGCTCCTCGGCGCTGGCGTCCAAGGCCACCGGCTTCCCGATCGCCAAGATCGCCGCGAAACTGGCCGTGGGCTATACGCTCGACGAGCTGGACAACGACATCACCAAGGTCACGCCCGCCTCGTTCGAGCCGACCATCGACTATGTCGTCACCAAGATCCCGCGCTTCGCCTTCGAGAAATTCCCGGGTTCCGAGCCCTATCTCACCACCGCGATGAAATCGGTGGGCGAGGCGATGGCCATCGGCCGCACGATCCATGAATCGCTGCAAAAGGCGCTCGCCTCGCTAGAGACCGGCCTGTCCGGCTTCGACGATGTGGTGATCCCCGGCGCGCCCGAGAAAGCCGCGATCCAGAAGGCCCTGAGCCAGGTCACCCCGGACCGCCTGCGCGTCATCGCCCAGGCGATGCGCCATGGCCTGTCGGACGACGAGATCCAGGCGGTCACGGCGTTCGACCCGTGGTTCCTCGCCCGGATCCGCGAGATCGTCGAGGCCGAGGCCGAGGTTCTGGCGAACGGCCTGCCCACGGACACCGACGGGCTGCGCAAGCTGAAGATGCTGGGCTTCACCGATGCCCGCCTCGCCACGCTCTCGGGCAAGACCGAGACCGCGGTGCGCCGCCTGCGCACCGGGGCCGGCGTCAACGCCGTCTTCAAGCGCATCGACACCTGCGCCGCCGAGTTCGAAGCGCAGACGCCCTACATGTATTCGACCTACGAAGTCCCGGCGATGGGCGAGGTGGAATGCGAGGCGCGTCCGTCCGACCGCAAGAAGGTCGTCATCCTCGGCGGTGGCCCGAACCGGATCGGTCAGGGCATCGAGTTCGACTATTGCTGCTGCCATGCCTGCTACGCGCTGACCGATGCGGGCTATGAGACCATCATGGTCAACTGCAACCCTGAGACCGTGTCCACCGACTACGACACCTCGGACCGTCTGTATTTCGAGCCGCTCTCCATCGAGCACGTCATGGAAATCCTGCGGGTCGAGCAGTCGAACGGCACCCTGCACGGCGTGATCGTGCAATTCGGCGGCCAGACGCCGCTGAAGCTGGCCAATGAGCTGGCGGCGGAAGGCATTCCGATCCTCGGCACCTCGCCCGACGCCATCGACCTTGCCGAAGACCGCGAGCGGTTCCAGCAGATGCTGAACGAGCTGGGCCTGAAGCAGCCGATCAACGGCATCGCCTCGTCGGACGAGCAGGCCATCGAGATCGCCGGCCGCATCGGCTTCCCGCTGGTGATCCGTCCGTCCTATGTGCTGGGCGGCCGCGCGATGGAAATCGTGCGCGACATGGATCAGCTGAAGCGCTACATCACCACCGCCGTCAGCGTCTCGGGCAAGAACCCGGTGCTTCTGGACAGCTATCTGTCGGGCGCCATCGAGGTCGACGTGGACGCGCTGTCGGACGGCAAGACCGTCCACGTCGCGGGCATCATGGAGCATATCGAAGAAGCCGGGGTTCACTCGGGTGACTCGGCCTGCTGCCTGCCGCCGCATTCGCTGGACAAGGCGCTGGTCGAAGAGATGAAGGTTCAGGCCGAGAAGATGGCGCTGAAACTCGGCGTCGTCGGCCTGATGAACGTGCAGTTCGCGATCAAGGACGGCGTGATCTACGTCCTCGAAGTGAACCCGCGCGCCTCGCGCACGGTGCCCTTCGTCGCCAAGGCCACCGACTCGGCCATCGCCTCCATCGCGGCTCGACTGATGGCCGGCGAGCCGATGTCGAACTTCCCGCTGCGCGCCCCCTACCCCGCCGGCGTGGGCCCCGACAGCCCGCTGCCGCTGGCCAATCCGGACACGCTGGCCGACCCGATCACCCCGTGGTTCTCGGTCAAGGAAGCGGTGCTGCCGTTTGCGCGCTTCCCGGGCGTCGACACGCTGCTCGGGCCGGAAATGCGCTCGACCGGCGAGGTCATGGGCTGGGACCGCTCGTTCCCGCTGGCCTTCCTGAAGGCGCAGATGGGCGCGGGCACGCATCTGCCCGAAGAGGGCCGGGTCTTCGTCTCGGTGCGCGACACCGACAAGACCGCGGCGCTGGCCGGCGCTGTCCGTGATCTGGCCGAGATGGGCTTCGAGATCGTCGCCACCGCTGGCACCGCCAGCTGGCTCAAGGCCGAGGGCATCGCGACCACGCTGGTGAACAAGGTCTACGAGGGCCGTCCGAACATCGTCGACCGCCTGAAGAACGCCGATATCGCGCTGGTGTTCAACACCACCGAGGGCGCGCAGTCGATCAAGGACAGCCGCGATATCCGCCGCGTCGCCCTGATGGACAAGATCCCCTACTTCACCACCGCCGCCGGCGCGATTGCCGCCGCCGCCGCAATGAAGGCCCGCCGCGAGGGCTATGGGGTGCGCACGCTGCAGGGCTGATCCCCGCCGCAGCGCCGACAGGAAAATGGCCGGTCCCGAAAGGGGCCGGCCGTTTTCATGGGGTGAAGGTGAAGTGGGATAGTTGGGGATGAGAAAGCCGGGTTTGTCCCGATCTTTGAAGGGGTGCCCTCCGCCTGGGCGGGGCCTTGTCTCCGGCGGGTGAAACCGGAGGCGCGGCCCGGGCTACGCCGGGAACAGCCTCAGCTGTCCTGACGCAGCAATTCGGTGATCAGGATGTCCTGAACTTCGGGGCCGACAATCTGCCGCGCGGCCTCGCGCAGCATCCGCCGCAGCTGCAAAAGCGCCTCGCCCGAGGTGAAGATGCCGCTGAAGCCACCGATATTGGCGTGGTCGAACAGCAGTTGCAGCAGGGCGGCGCGCAGGCGCGGCTCGTCCTCGACCAGCGAAAACTGGTGGCCGACCGACATCTCCATCGCCAGCCCGACGACCACCATGGCCTCGACGCGACCATTGGTCAGGATCGGCACCACGAACTGGTTGGGCAGGCGTACGGTCTCGGTCGGGCCCATCGACGCCAGATATTGGCTGGCCCCGCCATCGCCATGCCCGGCCTCGGCCGTGGCGCCATGGCCCGTGTCGGCACCATGCTCGGCGGCGATGGGATTGCCGTGGGCATCGGTTTCGGCTGCGTGTTCCTCGACCGGCGCGGCGGCGGGTTTGAGGAAGATCCCCGCCCCGACACCGCCGCCCAAACCGACGATCAGCAGGATGACCGGAAGAAGTTTGCGCAGCATCACGTCCTCCTATCAGAACGGCAGGATGATATCGGCGACCTGCTGACCGTAGCGCGGCTGCTGCATCTGCGTGATCTGGCCACGGCCACCGTAGCTGATGCGCGCGCCCGCAATGCGGTCATACGAGATCTCGTTGCGCCGCGAGATATCCTCGGGGCGGATGAAGCCAGTGACGATCAGCTCGCGCAGCTCGTTGTTGACGCGGACTTCCTGCGTCCCCTCGATGCGCAGCACACCGTTCGGCAGACGCTCGATGATGGTCGTCGCCACGCGCAGAGTCAGCTGCTCGTTCCGGCTGACCGAGCCCTGACCCGAGAAGCTGGAGGCGCTGTCCATCTCGACAGCATTGGCCAGCGACACGCCCTCGGGCAGGCGACGGTCCAGCGATTGCGGCAGACCGAACAGTTGCGGCACGCCCATCGATTGCGAGCCCGTGCGACCCCGTGCAGTCTGGTTCGAGATCTGCGCGGAATCGTTGATCTCGATCACCACGGTCAGAATGTCGCCGGGTGCGGTCGCACGGCGGTCACCGAACAGCGAACGCTGCGAGGCGGTCCAGAGCGAGGCCCCATCGGTCGCGCCGGCGCGTTCGGCCACCTGCGGGATCGGCACGTTGTAGAGCGCGTGATGCTCCAGCGTCGGCGCGGTATCGGCAAAAGCCGGCGGGCGGCCGACCTCGGCAAGGTCGGAACAGGCTGCGAGGGCGAGGAAGGGCAGAACGGCGAGATAGCGCATGGGTGGTCCTTTCAGGGCACGCTCACCAGACCGGGTCCGGAAACCGTCCCGCTGATGGTGCTGCGCGAAGCAAGATTCATGATGCGGATCACATCGCCTTCGGCGCCGCGACCCAGGGCGCGCCCATCGGCGCGGATTTCGAGGCCACCGCTTTGGAAAACGATGGTGACCAGCTCGTTGCGATCGACCAGCGCGGGCGGCCCGAGGCTGGCGATCGGGATCGGCCGACCCGCATAGAGCGTGACGCGGGCCTCCCAGCCCACGGCCTCGTCGATGGCCTGGGCCGCGCCCAGGGGCGCCGCCTCGGAGGTCAGGATCACGTCGCCGGCTTCGACCAGCGTGCCGGCCCTGAGCGTCCGCGCGGCGAGCAGCACGTCGGCCTGCGCCGGAAGCGCGGCGAAAAGCGCGAGGATGAGGGCCGGGATCCGCATCAGCGCACCTGCGTCGTCGCAGCGAGCATCTGGTCAGCGGCGGTGATGACCTTCGAGTTCAGCTCGTAGCCGCGCTGTGCCTTGATCATCTCGGTCAGTTCGCGGACCGGATCGACCGAGCTTTCCTCCAGATAGCCCTGACGCACCGTGCCCAGACCGTCCGTACCCGGCACCGATTGCATCGGCGGGCCCGAGGCCTCGGTCTCGGCGAAGAGGTTCGAGCCCAGCGCCTCGAGGCCACGCTCGTTGGTGAAGCCGGCGAGGGTCAGCTGACCCAGCAGCTGCGGCTGCACGGTGCCGGTGAAATAGGCGTAGATCTCGCCTTCCGAGTTGATCGAGATCTGCGTCGCATCGGCCGGAATGGTGATGCCCGGAGAGACCTCATAGCCGTCCGAGGTCACGATCAGACCGTCGCCGGTGCGCTTCAAGCCACCGTCGCGGGTATAGGCGTTGCGGCCGTCGGGCATGGTCACTTCGATCCAGCCGCGACCTTCGATGGCGATGTCGAGGTCGCCGCCGGTCGCGGTCAGCACGCCCTGCTGGGCCATCATCGACACGGCCGCCGGACGGGCGCCGAGGCCCAGCTGCACGCCGGTCGGCACGATCGTGCCGTCCGAGGCCGAGATCGTCCCGGCGCGGGTGTGCTGCTGGTAGTGAAGGTCGGCGAACTCGGCGCGGCGGGCGCTGTAGCCGGTGGTCGACATGTTGGCGAGGTTGTTTGCCACGGTATCGACCCGCATCTGCTGGGCAGCCATGCCGGTGGCGGCAATCTGAAGGGCACGCATGGGATTCTCCTATCGGCCGAGGGTCGAGATGACGTTGCGGATGCGTTCATCCTCGCTTTCGAGGAATTTCTGGCCCCGTTCGTAGGCGCGTTGCACCTCGATCAGGCGCGCCATCTCCGAAATCGGGTTGACGTTCGATTCCTCCAGGAAGCCCTGCAGGATATTCGGGTTCTCGACCGGCACGGCATTGCCGGTGATGTTGTGCAGCACGCCGGTCTCGCGCGTCAGTTGCGACGGATCTTCCGGCACCACGAGGCCCAGCTGACCGAGCGGCTGGCCATCGGCCGAGATCGTGCCGTCGCGGGCGATGCCGATCTGACCTGCATCCGGCGGGATGAAGATCGGGGCGCCGCCCACGTCGAGCACGCGGTGCCCGTCGGGCGTGACCAGCTCCCCGTTCTGGTTGGGGATGAAATGGCCGGCGCGGGTGTAGCGGTCGCCATTCGGGGTCTGGATGGTGAAGAAGCCCTCGCCCTCGATGCCGACATCGAGATCGCCGTTGGTCATCGTCAACGAGCCCTGCGTCAGATAGGTCTGGTGCCCGCGGGCCGCTGCCATCGACAGCGATTCTTCCTGATGGCCGAGGCCCTGCACATATTCCGAGAACAGCAGCCCCTCGCGCCGGAAACCGGTGGTCGAGATGTTGGCGATGTTGTTCGCGACGAGCTGGATCTCACGCAGAAGGCCCGATTGGCGGGTAAGCTGGGTATAACCGGCGTTGTCCATGGGGGATGCCTCCTCAGATTCCGGCCACGATGGGCAGCACTTGGCCTTGGAAGAAATCGACGAGCATCGAGGTCATCGCGCTCATCGAGACCCAGAAGACGACCAGCATGGCCAACACTTTGGGCACGAAGGTCAGGGTCATCTCCTGCACCGAGGTCAGGGCCTGGAACAGGCCGACCGCAAGGCCGGCGACCAGTGCCACGCCCAGCAGCGGGGCGGACATCGCCACCGAGACCCACAGGCCCTGGCGCAGGACGTCGAAGAAGACGAGCTCGCTCATGATACTCTCCCGCCTAACGGCTCAGACCGGCATCCGCAGGACTTCGAGGTAAGCCTCGACGACCTTGTCGCGGACGGCGACTGCGGTCTCGACCGCGAGCTGGGCCTCGGACAGGGCCGACACCAGCGAATGCGGATCGGCATCGCCGGTCATCGCATCCTGTGCCGTGGTCTCGGCGCGCTGCAGGACGGTGTTGAAATCCTCGACCATGCCGGCGGCGGTGGCGCCGAAGCTCTGGCCGCTGCCACCCTCTTCAGGGGACGTGAGGTTCCGGGCCGCGCCGTAGGAACGGGCGGCAACATTGGCGGAAACTTGCATTCTACTAGCTCCTTATCTGCGCAGCAGCCCGATGAGGCTTTGCGACATCTGCCTGGCCTGGTCGAACATCTTCAGGTTCGCCTCGTAGGACCGCTGCGCTTCCCGCGCATCGGCGATTTCCACCATCACGTCGACGTTGGAGCCTTCGTAATGGCCGGTCTCATCGGCCAGGATATGGCCGGGGTCGTAGACACGCGTCAGCTCGCCTTGGTCCAGCTGGACCGGACCGGTGCGCACGCCGCTGGCCTGACCGAACCCGTCCCCGGCAACGGCCATGGGGCGGAAATCGACATACTTGCGGTGGTAGCCGGGGGTGTCGGCGTTGGCGATATTCTCGGAGACATGGCGCAGGCGGGAGGCCTGGGATTGCATGCCGGAGGCCGAGAGCGCGAGCGTTGAAGACAGGGTGCTCATGGTCATCACTTCCCGATGGAGGCGCGCATCAGATCGCGCGACATGGAATAGATGCCCAATGCCATCTCATGCTGCTGCCGTGCTTCCACGGCGCGCATCATCTCGAATTCAACCGAGACGCTATTACCGTTGGGCGAGACGGTAATCGGATCTTCTTCCTGAAGGATGGTGTCACGATCGGCCAGCGTACCGTCCTCGGTCGCCTGCCAGAATTCGCCAAAGCCAATGGCATCACGCGAGCGGTAGCCCGGCGTGTCTGCATTGGCCACGTTCTGCGCGATCGCCTCCTGGCGAGTCGCCGCATGTGTGGCGAAAGCCTGCGCCATGCGCAGTATGTCCAGACTTTCAAACATGGGGTTCTCCCGTTGCTGGCCTATACGAAGGATTAAGGGTGATTCCTTTAGAAACGGTAACGAGGCACAGAACGTGCCCCTGGAACCGACGCGCAGAGTGAAAGGAATCTTCTCATGGCCGTCTTCGATCCGCTCATGGCTGAACTGGCCAACGTCCGTCCGATCCGCCACTTCGGTCGCGTGCACGAGATGCATTCCTCGACCTTGATGGTGCAGGGCCTGTCCAAGCGCGCACGGCTTGGCGACCGCGTCATCGTCGGCGGAACCGACGGCCCCGCGATTGGCGGCGAAATCCTTGCGCTGAACCGCGAAGGCGCTGAAATCCTTCCAGAAGAAGCCACCGAGGGCCTCGCGATTGGCGACCGGGTGGAGCATGTCGGATCCAACTCCATCGCCCCGGACGACAGCTGGGTGGGCCGCATCATCGACCCCTATGGCGAGCCCTTGGATGGTCGTCCGCTGATGCGCGGCCCGCAGGTCCGCAGCCTGCGCAACCCGCCCCCCTCGCCCGCGCGCCGCAAGCGTTTGGGCGGGCGTCTGCAAACCGGGCTCGATGCTTTCAACACCCTGCTGCCCATCGTGCGCGGTCAGCGAATCGGTCTCTTCGCCGGTTCGGGTGTCGGTAAGACTTCGCTGCTGGGTCAGATGGCCCGCGGGATCGAAGCCGATGTCGTGGTTCTGGCGCTGGTCGGCGAACGCGGACGGGAACTTCGGGACTTCATCGAGGACGTTCTGGGCGAGGAAGGCCTCGCACGGTCGGTCGTCGTCACCGCCACCTCGGACCAATCGCCGCTGGCCCGTCGCCGCGCCGCGCTGACCGCGATGACCGTGGCCGAGCATTTCCGCGACAACGGCAAGCATGTGCTTCTGATGTGCGACTCGGTCACCCGTTTCGCCGAAGCCCACCGCGAGATCGCGTTGGCCGCAGGTGAGCAGCCGTCGCTGCGTGGCTTCCCGCCCTCGACGGCGCATCAGATCATGGCGATGGCCGAACGCGCCGGCCCCGGCGAGGATCATCAGGGCGATATCACCGCCGTCTTCACCGTTCTCGTCGCCGGCTCGGACATGGATGAACCGGTCGCGGATATCCTGCGCGGGGTGCTGGATGGCCACGTTGTGCTGGACCGGGCCATCGCCGAAAGGGGCCGCTTCCCGGCCATCGACCTGATGCGATCCGTCTCTCGCTCGTTGCCCGCGGCGGCCACCCCGGCCGAGAATCAGCAGATCTCGGAAGCGCGGCGCCTGATCGGTGCCTGGGAGCGCGCCGAGATGATGGTGCAGGCGGGCCTCTATGCGCAGGGGTCGGATCCGCTGACCGACCGCGCGATTCGGCTGTTCCCGAAGATCGACGCTTTCCTGTCCGGCCAGAAGTCCAAGTCCACGCTGGACAGCTTCCAGCGGCTGAAGAAAGCGCTCGAGGGCTAACGGGCGCAAATAATCATTCCCCTCCGCCGCATCTTTTTGCGGCGGAGGTCTGTTACACGGTCAAGGTTTGCGCTACCATCGCGCCGAAACCTCCCCCGGTCGCGTCTGAGTGGTCTTCGTAGCGAATTCGTCCGGGCTTTCTGACCGAGATCCCATGCACCGCCTGCTCCTCTGTATCACCCTCGCCGTCACGGCGACGGGCGCCAAAGCTACTTGTCCTGACAACCCGACTTGGTCCGTTGCGCCTTTTCTTCAGCCCGGCGATCAGCGCATCGACTATTGGTGGCTGATCGAGACTTTGGGCCAATCGCGCGTCACCTATCCCGGCGGGCGCGAGGAATATCTCGCAGGGGGGCTCTACCGGTTCACCGCAGGGGATCAGAGCTGGGACGCCCCGCGCTATCGATTCTACCGCGACGGTGCGCGGTGCATCGACTACCCGCAGGGTGCGCGGGTCGATTACTATGTGCTCAACGGCGGTCGGCTGGTGCTGATCAACGCGGATGGCACACGCAGTATCGGGTTGATCAGCCACTGACGGGGGCCTATGCGGCCGCAGAACCCCTTTCCTTGTCATCTCACGATGAAAAACCAATTGTATGGGCACGGGGTTGACGGTATCAGCGCCGCGCGCGCTGGATGCCGCTCTGACCCCTTTTACCCCGGGAGGGCCCGAGATGTTGCAGACCCCCTACTACCTGATCGACAAGTCGCGCCTCTTGCCGAACATGGAAAAGATCGCTTGGCTGCGCGAGCAGTCCGGGGCGAAATCGCTCTTGGCGTTGAAATGCTTCGCGACCTGGTCAGTCTTCGACTTCATGTCCGAGTATATGGATGGCACGACCTCGTCCTCGCTGTACGAAGTGCGGCTGGGCCGCGAGAAGTTCGGCAAGGAAACCCACGCCTATTCCGTGGCCTATGCGGACCATGAGATCGGCGAGGTGCTGTCGCATTCCGACAAGATCATCTTCAACACGATCGGCCAGCTCGAGCGCTTCGATAGCCAGAGCGCGAACCATGTCCGCGGTCTGCGGGTCAATCCGGGCGTCTCGACCTCGGGCTTCGACCTTGCTGACCCGGCCCGTCCCTTCTCGCGGCTGGGCGAGCATGATCCCGAACTGATCGCCCGCGTGGCGGACAAGATCTCCGGCTTCATGTTCCACAACAATTGCGAGAACGCGGACTTCGCGCGCTTCGACAACATGCTCTCGCTGATCGAGCAGCGTTTCGGCCATCTGATCCGTGACATGGACTGGATCAGCCTTGGCGGCGGCATCCATTTCACCGGCGAGGGCTATCCGCTGGAGAAACTGGCCGACCGGCTGAAGCGGTTCTCGGACACGAATGGCGTGCAGGTCTATCTGGAGCCGGGCGAGGCCTCGATCACCAAGGCGGCGACGCTGGAGGTGACGGTGCTGGACACGCTGTATAACGGCAAGAACCTCGCCATCGTCGACAGCTCGATCGAGGCGCATATGTTGGATCTGCTGATCTACCGTGAATCCGCCAAGATGGAGCCCAATGCCGGCGATCATGAATGGATGGTCTGCGGGAAATCCTGTCTGGCCGGCGACATCTTCGGCGAATTCCGCTTCCCCGAGGCATTGAAAGCCGGTGACCGTCTCTCGTTCCAGGACGCGGCCGGTTACACGATGGTCAAGAAAAACTGGTTCAACGGCGTGAAGATGCCGGCGATTGCCATTCGCGAACTGGACGGGACCGTCCGCGAAGTGCGCGATTTCGGCTACGAGGACTTTGCTGCCGCCCTGTCCTGACGGGCGGCCGAGACATCAACTGACCCAAGGAGGTGCATGGGTAAATGAAACGCAACGTGCTGATCATCGGAGCCGGGGGCGTAGCCCAGGTCGTCGCGCATAAATGTGCGCAGAACAACGACATTCTCGGCGATATCCATATCGCCAGCCGGACCCTCTCGAAATGCGAGGCGATCATTGCCTCGGTTCACGAGAAAGGCGCGATGAAGGTCGAGGGCGTTCTGAAAGCCCATGCCGTCAATGCCCGCGACACGGCCGAAGTGGCCGCGCTGATCCGCGAGACGGGTGTCGATATCGTCATCAACGTGGCTCAGGCCTTCGTCAACATGCCGGTGCTGGATGCCTGCGTCGAGACGGGTGTGGCCTATATGGACACGGCGATCCACGAGGAGCCGAACCTCATCTGCGAGACGCCGCCCTGGTACGGCAATTACGAGTGGAAGCGCAAAGCCGCCTGCGCCGAGAAGGGCGTGACGGCGATCCTGGGCGTGGGCTTCGATCCGGGCGTGGTGAATGCCTATGCCAAATTCGGCATCGACGGCTTTGTGCCCGAGGTCGAATCGATCGACATCATCGACATCAACGCGGGCTCGCATGGTCGCTGGTTCTCGACGAATTTCGACCCCGAGATCAACTTCCGCGAGTTCACTGGCACCGTCTACAGCTGGCAGAATGGCGGCTGGCAGTCGAACACCATGTTCGAGGTCGGAAAGGAATGGGATCTGCCGGTCGTCGGCAAACAGAAGGCCTATATGACCGGCCATGACGAAGTGCATTCGCTGGCCACGAATTACCCGCAGGCCGATGTGCGCTTCTGGATGGGCTTTGGCGACCATTACATCAACGTCTTCACCGTGCTGAAGAACCTCGGACTTCTGTCCGAGAAGCCGGTGAAAACGGCTGAAGGTCTGGAAGTAATCCCGCTGAAGGTGGTGAAGGCTGTGCTGCCCGACCCGTCCTCGCTGGCGCCGGATTATGTCGGCAAGACCTGCATCGGCACGCTGGTGAAGGGCAAGAAGGACGGCCAACCGGCCGAGGTCTTCGTCTACAACGTCGCCGATCACAAGGAAGCCTATCTTGAGGTCGGCAGCCAAGGCATCAGCTACACCGCCGGTGTGCCGCCCGTCGCCGCCGCGATGCTGATCGCCAACGGCACTTGGGACGTGTCGAAGATGGTCAATGTCGAAGAGCTGGATCCGAAGCCTTTCTTCGAGATCCTCGACCGGATCGGCCTGCCGACGCGCGTCAAGGATGCCTCGGGCGACCGCGCCTGGAACGAATGAGCGCGACGGGAGAGGGGTTTCGCCCTTCTCCCCCGCCCCTTCGGGGCAGGCTCGTCGGACGACCAAGCAGGGGGGCTTTGCCCCCCTCTTCGCTGCGCGAATTCACCC
>NZ_LRRR01000049.1 GCF_001691415.1 Pararhodobacter sp. CCB-MM2
AGATGGGGATAAGAGACAGTCATCTGGGGCAGGGTGAGGGAGAGGCGGTGGGCTTAAAGCCGCTCCCTTCATCTTCGTTCTTCAAATATCCTCGGGGGTGAGGCCGCAGGCCGAGGGGGCAGACAGCCCCCTCCTTCGCGCCGAGCGAAGCGAGGCGCCCGGTCGCCGGAGGCCTGCGTGCCGGAGGCATGCCGGACGAGGGCGAAACCCGTCGTCACGCTTTTTCCAACCCCCGTGCCAAAGAGCGAAAAATCGCCCTTGATTTCCCCCCGCGCAGCCCGTATCCCCCGCCGCAGGCCTAGGGGTATAGCTCAGTTGGTAGAGCATCGGTCTCCAAAACCGAGGGTCGGGGGTTCGAGTCCCTCTGCCCCTGCCAGGCCTTCCTCCCGAGATCGCGAAACGACCGAGGCAACCGGGCCACGCCTGTGTTGCAGAATCGTCATCATCGGCAGGTTCCTGCAACGGATCGGGGCGCAGGGTTGAAACGCCTCTCGCCGGGGCGTATCTGGGCGCCAACCCGCCACGCCTCTGCCCGCGTGGCCGCTGTCTTGCCCCAGAGGTGTTCCCATGGCCCGGACCAATCCGTTGACCTTCCTCCAGCAGGTGCGCTCGGAAACCGCCAAGGTTTCCTGGCCGACGCGTCGTGAAGTGGGCGTCAGCACGGTCATGGTGCTGGTCCTGACCTCGCTGACGGCTGTGTTCTTCTTCCTTGTCGACCTGCTGATCCGCACCGGTCTGGGCGCGATTCTGGGTCTGGTGAGCTGAAGCCGCCTGCGCCCGTTGCGCCTTCCGGGGGGAGGGCGCGATGGGCTAAGCCCCTTGAATCTTGGGGCTGGTGTCGATAAAGGCACCTGAACTACGAGACAGCATGACGCGCACCGATTCGGTGCGCACATTTTTTGCTTGTCGGTGAATCGCGGTTGGCGCGGGCGCAAGCCTCTGACCGTAAATGGAATTTCGTGACGGCACCGTGTCGTCTCAGACGGGGAAGTGGCATGGCCAAGCGTTGGTATTCGGTGAGCGTTCTCTCGAACTTCGAGAAGAAAGTTGCCGAGGCGATTCGTCAGGCCGCCGCCGAGGCGGATCTGGAAGACGAGATCGAAGAAGTGCTGGTCCCGACCGAAGAGGTCATCGAGGTCCGGCGCGGCAAGAAGGTGACCTCCGAGCGTCGCTTCATGCCCGGCTACGTGCTGGTGCGCATGGAGATGTCGAACCGGACCTATCACCTGGTGTCGTCGATCAACCGCGTGACCGGCTTCCTGGGTCAGCCCGGCAAGCCGAGCCCGATGCGCGACGAAGAGGTCAACCTGATCCTCAACCGCGTCGAGGAAGGTCAGGAGGCTCCGCGCAGCCTGATCCGCTTCGAGGTCGGCGAGCAGGTCAAGGTCTCGGACGGCCCCTTCGACGGCTTCTCGGGCATGGTCGAGGAAGTCGACGACGAGAACGGCCGCCTGAAGGTCATGGTCTCGATCTTCGGCCGTCCGACGCCGGTCGAACTGGAATACACGCAGGTCACCAAAGGGGCCTGAGTGTTCATCGTGGGAGGGCACCCCTCGGGGTGTTCCGGACCACTAAGCAGGCCCCCTCGGATAGTCCGATCAGGGGCGTTGTGAACAAAGGAGCGGCCACATGGCCAAGAAAGTAATCGGGCAGCTCAAGCTGCAAGTGAAGGCCGGTCAGGCCAACCCGTCGCCCCCCGTCGGCCCGGCCCTCGGTCAGCGCGGCATCAACATCATGCAGTTCTGCAAAGACTTCAACGCGAAGTCGGCAGACATGGAACCCGGCTCGCCGGTTCCGGTCGTGATCACCTACTACCAGGACAAGTCGTTCAGCATGGAGCTGAAGACCCCTCCTGCGTCGTGGTTCCTGAAGAAGGCCGCTGGCCTGAAGCCCGTCGGCAAGCGTAACCGCGCACGTGGTTCGGTGAAGCCGGGCCGCGAAGTCGCCGGCACCGTGACCGTCAAGCAAGTTCGCGAAATCGCGGAAGCCAAGATGCGTGACCTGAACGCCAACGACATCGAAGGCGCGATGCAGATCATCCTCGGCTCGGCGAAGTCGTGCGGTATCGAGGTGAAAGGTTAATCATGGCCAAGCTCGGTAAACGTACCCGCACCGCCCGCGAAGCCTTCGGCACCACCGCCAACGTCACCGTCGAAGACGCGGTGAAGCTGGTCAAGGGCGCCGCTTCGGCCAAGTTCGACGAGACCGTCGAAGTCGCGATCAACCTCGGCGTCGACCCGCGTCACGCGGACCAGATGGTCCGTGGCGTCGTCTCGCTGCCGAACGGCACCGGCAAGACCGTCCGCGTCGCCGTCTTCGCCCGTGGCGCCAAGGCTGACGAAGCCCGCGCTGCCGGCGCCGACATCGTCGGTGACGAAGACCTGATGCAAACGATCCAGGGCGGCACGATCGAATTCGATCGCTGCATCGCTACCCCGGACATGATGCCGCTCGTCGGTCGTCTGGGTAAGATCCTGGGTCCGCGCAACCTGATGCCGAACCCGAAGGTCGGCACCGTGACCATGGACGTGGCGACTGCCGTTGCCAACGCCAAGGGCGGTGAAGTCCAGTTCAAGGTCGAGAAGGCCGGTATCATCCACGCTGGCGTGGGCAAAGTGTCGTTCGACGAGGTCAAGCTGGCCGAGAACGTCCGTGCCATCGTCGACGCGGTGAACAAAGCCAAGCCGACGGGTGCCAAAGGCGCCTATCTGCGCAAGGTCTCGCTGTCCTCGACCATGGGTCCGGGCGTCAGCGTCGATCTGGCCTCGGCCACCGGCGCCGCTTGATCGTCGCCGCTTGATCGCATTCGCGTTCTGAAGATCGAAAGCCCCGCGTCTGTCGCGGGGCTTTTTCGTTGGGCAGCCGTGACTTGAGGTCTTTCCGTCACGGACCCCTTGGCATCACGCCCATTAGGGGTTATCTGTCCGATCCTGTAGCGGGGTGCGATTCGGTCGTGCCCCGTTGCGCATCGTCCGAGACGGTGGGCGGTTGGGATCTCCCATCCATAAGTCCTGCCTGAGACGGGGAAGAACTAAGATTCCAACGGGTGGCCATGGCTCCCCGGGGTGACTTGGACGGACCCGTAGCGGACCCGACATCGGGGTCTTCTGAACCCGGTGAAAATAGAGCCGGAGGGTCCCTAAGACCTTCCAAACTTGGAGCAAACCTGTGGATAGAGCCCAAAAAGAAGCGGTGGTCGAGGAACTCGGCCAGATCTTCGAAAGCTCTGGCGTGGTCGTGGTTGCACACTACGCGGGTCTCACGGTTGCCGAGATGCAGGCCCTGCGCGCGCAAATGCGTGACGCTGGTGGGTCCGTGCGCGTTGCCAAGAACAAGCTCGCCAAGATCGCCCTGGATGGAAAGCCGTGCGCCAGCATTGGTAACCTTCTGACGGGCATGACCGTGCTCGCCTATTCCGAAGATCCCGTCGCTGCTGCGAAGGTGATCGTCGACTACGCCAAGAATAACAAGAAGCTTGAGATCCTTGGCGGGGCAATGGGCAGCGCGGCTCTGGACCAGAATGGTGTGAAGGCCGTGGCCGACATGCCGTCGCGCGAGGAGCTTATTGCTTCGGTCGTGGCGTGCATCGGTGCTCCGGCGTCGAACATCGCTGGTGCGATTGGCGCGCCTGCTTCGAACATCGCGGGCATCCTCTCCACCCTGGAGGAGCGGGACGCCGCTTGAGCAACCTACGGCCCGCGTGGCGGAATACCTCCCCTCGTCGGCAACACCCTGTTAGAATGGAACTGAAAAATGGCTGATCTGAAAGCTCTCGCCGAGCAAATCGTGAACCTGACCCTGCTGCAGGCTCAGGAACTGAAAACCATCCTGAAAGACGAGTACGGCATCGAGCCCGCCGCTGGCGGCGCTGTGATGATGGCCGGCCCGGCTGCCGGTGGCGCTGCTGACGCTGCCGAAGAGAAGACCGAATTCGACGTGATCCTCGTCGACGCCGGCGCCAACAAGATCAACGTGATCAAAGAAGTGCGCGGCATCACCGGTCTGGGCCTGAAAGAAGCCAAGGACCTGGTCGAAGCTGGCGGCAAAGCCGTGAAAGAGCAAGCTCCGAAGGCTGAAGCCGAAGAGATCAAGAAGAAGCTCGAAGAAGCTGGCGCCAAAGTCGAGCTGAAGTAATCGGGCGGGGTGCCAAGCACCCTCTTCCTGCAAACAAGGCTGGGTCCGGCATGTCCGGGCCCGGCCATACACGTTTCTGACACTGTTTTCGGCAGGCACGCCCGCGGGCGTTTCTTCCTGAGACAGTCGAGGCTCGGGAGCGGACCGGTGGGACGGACCGCAGGAATGGAGCCTCCGTTTCAGTTTCGCACGGGATGCCCCGCCGAGGCCCGACGGCCGGCGCATCCGCGAAAGAATGAAAGGTGATACCGAGCATGGCTCAGTCCTATGTTGGCCAGAAGCGCATCCGCCGGATGTTCGGCAAGATCCGTGAAGTCCTGGAGATGCCCAACCTGATCGAGGTTCAGAAGTCGTCCTACGACCTGTTCCTGCGCTCGGGTGACAGCGACAAGCCGCTGGATGGCGAAGGCCTGATGGGTACGTTCCAGTCCGTCTTCCCGATCAAGGACTTCAACGAGACCGCGGTTCTTGAGTTCGTCAAATACGAGCTGGAAAAACCGAAATACGATATCGACGAGTGCCAGCAGCGCGACATGACCTATTCGGCTCCGCTGAAGGTCACCCTGCGCCTCATCGTGTTCGATGTGGACCCTGACACCGGCGCGAAGTCGGTGAAAGACATCAAGGAACAGGAAGTCTTCATGGGCGACATGCCCCTGATGACGCCGGTCGGCACCTTCGTGGTGAACGGCACCGAGCGCGTGGTCGTGTCGCAGATGCACCGCTCGCCGGGCGTGTTCTTCGACCACGACAAGGGCAAGACCCACAGCTCGGGCAAGCTGCTGTTCCAGTGCCGCATCATCCCCTATCGCGGCTCGTGGCTGGACTTCGAATTCGATCCCAAGGACCTCGTGTTCGCGCGCATCGACCGTCGCCGCAAGCTGCCGGTGACGACCCTGCTGTACGCGCTGGGTCTGGATCAGGAAGGCATCATGGATGCCTACTACAACAACGTCACCTACCGCCTGGAGCGGAACCGTGGTTGGGTCACCCGGTTCTTCCCCGAGCGTGTGCGCGGCACCCGTCCGACCATGGATCTGGTCGACGCTGCCACCGGCGAGGTCATCCTCAAGGCCGGTGACAAGGCCACCCCGCGTCTGGTGAAGAAGTGGATCGACGAAGGTCAGATCACTGAACTGCTGGTGCCGTTCGAGCACATCCTCGGCCGCTTCGCCGCCAAGGACGTGATCAACGAGGAAACCGGTGAGATCTGGATCGAAGCCGGCGACGAAATCACCTGGGAGCTGGACAAGGACGGCGACGTCAAGGGCGGTTCGCTCAAGACGCTGCTGGATCAGGGCATCACCGAACTGTCGATCCTGGACATCGACAACGTCAACGTCGGTGCCTACATCCGCAACACCCTGGCCGCTGACAAGAACATGAACCGTGAGCAGGCGCTCATGGATATCTACCGTGTCATGCGCCCGGGCGAGCCCCCCACCGTCGACGCCGCCGTCAACCTGTTCGACACGCTGTTCTTCGACTCGGAGCGCTACGACCTCTCGGCCGTGGGCCGCGTGAAGATGAACATGCGCCTCGACCTCGACGCGCCGGACACCCAGCGTACGCTGCGCAAGGAAGACATCATCGCCTGCATCAAGGCGCTGGTCGACCTGCGTGACGGCCGTGGCGAGATCGACGACATCGACCACCTCGGCAACCGCCGGGTGCGCTCGGTCGGCGAGCTGATGGAGAACCAGTACCGTCTGGGCCTCCTGCGCATGGAGCGCGCGATCCGCGAGCGCATGTCGTCGGTCGATATCGACACCGTCATGCCGCAGGACCTGATCAACGCGAAGCCCGCGGCGGCCGCGGTGCGTGAATTCTTCGGCTCGTCGCAGCTGTCGCAGTTTATGGACCAGACGAACCCGCTGTCGGAAGTCACGCACAAGCGTCGTCTCTCGGCTCTCGGGCCGGGCGGTCTGACCCGTGAGCGTGCCGGCTTCGAGGTGCGCGACGTTCACCCGACCCACTATGGCCGGATGTGCCCGATTGAAACGCCGGAAGGTCAGAACATCGGTCTGATCAACTCGCTGGCCACCTATGCCCGCGTGAACAAATACGGCTTCATCGAGACCCCGTATCGCAAGGTCGTCGACGGCAAGGTGACGGATGAGGTCCAGTACCTCTCGGCCACCGAGGAACAGCGCCACGTCATCGCTCAGGCGAATGCCACGCTGAACGAAGACGGCGAGTTCGTGAACGACCTGGTGTCGACCCGCAAGAGCGGCGACTTCATGCTGAACCCGCGCGAAGTGATCGACATGATCGACGTTTCGCCGAAGCAGCTGGTGTCGGTCGCGGCCTCGCTCATTCCGTTCCTGGAAAACGACGACGCCAACCGCGCACTGATGGGCTCGAACATGATGCGTCAGGCCGTCCCGCTGCTGCAGTCGGACGCGCCGCTGGTCGGTACCGGGATCGAAGGCATCGTTGCCCGCGACTCGGGTGCCGCGATCATGGCGCGCCGCGCCGGTATCGTGGATCAGGTCGATGCTCAGCGTATCGTTATCCGCGCCACCGAGATGCTGGAGCCGGGTGAACCGGGCGTGGACATCTATCGTCTGCGCAAGTTCAAGCGGTCGAACCAGTCGTCCTGCATCAACCAGCGTCCGCTGGTGAAGGTGGGCGACGTCGTGACCCGCAACGCCGTGGTCGCCGACGGTCCTTCGACCGACATGGGCGAGCTGGCCGTGGGTCGCAACGTGGTCGTCGCGTTCATGCCGTGGAACGGCTACAACTACGAAGACTCGATCCTGATCTCCGAGCGGATCCTGAAGGATGACGTCTATACCTCGATCCATATCGAGGAATACGAAGTCGCCGCACGGGACACGAAGCTCGGGCCGGAAGAGATCACCCGCGATATCCCGAACGTCGGCGAGGAAGCCCTGCGCAACCTCGACGAAGCCGGTATCGTCTATATCGGGGCCGAAGTTCAGGCCGGCGACATCCTCGTCGGCAAGATCACTCCGAAGGGCGAAAGCCCGATGACGCCGGAAGAAAAGCTTCTGCGCGCCATCTTCGGTGAGAAGGCTTCGGATGTCCGTGACACCTCGCTGCGTCTGCCGCCGGGTGCCTATGGTACCGTGGTGGAAGTCCGCGTGTTCAACCGTCACGGTGTCGACAAGGACGAGCGCGCGCTGCAGATCGAGCGTGAAGAGATCGAGCGTCTGTCGCGCGACCGCGACGACGAGATGCTGATCCTCGAGCGCAACATCTACTCGCGTCTGAAGCAGTTGATCCTGGGCAAGGTCGCGGTGAAGGGTCCGAAGGGCGTGAAGCCCAACTCGGAAATCACCGAGGAACTGCTCGACACGCTGTCGAAAGGTCAGTGGTGGCAGCTTGCCCTCGCCGAAGAGGCCGAGGCGCAGGAGGTCGAGGCCCTGAACGCGCTGTTCGACCAGCAGAAGCGTCAGCTGACGCACCGCTTCGACGACAAGGTCGAGAAGGTGCGCCGGGGCGACGATCTGCCGCCGGGCGTGATGAAGATGGTCAAGGTCTTCCTGGCGGTGAAGCGCAAGCTTCAGCCGGGCGACAAGATGGCCGGTCGTCACGGGAACAAGGGCGTCGTGTCGAAAGTGGTGCCGCAGGAGGACATGCCGTTCCTCGCCGATGGTACGACTGTCGACCTCGTGCTGAACCCGCTCGGCGTGCCGTCGCGTATGAACGTCGGTCAGATCCTCGAGACGCACATGGGCTGGGCCCTGCGCGGTCTGGGTCTGCAGATCGACGAGGCGCTGCAGGAATACCGTCGTTCGGGCGACCTGACGCCGGTGCGCGACTCGCTGAAGCATGCCTATGGCGATCAGGTCTATAACGACGCCTTCGCCGAGATGGACGAGGATGCGCTGGTGGAAGCCGCCGGTACCGTGACCAAAGGCGTGCCTATCGGCACCCCGGTGTTCAACGGCGCCAAAGAGGCGGACGTCAACGACGCGCTCATGCGGGCGGGCTTCGACACCTCGGCTCAGTCGGTGGTGTTCGACGGTCGCTCGGGCGAGCAGTTCCAGCGCAAGGTCACCGTGGGCGTGAAGTACATGCTCAAGCTGCACCACTTGGTCGACGACAAGCTGCACGCGCGTTCCACGGGTCCGTACTCGCTGGTCACGCAGCAGCCGCTCGGCGGTAAGGCGCAGTTCGGCGGTCAGCGTCTCGGGGAGATGGAGGTCTGGGCTCTGGAAGCCTACGGCGCCGCCTATACCCTGCAGGAAATGCTGACGGTGAAGTCGGACGACGTGGCAGGCCGGACCAAGGTCTACGAATCGATCGTCAAGGGCGAGGACAATTTCGAGGCCGGCGTGCCCGAATCCTTCAACGTTCTGGTGAAGGAAGTCCGCGGCCTCGGCCTGAACATGGAACTCCTGGATTCGGAGGAAGACGAGTAACGGTGGGATGAAATCCCACCCTACGCCACCCGCGTAGGGTGGGGTTCAACCCCACCGTCGCCTGATCCTTCCCCCCGAGCCCCATCAAGGAATTGACGATGAACCAGGAACTGACGACGAACCCGTTCAACCCGCTGGCCGCGCCCAAGCAGTTCGACGAGATCAAGATCTCGCTGGCCTCGCCCGAGCGCATCCTCAGCTGGTCCTACGGCGAGATCAAGAAGCCGGAAACCATCAACTACCGTACGTTCAAGCCCGAGCGTGACGGCCTGTTCTGCGCGCGCATCTTCGGTCCGATCAAGGATTACGAATGCCTGTGCGGCAAGTACAAGCGCATGAAGTATCGCGGCGTCGTCTGCGAAAAATGCGGTGTCGAAGTCACGCTGCAAAAGGTCCGCCGCGAGCGCATGGGCCATATCGAGCTGGCCTCGCCGGTCGCGCATATCTGGTTCCTCAAGTCGCTGCCCTCGCGCATCGGCCTGATGCTGGACATGACGCTGCGGGATCTCGAGCGCATCCTCTATTTCGAAAACTACGTGGTGATCGAACCCGGTCTGACCGAGCTGTCCTATGGTCAGCTGATGACCGAGGAAGAATACCTCGACGCGCAGGACAATTTCGGTTCGGACGCCTTCACCGCCGGTATCGGTGCTGAAGCCATCCGCGAAATGCTGGCGGCGATCGACCTGCAGTCGGAAGCCGACAAGCTGCGCGAGGAGCTGAAGGAAGCCACTGGCGAACTGAAGCCCAAGAAGATCATCAAGCGTCTGAAGGTCGTCGAGTCGTTCCTTGAGTCGGGCAACCGTCCGGAGTGGATGATCCTCACCGTCCTGCCCGTGATCCCGCCGGAACTGCGCCCGCTGGTTCCGCTGGATGGCGGCCGCTTCGCGACCTCGGACCTGAACGACCTCTATCGCCGGGTCATCAACCGGAACAACCGTCTGAAGCGCCTCATCGAGCTGCGCGCGCCCGATATCATCGTCCGCAACGAAAAGCGGATGCTGCAGGAATCGGTCGACGCTCTGTTCGACAACGGCCGTCGCGGCCGCGTCATCACGGGCAACAACAAGCGCCCGCTGAAGTCGCTGTCGGACATGCTGAAGGGCAAGCAGGGTCGCTTCCGTCAGAACCTTCTGGGTAAGCGCGTCGACTTCTCGGGTCGTTCGGTCATCGTGACCGGCCCCGAGCTGAAGCTGCACCAGTGCGGCCTGCCGAAGAAGATGGCGCTCGAGCTGTTCAAGCCGTTCATCTATTCGCGTCTGGAAGCCAAGGGCCTCAGCTCGACCGTGAAGCAGGCGAAGAAGCTGGTTGAGAAAGAGCGTCCCGAGGTTTGGGACATCCTCGACGAGGTGATCCGCGAGCACCCGGTTCTGCTGAACCGCGCGCCGACGCTGCACCGTCTGGGTATCCAGGCGTTCGAACCCCAGCTGATCGAAGGCAAGGCCATCCAGCTGCACCCGCTGGTCTGCTCGGCGTTCAACGCGGACTTCGACGGTGACCAAATGGCCGTCCACGTGCCGCTCTCGCTGGAAGCCCAGCTGGAAGCGCGCGTGCTGATGATGTCGACGAACAACGTTCTGTCGCCCGCCAACGGCGCGCCGATCATCGTTCCGTCGCAGGACATGGTGCTGGGTCTCTACTACACCACCATGATGCGCGAAGGCATGAAGGGCGAGGGCATGGTCTTCGCCGATATCGAGGAAGTCGAGCACGCTCTCGCCTCGGGCGAAGTGCATCTGCATGCCAAGGTCACCGGCCGGATCATGCAGATCGACGAGAACGGCAACGAGGTCCTCAAGCGCTACGAGACCACGCCGGGCCGTCTGCGCCTCGGTGCTCTGCTGCCCTTGAACGCCAAGGCGCCGTTCGAGCTGACCAACCGTCTGCTGCGGAAGAAAGACGTCCAGAACGTCATCGACACCGTCTACCGCTACTGCGGTCAGAAGGAATCGGTCATCTTCTGCGACCAGATCATGGCGCTCGGTTTCCGCGAGGCCTTCAAGGCCGGTATCTCGTTCGGCAAGGACGACATGCTGATCCCGGAAGCCAAGTGGGAGCTGGTCAACGAGACCCGCGATCAGGTGAAGGAATTCGAACAGCAGTACCTCGACGGCCTGATCACTCAGGGCGAGAAGTACAACAAGGTGGTCGATGCCTGGTCGAAGGCCTCGGACGCTGTCGCCGCGGCGATGATGGGCGAGATCTCGGCCGTCCGCTACGACGACGAGGGTCGCGAGCTCGAACCGAACTCGGTCTACATGATGTCGCACTCCGGTGCCCGGGGTTCGCCCGCTCAGATGAAACAGCTGGGCGGTATGCGCGGCCTCATGGCCAAGCCGTCGGGCGAGATCATCGAGACGCCGATCATCTCGAACTTCAAGGAAGGCCTGACCGTGCTCGAGTACTTCAACTCGACCCACGGTGCCCGTAAGGGTCTGGCCGACACCGCGCTGAAGACGGCGAACTCGGGTTACCTGACCCGCCGTCTGGTGGACGTGGCGCAGGACTGCATCGTTCGTTCGGACGATTGCGGCACCGACCGCTTCATCACCGCCTCGGCGGCGATCAACGATGGTGAAGTCGTCGCCTCGCTGGGCGAGCGCGTGCTGGGCCGTGTCGCGGCCGAGGACGTCGTCCATCCGGCGACCGGCGAGATCATCGTGGTGCACAACCAGCTGATCGACGAGCGCGATGCAGACATGATCGAGACCGCTGGTCTGGCTTCGGTGAAGATCCGCTCGCCGCTGACCTGTGAGGCCGACGAGGGTGTCTGCGCCAAGTGCTACGGCCGTGACCTGGCCCGCGGTACGCTGGTCAACAAGGGTGAGGCCGTCGGCATCATCGCCGCTCAGTCGATCGGTGAGCCGGGCACGCAGCTGACGATGCGGACGTTCCACATCGGCGGCATCGCGCAGGGTGGTTCGCAGTCGTTCCAGGAATCGGGCTCGGCCGGTAAGGTCGAACTCCGCAACCCGAACGTGCTGGAGAATGCCTCGGGCGAGCTGATCGTTCTGGGCCGCAACATGCAGGTTGCGATCATCGACGAGAACGGCGTGGAGCGTGCGTCGCACAAACTGACCTACGGTGCGAAGCTCTTCGTGCGCGACGGTCAGGACGTGAAGCGCGGCGACAAGCTGTACGAATGGGACCCCTATACCCTGCCGATCATCGCCGAGCGTGCCGGTACCGCGAAGTTCGTGGACCTGATCGCCGGTCTGTCGGTGCGTGAGGACACGGACGATGCGACGGGTATGTCGCAGAAGATCGTGACCGACTGGCGTTCGGTGCCCCGTGGTGGCGATCTCAAGCCTGAGATCATCATCATGAACAAGGAAACCGGCGAGCCGATGCGCAATGACGCGGGCAACCCGGTGACCTACCCGATGTCTGTGGACGCCATTCTCTCGATCGAAGACGGTCAGGAAGTGCGTCAGGGTGACGTGGTTGCGCGTATCCCGCGCGAAGGTGCCAAGACCAAGGACATCACCGGCGGTCTGCCGCGGGTGGCGGAACTGTTCGAAGCCCGTCGTCCGAAGGATCACGCGATCATCTGCGAGATCGATGGCTATGTGCGTTACGCGAAGGACTACAAGAACAAGCGTCGCATCACCATCGAGCCCGTCGACGAGAACGTGGATCCGGCCGAATACCTGGTCCCCAAGGGCAAGCACATCCCCGTGCAAGAGGGCGATTTCGTCCAGCGCGGCGACTACATCATGGATGGCAACCCCGCTCCGCACGATATCCTGCGGATCATGGGCATCGAGGCGCTGGCCAACTACCTGATCGACGAAGTGCAGGACGTGTACCGACTGCAGGGCGTGAAGATCAACGACAAGCACATCGAGGTGATCGTGCGGCAGATGCTGCAGAAGTACGAGATCCTCGACTCGGGCGAGACCACGCTGCTGAAAGGCGAGACCGTGGACAAGTTCGAGTTCGACGAGGTCAACGAAAAGGCCTTGGCGATGGGCATGCGTCCGGCGAAGGGCGAGCCGATCCTCCTCGGGATCACCAAGGCCTCGCTGCAGACCCGGTCGTTCATCTCGGCGGCTTCGTTCCAGGAGACGACCCGCGTGCTCACCGAGGCTTCGGTCATCGGCAAGCGCGACAAGCTGGTCGGCCTCAAGGAGAACGTCATCGTGGGTCGTCTGATCCCGGCCGGTACCGGTGGCGTCGCCACTGCGACCCGCAAGATCGCCGCGGACCGCGATGCCGAGGTGATCGAGCAGCGTCGCGCCGAGGCCGAAGCGGTGCTGGTCGCTCCGGACGCGGAGCCGGTCTTCACCGACGCGCCGTCGGATGACGACGACCGCTGATCGCGCCTGATCTGAAAAAACAAAGCCCCCCGCAGGTCGACTGCGGGGGGCTTTTTCATTTCCGGCATTCAAAGCGGTCAGGCATTAATAAGGCGCCCGTTGCGGGGCGCCTTTGTCGTTTTTCAGCGGAGGGGGTTATTCGATCCCCGACCGCCGCGCATCCCACAGGGTGATCGCGAACAGGATGAAGCCCGCCACGCTGAGGCCGGCCCCGACATAACCCGCGACCGGGAAGTCGTAGCCCGACGCGATGAAGCGCGCCGCGAGGAACGGGCCCAAGGCGTTGGCCACGTTGAACGCTGCATGGTGCAGCGAGGCGGCCAGCTGCTGTGCTTCGCCCGCGACATTCATCAGCCGGGTCTGCATCACGGTCGAGACGCCGCCCAGCATGGTCATCAGGAACACCACCAGCCCCATCGTCCCCAGCCCATAGCTGACGGCCAGCGGGAACAGGGCCAGCAGGATGGCGCCGCCGCCGAAGGCCGTGAAGGCGGTCACGTTGAGGCTTCGGTCGGCCAGCGCCCCCATCACGAGGTTGAACACCGTCATGCCCAGACCGGCGATGAACAGCATCAGCGCCACCTCGGTATCGGACAGGCCCAGCGTGCTTTCGACGGTCGAGGCGATGTAGGTATAGACCGCGAAGAACCCGCCGAAGCCGATGGCGCCGGTGATCAGCGTCAGCCAGACCTGCCGGTTCTTCAGCGCGCCCAGCTCTTTCAACGGGGCGGCGTTGGGATCGGCGGGTGTGCGCGGGGCCTTCAGCATCACCGCCGCGGCAGTGGCCAGCGCCAAGCCCGCTACCAGCACGAAGGTCGCGCGCCAGCCGACGAACTGGCTGAGCCAGCTGGCCGAAGGGACCCCGACCGTGGTGGCGATGGTCAGGCCGAGGAACACGCGCGCCACGGCAGACGCCCGTTTGTTCAACGGCACGACCGAGGCCGCGACCAGCGCCGCGACCCCGAAGAAAGCGCCATGGGGCAGGCCGGACAGGAAGCGCGACAGGGTGAAGGTCCAGAAGGTCGGTGCGATGGCCGACAGCAGGTTGAAAAGCGCGAAGGCCACCATCAGCAGCGCCAGCAACAGCCGTTTGCGCATCTTGGCGGCGGCCACGGCCAACAGCGGGGCGCCGACCACCACGCCAAGCGCATAGGCGCTGATCGCGTCGGCGGCGCGGGCCTCGGACACGCCGAGGTCCGAGGCAAAGCCCGGCAGCAGCGCCATCGAGGCGAATTCGGTCATGCCGATGGCAAAGCCACCCATGGCGAGGGCTGTTATCACGGCGCGTGCCGAGGATTGCTTTTGCCCGCCCGCTTGCACCGCGGACGCGCCGGAAAGCGCGGTATGCGTCATGTCGATCGCTTCTGTCTTGGGGGAACCGGAGGAATTCCCGATGAATGCCTCCCTGCCGGAGGATCTAGCGCCCTGCGGCGGTTGCGGCAAGGTGCCACGGCGGGGCTTTTCATTTCATCTGTGAAATGCGATGCGGAAAGCAGCAATCCGGGGGGTAACGATGCTGTCCGACAACGCGCGCGGCGCGATTCTGATGATGGCCGGCATGGCGGCATTCACCGTCAACGACTCGATCATGAAGCTCGTCTCATCGGATCTGCCCCTGTTCCAGTCGCTGGCATGGCGCGGGATCGGGGTGAGTGTCGTGCTGGCGCTGATGGCCTGGCGCGCGGGCGCCTTCCGGGTGGTGCTGTCGGGGTCAGACAAGCGGCTGATCCTAGTGCGGACCCTGTGCGACACGGCCTCGACATGGTTCTTCCTGCAAGCCTTGTTTCAGATGCCGATCGCCAACCTGACGGCGATCCTGCAGGCGCTGCCGCTCACGGTGACCCTCGGCGCGGCGGTGTTTTTGCGCGAGCCGGTCGGCTGGAAGCGTCTCACCGCCATCGGCATCGGCTTCCTCGGTGTCTTGCTGATCGTGCGCCCCGAGGCCGGGGGCTTTGACCTCTATGCGCTCTACGCCCTGATCTCGGTCGCGCTGGTGACGGTGCGGGATCTGGTGACGCGGCGCATGACCAGGGGTGTGCCGTCCCTGATCGTGGCACTGGCCAATGCCGTGTCGGTCACGCTGTTCGGTGTGCTGGGTGCCTCGACCGAGGCCGTCGCGCTGCCCGGTGCCTCGACGCTGTTGCTGTTGGCCGGGGCCTCGGTGTTCATCATCGGCGGCTATGTGATGACGGTCAGCGCCGTACGCACCGGCGAGTTGGCCTTCGTCACGCCCTTCCGCTACACCGGCCTGATCTGGGCCCTGATCCTGGGCTTCGCACTGTTCCACGAATGGCCGGATGCCCTGACCCAGCTCGGCGCGGCCCTGATCGTGGCGACCGGCCTGTTCACCTTCTACCGCGAGAGGGTGGCCGCACGCAGGCTGCGGCGGGGCCCTCAGCGCGCGTAGACCGCGCGCACATGCTCCATGGTAATGCCGAAGGCGCGTTCGAACTTCTGCTCCTCTTCCTCCGTCAGCCGGCGCAGGCCCTCGTTGATCCGGTCGCCTGAATCGTTGTGCGCATTCACCCCGCGCACCCACATGTCGGGATCGGTGCGGGTGATGGTCGGCATGTGTTGCCAAACCTCGTGATGGGTGAAGTTCATCACGCTGAGCTTTGTGTCGGGACGGAAGGCGATGGCGAAGGAGACGCCGAGATAGAGCGCCTTCTGCCGCGCAGCGCGGATCCCTTCGGCCGAGGGCAGGGCGTTCCAGCCCCGCGTGAAGTCGATGGCGACATGGCGCGAGCCCTCGAACAGCTGGTAGTTCTGATCGAGGATCCGGCGGCATTTGTGCACGAAGCCCACGCCCATCGCGTCATCATCGTCGAGCCGGAACTGGATTGAGAAGCTATCCGGCACGCGGAACTGCTCGATCACCTCGGACATGACCTCGCGGTGACGGCCGGGCGCGCGGGGGACGATCACCACCTGCGGCAGGTCGGCGGTCAGGGCACGCAGCTGCTCCATGCGGTCAGGCGGGAAATCCTCGCCCACGACGATGAGGAAGGTGAAGTCCTGATCGGTCTGCGTCCGCAGCGAGGGGAGGGTGAAGGCTTCGAAGAGGCGGAAACGCTCGTCCAGACGCTCGGGCGCATAAAGGTAGCGAGCACGGTCCTCAGGGGTGTCGTGCTCGTTCTTGAAGCCGCCGAGGGCCGGGTAGGAGAAGCGGCACAGCCCGATGACATGCGCCCCGCGCGAGGCCTTGCGGCGCTCCAGAAAGTCCTTCAATGCCATCCGGCCTGCCCCTTGGTTTTGACCCAACGTAGCAAGGGCGGAAGCGGGCGGCAACGCGCTCCGGAAGGGGGCAGGGCGTGTTGACAAGGGACGCGACTCCCCCTATACGGCGCGCACCCGGGATCGGTATGTGCTCACGCGCGGGCTGATTCAGGGGCTTAGAACACAGTAGTGGTCATGATCCGGGCAGTGCATGCCCCGATCCTCTGAGATTCCACCGCGATGCCAACCCTCGGAATGGGCGCATCGGCGGTTTTGTGCTTTGCGGACGCGCTGGGTACGAACATGACGAACTGCCCCCGGATACCCCGTTGACGAACGGAGGTTGAACGGGCCGCAAGAATAGGGCGAGCTGAATGCCTACGATTCAACAGCTGATCCGCAAGCCGCGGCAGCCGAAAGTAAAACGCTCCAAGTCGCAGCACCTGGAGAACTGCCCGCAGAAGCGTGGCGTCTGCACCCGCGTCTACACCACGACGCCGAAGAAGCCGAACTCGGCTATGCGTAAGGTGGCCAAGGTCCGCCTGACGAACGGCTTCGAAGTGATCAGCTACATCCCCGGCGAGAAGCACAACCTTCAGGAGCACTCCGTCGTGCTCATCCGCGGCGGCCGCGTGAAGGACCTTCCCGGTGTCCGTTACCACATCCTGCGCGGCGTGCTCGACACGCAGGGCGTCAAAGATCGTCGTCAGCGCCGCTCGAAGTACGGCGCGAAGCGTCCGAAGTAAGGAGAGACCCCCATGTCGCGTCGTCACGCAGCTGAAAAGCGCGCCGTCCTGCCGGACGCCAAATTTGGCGATACGGTTCTGACGAAGTTCATGAACAACCTGATGATCGACGGTAAGAAGTCGGTCGCAGAATCGATCGTCTACAACGCCCTCGACCGCGTCGAGAAGCGTCTGAAGCGCGCTCCGATCGAGGTCTTCCACGAAGCCCTCGACAACATCAAACCGTCGGTCGAAGTGCGTTCGCGCCGCGTCGGCGGTGCGACCTATCAGGTCCCCGTTGAAGTCCGCACCGAGCGCCGTGAGGCCCTCGCGATTCGCTGGCTGATCACCGCCGCGCGCAAGCGCAACGAGAACACCATGGAAGAGCGTCTCGCCGGCGAGCTGTCGGACGCTGTCAACAACCGTGGCACGGCTGTGAAGAAGCGCGAAGACACCCACAAGATGGCCGACGCGAACAAAGCGTTCAGCCACTACCGCTGGTAAGGATCTCCGACCATGGCACGCGAATATCAGCTTCCGCGGTATCGTAACTTCGGCATCATGGCCCACATCGATGCCGGCAAGACGACCACGACCGAGCGTATCCTCTACTACACCGGCAAGTCCCACAAGATCGGCGAAGTCCACGACGGCGCCGCGACCATGGACTGGATGGAGCAGGAGCAGGAACGCGGCATCACGATCACTTCGGCTGCCACGACCACTTTCTGGCAGCGTCAGGAAGATCCGACCGTCGAAGGCACCTCGGACACCAAGTACCGCTTCAACATCATCGACACTCCCGGCCACGTTGACTTCACCATCGAAGTCGAACGTTCGCTGGCCGTGCTCGACGGTGCTGTCTGCCTCCTCGACGGTAACGCCGGCGTTGAGCCGCAGACCGAAACGGTGTGGCGTCAGGCTGACCGCTACAAGGTCCCGCGGATCGTGTTCGTCAACAAGATGGACAAGATCGGCGCCGACTACTTCAAGTGCGTCGACATGATCAAGGATCGCACCGGCGGCACCCCGTGCCCCGTCGCTTTCCCGATCGGTGCCGAAGACCAGCTCGAAGGCATCGTTGACCTGATCAAGATGGAAGAGTGGGTCTGGAAGGGCGAAGACCTCGGCGCAAGCTGGGTTCGTCAACCGATCCGCGACGACCTGAAGGATCTGGCCGACGAATGGCGCGGCAAGATGATCGAACTCGCCGTCGAGCAAGACGACGAGGCGATGATGGAGTACCTCGAGGGCAACGAGCCCGACGAGGCGACCCTGCGCAAGCTGATCCGTAAGGGCACCCTGACCCTGTCGTTCTTCCCGGTCCTGGGCGGTTCGGCGTTCAAGAACAAGGGCGTGCAGCCCCTGCTCAACGCCGTGATCGACTTCCTGCCGGCCCCGGTCGACGTTCCCGTGCTGAAGGGCTTCTCGCCCGAGGACGAGAACGAAGAGCGCAACATCGAGCGTCCTGCCGATGACTCGGCGCCGTTCTCGGCGCTGGCGTTCAAGATCATGAACGACCCGTTCGTGGGCTCGCTGACCTTCACCCGTCTTTACTCGGGCGTCCTGAAAAAGGGCGACCAGGTGATGAACACCACGAAGGGCAAGCGCGAGCGCATCGGCCGTATGATGATGATGCACGCCATCAACCGCGAAGAAATCGAAGAAGCCTTCGCGGGCGACATCATCGCGCTGGCGGGTCTTAAGGAAACCACCACCGGCGACACCCTGTCGGATGCGTCGAAGCAGGTGGTTCTGGAAACCATGACCTTCCCGGAACCGGTGATCGAGATCGCCGTGGAGCCGAAGTCGAAAGCTGACCAGGAGAAGATGGGCCTCGCCCTCGCTCGCCTGGCTGCCGAAGACCCCTCGTTCCGCGTCGAGACCAACTTCGAGTCGGGCCAGACGATCATGAAGGGGATGGGCGAACTCCACCTCGACATTCTCGTCGACCGCATGAAGCGCGAGTTCAAGGTCGAGGCCAACATCGGTGCGCCGCAGGTGGCTTACCGCGAGACCATCTCGCACGCCGCCGAGGTCGACTACACGCACAAGAAACAGACCGGTGGTACCGGCCAGTTCGCGCGCGTGAAGCTCGAGATCACCCCGACGGAGCCGGGCGAAGGCTACTCGTTCGAAAGCAAGATCATCGGTGGTGCTGTTCCGAAGGAATACATCCCGGGCGTCGAAAAGGGCATCAAGTCGGTTATGGACTCCGGTCCGCTCGCCGGCTTCCCCGTGATCGACTTCAAGGTCGCGCTGACGGACGGTGCTTTCCACGACGTCGACTCGTCGGTTCTCGCCTTCGAAATCGCCTCGCGTGCCGCGATGCGTGACGGTCTGAAAAAGGCCGGCGCGAAGCTGCTCGAGCCGATCATGAAGGTCGAGGTCGTGACTCCCGAGGAGTACACGGGTTCGATCATCGGTGACCTGACCAGCCGTCGTGGCATGGTTCAGGGGCAGGACAGCCGCGGCAACGCCAACGTCATCAACGCGATGGTGCCGCTGGCCAACATGTTCGGCTACATCAACAACCTGCGCTCGATGTCGTCGGGCCGCGCCGTGTTCTCGATGCAGTTCGACCATTACGACGCCGTGCCGCAGAACCTCTCGGAAGAGATCCAGAAGAAATACGCCTGATCGGTGTGGCGGGGGTAACCCCGCCCTACCGCCCCGTAGGGTGGGATTTCATCCCACCGTCACCGACACCAGAATTAAGGAGTTGCCATCATGGCGAAGGCAAAGTTTGAACGGAACAAACCGCACGTCAACATCGGCACGATCGGCCACGTTGACCACGGCAAGACCACGCTGACCGCGGCGATCACGAAATACTTCGGCGATTTCAAAG
>NZ_LRRR01000005.1 GCF_001691415.1 Pararhodobacter sp. CCB-MM2
GGGTGGGCGGGAGTGCGGCTTGGCCGCATCAGGCCGGATAAACCGCCGCCTCGTAAAGCCCCCGGATCCGCGCCGTCATCTCGCCCGGCAGCCCGGACGCCACCAGCCGGCCGTCGATCTTCGTGACCGGCGTCACGCCGCCCAAGGTCCCGGTGACGAAGCTTTCATCCGCCGAATAGACCTGTGCTAGGGTAAAATCGCATTCGCGGACCGTGATCCCGGCCGCCCGGCAGGCGTCGATCACCGCGGCCTGCGTGATGCCTTTGAAGGAATAGTTGGAGGTCGAGGTCCAGACCTCGCCCTTCCGCACGATGAAGAAATTCGTCGAGTTGCAGGACGCCACGAAGCCCCGCGGGTCCAGCATCAACGCTTCATCAGCTCCCGCATTGATTGCCTGGATCAGCGCCTGGATCAGGTTCAGGCGCGAATGCGAGTTCAGATGAAGGTCGAAGACATCGGGCTGCGAGGTGCGGAAGGTCGAGGTGAACAGCGTCATCCCCTTGGCCTTCGATTCCGGCCGCGGCGTCTTGTATTCGGCGGTGATCACCACCGTCGGCCCGGACAGGATGAAACGCGGGTCCTGATTGGCGGTGGATTTGACCCCGCGCGTCACCATCAGCCGCAGATGCGCGCCATCCGTCATGCCATTCGCAGCCAGCACCCCGTCGATCGCCGCGTTGATGCCGTCACGCCCTTGCGGGATCTCCAGCGCGATGGAGTTCGCGCCCTCGAACAGCCGGTCGAGATGAGCCTCGCGCTGCAGAACCTTGCCGCGCACCAGACGCAGGCCCTCCCAGACGCCGTCGCCAAAGCCGAAACCCGCGTCGAAGACCGAGACCACGGCCTCCTTCTTCGGCACGAGATCGCCATTCACCCAGACGAGCACGTCGTCGTTGCGGGGATCGGGCACATAGCCCTGGGCGGCGGTGTTGGTGGTCATGGCGGGCCTCTTAGGTTGCGGCCCGATCCGAACGCCCGCGGGCGGAAAAGTCAATCCAGCGAATAGCCTGCGCCGCGCACCGTGCGGATGGGATCATCGCCGCCCTTGGCCATCAGCGCCTTGCGCAGCCGGCCGATATGCACGTCGACCGTGCGGGTGTCGACATAGATGTCACGGCCCCAGACCCGGTCCAGCAGCGCCTCGCGCGTCCAGACGCGGCCCGGCTTTTCCATCAGCGCCGAGAGCAGGCGGAACTCGGTCGGGCCCAGATGCAGCTCGGCCCCGTCGCGATGGACGCGGTGCGCCTCGGGGTCCAGCGTCAGCTCCTTCACCGCCAGCACCTGACCGGCGCGGGCCGGGCGCACGCGGCGCAGGTTGGCGCGCACACGGGCCAGAAGCTCGTTCACCGAATAGGGTTTGGTGATGTAATCGTCGGCGCCGGTCTCCAGCCCCCGCACGCGGTCGCTTTCGTCCGAGCGGGCCGAGACCATGATGATCGCCGCATCCGCGCCGCCCTTCTGCGCCTTCAGCTGGCGGCAGACCTCGATCCCCGAGACCCGCGGCAGCATCCAGTCCAGAAGGATCACATCCGGCGCCTCTTCCGACACGACCAGCAGCGCCTCTTCGCCGTCCGAGGCCGTGGCCACGCGGAAACCCGCGGCCTCGAGGTTATAGGACAAGAGCGCACGCTGCGCCGGCTCGTCATCGACTACGAGGACGAGCGGGGTATCGTTACGGGTCATTCGCTTACTCGGGCTTGATATCGATATGCGCGGTCGAGTCGCCTTTCGGGCGGTCGCCCGGACGCTCGCCGGTGGCGAGGAAGATCACCTGCTCGGCCCCGCCGGTCACCAGATCGCCCATCCGTTCGACGTTCTTGGCGATGAAGGTGTAGTGCAGGCAGGCCGAGATGTTGCGCGGGTCTTCCATCATATGGGTGATGAACTCGCGGAACAGCGCGTTGGTCATGTGATCGACCTCGACATCGCGCTGGATCACGTCCTCGGCCAGTGCCACGTCGAGACGGGCGAAGGCGTCGAGCATGTCCTTCAGCATCTGGCCGACCTGACGGGCCTGACGGCGGATCGCAGCGCCGGCGCCTTCGACCTGCGGACCGGCCGAGAGGACCGACACGCGCTTGGCCATGTTCTTGGCATAATCGCCCAGACGCTCGATATCGGCGGCCATCTTCATCACCGCGATGACGGCGCGCAGATCGCCGGCCTGCGGCTGGCGCAGGGCCAGAAGGCGAACGACCTGCTGGTCGATATCCTCTTCCAGCTGGTCGACGGCATGGTCGCCCTCGATCACCTGAAGGGCCAGATCCTCGTCGCGGTCTTCCAGCGAACGCGCGGCCAGCGTGATCGCTTCCTCGACGCGGCCACCCATGGCCAGCATCAGCTCGCGGATACGCTCGAGATCTTCGTCGAAGGCTTGGTCGATATGAAGGCGGGTCATGGCAATCTCATTCGTTTCGCGCGCACCTTAGGGGCGCAGTGTGACAGTTCTGTTACGCCGAGGCCAGTGATTGGCGCCTTGGCCCCGGAAAGCCCGCCCGAACACCCCTCAGGAGATCGGCAGGACCACCGCGAAAGTGCTCCCCTCGCCCCGAGTGGAGCGGATGGAGAGCCGCCCGCGATGGCGGTTGATGATGTGTTTGACGATGGCGAGGCCCAGACCGGTGCCCCCCATATTGCGCGAGCGGTGGCCGTCCACGCGGTAGAAACGTTCGGTCAGGCGCGGCAGGTGGATGGCATCGATCCCGTCACCGAAGTCGCGCACACAGACGCGCAGGACAGGGCCGGTGAAGCCGGGCATCTGCTCCAGCTTCTCCAGCGACAATGCCACTTTCCCGCCTGAGCCACCGTATTTCAGCGCATTCTCGACGAGGTTGTGGAACACTTGCACCAGCTGGTCGCGATCGCCTGCGATCATCGGCGCATCGGGAAGATCCCGGAAATCGACGACGATGCCCGCATCCTCGAATTGCGGGCGCAGCGCGGCCAAGGTTGCGCGCAGCACGTCAGACATCGACACCGTTGCACGCGGGCGGACCCGTTCCTCGGATTCGACGCGGCTGAGGGACAGAAGGTCGCTGACAAGGCGCGACATCCGCTGCGCCTCGCGGTCCATGATATCGAGGAAATTCAGCGTCGCGGCCGGGTCATTCCGCGCCGGGCCCTTCAGCGTCTCGATGAAACCGGCCAGCACGGTCAGCGGCGAGCGCATCTCGTGGCTGACATTGGCCACGAAGTCGCGCCGCTGCTGTTCGGCTTCCTCGACATGGCTGATGTCGCGCAGCGTCACGAGGATCGCAGGCAATTGCGACTCGGGCGAGAGGGCAGCGACATGCACGCGCAGGATCGTCTCGCGCGTGGGCGCGGTCTGGATCATGCGAGCCTCGACCGGGTCTTGCGGCGCGGACGGGTCGGCCAGCATTGCCAGCCCCTTTTCCAGCGCGGCGGCCGGTTCCGGCTGGCGGATGTAGCTGAGTGCCGAGGCCCCCACCATGGGCGCCGCGAACAGGTCACGCGCGGCCGGGTTGGCCAGCAGGATCCGACGATCGGCCCCCACCAGCAGGGCGGGGTCGGGCAGCGCGTCAATCAGGGCGCCACAGGCGGCAAGATCTTGGGTCATGGGAGGTCGGGATTCCGAAGCGTTACGGGCTTGTCGCAGCCGATTGTAACGGGAGGGTGACAGTCCGCCACAACCTGCGGTCAAATCCCCGGAAGGTCCAGCACAAGCGCCGCGTGATCCGAGGCGCGGGGCCGCTCCTCGCCCACATCTTCCAGCCGCGGCTGCTGGCCGCCCGCTTCACGCGACAGCCCGGCCCGGATCGCCTGGGGCACGGCCTCGGGGAAGGCCGCGGCCAGAGCGGGCGAAGCGATCATGCCATCCGGGCAGCCGCGCTCGCCTTCCTCGTGCCACCAGGTCCAGCGCTGATCCTCGGGCATGTGCTCGATCAGATCGACGCCGAAGGGGGCCAGCAACGGGGCCACGGCACGGTCGGCATCCCTGCGCGGGTCGTTGAGGTCGCCGAGCACCAGCCAAGACGCCGTCGCGGGATCGGGAAAGCGGCGGGCGATCAGGCGGCGGATCGCCTCGGCCTCGACACGGCGTCGGGTCCAGGCGGCATCCCTGTCGGGCCAAGGCGCTTTCAGATGCACGACGAACAGGGTCAGCCCGCCCAGATCGGCCACCAGCAGATCCCGGCTGAACAGCGGCAGGTCGGCGCGGGTGCCCGGATAGCCCTCCATCCCCAGATCGGCGGGTAACAGGCGCGCATGGCTCTCTGCCGCGAAGGGCTGGCGCGCCATCACCGCAAGATCCCTGCCCCCGCCGTCATTGCCTTCCAGACAGGCACGCCAGGGCCAGGGCTCGGTCCCCGTCGCCCGCAGCAGATGGTCGTGGAAGTAGTCCAGTGTCTCGCGATCGAAGACCTCCTGCAGGGCGCAGACATCGGCCTTGGCCTGCGCCAGAACCGCCGCCGTCAGGCGCCGGTCCGCGTAATCGAGCGGGTCCGCCCCCTCAACACCGTCGCGCGCCCCATCCAGCCGCTCGCGCCCCTCGGGGCGCCGCAGCCGAAGGTTCTGCACGTTGAAGGTCAGGACCCGCATCGCCTCACTTGTATTTCGCGGCCAGCGCGCGCAGCCCGTTCGCCAGCACCAGCACGTCGATGCCCACGGCGCAGAAGTTGACGCCCATGTCCATCCACTCGCGCGCCTGAGCCTCGTTCGAGGTCAAGATCCCCGCCGCCTTGCCCGCCGCCCGGATGCGCCGGATCGCGTCGGCGATGGCCGCCAGCACCTCGGGCGCGTCGGCCTTGCCGCGGAAGCCCATATCCGCCGACAGATCCGCCGGGCCGATGAACACACCATCGACGCCCTCGACCGCGAGGATGTCGTCCAAGGCCGCGAGCCCGGCCTTGTTCTCCACCTGCACCAGCAGGCAGACCTCGGCATCGGCCTTGTTCACATAGTCCACGATCCCCGAGAAGCGCGACGCCCGGGCCAAAGCCGCCCCCACGCCGCGCAGGCCCTCCGGCGGATAGCGCATGGCGCGCGACAACAGCGCTGCCTGCTCACCAGACTCCACCATCGGCACGAGGATCGACTGCGCCCCGATATCGAGCGCCTGCTTGACCATCCAGACCTCGCCCTGCGGCAGGCGGATCACCGGATGCGCCGAGGACCGCCCCAGCGCCGACAATTGCCGCCGCATCGAGCGCATATCATTGGGCGCATGCTCGCCATCGATGAGCAGCCAGTCGAATCCGGCCTCCCCGGCGATTTCGGCCGCATAATCATCCGCCAGTCCCACCCAGCAGCCGATCTGCGTCTCGCCTGCCGCCAGCGCGGCCTTGAACTTGTTGGTCTCGATCTCCACGACCCGCCCTTTCACTTTGTCTCAAATACTCCGGGGGTCTGGGGGCAGCGCCCCCAGCCTCTCCACCCGCGCCTCAGCCCGCCATTTCCTTCAACACATCGCCCCCCAGCCGGACATCCTCGGCCGTGCAGGCAAAACTCCCCACCGTAAAGCGCATGACGATCCGCCCCTTCGTCCGCCCCTGCGTGACATAGATCCGCCCGTCCTCGTTCACGCGGTTCACATAGTCGATCATCGCCGCATCATCCGCGCCCTTCAAGGCGACGGTGAACAGCGCCAGCACCGGCTCGGTGACGATCTCGAAGCGCGGATCCGCCCCCAGTTCCGCCGCCAGCTCCTGACACCAGCGCACATGGTCGCGCATCACCTCGCGCAGGCCTTCCAGACCATAGGCACGCAGCACGAACCACATTTTCAGCGCGCGGAAACGGCGGCCCAGCGGGATCGACCATTCCGAGTAATTGACGAAGCCGTCCTTGCCATGGGTGCGCAGATATTCCGGCTGGATCGCGAGGGTCTTCACCAAGGGCTCGGGATCCTTGAGGAAATGCGCCGAGAAGTCGAATTGCACCCCCATCCATTTATGCGGGTTCAGCACCAAGGAATCCGCCATCTCGATGCCGGTCCAGAGGCTGCGGAACTCGGGGCAGATCATCGCCGCACCCGCCCAGGCGGCGTCGACATGGGAATAGAGCCCCTCGTCCTGCGCCACTTGCAGCACCGCCGTCAGGTCGTCGCAAGCGCCCGTCCCGGTGCCGCCGATGCAGGCGACGACACCCGCCGGCAAATAGCCCGCCGCGCGGTCGGCGGCGATGGCGGCCTTCAGCGCCACCGGGTCCATCCCTCGTGTCGGCCCCTGCGTGGGGATCCGTACGAGGTTCTCGGCCCCCACGCCGGCGATCCAGATCGCCCGGTCGACCGAGGTATGGACCTCGTCCGAAGCATAGATCCGCAGCCGCTGCTGGCCGCTGAGACCCTGCTTGTTGCCCTGCCACTCGAGCGCCCGCTCGCGCATCACTAAGACGGCCGCCAACGTCGCCGACGAGGCCGAATCCTGGATCACCCCCTTGAAGCCCTCGCTCAGCCCCAGCCCCTGCCGCAGCCAATCCATCATCAGCGTCTCGATCTCGGTCCCGGCGGGCGAGGTCTGCCAGAGCATGCATTGCTGCGCGAGGATCGAGGCCGCGAAATCCGCCAGCATCGAGGGCGGCGTCGCGTTCGAGGGGAAATAGGCGAAGAAGCGCGGGTGCTGCCAATGGGTCAGGCCCGGCACAACCTTCTCGTCGAGTTCCGCGAGGATGCCGTCCATGCCCTCGCCCTTCTCAGGCGGGGTGGCCGGGAATTTCGCGGCGACGGCACCGGGGGTCAGCGGCGCGCGCACCGGGCGATCCGCCAGCGTACGGTGATAATCCGCGCCCCATTCCGCCATCTGCGCGCCCAGCTTTGCGAAGGCGTCCCAATCCAAGCGCTTCATTGTCCGTTCTCCCCGTGAGCGATCATTCGGCGCGCAGGTAACCCGATATTACTGAACAAGGCAATCAATTACTCGCACCGCCATCTACGAGGTTCTGCACAGCCAGACCCTCGGCCATCAGTTGTGCCAACGGCAAAGGTGTCAACATCGCCACCGTCCCCTGTGGCGGTGCGATCTCTGTGTAGCCTGAGAAAGACCAGCGATGCCAGCCATTTGCCCCATGCAACAGCGTATCCCCGCCCCTGCGGATCATCGCCCCGACAGGAACCTCACGGGCATCAACGCCATGCAGCCGACGCCCTTTCCCGTCCCATCGCGCGGTGTGAAGCCGCGCGTCGATGGCCGTGACATCCCCCTCGCCGAAACGCGCCTGCCACAGGTCGCGGAACTGGTTGAACGCCGCGCGCCGGCATTCGGCGCAGGGCCGGTGACCGGCGGCATAGGCCGTCGCCTCGTCAAGGAAGAACAGCTCGGTGTAGCGCCCCGGCTGCAGCAGCGACCGCCTGCGCCCCTTGAACGAGAGCACGCAGGTGATCCAGCGCCGGCCTTGGTGGAACCGGCGGATGCGGCCCGCCTCGTCATGCAGGCAGCCCTTGTTGCCGTACCAGCCCATACGCTCGGGCACGGCATGGAGCTGGCCGTCAGGATCGACGCGGTTCTGCAGCATAGCTCCCCCTCAAGCGCGCGTGATCGGCCCCACGAGGCCCCTTGATCCGCGCCCCGGAAAGGCGTTGAGATCGCGGGTCCGACTCACGGAAACGACCCGGCCATGCTGGCGCATCTTCTGCGACTTGTCCCGCTGACACTTCTGGTGCTGCTGCTGGCAGCGCCCGGCAGCGTCACAAGCCGCGGACAGGTCGAGGCGCTGATCTCGGCGCCGGTACAGGCCGCGACGCTCACCGACAACACGCCGCGCCCCGATCCGCCCGCGCCCCTGCCGACCCAAGCCCTGCCGGCCGGTCCCCTGCGTCTGCCGCTGCCGCCGATGCGCGCTGGTCGCCTGTCCCTGCGCCGGCCTGATACCCGCCGCCGCACCCGCCGACCATCGACGCACCGCCCCCGCGCACCCCCTTCTACATCCCCGCAACCCGTTGACATCATTCAACTTGCGAGGACAGCATGTTCCGTTACCCGACCCTCATGATCTTCCTGATCCTGATTGCGGCCTTCATGGTCTATGCGATCACCAGCATGATCATCCACCCCGTCTGACCACCCTCTGCCGCGGGCCCTTAGCCGGGCCACGCGCGCAGATCCGGCAGCCGGTTTCGCAACAGCGCCACCCCGCCCGTCACCGCCTCGCGCAGAGGACCGGGGCGCGCGGGGTCGGCCAAGGTCTCGAACCAGACGCGCGGCGGGTTGCGCCCGGCCGCGCGACGGGGCCAGTGCAACCCCTCCATCAGCGCCACGGCCTCGGGCGGCAGGCGGTCGGGCAGCTCATGCCCGGCGATCTCGGTCCAGAGCCGTGTCCAGCAGCGCGCGACCGACCACGGGTTGTAGCCGCCGCCGCCGGTGACGATCAGCCGATCCGTCATCGAGCGCACCGCCCGCAGCACCGCGACATGAGCGTTGTTCGACAGCGACAGCCGCGAGAGCGGATCTTCCTCGACCGCATCGGCCCCGCATTGCAGCACCACCGCATCGGGGCGGAACGCCTCGAGCGCCGGGAGGATCAGCGCCTCGCGCACATGCGCCATCTCGCTGTCGTTGAACCCACGCGGCACCGGCAGATTCAGGCAATTGCCCCCGCCGTCGTCGGTCAGCGCGCCGGTGAAGGGCCAGCGCTTGTCCTCATGCACCGAAAGCAGCATCACCCCCTCGGCCCCGGCCAACCCGGCTTCCACCCCGTCGCAATGATGCGCGTCGATATCGACATAGGCGACGCGCTTCAGACCTAGCCGCCGCAGGTGCAGGATCGCCAGAACCGGGTCGTTGAGATAGCAGAACCCGCCGGCGCGGTCGGCCATGGCATGATGGGTGCCCGCCCCCGGCACCTGAACGATGCCGCCCTGCGCCACCATCTCGGCGGCCAACAGCGCCCCACCGGCCGAGGTGGCGGGACGCCGGTACATCAGCCCATGCACCGGGTTCGACAGCGTGCCCAAGCCGTGCCGCGCTCGCACATCGTCGGAGACTGTGCCCGAGGCTTCGGCCTCCAACAGGGCCGCGATGTAGTCCGGCGTGTGAAAGGCAGCCAGCGCGGCGGGCCGGGCCCGGGGCGACGGCACATAGTGCCCCTGCGCGAACCAGCCCAGACTGCGGCACAGGTCCATCACCGTCGACACGCGCGGGATCGCCAGCGGGTGATGCGCGCCGAAGGGGGCGGCGCGATAGATTTCAGAGCCGATGAACCGGGTCAGCGGGGCAGATGCGCCTCGATCATGCCCGTGATCTCGGGGCTGTCCAGCCGCGTCGTCGAGGTCCAGAAAGCCAGAAACTCCCCCTCCGGTCCGATCAGCACCTTGTTGAAATTCCACGTCGGTTCGACCCCGTATTCCTCGGCCAGCCAAAGGTAGAACGGATGCGCGTCCTCGCCCAGTACCGAGGTCACCCGTGTCCAGGCGACATCGACCCCGAGGCGCCGGTGACAATCGTCCACACCCGCCGCGTCATCGTTGACCTCTTCGGCGAAATCGTCGCTGGGCACCGCGACAACCACCAGCCCGCGCGGGGCATAGGTGCCGTTCAACGCTTCCATTGCGGCATATTGCGGGACCGGGTCGCACAGGGGGGGCGTGTTCACCACCAGAACCGGCTGCCCGCGCCATCCCTCCAGATCGTAGCTGCCGCCGTCGATCGCCAGAAAGGTGAAGGCCCGCGCCGTCGGGGCCAAGCCGATGACCAGCAGGGCGGCCAGAAGGATCGTCAGGATGCGCATGGCGTCCTCCCTGGTTGCAAGGCCCAAGGGTACGGGAAAAAGCCGCGCGGACATAGGGGACAAATAAAATGCGCCGGACGTGAAACTTTCGCGGCAAGGGCTTCGTACCTGAGGCAGATGCGGCGCTTTTGCCGCAGCGCCACGGTCCCGATGCACTCACGCCCCGGGGGCCCGCAACCAGGAGAGACCATGACACGCCTTCCCCTTCTTGCCTTCGCCCTGACCCTCACCGCCGCGCCCGTTCTGGCCGATGACCACATGATGCCGATGGTCGAAGCCGCCAATCAATCCGTCTCCAACGGCGTCGTGAGCGCCGGCTCAGTCGTGGCGCCCGCCAATGGCTGGCTGGTCGTGCACCGCACCGATGCCGACATGGCCCCCGGCCCGGTCGTTGGCCATGCGCCGATCCGCGAGGGTGAGACCACCGATGTCGCCGCCATCCTGACCGAGGACGTGGCCCCCGGCGACATGCTGATGCTGATGGTCCATGGCGAGACCGGCGGCATGCATACCGGCCTGTTCGAATACACGCTCGGCGCGGCCGAGGACGGCCCGATCCGCGTCGACGGCAATCTGGTGATGCAGGTCATCACCGTCGAGTAATCTGCTTCAGGGGCGTGCGGATCCCTCCGGGCGCCCCGCCGCTGCGAGTGGTTGGGTAACGAGTATTCCCCCGGGCCTCCCCCCAAGGTCCGGGCTTTTTGTTGCGTTCAGGCGGGCAGCGGCGCCAGCTCGCGCAGGAACGCGGCCTCGCCGGTCTTGGTGAACAAAACCGCCCGCGTGCCGGGGTCGCGTCTGGCCCAGCCCAAGGCCTCGATCCGTGACAGCAGCGCCCGGCCAAGGCTGCCGGCCAGATGGCTGCGACGCTCGGACCAGTCGAGGCAACAGCGGCACATCACCGCCCTGCCCTTGCGCAGCGCCGCCAGATCGATGCCGAACCCCTCCATCAGCGCGGCGCCCTCGGCGGTCAGCCGGACATCCTCGTCCGTCACCACGATCATCCCGCGTGCGGTCAGACTGTCGAACAGTCGGATACCCAGATCGCCCGCCAGATGGTTGTAGCACACCCGCGCCTTGCGCAGCGCCGCGTCCCTCGGCCCGGTGCGGGTCCGCAGATGGCCCGATCCGGCGGCAAGGCCCATCAGAGCCTCCAGCACATGCGCGACTTCCTCGCCCGCCAGCGTCACGTATTTGTGCCGCCCCTGCCGACGTTGCGCGATCAGCCCACCGTCCTCCAACCGCGCCAGATGCGACGAGGCCGTCTGCGCCGTGATCCCGGCCTCGGCCGCCAGTTCGGTGGCGGTCAGCGCCTTGCCGGCCATCAGCGCGGTCAGCATGTTGGCGCGGGCGGGATCGCCGATCAGCATGGCGATGCGGGCGATGTCGGGACCTTCTTTCATGCTTCGACGCTAATCGAAGCATTCACAGCGCGCAATCGCCTATCACCAGGTCAGCACCAAAGGAGACAGACCATGCTGACCTGCATCATCCGCTACCAGATCGACCCCACGCAGAAAGCCGCGTTCGAGACCTACGCCCGCAACTGGAACACCGCCATTCCGCGTAATGGCGCGCAGTTGCTGGGCTATTTTGCGCCCCATGAGGGCTCGTCGACGCTGGCTTATGGTATCTACAACATCGAGAACCTCGCCGCCTACGAGGCTTACCGCGCCCGTCTGGCGGAGGATCCGCTGGGGCGCGAGAACTACGCCTTCGCGCAACAACACCGGTTCCTGCAGCGTGAGGACCGAACATTTCTGAAGCGCGTCACGGGGGAGAACGCATGATCGCCGTGATCTTCGAAGTCGAGCCGGCCGAGGGTCAGCACGAGGTCTATCTGGACCTCGCAGCCGCCCTGCGCCCGCAATTGGCGCAGATCGACGGGTTCATCTCGGTCGAGCGGTTCCAAAGCCTGACCAACCCCGGCAAGATGCTGTCGCTGTCGTTCTTCCGCGACGAAGCCGCCGTGGCCCGCTGGCGCGAGGTCTCCGCCCACCAGTCGGCACAGGGGCGCGGACGTGGCGGGGTGTTCAAGGACTATCGCTTGCGCGTCGCCGGGGTGATCCGCGACTACGGTCTGAACGACCGGGCCGAAGCGCCCCAGCCCTGATCGCGCTTACGACGCCCGGGCGAACAACTCGGCATGGCGCATGCCGCCCAGCCCGAGGGTGGCGAAGGCATCCCAGCCGCCGTCGGGCACCACGCCCACCCGCTCCAGCGCGTCGTTGACGGACGCCGCGCCGGCCCGCAGCGGCATCGTCCGCATGGCGCCGTGGTAGAAGGTGGCGCATTGATCGTCGCCCCCTTCGCCAAGCGAGGTCTCGATCAAGGCGAAACGGTTGAACCCCAAGGCCTTGGCCACCTGAAGCGTGACGGCGCAATCAGGCTCCATCTCGGACAATTGGCGGTCGGTGATGCCCAGATCCTCGGCCCAGTGGGGCACGCGGGACCGGTCGAGCGGAACGATGACGAATTCCCCGGCCTCAACGAGGCTGAGACCGAGCCGCGCGGCGACGCCCGGATTGCCCGGACCCCGGGCGACAATGGCAGAAAGACGCTGATCCATGCCGATGCACTCCCGTCATTTGATCATATGACGATGCTGCATCGCGGCAGAGAGAGGTCAAGGATTCACACGCCGCAACGCAGCAACTGCCCCCATTCTCCGCGACAGAGGTGAAGAAACGGTCACTTCGTGAACGCTATCAGCCGGCGTAGTCGGTGTCGCTGACCGGTTCCAGCCATGTGACCGCCGATCCGTCGACCACCTCGTGAATCGCCAGATGGGTCATGCCGGTGGTTGGACCGGCGCCGTGCCAGTGACGCTCGCCGGGTTCGAACCAGATTACGTCACCGGGGCGGATTTCCTCGACCGGGCCGCCGTCGCGCTGGACGCGCCCGACGCCGGCGGTGACGATCAGCGTCTGCCCCGCCGGATGGGTGTGCCACGCGGTACGCGCGCCGGGCTCGAACGTGACCGAGGCCGCACTGACCCGCCCCGTCAGCTCGGAGGCGATGACCGGATCCAGACGGACCTTGCCGGTGAAATACTCGGGGTTCCCGGTGGCGGAATCCGTGGCGCCGGCGCGGATGATCTTCATGGCATGCTCCCTGTTGGCCCTGACCATAGACGGCGGCGGGACAGGCTTGCAACGCCCGCAGCTTGGCCCGAGGATACCGGCCATGACGATCCCAGCCCTTCTGCCGCGCGGCCCCGGCCATCAGTTCGTGTTCTACGGCGACAGCTGCTCGGGCGTGCCCGGCGCGCCGCACGCGGTAACGCATGCCACCGTCAACCGGGTGGTGCAGCGGCTTGCGCCTCCCCCCGCGTTCATCGCCTATCCGGGCGACGAGGTGATCGGCCTGACGGACGAGGCCGCGCTACGGGCGCAATGGGCGCATTGGCTGGACCATGAGATGGCGTGGGCGACAATGCCGATGCATCATTGCACCGGCAATCACACCGCCTGGGACGCGATGAGCGCGCGGGTGTTCCATCAGGTCATGCGGGGCCGCACCGACTTCCCCGCGCCCGACGATCTGAACACCTTGATCCGCCATGGGGACCTCGCCTTGGTGATCATCGACACGCTTTATGGCCGGCTGGGCGGCGAGGGCTGGGTGGATCTGGCACGGCTCGACGCGCTGCTGACCGAGGCCCGCGATGCGCGGCACCTTCTGGTGATGGGCCACCATCCGGCCTTCGCGGTGAACGGCTTCCACGGCCCGTGCCAGCGCAACCTTGCCCAACCCGAGGCCGTCTGGGCGCTGTTGAAAGCCCATGGCGTCACGGCCTATCTGTGCAGCCATATCCTCGCCTTTGATGTGCAGGTTCATGAGGGCGTGCTGCAGATCTGCTCTGGCGGCGCCGGCACAGCGCATCGGATGCCCGAAGGGGTCGAATACCTACATGCCGTGCAGATGGCGCTGGATGCCGAGGGCCTTCGCTTGCAGGTCTTGGACGACAAGGCACAGCGGCGCGAGGCACTGGCTTGGCCGCCGGGCGATCAACGCAAGCCGTTGTCCGGCCTCTGGCGGCCTTCGGACCCGGAGCAGGCCTGTCTGTTGTCCGTGGCCGGCCAGCCCGAGCCCGGCGTCGCGCAGCGGCAGACACTGGCCTGTGCGGTGGAGCCCGACACCGGCGTGGTGCCAATCTGGATCGGCCTCTCCGGGCCAGATCAACGCCTGACGGTGTTGCTGCAACCTCAAGTCGGTCGCAGTCCCCATTTGTGGCGCGGGCCGGCGCTTGGAGACGGGCTGGAGCTGTTGCTGCACCCCGGCATGGGCCCGGGCGGGCTGCTATGGCGACGGGACGGTGCCTGGACTTCGCTGGAGCATACCGCGCCTTGGGGGTTGGAGCGCTTCCCCACGCCATTGCGCTGGCAGGTCGGCGCACGACCGGATGGCAGCGAGGCCTTCGTGGGTCGAGACCTGTCGGTCACCATCGAGGCCCTCGCGATAGATCCGGTCCGCCCCTGAACCTCAGGGCGCAATGTCCGGCGTCGAGGCGTCTACCCGCCGCCCCGGACGGCGCCCCAACCGGCCCTCGCCCCGACGCGACCGCACGCCCTCAGGACTGCCGCCTGCCGAGGTTTGCACGCCCAAGCGCAACCCTTCGGGGTTCCCGCCCGCCGAGGTCTGTACCGCGACAAAGCCCTCCGGCGTGCCGCCTGCGGAGGTCTGTATCCCTTCCGGGTTGCCCGAAGCGGTGGTCTGCACGCCCAGTCGGAACCCCTCGGGATTGCCACCCGCCGTAGTCGCGATGCCTTCCGGATTGCCAGAGGCAGAGGTCGAGACGGAGACGAAGCCCTCGGGTGTCCCACCTGTGGTCGTGGCCACACCTTCTGGCGTCCCGCTGGCCACCGTCGAGACACCCTCGCCGGCGCGAAGCCGAGGCCGATCGTCGCCGCGACGATCCCGGACAGCCTCGGGACTGCCGCTGGCCGTGGTCTGGACCCGCCGTCCTTCGGGCGTGCCGCTGGCGGTGCTGGCGATCCCCTCCGGATTGCCCCCGGCCACCGATGACACCCCCTCGCGGGCGCGCAACCGGGGCCGCTCACCGCCGCTACGATCCCGAACGGCCTCGGGACTACCGTCGGCTGTGGTCGCGACCCGCCGTCCCTCGGCCCGGCGCTGCGTTGCGGGCATCTGCGTTCGGCAACCCTGTGCGGCGCGGCAACGGGCGGATTGCGCGTCGGCCACTGGGGCGACGGGGATCAAGATCAGCGACAAGGCCGTCGCAAGAGCGGGGAAACGGGCTGAAATCGGCATGGCATCCTCCATGCATCCCAGCCTGCCAGCCTGCGCCCGTCAGGTCCAATCGAAGCTTTGTCTTGTCGCTATCGACCGCGTTAATACTGACCGGTCAGAGCGAGTAGCCCGGCTCCTTGGCCAAGGTCCCGGCGAGCGGCGCGATGTCGGCGTCGTAGACCTGCTTCCAGTCCTTCGGCTCGACTTCCTCCAAGGCGACCGAGACCGAGGCTTCGGACTTGCCCAGATGCTGCATGATGTCGCGCGTCAGGGCCTCGGTCAGTGCCTGTTTCTGCGCCTCCGTGGCGCCGGTGTAGAGTTTGACGATGACATGCGGCATGGGGCGCTCCGTTGGAAAAAGGGCGGCACCCCGAGAGGCGCCGCCCGTGAAGATGTCCGACTGGAACGCAAGGTCAAGCCTTGGCGATCTCCGCCGTCGCTTCGATCTCGACCTTGGCGCGATCCTCGACCAAAGCCGAGACGACCAGCATCGACATGGCCGGGAAATGCTTGCCCATCACGCGCCGATATGCCTCGCCCACCTCGCGCTGACGGGCCATGTACTCGGCCTTGTCGGTCACGAACCACGTCAGACGAGCGATATCCTCGACCTGTCCGCCGGCGGCCTCGGTGATGGCGCGGATATTCTTCAGCGCCTGCTCCATCTGGGCGATGAAATCGTCGCCCACGAAGTCCTTGTTCTCGTCCCAGCCGATCTGGCCGCCGATATGCAGGATTCCGGAGGCCGTGAGCACGCCATTGGCATAGCCCTTGGCCGGGGCCCAACCCTCGGGATGGATGATGGAATGGGGCATTGTCTGTCCTCTCAACTGGGGCCGCGGGGCGAAGGGGCGTCAGCCCGTCTCGCGCAGGCGGAAACGCTGGATCTTGCCGGTCTCGGTCTTGGGCAGGGCCCGGGTGAAGACGATCGAGCGCGGGTATTTATAAGGGGCGATGGTGGATTTGACGTGGTCCTGCAACAGCTTGGCCAGTGCATCGGAAGGCGTCTCGCCGGCGCCGAGCACGACATGCGCCTCGACGATGGTGCCGCGCTGCTCATCCGGCGCGCCGATCACCGCGCATTCGGCCACGGCGGGATGCGCCAGCAGCGCCGCCTCGACCTCGGGCCCGGCGATGTTGTAGCCGGCCGAGACGATCATGTCGTCATTGCGGGCGGCGAAGTGGAAATAGCCGTCCTTGTCCATGACGAAGGTGTCGCCGGTGATGTTCCAGCCGTTCTGGACATATTCGCCCTGCCGGTCGCCATAGAGATAGCGGCAACCGGTCGGCCCGCGTACGGCCAGACGCCCCGGCTCGCCCGCCGGCAGCTCCACCCCATCGGGGCCGACAACCCGCGCCTCGTAGCCGGTGACGGGCTTGCCTGTGCAGGCCGGGCGATGGTCGGTGAAGCGGTTGGTGACGAAGATATGCAGCATCTCGGTCGCGCCGATCCCGTCGAGCATGGGCTTCCCGGTCTTCTGCCTCCATTCGTCATAGACCGGCCCCGGCAGCGTCTCACCGGCCGAGACGGCAGCGCGCAGCGAGGTCAGATCCGCCCCCTCGTCCATCGCCCGCATCATTGCGCGGTAGGCGGTGGGCGCGGTGAAGCAAACGGTCGCGCGGTATTTCTGGATGATCTCGATCATGTTCGGCGGCGTCGCGTTCTCCAAGAGCGTCGCGGCCGCGCCGAACCGCAGCGGGAAGATCGCGAGGCCCCCCAGCCCGAAGGTGAAGGCCAGAGGCGGCGAGCCGACGAAGATATCCTCAGGCACCACGCCCAACACTTCCTTCGCGTAACCATCGGCGATGATCAGCAGATCGCGGTGGAAATGCAGCGTCGCCTTGGGCTTGCCGGTCGACCCTGAGGTGAAGCCGATGAGCGCCACATCGTCTTGCGAGGTCGGCACGGCCTCAAACGTCACGGGCTTTTCCAGCGCCAGTCGGTCCAGTTCCGCATCGTGGTTCGAGGTGCCGTCGAAACCCACTACCGTCTTCAAATAGGGGCTGTCCTTGGCGCAGGCGGTCAGCTCGTCCATCAGCCGCGTGTCGCACAGCGCATGGGTGATCTGCGCGCTCTCGACGTATTTGGCCAACTCGCCCGCCCGCAGCATCGGCATGGTGTTGATCACCACCGCCCCCGCCTTGGTCGCCGCCAGCCAGCAGGCCACCATCGCCGGGTTGTTGGCCGAGCGGATCAGCACCCGATTGCCCGGCTTCACGCCCAGATCCTCAACCAGCGCGCGGGCCAGACGGTTGGTCCAGTCCGACAGCTCCTTGTAGGTCCGCCGCCGGCCATTGCCGATCAGCGCGGTGTGGTCGCCGAAGCCCTTGGCGACCATCGCATCGGTCAACTCGACACCCGCGTTCAGCACATCGGGATAGTCGAAGCCGTCCAGGCGCAATTCCGGCCAAGTCTCGGGCGCGGGAAGGTTGTCGCGGGTGAAGCTGTCGACATGGGAGGAAGGTCTCAGCATCTCACATCTCCTGTTGGGGGAACGCCGGGTTGTCCCGGTCTTGGGTTAGCTTTGGTGGGCAGCGAGGGTCTGGCGCGCGATCACGACGCGCTGCACGTCAGAAGCCCCCTCGTAAATTCTGAGCGCCCGGATCTCGCGGTAAAGGCTCTCGACGATCTCGCCCGAGCGCACACCATCGCCGCCATGCAGCTGCACGGCGCGGTCAATGACCTTTTGCGCCTGATCGGTGGCAAACAGCTTCGCCATCGCCGCCTCTCGGGTCACACGAGGCGCCCCGGAATCCTTGGTCCAGGCGGCGCGGTAGACCAGCAGGGCCGAGGCATCGACATCCATCGCCATGTCCGCGATATGCCCCTGCACCATCTGCAGATCGAACAGGGGCGCACCCTGCACCTGACGGCTGGTCACCCGGTCCAGGGCCTCGTCCAGCGCGCGGCGGGCGAAGCCAAGCGCGGCCGCCGCGACCGAGGAGCGGAACACATCGAGGACCGACATGGCGATGCGGAACCCCTGCCCCGGCCCGCCGATCATCGCCGAGGCCGGCACCCGGCAATCCGTGAAGCGCAGACGCGCCAACGGATGCGGCGCGATGGTGTGCAACCGCTCGACCACCTCGAAGCCCGGCAGATCGGGGGTGACGATGAAGCAGGACAGCCCCTTCGCGCCCGGCGCCTCGCCGGTGCGGGCGAACAGCGTGTAGACATCGGCGATGCCACCATTGGAAATCCACGTCTTCTCGCCGTTCAGAACGTAGTCGTCGCCGTCCCGGGTGGCGGTCATGGTGGAATTCGCCACATCCGAGCCCGATTGCGGCTCGGTCAGCGCGAAGGCCGAAATCGCCTTGCCGCCGCGCGTCAGCGGCAACCAATGCGCGCGTTGCTCAGGACTGCCGAAGAGCGAAATCGCCCCCGTCCCCAGCCCCTGCATGGCAAAGGCGAAATCCGCCAAACCGTCATGCCGAGCCAAGGTCTCGCGAATGAGGCACAGGCTGCGCACATCGAGCCGCCCATCCGGCGCCCCCGAATGCAGTGCCACGCCCGCCTCACCCATCGCGCTCACCAACGCGCGGCAGGCCGCATCGGTATCGCTGTGGTCGATGTCCAGCCCGGCCGCGAAATCCTCGACCTGCGCGGCCAGGGCCCGATGCCGATCCTCGAAAAACGGCCAGTCCAGAAAGCTGCGATCTGCCATATCACCTTGTCCTCAATACTCGCGGGGGTCCGGGGGCGGCAGCCCCCGGCTTAGTCACCCTCGAAAACCGGCTTTTCCTTCTTCACGAAAGCCTCATAGGCCCGCGTGAAATCCTGCCCCTGCATGCAGATCGCCTGCGCCTGCGCTTCGGCCTCGATGGCCTGCTCCAGACCCATCGACCATTCCTGCGCCAGCATGGTCTTGGTCATCATATTGGCGAAGCCCGGCCCCTCGGCGATGCGCGCCGCAAACTCGCCGGCCGTCGCCAACAGCTGATCGGGCTCGACCACGCGGTTGAAGAAGCCCCAGTTGTAGCCCTCTTCGGCCGACATCGACCGCCCGAGATACAAGAGCTCCGCCGCCCGACCCTGACCGATGATGCGCGGCAGGATCGCGCAGGCGCCCATGTCGCAGCCGGCAAGGCCCACGCGGTTGAACAGGAAGGCGGTCTTCGCCGAGGGCGTCGCCACCCGCAGGTCCGAAGCCATCGCGATGATCGCCCCCGCGCCGGCGCAGACCCCGTCCACCGCCGCGATGATAGGTTTGCCGCAGCCGATCATGGCCTTCACCAGATCGCCGGTCATGCGGGTGAAGGCCAGAAGCTCCTTCATGCTCATGCGCGTCAGCGGCCCGATAATGTCATGCACATCGCCGCCGGAGCTGAAATTCCCGCCGTTCGGCGCGAAGATCACCGCCTTGATCTCGTCGTCATAGACGAGGCTCCGGAACCAGTCGCGCAGCTCGGCATAGCTGTCGAAGGTCAGCGGGTTCTTGCGCTCGGGCCGGTCGAGCGAGACCGTCGCGATGCCGTTCTCGACGCTCAGAAGGAAGTGTTGAGGCATGGGAACTCCTAGATCTCGCCGCCCGACAGGCTCAGCGCATGGCCGTTGATCATCCGCGCCTCGGGCGAGGCGAGGTAGAGGGCGGCGCTGGCCACCTCGTCGGGGCGGATCAGCCCGCCGATGGGATTGCCGCTGGCGACCAGGGCCTCGGCCTTGGCGCGATCATAGCCCTTCTTCGCCATCAGCCCTTCGATTGCCGTCTGGGCCAGAGGCGTGTCAACGAAGCCCGGGCAGATCGCGTTGCAGGTGATGCCCTGCTTGGCCACCTCTTGCGCGACGGAGCGCACCAGTCCCAGAACCCCGTGCTTTGCCGAGGCATAGGCGGCGATCGTGGCCCCCCCTTTGAGGCTCGCGGTCGAGGCGATCGCAATGAGCCGCCCGCCCGGTGTCATGCCGTTCAGCGCCGCACGGAAGGTCAGGAAGGTGCCCGTCAGCGTCACGGCCAGCATGTCGTTCCACTGATCGAGCGTCGTGTCGCGCAGCTTCGCGGCGGGGCCGCCGCCGGCATTGGCGACGACCACATCGAAGGGCAGCTCGAACAGCGCCGCGACCTGCGCCTCATCCGTCACATCCGCTTGGGCGAGGGTCATGGCATAGCCCTCGGCCGTCTCCTGCAGCGCGTCGAGGCGGCGGCCGCAGATGGTGACGGCATCCCCCGCCTCGGCGAAGGCGCGGGCGATGGCGCGGCCGATGCCCGACCCGCCCCCGGTGACCAAGACGCGCCTCATGCCCGCAGGGTTTCCGCTTCGCGGTCGGCCAGCCGCCACGATTGATCACGACCCGCCAGATACGGCAGCGGCCAATCCGGCGCGGCGCGGTCGCCGAGGCGGGTCGCCTCGTGCAGGGTCCAATAGGGATCGGAGAGATGCGGGCGGCCCACGGCGACCAGATCCGCGCGACCGGCGATCAGGATCGAGTTCGCATGGTCCGCTTCCGAGATATTGCCAACCGCCATGGTGCGGATGCCCGCCTCGTTGCGGATGCGGTCCGAGAACGGGGTCTGGAACATCCGGCCGTAGACCGGGCGCGCCTCGACCGAGGTCTGGCCCGCCGAGACGTCGATCAGATCGGCACCCGCCTCGGTGAACATCTTGGCGATTTCAACGGCTTCCGAGGGGGTCACGCCCGCGTCGCCGACCCAGTCGTTGGCCGAGATCCGCACTGACATCGGCGTGCCCTGTGGTACCACCGCGCGCATGGCGGCGAAGACTTCGAGCGGCCAGCGCATCCGGTTCTCCAGCGAGCCGCCGTATTGGTCCGTTCTTTGGTTCGACATCGGCGAGATGAAGGACGACACCAGATACCCATGCGCCGCGTGCAGCTCGATCATGTCGAAGCCCGCGCGGACGGCCATTTCCGTCGAGGCCACGAACTCGGCCTTAATCTGATCCATCTCCGACTTGGTGATCTCGCGCGGCGTGGCGTTGCGCTTGGACCACGGCAGGGCCGAGGCCGAGACGAGATCCCAGTTACCGTCCTTCAGCGGCAGATCCATGCCTTCCCAGCCGATATTGGTCGAGCCCTTGCGGCCCGAATGACCGATCTGGCAGCAGATCTTGGCATCGGTCTCGGCATGGACGAACGCGGTCAGGCGCGTCCACGCGGCCTCGTGCTCGGGCGCATAGAGGCCGGGGCAGCCCGGGGTGATGCGGCCCTCGGGCGAGACGCAGGTCATCTCGGTATAGACCAGCCCCGCGCCACCCTTGGCGCGCTCGCCATAATGGATCAGGTGCCAGTCGGTCGGGCAGCCATCGACGGCCTTGTATTGCGCCATCGGCGAGACGACGATGCGGTTCTTCAGCGCCATGTCGCGCAGCTGGAACGGCGCGAACATCGGCGCGCGCAGCGGCGCGTCCGGCGCGGCACCGGCCTGATCCATGAACCAACGCTCGGCGCCCTCGAGCCAGGCCTTGTCGCGCAGGCGCAGGTTCTCATGGCTGATGCGCTGCGAGCGGGTCAGCAGCGAATAGTTGAACTGCACCGGATCGAGATCGAGATACCGCTCGACTTCCTCGAACCATTCCAGCGAGTTGCGGGCCGCGGATTGCAGGCGCAGCACTTCGACGCGGCGCTCGTCCTGATACCGCTCGAAGGCGGCTTCCATCGTGGGTTCGGAATGCAGGTAATCGGCCAGCGCGATGGCAGAATCGAAGGCCAGCCGCGAGCCCGAGCCGATCGAGAAATGCGCGGTCGCCGAGGCATCTCCCAGCAGAACGACATTCTCATGGTGCCATTTCTCGCACAGCACGCGCGGGAAGTTCATCCAGACGGCCGAGCCGCGCAGATGGGCGGCGTTGGACATCAACTCATGCCCGCCGAGATGGGAGGCGAAGACCTCGCGGCATTTCTCGACGATCTCTTCCTTCGTCATGCCTTCGAAGCCGAACTTCTCCCAGGTCTCCTGCGAGCATTCGACAATGAACGTCGCGGTATCGGCGTCGAACTGGTAGACATGCGCCCAGATCCAGCCGTGCTCGGTCTTCTCGAAGATGAAGGTGAAGGCGTCGTCGAATTTCTGATGCGTGCCCAGCCAGATGAACTTGCAGGCGCGCATCTCGACGTCGGGTTTGAACACCTCGGCGTATTCCTGACGCACGCGGGAATTGATGCCATCCGCACCGACCACGAGGTCGTATTCCTTCCGGTAGTCCTCGGCCGATTTGAACTCGGTCTCGAAGCGCAGATCGACGCCCAGTTCGCGGGCGCGCTGCTGCAGGAGGATCAGCATCTGCTTGCGGCCGATACCGGCGAAGCCATGCCCGCCCGAGACCGTGCGCACGCCGTCATGCACCACGGCGATGTCGTCCCAATAGGCGAAATGCGAGCGGATCGCCTCGGCGCTGATCGGATCGTTCTCGGCGAGGTTCGAGAGCGCGTCATCCGAGAGCACCACGCCCCAGCCGAAGGTGTCGTTGGCGCGGTTACGCTCGATCACCACGACCTCGTGCGAGGGGTCACGCAGCTTCATCGAGATGGCGAAATAGAGGCCGGCAGGTCCGCCGCCAAGACAGGCAATCCGCATGATCATCCCTTGCAATGCTTCGATCGGGCCGTTCGGAGGGCCCCGTCACGACTCAGGAAAGCACCAAACCGGAGACGTTTCAACATTAAAGTTTTAAACTTGAAACTTTAGCGGGTTGGCCGGCAGATGAAGACCATGCTTGATCCGCGAAATCTCAAGCTTAAACTTTCAGACTTGAAATTTCCGCGCGGCGCCTGTTTGCCCTGCCCTCGCGACAGACCCGAACACAGACCCCGAAAACAGCCCCTGAACCCGGAGCCGCAGGATGACCGAGAGCGTGCAAGACCCCCTCAGCAAGCGGCGACTGAAAGCCTGGATTCGCCTGTTGAACGTGACCCGTCAGGCCGAGAATCAGTTGCGCGAGTTCCTGCGGGTGAACCACGAAACCACCCTGCCCCGCTTCGACGTCATGGCCGCGCTGTGGCGGCGGCGTGACGGGTTGACCATGTCCGAACTGAGCCGCGCCTTGCTGGTCTCGAACGGCAACGCCACCGCCGTGGTCGACCGGCTGGAGCGTGAGGGATTCGTCCTGCGCACCCCCGTGGCCAACGACCGCCGAACGGTCCGCGCCACCCTGACGGAGGCCGGGATGGTCGCCTTCGAATCGATGGCCTCGGCCCATGAGCGCGAGGTGAACACGCTGTTCGAGCGTCTGGACGCCGATGACCTCGACCAGTTGCGCGCCATTTTGCAAAAGGCCCTCGCACGCGAGGATTGACTGCGCGCGAGGCGGTTTGCCGCGCGAACAGGCAGGCTGTCAAAGCAACATTTTGGACTTGAAATAATTCTTGCAAGGTTGATCGAGACTGCTACGCTCCCCCCATCAGGCCGCGACAGAACGGCCCTCAACCTCTGGGGAGATATCCTGATGACCCTTCACAAGACCCTTCTGGCCGGCGCCTCGGCCCTGGCGCTCTCGACCGGTGCGGCGATGGCCGATCCGGTGACCGTGGGCCTGATCACCACGCTGTCAGGCGGCGGCGCGGGCCTCGGCGTCGATATCCGCGACGGCTTCCAGCTGGCGCTGGACATGGCCGGCACCGATGCCATCCATCTCGTCGTCGAGGATGACGGCCAGCGCCCCGAGGCCGCCGTGCAGATCGCCGATCGCATGATCCAGTCGGAAGGCGCGCAGATCCTGACCGGCATCGTCTGGTCGAACCTCGCCATGGCCGTGGTGCCCGCCGTGACCGCGCAGGACGTGATCTATATCTCGCCGAACGCCGGTCCCTCGGCACTGGCCGGCGCGGGCTGCACGCCCAACTACTTCAACGCGGCCTATCAGAACGACACCATGCACGAGGCCGCGGGCGAATACGCCAACACGCTCGGCTATCAGAACGCCTTTATCATGGCGCCGAACTACCCGGCAGGCGTTGACGCGCTGACCGGCTTCAAGCGCTTCTTCCAGGGCGAGCTGGCCGGTGAGGTGTATACCCAGCTGGGCCAGACCGATTTCGCCGCCGAGATCGCGCAGATCCGGGCCTCGGGCGCCGATTCGATCTTCATCTTCGAGCCGGGCGGTATGGGCATCAGCTTCATGCGCCAATACGCGCAATCGGGCGTCGACCTGCCGATCATCTCGGCGGCCTTCACCTTCAGCCAGGACGTGCTGCCGGCCGTGGGCGATGCGGCTTTGGGCGTGATCAACACCGCCGAATGGTCGCCGGACATGGACAACGAGGCGAACACCGCCTTCGTCGCCGGTTTCCAGGAAGCCTATGACCGCCTGCCCTCGGTCTATGCCGCGCAGGCCTTCGACACGGCGAACCTGATCCTCTCGGCCCTGAATGCCGCCGATATCTCGGATCTGGACGCGTTCCGGGCGGCGCTTCGGGCGGCTGACTTCGACGCCGTGCGCGGTGAGTTCGCCTTCGGCAACAACCAGCACCCGATCCAGAACTACTATGCCCGCGAGGTCGTGTCGGTCGACGGCGTGCTGACCAACCGGATCGTCGGTACCGCCTTCGAGAACCATCAGGACGTCTACGCCGCCGATTGCGGCATGGAATGATCCGCTTGAGGGGTGCAGGCTACGAGCCCGCACCCCTCGTCCTTCAACGGCCCGCCCTGGGGGTACCGTGACCGCCGCTCTCCTCTTCGAACAATTCCTCAACGGCCTGCAATTCGGGCTGATGCTGTTCCTCATGTCCGCCGGCCTGACGCTGGTGTTCGGCGTGATGGGGCTGATCAACCTCGCGCATGGCTCGCTGTTCATGATCGGCGCCTTCTTCTGCGCCGCCGCCGCCGGGCTGACCGGCAATTTCTGGCTGGGCCTCGCCGCCGGCATGGCCGCCGCCGCCGCCGCGGGCGCGCTGATCGAGATGACGGTGCTGCGCCGGCTCTACAGCCGCGACCACCTCGATCAGGTGCTGGCGACCTATGCGCTGATCCTGATCCTGAGCGAGGGCACCAAGATCCTGTTCGGGCCGTTCCCGCTGTATCTCGATGTGCCGCCGCTGCTGACGGGGACGGTGAACCTCGGGCTCACGGAATATCCGCTCTATCGCCTCGCGCTGATCGGCTTCGGCCTTCTGGTCGCGGTGGGTCTGTGGTTCCTGATCGCGCGCACCCGGTTGGGTGTCCGCATCCGCGCCGGCGAGAACGACCGGGAGATGATCGCCGCCCTCGGCGTCAACATCCGCGCGCTGTACACCGTGGTCTTCGCACTGGGTGCGGGGCTTGCGGGCATGGCGGGCGCGCTGGTCGGCGCCGTGCAATCGGTGCAGGTGGGCATGGGCGAGCCGGTGCTGATCCTCGCCTTCGTGGTCATCGTCATCGGCGGCATCGGCTCGATCCGGGGGGCGATGGTCGGGGCGCTCATGGTGGGCATCATCGACACGATGGGCCGTTTCCTGCTGCCGCGCATCTTCGCCACCTTCATGGAGGTGAACCAGGCGAGCGGCGTCGGCGCCGCGCTGGCCTCGATGCTGATCTATCTTCTGATGGCGCTGGTCCTCGTGATCAAGCCCAAGGGACTGTTCCCGATCCATGGCTGATATCAAACGCGAATATGCGCTGAACGCGCTTCTGGCCCTCGGCCTTCTGCTGGTGCCGATCTGGGCGCTGTACAACGGCGCGCCCTTCACCATCACGCTGTTCACCCGGATCGCCATCCTCGCGCTGGCCGGCATCGGGCTGAACATCGCGCTGGGGCTGGGCGGCATGGTGTCCTTCGGGCATGCCGTGTACTTCGGCCTCGGCGGCTATGTGGCGGGGATCTTGGCCCAACATGCCTTCAACGGCGCGCCGATCCTCGGCCTGCCGGGCACCAATCAGATGCTGATCATCTGGCCGGTGGCGATGGTGCTGTCGGGGCTCTTGGCCGCGGTGATCGGGGCGTTCAGCCTGCGCACCTCGGGCATCTTCTTCATCATGATCACCCTCGCCTTCGCGCAGATGGTCTATTACTTCGCCGTCTCCTGGCCCGCCTATGGCGGCGAGGACGGCCTGCCGATCTATGTGCGCAACCAGTTTCCGGGCCTCAACACCATGCGGCCATTCGAGCTGTTCATCGTCTGCTGGGGCGTGCTGATGCTGGCGCTGGGGGTCTTCGCCCTGATCCGCGCCTCGCGCTTCGGCGCGGCACTGATGGCGATCCGGCAGAACCCGGACCGCGTCGCCTCACTGGGGATCAATCCCTTCGGCGTGAAACTGGCGGCCTTCGTCATCTCGGGCATGATCACCGGCCTCGCCGGCGCGCTGATGGCCGATCTGTCGCGTTTTGCCAGCCCGGCGGCCATGGCCTGGACCATGTCGGGCGAGCTTATCGTCATCATCATCCTCGGCGGCACCGGGCGGCTGTTCGGACCGGTGGCCGGTGCGGCCTTCCTCGTCGGGTTCGAGGTCTTCTTCGGCGGGCTGACCGAGCATTGGAAGCTCTGGCTGGGCCTCGTGCTGCTGGCGGCCGTCCTGTTCAACCGCGGCGGCATCGTCGCCCTGATCGCCGGGAGGGAACGCCTTGGCTGAGCCTGTCCTCACCCTCACCGACCTGCACAAGAGCTTCGGCGCGCTGAAGGCCACCGACGGCGTCTCGCTGACCCTGAACCCCGGCGAGATCCATGCCCTGATCGGCCCCAACGGCGCGGGGAAATCCACGCTGATCGGACAGATCTCGGGCCGGGTCCTGCCGGATGCGGGGACGATCACCTTCCGCGGACACGACATCACCCGCCTCGACGTGGCGCAACGCGCACGGCTGGGGCTGGGGCGCAGCTTTCAGATCTCGTCGCTGATCCCGGATTATTCCGCCCGGCGCAACGTGATGTTGGCGTTGCAGGCACGGCAGGGCCACTCCTTCCGGTTCCTGATGCCGGTGATGCGCGACCGGGGCCTTCGGGACCGGGCCGATGCGATCCTTGACCGGGTGGGCCTACGCGGCCGTGCCTCGGTCCCGTCGGCGGAGCTGTCGCATGGCGAGCGCCGCTTGCTGGAGATCGCCGTTGCGCTGGCCCTTGAGCCTGCGTGCTTCCTGCTGGACGAACCCATGGCCGGCATGGGCGCCGAGGGCGTCGGCGCGCTGGTCACCTTCTTGCGAGACCTGAAGACCGAGGCGCCGATTTTGCTGGTGGAGCACGACATGGACGCGGTCTTCGCCCTGGCCGACCGCCTCAGCGTGCTGGTCTACGGGCAGGTGATCGCCACCGGCACCGTCGACGAGATCCGCAACGACCCGCGCGTGCGCGAAGCCTATCTGGGAGAGGAAGCATGACCGCTCTCGCCAAGATCGAGGGGCTGGAGGTGTTCTACGGCGCCTCGCAGGCCCTGTTCGGCGTCGATCTGACCATCGAGCCCGGTCAGGCCGTGGCGCTGATGGGCCGCAACGGCATGGGGAAATCGACCACCATCAAGGCCTTGAGCCGGATGCATGGCGTGGCCAAGGGCAAGGTCTTCTTCGACGGGCGCGAGATCACCGCCCTGCCCTCGTACAAGGCCGCCCGGCTCGGCATCGGCCTCGTGCCTGAGGGCCGGCGCTGCTTTGCCACGCTCACGGTCGACGAGAACCTGATCGCCGCCGCCCGCCCCGGCCCCTGGACGCTGAAAACCGTACGCGACTTCTTCCCGCGACTGGGCGAGCGGGCGGACCAGCAGGCCTCGACGCTTTCGGGTGGCGAGCAGCAGATGCTGGCGATCGGGCGCGCGCTGATGACGAACCCGCGGCTTCTGATCCTCGACGAGGCGACCGAGGGGCTGGCCCCGGTGATCCGCGCCGAGATCTGGGCCTCGATCAAACGGTTGAAGGCGCAGGGCCAGTCGATCCTGATCGTCGACAAGACGCTGAAGGAGCTGAAACCCATCGCCGATCATTGCGTGATCCTCGAGCGCGGCCGCACCGCCTGGACCGGCACCGCCGACCAGATCACGCCCGAGATCGAAAGCCAGTATCTGGGTCTCTGACGCCGCGCGCCGACTGACCAACGAAAAACGCCCCCGGCCAACCCCGGGGGCGTTTCCTTGCAAACGTCAGGCCGCGTTTCAGACGAAGCGGTTGACGTAGTTTTCCAGACGTTCCTGGCGGCCCGAGACCGGACGCGGGTTGGTGCCCTTGGCCAGAACCTGCGCGGTGATCGTGTCCAGATCCGAGCTCAGCATCGCCTGCGCCTCGGGGGTTTCCCAACCCGAATAACGGGCCTTCAGATTGGCCTCCAGCCCACCATCCTCGATCATCGCGGCGGCGGCTTTCAGGCCGCGGGCGCAGATGTCCATCGCGCCGACATGGCCGGCGATCAGGTCTTCGGCGTCCAGCGACTGACGGCGGATCTTGGCGTCGAAATTGGTGCCGCCGGTGCCCAGACCACCCGATTTCAGGATGTGGTAATAGGCCAGCGCGACTTCCGGCACGTTGTTGGGGAACTGGTCCGTGTCCCAGCCCGATTGGTAGTCGTTGCGGTTCATGTCGATCGACCCCAGCATGCCCTCGGCGCAGGCCACGGCGATCTCATGCTCGAAGGAATGGCCGGCGAGGATCGCGTGACCCTGTTCGAGGTTCAGCTTCACCTCGCCCTCCAGACCGTATTTGCGCAGGAAGCCGATGCAGGTGGCGGCGTCGAAATCATACTGGTGCTTCGACGGCTCCTGCGGCTTCGGCTCGACGAGGATCGTGCCCTTGAAGCCGATCTTGTGCTTGTACTCGACGACCATGTTGAGGAAGCGGCCCATGTGGTCCAGCTCCTGCGAAAGGTCGGTGTTGAGCAGCGTCTCATAGCCCTCACGACCGCCCCAGAGGACGTAGTTCTCGCCACCGAGCTTGTGGGTCGCGTCCATGCAGGATTTCACCGTCGCCGCGGCAAAGGCGAAGACCTCGGGATCGGGATTGGTCGAGGCGCCCGACATCCAGCGGCGATGGCTGAACATGTTGGCCGTGCCCCAGAGGAGCTTCGTGCCCTGCTTTTCCGCCTTCTCGCCGAGGTAATCGGTGATCTCGTTCAGGGTCTTCAGGTTCGCGGCGAAATCGCCCTGATCCGGGCGGATGTCGGCGTCGTGCCAGCAGTAATAGGGTTGGCCGAGGATTGCGAACATCTCGAAGGCGGCGTCGGCCTTGGCCTTGGCGCGCTCCATCGAATCCTGCGGATACCACGGGCGTTCCAGCGTCGAGCCGCCGAAGGGATCGCCGCCTTCCCAGGCAAAGGAATGCCAATAGGCGACGGCGAAACGGAGGTGATCCTCCATTCGCTTGCCAAGGACGATCTCGTCCGGGTTGTAGTGGCGGAAGGCCAGATCGCCATCGGCGTCGGGGCCGGCGTAGCGGATCGGCGCGATGCCGTCGAAGAAGCCAGTGCTCATGGGGTCCTCAGGAGGTTGGACATGGAAGGTCAGCCGGGCGGCGGCACCGCCCGGTTTTTTCAGGGGGAAAACGGGTCTCAGAACCGCGCGTCGGGCACGCCGTCGAAGGCGTCGACCGGGCTGTTGTCGTTCCATTCGCCGCCGCGGCCGAGCAGCAGGTCGACGACCGCCTCCTGCATGCCGTCCATCGTGGCGAAGGCGTTGATGTAGGTCGGCACGCGCGGCGCGTCATAGAGGTAGTACGGATAGCCAAACGAGATCATCAGCGTCGGCACCTCGTGCCAAGACCGCTGCATCGCGCCGCGCATGCCCCCGCCGAGCTTGGCCCAATCGAGGAAGATCCGCCCGCGGGTCAGCAGCGTCTCTTCCGAGAAGGCATAGATCACGAGGTCGAAATCCGTGGCGACGAAGGGCGTGCCGATCGGATGCACGGTGACCTCGAATCCCTCCTTGGCCAGCAGGTCCGGGAAGACCACCGGCAGCGTGGTGTTCCACAAGGGCTCGACGATGCCGGGCGCGATCACGAGGACGCGGCGATGCGTCTCGGGCGAGATCGGCAGCAGGTCGTTCACGTCCTTCTCCAACACCGGCGCGCGGCGCAGCAAGGGCTTGATCACCGAATCCTGACGCTCGGGCAGCGGCGGCAGCGCCTCGCCCCGGTGCAGACCCAGCGCGGCCTTGAGGGCCAGCACGCGGGTCACGGCCTCGGCAAAGCGAGCGGCCGGAATGAGGCCGCTCTGCACCGCTTCCAGCACCGCGCCGAAATGCTTTTCGGCATTGTTCGAGAACAGGATCATGTCGTTGCCGGCGCGGATGATCTCGACCTTCGCGTCGGTCACGCCCATGAACGAGGACACCCCGCCCATCTCGCTGGCATCCGACACGATGATGCCGTTGAAGCCCAGCTCCTGCCGCAGAAGCTGCACGTTCAAAAGATGGCTCAGCGAGGCCGGGCGGTACAGATCGACGCCCGTGACGCCCTGCGCCGCGGCAAAGGACGGCAGCGCGATATGCGCCGACATCACCGCCAGCACGTTGAGATCGATCGCCTGCCGATAGAGCCGGCCATGCGTCTCGTTCCACTCGTCCATCGACAAGGGGTTGATCGTCGTCACCAGATGCTGGTCGCGGTCGTCATGCCCCTCGCCCGGCCAATGCTTGGCGGTGGCGGCGATGCCCATCTCCTGGAACACGCGGATCTGCGTCATCGCATGACGCGCGATGCGCTCGGGATCGTTGCCGAAACCGCGGGTCGCGACGATGGAAGAGCGGGTCTTGGCGTTGATGTCCAGAACCGGCGTGAAGGACCAGTTGATGCCCACGGCGCGGGCCTCGGCGGCCATGATGCGGCTGACTTCCTCGGTCACGGCCAGATCGTCGATGGCCGAGAGTGCCAGCGGGTTCGGCACCTGCGTGCCGAAGGGCAGGCTCATGCGCGAGCCTTCGAGGTCGCACGACACCAGCAGCGGCACCGAGGCATCCGCCTGCAGTGTCGCCAGCCGCTCGCGCTCGGTCTGGGCATCGGCGTTGAAATAGCGGGTGATGCCGCCCGGCCGGAACTTCTGGAAGATCTCGCGCTCGTCAGGTTCATGCCCGCGTGAGAGCATGTTGAACAGCTGGCCGACCTTCTCGGTCTCGGACAGAGCGTGGAAGGTCGCCTCGACCCAGGCCAGCGCCTCGCGGTCCAGCGAGAACGGCGGCTTGGTCAGATGGGAAAGGTCCAGCGTCATGCGATCCTCCTCGGGCGTAGGGTGTCTGGGTCGGGGAAGGACTGCGGACCGATGCCCGAATGCCCTTCCATGTGCTTGAGAAACTTGTCGTAATTGAAGATGCGGGTCTGCGGCGTGTAGCTGCCGTCCAGAAGGTGCAGCAGGTAGCCGGCGGCGCCGATCACGTCCTGGCTGTCTTCCTCGGCGGCCTCGGCCACCGTGGCGCGCGAGATCGCCGGATAGGGCGGCAGCGCGGTCAGGGCTGCCAGCGCCTTGATGCGGATGTGGCGCGGGTTCGACTTGTCGGCGAGCGCCGTCAGATGCAGCGCCGCCGTGGCCGCGTCATGGGAATGGCCGATCGCCTCCCAGAGCGCCACGAGCACGTCCGCATCCTCCTCGGCCTCGGTTGCCAGCATCACCGCATGCGGCAGGCGCTGGCCTGCGGCGGCGAGGATCAGGAGCCCCTGTGCGGCCCAGTAGCGGATGACGGCCGAGGGATCGGTGAGCGCGGTGAGGAAACGCGGCAGGTTCGCAGGGTCACGCCGGATCGCCAGATTGGCCAGCTCCAGCACGCGGGGCAGCGGGTAGACGGCGGGATCGTTGCGCTCCGGCAGCACCTCGGCGGGCGAGCGTTCCGGGATCAGCCCGCAATCGTGGATCGCCAGCATATGCGCGTCCATGGCGGCGCTCATCTCGGCGAGGGTCGCGGTATGGGCGGGATCAGTGGCGAGGTTGACCAGCGCGTCCGGATCGGCCGCCATGTCATAGAGTTCCTCGACCGGTTTCGGCTGCCAGAAGCGCGCCTGAACCTCGGTCAGCTGCCCGGCGAGGAAGGCGGCCTCATAGGCGCGATAACCCTCGGCCAGCCAGGCGTAGGAGTAATACTGCCCCCAAGGACGATGCGGCGCGTAGTTGCGGATGTAGCGGAAGCGTTCCGACCGCAGGGTCCTCGTCAGGTCATAGCGCGAATCCATCCGGTCGCGGCTGGAGGCGGCATAGGTCCGGGCCGGACGCTCCGGCCCCATGAAAGGCACGCCCTGCATCCCCTCCGGCGCCTCGATGCCGGCAACCGCGGCGAGGGTCTGCGGCAGATCGACCAGCGAGACGGGTGTGGCGATCCGCGCACCGGGCGCGTCCGGCAGCAGATGCCGCCACTTCTCGGGCACGCGGGCAATCAGCGGCACGCGAAGGCCGTCATCGTAGCAGAACCGCTTCGAACGGGCGAGCGGCGAGGCGTGGTCGGAATGATAGAGGATGATCGTATCCTCCATGAGCCCCGCCGCCTCCAACTCCGCCAGACGCGCGCCCATCCAGGCGTCCATATCGGCGATGCGGTTGTAATAGCTGGCGAGGTCCTGCCGCAATTCAGGCAGGTCCGGCAGATGGCCGGGCAGCGTCACGTCCTCGGGGCTCACGGCACCCGGCTTCGGCTCGAACACGCAGGATTCATGCGTGAACATGCAGTTGAACACCGCGAGGAAGGGCTGGCCCTCGGCCCGGTTCTTCCAATGCGCTTGGCCCGAGCATTCGTCCCACAGCGCGGTCGGATCGGCGAGATCGACGTTATAATGGGTCTTCGAATTGTTGGTGCAGTAATAGCCGGCGGCGCGCATCATCTGCGGATAGGTCGTGATCCCCTCGGGCAGATCACCCCAAGCGGTCATCTGCTGCGCGGGCGGCACGCTCTCGCCATAGCGCCCGGTCAGGATCGCGAAACGCGAGGGCGCGCAGACCGGCGAGGTGCACATCGCGGCGTCCCAGCTGACGCCTTCTGCCGCCAGGCGGTCGAGGTTCGGGGTGCGCGCGAGTTTGTCGCCGTAGCTGCCGAGGCGCGGCGGGCAATCCTCGGAGACGAGGCAGAGGATGTTGGGACGCGTCATGCCGTCTCTCCCAGCGCCTGCAATTGCGCTTCCAGCCGGGTCAGGACGTCGAGGCCCACGCCCGCCTGCATTGCCGCGATCTCGAGCACGGTCTTGTGGCCGACATAGGCGCGCGCGGCTTGGTTCTTCAGCACCGGCAGCTCGGCGGCCAAGAGGTCGGCGGCCTTGGGGTCGGTCATCAGACGCCCGACCGGCTCGGTCCGCACCAACGCGTCGGGCGGGAAGGCATCGCGGCGGACGGCAGGACGGCGGGCCTTCTCGGCCTGCGCGGCTTGGGCGGCGCACAGCAGATGCGCCTCGGTCACCGCACCCTCGGCAGGCAGGCCGAGGCGTTGGTATTGCTCCGAGGGCGCCTCGCTCTCGCGCATCAGGCGGACCAGCAGATCGGCCATCCGCAGCTCCAGCGCGTCGTCGATCAGCGGGTTTTCCTGTTCAGGATCGGTCTCAAGATCGAACAGCAAGCTGCCGTAGCTGAAGGCATTTCCAACCGGCGTCGCGGGCAATTTCAGCACCGGCGCGCCCTTGGTGAAGGCGAAACCCGGTATCAGCTCGGCCTTGGCCAATTCCACCGGCGACAGCATCGCCCGCATGGTCATCGGCATCAGTGTGTAGTCGAACAAAGGCGCATTCGCCGCCGCGGCCGGCGCGCGCATGTAGACATAGCGGCCGTCCGTCACGTTCACATGGCCGCCGTGGGTGCCGAACAGGCCCCCTTCACGCAAAGGCGTATCCGAGGCGATCACCGGGGCCAGCGCGCGGCCCTGCATGTCCTTCGTCGCCGCCTGCCCGAACAGATCGAGCATCGTCGGGCCGAAGTCGATGGTCTGCACCAGCGCCTCGCGACGCTCGCCCGCCACACCCGCGCGCGGATCCCAGATGAACAGCGGCGTGTTGATCGTCTCACTGTACCAAGGCTGGATGTTCTTGCCCCACCAGCCCTTTTCGCCCAGCATGTAACCGTGATCGGTGCAGACGATGAGGGCGGTGTCGCCCCACATGTCCTGAGCGTCCATCAGGTCCAAGACACGGCCGAGGCTCTCGTCACACATCGCCAGAAGCGAGAGATAGCGGTTGCGCGCGACCTCCTCGGTCGCTTCTTCCTCGGTCACGCGGGCATAGGGCGGCCAGTCGAACCCGGCATCGCCCCCCTGCGGATCGCCATGCAGCGCGACATGGCGCGGGGTGGAATAGAAGGGCTCATGCGGATCGAAGGTCTCGATCTGCACCAGCCAATTGTCGGCGCCTGCGTTGTCCGCGATGAACTCCAGCCCCGCGTTGAACACCAAGGTCTGCGGATGCAGATCCTCGGTCTCCATGTAACGGCGGTTCACGCGGTCCTGCGCACGCATCCGGTAGCCGATGTCCGTCAGCCGTGCCGGATCGGTGCCGGCCACATCGGCCTTCCACAGATCGCCCTCCTGCCCCCGGATGAACTCATACGAGGCAAAGCGGTTGTGATAGGTCGCGCCGCCGTCTTCCCAGTAGTGCTGGTGATCGGTGATCAGATGGGTATAGACGCCCGCCTTCTTCAGCATCTGCGGAACGCTGTCGTCGAAGGGCTCCAGCGGGCTCCAGGACCGGTGAAGGAAGTTGTAGCGCCCCGTGTGCATCTCGCGCCGCGCCGGCATGCAGGGCATCGAGCCCGCATAGCAACGGTCGAAGGTCACCGAGCGTTCAGCCAGCCGCGCGAAATTGCGCGCATGGGCTTCGGTGCCGCCATAGGGGGGCAGCATCGCGCGGTTGAGGCTGTCGAACATGACGACGATGGCGCGCATGGGCTCAGGCCTTCTGAAGGGCGCGGAAGGCCGCGCGGCGCTCGGCCTGACGGGCCGGGTTGGCGACCGGAGCCGCCAGCAGCAGGCGCTGCGTATAGGGATGCTCCGGCCGGGCGGTGACCTGATCGCACTCGCCGAACTCGACGATCTCGCCGCCCCGCATCACCGCCACGCGGTGCGAGATGTGGCGGACGACCGCAAGATCGTGGCTCACGAACAGATAGGCGACGCCGGTGCGCTCCTGCAGCTCGACGAAGAGGTCCAGCACGCGGGCCTGCGTCGACAGATCGAGGGCCGAGACCGGCTCGTCACAGACGATGAGCTTCGGCTGCAGCGCCAGCGCACGGGCGATGGCGACGCGCTGCCGCTGGCCACCCGAGAATTCACGCGGGAAGCGGTGCGCGGCATCGGCCGGCAGGTTCACGGCATCGAGGAGTTCGCGCACGCGCGCCCGGGCCTCGGACACCGACTGGATGCCTCGCGCCACCACCGGCTCGGCGAGGATGTCCTCGATCGTCATCGACGGGTTGAGCGAGGTGTATGGGTCCTGGAACACGGCCTGAATGCGGGCGGCATCGCCCTTGCGCTCGCGGGGCGCGAGGCCTGCGATCTCCTGGCCCTGGAACATCAGGCTGCCCGAGCTCACCGGCCCGATCCCGAGGATCGCACGGCCGATGGTCGTCTTGCCCGAGCCGGATTCCCCCACCAGACCCACGGTCTCGCCGGGGCGGATGGTGAAGCTCACGTCCTTCAGGACATGATGCGCGCCGAAGATCGTGTTGACGCCTCTGACGTCGAGAAGGACAGGAGCGGTCATGCGGCACTCTCCTCAGGCGCGCGGTAGCTGCGCGTTTCGGGGTCTTCCAGCACCGAACCCAGCAGCATCTTGGTGTAATCGTGCTGCGGATCGGCAAAGAGGGCGTCAGCCGAGGCGGTCTCGACGATCTGGCCGTCCTTCATCACCGCGACCGTGTCGCACATGTCGGCGACGACGCCGAAATTGTGGGTGACGAGGATGATCGACATGCCGAACTCGGCCTGCAGGTCGCGCATGAGTTCCAGCACCTCCATCTGCACCGTCACGTCGAGCGCCGTGGTCGGCTCGTCGGCGATCAGCAGATCGGGGTTGCAGGACACCGCCCCGGCGATCAGCACGCGCTGCGCCATCCCGCCCGAGATTTCATGCGGATAGGAACGGAACACGCGCTCCGGGTCCGGCAGGCCGACGCGGGCAAGGAGTTGCAGCGCGCGCGCCTTGGCCTCGGCTTTGGAGATGCCCAGCACGGTCACCATCGGCTCGACCAGCTGGAAGCCGATCTTGAACGAGGGATCGAGGTTCGACATCGGCTCTTGCGGCACATAGGCGATGCGCTTGCCGCGCAGCGCGTGACGCTGGGCCTCGGACAGGCCGGTGATCTCGTCCCCGTCGAAGCGGATCGAGCCCGAAAGCACGCGCCCGCCTGTCGACAGTAGGCCCAGCACCGAAAACGCCGTCTGCGTCTTGCCCGAACCGGATTCACCGACCAGACCGAAGATCTCGCCACGCTTCAGCGTCAGCGACACGCCCTTCACCACCGGCTTCCAGCCCGCGCGGTCAGGATAGCCGACGACGAGGTCCTGCACCTGCAGCAGCGCGTCCTTGTCGGCCGGCAGCGGCGCCGTGACCGAGGTCGGCGCGGGCGGCAGCTTGGCGGCACGCGGCGCGGCATCGCCCCGCTGCATGCGGTCGCGGATCGCGTTGGCCAGCAGCACCAGCGAGGCCACGGTGAAGCTGATCGCCAGACCCGGCCAATAGACCGATTTCGGTGCGACATAGAGGTTGGCGAAGGCGTCCTGCAGCATCCCGCCCCAGGTCGGAACATTGCTGTCGCCGAGGCCGAGGAACTCAAGCCCCGCCTGAATGACGATGGCGATACCGGCCACGATCGACACCTGAATGACCACGGGCGCGCGGATCACCAGCAGGATATGGCGCAGGATGATGCGGATATCGCTGAGGCCGGCGACGCGGGCGGCGTCGATGTAGAGCTCATGCTTCACGCCGCGCACGAGGTTGCGCGTCAGGCGGAAGAAGCCGGGCGAGAGCATTACGCCGAACACCGCCATCGACAGGTAGATCGACGACCCCAGCGCCTGGAACAGCGCCAGCAGCACGATGATCGCGGGCAGCGCCATCAGGCCATCGGCAATCCAGCCCGAGACGGTGTCGAAAGTCTTGCCGTAATAGCCGGCGAACAGACCGCCGGTCACACCCAGCACGCCCGCGACCGTCACGGCGACCAGCGCGCCGAGGAAGGTGTTGCGCGCGCCGTAAACGAGGCGCGAGAAGATATCCCGGCCCGAGCCGTCGCCGCCCAGCAGGTAGCCGTTTCCGGGCGCTGCGTTGACCTTGAAGATCTGCACGGCATTGGGCTCGAACGGGGCGATCAGCGGAGCGAAGATCGCCACCAGCACCATGGCCAGCAGGATCAGCGCGGCGATCAGGCCCATCGGATTCGACAGGACGGAGAGCAGGAACGAGGTCCGCTCGCGGGTGTTTGCGGGAGCGCTCATTTCAGGCGGACCTTCGGGTTGACCCAGGCATTGACGACGTCGATGACCATGTTGACGAGAATGACGACGATGATCATCGCGACCACCACGCCCATCAGCACCGGCACGTCGCCGACGATGGCCGAGCGCACGGTCAGCTCGCCGAGGCCGGGAATGGCGAAGACGCGCTCGATGATCGCGGCGCCGCCGAGGAGGGCGATGAACTGCACCGACAGCACGGTCAGCGCGGCGGGCATCGCGTTGCGCAAAGCGTGACGGTAGAGGATCGAGGCCGAGCGCACGCCGCGCGCCCGAAGCGTTCGCACGTAGTCTTGCGACAGCGCGTCGATCACGGCGCCCCGCACCTGCTGGCTGGCCGAGGCGATGCCGCCAAGGACCAGCGCGGTGACGGGCAGCGTCACGGCGGCCAGCCATCCCAGCGGTGAGGTGCTGAAGCTGACATAGCCGGTGGCCGGCAACAGGCGCAGGTTCAGCGCGAAAAGCACCACCAGCATCAGTCCCAGCCAGAAGTTCGGGATCGCGAAACCGATGACGCTGACCAGCTGGATCAGCCGGTCGGCCCAGCCGCCCCTGACGGCTGCGGTGATCCCCAGCACGGCCGAGACCAGCGCCATGACGACGACGGCGGTGCCGACGATCGACAGGGTCACCGGCAGGCGGCGGGCCAGGATCTCGGTCACGCTGCCCGGCGTGGTCCAGGCGCGGCCGAGGTCCCCCGTCAGGGCGCCCCCCATCCATTCGCCGTATTGCACCAGCATCGGGCGGTCGATGCCCAGTTCCGTGGTCAGCGCCGCGATATCCGCATCCGAGGCGTTGTCGCCCAGGATGTTGGCGGCGACCCGCTCTGTCCCGCTGAACACGAGGAAAAACGTGATCGTCGACATGACGATCAACAGGGCCAGCCCGAAGCCAGCACGCTTCAGCAAATAGCCGATCATGTCTTGAGCCCTCCCGCTCCCCCGGTGCCGCCTTGCGGTCTCCCGGTCATTCCGTTTGCGGATCTAGCAGTTGCCAGTTGAAAGAAAAAATGAAAAAACACCCATGAGGTATAAGGGAATCTTTTCACTCATGCTGGACCAGTTTACCCATCTTTTCCGCTTTCAGGCGATCGTCGAGCAAGGCAGCCTGCGCCGCGCGGGCGAGCAGTTGAACCTGACGCAGCCGGCCCTGTCGCGCTCGCTGGCGCTGCTGGAGGCCTCGTTCGGCCGCCAATTGCTGGAGCGCCATGCGCGCGGCGTGCGCCCGACCCCGTTCGGCGAACGCGTGCTGGCCACGGCGCGCCGGATGAACCGCCAATGGGACATCGCGCAGGGCGAGCTGCGGCAGGACCCGGCCGAACAGCGCGTCGCCTTGCGGCTGGGCGTCGGGCCGATCTGGCGCTCGGGCGTGCTGACTCCGGTCTATGAGGAAATGCGGCGCCGTCATCCGAACCTGCTGCTGGAGATCTCGGCCCTGCGCGAGGGCAGCGCGCTCTCCGATCTTGACGAAGGGCGGCTCGACGCGGTGCTGGGCGGCACGCGGGTCGACCGGCGCGAGCATCCGCATCTGATGCGCCACCGGCTGACCGACATCACCGTGCAGATCACCGCGCGCGAGGGGCATCCGGTCTTCGGCCAGCTGAAACCTGGCGACCGCGATTCCGAGGCCGCGCTGCTGGACTACCCGTGGATCGCCTATACCGAGATGGCGCTTTATGCCGACACCGGGGATTATTCGATCTCGGACCGGCTGGGGCGTGAGCCGGATTTCTGGATGAAAAGCTCGAACCTGCTGACCGTGCTGACCACCGTCCAGCGCACGGATTCCCTGTGCATCCTGTCGGACCTGATGGTCGGCTCCATGCGCGAGCCACGGCTGGTGGCCCTGCCGCTGGACCTTCGGCGCAAGCTGATCCCGCTGGGCCTGATCCACCGAGAGGAACTGGCGGACTGGGAGTTGATGCAGGACTTCCTGTCCCTCAGCCGCGCCCGCTTTGCCCAGCTGGGCCGGGGCTGAAACGACAGACGGCCCGCCCCCTGACAGGGACGGGCCGCCGGTTTTTCCCTGCAACCGCAGAGGCTTATTCAGCCGGGCTGTAGTTGCGGATATACGGCGCCTGGTTGCCCGGCTGCATCTCCACATGAACGTCCGAGCCGCTCAGGTAGATGCCGTACTGGCGATACCACGGCACGAAGAAGGCGTTCTCGACAATGTAGCGGTTGACCGCCTGGAAGGCCGCGACCTGTGCGTCACCGGTGGCCATCTGCGCGTCGTGGATCAGCCCGTTCAGCGTGTCGTCGCTGTAGTGGAAGGCGTTCCAGCCGGCATCCGGGGTCAGGTGCTGCTGGATGTCGGTCCACGGGTCGTTCGACGAGAAGGTGAACACATAGGCGGCATAGCGGCCCGAGCGGATCACCGGGATGGCGCTGCCCGGCGGCAGGGCTTCGAAGGTTGCGGTGATGCCGATCTCGGCCAGCTGCTGCTGCACGATCGGATAGAACGAGGCGAAGGGGCGGATGTCCGGGAAGATGATCTCGAACCCATCGGCATAACCGGCTTCGGCCAGCAGCTCGCGCGCACGCTCAGGGTCGTAGGGGTAGTAATCGTCCAGCTCGGGCACATAGGCCGGGCTCGACGGCGGGAAGATCTGGTCCGACAGCAGGCCGTGGCCCAGATCGACATATTGCAGGATCGAGGCGTCGTCGAAGGCCATGTTCAGCGCCTGACGCACCCGGACATCGGCCAGCGGTGCCGCGACAGTGCCATCACGGTCGGCAATGATCACGCCCGCCCAGTTCACGTCAGCCTCGTAGACCGACAGGCCCGAGGCCTCGGCCTGCGCGATGGCGCGGACATCGGCGACGGTGCCATCGACCTGACCCGCGAACAGCGCGTTCATCCGCGCCACGGTGTCGGTCATCGGGGCGACGGTGATCACCTCGAACGGATAGGCCTCAGGGTTCCAGTAGTCGGCGTTGCGACGGTAGACATACTGGCTGTTCGGGATCGAATCCTCGACGTCATAGACATAGGGGCCGGTGCCGATCGGCAGCACGTCGGAACCCGGCTGGCCCAGCGCCGCCGGGCTGCTCATGGCGCCGCCGACGGTCGAGAGGTTGAACACCAGCGCGGGATCGGGGGCGTTCAGGTGCAGGGCGATCTGCGTGGGCGACAGGATCTCGTAGCTCTCGATCGAGCGCGCCATATAGCCGTTCTGGCCCGAACCGGCGGCGAGGTATTCAAGGTTCGCTTGCACGGCGGCCGCGTCGAAGGGCGTGCCATCGGTGAAGCTGATGCCGTCGCGCAGGGTCAGGGTCAGGACGGTGTTGTCGTCGTTATAGGACCATTCCGTCGCCAGGTTCGGCAGGATGCCTTCGTTGGGATCGTCGGTCAGCAGGGTCTCGATCACCGGCTGCCAGAACTGCACCTGGTTGGCGATCATCAGCTGCGCGCGGTCGAAGCTGTTGTTGTCGATGCGCGCGGCCAGGGCCAGCGTCTGGGCATCGTTCGGCACTTCCGCGTGAAGCGGGCTCAAGGCGGTGGTCGACAGCGCGGCCAGAGCGGCCGCGGCGAGGGTCTTGCGCATTCGGTAGTCCTCCCAAGGTTCGCCGGACACGGGGTCGGCGGATGCGGCGCAACCTAGCAATGCCGAGGCATTACGAGAAATGCAATTAATGATCCCAGCGATAACGCAAACTTCTCACTCACGCGCACGCACGCCGTGCCCTCGACCGCGCCCGAGGCCGGTTCTAAACTGACGGCATTCCCGCCCCGGACATGATCGTGCCCTCTTCGCCGCCTCTTGCCACCACTGCCCCGCTGCCGCGCCACAATATTCGCGGCAGCCTGCTCAGCGATGTTGCCGCCTATCTCGCGCTGCAGGGGCAATCGCTGGACAGCGTGCTGGCCCAGTTGGATTTCGACCCGAGCGTTCTGACCCAACCCGATCTGCGCATTCCCGTGGGCAAGCTGATGGCGCTGCTCGATCACTGTGCCGAGCTGACCGGTCAGGAGGATTTCGGCCTGCGCATCGCTGAATGGCGCGGGATGCCGGACCTTGGGCCCATCGTGCTGCTGCTGCGCCGCGAGACCACCTTGCGCGGTGCGTTGCGCACCTTGGTGAAGGCGCTGCACCTGCATTCCAACGCGCTCTACCTGACGTTCGAGGAAGGCGAGGACAGCGCGGTTCTGGCGATGGATGTGATGACCGGCGAAGGCGGGTTCTCGCGTCAATGCGCCGAGATGGTGGTGCGGGCGATCGTCCACATGGTCGGCTGGATGGTCGGTCCCGGCTGGCAACCGGCGGCGGTCGGGTTTCGCCATGGCCCCAAACTACCGGATCGGGTCTATCGTCGATACCTCGGTTGCCGGCCGGACTTTCGGCAGGAGTTCAACGGCGTGGTCTTGGACAACGCCGATCTTGCGCGTCGGATGGACCCGGTCGGCGGGCGGATCGAGGCGCAGGCCAGCGCGATGCTCACCGATCTTGAGGACCGGTCCGGCCTCTATCTGTACCGCGTGCAGCAGCTCCTCGTCCTGACCCTGCCGCGCGGCGAGGCGCGGGCCGATACCGTCGCCGCCCTGCTCGGCACCAACCGGCGGACGCTGAACCGGCGGCTGGCGGGGGCCGAGGTGAACTTCTCGCAACTGCGGGACCGGGTGCGGCGCGAGCTGGCGATGCAATATGTCACCGACAGCGACCAGCCCTTCACCGAGATCGCGCCGCTTCTGGGTTTCGACAGCCTCAGCGCCTTCAGCCGATGGTTCCGAACGGCCTATGGCCAAGCGCCGCGCGACTGGCGGGCCCAGCGCGCGGGCTGATCTGTCCCAAAATGTCAAACGCCGCGCAACGCGGTCTCTATGGTCAACCTCCTGCGGCGCACCGGGAGGGCGCCGATCGCGCCCAAGGGAGGAGACCGACATGCGCAACCCCATCACCCGCCTTGCCCCGCTGGCAATGGCGGCCGCCTTCGCCGCGCCCGTTATGGCGCAGGACTATCCCAGCGGCCCCGTCACCCTGATCCACGCCTATCCGGGCGGGCCGATGGACGCGGTGATGCATGTCGTCGCCGAGCATCTCTCCGACCGTTGGGGCCAGCCCGTCGTTATCGACACCCGGCCCGGCGCGAACGAGATCATTGCCGCCGACACCGTCGCGAAAGCCGACCCCGATGGCCAGACGATCTTCGTCGGCTCGGAATCGAGCTTCATCTACAACCCCTATCTCTACGACAGCCTGCCCTATGATCCGGATCACGACCTGATCCCGGTCTCGCAGCTGTTCGACATCCCCTTCGGCTTGCTGATCCGGGGCGATCTGCCGGTGCAGAACGTGGCCGAATTCGTCGCGCTGATGCAGCAGGAGGGTCCGAGCCGCAGCTATGGCTCGTTCGGTGTCGGCAACATCATGAATGTCGGCATGGAGCAATTCCTGCAGGCCGCCGGCATCGAGATGCGCCATGTGCCTTACCGCGTGGCCGGTCAGCTGATGCAGGACATGTTCGGCGGCACCATTGACGCCGTGGTGTCCAGCTCGATCATGGCGGTGCGCTTCGGGCCGACCGGGCAGATGCGGATGCTGATGATCGACGGCGACAACCGCCAGCCGATCCTGCCCGATGTGCCGACCTTCGCCGAAGCAGGCTTCCCCGACTTGCACATCCGCCCGATCATCGGCCTCGCCGTGCCCGCCGGCACGCCCGAGGCCGTGCAGGCCGAGATCCAGCAAGCCTTTGCCGAGGTGATCAACGATCCTGCCTTCGTGCAGGAAGTCGTCGGGCCCAATGGCTACGAGGTCGTGGCCTCCTCCCCCGCCGAGTTTCAGGCGATGATCGCCGAGCAGCGTCCGCGGATGCAGCAGCTGATCGCCGATCTAGACATTCATCTGGAACAGTGACGATGACCCTTACCCGCACCGACCTGCCGGTCGAGGCGCAGGACCGGGCGGTGGTGGACCAGCTCCTCGCCGCTGCCCGCTCCGGCACAGCCTACCGCGTCACCGGCGACGCTGCCGCCATGCGCGCCGCGACCGAGCGTTTCCTGTCCCTGCCGATCATCGCCCCCGCCAATGAGAGCGTCACGGTCACCCCCGCCACCTTGGCCGGGCTGTCCGGCGAGTGGCTGACGCCAGCCGGGGTGTCTCGGGACGCCGTCCTCATCTTCCTGCATGGCGGCGGCTATGTTCGGGGCAACCTCGCACTTGGACGCTCGAACGCCAGCGAGATCGCCGCGCAGACCGGATGCCGCGTCTTCGCCCCCGCCTATCGGCAAGGCCCCGAAGATCCGTTCCCCGCCGCCTATGACGACACCATCGCCTTGGCCCGCGCGCTGGCCGAGGCACCTGCCCCCTATGCGCTGATCGGCGAGTCTGCGGGTGGTGGCTTGTCGATCGCGGCGGCGATGGGGCTGCGGGACGACGGCGCCCGCCCCCCGTTCGCGGTCAGCGGCATCAGCCCGTTTCTGGACCTGACCCTGACCGGCGAGAGCTGGGACTTCAACGCAGACAACGACATGGCCACACGCGAGATGGGCGAAGACATGATCGCTCTCTACATGCAAACCGCGGATCGGCGCGACTGGCGGGCGTCCCCCCTGTTCGGCGACCCCGCCGGTCTTCCGCCCCTGCATCTGTCACTGGGCAGCCACGAGGGGCTCTACTCGGAAGCGCTCGCCTTGGCCGAGGCCGCCGACCGCGCCGGGGTTGCCGTGACGCTCGATGTGTTGGAGGGGATGCCGCATGGGTTCTCCAAATACCGCCTGAGCGCCGCGAGAACGGCGATTGCCCGCCTGTCGAACTGGCTGATCCTGCAATTGGAGAACGCCGATGGCTGAGACACGACGCGATAGCACCGACCTTGCCACGGGCGCCTTGCTGTGCGTGCTGGGGTTGGGCGTCGGGATCTATGCCGGCACGCATTACCGCCTCGGGACACCGGCGGCGATGGGGCCGGGCTTCTTCCCGGCGGTACTGGGCGGCGCATTGACCCTCTTGGGCCTCGGCATCGCGCTAGCGGCGTGGCGTCGGACGGCCGAGAGCCCCTTCCCCCGTCCCAAGCTGCGCGCGCTGATCGCCATCGCCTCCGCGGTGCTGGCTTTCGCGCTGGCAATCCGGCCCCTTGGCTTCGTCCCCGCCTCGTTCCTGCTGGTGGTGATCGCCGCACAGGCGGACCCCTCGACCCGCCCGGTCACGGCGGTGCTTTTGGCGGTGGCGCTGACCGGGCTGGCTTGGGTGATCTTCATCGCCGGGCTGGGCATGCCGCTGCCCGCCTTCAACCTCTGAGGCCGCGATGGACCTGCTGACTTCCTTTGCCGATCACCTGTCGCTGGGTCTGGGCACGGCCCTGTTGCCTGCGAACCTGCTCTATTGCTTCGCCGGGGTCTTCCTTGGCACGCTGGTCGGCGTGCTGCCGGGGCTGGGCGCGCTGATCACCATCTCATTGCTTCTGCCCTTCACCTATCACCTGCCCGTGGACGGCGCGCTGATCATGCTGGCCGGGGTCTATTTCGGCGCGGATTTCGGCGGCGGCACCTGCTCGATCCTGCTGGGCGTGCCGGGGCACCCCGCGGCGGCGGTGGATGTGCTGGACGGCTACCCGATGGCCAAGAAGGGCCGCGGCGGCGTGGCGCTGTTCACCAAGGCCGTGGCCTCGGGCTGGGGATCGAGCTTCGGCATCTTGCTGCTGATGCTCTTCGCCCCCCTGCTGGCCGCCTTTGCCCGCCAGTTCAGCCCGGTCGAATACACCGCGCTGATGGCGCTTGGGTTGATGGCCGCCGCCACCGTGGGCCGGGGGTCACTGCTCAAGGGGCTGGCGGCGATGGTGATCGGGTTGATGATCGCCACCGTCGGCACGGATGTGAACACGGGCTTCCAGCGCTTCACCTTCGGGCTGCCGAACCTGTCCGACGGGATCAGCCTGATCGCGCTGGCCATGGGCCTGTTTGCTGTCACCGAAGTGATCCTCAGCGCCGGGCAGAAGAGCGTGAGTCCGGTGCGGGGGTCGCTGAAGTTGCGGGACCAGCTGCCCACGAAGGCCGAATGGCGCCGCGCCTGGCCGGCGATGCTGCGCGGCTCGGGTCTTGGTGCGGTGTTCGGCGCCCTGCCCGGCACCAGCGGCGGCATGGCGACCTTCCTGTCCTACGCCATCGAGAAGAAGGTCTCGAAAACGCCCGAGGAGTTCGGTGAGGGCGCGATTGAGGGCCTCGCCGCCCCCGAGGCCTGCAACAACGCCGGCATCGGCACGGCGATGATCCCCTCGCTGACCTTGGGCATTCCGGGCGACGCGGTGATGGCGCTGCTTCTGGCGGCGATGATGCTGCACGGCATCCAGCCCGGCCCCTTGGTGATGGTCCTGCAACCCGAGCTGTTCTGGGGCCTGATCGTAAGCTTCTGGATCGGCACGGCGTTCCTGTTGATCCTCAACATCCCGCTGATCGGCCTGTGGGTGCGGCTCTTGCGCATCCCCTACCCGATGCTGTTCCCCGGCATCGTTCTGTTCACCTGTATCGGCGTCTACTCGACCGCGCATGCGACCTTCGATCTGTACCTTGTTCTGATCTTCGGTCTGGTCGGCTATGCGCTGCACCTGCTGCGGATCGACGTGGTGCCCCTTGTTCTGGGCGTGATCCTCGGCCAGCCGTTCGAGGAAAACCTGCGCCGCTCGCTGCTGCTGTCGGACGGGGATTTCAGTGTGTTCCTGACCCGCCCGATCAGCCTCGCGGCCTTGACGGTGGTTGCCGCCCTAGGCGTGGCAGCGATCTGGCGGCAATGGCGGCCGGCTCAGCCCCTCGCGCGGGCTGAGCGGTAGCCGAGGTCCGCAGACAGCCGCCGGGTGAAATCCAGCGTGGCCCGCACCGCCGGGCCGTCGCAGCCAAGATCGATCTGCTGCGTCGGCCCGATCACCGTCACCGCAAGCTTCATCGTGCCGGTATAGTCGCAAACCGGCGCCGCCACGGCCGAGACGCCGGGGATCGGCAGATCGGTGGTGGTTTCCCAGCCGCGCTCGCGGATCTGCGCGACCTGGGTACGATAGGCCGCCTCGTCGAAGGCAAAGCGCGGATCGGTCGAGGCCTGCTCGGCCAGTTCGGCGCGGATCTGCGGCTCGGTCATGGCCTCGGGCAGATAGGCCACGAACAGCCGCCCCGTCGCGGTCGAGGTCAGGGCGAAACCGCCGCCCGCCCGCACGTTGGCATGGATGCGGGCGATGGTCTCGCGCACATGCACAATCGTCGCGCCATGCGGCCCCCAGACGCTGAGGGCGACCATCAGATGCGTCTCCTCGGCCAGCTGGTCGATGCGCAGGATGGCTTCGTGATAGGCATCTTGCGCACGCAGACGGGCCAGCCCCACCTCCAGCGCGAAGGGCCCGAGGCCATAGAGGCCCGAGCCCGTCTGTTCCACCATGCGCATGGCGCGCAGGCTCACGAGATAGGGATGCAGCTGCGCCGGTGCGACCTCGACGGCCTCGGCCAGATCGCGCAGCTTCATCGGCCCGCCGGCCTCGGCCATGGCCTGCAGGATGGCGCCCGCCGTCTCAAGCGAGCGGATGCCACGCTGGGCCTTGGCCGGTTTCTCGATGCCGTTCTCGTCGTTTCCGTCCACGCCGCGCCCTCGTCTCAAGCCGTGCCCCCTCCCCCGTTAGCCGCTTGGCGCGCGTCCGGCAATCCGCCTGAGCGGCGTTTGAGGTCGAGCGAGATCACCAAGCCCAAGGTGGTCACGGCAACACCCGCCCATTGCACCCCGTTGGGCCATTGGCCCGTCAGCGGGATCGCCAGCAGCACCGCGGTCGACGGCACGAGGGCCGAGAACAGCGCTGCGCGGCCCCCACCCAGCCGCAGAACGACCGCGGCGAAGATCACGAAGGCGAGGCATCCGCCGACGACGCCCTGATAGAAGAATTGTTGTGCCCACAGGCCCGGCGCCATTTGCGGCCAGCCCCAGACCCACAGATAGACCGGCAGGTAGGTCAGGCTCGCCAAGGCGGCGATGGCAGCCGTCGTCTCGATCGCCGGTAGCTTCCAGCGGCCCATGATGAAGACGTAGATCCCCCAGAGCGAGCCCGAGGTCACGAAGAACAGATCCCCCGCCAGCACCGATCCGCCCGAATGCCGGGGGGCCGGTGCGTCCGAGGCGATGATCAACAGCCCGACAATCAGCACCGTGATACCGATCCGCCGGTTCCAGCTGAGGCGCTGGCCGCTGGCCCAACGGTCCAAGAGGTTCGCCACCAGCATCGACATCCCCGGCCCGATCACCACCGCATGCGACAGGGGCGCGCGCTGGAAGCCCTCGTTGAACGCCAGCGCAAACAACGGCCCGATCAGCAGCGCCAGCACCGCCACCTTACGAAGGGGCGGCAGGCGGTGGCGGGCGAAGACCAGCAGCGGCGCCATCAACAGCGCCGCGCCGCCATAGCGCAGGAGGGTCAGGTCGGCGGGCCGGAAGCCGCTCTGCTGCCCGATCTCGGCGCCGACATTGTAGACCCCCCAGCTGAGCGCCGCGAGGAACCCCAGCGCGACGCCCTGCGTGGTGCGGTCAGTCATTGCCGCCGGCCATGTGCCGCGCGGCGATGTAGCCGAAGGTGATCGCCGGCCCCAGCGTGATGCCGCCGCCGGGGTAATTCCCCCCCATGATCGAGGCCGCATCGTTGCCGACCGAATAGAGCCCCTCCAGTGGGCGGCCCTCCTCGTCCAGCACCTGCGCATTGCCGTTGGTCTTCAGCCCCGCGAAGGTGCCGAGGTCGCCGACATAGAGGCGCACGGCATAGAACGGCCCGTCCTTGATCGGCGCGAGGCAAGGGTTTGGCGTGTTCTCGGGATCGCCCAGCGAGCGGTTGTAGCTGGTCGTGCCCTTGCCGAAGGCCGGATCCTCGCCCCGGGGCGCGTGGCGGTTGAACTCGGCCACCGTCGCTTCCAGCTGCTCGCCATCGGCACCGAACTGGGCGGCGAGTTCCTTCAGCGTGTTGCCGCGCAGCAGATAGCCGTTCTGGATCAGCGCCTTGTAGGGCACCGGCGCGGGTTTCGCATAGCCCAGCCCGTATTTGCGGAAGGCCCGGTGGTCGGTGATGAACCACGCCGCCGGCTCGGCCCCCTCGCCCGCTTCCTCGCGGTTGCGCGCGACCATGGCCTGACAGAAATCGTGATAGGACTGCGCCTCGTTCACGAAGCGGCGGCCCGAGCGCGTGACGGCGATCACCCCGGGTTTCGAGCGGTCGACGAAATGCGGGAAGGTGCCCAGCGTGCCATCCGCCTTCACCGGGCGCGAGATCGGCACCCAGGCGGCGGCATGGGGCAGCGAGGTATCGACCACCGCGCCGACGGCCTCGCCCATGCGCAGCCCGTCGCCGGTATTGCCCGGAGGGGCGGGCGTCACATGCTCATAGCCGGTCGGCGCATGAGGCATTAGCGCCTTGCGCCGGGCCATGTCCTGCGGGAAGCCGCCGGCAGCCAGCACCACGCCCTTCTTGACGATGACCTCGACCGGGCCGTCACGCCGGTCGATCCGCGCGCCGATCACGCGGCCTGCGTCGTCGCGCAGAAGTTCGCGCACCGGGGCATGGGTCCAGATCGGCACGCCCTTGTCGAAGGCCGATTTCGCCAGCCGCCCGGCCAGCGCATTGCCGTTCATCAGGCGCATGGGCCGGCCATGGAACGCCATGTCGCGGAGGAACTTGAGGAACAGCTTGCCGACGTAGAAGGCCGAGACCGGCGAGCGCAGCACGTTGAAGAAATGCAGCAATTCCTTGCCCGAGCCGATCATCATGCCGAGGAAGGTGATCTCCTGCAAAGGCGGGCGCAGCCGCTTGATCTCTGGCCCCAGTTCCCGCCCGTCGAAGGGCCGTGCAACGATCGAACGCCCGCCGTCCATGCCGCCCGGCGCGTCCGGGTGGTAATCGGCGAAGAACGGCCCGAGGTCGAATTGCAGCGATGTGTTGTCCTCGAAGAACTTCACCGCCTTGGGGCCGGCCTCGAGGAAGCTGTCGACGCGCTCGGCATCGAAATGTTCGCCCGCTTCGTGCTGCAGATAGATCCGCGCCTTCTCGGCATTGTCGTCGATTCCGGCGCGCAGCTCCGGCCCGTTGCCGGGGATCCACATCCAGCCGCCCGAGCGCGCGGTGGTGCCGCCGAACACCGGCTCCTTCTCCACCACCAGCACCTTGAGGCGACGATGCGCGGCTGCGACGGCGCTGGACAGACCGCCTGCGCCCGATCCGACGACCAGGACATCAACTTCTTGTCGTTCCATGATATTCTTCCCTATCACGCGTCTTCGTCAGGCGGCCAGATAGCCGCCGTCGACGGGCAACAGCGCGCCCGTCATGTAGCTCGAGGCCTCGGAGGCGAGGAACAGCACGGGGCCGACCAACTCCTCGGGCCGACCGGGGCGGCGCAGCGGCGTATGGGCCATGAAGCGGCCGATGGCGTCCGGATCGGCGCGGGTCACCTCGGTCATCGGCGTCTCGATCACGCCCGGCGCGATGGCGTTGACCCGGATGCCGTCGGGCGCAAGGTCATGCGCCAGCACTTTGGTCAGCTGCAGCACGGCCCCTTTCGACGCGGCATAGGCCGCAAGCCCCGGCCCTGCCGTCACCGACATGATCGAACCGAGGTTGATGATCCGGCCCTGCGTCCGACGCAGTTGCGGCAGGAAGGCGCGGATCATCTGCATCGTGCCGGTCGCATTGACCCGCAGGACCGCGTCCCAATCCTGCGCGAAGGTCTCGGCATCCGGCAGCGTGCGGCGGATGATGCCGGCGTTGTTGACCAGAATGGCGGCCGCGCCCAACCGCGCGGCCACCTCGGCGGCGACGGCGGCACAGCCTGCGCTGTCCGTCACATCGAGCTTGAGCCCGATCGCCTCTCCCCCCGATTCGGTGATCTCGGCGGCCAGCGCGGCCACCTGTTCGCCCTGCAGATCGCAGCAGGCGACCTTGGCCCCGGCCTTTGCCAACCCCAGCGCAATCGCACGTCCGTTGCCCTGCGCAGCCCCCGTGACCACGGCCACGGCGCCCATGACTCCTTGCATCGGAACCTCCCTCAATTCCCGTCGCGGCCCGTCCCCGGCGCCGCCTCCTTTTTTCGTCTGGCACAAAATTTGTCTGTTGCAAATAGATTTGTTGATGACTAACAAAATGGGAGGCGCCGATGGATCTTTTGGCGCTCAAGGGGAGGCGCCGCAGCCTGCGGCATGCCATTTGGGAGGAAATATGATGAGCAACTTCAACAAGTTGCGCGCCATGACCGCGCTTGCGCTGGTGTTGGGCGCCACGGGTGCCGCACAGGCGCAGACCTTTGACCTGCAAAGCGTTTTCGGCCTCAACGTGCCCTCGATCGGCCCGAGCCCGCAGCTTTGGGCCGACCGCGTGAACGAGATGACGGACGGCGCGGTGACCATCAACGTGCATGGCGCGGGCGATTTCGTCCCCGGCTTCGAGGTCTTCGGCGCCGTCAGCTCGGGCGCGTTGCAGATGGGCTTCGACTGGATCGGCTACTGGGCGCAGCAGATCCCGGTCGCGAACCTCGTGGGCTCGATGCCCTTCGGCCCCTCGCCCGACGTGGCGCTCGGCTGGATGTTCGAGGGCGGCGGTCTGGAGATCATCCAGCGCGCCTATGACCCGTTCAACGTCAAGGTCCTGCCCTGCCATCTGGTCGGCGCGGAAGCCGGCGGCTGGTTCAACCGCGAGATCAACTCGGTCGAGGACCTGCAGGGCCTGAACATGCGGATCGCCGGCCTCGGCGGCATGGCGATGGCGCGTCTTGGGGCCAACACCCAGCTGGTGCCCGCGGGCGAGATCTTCCTCAGCCTCGAAACCGGGCGCATCGACGCGGCCGAATTCTCGGCGCCGCAGCTTGACGTGGGCTTCGGCTTCCAGCGCGTGACCGACTATTACTACTTCCCGGGCTGGCACCAGCCGTCGAGCTGGGACAGCATCATCATCAACATGGATGTCTGGAACAGCTTCGACGAGCGCACGCAGAGCATCATGACCGAGGCCTGCCAGGCGAACATCGCCTTCAACCTCGGTGACCAGATCAACAGCCAAGCGGCGGCGATTGCCGAGATCCGCGAAGCCGGCACCGATGTGCGCCGCTTCCCGGACGAGGTGCTGCTGGCCCTGCGCGAAGCCTCGGACGCGGTGCTGGACGAACAGGCGGCGCAGGACCCGATCTTCGCCGAGGCGCTGGAATCGCTGCGCAGCTACATGGACAGCGTCGGCGAGTGGAGCGCCCTGCAGGCCCTTCCCGCCCGCTGAGTTCCATGATCTGAAGACCCGACCGGGAGGCGGCCTGCCCGCCTTCCGGTATCCTGCAAGGCCTGGGAGGGGACCATGCCGACAATCCTGAAACGCGTGATGGCGTGGCTGTGCCTGCCGGGTGCCTGGGTGAGCTGGCTCACTCTGCCGCTGATCGCCACGATCCTTTTGTCGATCCTCTGGGCCAAGATGGGAATGAACACCCTGATCGGCTGGGAGGGACAAGTGCCGGTTCTTGGCCGGGCGCTGACGGTGAACAGCCTGTTCGACATCCAATGGTACATCTTCGCCCTGCTGGTGCTGTTCGGCGGGGTCTGGGCCCTGCGCGATGACCGCCATGTCTCGGTCGATTTCCTGTCGTTGATGATGAGCCCGCGCCAACGGCTCTGGGTGCGGATGATCGGCGATCTGATCTTCCTGTTGCCCTTCTGCGGCATAATCGCCTGGTATGGCTGGAGCTTCACCGAAGTGGCCTTCCGCACCGCCGAGGGCTCGACCCAGGGCGGGCTTAACGCGCGCTGGCTGATCAAGGCCATGCTGCCCCTTTCCTTCGCGCTTCTGGGCCTTCTGGGCCTGATCCGGGCCATCGGCACCGCGATCCAGCTGACCCGCGGCGATCTGACCGAGGACATCCAATGATCGACCACCTCGGCCCCGAACTCATGCTCCTCGGCCTCATCGCCGGGATCTTCTCGGGCTATCCCGTCGCCTTCGTGCTGGCCGGGATCGGCATCCTGTTTGCCGTGGCGAACGGCATCCCGATGCTGTTCCTGTCGATGGGCGTGCAGCGGATCTATTCCGGCACGCTGACCAACTGGCTGCTGGTCGCGATCCCGCTTTTCGTTTTCATGGGCCTGATGCTGGAACGCTCGGGCATCGCGGAACGGCTGATGCGCTCGCTCGCGTCCCTGTTCCAGCGCACGCCCGGCGGCTATGCCTTCTCGGTGATGATCATCGGGGTGATCATGGCGGCCTCGACCGGCATCATCGGCGCCTCAGTGGTGATGATGGGCATGATGTCCCTGCCCGCGATGCGCGAGGCGAAATATGACATGCAGCTGGCGTCTGGCCTCATTGCCTCATCCGGAACGCTGGGGATCCTGCTGCCGCCGTCGATCATGCTGATCATCCTCGGCGACCAGCTGCGCGTCTCCGTGGGCGACCTGTTCATGGCCGCGATCGTGCCGGGTCTGGTGCTGTCGGGGCTCTATTTCCTCTATCTCGGCGCCGTGGCGTTCCTCCAGCCGCACCGCGTCCCGGCCCCTGAGGTGATCGAGCGTCGCAGCCTGCGTGAGACCGCGTGGTCCCTGATCCGCGACCTGCTGGCGCCGATGCTGCTGATCCTTTCGGTTCTGGGCACGATCATTGCCGGCATCGCCACGCCGACCGAAAGCGCCGCCATCGGCGCGACCGGCGCGCTGATCCTCGCCATCCTGTCGCGCAAGCTGACGATGACGGCCCTGCGCGGCGCGTTGCATGAAACGACCAAGACCACGGCGATGATCGTCTTCGTGATGATCGGCGCCTCGATCTTCTCGGTCGTGTTCCGGCGGCTGGGCGGGGATGCGATGATCCTCGATCTGTTCAACATCCACGAGACCAGCCCCTATACCGTGCTGTTCATCATCATGGCGCTGGTGTTCCTGCTGGGCTTCTTCCTCGATTGGGTGGAGATCACTGCCGTTGTGGTGCCGATCGTCGCCCCCATCGTCGCACAGCTGGACTTCGGCCTGCCGGGGGATCAGGTGATGATCTGGTTCGCCATCGCGCTGGCGGTGAACTTGCAGACCTCGTTCCTGACGCCACCCTTCGGCTATGCGTTGTTCTATCTACGCGGCATCGCGCCGGACTTGCCGATCCGGACCATCTATCGCGGGGTCATTCCCTTCGTGCTGATCCAGATCACCGCGCTGTTGTTGGTGATCTTCCTCCCCGCCGTTGCGCTGTGGCTCCCCGTGACCCTGCGCTGAGACTGACAAGACTGGAGTACACCATGGCCAAGGCCTTCGCGTCGCAAGGCGACATGACCGAGAAGAAGACGTCCTTCACCCAAGTCGGCGAGGGGCTCTATGCCTTCACCGCCGAGGGCGATCCGAACACCGGTGTGATCATCGGCGACGACAGCGTGATGATCGTCGAGGCGCAGGCGACGCCCCGTCTGGCGCGCAAGGTGATGGAATGCGTCCGTTCGGTCACCGACAAGCCGATCTCGCACCTCGTGCTGACCCATTATCACGCCGTCCGCGTTCTGGGCGCCTCGGCCTATGGCGCACGCGAGATCATCATGTCCGACACCGCCCGCGCGATGGTGGTGGAACGTGGGCAGGAGGACTGGGACAGCGAGTTCGGCCGCTTCCCCCGCCTGTTCCAGGGGCACGAGGAAATCCCCGGCCTGACTTGGCCGACCACCACTTTCAGCGATTCCATGACCGTCTATCTCGGCAACCGCCGCGTCGACATCATGCATCTGGGCCGCGCGCACACGGCCGGGGACGCGGTGGTCTGGGTGCCGGATCAAGAGGTCATGTTCACCGGCGACATCGTCGAATACCACTCGGCCTGCTATTGCGGCGACGGGCATTTCTCGGATTGGGAAGACACGCTCGCCAACATCGCGGCCTTCGAGCCCAAGGCCATCGCGCCCGGTCGCGGCGACGCGCTGGTCGGCGAGGACATGGTCGCCGCCGCCATCGAGAACACCGCCGACTTCGTCCGCTCGACCTACAAGCCGGTGGCGCGGGTCGTGGCCCGTGGCGGAACGCTGAAAGAGGCCTGGGACGCCGTCCGCGCGGAATGCGATCCGAAGTTCAAGGATTACGCGATCTACGAGCATTGCCTGCCGTTCAACGTAGGCCGCGCCTATGACGAGGCCCGCGGTATCGACACCCCCCGCATCTGGACCGCCGAGCGCGATCAACAGATGTGGGCCGATCTGCAGGGCTGAGGCCCCTTCCCTTCTGCCGGAAAAACCGAAACGCCCGCCAATCTTGGCGGGCGTTTTTCGCAAGACTTCGAAATCGTCAGGCCGACATCGCGGTATCGGTCTGCAGGATGCCCCGCAACGTGTGCCGCAACGCATCGGGGTCGAAAGGTTTTTGCACCAAAGGCACATCGCGGAACGCGCGCGGCAGATGCTCGCGCCCATAGCCCGAGACGAAGCAGAACGGGATGCCCCGTTTGGCCAGAAGCTCGGCCACGCTGACGACGCTCTCGCCGTTCAGGTTCCCGTCCAGCACCGCGACATCCGCGGCCACTTCGCCCGCCACCCGCAAGGCGTCCGGCAAGGTCCGGGCGACGGCGACGATTTCAGCGCCGGCTTCCTCGATTTCGCACGACAGATCCAACACCACCAAGGGTTCGTCCTCGATCAGCAAGACACGCCGGCCCGCCAGATCGTCCTCACCGGGTACAGAGTTCGCAGCCATAGGTACCACCTCCGTTGTGGGCGCCCGGAGCGCGGTTACGCCCGATGGGAGCCGGATTGTCCAGATAACACCGCCCGGTTGCCAATCGGCCTGCGCCATGCCGGGCTCGGACCCGCCGGTGCTTTCGATCAGCGTCGTGCCGAACCCCGTTCGCGCCGGGGCGGCCACGGCAGGCCCGCCCGTCTCGCGCCATGTCAGGACCAGCCCGGCCCCTTCGACCCGCCAGTCCAGCCAGACCTCGCCGCCCGGCACCGAGAGCGCGCCGTATTTCTGCGCGTTTGTGCCCAGCTCGTGCAGGGTCAGCGCGAGGCGCAGCATGTTCTCGGGGCTGATCTCGACCGCCGGACCCGCGCGGTGCAGGCGCTGGCAATCCAAGGTGCCGGCCTTGACCTGATCCTCGATCAAACGCTCCAGCGGCGCCGAGGCCCAGGTGGCATCCGACAGGATCGAATGCGCACGGGCCAAGGCTTGCAGACGACCCGAGAAGCCCTTGTCGAACTCCGGTAGCGTCGCGGATTGGCGCAGGGTCTGGCGCGCGATGGCCTGCACATTGGCGAGGGTGTTCTTGATCCGGTGGTTCAGCTCACCGATCAGCAGCGAGCGCGTGTTCTCGGCCTGCCGACGCTCGGTGACATCTTGCCCCTGCACCGCCAGCGACTGCCGCCCGCCATTGAGGACCGAGCCATAAAGCTCGACATCGACGCTGCGACCGTCGGCGGCCATGGCCTCGGTTTCCAGCGTATGGCGCGGCGGGGCCTCGGCCAGCGGGGTCGCCAGCCAGCCGCGCAGGGTCGCCACGGCCTCGGGTGTAAGCCAGCCGGCCTGATCGGGACGATGCCCCACCATCTGCGAGGCCGGACGGCCAAAGATCCGCTCGGCGCCCTTGGACCAGTTGCGGATCACCAGATCGCCGTCCAGTTCCACCATCCCCAATGGCGAATTGTCGGCATGGGCCTTCAGTTGCGCCAAGGCCTGATCGCGATGGGCGGCCATGGCGCGCATCTCGTCGCGCTGGCGGGCCAAATCGCGTGCCTGCTGGCCGATGCGGAAAAACACCTCGGCCTTGGATTTCAGGATCACCGGATCGATGGGCTTGAAGATGAAATCGACCGCCCCGGCCTCGTAGCCGCGAAACCGGCGGGTGTCGTCCTGCTCGGAGGCGGTGACGAAGATAATCGGCAGGCGGCGCGTCCGTTCGGCCCCGCGCATGAGTTCGGCCAGCTCATAGCCGTCGATCTTAGGCATATGCACATCAAGCAGCGCCAAGGCATAATCGTGGACCAGCATCAACTCCAACGCCTCGGCGGCCGAGCCAGCGCGGTGCACCTCCAGCCCGTCGCGTCGGAGCAGGGCCTCCAGCGCCATCAGGTTCTCGGGCTTGTCGTCGACGATCAGGAAGCGGATCGGGTCATCGGCCATGCGTAACCTCGCTCAGGGCAGTGCGACGCCAGATCCTCTGGCCCTCGTCGAAGGGCTGGAAGGCGCTGGCGTGGTCGGAGAAGCGCAGGGTCTCATGGGCGCCAAGGCCCAGGAAACCGCCCCGTGCCAGGCTTTCGCGGAACAGGCCGACGGCCCGGTCCTGCAAGGCGCCGTCGAAATAGATCAGCACGTTGCGGCACGACACGAGATGCACTTCGGAAAACACCTGGTCTGACGCCAGGTTGTGCTCGGTAAAGACGGTCCGGGTGCGCAGGGCCCGGTCGAAGACGGCGCGACCATAGCCGGCGGTGTAATAGTCGGACAGGGACGCCCGGCCGCCCGCCGCCTGATAGTTCCGAGTGAAGGCGCCCATGCGGTCGATGTCATAGACCCCGGCCTCGGCCTTGGCCAAGGCGCGACGGTTGATCTCGGTCGCGTAGAACAGGGTGCGGTCAAACAGGCCTTCTTCTTTGAACAGGATGGCCAGCGAATAAAGCTCCTCGCCGTCCGCACAGCCGGCCACCCAGACCTTGAGCGAAGGGAAGGTCTTCAGATGCGGGATCACGTCGCGGCGGATCGCGGCATAATAGCTGGGGTCACGGTAGAGTTCGCTCACCTGCACCGTCATCGCATCGATGATATCGGGCAGCAGATCCGGCTCGTGCAGCAGCCGGCGCTGCAGATCCGAGATCGTCGCGCAGTTCAGACGTTCGCAGGCCAGCTCAGCCCGGCGTTGCAGAGACGAGGCAGAATAGGACCGGAAATCATAGTGATAGCGCCGATACAGCGCCTCGAGGAAGAGCTGAAGCTCCACCGTTTCAAGGCTTTGCGTCTGGACGGGAGAGACACTCATCGCGGCATCCACACCCGGGCCAGCGACAGCAGCTTGTCGACATCGATCGGCTTGGCGAGGTAGTCGTTCGCGCCGGCTTCGATGCAGTCGTTCTGATCCCCGGCCATGGCCTTGGCGGTCAGCATGATGATCGGCAACGACTTCCAGCGGTCGATCTTGCGGATCTCACGCGTGGCGGTCAGACCGTCCATCTCGGGCATCATCACGTCCATCAGCACAAGGTCCACCTTGGGCTGCGCGCCATCGGCGATGCGGCCCAGCGTGTCCAAGGCCTCGCGCCCGTTGCGGGCGATCTGCACCGTCGCGCCATGCGGTTCGAAGATGCCGGTCAGGGCATAGACGTTGCGGATGTCGTCCTCGACCACGAGGATCCGGCGGCCTTCCAGCAGCGCATCGCGGTTGAGCGACGCGGCCAGCATCTTGCGCTGCTTGTCGGGCAGGTCCGAAACCACCTGATGCAGGAACAGCGTCACCTCGTCGATCAGACGTTCGGGCGATTTCGCGCCCTTGATGATGATCGACTTCGAGTAGCGGCGCAGCCGCTGTTCCTCGGCCTCGGACAGCGATCGGGCGGTATAGATGATGACCGGCGGGAACCCTGCCCCCTCGTCGCTGTCGAGCGTCTCCAGCACGTCGAAGCCCGAGGCATCCGGCAACGTCATGTCCAGCACGATGCAGTCGAAACGGCCCTTGCGATACTCGGCCACCGCTTCGGCAGCCGAGGCCGCGCCGACGGTTTCCACCTCGTCCGAGCCCAGAAGCGATTGCAGGCCGTCCAGCTGAACGGGATCATCCTCGACGATCAGGACGCGGCGCATGCGCTGTTCCAGCCGGGCTTCCAGCTGCTGGAAGGCTTGCGCCAAATCCTCGCGCTGGACGGGCTTCATCATGTAGCTGATCGCCCCCTGCGCCAGCGCCTCGCGGGTGTAATCCTCGGCCGAGACCATGTGCACGGGGATGTGGCGCGTGCTGACATCGCGCTTGAGCTGATCCAGCACCGTGAGCCCCGAATGGTCCGGCAGGCCTACGTCCAGCACCACGGCATGCGGCGTATAGTGGCGGGCGGCGCGGATCGCGTCCTCGGCCCGCGACACGCAGACCGAGCGGAAGCCCAGCTCGCGCGCCAACTCGGACAGGATCTGCGCGAAGGCCGCGTCGTCCTCGACCACCAGCATCACGCGGTCACCGGGCTGGATGCTGTCCCGGTCGTCGACCACACCGTCCAGGGCCGGCGCCAACGGGCCACCGGCGACCGCCAGCGACGGGGCCTCGGCCGGACGGGCGGCGGTGGGGACGCGCGGCGCCTCGGTCGGTGCGGGTTGGTCCTCCATCCGGCGCGGCAGGGTGACCGCGAAGGTCGAGCCCTTGCCCGGCTCGCTCTCCAAGGTGATCTCGCCGCCCAAAAGATCCGCCAATTCGCGCGAGATCGACAGACCCAGCCCGGTCCCGCCATAACGGCGCGAGATTGTGCCGTCGGCTTGGCGGAAGGCCTCGAACACCGCGTCCTGCTGGGTCTGGTCGATGCCGATACCCGTGTCGCGTACGGCGAATTTCACGCTGTCCGCCGTGCCCGAGACCTTGAGCGTGACGCTGCCCTTCTCGGTGAATTTCAGCGCGTTGGACAGGAAGTTGCGCAGGATCTGCTCCAGCCGCGTCACGTCAGTGTCGAGGACGCCGGCGCTTTTCGCGACCTCCGCCTTCAGCGCCAACCCCTTGGCCCGCGCCTGCGCCTCGAAGCCGCGCACCAGTTTGCGGGCGACGACCTGCGGGTCGGTCTCGGCCGTTTCCAGATTCAGCTTGCCGCTTTCGATCTTCGACAGATCAAGGATGTCGTTGATCAGCGCCAGCAGGTCCTGCCCCGAGCTTTCGATGGTCGAGGCCCAGCGGATCTGCTCGTCGGTCATCGTCTGCGCGCGGTTCTCGGCCAGCAGGCGCGACATGATCAGCAGGGCGTTCAACGGCGTGCGCAGCTCATGCGACATGTTCGCGACGAATTCGGATTTGTACTGGCTCTCGCGCGCCAGCGTATCGGATTGTTCTTCCAGCTGACGACGCGAGCGGGCCAGCGCATCGCGCTGCTCCTCCAGCTGCTGCGTCTGGCTCTCCAGCTGGGTGTTCTGCTCTTCCAGCTCGGCCTGCTGCTCTTCCAGCTTGCGCTGGCTTTCCAACAGGGCCTGCGTCTGTTCCTCCAGCTCGGTGTTGGTCGAGGTCAGCTCATCCGCCTGATTGCGGAGCTCTTCGGCCTGACGCTGGGTTTCCTCCAGAAGCTCCGCCGCGCGCTGGCGGTACTGGGCCGAGCGCAGGGCGATCGCCACCTTCTCGCCCACTCGCTCCATCAGCAGACGGGCCGCCGGGGTCAGCGAATGGTCGAAGCCGATCTCGATCACACCGTTCACGTGCCCGCCCTCGGACAAGGGCACCAGGGCGCTGGAGGCGACCTTGCCGCTCATCAGGCCCGAGGCCCATTTCAGCGTCGTGTTGTGCCCGGCGATGACCTCCAGCACGTCCTTTTCGCGGATCGCCCGGCCGATGTGACCCTCGTCCGCCGGCATCTCACGCGGCAGGGCGCTGGTGTCGGCACCCCAAGCGCCGATCCGGGTCAGGCCCTGCGGCTGGCGCAGGTAGAAGACCGCAGCCTTGGCGCCGGTGTGATTGCCCAGAACCTCCAGCGTTTGCTGGGCCAGACGCTCGGGCGACAGCTCCCCTTGGACCGAGCGGGCGATGGCCACTTGGCCCTGCTGCACCCAATTGGCGTCGTTCACGGCATGCCGGCCAAGGATGAAATAGCGCCCGGCGACGGCCACCCCGGACAGCATGAGACTGGCCATGATCCGGTTCACCGCGGCCACGGAAGGCTCCAGCCCGTCGGCGCTGTAGAAGAAGCCGATGGTCACCGCCGTCAGCACCGCCGCCGCCGCAACGAGGGGCAGCGCCGGGTTGTTGGCCTGCCACATCAGGCCGATGGGCACGAAATACAGGATCCAGAAAGTGAAGCCGAGGGGGGACACCATGTCGACGGTGAAGACGGCAACAACCCCGACCAAGGCCAGGGCTATCAGGACAAATTCATTGGCGGACTTCACGGTGTCTCCAGTTTCCCAACCACCCGCGCTGCGCGTTGTCCCCTTGTCTCAGCAAGGGCGAAGGTGTCCGACAAATCAGACGTTGGTGCGCCGCGCGCGCGAGCCTTGCGGGATTAAGTCTTCGAACCGCGTTCTGGTTCCGCCCGGATCGACAAAAAAGTGACATTTCTGGCGATGGCGGGTTCCGCCCCCTGCCCGCGCGGGAAAATTCCCCAAGAAAGCAACGCCCAAGGGAACCTCACGCGCCGTTGAGACGTTTTTATCCTGAAGGTACGGGCGGTCGGCGTCCGTCGAAAATCGGAGGCTGAACTATGCTCTCGTGGATCCTGATCCTGCTCGTCGTCGCGGCCATTGCGGCGCTTCTCGGCTTCGGCCGTATTTCGGGCGTGGCCCTGACCGGTGCGAAGGTGCTGATCGTCGTGGCGCTGGTGCTGTTCCTGCTGATGCTGCTTGGCGTCTTTGCCATCGCCTGACCCTGCCGCTGCGGGCCCGCACCCATGATGCCGGCCCTCAGCGGAGATCAGCGCAGGCCGAATTCGGCCAAGGCCTCGGCCAGCTCGGGCGGCAGTTCATCGTCGCCCGCGCGATACGCCGGAAGATCCCGCGGCGCCTCTTCCGGTTTGAGATAGCGCCAGCCCTGAAACGGGCGGCGCGGCGCCGGTTCCGTTCGGATCAACTCGGGCTCGAAGATCATCGCACAGCGTTGAATGCCGTCCTGCCCCTCGACCGGGTCGAACCGCAGGATTCGTTGCCGCGCAAGGATCACCCCCTTGATCACCCAGTAGATCGAGCCGCCGTCCAGCACCTCGTCCGCCCGCTTGGGCCACATCCGCGTGACATGCCGCGGCAACCCGTCCGGACGGGTCAACCGATGCTGGTCTTGCCAGCCCTGAAGGTCGTCCACGGATTCCGTGCCGACACTAAGTTTTAGGATGTGCAGGGTCATGGCCCCCATATGTGGTTGGCTAGACGCAAAAGGCAAGAGGTCGAAACAGGCAGTTTCTCGCTCTCGCGGCGTTGACCCTCCGGGCGGTCGGGACTATGTTTCGCACCTTCCATCCATGACCGACCCTTGCCCTCAGGACCCCTTCCATGAGCCGTTTCGCTGCCCCCATCGCCGAGCAGATCTGGGACATGAAATACCGTCTAAAGGACGGCGACGGGAAACCGCTCGATACGAATCTGGAGGACAGCTGGCGCCGTGTCGCTCGTGACCTCGCCCGCGTTGAAAAAGAGCCCACGGTCTGGGAAGACCGATTCTATACCGCGCTGGAAGACTTCCGCTTCCTGCCCGCCGGCCGCATCCTTGCCGGCGCCGGCACCGGCCGTACCGTCACCCTGTTCAACTGCTTTGTCATGGGCACGATCCCCGACAGCATGGGCGGCATCTTCGACATGCTGAAGGAAGCCGCGCTGACCATGCAGCAGGGCGGCGGCATCGGCTATGACTTCTCGACCATCCGCCCCAAGGGCGCGCCGGTCGCGGGCGTGGCCGCCGATGCCTCGGGTCCGCTGTCGTTCATGGATGTCTGGGACGCGATGTGCCGCACCATCATGTCCGCCGGCTCGCGCCGCGGGGCGATGATGGCAACGATGCGTTGCGACCACCCGGATGTGGAGCAGTTCATCGAGGCCAAGCAGGATTCGGCCCGTCTGCGCATGTTCAACCTCTCGGTTCTGGTCACCGACCCGTTCATGGAAGCGGTCAAGGCCGACGGCCCGTGGGATCTGGTCTACAATGGCCGCGTGTTCCGCACCGTGCAGGCGCGCGATCTGTGGAACAAGATCATGCGCGCGACTTATGATTTCGCCGAGCCGGGCGTGATCTTCATCGACCGCATCAACAAGGCCAACAACCTCAACTACGTCGAGACCATTGCCGCCACCAACCCCTGCGGCGAGCAGCCCCTGCCCCCCTATGGCGCCTGCCTCCTCGGCTCGATCAACCTCGCCCGTCTGGTCCGCGCGCCCTATGACGCGGATGCCGGCATCGACGAGGCCGAGCTGGACGAACTGGTCCGCACCGCTGTGCGCATGATGGACAATGTCGTCGACGCCTCGCGCTTCCCGCTGGAGCAGCAGGCACAGGAGGCCGCAGCCAAGCGCCGGATCGGTCTCGGCGTAACCGGCCTTGCCGATGCGCTGTTGATGATGGGCCTGCGCTATGGCTCGGACGAGGCGGTCGCCCAGACCGAGGCCTGGATGAAAGCCATTGCCCGTGCGTCCTATCTGGCCTCGGTCGATCTGGCGAAGGAAAAAGGCGCCTTCCCGCTGTTCGATGCCGAGAAATACCTCGCCTCGGGCAACATGATGCAGATGGATGACGATGTGCGCGAGGCGATCCGCACCCACGGCATCCGCAACGCCTTGCTGACCTCGATCGCGCCAACCGGCACGATCAGCCTCTATGCCGGCAATGTCTCCTCGGGGATCGAGCCCGTCTTCGCCTATGCCTACAAGCGCAAGGTCCTGCAAAAGGACGGCTCGCGCACCGAGGAAGAGGTCGTCGACTACGCCGTCAGCCTCTGGCGCGAGAAATTCGGTGACAAGGAATTGCCGGAGCATTTCGTCTCGGCCCAGACGCTGGCGCCGATGGACCATGTGAAAATGCAGGCGGCGGCGCAGAAATGGATCGACAGCTCCATTTCCAAGACCATCAACTGCCCGGAAGACATCAGCTTCGAGGGTTTCAAGGACGTCTACATGGCGGCCTGGGACATGGGCTGCAAAGGCTGCACCACCTACCGTCCGAACGCGGTCACCGGCTCGGTCCTGACCGTGAGCGAAAGCTTGGACGCCGCGCCGCAACCGGCGGAAACGGGTGGCGAGGTGATCTACCTGTCGGAGCCGCTGGATCGTCCCGAGGCGCTGGAAGGCTCGACCTACAAGCTGAAATGGCCGGTGAGCGAGCATGCGATCTACATCACCGTCAACGACATCGTCGTCGGTGGCCATCGGCGTCCGTTCGAAGTGTTTATCAACTCGAAGAACATGGAGCATTACGCCTGGACCGTGGCGCTGACGCGGATGATCTCGGCGGTGTTCCGGCGCGGGGGCGACATCTCCTTCGTCGTCGAGGAGCTGAAGGCCGTGTTCGACCCGCGCGGCGGCGCCTGGATGCAGGGCAAATACGTCCCGTCGATCCTCGCTGCGATCGGCGGCGTGATCGAGGAGCACCTCGTGGCCATCGGCTTCATCGAGGGCGCGGGTCTTGGGCTGAAGTCCGACCCCAAGGCCGGCGCAGCGGTCGCGGTGGCCGGTGGCGCAAAGCCCAAGTCCTGCCCGAGCTGCGGCGCCTATGAACTGGTGATGATCGAGGGCTGCATGACCTGCCGCGCCTGTGGTCATTCGAAATGCGGCTGAGGCGTTGACAGGCAAAGTTATTGTATTGTCACCACCAATTAGTGGCAATCGGCGGGCTTCAAATGTCAATTTGCCAAGCGAATAAGGTCAATCGGGCGCATGCGACCGATTCTTCATTTGTCCGCCCTTTTTTGCGTGAATGAGGCTTCGACCTCGTCCAGAGGGACTTAGGCACCGTGAATGGCCGACAAAAGCGGCCTTTGACCACGTCGCTGTTTGGTTACGGAGGGTGATTGGCGCCCGCGGCCCGATCGCGCGAAAGGATCCGGGCTCAGGCCCCGCGTTTCTCGCTGGGACCGGATCATCGCCTGCTTCAAGGAGCGGGTTGAAGTCGCCGCGCGACAGAGGCGCTTGGGCCGAGATGCGGCGTTCACGCAAAAAAGGGCGGCTTGCGCCGCCCTTTTTCAAGGAACCTTTCATTCTCATGGGATGATCGACGATGGGACACCCCAGCGTCACTTCTATCGAAGGCTTGGACAGCGCCTGACATTGGATAACGGTTCGTGCTACACCGGCCCCGTCCTTTTCCGGCTGGCCAACCGCTGCGAACAGTTCGTGTGCAACGCCTACCTATTCCCCAGGATGCGCACTGAACTCTGAAGAAGGTCAACACCGCAGTCTCACATTTGGAATGCCCATGCAGAGATCGCCCACTCGTGCGACCACGGAATTCTGAGGCTCTCGGGAAATTTCCGGATCCCGTTACTGCTGCGCTCGTCCAATCTGAACTCAGACGGGTGCACGCTTGAGCGCAGAAGGCAAGACCCCTGCAAAACAAGGCGTGACAGGATCACATTCGGTCCCAGAGAAACGCGCAAGAAGCTCGCTGGCACGCGCCCCATGCCAGCGGGTCATGTCGGAGACTGGCAAGCACCAATCAACGCCGAGCTGGTCGAGCGACGACGGGGGCTGATCGGCAAGAACGCGGCATATGTCTTTGAGAGCAGCCTCTATGGCATCCGTATCAGGAAGCGGCGCGTTGATGGCGTCGTGAAGATTATAGAACGCAGCCAAGCCGTTCGGATCATTGATGACATCAAGCAGATTGCAGAGACCTGCGCCGTGGCGGTGCAGGTGCCGTTCCACGGCGCGGGCGGCGGCAAAGCGCGACTCGGCTTGATCGATGGCCTTGGTGTTGAGCATGAGGATCTCCCTTTCATGCGGTACGGAAACGTTGCTGGTTCGCCTGATTCATCGGCGTCATTTTCCGTCGCGTGGGATGGTGGGTGTCGGTAGGCTCCTTGTCGTAGGTTTCAGGGGGCTGGTCTTCTGTGCTGGTGATGAGAACATTGGTCGTTCTTTCAGACACCAAAGAAGAAATCTGCTGCGCACAGGTTTTTTTCGGCCGGCCGCCGTGCTGACGGGGGCCTATGGTTGTAACAGGCCGCGCAGCGATCCGCTGTTTCTCCGATTCTGCGGGCCGGCCCCTGCAAGCTACGCACGGCCGGCCCCAAGGATCAGGCAGCCTCCGGCGCAGAAAGTGCGAACGCGTCCCGCTCTTCGTCGAGCTCCCCAATCGCGACCAGAAGGTCAAAGAGCTGGTCGGTGAGAAGGCACAGCTCTTCCACTTCACGGCTCCCGGGATCCAGCAGAACCCAAGAAGAGAGGTCAGGCTCGAACACGTCGATGACGGGATCGAGAGACAACAGGCGGTGCAAATCGACCAGCTTGTGCCGCGTGGTGCGGTCGAGCCGGCTGGCTTCACGCAACGCGGACATGAGCCTCAGAACATGAGCCGTTCCGGCCTCGCCGTCGATCAGCCCCGCGGCATTGCACAGAGCAGCTCCGTGCATATCGAAATGCGTGCGCACGGCAGCGAGTTGCAGGTCTGCGGACAGGGTCTTCGTCGTGAACTTGCTCAGCATAGCGTTCTTCCTTTGGTTGCGTGCCTGCCGTTCGTGGCAGCATCAAGCCTGTCCGAATGTCGTTGGTTGGGTGATCCTTCCTTGTCTTTGCGCGGGCTGACTGCGTGTCGTCATCAGCATTCAATCCAGAGATTGGCCAATGGCCGAACAGGCGAAGAAGAAAAGCACCACAGTTGGGCAAAAAAAGCCGAATTCTCCCCCGTCAATTCGAAAAACCCGCATTCAACGCGAAGTGATAAGGAAAAAAGTGGCTGCCAACTCTCCCGCAATTAAGTCGGACACGGTTCCGTGCTGTCTGATTTCTGCTAATGATCAGGAAAGACCGGGAATTTGGTGCACATGAACCTCTCTTCAAAGTTCATCCTGGGGTTTGTCGCTGACCCTTTCGGCCGACATCCAAGGTCCCTGATGCTGCAAGGCACGGGTATTTCAGCTCATGGGGCGGGATCACCGTGGATAGGGTTCGAACGCATTGTATCGCGCCCGTCGGTGCGGAAGGGCCTGTTCTCCTCTTGCTTTTGCCTTGAACTGGAGGGAGGCAAAAGCCTGTCCCTGCCAGCGGTGAATACGGCTGCGGCTGTGGAATTCGCAGAAGCCGCCACCAGTGCTTGGTCCAAATTCAATTTGGCGGAGTTGGAGCAAGAGGATGCCAAGGTCCGGCACATCCTGCATGGGCTGACTGGGCTGAAAGCACCGGATACCTATCCCTCAGCGTGCCACATCGCCCCTCTGGCACGCGATGCCGTCGATCTCAACCACCGCATCCTGTCCAAGCTGAATGCCGCGGCGGTGGGCGGCGAGGTGATGTCCCGAATTGCTCCAATCATGGCCTTTGCGTCCGATCCAGCTGCCGCCCGTAACACGTCCATCGCAGTGTTTGTCGAGGTACAGCTTGCCCGGTGGAAGGACTTCTTCGACACCGTAGAGTCGATGCCCCTAACACCAGAACAGCGGCTATCAGTTGTCGTCGACGAAGATGCGACCTTGGTTCTGGCCGGCGCCGGGTCCGGCAAGACAAGTGTGATCACCGCCAAAGCCGCCTATCTCGTCAAGGCCGGCATCCGGAAGCCAAGCGAGCTCTTACTCCTGGCATTTGCCAAAGATGCCGCCACCGAAATGTCCGAGCGGATCGAGGCGCGCTGTGGAGTCCCTGTGGCGGCACGCACTTTCCACGCGCTGGCTTACGAAATCATCGGTGAGGTGGAGGGGGAGAAACCTCCCCTCGCCCCCACCGCGACAGACGACAAGGCGTTCCTGTCTCTTATGAAGGAGATCATGCGGCATGTCGTGGCGACGGCCAGCGAGATCGCGCAGACGGTGATTGGCTGGTTCGCCGGCTTCTTCGACGATTTCCCGTCCGAGTGGGATTTTAAGACAAAGCATGAATGGTATGCGCAGGTCGAAAGTCGCAACCTGCGGACGCTGCAAGGCGAGACGGTAAACAGCTTTGAAGAGCTGCTGATCGCCAATTGGCTATTTCGAAATGGCATCGCCTACGAATACGAGCCGACCTACGAACACAAGCTCGAGAAGACTGGGCGCCGGGTCTATATGCCTGATTTCCGTCTGAAAGAAAGCGGCGTCTACATCGAGCATTTCGGCGTGCGCAAGATGCGCGGAGTGAACGGAGAGGAGGAGCTGACCACAGCGCCTTATATCGACCGCGAGGCGTATCTCGAGGGCATGCACTGGAAGCGGCAGGTCCATGCCGAGCACGGAACAATCCTGGTGGAAACCTATAGCTGGGAACGAGAAGAAGGCCGGCTGCTCGAGGCTCTTGCCGAAAAGCTCGAACCATACGTTACGCTGCGGCCGATCCCTGACATCCAGATATACGACAGAGTGGCCGAGGTCGGCGTGGTCGACAGCTTTACCTCGCTAATGGCCACCTTCCTGCGTCACTTCAAGAATGGTGGCTACCAGCTCGAAGATTGCTCTGGCAAGGCGCAGAAACTGAAGATGGGAAAACGGGCCGAAGCCTTTCTCAAGATCTTTGGGGCGGTCTTCCGCGAGTATCAATCGCGACTGGGTGACCGGATCGACTTCGAAGACATGGTGAACCGCGCGACGGCACTCGTCGAAAGCGGGCGCTATCAGAGCCCGTTCCGACATATCCTCGTCGATGAGTTTCAGGATATCTCTACCGGGCGGGCCAAGCTGATCCAGGCCCTCAAGCGCCAGCATTCCGATGCCAAGGTGTTTGCCGTCGGCGATGACTGGCAGTCGATCTACCGCTTTGCCGGGTCGGACATCCACATCATGCGCAACTTTGGGACGGAGTTTGGGGGCACCTATGCGGGGGCCACTGGCGTCCATCGCACCGTCGACCTTGGCCGGACCTTCAGATCCGTCGACAAGATCGCCTTGGCCGCCCGTCGCTTCGTTCTGCGAAACCCGGCACAGATCACCAAGACGGTGATACCGGCAGGCGAGACGGACAAACCGTCGATCGAGATCGCTTGGACGCGCCGCGACACGGGCGAGAAGACTTTAAGTGATGCCGTGGCTACCCTCGCGGCCACCGAAGGCAGGAATGGTGGGAAGCCATCCATCCTTATCTTGGGTCGATACCGTTTCTTGAAACCCGATATCGCACGCCTGCAGCATCAGAACCCCGGGGCGACGATCACCTTCAAGACCATCCACGCCTCAAAAGGCCTGGAGGCCGATCACGTGATCATTCTTGGCGCCGACAACGCCAAGATGGGTTTCCCGTCAATGATCGCCGATGATCCATTGCTCAGCCTGGTGTCGCCAGAGGCCGAGCCCTATCCGAATGCAGAAGAGCGGCGCGTCATGTATGTGGCCATCACCCGAGCGCGACGGTCAGTGACCATCCTTGCCTCCGAGGCGCGCCCCTCCGTGTTCGTCGAAGAGCTGACGAACGACCCCGAGTTCGGCGTCGTCTTGCCTGAGGAGGCCCAGCAGCACACGCACACCTGCCCGACTTGCGGAGGTCGCTTTCTGCACATGCCGGGCTTGGACGGACGAGACTGGTATCGCTGCGAACATGTGAAACTATGCGGCAGCCGTATGCCGGCGTGCCCCGCCTGCGGTGTTGGGCTTCCGATCCGCTCTGAACCAGGTGGAGATCTCGTCTGTGGCGATTGCGGCGAGAGCCAAAAGGCCTGTCCGAGTTGCGAAGCAGGATGGTTGGTCGAGCGACGCGGCCGCTATGGAGCATTTCTCAGTTGTGTCCGCTTCCCAGACTGCGATGGAAAAGCAAAGCTTCGGAAAAGCGCATAGCATACTGGGATCATTTGTTCCCAACGCCATAGATGGAATGCGCGACGGAGGCCGGCTGGCTGAGCCTCGTCGCTCTTCCTGTAAGACGCCGTCAGATCAGGTCGATCGAAAGGGCGGAATCCTGACTTTCTCTGCACGTGCGAACGCCACCTTTTCAGATCATATAAGCGGACGCTCAGCCAAGTTCACGCAGCGGAACCCTGGCTGACGTTCTGGGAGGGTGGTGAGCGGTCTGGCGCACCTGCGGCATAGCATCCGCAGCATCCTGCAAAATCGGCCACTAAAGCGGAGAGCCCGACCCAGCGTTATGCGCCTATAGCGGAATTTGCGCCAAAGCAGGCACACCGTCTGCGAGCGATGCACCTGGCCCAAATCGTCGTTCGCGCTCGTTTTTGTCATGTAACTCTCTATAGGCGCCGAGTCGTTAGCGCTCCAATCGCACCCGCAGTCGCCTGGCACGCTCTTGGAACGCGCCTTCGCCTCCTTCTAAAATATCACAAACTGCCTTCCGTATTTCAGCGCTCTCAAGGCCCCCGGAGCGATAGGAGATCAATGGCAACTTGCCATGAGGGTGCGGCCCCGCCTCTGCGATGATTATCTGGTCAGCATCGGTGTTTATGACGAGGTTGGCGTTGTGTGTCACCATGATGACTTGGCGATGCGCCTTTGCTTCGATGAACAAATGCACCAGTTCATCGAACACCGATTTAGGATCGAGGTTCTCTTCGGGTTGATCAATCACCAAGGGGCGATTGTCACTATCGTCGAGCGCCAAATAAAGGAGCAGAAGCACTATCCCGCGCGTGCCCGGTGACAGTTTTCGAATATCCACGCCGTCATAGTCGATCCCATAGTGGATCGATATGTGGTCAGTACTGAATAGCCACTTGGCGAACCGCTTCGACCAAGCGCGAAACTCGAATTGCTCGGTATGCGCAATTGGCGAATGCTCGAGTAAATCTTTCTGATAGCGACTGCGGAACTCCCCCATCGCCTCGCGCACCGCTGCCGAGTCACCGGTCTCCCACGCCGTCTTGAGCACCTCATTCGCCTTCTGAAGCAGTTTGCCTTTGCCGCGAAACGCGCCCATTTTACGGAGGTCGATCAGGCCATCCTCAGCTTCGCATGCCCACTTTTCTACATCCGCCACCCGGACGACAGAGAATGACAGTTTCTTCAGCGTGCCTGAAGCCGCTGCGAGCCGCGCCATCAGCGGTGCATAGAGGGCCTCTAAGACTGATTGCTCGGATACCAAGGCATCGAATGCACGCCCGTATGCCTCCTCACGTTGCGTCTGCAATTCTTTCGCGCGACCCTTCGCACCTTTGGCATCCTTCAGTTTATCCGTAAGCGTCTGTAGCGCCGCCGTTTCAGTCGCAATGTTGCCGGACAACGCGGTGTAACGCCGCTGAATGTCCCTATCGACGCTGACGAGCGTTTCCAGTCGCGACATTTCCGCGTCGAGCATGGCTTGGGACAGTAAGCTAAGGTCGGTGTCGTCTGGAAAATAGGGCGTGTTAGGATCGCCGGGAATGGGGGGCACTCCCTTCAATTCGGCAATCCTGCCGTCAGCCCACTTGACGTAGGAGTCAAGGTCATCGTCGACAGAGCCCTTGTAGTCGAGGAGGAAAGCGGACCATTGGTCCTCCGACATGCCACTGTTGGAATGTCGGGCTTGAGCCTGCCGGAGTGTTTCGGGCGCTTTGTTGCGACGCTGATCCCTGACCTCATCTTGCAGAGCCGAGAACGTCTGGCGCTGCGCTGTGTAGCGTCGGAGTGTCGCGCGAAGGGTGTTCGCCGCGCCGGCCAATTCGGTGTGCCGCTCAGCGCGCTTCTCGCTCCCGGCTGAGACCAGCTTGGCACGATCTGCGGTGTAAGCATCGACCAGCTTCATCTTCTGAGCGACTTGCGCTTCGTATGTAGCCGCCATCTTCTCCTTTTCCAGCTCGGTGCTAATACGATCAGATATCTGGGCGACAGCTTCGGCCTCTCGCTCACGCGCCAGTCGATACCGAGTAGCGCGGTGTTCCAATAGCTCCTCGAAATCGAGTGCGCCATCGCGTTGGTGGTCGGGGTGAGCCTCGAAGATTACGCGCTCGATTTCTCGCAGAAGACCGTCGGTCAGTCCGCTCGACGAGCAAAGCTCCTCGACGAACTGCTGCGACAGATAGCGGACCCGCTCATAAGCAAATGGCCCGTTGGCGTCGGAGCCATCCAGCGAGCGCTCGACCGGCTCGCCTGCTGACCAAGACACCTTGACCTTAGCGTCTCCGAGCAACGGTCGCGCACGCACTAAGAATGATGGGTTTGCCCACTCGTCCGCGTTCCACGCATCATCCGTGATCGCGTCGCACCCGGCAGCGATCATGTCTGCCAGAGCCGTCTTGCCTGATCCGCGAGCACCGATGATGGCGACCAATCCGGGATTGAGGGGAATGACCGGCGTCTCGGCCCATTCCGCGTTTTGAATTTCCACCTGTGAAATGACTTGCGAGGGCGTGGCCGAAGCAGGTGGCTCAGCACCGACATGAGCGCGTCCCTGCGGATCGATACATGCTTGGCGAAGCGCATCGAATTCGAGCCCGCCTTTGATCCAGGAATAGCGGTCACCGAACGGACTCGCGACATCCTCAAGCTTATGGGCATCACTTCCATGCAGGCAAGGCTTTAGCCCACCGTAGAGCGAGCGAATTTGGGAAGGGTTTAACTGACGCTGGCCCAGCCAAAACTCGCGCTGAGCAATGCTGCTCGCGAAGATGACATGGGCGAAACTCTCTATCTCACGGCGGATAGTCTGATCCGCAGCTTCACGGACTCCGGACGTGCCGTCGTTCGCACCGCCGGCCACCCCGATTAGAATGTTTTTCTTGGCCCAACTGCTTTCGCCGAACACTTCGCGCAGTTTTTGAAAATTCACCTTGAACTGATTGGCACCATATGCGAGCGCCGCACCATCGTCGGTAATCTTTGGATCTGCCGCCTTGCCAAGCCTGATTAGGTCGGCCCTTGTACAGTCAAATCGATCCTGCATGACGTTGAATTGAAGGCGGGAAAGCAGGCGTTGCAACTCCTCGACGTGTTTCGGATCTTCGGGGCTGACGAACAGATGCAGGTTCACGAAGCCATTTCTGGTGGTCGCAACATCAAGCCTCAACTCGACATTCGGAAAGATCAGCTGAGCGTCAGCCAGTCGCCCGGCAGCCTTGTAGCGCAACACCTCCTCGTAGGTGTCTGTGACATAGTAGTCGGTCACGGCAATCGCCTCGATTGTCGGCGTCGCCTTCTCCAAAGCGGTAAGATAGTCTTCCCAAGCGGTCGGGCCTGTGAACTGGTTGTTCATCGTGGTGCCGGGCGCATGAATATGCGGCTCCCAACGCCGCCATTCCGATCCACGGTTCAAATTCATCGAATTCTGCAATCCCAACTCCACCCAAATACCCATGAATTCTTCAGTAATTCCACGATTATTGCGCGACACACGCTGGAGCGGTCAAGGCGCAAAGGCTGCTAAGCAGAGTTGCACGATGATCGATGGCAAGTTGGTTAGGGCGTTGAGTCTTGCTACTGCAAGCGAACGTCCACCTCTCTCCGCGCAGGCTTGCAACCAGCCTTGGGCTACACCCAGATCGAAGAGCCCTAAGCGGCTGCTCGCTCCGCTCGCCGCTGCATGCCTGACGGACAGCTTCGATACGCCATTTCGGGGTGAATTAGCGGCAGGTATGGGCCGGAAGATCAGGGCAAAAGACAGCGGATTTGTCGCTCCTTAAAATTGGCACTTACGCCTTCAAAATGCGCGAAAAGTTTTGCTCGCTCATGTCCCAGTTGGCCGAACTTGAAACGCGTCCTGCACATTCGCCCGATCGCTCGCGATTGCGGACATCGCGGTAGCGATAATCCGCCTTACAGCAAGGTAGTGTGGTCGAAGTGACCATGATCGGCAAGGGCCTTGAGTGCCGCGGCACGAGTCTTGCGCGTCACGTCTTCATCGATGCTGTACGGGATGGCACGAAGCAGGTTGAGGTGGTCGCCGCCGAGTTCGTGTTCGAGGGCACCTGCGATCACGACCGCAAGATACCAATCGAACGGGCGCAGGTCGCTCTGCCTTGCAGAGGCGAGGTATGTAATTGCGTTGACGGTCTCTCCGTTCGTCGCAACGCTGAATTCATCGACACGGTCATAGCCCTTACCCGCACCTTCGAATTTGTCGAGCGCGCCGCGTTCGCCTGCGTCGATCTCGAACAGGACGCCCGGTGTGTGGATCGCGTTGCTCTGAGACACCAAGGTCGCCTTGCCTGAACCGTCAATGCTGTTCTTCGTGAATTCCAGTGCATGATTGGTGGCGCTTGCCTTGCCGATCACTCTGGCACTCGGACAACGGGCGATCAGGCGGCTGCTCAGCATGTTAGAGCCGTATGCGAAATATAGAAAACTCATTTGTCTCCGATGATCTTTTTCAAGGCAATCTGATCTTCATGCGGGAGGGCGAAGTTGTCCCTTACCTTGTTGTACGCCTCAGTCAGAAATTCAAGCTGGGCGCTATCGCTCCAATTCCTTTGCTGCCTAACAAAAATCGTCTGTTTCTTTCTGGCGAGGGAGGACTCAAGCATATAGTTGGCAGGCCACATCACGCCTTTGATGCCGACGATACCCACTTCGACCTTGCGGGCTGGATGTGCTCCGAAATGGTCGAGAACGCGCATTGCGTCACTAAGGGTTCTGCGCCATCCCTTGATCAGGCTATCCACGCGAAGCATTTTCTTACTCTGCTTCCACTCAGCGACTACCGTCCCGTGGACAGCCCAAAATTCGCCGGTCTCGTCAAACCACAGAACAATATTCGCGCTCTCCCGTTTGTTTTCTCGGTATCCGGTGTACCAAAGTCGTGCGAAGCCCTCTTCGCACGCGCCAAAGTCGCCGCTCGATGTGCCTTCCGATGCCGGCCAGACGTCCAATCCACCACCAGCATATTGGATGTCATGGACACTCGGCACTCCTGTTTTCCAGCCGGAAGGAATGATGCGGATGTAGGCACGTGGTGGTGGCGGTACGACTACCGAGCTGTTGCGATCACTCGTGTCAATATATTCGAACGTCCCCTCGCAACTCGCCCAGATTGACGGATCACCGTCTTTTTCGGCGGCCCCGTCATAGGCGACTTCGGCAGCCTGTGCTTCGACGTACTGGCCGAGATTGGTCTTCAAAGCTTCGGTGAGCTCGGTCGTCAGTCTCTTTCTGACCTTGGCGCGATCGGCTTTGGATGCAATTGGGGCAAGTTCATAGGTCATCGCCCTCCGATGTCGGACGTCGAATGGCAGATCGTCTGGCGTGTAGCCACTATTGGTGTTCATGATGCCGATGATGCGGTCAGGGCCGAGTGCCTTCAGCGCCCAGCCCAATTCGATCATAACATTCGGGTTCGGCAGCGCTTTGCCGTTGTCCGTCTCGCCGATCGGGGTGAGGTCGGCCACGAACACGGCTGCCTCGTTGATCTTCTTCAGGATTGTATTGGTGATCTCTGCCATGCCCGGCGTATTCTTTGTGTCGTGGTCAAGCTCCGGTCGCTCTGCGGATTCAAGGCCGAGTTCTTCACTGGCCTGCTTCACTGCTTCACCGAGAGCGCCGCGGATGAAGTGTCGGTTGGATTCAGGGTTATAGTCGTTTTGCCAGGACCAAAATACTTTCATCTCTCGCCAATCAGGTTCCTTCACCTTCGTTAACTAATCAGGGAACTGGGTAACGACAATGCACTTGTAAGCGGCACACGCCCTTAGTCTTCGAGACTTCACACTGGCAGCGAATGTCCGGATAGAGGGCTGCGGGCGCAGTATTGGGAGACAGTGCTAAACTTCGGCTATGGGCCGATCGTGACACATGCGTCCATCGGCACGCGTTCAATAGCTATCGTCCCTCGACGGCAGAAAGAGCACCAAGCGGTCAAGTGGCGGCGCTTCAAGCAGCACAGCCACGTTTGCAAAGGTCCGAGATTCGCTCTCGGTCCGTTGCTGTCGTTCGCCGGGCAGGCCACCGCTGCGGTGCAACGTCAACAGGCCGGCCATTCGAGGTATTGCGCAGCATTGCCTTGCAGGCGATGTCAGCAACGCGGACGAACCGGACGTAGGGCGTAGCCATCAATGAGAGCGATTAACAAAGGTTTGAAATCGAAAGCCGTTCCACCTTGGACCAGAGTAGCGTGACTTCACTCGCCACTGCCCATCCAACTCTTCCTCCAGAACCGATCCGAACCATCCGTAGCGAATACGGTATTCTCCCGAAATTATGCCATCGACCAACTCTTTGAAATCGCCGAAAGCTTCTGGACACGGAAACGCACTGCCCCCGTAAAAGTCACCAACACGATAGGATATTTCATCAACGTTATCAAAGCACATCCAAATGCTTTCATCCAATCCAGCTTGCCGATCATAGAGGACGTAGACCCCCCCATCACCTAAAGACTTCCTCTTGGCCAACAAGTTGAACCGACGACCAAAGCCCAAGAAAAGGTTCTCTGCTTCCTCTGATAGCGCCCTCACGTTTCCCCCAATGAATTTGGCCTAAGCAGGGAGGTTGCCGCAACGTCGCCGCGATGTCGAGTTCCATGCCGGAGTGACGCGAATGGGAGCAAGTGGGCTCAGTGCCGCCTTGCGGCGATGTAGAACAATCCCCGATCTTGGTCTGCTCTGAGTGTCAGTTTACCCCTGCGGCCGAGGTCGCATTCGCACGCGCAGAGAAGGCCGGGAAACCGCCCCTACAGGCCAGGGCGCCCACCTCCGCAAGCAGGACATTTGCGTTGAAAAATGTCGGATCCGTTGGCACCGTAACGGTGACCACAGTCGCCGCACAGCAACAAGTAGACGACTTGATTGTGATCATTGCCAGGCAGGCCCGTCCCGTGGAGAACTTGTTGCCCGTTTCTGTTCACATAGCCGGGTATGGTGGTTTTTGCCTTGTCGCTTGCAGTAGCGGCACGACGTCGCTTGGGTTGGTGTTGCGGTGGCCAGCTTGCCCCAAGATCCACCCCTCGACTGCGGCATAGCTTGCGATGGGTTGAGGTCGCGGCGGTTGCAAAGCTATCATGAGCTCTCCGGTGCTGTCGGCGGTTTGTAACCAGCGCGCAATGGAATAGGCATCGTGCTGATCATCGGTACGATCTTCGCGCGGGTACTTGGCGCTCCAGAGCCGCGGATAGGCCTCGACGATCACAGATTGTCCTGTGGCCGGCTCCCATCCATCGAACGGCCAGAAATGCAGTCCCGGGTGCGCGGCGCGGATCCTCCTCAGCCAAGGGATCCCGGCATGTGTGGACTTCGCGACAGAACCCTGAACGTCGAAGTGAAACACTGATTTCGCAGAGCCGGTCGCTTCTTCCGTCAGCCGACGCCATACCCTGTCACCACTGCGCTCGGCACCGTTTCCGACGCTGCCGCACCTGACGAAATCAACATAGGTGTGCCGCTCGTCTGTCGGCCAGTGTGCACAGAAATCCTCCAGGAACTCGTCCCAGTTGGGTGCGAGCCTATGCTTCTCGAAATAGCGCATTGGGAAAGAGAAGCCGTGATCAATGCCGACAATCGTTGGTACACCGGGATCGAGCGTTTCGATCAGCCACTCGGCCAAGCCTCTGCGCGTCCAGTATTTCCTCGGGCTGGGCGGCGGCTGGATCTCGGTCGGAGCGCCATCGCCTTGAGTTTCATAGACTCTGAGACCGCTCAGGCTGGCTTCTGCTGTTTGAGCCCCTGAGTAGTCGATGCCGATCGTCCGGCGAAATCTGCGTCCGCTGTCTGTCATAGGAAACTCGCTCGAAAACTTGTGGCGGTCAGCGAGACGTGCGCGTCGAGCGGCGGCCGCAATTCGAACGCCTTGGGATCCCGCGCAAAGTCGTGGAGGCGGAACAGGTGCCAATGGTCGCGCCTTTCTTCCGCCACGTCCAACTCGTTGCGCGAGATATGGAAGGGTGTGCGTTCCCAGCCGTTGGTTGTCTTCACCTCGATCAGACGATCCTGCCCGTCCGGTGTGAAGCTGGCGATGTCGTAGCCCAGACCGTCGCCATCTTCCTTCGATACCCAGCGGACACGCCGAGCGAGGTCGGCCCTGCCGTTTGAAGTCAAGGTCGCACGTTCATGGTGAAACACGCGTTCTTCGCCAGCATAGCCAAGAGCGCGGTTGCGCTCATCGCGCCCTGCGACATCAAAGCGGCGGGCGATACGCTGCATCTCCTCCAGCTCGTCCGGTGGTGGCGTATTCCGCAGGGTCGGCGCTACCCCGACAAAAATCGGTGTGGGTTCGGCCATCTGGCGCTGCTCCCTTCGATGCAGCGCGATCTCCCACTCCGAGTGTCGCGCCAGCCAACGGGCTACGGCCTCGGCCAGTGCCATCTGAAAAATGACCCGGGGCGCATAGCCTTTGATGATCGGCAAGCCGAGGCAGCGCATCGCGGCAGAGAGGTTGCACATCTTGAACTCAATGGAACCCCGACTGCGGTTTACTTGGTCCTGCAAGTCTCGGTTCTGGGCAGCCTTGTTGTAGTGCCGCCCCGACAGCTCGTCGCTGAGCATCGAAAAATAAGCCGCCACCACAGCGTCGTTTTCGAAATCGGACCAAACGCTTGTTTCCATTGGCCTACGGTAGGAGGTGGCGCACGCGTTGTCATTCCGAAAGGTGAAGCGAGAAGAGGTCCATATCGCGATTGGCCGCAGCCACAACTTGCGTGCCATGCCCGGCGATTCGCCTGTAGTCGAGACGGCAGCACTGCTTCTCGACGGATCCAAACTCTGGCCGGAGTTTCTTTTTCGACAAATCGTTGCAATTTCGCCACAGCGCCTGTTCCGAATTGGTGTCGTTTCAGGAGGAAGGTCACGGCAGGAAAAAATATTCCCCCGGGAACACCAAAGTCCCCACGCGCAGGCAATCTAAGTTATATAAATTTATCAATGGGTTAAAGGGGCATCCGGAAGCGTATTGGTTCGTCGATTTCGGGACGGAAACGATTCCGGAAAATTTTTTTCGCCCGAAATGAGCTGTTGTTGGATGCGCCGAGATGGGTAGTTTCTCGGCCTCAAGCGAAGGCTGAACGGTCAACCCATCGACCGGGAAGAGAAATTTCCTTCGTGAGACAGGCAAGCGGCCAACGTCCCATTCGGCAACGTCGGCGCCGTGTGGATGATCGAAAGGTCAAGACGATGAAGAGACAAGCTACCGCGGTCCACGGACCAGTTTAGACGCAGGACCGTCCGATGTGATGCCTGCACCCGCAGCACCAGAACGCATCGGGCACCCTAAGAGAAACCAGAAATCAGTATCGCAGCCCATGGGCAGCGTCGGAGCACATTCCGGCGAACGATACCCTCATGCCGAAAGGAATGAGCACATGATGACGATGCCAGACGGCGGGGTCACCCTGCCGGTGCGCGTGCAAACTGCACGAAAGACAGCGGTCGGCGCCCGCGAGCACCAAACCGGCCAAGTCACGGAATACTCTGATGAAGGGTATACTGTGGGCTACGACAGCAACACTGAAATGAAGTGCATGCTTGTTCTACGTGCCCGTCCGGATGTGGTGGACCTCGAAAGCCAGGTCCTCTTCCAGTGGCTCGACGCCGACGGGAAAACGGGGAAGCACTTCTTCGACTTCCGTGCTTTGAAGGCCAACGGCCAACGCGTCGCGATCATGGTGAAGTCGGAATATCGACGCCGTCAGCCAAAGGTTCAGGCCGAGCTTGCAGGTATTGCCGCTCGAGTCCCTCAAAGTTTCGCGGACCAAGTCGTCGTGATGACTGAGCGCGACATTGACCCTGTTGAATACTTCAATGCCGAGCTGATGCACGAGATGCGTCGTCCCGATCCCGATGCAGATGCCGCAGCCCGGAGGCTGCTCGGCGACATCGTCGGGGCGGTCAGGGTCCAAAATCTGGTCGATGCCATTGGCCTCGGCGCGCGCGGCTTCCGGGCCGCGGTCCGCCTTCTCCGCTCTCACGAACTCGAACTCACGCTCAACGTTCGCATCAATCACGAAGCATATGTCCGCCGGAGGATGTTCAAATGATCGCTGCAAAGCCCAGCCCCGTTCAGCCCAACTTTGCCTTCTCGGAATACGATGACATCACAATCGGTGGGCAGTCATTCCGTTATTTCCAGACCCGTGAGAACGGTCATATGTTCGTCCGCGCCGAGGGCGATGGCGTTCCTCAGATCATGACCAATGCGGAGATCAGCCGCTACCTTTCGGTTGGAAAGTTTAAGTGCATTCCAAACCGGTTTCAGCCCGAGCACTTGCGTAGGCGGACTCTGCCGGAAGGTGAGCTGCTATCGCTGAAGGACGAAAATGCCCAGAAGAAAGCGGCGATGCGCCTCGCGGTTTGCCGCGCGGCTCGCGAATTCTTGGACGACGCGTCTAACACCGTTTGCCGAACTGAAACGTCGATTAAGCCGTATCTGCGCGCCATCAAGTTTCGTGCCGGGGAAATCCTTGATGAAATCGAGCCCGACAAGGACAGCGATACTCTCCCGGTGCCGAAGAAGCTTGGCGCAAAAACCGTCTTGGACTGGGAACGCAAGGAACGTCGTTTCGGCTTGGCGGGGCTATACGACCGGACATCCGAACGTGGCAATCGTGACCGCCGGATGACTGCCGATGAACTCATGATCTTGGGTAAGGTCGTGGGCAAGTATCTCAATGACCAGCAGCCGTCGCAGAATTTCATCTTCGAAGAGGTCCAGTCTGCGTTCCTCGAAGAGAACGAACGCCGTCGTGCATCCTGTGAGCCCGAAATTATCTGCCCCTCACGCGAAACGGTCCGGCAGGCGATCCGCAAGCTGAACCCTTTCGACGTGACGCTGACCCGGAAGGGCCGAGAAGCTGCGAACAGGAAGTTCGCTCCCGTCGGGATGGGACTGGAAATTGGGCGCCCGATGCAGCGTGTAGAGTTCGACGAATGGGAGGTTGATGCCATCACCCTCATGGCCGAAGGCGGCCTGTATCATTACCTGACTGACGAGGAAAAGAAGGCCCTCGGCCTGGACAAGAAGAAGGCGCGCTGGTGGATTACCGTGGCCATCTGCTGCGCAACGCGCTGCATCGTCGGGCTCGTCGTGTCGAGGCAACCCAACTCGCAGAGCGCGCTCCGGGTCATCGAGATGATGATGCGCGACAAGGGCGTTTGGAGTGATGCATGTGGCGCGCTCACGCCTTGGAACCAGTTTGGGTGGCCCTCGGTCATCGTAACGGATTGCGCGAGCTATAACATCTCAAGCCTTGTGCAGGCACGCGTGTCCGACCTCGGCATTACTCTGCAGTATTGCGCTGCCGCAAATCCGGAGGCCAAGGGCACGATCGAGCGCGTATTCGGCACCTTCGCGACCCAACTCATGCCTCGGCTGAGCGGGCGGACCTTCAGCAACGTCGTCGAACGTGGGGACTACGACTCTGTGAAACGCGCAGCGCTCAACCCGGAAGAATTCTGCTCGGTGCTGGTGCGTTACATCGTCGACGTCTACCACCGCACGCCGCATAGGGGGCTCAACGGCGAGACACCGCAGGACTGCTGGAACCGGCTGGTCATGAAGTTCGGAGTCCAGCCTCCCCCGGACCTCGGTCGCCGGCGCCTGCTTTTCGGCCATGAGCGGGAACGGACTGTGACCCGGCATGGGATCACGATCCTGGGAATCCGGTATCACTCGAAAGTCCTTGCCCAATTTATGACGAGAGCGCAGGAGCGCAAGGTCTCGATCCGGTGGTACTCCGAGGATATCGGTGCCATCTGGGCGGAGCTGAATGGGCGCTGGTTCGAGATCCCCGCCGTGTTCGACCGGTATCAGGGTGTCTCGGCCCAGGAGTGGGTAGATGCCGCGGCGGAAATCCGGGCACAGAACGCGCGCAACGACGAGGTGAACTTCGCAGTTGTCCGCAAGGCGCTCGACTACATCAAGTCAACCAACAGCGCAGCCATGACCCGTGTCGGGCTCATCATGGAGGACTGGCCCGAGAAGCGTTTCGACTACGAGGAAGACCGTCTGTTCGTCGGGTTCAACGTCTCGGAGACCGAGCCCGAGAACCCCTATGACGGGCACCGGGATGGATGGGGGACAAGCCTTCCCACGGCGGGTTCAGCGTCTTTGAACGACACTGCCGATGTTAATCAGGCCCGTACCGAAGAATCTGCTTCCGGCAAATTCGGCTCGATCCAATTTCCTGATCATAAACATGGCACTGGTGCCGATGCGGCTGATGACGGCGACGATTGGACCCTGGAGGACGAATGACCACGAGCACATCAGATACCACCATCAACGCAAAGCTCGCAGCCGTGGACCGGCTGCGAGACAAGTATCTCTCGACCCCGCGGGACGCTCAGTTCCGGAGCTACCTGGACCGGCTACTGCAGCGCGATGATCACGGCAATTTTCTTCCGAAGCCCCGCCTTTTCAACAAGGCCGGCGATACACGCGGCATTGCGGTGGTGGAGCCCGCCGGGGGAGGCAAGACCTCGCTGGTCCTGCACGGCCTCAAGACCCATCCGGCGCTGCAACCGCGTGATGCGGCGCATCAGCCTTGGGTAGGGGTCCGCGTCCCGAGCCCGCCCACCGCCAAGAGTCTCGGCATCGAAATTCTCAATGCAAGTGGATATCCGTCGATTTCCCGGTCAAGACAAACCGAGGACGAAATCATGCGCAAGGTGCGGCACCATTTCAAACTCCGGGGTACGGCGATCCTCTGGATCGATGAGGCGCACGATCTGTTCGGTGCCGGCAGCAAGTTCAAGGTCGATGTCTTCCTGAAGACCGTTCGTAACCTGATGCAAGGCGACGGTGCAGTGAGTGTCGTGCTGAGCGGTGTCGAGAGCCTGTGGCAGATCGCTTCCTGTGACGCCCAAGTCACGCGTCGCTACTGGCGGCTGCCGCTTGCGGACGTCTCCCCGCATTCGGATCGGAAGGCGCTGACCAAGGTCATCACCAGTTTCAGCGCAGCAGCCGGGGTGCGGTCCCCCTCGGACGAGGATTTGGTGGATCGACTCGTTCATGCGAGCCGCAACCGTTTCGGTCGTTGCATCGAGAATATCCTCGCAGCACTCGAGGCGGCGGCACTCGCCGATGCCGATGAGCTGACAATCAATCATTTCGCCGAAAGCTGGGGTATGCAGGAGGGCTGTGGCATCGGTCAGAACGTCTTTCTTGCCCGTCACTGGGCCAAGATCGATCTGGGTGAGACGAAGCTGATCTGGGAAGGCGCGCGCTGATGCTTGCGCCCCACATCCCCTTCGACCCGGCGGAAAGCCCCCTGTCTTACGCGGCGCGTCTCGCCGCGGTCCACACCGGTGATCGCTTGCTCCAGTTCCTGAAGGATACTGAGTTTCACCCTCTGGATATGGCTGCCAATAAGGAGGAGGCGCTGAGCCGGTTGGCTGAGCTGTCAGGCACGCCCCTTTGCGACCTTCGAGCAAATGCTGCCGTCCCGCTCGGAGAGCGGAAGTATGATCTCCGTGGTGAGCTGGTCACCGCTGAGTTCTTGTCCAATCCTTACACCGTGTTCTGCCCGGCGTGCCTGGCAGAGGACGATCAGAAAGGCACGCGCCGCGGTCGGTGGGAATGGTCGTTGGCTGTCGTGCGGACGTGCTCTCGCCACGGCGTTCCATTACTGCGTCGGGCCAAAGGTCCTTGGGATGACGCGTTCCGTGAACTCGAATACATCGTGTCAGAGCGGGGGGAAGACCTCCAGGCACTGATCGCAACAGCAGTGCCGCGCACGGTCTCTCCGCATCAAGACTACGTCATCCGCCGTCTAAACGGGAAAGCTGGTCCCGAATGGTTGGATAACCAGTCGCTTGAGCAGGCAGTTCGAGCAACGGAGCTTCTGGGCGTTCTTGTCGGGCGGGGTCCGGACCAGAACTTGACAGACCTAACTGCGGATGACTGGGATGACGCTGGCCGCATTGGCTTCGGCTTCACGTCGCGGGGCGAGGCAGGCATCCGGGAAGCCCTGGTGGCGCAGTTTCGGAAGTTCGACGATGCCTCTGGCACGCCGGGTGCGCGCAAGATCTTCGGGAAAATCTACGATGCACTGGCTCATTCGAAATCACTCAAGGATCCCGGAGATATCGCGCGCATCCTTCGCGAGGTCATCACGGAGAACATTCCGATGCCCGCAGGAACCAAGGTGCTCCACCGGGAACTTCCAGAGCGCCACCTCCACACCGTCGCGTCTTTGGCAAAAGAGCAAGACCTCGACCCCCGGACGCTGCGCGACGTGCTGATTGCGGCAGCGGTGATACCTGAAAAGGCACCGTCTCATTACCCGATCCCTGTTCAGCGAGGGCGAGAAGTCAGCGCGCGAGTGAAACGGATGGTAACGGTCACCTCGCTACCCGATGCGTTGGCTTGCACGCGTCCCTTGGTGGATCAGCTTTTTGACGATCGACTTCTCACGCCCATCTACTACGGGAGGCCGGGCATAAAGGGGCGGACCCAGAAAGGCGTCGATAGCGAAGAGCTTGCCAAGCTGGTTGGCAAGCTGCACGCGAAGGCGATCGAACTGGATGCCGAAACTGACGGGCTGGTTCCGGTAGCGAAAGCTGCGGAAAAGGCCAAGGTGCCGGCGGTCACCGTGGTTCACATGATCCTCGGCGGCTTCCTCGAGCGCGTGTTTCGCCTGGCTGGTCAGGACGGGATCTCTGCTCTTCGTGTGAATCCGGAGGAAATCAAGCGGCATCGCGCATTCTGCTCGGTGGGAATGTCGACCGAGGAAACGGCCGCTTCTTTGAAGATCTCGCCGAGCATCCTCTGGCGCCTGGTGGACCGGTCCCCGGAAGAGGTGAGCCTCACCGTTAAGTGGATCGTTGGCAGTGATACGCAGCACGGGATCCCGCGCTTCGACCCGACGGTCGTGGCTGACTTCAACGAACGCTTCGCCCATCCATCGCGGATCGCCGCGCAGTATGATCAGCAGACCGGAAAGGTGGTTAATCGGTTGAAACAGCAGAGAGTTCGGCCTGTGCTTACAGACGCTGAAGTCGGTGCGTATTTCTACCGATTGTGCGATCTGAAGCCGGATCTGTTCACGTGACATAAGAGGCCTTGCCGGTCTCTCTTGGTAAAGAATGCCGATGGCCGCCCATTAGGGCGGCCTTTTCCATTTGGCGCATTCATGCATAATTGCACCGATAGCATTCGAGTTTGGCTGTCGTCAATCAGTTGGCTTGGCTTTCGAAATTGGCGTCATATGCTTGTCGAAAATTGACTTCATACGCATGCGTAATTGACAAAATGTCGGCCGAACTTGCGAGTGATTATATAAAAATCAAGTACTTATCTTGTTGCGATTGCCAAGTAATGGTTGCCCCGACAAAAGTGTCGCTACCACCAATTAGTGGCAATCGGCGGGCTTCAAATGTCAACTTGCCAAGCGAATAAGGTCAATCGGGCGCAAGCGCCCGATTTTCCATTTGTCGGCCCAATTCTTGCGTGAACGAGGCTTCGGCGTCGTCCTGAGGGACTTAGGCACCGTGAATGGCCGACAAAAGCGGCCTTTGGCCCCGTCGCTGTTTGGTTGCGGTGGTTGATTGGCGCCCGCGGCCCGATCACGCGAAAGGATCCGGCCTCAATACCCGCGTTTCCCGCTGGGACCGGATCATCGCCCGCTTCAAGGAGCAGGTTGAAGTAGCCGCGCGACGGAGGCGCTTGGGCGGAGATGCGGCGTTCACGCAAAAAAGGGCGGCTTGCGCCGCCCTTTTCCAAGGAACCCGTCATTTTAATGCGTTGATCGACGATGGGACAGCCCAGCGTCACTTCTCTCGAAGGCTTGGACAAGCAAGCTTGGAAGGGAAAGCGGTCCCTGTCGACTTCGAGCAGCAGCAGAAACTGACACGCAAAAGCGTCTCAGAATCGCGGGGCTATTCACTTCGCTTATGTCAGCGTCCGAATTTCGAGGGGTCGCGCAGGAGGCTCTAATCTCCGATCAGCCCTGCTGGGCCAACCGGTCGATCAGCTCACGGAACTGGCCCGCCTGATAGCCATACTGCGCACCGGCCTCGATCAGCGCGTCGGTCGGCTGGCGGCCGGCCAGCGCCAGCGCCCAGACGATCGACGAGCGGTTGCCCGAGGCGCAATAGGCCAGCACCGGACCCGTCGCGCCATCGATGGCTTCGCGCTGGAGATCCACGTTTTCCATGGTCAGCGCGCCGCCGGTGACCGGGTTTACCACGAAGGCCAGACCCGCCGCCTCGACCGCCTGCTGCATCGCCGACGCGTGCAGCGCGTCAGGGATCTCGCGATCCGGGCGGTTGCAGATCACCGTGGTGAAGCCCGCCGCCTTGATCGCGGGGATGTCTTCTTGGGTGATCTGGGGCGTCACGCTGTAGGTGGCGTCGAGCGGGCGGATATCCATGCCGGGGGGCTCCTGCGGGTCGGGTCAACTAAGGGCGGCGGCCATCTGGTTGAAACGGATGCGGAAGGCCGGTGCCACATACATACCGGCAAACATCGACACGAGGAAGACCGCGCCGCCAATCCCGCCCCAGCTGATCGAGGCCATGGCCGGTCCCGGGCACAGGCCCACAAGGCCCCAGCCCGCGCCGAACATCAAGGAGCCGATCATCAGGTTGCGGTCGATCTCGGTCGAAGGCTTGCCGGGCAGCTCATTGCCCAGAACCGCGCGAGCCCGGCGCGAGGCCACGTTCCAGGCGATCATCATCGGCAGGATCGCGCCACCGAGGACGAAGGCCAGGGTCGGGTCCCAGTCGCCGAAAATGTCGAGCCAGCCCTGCACCTTGGTGGTGTCGGTCATGCCCGAGATCAGCAGCCCCGTGCCGAACAAGCTGCCGGCGATGAAGGAAGTGATGTTGCGTTTCATGTCAGATCGACCCGAACAGGTGGCGGAAGACGATGACGGCGAGGCCACCGGCGACGAGGTAAAAGATGGTGGCCGCAATGCCCCGCGCCGAGAAGCGCGAGATGCCGCAGACGCCATGGCCTGAGGTGCAGCCATTGGCCAGACGCGTGCCCACGCCGACAAGCAGGCCGGCCAGCACGACGGCGGGCATGTTGTCGGTGATATTGGTGGCAACCGGCGTGTCAAAGAAGCGCATCAGCACCGCCGGGACCAGCATCAGCCCGGCGACGAAGCTCAGGCGCTCGGCCCAAGTGGACCAGCCCGAGCGGTCGACGAGGCCGCCGACGATGCCCGAGGCGCCCATGATGCGCCCGTTCACCAGAAGGTAGAAGGCAGCCGCGCTGCCGATCATGAGGCCCCCGACGAGGCCCCAAATCCAATCGATCTGCATGTGTCTATTCCCGTTTCCGCCTGGCTCTTTTCGGCCGGGTCTGCGAAGGAGGGCCGCGTCATCACAGGGAAAACGCAGCCCGGGGTTGTTTTGGTCCCTGCCCCCGATGCGATGCCGCTTGGGGCCGAGGGTGTCAGATCCCGTTGACCGGAACCTTCAGGTAGCTCACGCCATTGTCTTCCGGCGGCGGCATCTGGCCTGCGCGCATGTTCACCTGCAGCGAGGGGATGATCAGCCGCGGCATCGCCAGCGTCGAGTCGCGCTGGGTGCGCATCGAAACGAAATCCTCGGCCGGTTTGCCGGCGCCGACATGGATGTTGAACGCCTTCTGCTCGGCCACCGAGGTTTCCCACGCGTATTCATCGCGACCCGGAGCCTTGTAGTCGTGGCCGACGAAGATTCGGGTCTCATCGGGCAGCGCCAGGATCTTCTGGATCGAGGCATAGAGCGTCTCGGCCGAACCGCCGGGGAAGTCGCAGCGCGCGGTGCCGAAATCCGGCATGAACAGCGTGTCACCGACGAAGGCCGCGTCGCCAATCACATAGGTCAGGCAGGCCGGCGTATGGCCCGGCGTGTGCAGCACATCGCCGCGCATCTGGCCGATGTGGAAGCTGTCGCCTTCCTTGAACAGCTGATCGAACTGCGAGCCATCGCGCTGGAACTCTGTGCCCTCGTTGAAGACCTTGCCGAAGGTGTCCTGCACGACGCGGATATTCTCGCCGATGCCGATCTTGCCGCCCAGCTGCTGCTGGATATAGGGCGCGGCCGAGAGGTGGTCGGCATGGACATGGCTTTCAAGCAGCCATTCGACCTCGAACCCCTTCTCGCGCACGAAGTTGATCACGGCATCGGCCGAGCGGGTGTCAGTCCGGCCCGAGGCATAGTCGAAATCCAGAACGGAATCGACGATGGCGCATTTGCTGCTGGAGGGGTCGCGCACCACATAGGTGATGGTGAAGGTCGCTTCGTCGAAGAAGCCGTAGACTTCCGGTTGCATGGCTCTCTCCATATTCCGTTTGCTGCATGTAATATACACGTCCGATTTCACATTGCAAGTTTTGAATGTGAGAAATTGACATGGATCATGCCGCAATTGACGCCACGTCCTAAGATACATCACAACAGGGTCGGGAACAGTCCCGGCCCGCGTTACAGGAGCAGTCACATGGCTGATTTCACCGCTGCGGAGCTTCAGGGCTACAAGGCCCGCCTTCTCGCCCGTCTGGCCGAGCTGGACGACCGCCTGCACGGCATCGAAGACGAGCTGATGTCGCACCAATCGAAGGATTGGGAGGAACTGGCGACCGAGCGCGAGCAGGACGAGGTGCTGACCTCGATGGGCACCGAGGGCCGCGAGGAGCTGCGCGGCATCTTCGCCGCCCTGAAGCGGCTGACCGATGGCGAATACGGCTATTGCGTCACCTGCGGCGAGGCCATCAGCGCCGAGCGGCTGGAGATCCTGCCCGCCACCCCTTTCTGCCGCCATCACGCGCCCTGATAAGGCCCAATTCTGCGGGTTTTCCGGAAATTCTTGCCCCGCCCCCGCCTGTTTCGTTAAATGACGAAACACCCGCCGTTCGGCGGGCAGAACCAAGGCGGAGAGCGCGTGAACCAGCAGACCCGATCCCTCGATCCTCTGGCCGAGGGCCAATCCGTGGCCCCGCTGGTCCGGCGCGAGGATCGAGACGATGTCGCACTGTTGCTGCTGGCCGCTCCTGACGGCAACCGCATGGGGCCGGCCCTGATCGCCGCGCTATCAGAGGCGTTGCAGACAGCCCTTGCCGACCCGACGGTCTCGGCCATCACCCTCGCCACCCTCGGCCGCGACTTCTGCGCCGGGGCCTATGATGACCTGCCGCCGCCCGGCCCCGATCCCTTGCCCGCGCCGAAGCTCGCCAGCCAGCTCGCCAGCCTGTGCACGCTGATCGCCGACAGCCCCAAGCCCATCGCCTGCGCGCTGCGCGGGCGGGTTGCGGCGGGCGGTCTGGCCGTAGCACTGGCAGCCCGCGACCGTATCGCCGCCCCCGACACCGTCTTCCTGTCCCCCGAACTGGGCCGGGGCCGGCTTCCCGCGGGCGGCGCCGCCATCCGCCTCGGCTGGCTCCTCGGGGCGCAACCCACGCTCGATTTTCTCCGTGGCCAGCCGATCCCGGCCGAGAAGGCCCTGACGGCAGGCCTCATTGACGGGATCGAGGCCGAGACGGTCACCGCCGCCCTCACCCGCGCGCGCAACCTGACGCCGAAGCCCGCTGCTCAACCCGGCCTCTCCGATGGTCCCGCCTACGCGCAGGCCCTCCGCCTTGCGCGCCAAAGCCTGCCGAAGCCCCTGCCCCCGCACCGTCAGGCCGAGGCCTGGTTGATCGAGGCGATGGAAGCCGCGCAATTGCTGGCCCCCGATCAGGCGCTGGCCTTCGATCTGGTCCGCGCCGAAGATGCCGCCCGCCTCCCTGTCGCCCGTGCCCTCGCGCATCAGGCCCGTGCCAGCCGCCGCGCTTTCGAACCCGCGCCGCGGCCCGCGCAGGGCCCCATCGCCGTCGCCCTGACGCGTGAGAATGCGGCGCGACAGGTGCCGGTCCTGCTGCGCGAAGGCGCGCGGGTGATCCTGCTCGGCGACGACCGCGCGGCCCTCTCCGGCACGCTCGAAGCGATAGCGGGCGCACAGATGGCGCTGGTACGCGCCGGCCGCCTGACACAAGAGCAGGCCTCGGCCGACTGGGCGCGCCTCGGCGGGCGATTGTCGCTCGACCCCGGCCAGCCGCCGGGAGTGGGCCTTGCCGATGCCGCGCATCTGGACTGGCTCGCCCCTCAACTCCCCGCGCTCGCGCCGTTGGCGCTCTGGGCTCCGGATGGCTCGCGGGAGCAGATCGCCGGCCTCGCGCGCCACAACGCGCTGCGACTGGTCCCCGCCGCCACCCGTCCGGCGCGCCTGTGCGAGGTGGTCAGCACGCCGGACACCCCGCGCCCGATGGTCGACGCCGTCGCGGCATTGGTCCTGCAAATGCGCCTCTCGCCGCTGGTCACGCACAAGGCCCCGGTCCTGACCGCGCTGATCCGCGCCTCGGCCCGTGCGGCGGGCTGGCTGGGCGCCGCCGGCGTCTCAGGCCCCGCCCTCGCGGCGACGGGCCTGCTGCCCGAGGGCCTCGGCGATCCCGATCCTGGCCCGGCGCCAACGCTACCTTTGTCCGTGGATCGGCTGATCCTGCTCGCCGTCGTCGCCGAGGGCCTGCGCCTTCTGGCCGATGGCCGCGTCGCCCGCCCCTCGGACCTCGACCTCGCGATGGTGATGGGGGCCGGCTGGCCCCATTGGCGCGGCGGCCCGATGGCTGAAGCCGACAGCCTCGGCCCGATGGTGCTGCGCCATGAACTGCGCCTCGCCGCGACGCTCGATGCCGAGCTCTGGGGCCCCGCCCCGATCCTCGACGAGATGATCCGCCGCGGCTGGCGCTTCGAAGACCTCAACGCCGGCTAGCCCCGCCCGTCTCTGCGCCCCTCTTTGTGCCAGAAATATCCCGGGGGGTGAGGCCGCAGGCCGAGGGGGGCAGAGCCCCCCTTCTTCCGTCGCCCGAGACCTGCCTGCCGGAGGCATGCCGGGTGAGGGAGAAACCCCTCCCCCCGTCAGACCGACAGCGGCAACCAATGATGCTGCGGCATCAGATCCGTCAGATCCGCGACCCAGTAATGCCCCTGCTTCGGCTGGTCCCAACGACGCGAGATCGGCAGGTTGCGGAACGCACAATAGAGCAGCGTCCCGACCGCTCCATGCGTCACCACCGCAATATCGCCGCCGCCCGGATGCGCCAGCGTGATCGCCGTCACCGCCAGCCGGATGCGGGCCTGCGCATCGACTGCGCGCTCCCATCCCCGGATCGAATCCTCGGGGAAGGCAAAGAACTGGTTCGCCGTGCTCTCGAACTCCTCGGCCGGCAGGTAGCCCGTCGCCGAGCGGTCATTCTCGGCCAGCATCCGGTCGGTGCGTGGCGCGACATCGCGGGCCTTCGACAGGATTGATGCCGCTTCCTGCGCCTTCACCTCGGGGCTGGTCCAGATCGCCGTGACCCCGGCGCAGATCGGCCCTTCCGCGAAGGCCTTCATCTGCTGGCGGCCATGGCGCGTCAGGGGCCAGTCGGGCACCGGCAGGCCAGGTTCGACATGCACCTCGGGATGGGTGATCACGATCAGCCGCGCCATGGGGCGGTCACTCCTTGGGGTGTTTGGCCTTGCATTCCCAGCGTCCCGATTCCCGGCTCCAATATTCCGCCGCCACGCCCGCGCCCGTGAGCTGCCGCCACTGGTCCCGCGCCCGCGCCACCGCGGCTTCATCCATTCCGTCGAATACCACGCACAGCCTTTCGACCGCCTGCGCTTCCTCGGCCGAGATCTCGGCCCCGTCCACCGTCACCAGACAGCCCGGCGCATTCGGCAGCTCCGCCGGCGCCCGCTGGTCCCAGGTCAGAAGACAGGGTTGATCGGCGTCATGCGGCCCGCCCGCCAGACCATGCGGCAGAAAGCCCTCGCCCAGCCACAACACGCGGTCCAGCGCCTCCATCCGCTCCTGCGCTGCCCCGCGCAGGGCCACCGCCAGCCCGATCTCGTTCGCCTTGCCGATCAGCGTGGGCAGCAGGGCTTCGACGGGGTCGCGCGTGAGGTGGTAGAAACGGGCGGTGGCCATGGATCAGCTCTCGAACTTCGCCTTCACCAACGCATTCAGGGTCCGCACCCCCCAGCCCGAGGCCCCGCGCGGCGCATAGTCGATATCCGAGGCCGGATAGGCCACACCCGCGATGTCGATATGGATCCACGGCGTGTTCGGCTTGACGAAGCGCTGCAGGAATTGCGCGGCGGTGATCGCCCCGCCCCAGCGGCCGCCGGTGTTCTTCATATCCGCCATGCGCGACTTGATCAGCGCATCATAGGCGGGCGACAGCGGCAGGCGCCAGGCGCCTTCTTCTTGCGATTGGGCCGCGGACAGCAGCGCATTGCAGAAGGCATCGTCGTTCGAAAAGACCCCCGCGTTCTCGTACCCCAGCGCGACCATGCAGGCGCCGGTCAGCGTGGCAAGATCGATCATCGCCGAGGGCGCGAAGCGTTCCTGCGCGTACCAAAGCACGTCGGCCAGCACGAGGCGGCCTTCGGCATCGGTGTTGATGATCTCGATCGTGTCGCCCTTCATCGAGGTGACCACATCGCCCGGCCGCTGCGCCTTGCCGTCGGGCATGTTCTCGACCAGCCCCACCAGACCCACGACATGCGCCTTGGCCTTACGGGCGGCCAGCGCGCGCATCGCGCCGGCGACGGTGCCCGCGCCGCCCATGTCCATGATCATCTCTTCCATGCCCGCCGCGGGCTTGATCGAGATACCCCCGGTATCAAAGACGACCCCTTTGCCGATCAGCGCCAGCGGCGCGCCCTCAGAGCCCTTCCACTGCATGACGACAACCTTGGACGGGCTCTCGGACCCCTGCCCCACGCCCAGAAGCGCGCGCATCCCCAGCTTCTCCAGCGCCGGTTCGTCCAGCACCTCGACCTCGAGGCCCAGCTCGCGCATGGCCTCCAGCCGGTCCGCGAATTCGGTGGTGGTCAGGATGTTCGCCGGATCGTTCACCAGATCGCGGGTGAAATGCACGGCCTCGGCCAGCGCGAGGGGCTCGGCGGCGGCGGCCTGCGCCTCGGCCGGATCGGTCACGGCGAAGACCAAGGCGCCCGGAGCCTTCGGCGCCTCGGCCCGGCGGGCATAGGCATAGGCCCGCAGCGCGGCACCCTCGACCAGCGGCCCGAGCTGTTTCACGGCCTTGGCCAGCACCAGACCGCCCGCGGGTTTCAGGGCCTTGCCGATGCTGGCACCCGCCTTGCGCAGGGTGGCGTCATCGGCCCGACGCGGCAGCTTCACCATGAGCAGCGATTGCGCCTCCATCCCTGCCGGAAAGGCCAGCGTCAGCGCATCGCCCGGCTTCAGCTTGTCCCAGGCGTCCGACGCCAGGGCACGGGTCAGCGCCCCCTTGGCCAAGCGGTTGACCCGGCGCGCCTCGGTATCGAGGGCGAGGTCGGCGAACACCGCGACAAGGCCCGGATGCGCGGCGGGGGCGGCAGCGTCGGGGGCGGTGAACTGGATGTCGGGAAGGGCCATGCGGGGATCCTCGGATGGTTTCGCGCCGACCGTAGCGCCGGTTTCCGGCAATGGCCAGAGGGGGTGGGCCGGTTCCTGACCTTGCGGCACGCGGTGATGAAAAGGCGGTTTCTAATGCCTCCGATTGCGTCTAGATTGCCGCCAGTTTGGAACGGGTTGGGTGAACGTGACGCGGCTGGATCGCTATATTCTGGCGCAGCTCCTCTGGGTGTTCGGCTTCTTTTCCCTGGTGCTGGTCTCGGTCTACTGGGTGAACCGGGCTGTCCGCTTGTTCGATCAGCTGATCTCGGACGGGCAGCCGATGTCCGTGTTCCTCGAATTCACCGCGCTGTCGCTGCCGATGCTGATCCGCACCGTGTTGCCGATCTCGGCCTTCGTGGCCGCGACCTATGTGACCTACCAATTGGTGCGCAATTCCGAGATCGCCGTGCTGCAGGCAGCCGGGATCTCGCCCTTCCGTATCGCGCGCCCGATCGTGGTCTTCGGCCTGATCGTCGCGGCCTTCCTGACCGTGCTGATGAACTTCCTGATCCCCGAGGCGCGGGCCGAATTGTCGCGCCGCCAGTCGGAAGTCGCACAGAACCTGACGGCCGGCCTGCTGCAGGACGGCGTGTTCCAGCATCCGGCCGACGGCATCACCTTCTTCATCACCGAAATCACGCCCGAGGGCGCGATGCGCGGCATCTACCTGTCCGACGCCCGCAGCCAGTTGCAGCGCATTGACTATACCGCGCGTACGGCCCTGATCGTCCCTGAGGACACCGGCCCCAAGCTGGTGATGATCGACGGGCAGGCGCAAATCCATGACCGCCGCACCGGGCGCCTTTCGGTCACCGGCTTTGGCGATTTCACCTATGACCTCAGCGCGTTGGCCGGTCCGGCCGGGCGTGGCCGCTCGGTGCAGGAATTGCCGACGACCTCGCTGTTCTCGCCCTCGCCCGCACTGCTGGCGGAAACCGGGGCCAGCGCGGCGCAGATGCGCTTCGAGCTGGTGTCGCGCTTCGTCGACGGCTTCGCCGCCGTCGCCGCTGCGCTGATCGGTTTCGGCGCGCTGATGGCCGGGGGCTTCAGCCGGTTGGGCTTCTGGAAGGAAATCGTGCTGGCCGTGGTCCTGATGGCGCTGGTGCAGACCCTCAACAACGCGCTGGCCGGAACGGCAATGCGCGACCCTGCGCTGTCGTGGCTGGGGGTGGTGCCCCTGCTGCTGGCGGTGGCCACGGCGCTGGGACTCGTCGGCTGGTCGACGCGGAAACGGCGGGTGCGGGCATGACGATGGGCCTTTACCTCGTGCGGCGGCTGGCGATCAGCTTCGCGCTGATCGGCTCGGTGTTCTTCGGCATGTTGATGCTGTTCGAGACCGTCGAGATGGTGCGCCGCTTCGGTGGCGGCGACACGCCCATGTCCGAGATCGTCTGGCTGGCCCTGCTGCGCGTGCCGGCGACCTTTTACCAGATCCTGCCGCTTCTGATGATCCTCGCCTCGATGGCGATGTTCCTCGGTCTGGCGCGGTCGTCGGAGCTGGTGGTGATCCGTTCGGCCGGGCGCAGCGCCATGCGGATGCTGCGCGAGCCCTTCATCGCCACCCTGCTGTTCGGCGCGGTGCTGGTGGCCTTCTTCAACCCGGTCGTCGCCGGGGCCAGCCGCGCCTATCAATCCCGCCTCGCCGCGATGCACGCGCCAGATCAGCTGGCCCAGATCTCGCTGGAGGGATCGGCACTGTGGATGCGGCAAGGCGACGAGATCGGCCAGACGGTAATCCGCGCGCAAGGGGTCGAGCCTGATGGCCTAGGCTTCCACGATGTCACTTTCCTGATCTTCGAGCGTGACAGCGGCCTGCCTCTGGTGCGCATCGAAGCCGCCGGCGCGCGCCTGTTGCCGGGCCGCTGGCTGCTGACCGATGCCAAGCGGTGGGACCTGATGGCCGACAATCCCGAGCGCGACGCCCGCACCTTCCTGTCGCTGGAGCTGCAAAGCGACCTGACCGGCGAGCGTATCCGCGAGAGCTTTGCCGCCACCGGCACGATGTCGGTCTGGGATCTGCCCGAATTCATCCGCGCGCTGGACCGCGCCGGCCTGTCCTCGCGCCCGCATCAGGCGCAGTTTCAGGCCGAATTGGCGCTGCCGATGCTGATGGCGGCGATGCTGATGGTGGGGGCAGTGTTGTGTTTCAGGCACACCCGCGCAGGCGGTGCGGGTTCGCGCATCCTGACGACCGTTCTGGCGGGATTTGCGCTGTTCTTTTTGCGAAATTTCGCGCAAGTTCTGGGCGAGAACGGGCAGATACCGTTGGCGCTGGCGATCTGGACACCACCGATAGCTTCCATGCTGCTGGCGCTTGGGGTACTTCTGCACCTGGAGGACGGGTAGTGGCGGACAAGACGCGCAAATCGACGGCCATCAGCCGGGTCGCCTTGGCGGCCCGCAGCCGCTTGCGCGCCTCTGTGCCGGCCCTCGCGCTGATGTCGGCACTGGCCCTGGCCGCGCCTGTACAGGCTCAGACCGCCATCCCCGCGACGCTGATGGCTGATCAGGTCTTCGTCGACCCCGCCGGTCGTCTGGTGGCGCAAGGGGCGGTCGAGATCTGGCATGGCTCGATCCGCCTGACGGCGCAGCGCGTGAGCTACGACCAATCCCATGATTCGCTGATCCTCGAAGGACCGTTGACCATCTCGGATGGTCCTGATGTCGTGGTTCTGGCCGATCAGGCGCAATTGGCCCCGGCCCTGCGCGCCGGCGTGCTGACCTCGGCCCGGTTGGTGTTGGATCAGCAGCTGCAGATCGCAGCGGCACGGATGGAGCGTGGCACCAACGGTGTCAGCCAGCTCGACAGCGTCGTGGCCTCCAGCTGCCCGGTCTGCGCCACGAACCCGACGCCCCTGTGGGAGATCCGGGCCGAGCGTGTGCAGCACGACGAGAACCGCGGCCAGCTGCGCTTCTACCGCACCCAGTTCCGTCTGGCCGGTGTGCCGATCTTTTACGCTCCCCGTCTGGACATCCCGGCGCCGGGCAACAACCGCCTGCGCGGCCTGCTGCGCCCCGAAGTCAGCGCCGACAGCACCTTCGGCGTGACGGTGGGCCTGCCGTATTTCATCCCAATCGGTGATACGCAGGACGTGACCATCACGCCCTCCCTTTCGTCGAACGGCATGGCGTCCTTGGGCCTGCGCTATCGCCTCGCCCGCGAGAATGGCGGGATCGAGGTCGGCGGCCAGATCTCGCAAGACGATCTGTTGCCCGGCGGGCGGTCCTTGCGCGGCTACGGCTATGTCCGGGCCTTGTTCAACCTGTCCCATGACTGGGTGCTGACGGCCGACGTTCTGGCCGCGTCCGAGGCCAGCTACCTCGACACCTACAACATCAACGACGATCCGCGCCTGCACGGGCACATCACCCTAGAGCGGATCCGCCGCGACCATGCGACCCGCGTTCGGCTGTTGGGCTTCTATTCCATGCGGCCGGGCGATGTGAACGACCGCCTGCCGAACGTCGCCGTGCAGGGAGAAACCGAACACCACCATACGCTCGCAGGCGGCGCGCTGACGGTGGGAATGTCGGCACACGGCTATTACCGTGAGTCGAACGGCCCGTTCGGGGCTGGCCGAGATGTCGGGCGCTCGGCGGTGGACCTTGGCTGGCGCCGTAGTGAGGTTCTGCCCGGTGGCGTTCTGACAACCGTGGCCTTCGATGCCCGGGCCGAGCATGTGCGGATCTATGACGACATCGCCTATCCGGACCCGGTGAACCGGCAAGCTGCGCAGGCGATGGTCGAGTTCCGCTGGCCGCTGGCCCGTGCCGGTGCCGATGGTGCGCGTCAGGTGCTGGAACCGATCGTTCAGGTCATCGAGAGCCGTCGCAGCGGCCCGGGCCTGCCCAATGACGATCACACCATGCCCGAGCTGGACGAGGGCAACCTCTTCGCCTTCCGCCGCTATTCTGGCGAGGATGCCAGCGACGACGGCAGCCGTATCAATGCCGGGATGCGTTGGGCGCGCCACGACCCCGATGGTTGGACGGCCGAGGCCCTCGTTGGCCGCATCTGGCGCGACGCGCCGCTGCAAGGCTATCCCGCGGGCCATTCGCAGCCGCTCGGCGACACGGAATCGCATTGGCTGCTGGCGGGCCGCGTCAGCAATACGGATGGCTACGCGCTGTCGATGCGCTTCCTCGTCGATCCGAACAATTCGGTCAGCCGCTCGGAAACCAACCTGTCGTGGAGCACCGCGCGCACGGACGTCTCGACGACCTACCTCTATCTCCCGGCCTCCAGCTTCGAGAGCCGCGCCTTCGATCTGTCCGAATGGCAGTTCGATCTGACCCGACGCCACAGCAATGGCTGGGCCACGACGTTCGGTTGGGATTACGACGTCGGGCAGAACCTTTGGTCGGCCGCGCGTGGCGGTCTGTCCTTCACCAATGAATGCCTCGCCGTCGAGCTGACGGTGGAGCGCGTCTTCGTGACGCCGACAAACTCGTCGGGCGACACGCGCTTCGACCTCAGCGTCGACCTTCTGGGCATCGGCGGGCGGGCGCCCAGCTCGAACAGCCGGACCTGCCGGACGTGATGCCCCCCCTTTTCTTCCCGGTCTCAAGCCGCTAGGCCGGGGACACGGCCCAGTATTTCCGACGGTCGGACGAACAGAACGGACCCCGCCATGCTCGCTTCGCTTCTTGCCCCCGTGAAACGCCTGTCGATGAAAGCGGCGCTCGCCGTGGCTCTGGCCGGCAGTGTCACGCTGACCACGCCGATGACCCAGCCTGCGGGCGCGCAATCGATGTTCGCGGCGGCGCTCTATGTGAACGACGAAGCCATCACCAATTACGAGATCACGCAGAAGATGCGGTTCCTCGAATTCGTCGGCGCCAGCAACGTTACGCGCGAATTGGCGATCGAACGCCTGATTGAGGATCGTCTGCAGGCGCAGGAAGTCGCCCGTCTTGGCGGTCGCCTAACGCCCGATCAGGTGCAGGCGGGCATGACCGAATTTGCCAGCCGCGCCAACCTGACGGCGGATGAGTTGATCGGCCGCATGCAGGCTGCCGGGATCGACCGCGAGACCTTTGAAAGCTTCATCCGCGCAGGCGTCGTCTGGCGCGAGCTGGTCCGCTCGCGTTATGGCTCGCAGATCTCCATTTCCGATGCGCAGATTAATCAGGCTCTGTCGGTGGAAGGCGTCCAGCCCTCGACCGAGGTGCTGATCTCCGAGATCTTCCTCCCCGCGGATCCCCAATTCGCCGAGCAGGTCCAGCGCATCATTCCGCAGATCCAGCGCATCCGCTCGGAGACCGAGTTCTCCAACGCCGCCCGTCAGGTCTCGGCGGCGCCCTCGGGTCCGTCCGGGGGTCGCGTCGACCGTTGGATCAATGTGCAGGCCATGCCGCCCGCAATTTCCGAGGCGATGGCCTCGGCGCCGATCGGCACGGTGCTTGGCCCGTTGGATATGCCGGGCGCCTATGCCTTCTTCCAGCTGCGGGCGCGTCGCGATTCCCGGCAGGTCCCGGCCGAGGCCGTGGAACTGACCTACCGCCGAGCGCTTCTGCCGGGCGGCCGTTCGGAGGCGAACCTCGCCTATCTCCAGCAGATCCGCGCCGGCGTCGATCAATGCAGCGATTTCCCGGCTTTGGTGCTGCGCTCGGTTCCCGGCTTGCCTGACAGCGCCGTCGAGGAAATCACCGAGCGTCAGACCGCCATGGCCGCCGGCCTGCGCACGGAATTGGAGCGTCTGAACCCCGGCGAGATCAGCGCCAACATGGTCGACAATGGCAACCTCGTGCTGCTGATGCTGTGCACGCGCTCGGTTTCCGGCGAGACCGCCCCCTCGCGTGAGAACGTGCGGATGGGCCTGTTGAACCGGGCGCTTGAAGGTCAGGCGGCGCTTTACCTCGACCGCCTCCGTGCCGAGGCCGAGATCCGGTACCCGTGATGCCCGTATCGCCCGCGCCTTTGGCGGTCAGCTGTGGCGACCCCTCGGGCATCGGCCCGGAACTGGCCGCGAAGATCGCCGCTGCCGGGGACGCGCCGCCCTTCGTCTGGATCGGTGACCCGCGCCATCTGCCCGAGGGCACCCGCTGGCAACCCGTCGACCATCCGTCGCGCGCAATTGCACCGGGGGTCTTGTCCGTCCTGCCCCTGCCCTTCGCCGCCGAGGCCAAGCCCGGCCAGCCCGATCCCGCCAATGCCGCCGGCACCATCGCTTCGATCGAGAAGGCCGTGGCTTTGGTTCAGGGCGGCGATTGTTCGGCCTTGGTGACGGCGCCGATCAACAAGAAGGCGCTCAAGGACGGCGCCGGTTTCGCCTTCCCCGGTCACACCGAGTTCCTCGCCCATCTCGGCGGTGATTGCGACGTGGTGATGATGCTGGCCTGCCCTGAGCTGCGCGTGGTTCCGGCGACGATCCATATCGCCCTGTCCGAGGTTCCGGGCGCGTTGACCGAAGCCGGGCTGAAGCGCACGATCGAGATCACCCGCGACGCGCTGATCCGTGACTTTGGCATCGTCGAGCCGAGGATCGCCGTCGCCGGGCTGAACCCGCATGCGGGCGAAGGCGGCGCGATGGGGCGTGAGGAACTGACCTTCATCGCCCCCTTGCTGGAGACGCTCCGCGTCGAGGGGATGACCCTGCTCGGCCCCCTCCCCGCCGATACGATGTTCCATGCAGCGGCACGCGCGCGCTATGACGCGGCGGTCTGCATGTACCACGATCAGGCGCTGATCCCGATCAAGACCATCGACTTCGCCGGCGGCGTGAACGTGACGCTGGGCCTGCCTTTCGTGCGCACCTCGCCCGACCACGGCACCGCCTATGACATCGCCGGTAAGGGAATAGCGGATGTGACCTCGATGCGGGCGGCGATGGCCATGGCCTGGGACATGGCCTTGGCGCGCGCCTGAGCGCGATGTGGCGCATCGCCCCTCGGGTCAGGTGAAATCCGTCGCGGACAGGCGCCCCGCCTGCAGGAGATGCTGCAGGGTATAGGCCACGCAGAGCGCATCATCGAGCCCGTCGTGGCCCCGCAACGGCGGGTGATCCACCTCGAAATACGCCGCCAAGGTGTTCGACCGCGTCTTGTGCACATCCTCCAGCGGCATCCCGGCTGCCAACAGCAAATCGCAAGCGTTTCGGAACCGTGCCGGCCCCATCGGCGGCGCGAGCCCGGCGATCCAGCAACTCACCGCGATCATGTTCAGCTCGTCCTTGCCCCAGGACCACAGGCTGGCCCCGTCCGAGAAGGCATCGAGGCGGGCCAAGGCCTCTGATAGCTCCAGCCCTTCGGCCTGCAGGATGTCTTCGGTTATGCCGGTCAGCCGGATGAACAGCGGGTCCAGCGCCAGCCGTTCTCCCTGACGCCCGCGCGGAAGGACGTAGAGCCGCAGCGTCTCCTCGATCTCGCCACTCTCGGTCGAAAGGCGGACCGCGCCGATCTGGGCGATGACGGGGTCGGGGTCCGTGGGGCCGTTCCAGAAGCGCATGGGCGCGCCGGGCGCTGTCAGGAACTCGCAATCGTAAATCACACAAGGGGACATCGGGAACCTCCTGCAGGAAACCTAGCATGCCACGCCGCCTTGCCCAGCCATTCCCCTTGCCTTGCGCCGGATTTTGCCGCATCCGCAGGACATGGCCCAGATCGACAATCTCCCCCCCCTGCGCGAGGTGATCGCGACCCACGACCTTCAAGCGAAGAAGTCGCTGGGGCAGAACTTCCTGCTGGACCTGAACCTCACCGCCCGGATCGCGCGGGCTGCCGGCGATCTTCCCGGCTCGGACGTGCTGGAGGTTGGCCCCGGCCCCGGGGGCCTGACACGTGGCCTTCTGGCCGAGGGTGCGCGCCGCGTGCTGGCGATCGAGAAGGATGCGCGCTGCCTGCCCGCCTTGGCCGAGATCGCCGCCGCCTATCCCGGCAAGCTGGAGGTCATCAATGCCGACGCGTTGGAGATCAACCCGCTCGATCACCTGACGCCGCCGATCAAGGTGGTGGCCAACCTGCCCTACAACGTCGGCACCGAGCTTCTGGTGCGCTGGCTCACGCCCGAGGTCTGGCCGCCGGTCTGGTCCACGCTGACGCTGATGTTCCAGAAAGAAGTGGCCGAGCGCATCGTCGCCAAGCCCGGCTCCAAGGCCTATGGACGCCTCGCGCTGCTGGCACAATGGCGCTGCGAGGCGAAGATCGTGCTGACCCTGCCGCCCGGCGCCTTCACCCCGCCGCCGAAGATCGACTCGGCCGTGGTGCATCTGAAGGCCCTGCCCGAACCCCGCTTCCCCGCCCCTGCCAAGCAGCTGGAGCGCGTGGTCGCCGCCGCCTTCAACCAACGGCGCAAGATGCTGCGCGCGGCCCTGAAGGGCCTCGACAAGAACATCGAGGCGCGGCTGGAGCGCCTCGGCATCGCGCCGACCGCACGGGCCGAGGAAATCGGGCTGGAAGACTTCTGCGCGCTGGCGCGCGACCTGCAGCAGAACCGCCCCTGACGGCGACAGGCCCGTAAGCCCGTGATTCTGATCCTTGACATGACTGGCCCATGGCAAGGAATTCTTAACGTTTCCTGAACGACCTTCCCCGATTGTTGCGGGATGAGCGGTTTCGATCGCGCATAACGTGTAAACACTGCGCCTCTTGCCCTGTCTGCGCCACATTCCTCCGGACTCGCGCCGCATTTAGGACACCCCGTGGCATTAGCCTGACAATCGAGTCCTCTTGTCCGGGCTCTGCTGACAGGTGACCCGATGCTGCCCTCATTCCGGCCCCGTACCAAGACCGTCCAGATGCCGCGCCTGCCGGTAGATAGTGGCGTGGCCAAACGGGCCGGGCGTCGCTATCTGCACCGCTTCGCGCGGGACGAGGACGGCACTCTGGTCGTGTTCAGCCTGTTCATCTTCCTGGCCATGCTGATGTTCGGCGGCCTCGCCGTCGACATGATCCGCTACGAGAACGAGCGCATCCGCATGCAAAGCGCCGCCGACCGCGCGGTGCTGGCGGCGACCATGCTGCGCGACAACGAAGGCTCCGCCACGCCCGAGCAGATCCTGCAGGCCTATTTCGCGGCCGAGGGATTGTCGGACCAACTGGGCGACCACTACCGGATCGAGGAAGACGACGAGAACGGGCGCGTGATCACCGTCTATCCGGCGGCCACCGTGCCCTCGCTGTTCATGCAGCTTCTGGGCATCGACAGCTTCGCCATGACCACCCCCGCCCAAGCGGCCGAGACCATCGAAGGCGGCCCGGATGTGGAGCTGGTGATGGTGCTCGACGTCTCAGGCTCGATGAACGGTCAGCAGAAGCTCGGTGCGATGCAGACAGCGGCGGTGAACCTGACCAGCACGCTCCTGAACGACGCCGATGAGATCGGCGATGTCGGCATCACGCTGGTGCCCTATGACACCTATGTCCTGCCGCCTCCCGGCTTCCTGAACTTCTTCTCCAACGCGGCCGGCAATGGCGCCTGCAACGACTGGCTGCTGTGGACCCAGATCACCAGTTCGCTCAACCTGCTGACCAACCGGCGCAACTGCGACACCGCAACCTGGCGGACCGTACGCCCCTACGTCAGCGACGCCACTCTGGCCGAGACCTATATCAACGACCTGCGCGCGGCCGGCACGACCTCGATCGACCTTGGCATCCGCTATGGCGCGCTGTTCTTCGACCCGACGATCCGACCGGCCATCAGCCAGCTGATCGCCAATGGCGACATCGACCCCGCGTTCGAAGGCCGTCCCTACGACTGGACCGAGCCCAACGTTGTCCGCGCGCTGATCCTGCTGACCGACGGCACCAATTGCTGCGGCGAGCGTTTCGGCACGCTGATCCAGGACGCCAACACCCTCGCGGTCTGTCAGGCGCTGAAGGATCAGGGCGTGTTGATCTATGCCATCGCCTATCAGGCCCCGACGGCCAGTGCGGCGCTGATGCAGGGCTGCGCCTCCTCGGCCAACCATTTTTACAACACCTCGGCCGATGAGATCATCTCGGTCTTCGAAGGCATCACCGCCTCGATCCAGACCCAGGCGCTGAGGCTGACGCTATGACCCTGATCCGGCGCGCCCTTCATCGCTTCCGGCAGTCGCAGGCGGGCTCGGTCACGGTCGAGTTCGTCATCTGCGTTCCGTTGGTGCTGGCCTTCCTGTTCTCGGCTGCCGACTACGGCATGGTGATGATCCGAAAGGTGTTCCTCGACCGGGCGGTCGACATCGCCGTGCGGCAGGTCCGTCTGGGCAACGTGAATGCCACGCAATACGACGCCTTCCGCCAGATGATCTGCGACAACACCTTCCTGATCGCCGATTGCGTGAATGCCATGGCCGTCGAGCTGCGGCCCGTCGACACGATCACCTGGTCCGGCCTCGACGACCCGGCGCAATGCGTCAACCGCTCGGCCGACATCGCGCCCGTGACCGCCTTCGTTCCCGGCGGCGTCGCGCAGGAGCTGATGCTGATCCGCGTCTGCGCGGTGGTCGATCCCTTCATTTCCATGACCGGCCTCGTGCTGGGCATGCCGGACGACGGCTCGGGCGGGTTCTTCCTCGTCTCCCGCGCCGCCTTCGCCAACGAACCCGCATGAGGCCCGCCATGGCAACGCTCCGCGACGAACTGCAGACCCGCCTCGCCCACGCCCGTCACACGGCGGGGGCTCTGGGCCGTCACTTCAGCCGCGATGGCCGGGGGTCGGTCTCGCTGGAGCTGGTGCTGGTCCTGCCGCTGCTGCTGTGGGCGCTGGTCGCCACGGTCATCTTCTATGAGGGCTATCAGGCGCGCTATCACGCCCAGATGGCCGCGCAGACCGTCGCCGACATCATGTCGCGCGAAACCAACCTGTTCACCGCGAATTACGTGGAAGGGCTGAACGACGTCTTCGATTTCCTCGCGGATTCGAACTACGACACCCGGCTGCGCGTCTCCTCGGTGATCTGGGATTCCACCAACGAGCGGAACCGCCTGCAATGGTCCTACGGCACACGGAACCTGACCGAGCTGCCCGAGGCCACCTTCCAATACCTCGCCGACGGCGATTACGAAGGCCTGTTGGCCGAGTTCGGCGAGGATGAGAGCTTCTCCTTCGCCTCTGCCGCCGCGCAGGCGCCCGTCGATGACCTCGCCGACCGTATCCCGCCCGTCCTGCCGGGCGAGGCGCTGCTGGTCGTCGAGGCCTTCTCGCTTTGGGAACCTTTCGCCGCGGTCGGCATCGGCCAGCTGCGCTTTGCCCCGGTAGTCGTCGTGCGCCCGCGCTTCGCCCCCTGGATCAACTTCGATGGCATCGAGACCGTCTTCCCGGAAACCGATTACGAGGTCGCCTGGACCGGATCCGGCAACGACACCCTGCCCGACATCACCGAACCCGACCCCGACCCCACGCCCTCGGGCCAGGTCAGTGCCTTCACCTTCGACGACGGCGTGACGACTGGCCTGTCGCGGACGACCGTGACCAGCGGTGGCCCCTCGGGCTCGTACCTCGGGCCGTTCGGCGGCGAGACCTGGGCCACGCCGGTTACCCTTCCGGTCAGCCTGTCGGCGGCGAACATGAACGTCACCATCGCCTTCGACCTCTTGGTCATCGACAGCTGGGACGGCTACGATGCCAGCTGGGCCGCGCAACCGGGCGACAGCTTCCAGATCCAGTTGAGCGGCACGCCAATCACGCATGAGACCTTCGAGGTCTGGAAACGCGCGCCCTTCGGCAACAACCGCGTCGCGGCGGGCTATTATCAGGGCGGCACATACCGTGTGACCACCTCGCTGGTGCAGTCGGACAGCAACATCATGGGCGACTGGTACAACGACCAGATCTGGCATGTCGTGGTCACGCTGAACAATGCGCCGCAGAACTTCACGCTGGGTCTCTCCGCCTCGCTGAACGAATCTCTCACGAATGAAAGCTGGGGCGTCGACAACCTGACCGTGACGGCCTCGGGCAGCGGCACCGCCGCGCCTTTCACCCCGAACGCGGCGACCCGTAACGGCACCTATCCGCAAACGCGCTTCCCGCGCTATCTGGGCTGCCCGGAATACCGCAACCCGGCGCCGTGGATGACGATGACGCGCGGCGACCTGTCCACCGGCGTCACCATGCGCCGTCAGATCGGCGGCACGACCTACCTCGGGAACTGCGGCGGTGGCTGGGGCTTCTTCAACGCGGCGCCGCATATGGTGCTGAACTACGACAGCCAGAGCATCAGTTCGACGACCTCGGGCCTGCAGTTCCGCATGGACGACGGCAACAACGGCTACAGCTGCGACTCGGTGCTGGTGGTGCGGGATCCCAACGGCCAGTGGTACTTCAACGACGACTACACCGGCTGGAACGCGGGCCTGCAGATCACCAATGCGCCCACGGGCCAGTGGGTGGTGTTCCTTGGCACCTATAACAACGGTACCTGCGACTCGACCCTGACCATCAACCAGTTCCAGCGTTGACGCTAATCGGACCCGGCGCGTGGTTTATTCCCGCGCGCCGGCGGTCCTGAGCACCATCCCGGCATAAAGATCCTCGACCCGCTCCCGCGACAGGCGCCCGCCTTCGCGGAACCAGGTGTTGACGCCGGTCAGCATGGCAATGATCGCCATGGCTGCCAGCTTCGGGTCTTCCAGCTGCAGAGCGCCGGCTTCGCGTCCCTCGCGCAGGATGGTCTCCAACGCGGTCTCGTAGCGTTTGCGCAGGGCCTCGACGCGGGCGAAATTCTCGGGCGTGAGGTTGCGCAACTCGTTGTAGGCGATGAAGATTTCATCCGCCCGCTCGGCATGAAAGCGCATGTGGAACCGCGCAAACTGCTCCAGCCGCGACGGGGCGTCGCCGGCCAGGGCCTCGGCCTCCCACGCCATGAGCAACGCCTCCAGATGATCGGTCATCAGATCGCACAGCAGGCTCTGTTTGTCCGCGGTGTAGAGATACAGCGCCCCGGCCTGCACCCCGATCTCGGCCGCGATCTGGCGCATCGACACCGCGGCATAGCCCTGCCGGGCGAACAGCCTGAGCGCCGCCTCGCGCAGCCGCGGGCCGGTGATGTCAGAGCGAGAGCCGGGTTTTCGAGCCATGGGGCATTGTCACTGAACGGGCGTTCAATTCAACCCCGGATGCGCAGGGCCCCGCCTTGCATTCGCGCTTCACAGCCTGCCGGGCGCTTGCTAAATTGCCGCCATCCAACGGAAGTTCTGCCATGCGCCCCATCGCCCTGCCCCTCACCCTTGCCGCGCTTCTGGCGCTGAGCGCGTGTGGCACGGTGGCCTCGGATGCGCCGGCGCTTCTCAGCGGGCCCGAGATCGCGGCCCGCACCGCCGGTGCCGCCGACAGCGCGCGGGGCCAGCAAGCGGCGGATGAGCTGGCGTGGCGCGCCCAAAACCTGCGCGCGCGCGCGGCCCAACTGCGCCGGGCCGGCACCACGACGACGGCCGAGGACGAGGAATTGCTGCGCCGCGCCCGCGCGCTTCAGGCCCAGCAAGGCTGACGCGCCGCGCCCCGGACACATCCGCGCATTGCACTGACGCGACCGGTCAGCTAATCCAAGCCGGACGCCCCCGACAGGCCGGGGGCCGGGAATGTCGGAGCTTTCTATGACCTCGCCTCTTCGTCTTGGTATCGCCGGTCTCGGGACGGTCGGCATCGGTGTGGTCAAGATCGTCCAGACCCATGCCGAGCTGATCGCCAAACGCGGCGGCCGCCCGATCGAGATCGTCGCTGTCAGCGCCAACTCGCGCTCGAAGAAACGCAGCGCAGATGTGTCGGCCTACGATTGGGAGGACGATCCTGTCGAGCTGGGCCGGCGCACCGATATCGACGTCGTGCTGGAGCTGATGGGCGGAGAGAACGGCGCGGCCAAGGCGCTGGTGCAGACCGCGCTGAAGAACGGCAAGGACGTGGTGACTGCCAACAAGGCGCTGCTGGCGCGTCACGGCACGGAACTGGCCCGTCTGGCCGAGGCCAATGGCCGCTCGCTGCGCTTCGAAGCCGCCGTCGCGGGTGGTATCCCGGTGATCAAGGCCCTGACCGAGGGCCTCGCCGGCAACCAGATCAAGCGCGTCATGGGCGTGATGAACGGCACCTGCAACTACATCCTGACGCGGATGGAATCGGCGGGCCTGCCCTATGACGAGGTCTTCGAAGAGGCCCGCAAGCTGGGCTATCTGGAGGCCGATCCGAACCTCGACGTCGGCGGCATCGATGCAGGCCACAAGCTGAGCCTGCTGTCCGCCATCGCCTTCGGCACCGAGGTCGATTTCGACAATGTCGTGCTGCAGGGCATCGGTTCGATCTCGATCGACGATATCCGGCTGGCTCGCGACATGGGCTATTCGATCAAGCTGCTGGGCGTCTCGCAGATGACCGGCCGCGGGCTGGAACAACGCATGACCCCTTGCCTTGTGCCGGAAACCCATCCGCTGGGGCAGCTTCAGGGCGGCACGAACATGGTGGTGATCGAGGGCGACATGGTCGGCCAGATCGTCCTGCGCGGCGCCGGTGCCGGCGAGGGCCCGACCGCCAGCGCCGTGATGGGCGACGTTCTGGACATCGCGCGCGGCTTCCGCCTGCCGGTCTTCGGCCAGCCGGCCGAGGGGCTGACCGATGCTCCGCCCGCCGTGGTTTCCGCCGGGGCGCCGTGGTATCTGCGCATGACGCTGCTCGACAAGCCGGGCGCGCTGGCCAAGATCGCCACGCTGTTGGGCGAGAGCGGCATCTCCATCGCCCGCATGCGCCAATATTCGCATGATGGCACGGATGCGCCGGTGCTGATCGTGACGCACAAGGCCTCGTCCGACGACATCGCCTTCGCGCTGGAGAAATTCGCCGCGACCGGTGTCGTGGTGGGCGAGCCTGTGGCGATGCGCATCGAAGAAGTCTGAGCGACAGGTGGGGTGAAACCCCACCCTACGGGTTGCGCGCGTGTGTAGGGTGGGGTTTCACCCCACCGTTGCGCCACGGCTCCACAGCAAACCCAAGTCGTCACTTCAGGGTCACGATCACGACAAAGACTCCCTTTAGGAAGGGTTAACGCGCGCCCTTGACAGGCGTTAGCGGCACCAGCGTTGTCCCTCCGGACCCGGCGCGCTATGCAGAAGGCAACAGACGCGCCCGGTACCAACCAAGGAAATATCATGTCCGACTCTCCCCTGTTTCACGATCGCATGCTGTCGCTCGGCCTCGCCCGTGTGTCCGAAGCCGCCGCGCTGGAAAGCGCCGCCTGGATCGGTCGCGGAGACGAGAAGGCCGCCGACCAGGCTGCCGTGAACGCCATGCGCAACCAGCTGAACATGCTGGATATCGAAGGCGTCGTGGTGATCGGTGAAGGGGAGCGCGACGAAGCCCCGATGCTCTACATCGGCGAGAAGGTCGGCACCGGCAACGGCCCGGCCGTGGACATCGCACTCGACCCGCTGGAAGGCACCACGCTGACCGCCAAGGACATGCCCAACGCCCTGACCGTGATCGCCATGGCCCCGCGCGGCACCCTGCTGCACGCGCCGGACGTCTACATGGACAAGCTGGCCATCGGCCCTGGCTTCGCGCCCGACACCGTGACGCTGGACATGGAGCCGGCCGAGCGTGTCCGCGCGCTGGCCGCCGCCAAGGGCTGCGAGACCACCGACATCACCTGCTGCATCCTTGAGCGCCCGCGCCATGAGGATCTGATTCGCGAAGTCCGCTCGACCGGCGCTTCGATCCGCCTGATCACCGATGGCGACGTCGCCGGCGTGATCCACTGCGCCGAGCCGCATCTGACCGGCATCGACATGTACATGGGCTCGGGCGGCGCGCCTGAGGGCGTCCTGGCCGCGGCGGCTTTGAAGTGCATGGGCGGCCAGATCTACGGCCGCCTTCTGTTCCGCAACGATGACGAGCGCGGCCGCGCTGCCAAGGCCGGCATCACCGACCTCAACCGCGTCTACACCCGCGACGAGCTGGTGACCGCCGACGTCATCTTCTCGGCCACCGGCGTGACCAATGGCTCCATCGTGCAGGGCATCAAGCGCGAGCCCGGCTGGATCGAGACCGAGACCATCCTGATGCGCTCGAAAACCGGCTCGATGCGCCGCATGCAGTATCGCAACCCGGTGAAATGACCGCCTATCTTGGTGTCGAACACTCACTGACCGGGCGCCGTTGGGTCGGCCCCGGTACGGAACGCGAGCGGCAGGCTGAAGCGCTGGCACAGGCCACCCGCCTGCCGCCGGCGCTGTGCTCGGTCCTCGCCGCGCGCGAAATTCCGGCTGAGGGTGTTGCAGATTTCCTCGCCCCCTCGCTGCGCTCCCTGCTGCCCGATCCTCTGCGCCTGCGCGACATGGAGACGGCGGCCGAGCGCTTGCTCACCGCCCTGAGAAAGCGCGAAAAGATCGCCGTCTTCGCCGATTACGATGTCGACGGCGGGACCTCGGCCGCGCTGCTGCTGTGCTGGCTGCGGGCGTTGGGTCATGACGCGACGCTCTACATCCCTGACCGCATCGACGAGGGCTATGGCCCCAACGAGCCCGCGATGGCGATGCTGGCCGCGGACCACGACCTGATCATTTGCGTCGACTGTGGCACCCTATCGCATGGCCCGATCGCGGCGGCGAAGGGCGCGGATGTCGTCGTCGTCGACCACCACCTCGGCGGTGAGACGCTACCCGACGCGCTGGCAGTCGTGAACCCGAACCGGCAGGACGAAAGCGGCGATCTTGGCCACCTCTGCGCTGCGGGCGTGGTCTTCCTGCTTCTGGTGGATGCGAACCGCCGGCTGCGCAAGGACGGGGTGCAAGGCCCTGACCTGATGGGGTTTCTGGACCTCGTGGCCCTGGCCACGGTGGCCGATGTCGCGCCGCTGATCGGCGTCAACCGCGCCTTCGTGCGCCAAGGCCTGAAGGTCATGGCCCAACGCGGGCGGCCGGGTCTGGTCGCCTTGTCGGATGTCGGTCGCATCGATTCCGCACCGACGCCTTACCATCTTGGCTTCGTGCTGGGCCCACGGGTCAATGCCGGCGGACGGATCGGCGCGGCGGACCTGGGCGCGCGCCTGCTCTCGACCGAGGACCCGTTCGAGGCACAAAGGCTGGCGCAAAAGCTCGACCAGTTGAACGACGACCGCCGGGCCATCGAACAGGCCGTGCGTGAGGAAGCCTTGGCACAAGCTGAGCGCCGGGGCCTCGATGGCCCGCTGGTCTGGGCGGCCGCCGAGGGGTGGCACCCGGGCGTCATCGGCATCGTCGCCGCTCGGCTGAAGGAAGCGACCAACCGCCCTGCCGTGGTAATCGCGCTCGATGGCAATGAGGGCAAGGGATCTGGCCGCTCGGTCGGTGGCGTCGATCTGGGCGCCTCGGTGCAACGGCTGGCGTCGGAGGGGCTGTTGCTGAAGGGCGGCGGCCACCGCATGGCCGCGGGCCTGACCGTCGCGCGCGACCAGCTGGAAGCCGCGATGGAGCGTCTGGCCGAGCTTCTGGCACGTCAGGGCGCCGGCACTGGCGGCGCGGGGGATCTGCGGCTCGACGGGCTGCTTATGCCCGGTGCGGCGACGGTCGAGCTGATCGAATCGCTGGAACAGGCCGGCCCTTACGGGCAAGCCGCCCCTGCCCCGCGATTCGCCTTCCCGTCGATGGCGATTCTCGACGCGCGCCGTATCGGGACCAACCATCTGCGCATCCGCTTTGGCGAACATGCCGGACCCGCGCTGGAGGCCGTGGCCTTCGGTGCCTTCGACGGCCCGCTGGGACCGGCGCTGGAGAGCCGTTCGCCGGGGCGCTGGCATCTTGCCGGCAAGGTCGAGATCAACACCTGGGGCGGGCGCTCCAAGCCGCAATTGCGACTGGACGACGCCGCGCCGGCCTGATCCGGCGATGCACCCGGGCGGGTGCAAAAAACTTGTCACGAAGGTGAAAAAATCCCCTTGCGCCCGCCCACACCCCTGTCTAAATACCGCCTCACGCCAAGGGCAACGGGCCGAAACGCTCTCGCCAAGGCGCAAAGGTGGCCCGTTCGTCTATCGGTTAGGACGCCAGGTTTTCAACCTGGAAAGAGGGGTTCGACTCCCCTACGGGCTGCCACTTTATCCCTGCAGAGATACACCAAGGCTCCGATTTCGGGGCCTTTTTTCGTTTCCGGGGCCCTTCGCGGAACTTGTCGAAGGAATTGAAAATCCCGCGTTTCTCCCTCTTGCGCCGGTCATTTCCCTGTCGTAAATACCGCCTCACGCCAAGGGCAACGAGCCGAAACGCTCTCGCCAAGGCGCAAAGGTGGCCCGTTCGTCTATCGGTTAGGACGCCAGGTTTTCAACCTGGAAAGAGGGGTTCGACTCCCCTACGGGCTGCCACTTTCAGTTCTCCCAGAAGCGCCAGGCACGGAACCCACGATGTCGCCCTTCCTCTCGTCCGAGAGCTGAAGTGGGACAGTGCCGCTAAGGTAGAGAACGGTATCGCCCCCCTTGAAAGGCCGCCGTCGACTGGCGGTGGACGCCTCGGCTCGGGTCACATCATCGACAGGCTGCCCCTCGACCGCCGATACCGAACAGACCATGACAATCGCCACATTGCATTTGTCGATGGGCGAATCCTGGATGCGTCATAAAGGCTGGTGAGAGCCTCGTAGAACGACGCGACATGTTGCTCTCGGCTACGCCGCTCGCCGTGCTAAGAGTCGCGGCCAATACCCTCGCCACGCATCCCATGTTGGGAGCCATTGTAACGGTGAAGCCGAGACGGCCGAAGCACGAGCCCCACATCGCTCTGATTGAGCGAGGCCAAGCAAGGTTTCGGCGGCGGAGAGGCGTCATCGTTCGCCCCCGCAGCGCACCCGAAGGCCGCGGAAGCGCCCTTGTCGATCAGCCAAAGAGCTCGTGGCAGAATTCCAGCGCCTCGACCAAGGCGTCGACATCCGCTTCGGTGTTGTACAAAGCGAAGGAGGCGCGGCACGAGGCGTTGACCCCCAGATGCTCCATCAGCGGGCCGGTGCAATGCTGGCCGGCGCGGACGGCGACGCCCTTCTTGTCCAGAACCGTCGAGATATCATGGGCATGGGCGCCGTTGTTCATGGTGAAGCTGAAGATCCCACCCTTGCCCGGCGCATCGCCCTGCACATTGAGCCAGTTCAGCCCCTTCAGCCGCTCACGCCCGTAGGAGGTCAGCGCGCGCTCATGCGCAGCGATATTCTCCATGCCGAGGCCCATCATGTAGTCCAGTGCCACGCCCAGCCCGATTTGCTGAACGATACCGGGGGTGCCGGCCTCGAACTTGTGGGGCGGATCGTTGTAGATCACGTCGTCGCGCGTGACCTCCTTGATCATGTCGCCTCCGCCGAGGAACGGCCGCATCTCGGCCTGCCGCTCGCGTGTGATGTAGATCGCGCCCGAGCCCGAGGGGCCGTAGAGCTTGTGCCCGGTGATCGGGTAGAAATCGACGCCCAGATCCTGCACGTCGACCGGCATGTGGACCGCGGCTTGGCTGCCATCGGCGAGGATCGGCACGCCCTTCTCGCGGCAACCGGCGGCGATGGTCTTGATGTCGACAACCGTGCCCAGCACGTTCGACATATGCGTGACCGCGACCAGCTTCGTCTTCGGCGTAATCGCCGCCAGCACACGCGCCGGATCGAGGGAGCCATCGGCCTCGGTCTCGACCCAGACGAGCTTCACGCCCAACCGTTCGCGCAGGAAGTGCCACGGAACGATATTGGCGTGGTGCTCCATGACCGAGAGGACGATCTCGTCGCCCGCCTGCATCCGGTTCGCAGCCCAGCCATAGGAGACAAGGTTGATCCCCTCGGTCGTGCCTGAGTTGAACAGGATCTCATCCTCGTGCCGCGCGTTGAGGAACCGCTGCACGGTGCCGCGCACGGCCTCATACTTGTCAGTGGCGAGGTTCGACAGGAAATGCAGGCCCCGATGGACGTTGGCGTATTCCATCGAATAGGCCTGCGTGATCGCGTCGATGACCACCTGCGGCTTCTGGGCCGAGGCGCCATTGTCCAGGTAGACCAACGGCTTGCCGTTCACTGTGCGCGACAGGATCGGGAAGTCGCGGCGGATGGCGTGAACGTCAAACATTGGCAATCTCCGCGGGCCCGAAGCCCAGGAACAGCAAGATCAGCGACAGGATGAAGCTGAAGACCATGAAGGTCATGAAGCCGGCGACCAGCACCGCGACGCGGGACTTGAAACCATGCACGGCGCAGATGAAGCCCACCAGCACCCAGATCGAGATGGCCACGGCGGCCGCGCCGACGGGGATGTTCAGGATCGGCAGCAACAGCATGACCACCAGCTGCACGATCAGCAGCGCGGCAGTGACCACCTGCATCCAGCCGACCAGCCAGAGCACATCGGCAAAGCGGCCCTTGCCGCCGAACGCGCTGCCGACGAAGGTCACCAGCGCAACGACAACCAGGTTCATCCCCCCCTGCGTCGCGGCAAAAGCGAAGGGGCTGGGCAGAGCGTCATGCTCGCCCATCGCGACGGGGAGCAGGTACAGCAGCACGACCGAGGCCGTCACGGCCGCGCCCAGCAGCATCCACCGCAAGGGCATCGGCGGGTTCAGCGCAATGAGCTGGCGCCCGGCTTCCTCGGGGTTCTGGATCGACAGGCGCAGGATGGTCAGAAGATCGGACAGGGTGATCATGCGGCCTCCACGGGTTCCGGACGCTCCAGTGCCACGCGCAGCCCGGCGATGAGGATCGCGATGAAGGCCGCCGCAGCGGGCAGGAAGGCCAGCGTGGTTTGCGGGCCGGGGCCGATCATGCCGGCGGCAAGGCCCTGGAACAGCATCAGCGGGCTGGCGCAGAGCACGGCCCAGAACAGGCCCAACCGCACCGCGAAGGCATCGACGGGGCCGGCAAGGCGCAGGATCAGGCCAAGGATGCCCCCCAGCGCGTAGAACACCAGCGGCGCGATGAAGATCCAGGCGAACAGCGCGCCGGCCAGAAGCGCATCCAGCGGAATCTCGTCCGACAGATGCGCTTCCCGCGCGAGGCGGGGCCATTGCGCCACAAAGATCAGCGCGCAGCCGATCATCAGATACACGAGGATGCGCGCCTCGCGGCGGTCCCCCTGCTGGCGCCGCAACACCGCGCGCGGACGGCGGTAGCTGGCGACGATATCGGTAGTCAGCGCCATGGCCCGGCCCCGTTAGTGCGCGTGACGCTCCAGCCAGCGACGCAGCCGCAGGCGCATGTCATTCGCGATGTCTTCGCTGTCGATCTCGTCCAGCGTTTCGGCCAGGAAGGCGAGGACCAGCAGCAGTTTCGCCTCTTCCTCGGGCACGCCGCGGGCGCGCAGGTAGAAGAGGTGATCCGGACTGATCTCGCCCGAGGTCGAGCCGTGCGAGCATTTCACGTCGTCGGCATAGATCTCGAGCTCCGGCTTGGCAAGGAACTGGCACTTCTCATCGAGCAGCAGCGACTGGCTCAGCTGGTAGCCATCCGTCAGCTGGGCGGGCTGTTCCACCAGGATCTTGCCCTGGAACACGCCCACGGCCCCGTCACGCAGCACCTTCTTGAACACCTGACGGCTTTCGCAGCCCGGCGCCGAATGGGTGATGAACACCGTGTCGTCGTGATGGAACGTGCCATCCCCCAGCGCCGCGCCGGCGACATGGGCCACACCGCCCTCGCCTTCCAGCCAGACCTGCGCTTCGTTGCGCATCAGGCGGCCGTTCATCGACAGCGAGAAGGACTTGAACAGCGATTTCGCGCCGAGGCGGGCGAAGACATGGGTCACGCCCTTGCGCTCGTGATCGCGGCCCATGGTGCGCACATGGTGCAGCGCCGCGCCATCAGCCACATCGGCCTCAAGGCACATATTGGCGCGCGCGGCGACCGGGCCGTTCTCCAGCAGGGTCAGCTCGCTGCCCGGCTCCATGCGGATGACGTGGTGCAACACGACGGCGGCATCCTCGGACCCACGGCGATAGATCAGCGAGACCGGACGCGAGACCTTGCCGGTCACGCGGATCAGCACGCCATCCGTCGCCAGCGCCGAGTTCAGGGCGCCCAGCGGGCGGGCAACAGGCTTCTGGCCCTTCGCCTCCAGCGTGCCGTAGAGATCCTTGGCCCAATGGATGTCGCCGGAATCGGCGAGGCGCGAGATCTCGATCCCATCGCCTTCCAGCGCATCGCTGTCAGCGGCCGAGAAGACACCATCGACGAAGACCAGCTTCAGCCGGTCGATGCCTTGATACATCGGCGGCTCGTCGGTGATCTTGAACACCTCGGCCGGGCGGATATCGGCAGCGATCAGACGGTCGGGGTTGGTGTAACCCCAGTATTCGTCGCGACGATCCGGCAGCGTCAGGTCGGCCAGACGCTCCAGCGCGGCCTTGCGCAAGGGCGCAGCCCAGGCCGGGCCCTGCGGCGGGGTCAGCGTGGCGATGAAGGCCGCCGTCGACTCCTGCCGTGCTGCACGGCGCGCCGCGCGAGGGCTGAGAGCTTGTGCGGTGGTCATGCGTTCACCCCAGCATTCACCTCAGCGAGGATGTCGGCATAGCCGTTATTCTCGACTTCCAGCGCCAGCTCAGGGCCGCCGGTCTTCACGATGCGACCGTTGGCCATGATGTGCACGACGTCCGGTTTGATGTGGTCCAGAAGGCGCTGGTAGTGGGTGATGACGAGGAAGGCACGGCCTTCCGAACGCAGGGCGTTCACACCCTCGGCCACCAGCTTCATCGCGTCCACGTCGAGGCCCGAGTCGGTCTCATCGAGGATGCACATGCGGGGCTCGAGCATCGCCATCTGCAGGATTTCGTTACGCTTCTTCTCACCGCCCGAGAAGCCGACATTGACCGGACGCTTCAGCATCTCGGCGTCGATCTTCAGCTCCTTGGCCTTGGCGCGCACGACTTTCAGGAAGTCGCCCGAGGACAGCTCCTCTTCGCCGCGCGCCTTGCGCTGCGCGTTCACGGCGGTGCGCAGGAAGGTCATGTTGCCGACGCCCGGGATCTCGACCGGGTATTGGAACGCAAGGAACAGGCCATGCGCGGCGCGCTCTTCAGGCTCCATGTCCAGCAGGCTGTCGCCGTCCAGCGTGGCACTGCCGTCGGTGACCTCGTAGCCGTCACGGCCGGCGAGGACGTAGGACAGAGTCGACTTGCCCGAGCCGTTCGGGCCCATGATCGCGTGGACCTTGCCGGCTTCGACGGTCAGCGAGAGCCCTTTCAGGATCTGCTTGTCTTCGTCTTCAAGCTTGACGTGCAGGTTGTTGATTTCGAGCATGTTTTCCTCGTGTCTCAAAGGCCGGGCCGCGCGGTCGCAGCGCTCGGCAGCAGCAGGTAATTGGCGTGGTTTCGGTCATTGCTCAGCGGCGTGATCGCGTAGTCGCGCGCAGCCGCCCAGCGGGTGAATTCAGTCTCGTGGTCGGAACGGACCTCGATCATCAGGGTCGGACGAGCGCGGGCGATCAGGCCGTCGAGGCCCGCCAGCACGTCCATCTCCATCCCCTCGACATCGATCTTGACGAAGGCGGGGGTCAGGTCGGCGAAAACGTCATCGCCGCGCCGGACCTGCAGGTCACCCTGCCCCGCGAACATTTTCGTCGCGCCGAGGTTGCGGTCGTGTTTCTTCATGCCCCAGCCCGCGCTGTCCTCAGCCCCCAAACCGAAGCCGAGGTAGTCGAGGCTGATCAACCCCTGCATCCGGTTGGCGAGGATATTGGCAACCAAGGGCTCCAAGGCCAGCGGGTTCGGCTCGACGGGAATGACGCGGGAGGCGCCGGTGAACATCGCGAAATAGAGCGCGTGGTTGCCGACATTGGCGCCGATATCCAGCACCGTCGCGCCGGGCGGGATATGGGCGATGACCTGCGCCAGATCGCCCCCCTCGTAGAAGCGGCCCTTGCGGTGGGCATTCTGGATCGGGTCGTCGGCGAAGTTCACGCAGAAGGCCACCGGCCGGTTGCGGATCGTCGCCTGCACCATCGCCATCGGTGCCAGCATCAGCGGCGCGCCCTCACGCCACGCCGCAAGACGCTCCACCATTGGCGGCAGCGATTCCGCCTCGACGGGCGGCGGGGCGACCTGGACCTCGGTCTCGAACCAGCTGCCGATCATGCGCAGCCCTCCGCCCCGCGCGACGGGCACGACGGGATGCAAAGGGCTTCAACAGGACGGCAGCGGGTCATCTTCTCACCGACGCATGACGAATTTGGCCGACAGATGCGACAGCACCACGGCGATGATGGCGGCAAAGGCGGCCATGCCGCGGCCGCCCGGGTACCAGATGGAATAGGTCAGCGACATCATCAGCACGACGCCGATGGCGACGAGCAGCACATAGCGCGGGCGCGGTTCACCGGCCGAGAGCAGCCATTTCCAGTCCATCGCGTCCCCCTCAGCCCAAGGTTACAGCGGTGCCCGAAGCCGAGACCATCATCATGGAATCGCCCACCACCTCGTAATCGAGATCGACGCCGACGACGGCATTCGCCCCCATCTGCGCGGCCCGTTCCTCCATCTCGCGCAGGGCGACCTTGCGGGCATCCTGCAGCTTGGATTCGTAGGCGCCCGAGCGCCCGCCAACCACATCGGTGATCGAGGCGAAGAAGTCGCGCACGACATTGGCGCCCATGATCGCCTCGCCCACGACGATGCTGTGGTAGGTGCGGATGGGGCGTCCTTCGACGCTGGGGGTGGTGGTGACGATCATCTCAACGCATCCCGATCCAGGTGAACACCATCATCGCCAGCAGCGCGGCCAGACCGACGACAAGCGCCGTCAGCAGCACCGAGCCGCCCAAGAGGCCGTCGGTCTTGCCGGTGTTGCGCCGCCGGAAACCCAGTCCCAGCAGCGTCCCGACAAAGATCCCGACGCCCACGCCGGCGGATTTGACCAGCAGGAACTGCAAAAGCTCCAGCGTCACCCCACCGACCCTTCCAGCGAGATCGCGACCAAAGCCTGCGCTTCCATGGCGAATTCCATCGGCAGGGCCTGCAGAACCTCGCGGCAGAAGCCGTTGACGACCAGGGCCACAGCCTCTTCCTCGTCCATGCCGCGCTGGCGGCAATAGAACAGCTGGTCGTCATCCACCTTGGACGTCGTCGCCTCGTGCTCAACGCGCGAGGAGGCGTTCTTCACCTCGATATAGGGCACGGTATGGGCGCCGCATTGATCGCCGATCAGCAGGCTGTCGCATTGCGTGTAATTGCGGCTGTCGGTGGCCTTGGGGTGCATGGTCACGAGGCCGCGATAGGTGTTCTGGGCATGGCCGGCCGAGATGCCCTTCGACACGATCCGCGAGCGCGAATTCTTGCCCAGATGGATCATCTTGGTGCCGGTATCGGCCTGCTGCCAGTTGTTGGCGATGGCGATCGAGTAGAACTCGCCCGAGGTATCATCGCCGCGCAGGATGCAGGACGGGTATTTCCAGGTGATGGCCGAGCCGGTCTCGACCTGCGTCCACATCACCTTCGCCCGGTCCTCGCGGCAATCGGCGCGCTTGGTGACGAAGTTGTAGATGCCGCCCTTGCCGTCCTCATCGCCCGGATACCAGTTCTGCACGGTCGAATATTTGACCTCGGCATCCTCGAGCACGACGATTTCCACCACGGCTGCGTGCAGCTGGTTGGTGTCACGCTTGGGGGCGGTGCAGCCCTCAAGGTAACTCACATATGCACCTTTATCGGCAATAATGAGCGTGCGTTCGAACTGGCCGGTATTCTCCGCGTTGATACGGAAATAGGTCGACAGCTCCATCGGGCATTTGGTGCCCTCGGGGACATAGACGAACGAGCCGTCCGAGAAGACCGCCGAGTTCAGCGTGGCAAAGAAGTTGTCCGAGACCGGCACGACAGAGCCGAGGTACTTCTTCACCAGATCAGGATATTCGCGGATCGCCTCCGAGATCGAGCAGAAGATGACGCCGGCCTTCTTCAGCTCTTCCTTGAAGGTCGTGCCGACGGAGACGGAATCGAACACCGCATCCACGGCGACCTTGCGCTCGGGTTGAACCTCGCCATCGGCGCCTTCGACACCGGCAAGGATCATCTGCTCCTTCAGCGGGATGCCCAGCTTCTCATAAGTGGCCAGCAGCTTCGGATCGACCTCGTCCAAAGACTTCGGCTTCTCGGCCATGCTCTTGGGCTTGGCGTAGTAATATTGCTCTTGATAGTCGATCGCCGGGATCTCCAGCATCGCCCAATCAGGCTCTTCCATCTGCTGCCAGCGGCGGAAGGCACCCAAGCGCCATTCCAGCATCCATTCCGGCTCGCCGTTCTTTTCCGAGATCAGGCGGACGATGTCCTCGTTCAGGCCCTTGGGCGCGAACTCCATCTCGATCTCGGTTTCCCAGCCGTGCTTGTACTTGCCGGCCATCGACTGGACGGTTTCCACCGTCTCCCGATCCACGCCCTCGCGGACCTCTGCCGTATTGTCCAAAGCCGCCATGCTTCGTCATCCCGTTTATCGCGGCAGGTCTGCGCCTGCCTGTTTCATGCGTTCGCCCGCCCGTTTCCAGGCCTTGGCATAGACCGCGGCGAACCGCAGTGCGTCGTCTTTCGTGACCCCGGGGCCGATCGAGACCCTGAGCGCCGAACCCGCCTCGGCCTCGGAATAGCCCATCGAGCGCAACACCCGGCTGGCCGAGACCTTGCCCGAGGAACAGGCCGAACCCGCCGAGACGGCGAAGCCCTGAAGGTCCATGGCCATCACCTGCGTCTCGCCCTTCCAGCCCGGAGCGATCAGGCTCAGGGTGTTGGGCAGACGCGGGCAGCCCTTGGCCGTCAAGATAATACCTGCGCAGTCTGCTTCCAGAGCCGATTCTAGAAGATTTCTAATCTCGGCGACCTCGTCCCAGACCCCGTTGGCAAGGTCAAGCGCTGCCGCCTCGGCCGCGGCACCGAAACCGGCGATGCCGATCACGTTCTCCGTGCCCGCGCGGCGGCCCATCTCCTGACCCCCACCCTTGATCTGGGTCTGCACATCGAGGCCCAGCCGTAGCGCCAGCGCACCAACGCCCTTCGGGCCGCCGAGCTTGTGCGCCGAGATCAGCCCCATGTCGCAGCCCAGCCAATTGAAGGCGATGGGCAGCTTGCCGAAGGCCTGCGTCAGGTCGCTGAGCGCCAGACCGGCGGGCAGGTCCTGCACGATCCCGGTCTCGGAATTCGCCAGCTGCAGCGTGCTGTTCGCCGGATCGGCTACGCTCACCACGCCGTCGCGGCCGACCGGCAGGTCGACATGCCCCCAGCTGGAGACCGCGTCATGCTCGACGCCCGCGCAATGGAGATCGCGCCCGGCCATGGCCAGCGCCGCTGCCTCGGTCGCGCCCGAGGTGAAGACGATATCCGCCCCATCCGCGCCGAGGGCCGTCGCCACCTGCGCCCGCGCGCGCTCGATCAGGCCTTTGACGGCCCGCCCTTCGGCATGGATCGAGCTGCCGTTGCCCACAAGGTCCATCGCCGCGATCATCGCGGCGCGGGCCTCGGGTCGCAGGGGCGCCGAGGCGTTCCAGTCGAGATAGAGCCTGCTCATGCCGTGACCTGAAACAGGCTCGGCACGGCGGGACAGGGCTTCAGCCCGTTGCGCGCCACATCGGCCAGAGTGGTCTGGTGCAGGAAGACATAGACATGCGCCGAGAGACCTTCCCAAAGACGGTTGGTCATCGACTGCGCCTGACTGCCGGACATCGCGCCCGAGGCGCCGCCGCCCTTCTCCATCGCGCTGACGGTTTCTTCGACAGCCTCGAGGATCTCGGAGACGCGAATCTCGGATGGATCCCGCGCCAAACGGTAGCCGCCCCCCGGACCGCGCACCGAATCGACCAGCCCCGCGCGGCGCAGTTTGACGAACAGCTGCTCCAAATAGGGCTGGCTCACGTCCTGACGCTTGGCGATCTCGGCCAGCGAGACGTGGCGCGAGGCCGCCTGACGCTGCAGAATGGCCAGATCGACCATGGCCACCGTCGCGTAACGTCCCTTCGTCGATAGTTTCATGGCGCAAACCCCGGATCATTGCCCCGCCGCAGCCGCCACGGGGTCGCAAAAAGATTGACGGATGACGCGGCCTTGCTTAACTGCTATCCCGCCGAACCCGACTCTGCCCGAGACGGGCGCAGAAGTTAGAAACGTTCTAGATTAGCCGACTTCTTTTGTCAACAAAGGACGCCGCGACTGGAACTCCCCCTGAGGCAGCAGAAGGTCCCTGGATGCCCGAAGTGATTTTTGCCGGCCCTGATGGCCGTCTCGAAGGACGTTACCACCCGCAACCGAACCGTGACGCGCCTATTGCCATCGTGCTGCACCCGCATCCGCAGTTCGGCGGCACGATGAACAACAAGGTCGTCTATAACCTGCACTATGCCTTCCACTCGCTGGGGTTCTCGGTGCTGCGGTTCAACTTCCGCGGGGTTGGTCGCAGCCAGGGTGAATACGACCAAGGTATCGGCGAGCTGTCCGATGCCGCGGCCGCGCTGGATTACCTGCAGTCGATGAACCAGAACACCCGGCACTGCTGGGTCTGCGGTTTCTCGTTCGGCGCCTGGATCGGCATGCAGCTGCTGATGCGCCGGCCGGACATCACCGGCTTCGTGTCGGTCGCACCGCCCGCGAACCTGTATGATTTCAGCTTCCTGGCGCCCTGCCCCTCCTCGGGGCTGATCATCAACGGCACTGCTGACCGGATCGCGCCGCCCAAGGACGTGACCGGCCTCGTGAACAAGCTTCACGAGCAGAAGGGCATCACGATCACCCATGAGCAAGTCGAAGGCGCGGATCACTTCTTCCGCGACGAAGAGCAGCACATGAACCCGATGCTCGACACCGTGAAAGCCTACGTCAAGCGCCGCCTCTCCGAGCAGACGCGCTGACCTCAGGAAGAAACAGCCGCAGCATTCTGGGACCCATAGGTTAACCAATTATGCTGCGGCTGCAAAAAACCCTGCTTTTGTCGCCATCGCCGACCAACTCTGCCCGGTTTTGGCCCGTTTCAGCCCAATTATCGCAATCCAGGGTGGCTCTTTGTCCGAGCCCCATTGCCAAGTTGTGCCGAACAGGAGCAGGGAATGCGTACGAACCGATCCATGACCTTTGACAAGGGGATGTCGGGCCTTTCAGGCTGGCAGCCCACTGCGATCACCAAGGACACGTTGCCGATGACTGCCACCGAATTGCGCGAAGCGATCCTGCGCCATCTCGAGTTCTCGCAGGGCAAGGATCTTGCCCATGCCAGCCTCTACGACATGCGCATGGCGCTGACCCTGGCGATCCGTGACAGGATTATCGAGCCCTGGTTCCATGCCACCCGCGCCACCTATGCCGCCCAGTCGAAGCGGGTCTATTACCTGTCGATGGAATTCCTGATCGGCCGTCTGCTGGAAGACGCGATCCTGAACGTGGGCCTGACCGAGGCTGCGCATGAGGCTGTCTCGGGCCTCGGGTTCGACTTCCGCGACGTGCTGAACGACGAGCCGGATGCCGCGCTGGGGAACGGTGGCCTCGGCCGCCTCGCCGCCTGTTTCCTCGATTCGATGTCGACGTTGGGCTGCCCGGCCTATGGCTATGGCATCCGCTATGAGCATGGCCTGTTCCGCCAGAGCTTCGGCCCCGATGGCCGTCAGGTCGAGGATGCCGAGGATTGGCTGCGTCAGTCGCATGGCTGGGAATTCGAGCGCCCGGAAGCCAGTTTCCGCATCGGCTTCGGTGGCTCGGTGGCCGAGAGCGGCCGCAGCGCCGTCTGGACGCCCGAGAACGCCGTGATGGCCAAGGCCTATGACACGCCGATCGTCGGCTGGCAGGGCAAATGGGCCAACACCCTGCGCCTTTGGGGCGCCGAGCCGCTGCGCGCCTTCGACCTCGCCGCCTTCAACAAGGGCGACTTCACCGGCGCCGCCGCGCCCGAAGCGCTGGCCCGCACGATCAGCCGCGTCCTGTATCCCGACGACACCACCGCGCAGGGGAAGGAGCTGCGGCTGAAGCAGGAATTCTTCTTCACCGCCGCCTCGCTGCGCGACATCCTGCGCCGCTTTACCTCGGAACACAGCGACCTGCGCGCCCTGCCCTCGCGCGTGGCGATCCAGATGAACGACACCCACCCGGCCATCGCCGGCCCCGAGCTGATCCGCCTTCTGGCCGATGAGCGCGGCCTGCCGTTCGAGGAAGCCGTCGACACCGCCCGCGCCTGCCTCGGCTACACCAACCACACGCTGATGCCCGAGGCGCTGGAGCGTTGGTCGGAAAGCCTGATGGCCGAGGTTCTGCCGCGCCACATGCAGATCATCGAGCGGATCGACGAGATGCATGCCAAGGCTCATCCGACGCGCAAGAGCTCGATCCTCGAGAATGGCGAAGTGAAGATGGGCGAGCTGTCCTTCATCATGGCGCATCGCGTGAACGGTGTCTCGGCGCTGCATACCGAGCTGGTGAAATCGACCGTCTTCTCAGACCTGCATGCCCTGCACCCCGACCGGATCGTCAACGAGACCAACGGCGTCACCCCGCGTCGCTGGATCAAGGGCGCCAACCCGCGCCTGTCGTCGCTGATCACCGAGACCATCGGCGAGGGCTGGGAAGACCATCTGGAGCGTCTGACCGAGCTGGAACCGGCGATCGAGACGCAGGAATTCCGCGACCGTTTCGCCGCCGTGAAGGCCGCCAACAAGGCCGATCTGGCCGAGTGGATCGGCACGACGATGGGTATCTCGGTCAACCCGGACGCGATGTTCGACGTGCAGATCAAGCGCTTCCACGAATACAAGCGCCAGCATCTCAACATCCTCGAGACCATCGCTCTGTGGCTCGAGATGCGCGAGAACCCCAAGGCCGGCTGGGCGCCGCGGGTGAAGATCTTCGGCGGCAAGGCGGCGCCGGGCTATGTCATGGCCAAGGAGATCATCCACCTGATCAACAACGTCGCCCGCGTGGTGAATGCCGACAAGGCGACGCGCGAGCTGCTGACCGTGGTCTATCCGCCCAACTACAACGTCACCATGGCCGAGAAACTGATCCCGGCGGCGGATCTGTCGGAACAGATCTCGACCGCGGGCAAGGAAGCCTCGGGCACCGGCAACATGAAGTTCTCGCTCAACGGCGCGCTGACCATCGGCACGCTCGACGGCGCCAACGTGGAGATCCGCGATCTGGTGGGCGAGGAGAACTTCTTCCTCTTCGGCATGACCGCCGACGAGGTCGTCGAACGCCGCCGCCATCCCGATCACGCCTCCAGCGCCATCGCCGAGAGCCCCCGCCTGACCGCCGCCATCGAGGCGATCGAGGCCGGCATGTTCTCGAACGGGGACAAGGCGATGTACCGCATGATCACGCAGAACCTGCGGGCGCATGACTACTTCACCGTCTGTGCCGATTTCGACAGCTATTGGGACGCCCAGCGCCGCGTCGATACCGCTTGGTTCGACCGCGACAACTGGACCCGGATGGCGGCTCTGAACGCGGCGCGGACCGGCTGGTTCAGCTCGGACCGGACGATCAAGGGCTACATGGGCGATATCTGGAACATCAGCCCGATGATCTGATGATCAATGTGGCGCGCGGGCAGGCTCGCGCGCCACAAAGGTTAACAATTCCATTGCCTTTCACCGGGACCTGCGCGACAAATCTCGCATGGCTCGGGCAGTTTCTCAGGCCCCTCGGGGCATTTCAGACGACGATGTGACCGCTATCATCGAGGGTCGCATCGAGGATCCCTTTGCCGTCTTCGGCCCGCGTCACAGGGGGCAGACCGGCACGCTGGTCGCCTTCGACGCGCATGCCACGGCGATGCAGGCGATCACCCCTTCCGCGATCATCGATCTGGAGCCTAAAGGCGGCGGTGTGTTCTGCGGCGACCTCGGGCGGCGCAAGCGGTATCGGCTTCGCGGCACCGACGGCACGCATAGCTGGGACTACGACGATCCCTATCGCTTCGGCCCAGTTTTGGGCGATCTGGACCTGCATCTGATGGCCGAGGGGCGTCATCACCGCCTGTGGGAGGCGCTTGGCGCGCATCCGATGGCGCATGACGACACCGAGGGCGTGCATTTCGCCGTCTGGGCGCCCAATGCGCGCGGGGTTTCGGTGGTCGGCGGCTTCAACGGCTGGGACGGCCGCCGCGCGCCGATGCGTCATCGCGGCAATGGCATCTGGGAGATTTTCCTGCCCGGCCTGCAACCCGGCGAGCCCTACAAATACGAGATCCGCCCGCGGGAAGGCGCGCCCTTCCTCAAGGCCGATCCGATGGCCCGCGCGACCGAGCATCCGCCCGCCACGGCCTCGCTGGTGCCCGCGCCCAGCGCGCATGACTGGCAAGATGGCGGCTGGATGGACGCGCGCCACGGCATGAACAACCGCCATGCGCCGATCTCGATCTACGAGGTCCATCTGGGCAGCTGGCGTCACCGCGACGGGCGCAGCCTGACCTACCGCGAGGCCGCTGAGGAACTGGTGGGCTATGCGCATGACATGGGATTCACCCATATCGAGCTGATGCCGATGGCCGAGTACCCTTTCGGCGGCAGCTGGGGCTATCAGCCGACCGGGCTTTATGCCCCCACAAGCCGTCACGGGACGCCCGACGATTTCCGAGCTTTGGTCGAGGCCGCGCATGACAAGGGCATGGGCCTGCTGATGGATTGGGTGCCCGCGCATTTCCCCAACGATCCGCATGGGCTGGCCTATTTCGACGGCTCGGCGCTCTACGAGCATGCCGACCCGCGCGAAGGCTTCCACCCCGACTGGAACACCCATATCTACAATTTCGGCCGCAACGAGGTCCGCAACTTCCTCGAAGCGAACGCCGTCTACTGGCTGCGCGAGTTCCATCTCGATGGCCTGCGGGTCGATGCCGTGGCCTCGATGCTCTACCGCGATTATTCCCGCGCACATGACGCCTGGATCCCGAACCGCGACGGCGGGCGCGAGAATTACGAGGCCATCGACTTCCTCAAGCAGATGAACACGCTGGCCTATGGCGAGGGGCCGCAGGGCCTGATGACCGTGGCCGAGGAAAGCACCGCCTGGCCCGGCGTCACGGCGCCCGCGCATACCGGCGGCCTCGGCTTCGGGTTCAAGTGGAACATGGGCTGGATGAACGACACGCTGCGGTTCATCGAACATGACCCGATCCACCGGCGCCACCACCACAACCTGATGACCTTCGGCTTGGTCTACGGGTTCAGCGAGAATTACGTCCTGCCGATCAGCCACGACGAGGTCGTGCACGGCAAGGGCTCGATGCTGCAGAAAATGCCGGGCGACCATGCCGCGAAACTGTCAAACCTCAGGGCCTATTATGCCTTCATGTGGGGGCATCCGGGCAAGAAGCTGTTGTTCATGGGCTGCGAATTCGGTCAGGGCCATGAATGGAACCATGACCAGTCGCTCGATTGGGGCGTGCTGGGAGTTCCGGGCCATGCCGGGCTGCAATCCCTCGTCCGCGATCTGAACACGCTCTACCGCGCGGAGCCTGCGCTGCACGCGAAGGACGCCGAGCCCGAGGGCTTCCAATGGATCGACCGCGATGCTGCGGCGGAATCTGTGCTGTCCTGGGTGCGGCGCGGCTTTGACGGGCAGCGGCCGGTGGTCGTGGTGTCGAACTTTACCCCTGTTGAGCGCCGCTGGCGGCTGGGCTTGCCCAGTGGAGGACGCTGGCGCGAGGCGCTCAACACCGATGCCGACCGCTATGGCGGCGGCAACCACGGCAATCTGGGCGCGGTCATCGCCGACGGCCCGGAGCATGCCGGACAACCCTTCAGCGCCGAGATCACCTTGCCCGGTCTTTCGACGCTGTTCCTGATCCCGGAGGAGATCGCATGAACACCGCGCCGCAGCGCCTGTCTTCGCGCACCATGGCCTTCATCCTTGCCGGTGGGCGAGGCTCCCGCCTGCACGAACTGACCGACAACCGCGCCAAACCCGCGGTCTATTTCGGCGGCAAGACGCGGATCATCGACTTCGCCCTCTCGAACGCGTTGAACTCGGGCATCCGCAAGATGGCCATCGCCACCCAGTACAAGGCGCATTCGCTCATCCGTCATTGCCAGCGCGGCTGGAACTTCTTCCGGGCCGAGCGGAACGAGTACCTCGATATCCTGCCCGCCTCGCAGCGGGTGGATGAGAACCATTGGTACGAGGGCACCGCGGATGCCGTCTTCCAGAACATCGATATCGTCGACAGCTATGACATCGATTATGTGGTGATCCTTGCGGGCGACCACATCTACAAGATGGATTACGAGGTCATGGTTCGCGAGCATGTCGAGGCCGGCGCGGATGTCACCGTGGGCTGCCTGACCGTGCCGCGCGCCGATGCCACGGCTTTCGGGGTGATGGCTGTCGATCCCTCGGGGCGGATCACCGATTTCGTCGAGAAGCCCAAGGACCCGCCTGCCATTCCCGGCCAGCCGGATCTGTCGCTCGCGTCGATGGGGATCTACGTCTTCCGCTGGAAGTTCCTGCGGCAGATGCTGATGGATGACGCCCATGACCCGAATTCCAAGCATGACTTCGGCGGCGACATCATCCCGACCGTGGTGAAGAACGGCAAGGCCGTCGCTCACCGCTTCGAGGACAGCTGCGTGCGCCACCGGGCCGATGCCCCGGCCTATTGGCGTGACGTGGGCACGGTCGATGCGTTCTGGAAAGCCAATATCGACCTCACGGGCTTCGACCCCGAGCTGGACCTGTGGGACCGCGACTGGCCGATCTGGACCTATTCCGAAAGCGTCCCCCCCGCGAAGTTCATCCATGACGAGGAACACCGCCGCGGTCTGGCGCTGTCCTCGCTGGTGTCGGGCGGCTGCATCATCTCGGGCACCGAGGTGCGCAACTCGCTGCTGTTCACCGGCGTGCATTCCAATTCCTGGAGCACCCTGACCGAAGCCGTGGTCCTGCCCTTTGCCACCATCGGCCGTCATGCGCGGCTGACCAAGGTGGTGATCGATCGCGGTGTCACCATCCCCGAGGGGCTGGTTGTCGGCGAGGACCCGGACGAGGATTCGAAGTTCTTCCGCGTGACCCCGGGTGGGGTGACGCTCATTACCCAATCGATGCTCGACCGACGAGCCGGAGTGAAATGACATGAGTAGAGCCCCCCGTCCCGTCCTCGCCGTGGCCTCGGAATGTGCGCCGCTGGTCAAGACAGGGGGGCTGGCCGATGTCGTCGGCGCCCTGCCCGCCGTTCTGTCGGCACAGGGCTGGGCGGTGCGGACGCTGATCCCGGGCTATCGCAAGGTCATGAGCGCGCTGAAACGCGCGAAGGTCATCGCCGAATGGTCCGACCTTCTGGGCGTCGAAGCCCGGATCGTCAGCGCCAAGGCCGAGGGGCTGGACCTGCTGGTCCTCGATGCACCGGCGCTGTTTGATCGCGAGGGGTCGCCCTATCTCGATGCCGACGGCAATGACTGGCGCGACAACGACTTGCGCTTTGCGGCCCTCAGCCTCGCCGCCGCGCGGATTGCCGGCGGCGCGCTGGACGGCTGGCGGCCGGAGCTGGTGCATCTGCACGACTGGCAGGCGGGGCTGACGCCCGTCTACCTGCGTCAAGGCGGGCTGCACATTCCCTGCGTGATGACCATCCACAACATCGCCTTCCACGGCCTTGCGCCCGGCGAGAGGCTGTCGGCTCTGGGCCTGACCGGTGCGGGCTTCGACCTCGATGGCTATGAATACTACGGCCATATCTCGGCGCTGAAGGCCGGTCTGACGGGCGCACGGGCGATCAACACCGTCAGCCCCACTTACGCGCAGGAGCTGACGACGCCCGAATTCGGCATGGGCCTCGACGGGGTGATCCGTGCCCGTTGGGCCGATGTGAGCGGCATCCTGAACGGCATCGACACGGAGACGTGGAACCCCGAGGCCGATCCCCTCATCAGCCCGTTCAAAGGCCCGCCCGGCAAGGCCGCCAACACCCGCGCGCTGCGCACCGAATTCGGCCTCGCGGCCTCGGGCGGGCCCTTGGCGGTCGTCGTCTCGCGGCTGTCGGACCAGAAGGGGCTGGACCTGCTGCTCGATGCCCTGCCTGCCTTTCTGGAACAGGGCGGGCAATTGGCGCTCTTGGGATCGGGCGACCGCAAGCTGGAACATGCCTTCCTCGCCGCCGCCGATGCCCATCCCGGTCAGGTTTCGGTCCGGATCGGCTATGACGAGGCCCTGTCGCATCGCCTCTATGCCGGGGCCGAGGCGGTGCTGGTCCCCTCGCGCTTCGAACCCTGTGGCCTGACGCAGATGTATGGCCTGCGCTACGGCGCGCTGCCGGTCGTCGCGCGCACCGGCGGTCTGGCCGATACGGTGATCCACGCCAATGCCGCCGCGCTGGCCGCAGGCTGCGCCACCGGCATCGTGCATGACCCGCAATCCGTCCCCGCGCTGGAGGAGGCCCTGCGCCAGCTCTGCGCGCTGCATGCCATGCCGGCCGTCTTCCGCCGCCTGCAGAAGAACGCCATGAAACACCCCGTCGGCTGGGAGGGCTCGGCCCCGCTCTATGCCGCGCTCTACGCGCGCCTTGCCGACGAAGCCGCAACGGAAACCGCATGAACCTGACCATCGAATGCGGCCGCCACGACCGGATCGGGGCGACCTTCGACGGGGATGGGGTGAACTTCGCCCTGTTCTCGGAACACGCCACCGCCGTCGACCTGTGCCTCTTCTCGCCCGACGGCCAGCGCGAGACCCAGCGCCTGCGCCTGCCCGAGCGGACGGGCTATGTCTGGCACGGCCGCGTGCCGGGCCTGTTCCCCGGCCAGCTCTATGGCTATCGCGTGCATGGCCCCTACAAGCCCGAGGAAGGCCACCGCTTCAACGCCAACAAGCTGCTGATCGACCCCTATGCCAAGCGGCTCACCGGCCATCCGCGCTGGTCGGACGCGCTGTTTGGCTACAACGCCGGGGCGAAGTCGCTGGACCTGACCTTCTCCACCCGCGACTCCGCGCGGTTCATGCCGAAATGCGTGGTCGAGGACCCCAGCTTCTATTGGGGCAATGACCGCCCGCCCGTGATCCCGGCCAATGAATCCGTGATCTACGAGGCCCATGTCAAAGGCCTGACCCAGATGGCCGGCGTGCCGCATCCGGGCAGCTTCCTTGGCGTGGCCTCGGACCGGATGGTCGATCACCTCGTGGACCTTGGTATCACCGCGATCGAGCTGCTGCCCGTGCAGAGCTTCCTCAACGACCGCTGGCTGATCGAAAAGAAGCTGACGAACTACTGGGGCTACCAGACGCTGGGCTTCTTCGCCCCCGATCCGCGCTATCTGGTCAACGGCCAGATCAACGAATTCCAGCACATGGTCGCGCGCCTGCATGCGGCGGGCATCGAGGTGATCCTCGACGTGGTTTACAACCACACCTGCGAGGGCTCGGAACTGGGCCCGACCCTGTCCTTCCGCGGCATCGACAACCGCAGCTATTACCGCCTCGCCCCCGATCCGCGCCATTACATCAACGACACGGGCTGCGGGAACACGGTGAACATGGACCACCCGATGGTCCTGCGGATGGTGATCGACAGCCTGCGCTACTGGGTCGAGGTCATGCATGTCGACGGCTTCCGCTTCGACCTCGCCTCGACCTTGGCGCGCGACGAGAGCGGCTTCCAACCCAACGGTAATTTCTTCGCCGCGATCCGTCAGGACCCGGTGCTGAACCGCGTGAAACTGATCGCCGAGCCGTGGGATATCGGCCCCGGCGGCTATCAGTTGGGCGCCTTCCCGCATCCCTTCCACGAGTGGAACGACAAGTACCGCGACGGCGTGCGCCGCTTTTGGCGCCGCGATCCACGTCCGGCGCCGGAACTCGCGGCGCGTCTGACCGGCTCGGCCATGCAGTTCGACCATTCGGGGCGCGGGGCGACGGCCTCGGTCAACTTCATCGCTGCCCATGACGGGTTCAACCTGATGGACATGGTCTCCTATTCCAAGAAGGAGAACAGCGCCAACGGCGAGGACAACCGCGACGGCCATTCCGAGAATTTCTCGGACAACATGGGCGTCGAGGGCCCTTCGAACGAGCCGCAGATCGTGCAGGCCCGCGCCCTGCGTCGGCGCAACCTGATGGCCACGCTCTTGCTGAGCCAAGGCACGCCGATGATCCTTGCGGGCGACGAGATCGGCCATACCCAGCAGGGCAACAACAACGCCTATTGTCAGGATAACGAGCTGACGTGGCTCGATTGGTCGGACATGGATCTGGACATGCTGGCCTTCACCAAGCGCCTGATCGCCTTCCGCAAGGCGCATCCGATCCTGCGCCAGAAGCTGTTCCTGCATTCCAAGGCCCGAACCTCGGACGGCAAAGCCGATGTGCTGTGGTGGCACCGCGAGGGCCGCCGCATGACCCCCGCCGATTGGGAGGACCCCGCGCTGGCCCATGTCTGCGTCGAGCTGCGGACGGCCTCGGGCACACCGGCCTATGCCGATCTGGAGGAGGCGTTGTTTCTGGTCTTCAACGCCGGCGATCAGGTCGAGGTGACACTGACGCCCGCGCCCGACGGCAAGGTCTGGTCGCGCCGGATCAACAGTTTCAACCCCAAGGCCCCGGCCGAGCGTATCGCTTTCGGCAAGCTGATCGTGCCGGGCCACTCGGTCTCGGCCCTCGTGTTGGAAGACGCATGACGCAGGATCTCGACGCGCTCTGCGCTGCCGCCGGACTGGTCTGGGTCTACAAGGACGGCGCCGGCCGCATGCAGGAGGCGCCCGAGGAAAGCCGGCGCGCGATCCTCTCGGCGCTCGGACATGACAACCCCGCCGCCGCCCTGCCCGCCGCCCTGATGCGCGCCACCTCGCGCGCGGTGAAGGCCGGGATGACGACCGACTGGCCCGCCGGCGCCTGGGTGCTGCACACCGAAACGGGCGAGGAACTGCGCGGCGAGGGTCCGCTCCCGGCGCTGCCGATGGGCTATCCCCGCCTGCAGCACGACGGCCGCACGATCCACCTTCTGGCGGAGCCCCCGCGCCTGCCGATGCCGCCCCGTCGCTGGGGAGTGACCCTGCCGCTTTTCGCCCTGTGGGAGGGCGCGCAGGCCGGCATGGGCAGCTATCCCCAACTCGGCACGCTGGCCGAGGGGCTGGCGGCGAAGGGCGCGTCCTTCCTCGGGATCAATCCGATCCACGCGGGCTTTCCCGAGGATCCCGGCAATTTCTCGCCCTACGCACCCTCGCACCGGCGCCGGCTGAACACGATGCATGTCGATGCGGGCGCCGATCTGCCCGAGAGCGGCGCGCTGATCGACTACGCCCGCGCGATTCCCGCGCAACGCGCCGCGCTGGAGGCTGCCTTCAAGGCCTTCCCCGGTGATCCCGCCTTCGATCAATGGTGCATCGACCAAGGCCCGGCGCTGTCGGAATTCGCGACACACCAAGCGCTCTCGGAACGCTACGGACCGTATTGGGACAATTGGCCGGAACCCCTTCAAGACCCGAAAAGCGAAGCAGTGCAAAGCTTTGCGCGGGACAGCTCAGACCGGCTTCGCTTCCACGCTTGGGCCCAATGGCAGGCCGAGCGCCAATTGTCTGACAGCCAGATCCGCGCGAAATCGGCCGGGATGGGCTTTGGCCTGTACCTCGACATCGCGGTCGGCACCCATCCCCACGGCGCCGAAACCTGGGCCGAACGCGGCTCTTTTGCGCAAGGTGTCAGCCTCGGCGCGCCGCCGGATCTGCTGGGCCCCTCCGGCCAACGCTGGGGCCTTGCGCCCCTGCGCCCCGACGTCCTGCGCGCGACCGGTTATGCCGCTTTCGCCCAGACGCTCCGCGCCCAGCTGAAACTCTGCGGCCTGCTGCGCATCGACCATATCCTTGGGCTCGAGCGCAGCTTCTGGCTGCCCGACGGTCTGCCCGGCCTCTATGTCACCATGCCGCGCGACGAGCTGCTGGCCGTCCTTCGCATCGAGGCCACCCGCGCCGGCGCCCCGGTGATCGGCGAGGATCTCGGCACCATTCCGGACGGCTTGCGCACCGCGCTCGATGCCTCGGGCGTCATGGGCTGCCGCGTCGCGATGTTCGAGCGTGACTGGGACGACACCCGCGACTTCCTGCCGCCCGAGGCCTATACCGCGACCGCGCTGGCCTCCTGGGCCACGCATGACCTGCCGACCTGGGAGGGCTGGCGTCAGGGCCGCGACATTGACTGGCGGGCGCAATTGGGCGAGGTTCCCGACGAACCTGCCGCGCGGGCGGAACGGGCGGCCGACGTGGCCGCTTTCGAGGCGCTCGCCGGCGGGGCGGATATGGCGGCGATGCACCGGCATCTGGCACTGACGGCCAGCCATCTGGTCGCCGTGCAGGGCGAGGATCTGGCGGCGGCGGTCGAGCAATGCAACCTGCCGGGCACAGTCTACGAGCATCCGAACTGGTGCCGCAGACTGCCGCTGCCGTTGTCGGGCCTCATTTCCGCCCCATCGCTGGAACACACGAGCCTCATCATGGCCGAGGCCGGAAGGATTGCTTAAATGACTGATGTAGAACGCATTGCCACCAAACCCATCGCCGGTCAGAAGCCCGGAACCTCGGGCCTGCGCAAGAAGACCCGCGTGTTCATGCAGCCCGGCTATCTGGAGAATTTCGTCCAGTCGATCTGGAACGGCATCGGCGGCATCAGCGGCAAGACGCTGGTGGTCGGCGGTGACGGGCGCTTCTTCAACGATGCCGCGATCCAGACGATCCTGAAAATGGCCGCGGCCTCCGGCGCCGCCAAGGTAATCGTCGGCCAGAACGGCTTCCTGTCGACCCCCGCCGCCTCGAACCTGATCCGGGTGCGCGGAGCCGATGGCGGCGTGATCCTTTCGGCCAGCCACAATCCCGGCGGCCCGGACGAGGATTTCGGCATTAAGTACAACATGGCGAATGGCGGCCCGGCCCCAGAAGGCGTGACGGCAGCCATCTTCGCCGCGACCGAGATCATCGACAGCTATGACATCCTGAACGCGCCCGATGCGGACCTTGCCCAGATCGGCAGCCGCGCCTTCGGCCCGATGCAGCTGGAGGTCGTCGATCCCGTCACCGACTACGCCACGTTGATGGAGAAGCTGTTCGATTTCAACGCGATCCGCGCGCTTCTTCAAAGTGGCTTCCGCGTGCGCTTCGATGCGATGCACGCGATCACCGGCCCCTATGCGCTGGAAATCCTTGAGCGCCGGCTCGGCGCGGCACCAGGCTCGGTCGTCAATGCCGTGCCCTCGCCGGATTTCGGCGGCGGCCATCCGGACCCGAACCCGGTCTGGGCCAAGGACCTGATGGACGCGATGTACGGCGCTGATGCGCCCGATTTCGGCGCCGCCTCGGATGGCGACGGCGACCGCAACATGATCGTCGGCAAGGGCGCCTATGTGACCCCCTCGGATTCGCTGGCGGTGCTGGCGGCGAATGCCCACCTCGCCCCCGGCTATGCTGCCGGGCTGAAGGGTGTCGCGCGCTCGATGCCGACCTCCTGCGCCGTCGACCGCGTGGCCGAGGCCCGCGGCATGCCCTGTTTCGCCACGCCGACCGGCTGGAAGTTCTTCGGCAATCTCTTGGACGCCGGCATGGCAACTCTCTGCGGCGAGGAATCTGCCGGCACCGGCTCGGACCATGTCCGCGAGAAGGACGGCCTGTGGGCGGTGCTGTTGTGGCTCAACATCCTCGCCGTGAAGAAGCAGTCGGTCGCCGCCGTGATGGCCGAACATTGGGCCGAGTTCGGCCGGACCTATTACTCGCGCCACGATTACGAGGCGATCGACAGCACGGTCGCAAACACGCTGGTCGGCGATCTGAAAGCCCGTCTGGCCGATCTGCCCGGACAGACCTTCGCCGGTCTCACCGTCGAGAGTGCCGAGGATTTCTCCTACACAGATCCGGTCGATGGTTCAGTCTCGGCGGGACAGGGCGTGCAGATCCGCTTCGAGGGCGGCGCGCGCGTCGTCCTGCGCCTGTCGGGCACCGGAACCGAGGGTGCGACCCTGCGCGTCTATCTCGAACGTTTCGACCCGGCAGACTTCAGCCAAGACCCGCGGCAGGCGCTGGCCCCGGTGATCGCCGCCACGCAGGAGATCGCCGGCATTGTCGAGCGGACGGGCCGCACCGAGCCCGATGTCATCACCTGAAAACTGCGGCAGGGGGTCAGGCCCCCTGCCCGCCCATCAGTGGTAAGCGGCTTGGGCGAATGACCTCCCAATAGGTTTGGTCGTCGCCGCGCCGGCGTTCAAGGATGGCGCCCTCGCTGCCGCTCTCGGGGCACAGTTCCGTCATCGGCTCCACGCCGCAAACCGCATCGATCGCCAGACCGACCCGTTCGCCATCGCGTTGCACGACGACAACCGCAGATCCCGGCTGCCGCGGGCTTTGCGCGTGACCAAACAGCGGCGCCAGCGCGAAGACCGGGATCAAGCCACCGTCGCGCAGCGCCATCGTCCCCAGGTAGGTGTCGCCACCGTCATCGCCGGAGAGCGCCGGTCGCTCGACAATCTCGCGGACGTCTTCCAGCACGAAGGCGCCCTTGAGACCGGCCTCGACCAAAAGCGCAACCGTGCGCCGGCCCTTCTTGTGACCGGTCGATTGCTCTGTCGGACCGTCATGCCCCACGCCGCGTGGGTCAATGCCGGCTTCGATCACGGGATGCGCAAGCTCCGACAGCGTCCCGAGGACCGGGTCCGCATGCAGTTTCTCCCCGTCCAGAAGGAAGGTTTCCCCCGCCTCGGGATCAACATTCAGGCCCCGGAACATGTCAGGCCGACCGCTGAGCAGGCTGGGCATGGGGGCGATCTCATCGGCCGAGAAGCTACGGATATCGCATACCCGATCGGCCCTAAGCGCAAGGGATCCCCGCTCGCCATAGCTCATCAGAATGGAGGAGGCCCGTCCCTTGACGCCACCGCTGTTGGTCGCGCCGAAGCCGAGGAGCACCGCAAGGTTCACCAAGGCGCGTTCAGTGCCCAGATGGGTGACGCCCCCCTCGCTCGGGCCGGACCGCAGCACGGAGGGGTCGATGTCGATCTCCGGCAAGGTCGCGGCGATCACCCCCAAGGGCAGCCCGAAGCGCCGGGTGCCGAGTTGGAAGATCAGGAACTGATCCGCACTGTCGCGCCGCTGCCGCCGCACCCTGCCGCCACGGGCCATGGGAATTCCGAGGCCCGGCAAGACCGTCGCATCGAGGACGCCGATGCTGCGCTGATCGATCAACAGGATGGTCGGCAACAGCCGGTCGGTCAGGGCCTCACCCCGGCGCACCATGCCTTGCGGTTGGCACTGCGCGCGCGGGACAATCTGGCGGGCGTCATCGGCAAGGATGCCATAGGCCTCCTCTCCCGCGCCGACGATGACCACCACGCCCGGTGCGCTGCGATCCTCAGACCGATGGAGGGCCGGGAAACCCAGCAAGGGTGCCAAGTCCACCACCGGGATCACCCGCCCGCGCAGGGTAGCGGATCCGATGACACCGGGGGCGGTGGTCGGCAGCGGGTCGAAGACCGTGGGCGCCAGCATCACTTCCCGCAGATCGCCCACATCGATGCCGATCGTCAGGGCACCCAGTTCCACCAAGGCGATGGGCGTCGAGCGCTCGGCGAGGTCCTCGTCCGGCGCAACCGCGTCGCGCCGGGATGGCAGGGTCGCACCATCCATGTCAGCCGGCCTTCGCCACCTGGGCCAGCGAGCCGATCAAACCGACGACGGCGCGGGAGACCTCTTTCTGCTGTTCGACTGACCGCGAGATCAGGTCGACCGCCCCGCCGGTCTCGTTCACCCCTTCGACGATCCGCTCGAACGCGGCGCGGGCCGAATTGGAGCGGTCCTTGCCCAGCGCGACCTGCGTGCTGCTCTCATTGACCTGACGCGTGATCTCCTGCGCGGCCTTGGAGCTGCGTTCGGCCAGTTTGCGCACCTCATCGGCCACGACAGAGAAGCCCACACCATACTCGCCGGCCCGTGCGGCCTCGATGGCGGCATTGAAGGCCAGAAGGTTGGTTTGGTTCGCAATTTCAGAGATCACGCGCGCCATTTCGGTCACGTCTTTCGATCCGCGGGCGATCTCGTCAATGGTTTCGATGGCGCGGTTCAGTTCCGCGAAACCGCCGGACGCCGCACCCTCGGTATCCTTGGCGACGGCGATGGTCGAACGGGTCGAGGCGTCGATCTGACCGATTGAGGCTTCCAGCTGCCCGACCATGCCACGCATCTCCTCGGCGCGGTCATGGATCATCGTCTCCATCTCAACCTGAGCGGTGACGTCATGGGCGTATTTGATCACCCCGACGGGCTTCCCATGGCTGTCCAGCAAGGGCGCGTAAGTCGCGTGGATCCAGAAATCCCGGTCGAACTTGGCGACGCGGTGGAAGCGGCCCGAGGTGACCTCGCCCTTGCGCAGCGCGATCCAGAAATCGCGGTATTGCTGGGATTTGACGTGATCCGGCGTGCAGAACATCGCGTGGTGCTGGCCCAGAACCTCACGCGAGGAATAGCCGGTGACCCGCAGGAAGTTCTCATTGGCGGCGAGGACATTGCCCTCAAGGTCGAACTCGATCACCGCTTGCGCACGGTCGATCGCTTTGAACTTGCTCTCGAATTCCGCATTGCGGCGGATTTGCGCGGTAATGTCGGTGGCGAACTTGATCACCTTCACCGGCTTGCCATCGACATCGAAGATCGGGTTGTAGCTGGCGCGAATGCTGATTTCCTCGCCGCGCGCGGTGATACGCTCGAACACGCCTTGCACAAACTCGCCGCGGCCCAGCGTTTCCCAGAAGGTGCGATAGCTTTCGGAACTGGCAACCTCGGGTGGGCAGAAGATGCGGTGATGTTTGCCGACAACCTCGCGCTCCTTGTAGCCGAGCAGGTCGAGGAAGTTGTCATTCGCCCCAAGGATCGTGCCGTCGAGGTCGAACTCGATCACCGCCTGCGCGCGGCTGATGGCCTTGACCGTGCCTTCGAAGATGGCGTTGCGGTTGCGTTCCTCGGTGACATCCTGGCCCAACTCCAACACGCGGACGACGCGGCCTTCGATGTCGCGGATCGGCGTGAAGGTCGCGTTGACGTAGAAATCCGTGCCGCGACGACCGAAGCGACGGCCGGTCTCGGTGATGCGCTCACCGGCGGTGCGGGCGTGCCAGAAGCGCTGATACTCGCGCGTTTCCTCGCCGTTGCGGACCCAGAGGGTGGCGGCGGGCTTGTTCAGCAGCGCCGACAGCTCGTAGCCCGAGCGATCGAGATAGGCTTGGTTCATCGACAGAAGCAGACCGTCCGGCGTGTATTCGGCCACCAGCTGCGAGCTGTTCACGGCCTCCATCCGTTCGGCGATTTCCTTGTTGGCGGTGCGCTCGGCCGTGACGTCCAGCGCGGCCTTCACCACCTTCATAACCGTGCCGTCGGGCCCCACCACCGGGTTGTAGCTGGCGCGCAGCCAGACCCGGCGGCCATCGGCGGCCTTGCGGGGGAATTCCCCGGATTCGGGCTCGCCCTTGCGCAGGCGGCGCCAGAATTCCTTGTATTCGGGCGAGGCCGCGTAATCCTTGTCACAGAAGGTGCTGTGATGCAGGCCGATGACGTTCTCATTCTCGCGCCGGAAGCCCATCACCTTGAGGAAGGCGTCGTTGGCGGACAGTACATGGCCATCGAGGTCGAATTCGATCAGCGCCATCGAGCGGCCGACCGCGGCCATCGTCGCCGTGCTCTCGGCCTGCGCCAGCTTCGCCTCGGTCACGTCCATGGCGAATTTGGCGACGCGCTGCACCTTGCCGTCCGGCCCGAACACCGGGTTGTAGTTCGCGCGGATCCAGACGGTCTTGCCGGATTTGTCCTTGCGCTCGAACTCGCCGTCCAGTGCCTCGCCACGGGCGAGTTTCTCCCACATCGTGCGGTATTCCGCGCTCTTCACGAGGGATTCAGGGCAGAACAGGCTGTGATGCTTGCCGCGCAGTTCCTCGGCCTTGTAGCCCATCAGCCCGAGGAAATTGGCGTTGGCGCGCAGGACATTGCCCTCGAGGTCGAATTCGATCACCGCCTGCATCCGCTCGACCGCGTCGAGCTTGGATTTTGTCTCACTGTCGAAGGGCACGAGGCGGCCATCGACCAGAACCGAAATCTCGCCATTCTCATCGGCTTGCGAGGCGACCCCGAAGAAGGTGACGATCGCATTCTCATCGGCGAGATGGACGTGGAACTGGACCGGCTGGTCGCTATCGGCGGCCTGTCTGAGGCATTCCTTCACATAGTCCGATTCCCGGAACACCGAGGGGAAATGCAACCCGACCGGGTTCGCATTGTCCCCGCCGACCAATTGACCGGCGGCGCGGTTGGCCGAGAGCACCTTTTCGTCATTGAGGCTCACCCGCAGCAGCATGCTGGCTTTGATGAGCTGCTTGCGGGCAGTTTCGAGGTCTTTATCGGACAGATCTGCGGTCATGGGGGCACCGTGCAACAAGCTGAGTCTCAATATGAGTACCCGACTCACCTTAATGGGGCCTGAATCGCGCTGCAGTTGCACGGACGGGGGTCAGTCTCCTGTCGTTCCCAGATAGGCGCGGATCACATCGGGGTCGTTCAGAACCTGCGCCGGCGGGCCATCGGCCAATGAGCGGCCGTAGTCCAGAACATGGATACGGTCGGCCAGATCAGCGACCATCTGCATGTCATGCTCGATCCAGATCATCGCGATGCCCAGCGCGTCGCGGGTCTTCAGGATGAAATGCGCCAGATCCTCGCGTTCATCGCGCGTCAGGCCGGCCGAGGGTTCATCCAGCAGCAAAAGCGACGGGCCCAAGGCCAGCGCGCGGGCGAACCCCACCAGCTTTTGCGTCCCGTAAGGCAGGGCCGTAACGGGCATGTCGGCGACGGGTGTCAGGTCCACGAGATCGAGGATCCGGGCGATCTCGGCCCGGTGTTCGCGCTCTTGCCGCCGGGCCGAGGGCAGGCCCAGCAGCTCCGTCAGCGGGTTCGAGCGGATCATCCGGTGGCGCGCGGCCATCAGGTTGTCGGCGACGCTGAGGCGGGCGAAGACCTCGCCATGCTGGAAGGTCCGGGCTATGCCCAAGGCTGCCACGTCATGCGGTCTCAGCCCCGCGATGTCCTGCGCCTTAAAGCGGATCTGCCCCGAGGGTCGGTAGAGGCCGGAGATGCAGTTGAACACCGTGGTCTTGCCCGCGCCATTGGGCCCGATCAGGGCAAGGATCTCGCCCTTGCTGACGGAGAGCGAGACCTCGTTCAGCACCTGCAGCCCGCCGAAGGAGAGCGAGATCGCGTCGACTTCCAGATCCCTCATGCCCGGCCCTCCTGCTCTGCCAGCCGCCTTGCCTCGGCCACCGCGCGGTAGCTGCGCCGCCCCTCGGTCCCGGTGCCGAGATAGGCGTTCTGCACCGCGCTGTCCGATTGCAGCGCCTCAGATGTGCCGGTCAGCGCCACCTCGCCATGTTCCAGCACCACGGCGCTGTCTGCGAGGCGGAAAGCCACGGCGGCGCTTTGTTCGACCAGCAGGATCGTCAGCGACAGGTCCTGGCGGATGACGCGCAGATGCTCGACGATCTCTTCGACGATCACCGGGGCGAGGCCGAGGGACAACTCGTCGATCAAAAGGAGCCGCGGCGCGCAGACGATGGCGGACCCCAGCGCCAGCATCTGCCGCTCGCCACCCGACAGCAGCCCCGCCTCGCGCTTCCTGAGCTGAGCCAAACGGGGAAAGCGGGTGTAGACGAGGTCGGTCAGTTCCGACCGCCGCGTGCCCGAGGCGCGCGAGGTGACGACCTCAAGGTTTTCGTGGACCGAGAGGTTGGGGAACACCTTGTCCCGCTCGGGCACCAGCACCACGCCCTGCCGCGTCACCTCATAGGGCGGGCGGCGGGTCAGGTCCTGCCCGTCGAAACCGATGCGGCCCTTGGTGACGCGGGCATTGTCCAACCCGATGAAGCCCGAGAGCGCGCGCAGGGTCGTGGTCTTGCCCGCCCCGTTCGCGCCGAGGATGGCCATGATCTGGCCCTCCTCCATGGTGAAGCTCACGCCGGTCAGCGCGGTGATCGCGCGCTGGTAGCTGACATGCAGGTCCTTGACCTCGAGGAATGCCATCAGCCCCTCCCCTTTAGACGGCGCGCGATGCCCATGAGGCCGCCCGGCTCGAAGACCAGAAAGGCGATCATGATGAGCCCGAAGGCCGCGTAATTCATGGCAAAGACCGAGCCCGAGATCGCGCCGCCGGTCGGCAGATAGCGCGTCGCGCCCTCGATCAGATGCGGCAGCAGGGTGACGAAGGCTGCGCCCAGCACCGCGCCGGTCAGGCTGCCCATGCCGCCGATGATGATCATCGCGACATATTGGATGGTGACAAAGAGCGAGAAGGCCTCGATCGAGACGAAACCGCGGTAATAGGCGAAGAGCGCGCCGGCCATGGCGGTGATCGCCGAGGTGATGACGAAGGCCCAGAGCTTGGTGCGGGCGACGTTGATCCCCAGTGCGGCGGCGACCGGCTCGGTGTCATGGATCGCGGCCCAGGCGCGGCCGGTGCGGGACTTCAACAGGTTGCGCGACAGCGCATAGGTCAGGATCGCGCCGACCAGAAGGACAGGATACCAGGCGAAGGGGTCCCAGAGCTCGATCCCGAAGACCATCGGCGGGTCGATCAGAATGCCGGTCGAGAAGCCTCGCCGTGTCTCGTATTCGCCGCCCAGATAGACCACGAGGAAATGCAGCGCGAGGGTGCTGACGGCGAGGTAGATCCCGCGCAGGCGCAGCGACGGCAGGCCGAAGATCACCCCCAGCAACGCGCCGGTGAGCCCGGCGGCGGGGATGCCCACCCAGAAGGGCGCGCCCAACTCCCGCGACAGGATGCCGGCGGTGAAGGCGCCCGCGGCCAGTAGCCCGGCATGCCCGAGCGAGATCTGCCCGGCAAAGCCTGTGAGCAGCATCAGGGCCAAAGCGCCGATCGAGGCCAGCAGGATCTGGTTGGCGATGTCCATCCACGCGCCCGAGACGGTGAAGGGCAGCGCCAGCAGCGCGGCAGCGGCGAGGATCAGGGCAAGGAGTTTCGTCTTAGACACGGTCCAGCGCCTCGCGCGTGCCAAAGAGGCCCCAGGGACGGAAAACCAGCATGGCGATCAGGATCAGGAAGGGCACGACATCCGCGAGAAGCGGGTTGACGTATTGGATCAGCAGAACCTCGGCAGCGGCGACGATCAGCGAACCGACCAAGGCCCCGAGCAGGCTGTCGAGCCCGCCGACCAGCGCGCCGGGGAAGGCCTTCAGCCCGATCATGATCAGCGTCTGATCAAGGCCCGCATCGAGCGAGATCAGCATCCCGGCGATGGAGCCCGTGAAGATCGCGATCCCCCAGACCATGGCGTAGATGCCGTGCAGGTTGATGCCCCTTTGCGCGGCGAGCAAGGGGTTCTGCCCCGCCGCCCGCATCCTTAGCCCCCAGCGCGACAGGCGCAGGAAGGCGAAGAGGCTGCCATAGACCAGCGCCGTGACCACGACGAGGACCAGCGACAGGCTGGAGATGCGCGCGCCCGGCAGAACCTCGACGGAGCTGGCATGCAGGCCCAGCGGCACCGAGGGGTATTGATGCGCGGCCGAGAAGAAGATCACCACGACGCCGCGCAGCAGGATCCCCAGCGCGATGGTCGTCAGGATCGCGGCCAGCACGCTCTCGCCGGTCATCCGCCGCATGAGCAAGAGGTAGACCAAGGCCCCCATGGCGAGGCTGAGCAGCCCCGCCACGGGGATGGCAATCCACGGGTTCGGGATCATCCCGGCCGTGGTCAGCAGCAGATAGGCGCCCACCATCATCAGCTCGCCATGGGCGAGGTTCAGAACGCGGCTCACGCGGTAGATCAGCACATAGCCGCAGGAGATCAGCGCATAGATCGCGCCGAGGACGATGATATTCGCCAGAAGCTGCATCGGGTCAGGCCCTCATTCGACCGTATAGGGCGTCCAGTCCTGCACCACCTCGATGGCGGACTGGTCGGCATCCCAGCGATAGACACGGTAATATTGCGTCGCGCGGAAATGGTTCTCGGCGCTCCACTGGATCGGCCCGCCGCGCAGGCCCTGAGTGTCAACATCGAGCTGCGACATCGCCGCGTTGACGCTCTCGGCCGTGGCGGGCCAGCCGGCACCGCGCAGGGCGGCCTCGACCACGAGGCCCGCGACCCAACCCTCGGCCATCTGGTCGGGGCTGTAGGTGGCCCCGGCGGCCTCGGCAGCGGCGCGGATCTCCTGATGGACGGGCAGATCCTCGGCAAAGAGCGAGTTCGCGCCGATGGCGTGGAAGCCCGGGTCCTGCAGGCGTGCCAATTCGCCCTCGGCTTCCAGATGCGCCCAGGCGATGTACTCACCCTCCCAGCCCAGTCGGCGAAGGGCCTCGAAAGTGCGCACCTCGGTCACCCAGGGGGCCCAGGAATAGACCCAATCCGCGCCGGCTTGGCTGATCGACGTGGCGAAGGGCGTGTAATCGGCCGTGGGCGGCGGGACGATGGTGGGCGCCTGCGGGCGCATGCCGCGCTCGGAGGCCAAGCCTTCCGCCGCCTCGATCTCGCCGCGCGAGAGCGGGATCGCCATGGCCGACAGACCCAGCGAGATGTCGCTGCCGGCTTGCGCCTCGATGAAATCGAGGGTCGCGCGGCTGTCATAGACCGCACCGAAGGCGGTGGTGCAGTAGAAGAGCGGCTGCGCGGGCGGGAAGACCTCTGCCGGGCAGGCCGAGGCGGCAAAGAGCAGCGGCACACCGGCGCGGCTGGCATCGGCCATCATCGGCGCGAAGGTCGACGACAGGCTCGCGTTGATCATCAGAAGGACATCCTCCTGCCCGAGCAGCCGCCGCGAATTGGTGGCCCCGCGCGAGGCCTCGCCGCTGTCGTCGAGCACGATCAGCTCGACCGGGTGGCCGTCGATCCCGCCCGCTTCATTGAGACGGTCGATATAGAGCTGAAAGCCCTCGATGGCGGGGGCGTAGCTGCCGGCGGTCGGCCCGGTCAGGGCGCCGCTGAGGCCGATGCGGTAGGCGTCTTGTGCGGATGCAGCCGTGCCAAACAGGCCGGCCGCCGCCGCAAGGGCGATGGTCCGATTCATGGTGTCCTCCCAAAACGTTATCCAAGCGCCATCACTGTCCGGACAGGTGACCGGCCAAGCTGTGATCTGCGCGAAACTTTCCTCCCGGCCGCGGGGCCCTGCCCCTTCGACCTGCCCGGGACCTCCACCCCGAACGCGTCAACGTTGTCATATCAATATTTGTGCTGTCAACGCTTTTGGTGGCAGAATGGCGGCATCCTGAGGGTTGCAATCATCTGTGGCCTTCGCTGCAGCGCGTCGTTAGAAGCGAAGGACGACCCGCCTGAACGGAGAAGACCCCATGCGCAAGGATGCCCCCGAGATCGACGGCACCAATATGCCCGCCCTCGACCGTGAAGGGCATGCGGTGCTGGACCTCGACGGCTATATCCCGTTCCTGATCTCGGCCATCGGCAACAAGTGGTCGCGCAGCTCGTCGGGGCTGTACCTGAAGGAATTCGGCGTGGGCGTCACCGAATGGCGCACCATCGCCATGCTGGCGATCGAGCCGCGCATCACCGCCTATCGCATCTGTCAGGTGATCGGTCTGGACAAGGCCGCTGCCAGCCGGGCGCTGAAGGGACTGGAAGAGCGCGGGCTGGTGAAAAGCTGGCAAGAGGACCCGCAGAACCACCGCAAGCTGGTGGAGCTGACGCCCGAGGGCTGGGCCCTGCACGACCGCATCATCGTCGTCGCCCGCCGGCGCGAGGCGCTGATGCTGTCCGACCTCAGCCGCGTCGAGGTGACGGTGCTGGCCGAGCTTCTGCGCCGAATGCACAAGCGCATCCCCGACCTGCTGGCCATCGACAGTCAGGACTTCTGATCTTCAAGCGCCAGTAATCCGGGCTTCGGTCAGGCAAAGGGGCGTGACCCGCTGCCCATCCGGCCCCGTCGTGTCGCCGGGGTAGAGCCGCGCGCCGGCGGGAAGAACCGTCCAGTCGGCCGCCTGATCGGTGAAGATGTAATGCGTGCGGGCTGGGCTGCGGTCGATGCCGTTAGGATCATCCAAAGTCCCGGCATAGATCCCCACCAGCTGCGGAAAGCGTTGGAATTCCAACCAGAGTTTCGTGCCACAACGGGCACAGAACTGGATGTGGACGATGTTCCCGCTGCCCTCGGACAGATGGTCGTAGCGCGCGGGCGTGCCCTTGGTCACCCGGAAGCGATCGCGCTTGAACAGCGCGTCGACCAGATAGGCCCCGCCCGTCGCACGCTGGCAGAAGCGACAATGGCACACCGTCACCGTGGCAGGCTCGCCCGCCACGGCATAGGTGAGGTCGCCGCACAGGCAGCGACCTTCGCGATCCGCGCTCATGCCTCGCCCTTGAAACGGGCGCGCAACTCGTCGGGGATCGGCGCGGATTTGATGCCGCGCTCGGGGTCCTTCACGGTCCAGACGCGGGTCTCGAACCCCTCGACGCAGAGCTTGCCGTTGAGCGTCAGGCTGTGGCGGATGTCGAAGCTGCGGTCCTTCACCTCGACGATTTGGGTGGTGATCTCGACATCGTCGCCATAGCGGCAGGGCGCCTTGAACACCGCGCGGGTGTCGACCAGCGGGCAGCCGGCGGCGTTGAAATGCTTCAGCATCTCGGGCTTGGGCCAGCCCGCGGCCTCGTACAGCATCGTCGTGCCGTGGTCGAACCAGCGGAAGAACTGCGGGTTGAAGACGATGCCGGCCGGGTCGCAATCGCCCCATTCGACGCGGCGGCTCAGAGTGTTCGACAGCATCAGCCCTTGTTCCTTTCGTCATAGACCCGCTTGGCCTTCATCTCGGATTTCGGCAGCGAGTTCGGCGCCACGACCTCGACCGCGCAACGGATCTCGCAGCGCGAGCGGATCTCGCGCGTTACCGCCTCACCGGCCGCAGCATCCGCATGTTCGATCAGAACCGTCATCACGTCGAGCCCGTCATCGAGCGTCTTCAGCCGGATCTGGAACTCATCGCCCGTGCCCTTCACGGCGCGCACGGCCTCTTCGATCTGCACCGGGAAGAACTTGATGCCGCGCAGGTTGATCAGGTCATCCGACCGCCCGGTCATGCAGCCCATCCCCTTGAGATGATTGCGTCCGCAGGCGCAAGGCGCGTCCGACAGGCGGGTGTAATCGCCGACGAGGAAACGCAGCTGAGGCGAGCTTTCCGAGTTGAGGTTGGTGCAGACGGTGAGGCCCCTTTCGCCCATCGGCACCGGGGTCAGGCTGTCGGGATCGACGGTTTCCCAGACCTGAATATCCTCCATCAGATGGACGAAATTCTCGTCGCCCGCTTGGTATTCGGGACAGGAATAGCCGCCGCAATGGGGCGAGGCCTCGGTGCAGCCGTAGAACTCGACCGCCTTCGCGCCCCAGAGGTCCTGCAGCTTCTCGATCGTGCCCTCGACGCCGGAAAACGGCTCGCCGCCCGTCACCATCCACTTGACCGACGAGGCAGCGGGATCGAGCCCCATCTCCTTCATCACCCCGCCGAGGTAGAAGGCGTAGGAGGGCGTACAGACCAGCGTCGTCGGCTTGAACCGCTCGATATGATGGGCGCGGGCCTTGGCATCCATGCCGCCGCCGGGGATGACCGGCAGGTTCATCTTGGCCAGCGTGTATTGCACGCCCCAGGCGAAGACATGGGGCCCGAAGCCCACCATCGGGAAGGCGATGTCGCCCTTGCGCAAGCCCCCCGAATACAGCGCGCGGGCATTGGCCTGCTCCCAGAAACGGCGGTCGAAATGGGTGTAGCGGAACACGCGCGGCACGCCGGTCGAGCCTGACGACGAGAAATGCATCCAGCCGCGGTCCGCCCATTCCGCGTCGCCACAGGTGGTATAGGTGCCGAAGGGCGGGTTGGCGATCGCGTCCTCCATCATCTCCTGCTTGGTGACGACGGGCCAGTTAGCGAGCAGGCTGTCGACCGAGTGCAGATCGGTCGGCGCGATGCCGAGGCGGTCGAAGCGACGGCGATAGAAACCGCTGTTTTCATAGAGGAAGGGCGCCACGGCGGCGATCTTCTCGTCTTGGACAGCGCGGATACGGTCGCGCGACCAGGTGTCCATGGGCGACCAATAGCGGTCATTCAACGGCTCGGAGCGGTCCTCGAGATAGGTCTCGAGCACCTCGTGCCACCAGCGCCGCGTCTCCTCGGCCCGGTTGATCGGATGGGTCATGCGGGCTCCTCCCTCCCGGATGTGAAGGGGCGCGACCCTCCCCGGCCGCGCCCCCGATGCCTTAGACGTCGCTGAGCGAGCCGCGCTTGATGCCGATGTCCGAGCGATAGCTCTGGGCGGCGCGGCTGATCGGGCTCGGGGCCACGGTGGCGCGGATCTTCACCTGTTTATGCGGCTCGATATTGCCCGCGCTGCGGCTGCCGCCGCCATCCTCGCCCCAGATCAGTACGACTTCGGTGCCGGGCTCGGCATGGTCCATGTCGACCGAGGCCAGCGACATCATCGCCCGCTCGTTCGCGGTATAGCCCGGATAGGTGGCCAGACCGATCATCTTGCCGTCCTTGTCGGTGACCTTGTCGTAATGCATCCGGCCGATCGCCGCGAGCGGCAGCGTGATCGGCAGCGGCTTGTCCTTGGCCTCGCCCTCTTCGAACTGCGACTGCATCACCGTCAGCACGTCGTCGGCGTTCCACACCAGCGTCACCTTGCGGCGATGCGGCTTGTCGGCCATCGCCTCCAGCGCCTCGCGGCCGATGTAATCATGGTCGAACTTGATGATATGGCCGTAGTTCACGTCATAGGGCGTGACGTAGTAATCCTCGATGTTCTGGCTATAGAGGCTGCCGCCCAGCGACATGCGCATCGCCGCGTTCTTGGCCGAGCACCAGTCGCGGTAGGGCTTCGTCCCCTGCCCCGTGTAGACGCCCGAGACCGGCACCGCCCACCAGCCGCTTTCGATCACGGTGGTGAAATAGGCGATCGAGCCGACCATGCGCAGGCCGTATTTCTCGCCCGCCTTCTGGAACAGGCGCTTGACGTCCTTGTAGTCCGCCCAAGGCCCGTAGATCTCCAGCCCCGGCATGCCGCCCATCGAGTGGCGCATGCCACGGGCGCGGAAGCGGCCGAGACCGATTTCGGCCGATTTGAAGAACTTGATCTCAGGCAGCGGGCCGCCGTTCAGCTCCTCCAGCAGCTCCATCGCCTTCGGGCCTTCGACCTGGAAGCGGTAGAATTCGCGCGCCTTCTTCGGGTTCAGCGTCCACATCGGGTCGAGCTCGGTGGTGACGTCATACTCCAGCGTCTGGGCGTTGAACTCGACCCATTCCGTCGTCGCCGGGTTGCCGACGACCATGTAATCGTCCTCGTCCATGCGGTAGAGGATCGCGTCGCCGATCAGATACCCCTCGGGCGAGCAGCACACGAGCTGCTTTGCCGCGCCGATGCCGAAGTTCTTGAAGGTGTTGACCGACAGGTATTGCGTGAAGGCCAGGGCATCCGGGCCGCGCACATGCAGCGACTGCATGTGATAGCTCTGGTCATGCACGGCGATAGTGTTGCGCCACGCCCATTGCTCGTCGCGCCAGGTGGTGAATTCGGGCCGCACGCCGTCGCCGGGCATCATCTGCGTGTAGATGGTCAGCGCGTTCTTGGGCGCATTGCGGAACAGGTGATCGGTGACATTGCTCACCGTCGCCATCAGGTCGCTGAGCGACCGCGGGCTTTCATTCAGACTCATGGTTTCCTCCTCCAGGTCGTCGGCAGAGCCACGACCGAAGGCCGAAGCGTTGAGACGACAACGGTTGGAGAGTGATCGACGAAGGGTTGGTCTGTCAACGCTTTTCTCGTCGTGACGTTCCGGCACGAAAAAGCCGGACCCTTTCGGGCCCGGCGGTACTCGTTACGCGCGTCAGGAGTGGATCGGTGCGATCAGAACGGGCTGTCGGGATAGTAGAAACGCTCGGCGTTCTCTTGGGTGATCAGCACCGAGCCGATGGTGAACTGGCCCGAAACCGGCGCGTTCGAGACCATGCCGACGGCGGTCATCTCGATCGCGGTGGCGATCATTGCCGGCGGATAGGTCACGTTGGCCGGAACCATCGCGTCGCCTTCCATGGTGCGCTGGATCATCTCTTTCATGCCGGCCCCGCCGAGGACAAACTGGATGTCCTCACGACCGGCGGCATCGATGGCCGCCATGGCGCCGACGGCCATGTCGTCATCCGAGGCCCAGACGGCGTCGATGTTGGGATAGCGCGACAGGAAGTCCTGCATCACGGTGAAGCTGTCGTCGCGGTTCCAGTTGCCGTGCTCGGCGGCGAGGATCTCGATGCCCGAGCCCTCGATCGCGCCCTCGAACCCGGCGAGGCGCTCGTTGTCGATGGTGGTCGGGATGCCGCGCAACACGACGATTTGGCCGCCGTCCGGCATGGCTTCGGTGAAATACTCACCGGCGACGCGGCCGAAGCCGGGGTTGTCACCCGCGACGTAGAGATCCTCGATCCCCTCGACCGAGAGGCCGCGGTCGACGACGGTGATCCAGGTGCCGGCTTGCGACAGCGCCTGCACCGGGCCGGTCAGGGGCTCGGATTCGAAGGGCAGCACCACCAGCGCGGCGATGTTGCGCGTGGCGACCATGTCCTCGATGTCGTTCACCTGCTCGGCCGCGTTCGATGCCGTGGCCAGCACGAAATCGAGCTGCGGATAGGTCTCTTCCAGACGCGCGACAGTCTGTTGCGCGTGGAAGTTCATGCCGCCGGCCCAGCCATGCGTCGCGGCGGGGATCGACACGCCGATCACGGTGGTGTCCTGCGCCAGAGCGGCGCCGGTGCTCAGCGCGAGGGCGCTGGCGGTGAGCAGAATTTTCCCTGCATAGGTCATCCGAATTCCTCCCAATTCATTCGGTTACTCAATAATCCGGCCGTTACTTGCCGGTCTTTCCTTCACGCTGCAGGATCACAGCGAGAATGATGATGACGCCCTGCACGGCCCCGTTCAGATAGGGCGAGACAAGGTCGGTCAGGTTCAGGATGTTCTCGATCAGGCTGAGGATCAGCACGCCGATCACCGTGCCCCAGACGCGCCCGAAGCCGCCCTTCAGCACCGTGCCGCCGATGATCACCGCGGCGATCGCCTCCAGCTCCCACAGCAGGCCCGTCGTCGACGAGGCCGAGCCGAGGCGCGGCACATACATGATCGTCGCCACGCCGACCAAGAGGCCCAGCACGACATAGGTGATCAGGCGCACGCGGTTGGTATTGACGTTTGAGTAATGGGCGACCTCAAGGCTGGCGCCAGTGGCCGCGACATGGCGACCGAAGACGCCGCGCGACATGAAGATCTCGCCCAGGATCACTACCGCGATGAAGACGATGATCGGCCAGGACACGCCCATGATCCCGCCGTAGTAGACCGGGCGGTAGAAGGTGCGCAGCTCAAACGCCAGGGACAGGGTGCCGCCGTCGGCGAGCCAGGTGACAAGGCTGCGGTAGATGCCCATCGCACCCAGCGTGACGATGAAGGCCTCGATCCCCGCTCGGGTGATGAGCAGCCCGTTAATCAACCCCGCGACCAGACCGGCCACCAGCGCCGTAGCGATGCCCAGCAGGATCACCGGCAGACCCACGCCAAGGGACGGAAGCGCCGCGTTCATCACCAGGATCATCAGCCCCGCGATGAACGCCGCCATCGAGCCGACCGAGAGGTCCAAGCCCCCTGCGGTGATGACGAAGGTCATGCCCACGGCGATGATGCCGATGAAGGCCGAGCGCGACAACACGTTGGAAATATTGGCATAGCTGAGGAAGTTGGGGTTCAGCATGGCGCCGACGGCGATCAGGATGATCAGCGCCAGAACCGGGCCCAGCACGCTCATCGGCGGCAGGCGGCGGCTGGGGCGCGCGGGTGCGGTGGCGGCGGTGTCAGTCATGGTAAGCGTCTTCCCTGCGCGGCGAGGTCTCCGCCTCGGCCAGCCCCATCGCCAGTCGGACGATGGCACGTTCGTTGATGTCCTGGCCGGTGACCTGGCCGGTGATCCGCCCCTCGCGCATCACCATCACCCGGTCGCACAGGCCGATCAGTTCCTGCATCTCGGACGAGACGACGATCACCGACAGCCCCTGCCCGGCCAAATCGCGCAGGAAGCGGTAGATCTGCTGCTTGGTGCCGATATCGATGCCGCGTGTGGGCTCGTCGACGATCAGGATCCGGGGATCGGATTGCATGACCTTGGCCAGAAGCAGCTTCTGCTGGTTCCCGCCCGAGAGGTTGCCGGCCTTCACGCTGCGCGCACCGGCGCGAATGTCGAAATCGGCAATGGCGCGGTCCAGCACCGCCTCCTCGGCCGCGCGGTCGATCATCACGCCCGCCGTCCGGGGAATGGCCTGCAGCGTGACGTTCTCGCGCATCGACTTGCCCAGCAGAAGGCCGCGCGTCTTGCGATCCTCGGTCAGATAGCACAGCCCGCGGCTCAGCGCGTCCGAGGGGCGGCGGATCGTCACCGCTTGCCCGTCGATCTCCACATGGCCTTTCGCCGGGCGCAGGCCACACAGCCCCTCCATCGCCTCGGTCCGGCCCGAGCCGACCATGCCCGCGATGCCAAGGATCTCGCCCTTGTGCAGCTCCAGCCCGATGCCGCTGGCATGGCCCGGCACATCGAGGTCCCGCACCCGCAACACGACAGCGCCCGACGCCTGCACGGCGCGGTCCGGGTACAGATCCGACAGCTCGCGCCCGACCATGGCCTCGGCCATCTGGTGCTCGGTCATTTCGCTGGCGGGACCGGAATGCACCACACGCCCGTCGCGCATGATCGTCACCCGGTCGGCAATCGCCTTGACCTCGTCGAGCTTGTGCGAGGTGAACAGCACAGCCGCCCCCTGCGCCCTGAGTTCGCGCACCTGCTCGAACAGGATCTCGGTCTCGTTGGGGGTCAGAACCGCCGTCGGCTCGTCCATGATCAGAAGCTTCGCCTCACGCGAGAGCGCCTTGGCGATCTCCAGCATCTGCTTGTCGGAATTGGACAAATCCCGCACCAGCGCATCCGTCTCGGCCCGGCACCGGACCCGGTCCAGCTGCGTGCGGGTCTGGCGCGCCATCTCGGCCCGGCGCAGGAAGGGGCCGCGCCGCAGCTCACGCCCGAGGAACATGTTCTGCTCCACCGTCAGCGGCTCGGCGAGGTTGAATTCCTGATGGATCATGACGATCCCGCGTTCCTCGGCGGCGCGCATGGTGGGGAACGCGATCGCCTGCCCCTCCAGCCGGATCGCCCCCGAGGTCGCCGGCTGGTAGCCCGCGAGGATCTTCATCGTTGTCGACTTGCCCGCGCCATTCTCGCCGATCAGCGCATGGACCTCGCCCGCGCGCAGCTGCAGCGAGATGCCGTGCAGCACCTCGATCGGGCCGAAGCTTTTCGAGACATTGTCCAGCGCCAGAAACGGGGTCACGGCGTCACCCAAGCCGCATCACGCTTGGAGCTTTCGACGCAAGCGGCCACGAAGCGCATGCCTGCCATACCAGCGTCAATGCCCGGCAGCAGCGCCGCGCCCTCAGGCAGCGGCTGTCCGGCCTGATGGGCGCGGATCGCCTCAGCGGCGCCGGTGTAGATATTCGCGAAGCCCTCCAGATACCCCTCCGGATGCCCCGCCGGGATACGCGAGACAGCCTGCGATCCGGGGCCCGAGCCCGCACCATTGCGGGTGATCAGGCGCTTGGGTTCGCCATGCGGCGTGAACCACAGCCGGTTCGGGTCTTCCTGCGCCCATTCCAGCCCGCCCTTGTCGCCAAAGATGCGCAGCTTGAGGCCGTTCTCATTGCCCGGCGCGACCTGGCTGCACCACAGCATCCCCTTCGCCCCACCCTCGAAGCGCATCAGCACATGGGCGTTGTCATCGAGCGCCCGTCCGGGGACGAAAGCATCCAAGTCCGCCGCCAGTTTCGACACCGTCAAACCGGACACGAAACAGGCGAGGTTATGCGCATGGGTGCCGATGTCGCCCGTCGACCCGCCAGCGCCGGAACGCTCAGGATCGGTGCGCCATTCGGCCTGCTTGTTGTCGCCGGCCTGCTCGACCGGATCGGTCAGCCAGTCCTGCACATATTCCACCTGCACGAGCCGCAGCTTGCCCAGTGCCCCGTCCTCGACCAGCTGACGCGCCTGCCGGACCATCGGATAGCCGGTGTAATTATGCGTGAGGAAAAACAACGCGGTAGAGCGGCGAACGACCTGTTCCAACGCCTCGGCCTGCGCCATGGTCGCGGTCAGGGGCTTGTCGCAGATCACATGGATTCCGGCCTCAAGAAAGGCCATCGCGGGGCCGGCATGAACGTGGTTCGGGGTGACGATGGCGACCGCCTCGATCCCTTCGTCACGCGCGGCCTCGGCCTTCGCCATCTCGGCCCACGACGTATAGCTGCGCGCGGGGTCCAAGCCCAAAGCCGCGCCCGAGGCCGCCGCTTTCTCCGGTGACGATGACAACGCGCCCGCCACCAGTTGATATTGCCCGTCGAGCCGCGAGGCGAAGCGATGCACCTCGCCAATAAAGGCCCCCTGCCCGCCGCCGACCATGCCAAGACGAATGGGTTTCATGATCAGATCCCCAACATGCGACGGTTGGCCGCTTCATCCGTGCCGCCGCCCGCGAAATCGTCGAAGGCCTTCTCGGTCACGCGGATGATGTGGTCCTTGACGAAGGCCGCACCTTCACGCGCACCGTCCTCGGGATGCTTGAGGCAGCATTCCCATTCCACCACGGCCCAACCATCGAAACCGGCGGCGGTGAGGCGCGAGAAAACCTGCCCGAAATCCACCTGCCCGTCGCCCGGCGAGCGGAAGCGCCCGGCGCGGTTCACCCAGGATTGGAAGCCGCCATAGACGCCTTGCCGGCCGGTCGGATTGAACTCGGCATCCTTGACGTGGAACATCCGGATGCGGTCCTTGTAGATGTCGATATTGTCCAGATAATCAAGGCATTGCAGGACGTAATGCGACGGATCGTAGAGCATGTTCGCCCGCGCATGGTTGCCCGTGCGCTCGAGGAACATCTCATAGGTCACGCCGTCATGCAGATCCTCACCGGGATGGATCTCGTAGCAGACGTCGATCCCGCAATCCTCGGCATGGTTGAGGATCGGCAGCCAACGTTTCGCCAGCTCATCAAAGGCCGTCTCCACCAGCCCCGGCGCGCGCTGCGGCCAGGGGTAGACGAAGGGCCAGGCCAGCGCACCCGAGAAGGTCGCATGCGCCGTCAGACCCATCCGCTTCGAGGCCGTCAGCGCCTTCTTCACCTGATCGACGGCCCATTCTTGCCGCGCCTTCGGGTTGCCGCGCACGGCCTCGGCGGCAAAGCCGTCGAAAGCCTCGTCATAGGCCGGATGCACGGCAACCAGCTGGCCCTGAAGATGGGTCGAAAGCTCGGTCACCTCGACGCCATTGGCCCGCGCCTGTCCGAGGAAATCGTCACAATAGCCCTGGCTTTCCGCCGCGAGCGAGAGGTCGATCAGCCGTCCGTCCCAGCTCGGCACCTGCACGCCCTTGTAGCCGCAATCGGCGGCCCAGCGGGTGATGCTGTCCCAGGAATTGAACGGCTCTTCGTCCCCCGCGAATTGCGCAAGGAACAGGCCGGGGCCCTTGATCGTTTTCATATGTCCTCCCTCGGCCCCCTGCCACCGCGATGCGCAAAACGCGCGATCCGGCTCGACTCAGGGCCATGTAATCGATTACAACAGGCGAATGCGCATATTGCAAGCTTGACTTTTGCCCTCCGCCGAAATCTTCCGCAGGAATGAAAACCCGAGCCCGCCTCGCCGATGTCGCCGCCGCTGCCGGCGTCTCGACCGCCACCGTCAGCCGCGCCCTCTCGCATCCCGAGGTGGTGGGCGAGGAAACGCGCGCGCGGGTGATGGAGGCGGTGCAGGCGACGGGCTACCGGATCAACGCCGCCGCGCGCGATCTGCGCCAGCAACGCGCGCGTTCGATCCTCGTGCTCGCGCCCAATCTCGCCAACACCTTCTTCAGCCGGATCATCGCGGCCATTCAGGAGGTTGCCGGCGCAGCCGGGCTGACGGTGCAGATCTCGGATAGCCGGGCCGAGGCCGCGCGGCTGGCGACCCTCGGCCATGACGGGCGCGCGGACGGGATCATCCTGCTCGACGGCTCACTCGACCCCGAGATGGTGCGCGGCTGGCCGCTGCCGATGGTCGAGCTTTGCGAATGGAACCCGGCCTATGACCTGCCCGGCCTCGCCATCGACAACGAGGCTGCCGTGGCGTTGGCGGTCGAGCATCTGGCCGATCTCGGCCACCGCCGGATCCTGCATGTCGCGGGGCCGCAGGACAACGTGCTGGGCACCTCGCGCCTGACGGGCTTCTGGCAAGCGGTGGCGGCGCGTGGGGTCGAGGGGCTGGAAGTGGCGGGCGACTTCACGATGCGCTCGGGCGCACAAGCGGCGCGAAACTGGGCCACGATGCCCGACCGGCCGCGCGCGGTCTTCGCCGCCTCGGACGAATGCGCCTTCGGCTTCATGTCGGAATGCGCGAAAATGGGCATCGCGGTGCCGGGCGATGTCAGCGTGGTGGGCTTCGACGATGTGGATTTCGCCGACCGCTACATCCCGGCGCTGACGACGATCCACCAGCCGCGCGCACGCCTTGGTCGCCGCGCCGCCGAGAGCCTGATCGCCGCCCTGACCGAAGGCCGGCCCCTGCCCCGCAAACGCGAGCTGATCGAGGCGCATCTCGTCATCCGCGGCTCGACCAGCGCCGCGCCCCGTTAAGCGCGCCGCCAGCCCTTTCACCTTGTCTCAAATACTCGCCTTCGGGAGCGCCCTCAGACCTCGGGCACCCGCAGGACAATGCCGTCCAGCGCCGGCCCCATGACCAGCTGGCAGGACAGGCGCGAGCGGTCCAAACGCGGCGCCTCGGTCGCGTCCAGCATCGCGTCCTCGAAATCCTCGGGCGCACCGGCGGCCTCGGCCCAGGCCGCGTCGACATAGACATGGCAGGTCGCACAGCTGAGCGTGCCGCCGCATTCGCCGATAATCCCCGGCACACCCGCGTTGACGCCCGCTTCCATCAGATGGTGGCCCGCCGGCACTTCGGCGCTGATCTCTTGCCCGTCGGGCAATATCCAGGTGGCTTTCATCGCTCCCTCCGTCACACGAACCAGATCGCGAAATCGCGCGCCTGTTCCGGGGTCATGTCCTTGGTCTTCTCGACCTCGACGCGCTTCATGTGGATGTGGTGGGCGCAATACTCCGCCCCCATCGCCGCGACCATCGCGGTATCGGCCTCGAGGTCATCGAGGGCCGCGCCGAGGCTCTCGGCCACGCCGAATGCCGCCGTCTGGCCCATGAAGCAATCCTGCGTCTCGGCCGCGGGCAGGTCGTAGCGGTTCTCATAGCCCAGCCGTGCCGCCTGAAGGACCGCCGCCACCGCCGCATAGGGGTTGGCCGAAGCATCCGCCATCCGGTGTTCGAGCCGCGCCTTCTTGCCGCCCTCGCCCGAGACGCGGGTGGTCACGCCGCGATGATCCTCGCCCCAGTTGCACCAATAGCCCGACATCGAGGCCGGCTGCAGCCGCGCGTAGGAATTGACCGAGGGTGCGGTCAGTGCGGCCATGGCCTTGTGGTGCTTCATCCAGCCCGAGACACAGCCCTGCCCCAGCTCGGTCAGCCCCGCGATGCCGCCCGTGTTGCCCGAGGAGAGCGCGTTATTGCCCGCCTTGTCGGCGAAGCTGAGGTTGACATGCATGCCCGAGCCACCCCGGTCGAACAACGGCTTCGGCAGGAAGCTGAGGATCACCCCCTTGCGGAAGGCCACCTCGCGCGCCAACTGGCGGAACAGGACGATATCGTCGACTGCTGCGAGAGCCTCGTCGAAGGCCAAAGTGAACTCGTATTGCGGCGTGTCGTATTCGGTGGTGACCAGCTCCAGCTTGAAGCCCGCGGCCTCTGCCACCTCCCAGATCGCATCGATGAAGCCCAAGGGGTCGTTGAACGGCCCGCCGCCATAGACATGCCCGCCCGGCACGTCATAGGGCTGCAGGCTGCCATCCTCGGCGCGGGTGAAAGCGAAGGCCTCAAGTTCGATGCCGACCTTGGGCGTCAGGCCATGCACGGCCCAGCCGGCGATCGCATTCTTCAGCGCCGCGCGCCCGGCGATCGGGATCAGCGCGCCATGCCGGTCGTAAAGGTCGCCGGTGACCATATGCACGCCCGGCTCCCAGCCCGGCCGAATGTCATGCGCGTCCCAGCGCAGCTCCATATCCGGCAGGCCTTCAAGGCAGGCGGTGCCCGGCGCATCGACGATCAGATCCTTGTCGTAATGCACGGCAAAGCAGGGCTGGGCGAAACGGGTCGCGCCCGAGCCGATCTTCTCCTGCGGCAGGTATTTGCCGCGCAGGATTGACAGATGGTCACACCAGACGGGTCTGAGGCGGTCGCGCATGTTGTTCTTCTCCCTGTTCTTTTTGTTCTTCACGCCCGGCGGATACGCACGGGCAGTTCCTTGATGCCGCCCACGAAATTCGAGCGGAGGAATTTATGCGGCCCGGCCGGTTCGATGGCGGCCAGCCGCTTCGCCAGTTCCTGGAACAGCACCCGCACCTCCAAGCGCGCGAGATGCATCCCGAGGCACAGATGCGGCCCGCCCTGCCCGAAGCTCAGATGCTTGTTGGGCTTGCGTCCGAGGTCGACGCGGAAGGGCTGGTCGAAGGCCGTCTCGTCGCGGTTCCCGCTCGAGAACCAGTAGAGCACCTTGTCGCCCGCGCGCACAGTCTTGCCATGCATCTCGAAATCGCGGATCGCGGTGCGGCGGAAATAGAGCGCCGGGGTGGCCCAGCGGATGATCTCGTCGGGTGCCGTGTCCCAGATCTCGCCCGCCTGCATCTGGCCCAGCAATTCCGGCTGATGCGCCATCGCCTGAATGCCGGCGGCGATGGAATAGCGGGTGGTGTCATTGCCCGCCGCAACTAGCAGGCAGAAGAAGTTGCGGAACTCGGTCTCCGAGATCGTGCTGCCATCGGGGCCGGGCTGCAGGATCAGGTGCAGCACGCCTTCCGTATCGCCCCGCGCCGCCTTGTCCGCCATGAGTTTCTTCGCGTAATCATAGAGTTCCGCGCCGGCGGGCGAGTTGAAGGGCATCATCCGGTATTCATCGGTCGTCATCTTGTCGAGGACATGATCGGTGAAATCCGGGTCCGTATTGGCGATGAGCGCGTCGCCCTTCGACACCAGCCACGGCAGGTCTTCGTCCGGCGTGCCGATGATCCGACCGAGCATCCGCATCGGCAATTCGCGCGCGATGCGCTTCGTCGCGTCGAAGCTGTCTTCGGCCAGCGCCTCTTCGAGGATCTCGTCGCAGAGATCGCGGATCTGCTGCTCGAAGCCGGCGATGACCTTCGGCGAGAAGGCCTTCGCGACCTTCATCCGCGTCTGCGTATGCTCAGGCGGATCGGTTTCCTGAAAGGTGCGCCGCGCGAGATATTCCTCGTAGGTCTGATCCTCCATCCGGATCCCGCGCGCCGAGGACAGCAGGTCCGTCTGCCGGTTCAGCGCGAGGATGTCCTCATGGCGGGTCACCGACCAGAAGCCCTCGCCCGCGTCCCAATCGGTCCAGCTGAGCGGATCCTCGCGGCGCATCCGTTGGAAGGTGTTGTGCGGGGCCCCGTGCACGAAGGTGTCATGCGAGGTCAGGTCGGCCTGCCCGTCGTCGGTTGGCGTCCAGATGGTCATGCATACCTCCTTGCTTACCTTCGCTTGATTTGTATATTATTGGATCTGCAACGTATGCAAATGGAATTTTCATGCATATCGCTTTTCTCGACGCGAACACCGACCGAAGCCCCCTCGCCGCCCGCAATCCCAGCGAGGCGGAGAAATTTCGGGCATTGCTGCAACCCCATGCGCCCGAGCTGGTGCTGCACGACTTCCGCGCGACCGAGGGCGCCTTCCCCGAGGGGCTGACGGGGTTCGACGGGATCATGGTCTCGGGCAGCCCGGCCTCGGTCAATGACGACGGCGCCTGGATCGCCCGGCTGTTGGACCTGATCCGCACGGCGGTGGCGCAGGAACTGCCGGTCTTCGGCGCCTGCTTTGGCCATCAGGCGGTGGCGCAGGCGCTCGGCGGTATGGTCGGGCGTAATCCGCAGGGCTGGGTGCTGGGCCGGGTGCAGGTGCCCACACTTTCGCCCGCGCCCTGGATGACGGGTGCCCCGGTGTCGGTCGGGCTGCACGCTGCCCATAACGAGCAGGTGCTCGTGCCCCCGCCCGGCGCGCAGGTCCTCGGCGGGACCGACGCCACGCCGCATGGCCATCTGGCGCTCGGCACGAGGGTCTTCAGCACCCAATACCACCCCGAGATCACCAGCGCCTTCATGGACGAGCTGATCGAGGCGCTGGAGGACGAGATCGCCCCCGACGCCATCTCCCGTGCCCGGACATCGCGCGCGGATCCGCTGGATTCAGGGTTAATGGCCGAATGGATCGCCCACTTCTTCGCCCAAGCCCGCGGCTGACGCCACAACCTTGACTTGTCCACAGGTCCCAGTACTGTCCATGGATACGTTAACCATGGACAGGGCGCATGGATCGCACGACCCTCGGCAGTCTCGTCTGGACGCTCTCCACCCGCTGGCGGACCGAAGTCGACCGCGTCACCACCCCTCTCGGCCTGACGCATGCGCAATATTCGGCGCTGCTGACACTGACCTCGCTGACCCGGCGCGGCGCGAAACCGACGCAGCGCGCCTTGGCGGACAAGCTTTCCGTATCAGCGATTTACGCGTCGAAACTGCTTCGGGCGCTCGAGGCTCAGGGCCTCATCACCCGCCTCCAGAACCCGGAAGACAGCCGCTCGATCCTGCTCTCTCTCACCGACGAGGGTCAGGCCAAGATCATCGAGGCCAAGGCTGCGGTTCAGGCTCTGGACGCAGAACTTACCGCCCCTCTCGGCGACCCCTATGGCGAGGATGCACAGCGCCTCCGGATCGCCCTGCGCAGCCTGATCCTGCATCAGGCACGGCGCGAGGCCGAACGGCAGAAAAAGGGTTAACCTAGCGCCGCCAGCAGGTCCATCGCGGTCACCTGATCGAATTGGACATGCGTCCGCATCGCCTCCTCCGCCGCCACGCTGTCACGCGCGAAGATCAGTTCGGCGATGGCCCGATGGTCCCGCGCCGAGGCCTCGATCGAGCCCGCGTAGCGGTAGCGCGCACGGTAATAAGCCATGAGCTTGCGGGCATTGGTCTTGATCATTTCCAGAAGAAACGCGTTACCTGCCGCCTCGGCCACCGTGCCATGGAAGCGCAGGTTGAGCTGGTAATAGGCATCGGGCTCGGCCTCGCCCAGCGTCGCAAAATGCGTCTCGCAGGCCGCAGTCGCCGCCTCCAGCGCGGCGCGGCCGCCGGCAGACAACCGGCGCGCGGCGAGGCCCGCCGCTTGTCCTTCTAGCTTCGCATGGACCTCGAGAATGGCGAGGAACTCCTCGAGCGACGGCTTGAACACGACCACACCTTTGCGCGGCAGTCGTTTCACGAGCCCGGTCGCCTCGATCTGCATCAGGGCCTCGCGCACCGGGGTGCGGGAGACGCCGAATTGCTGAACCAAGGTCGCCTCTTCGATCTCGTCACCGGGATTGAGCCGGCCTGTGTCAATCCAGTCGAAGAGCGTACTCAGAATGGTTTCGGTTTGGTTCGCCACGAAATGCCCGATCTGTTGCCGCCTTGCGTATACACAAAGGCGGCCTGAGAACGCAAAGCATTCTGTGCCCTCGACAGCGGATCAGACCCCTTGCACCCGCCGCGCCCCGAGGCTATTGCTGCACCGCACGGAGAGGTGGCCGAGTGGTCGAAGGCGCACGCCTGGAAAGTGTGTAGGCGGGAGACCGTCTCCAGGGTTCGAATCCCTGTCTCTCCGCCACTTGCACATCGCGACCCCCAAAAACAGGTCCCTTGCGGGGCCTTTTTGATGCGCGGAAGGCTCCGGGAAACGACTGTCGGACCAGACAGAGCGCGCGAGGCCGCCGGCACCGGTTATCACGTCTCTCAAGCGAAGGAGCACGATCCGACTCGCCCGCTTGAGGAATAAGAACCTTCGAATTGACGGTGCGGGCGTGGATCCGCCCAAGCGCGCCCCCGAGGATCGGGCTTGCTGAAACGACCGCTGCGATCACCGAAGCGAGCGCCCCGCGCCTGGCTATCCGAGGACATTGGCGCCAATTCGACGGGCCTCGGTTTCGACGCGCCCTGCGAGGACAGAACTAAACGACCACGTTTACGCCGCCGCCGAATCCGGACATTTTACGGGGCTTGGAGCATAGGCAGTCAAGCACGACCGCATGCTGCCGAGGACCGATGTAAGATCGAGGAAGAGACCAGTATGGCTATCCGTCTGACAGGGCGCCTGATTTGCGCCAGCGAGGAGCAAGCCGCCATCGTTCGGGAGTATCTGCCCGAGCATATTCGCCTGACGAAGGACGAAGCGGGTTGCCTCTATTTCGATGTGAGCCACGCCGGGGCGATGACATGGGATGTCGAAGAGCGTTTTGTCGACAGAGCGGCCTTCGATACCCATCAGTCGCGGACACGCGCCAGTGAGTGGGGCCGTGCCACCATCGGCATCGCGCGCGAGTACGAAATCCACGAAACCTGAGCCCGCGACCGAGACCTGCCCGGCGAGAAGGCCGGGACGTTCCTCTCGTGGCGGTATCGACGGTCGCTTGTGAATTGCTCTGCCTGACGGGCTCTTAGCGATGCGCTTCGAGCAACTCTCGAAGGCTTGCAGGGCCACATGGATCAAGGATTTCCAGCACGACAGGCGCCAGTTCATGACGCGCCACGTCCAGCGACGCGAGGCTCTGCTGCACCACCCCGCCCGCGGCTAGAAGGCAATCGGTCGGCGTCACCTGCCTGAAGGCGGTCACAACCCCGGCTTCAGATTTCAGCTGCAGGCCATAGATGCCGCGCATGGTGGAGACGATTGCCGACCCCGGCTCTGGAGAATATGGCGCGGGCAGCACTTTGTCGAAGACAGCGGCAATGTCGAACACCCGTGCGGTCGCGCGCCACAGGGGTCCCCGGCCCCGCGCCGCCTCGATGGCCAACATCGCAGGGTTCGAAACGTGCCGCATGGCGGCCGAGTTTTCCAACGGCGCGACACTCCAAAGGTTACGAGGAGTCGCAAGCGGCAGTTTGGCACTGCACGCCTCGCCCTTCTCGAAAACCCGATCTATCGCGCGTAAGACGGGAGCCACGCCATGCCCCGAAAGCAGGAACTGGCCAAAGTCCGCCGCGCTGACGGGTTCGCCAAGCGGGCCGAATACGGCATCCAGAACGCTTGCCGGATCATCCGCCCAGTTTCCGGGAAGCGGCCGCGCGCCTAGCCCGAGATGCTCAGGCCAAGAGACGAAAAGCTTCAGCAGATGCTGGTGCACGATCTCGGTGGCGACATCCGCCGGAGCGCCCAGGCGCAGCGCAACGCTGACCGCTTGCGCGGTGGTGACACGGCACTGCGGAGACAGCCGAGGCAACATGGTCGCAACGACACCAATGGGTTTGCCGACGACCTTGGCGGCCAGCGCTTCAGACTCCGACATCGGGAAAAGGGGCGGTCCGATCGTCTTCATGGCAGGTCTCGATCCTGCTTGCCAAAGCCGGATACGGGACCGGACACGGGGCCGGATACGGGGCGCCCGCGGGCACTATTCGCTTGCGCCGTCCACCTCGGCGCGACGAAAGGCCATTGCCCGGCGCCGTAGACGCACGTTGCAGACGTGCCTCCCTTGGAAGAACAGAAATTCACAAGCAGCTCAGATCTCCGGTTTCTGGCGCGAGAGCCTCGTTGGTCACACCTATCGGCAAAGCTTCGGCAGCCTCTGAAAGCCGCAACCGATGGATAACGCGCAGAACGCGATTTAGTTCAACGTGGGACATACGGCATGGCTGACGCGACTTGCGCACCGGCTGCGCGCGAGCTGGACGCATGATGAGGACAACCCCTCCTGATCAGACCCTCGTCCTTCTCTCCTCTCTTTGAAGGTCGTCTTGATCAGGCTTGATTGTTTCCCAAACCGCGCCAATCGCAACATGCGATTGATAGGCATGTTTGAAGTGGCGGAATCTTGCTACGGGCACGCAGGGAATGGTCCCGATACGCTCTGCCCCGACACGATTGCCGCTTTTGCGAGCGCCTGACAGATGCGCGCAGAGACGGCCATGCCGCGACCGCGCCTTTCCACGCCCCGCCGCACCCAAGGTTCCGGTGACGCGTCGTTTCCGGCCGGAACAGGGTGACATGCCGCAGAGATCGGTATTCAGGCCGCCCCCTCAAGCTGACGGTGCCGGAAATGCGCTGATATGAAGGCTGGACGGCGCACAGTGGGGAGGCCGTGTCCCCCGGCCCGGGAACCGATTCGCCGCGCGGGAGTTGGTTAATCCAAAGGGAAATTCAGATCCCGGCTGCTGGCATGACGCCTTTGAGCCCCTGAGAAAACAGGACGAAGACATGAACGGCAAGAGCATCGCGATGAAGGGCGCGCGCAATCCCTTCGCTCTGGAGAGTGTCGAGAACACTCGTGGGATTCCGGGCCCGTTGGGCCGTCGCCCCCGCCGCCCCGAGGGAACACAAGGATTGGCGGCGTGGTTTGCGGGACGGATGGTCTCGCGCCTGCACTGACCGCCCGAATGAACCTTCTGTGATTTCCGCTGCGCCGTTGGAGGGGGCGCGCCCCTGCAACGCGGCGCGATCCGCGCGCCATGCTCGCTACGGATTTGGCTGATCCGTTGACGGACGACACCGGTAGGCCGCGGCCTATGCTGCGGCGCGCACGGGTCATCTACGGGCCAGTGTCAGCCTCCTTAACCCCGCATCTCACCGACGATTGTTCAACTTTTGATTGCAATCATACATTTCCCTTCCCACTGTGCTGATCCGATCTACCATATCTGGTAGTGTTCCCTTGTATCCGCGCGTGTGATTGACCTGCTTCCGCTACTGGGGCCGCGCGATAGGGGATGTCGGGTGGGGACCGATGAAAGAGACGGATATTTTCGACGACCTAGATGGACTGGTGATCTTTGATGCGATCGTCAGCCACGGCTCGCTGACCGCGGCCTCGGCGGCATTGCACCTGCCCAAGGCCACGCTCAGCCGCCGCTTTGCCGCGCTTGAGGATGGGTTGGGCCTGCAGCTGATGCACCGCACCACCCGCAGCTGGGCTCTGACTGATGAGGGGCGAGAGCTGCATGGCCGCATCGTTCCGCATCTGGAGGCGCTGCAGCAGGCCGCCGGTCGCATGCGCGAACGGATCGCCGGACCGATGGGATTGGTGCGCCTGTCAGCCCCGGCGGGATTTGGGCAGGCAGATCTGGTCATTGCTTTGAGCGAGTTTTTGGATCGCAACCCCGAGGTTCAGGTCGCGCTGACGCTTCAGGAGCAGGACGGCGGCACGCTCGGTGAGGCGATGGATATCGTGCTGATGACCGGGCATATCGAGGACACCAACATCGCCACGGTCCAGTTGCGCGACAAGGCCTATCGGCTGGTCGCGAGTCCCGCCTATCTGCAAGCGATGGGACGGCCGCGACGGCTGGCGGATCTCGCCGATCACGAGATGGTCGCCTCGAGCGGCGATGACGAACCGCTCACCCGCCTTTTGGGCGACGGAGTGCCCCGCATGCGCTGGCGGATCGCCGTAGCGTCGACCGCGGCGCGGCATATGGCGGTGCGCCGCGGCTTGGGGCTGGCGATGCTGCCCGCGGGATTGGTGGGCGATGATGTGGCAATGGGTCGGCTGGTGGCGCTGGAGCTGGAGGATGCCCGGCCTGGCACGCGGGCGATGACGTTGCTCTACCCGCGCGAGGGGGCGCGGTCGGAGGCGGTGCGGGCTTTGGGCGCATTTCTGGTCGAAAGGTTCGGCGGCTGAGGCCGAAGCCATGATCCAGCGCGAATAAGGTGGGGCGCGCGACTGGCGCGCGCCCCTTCCCCTGACAAGCCCCCCGGCCCTGTCAGATTCCTCACCGCCCGAAGGCGGGATCACGAAATGGGATCAGAGATCCAGCACGCGCTCGAGGCCGCTGAAGATCTCGGGGCCCTTCTCGCGCAGGATGACGATCTCTTCAAGACGCACACCGAAGTTTCCGGTCAGATAAATGCCCGGTTCGATGGAAAAGACGTTCCCGGCTTCCAGAACCGTCTCGGCGGTCGAGGTGATATAGGGCGTCTCGTGCACGTCGATGCCCAGACCATGGCCCAGACGGTGCACGAAGCGCGGGCCATAGCCGGCGTCCTCGATCACCTTGCGGGCGGCGGCATCCACGTCGCAGGCCTTCACGCCCGGACGCGCAGCGTCCATCGCGGCCTCGACGGCAGCATTCACCACGCGGCGTACGGTCTTGTATTCCTCGGGCTCGTTCGGGCCGAACCAGAAGCTGCGGGTCATGTCCGAGGGATAGCCGCCGATCCGGCAGCCGGTGTCGATCAGCACGGCCATGTCGTCCGCCAGCACCGCGTCGCCGGTATGGTGATGCGGGAAGGCCCCGTTCGCACCAAAGCCGATGATGGTGAATTCCGGCGCGGCGCCATGAGCCTTGTAATAATCATGGAGGATCGCCTGCAGGTCCAGCTCGGTCATGCCGGCCTTTAGCTGCGTCATCGCATGGCGCACGGCATCGTCATTCAGGCGCGCGCAGGTGCGAAGCAGATCCGCCTCGGTCTCGTCCTTCATGGCGCGAAGGCGGCCGATCGTGTCGGCGGTGAAGCGGCGCTTGGGGCTGTCCATCGCATCAAGGACCATCAGCGCGAAATCGGCGCGCATCGTCTCATCGAGGACGATGGACAGGCCGGGACGCTTGGCATCGGCGGCATCGAGCAGCGCCGATAGCGCCTCGGCCGGGCCCTGCGCATCGGCCCATTCGAAGAACGGCAGATCGGTGTGCTGGCGGGCCATGTCGGCATTCAGCGCCGGCATCAGGAAGCCCGCGAAATCGGCGGAGACGACGGTCAGCACCGGGCGTTCGTCGCCATGCGGGTCAACGCCGGTGAGCCAGAGCATGTTGGTCGAGGGACCGAGGATGACGAGATCGGTCGCGCTGTCGGCCATCAGCTTGCGCAGGCTGGCGAGGCGGGTGTCGTAGATGCCCATGCGGGCCTCCCTTGGCAGAGTTTGGGAAAGGAAGGGCCGCCCGCGGTGGCGGACGGCCCGGTCTTGGGTCAGGCGAAGGCCGTGATCACTCGGCTTTCTCGACCAGACGGTAGTAGACGAAGTCCGAGGTCGCACCGTTCACGTAGCCGGTCACGTCATTCGACATCGCCACCTGGTAGGCCGCCTGGAACATGATCACGATGGGCGAGTTCTCCTGCACCTGACGCTGCAGGTCGAGATACATCTCCTCGCGGCGCGCCGGGTCGGTCTCGGTCAGCGCGGCCATCGTCTCCTCGTTCATCTCGGCGGGCACGGCCCACGAGTTGCGCCAGGTGGTGGTCGCCGCATAGGCGTCCTGGTCGTTGTTCGAGTTATAGGCGAAGGCCTTGGCGTTCGAATGCGGGTCCATGAAGTCCGGGCCCCAATAGAGCAGCATGGCTTCGTGGCTACGCTCGCGGTAGCGGGTGATCACCTGGCTGCCGGTGCCCGGCAGGATCTCGAAGTTGATGCCGGCTTCGGCGAACGAGGCCTGCAGCGACTGCGCCATATCGGTGAACGGGGCCGCGTTGATCACGTCGAGGGTGACGTTGATCGGGGTCTCGACGCCCGCATCCGCGAGGATCTGCGCCGCACGGGCCGGATCGTAGCTGTAGGGCGTGTCGTTCAGCGCGCCCGGGAAGCCGTCCGGCCAGAACGCCTGATGCACTTCCATCTGACCGGCGAGGAAGGTGTCGACCATGCCCTCATAGTTCACGAGGTAGCGCGCGGCTTCCCAGACGGCCGGGTCGGTCAGCTCCTCGTCGGCCTGGTTGAACGACAGGAAGTGCACGGCGGCCTGCGGGAAGGTCTCGACGGTGATCGCATCGGTGTCGAGGCCGGCGATCTGGTCAGGCGTCAGGTTGCGCGCCATGTCGACGTCGCCTTGTTCCAGCAGCAGCTGCTGGGTGGCCGATTCCGCGACGTGACGGATGATCACGCCTTCAATGGCGGGGGCGCCGTTGAAGTAATCGGCGTTGGCTTCCAGACGGATCATCTCGGCCGGGCGGAACATGCGCAGCGAGAACGGGCCCGAACCGGCCGAGTTCGCGTTGAGCCAGGCGTTGCCCATGTCGCCGTCGACTTCGTTGGCCATGACGGTCTGTTCGTCGACGATCGAGGCCGGACGGGCAGCGAGCACGTTCATCACGAAGGCGGGCGAGAAGTCGCCGTCATAGCGCACGGTGACGGTGTTGCCTTCGCCGGCGGTGATCATCTCGGCGACGTTCTCGGGCGTCCAGCCGAGTTGGGTCAGGATGAAGGCCGGGGTCAGGTTCAGCTGCACGACACGCGACAGCGAGAAGACGACGTCCTCAGGGCGCACCGGGTTGCCCGAGTGGAAGGTCGCGCCGTCGCGCAGGGTGAAGGTGATCGCCTTGTTCTCGGCGTCGATCTCCCAGCTTTCCGCCAGACCGGCGGCCAGCGCGGTGGTGTCGGCAGCGTCATATTGCACGAGGCGGTCGTAGACGTTGGTGACCAGCTCGCCCGAGGTGAACTCGTAGGCCTGCGCCGGGTCGATCGCGACGATGTCGTCGATGTTCTGCGCGACCACCAGCAGGTCTGCCGGGGTCTCGGCATAGGCCTGCAGCGGCATGGCCAGAACGGCGGCCAGCAGCGCGGGACGGATGATATTCATGGTCATCGTACCTCCAGTTGGGTTTTCGTGTTTCAGGTGTCGCTCGTCGCTCTGAGCCCCTCGGGGATCATCTCGGGGATGAGCTCGGGCAGCCGTTCCACCTCGCGGCCCTTGAGAACCGGCAGGGTGCCGGTCCACAGCAGGCGCGCGGTGGTGTCGGTTTGGTTGGCCCAGGAATGGGGGGTGGTGCCGCTGAAATGCAGGCTGTCCCCTTCCCGCAGGACAAAGGTTTCCGCGCCCAGTGTCTTCACGATCTCACCCTCAAGGAGAAAGATGATCTCTTCCCCCTCGTGCGAGACGGTTTCGGACACATAGCCCGGCGGAATGTGCAGCAGATAGGACGACAGCTCGGCGCCGGGGAACGAGGCGCCCAGCGGCTCATAGCCCATCTGCGAGCCCTCGATGGAGAATTGCCGCCGCTCGCTGGCGCGGGTCAGCGCATCCGAGGGGCGCGTGCCGCCGACGAAATGCTCGATCCCCAGCCCCAGCCCCTGCGCGATCTGCGCCAGCGTTCCAAGCGACGGCGTCGCAAGCCCCCGTTCGACCTGACTGAGGAACCCCGCAGACAGCCCGGCCATGTCGCAAAGCTGCTGCAGGGTCAGCCCCATCTGCTTGCGCCGCTTGCGGATGCGCGAGCCAAGATTGGGATCGGTCTGGGGTTTCGGTCTGGCCATGCGAGTCGGGGTTCCGCCTGTCGGTTCATCAAAATTTTTTTGATCTAAACAAATCTTTTTGTTAGAGCCAAGAAAATTGTTGCCGATCCGGGCAACCTTTTTCACCCTTGCCCCGACCGCCAAGGCGGCCACCCTTCCCGTGCAGGAGCCCCATGTTTTCAAGCGCCATAGGACGATCACGCTGGGTCCGGAGCCTGCGCAGCGCAGCCGGTTTCCTGGTGATTCTGGCCTTCACCTTTGCCGGCCTGATGGCCATCACCTTCTTCATCGGCCGGGTCATTCCGATCGACCCCGTGCTGTCTGTGGTGGGTGATCGCGCAACCAATGCCCAATACGAGGCGGCCCGCGCGGCCATGGGCCTCGACCGGCCGTTGGCGGCGCAGTTCGTGACCTATGTCGGCGACGTGCTGAGCGGAGATCTGGGCCGCTCGGTCTCGACCAACCGCCCGGTGGCCGAGGATCTGCGGCGCGTTTTCCCGGCAACCTTGGAGATGGCGACGATCGGCATCATCATCGGTGTCCTGCTGGGCGTGCCGCTGGGGGTGCTGTCGGCTGTGAAACGCGGTCGGATCACCGACCAGCTGATCCGCATCTTCGCGCTTCTGGGCTATTCGGTGCCGGCCTTCTGGCTGGGCCTCGTCGGCCTTGCGGTGTTCTATGCGGGCTTGGGCTGGGTCGCCGGTCCGGGGCGGGTCGACATCTATTATGACGGCCTCGTCGATCCGATCACCGGTCTCTTGCTGGTGGACAGTCTGATCGAGGGCGATCTGGACGTGTTCTTCTCGGCGCTGCACCACATCATCCTGCCGGCGACGATCCTCGGGTTCTTCTCGCTCGCCTATATCGCCCGGATGACGCGCAGCTTCATGCTGGACCAGCTGGGGCAGGAATACGTGACCACCGCCCGCGTCAAGGGCGTGCCGGAATGGCGGGTGATCTGGGTGCATGCCTTCGGTACCATCCGCGTTCCGCTGATCACCGTGATCGGCTTGAGCTATGCCGCACTTCTGGAGGGCTCGGTGATGATCGAGACCGTGTTCAGCTGGCCCGGCATCGGCAATTACCTGACCACGGCGCTGTTCAACGCCGACATGAACGCGGTGCTGGGATCGACGCTGGTGATCGGCGCGGTGTTCATCGTCATCAACAAGGTCTCGGACGTGCTGTACCGCGTTCTCGACCCGCGCAGCCGGACCTGAGGGGGAAATCCATGAGCCTGACCACCTGGCTGACCGACGACGCCCCCGCCTCGCGCCTGCAGGCAAGCCTCGGGCGTGCCTATGACATCTTCACCCGCCTCCTGCGCAACCCGCTGGCGGCTCTGGGGATGGCGATCCTGCTGGTGCTGATCCTGTGTGCGGGTTTCGCGCCGTGGATCGCGCCCTATTCCCCGGTCGGTCAGGATCTGGCCAACCGCCTGCTGCCGCCCTCTGCCGTCAACTGGATGGGAACGGATGAGCTGGGCCGCGACATCTTCTCGCGCGTGGTCTATGGCGCTCGGCTGACGCTGGTGATCGTGGGCCTCGTGGCCGTGATCTCGGCGCCCTTGGGCCTGATCCTCGGCGCGGTGTCGGGATATTTCGGCGGCTGGGTCGACCGGATCGTCATGGGTGTCACCGATATCTTCCTGTCGATGCCGAAGCTGATCCTCGCGCTCGCCTTCGTCGCCGCCCTCGGGCCGGGGATCGAGAACGCGATCATCGCCATCGCCATCACCGCCTGGCCGCCCTATGCGCGCCTCGCGCGGGCCGAGACGCTGACCTTCCGCAACGCCGAATTCGTGCAGGCTGCGCGGCTGGCCGGTGGCAGCCATGCCCGCATCATCGGGCTGCATATCCTGCCTTTGTGCTCGTCATCGACCATCATCCGCGTGACCTTGGACATGGCCGGCATCATCCTGACGGCAGCGGGTCTCGGGTTCCTCGGGCTTGGCGCGCAACCGCCCCTGCCGGAATGGGGCGCGATGATCTCGCGCGGGCGTACCTTCATCCTCGACCAATGGTGGGTCGCCACCATGCCGGGCTTCGCGATCATCCTTGTCTCCCTGGGCTTCTGCTTCCTCGGTGACGGGCTGCGCGACGTGCTGGACCCGAAGAGCGGAGACAAATCATGAGCTTGCTCGACATCCAGAACCTCTCGGTCACCTTCCCCACCCCCAAGGGGCCGGTGAATGTGGTCAACGGCATCAGCTTCCAGCTGGGCACCGAACGGCTGGGCATCGTCGGCGAAAGCGGCTCGGGCAAGTCGATGACCGGACGGGCCATTCTGGGCCTCGTCCGCGCGCCGGGCGTGGTGAAGGCCGACCGCATGGCCTTTGAAGGCCGCGAGTTGCAGGGCCTCTCGGCGCGCGAGATGCGCAAGATCCGGGGCGCGCGGATCTCGATGGTGATGCAGGACCCGAAATTCTCGCTCAACCCGGTGATGACCATCGGGCGCCAGATCGAGGAAGCCCTGAAGACCCACGAAAGCCTGCCGCGCCGCGCGCTCAAGGACCGCGTGGCCGAGATGCTGGCCGCCGTGCGCATCCATGACCCCGAGCGGGTGATGAAGCTTTATCCGCACGAGGTCTCGGGCGGGATGGGCCAGCGCATCATGATCGCCATGATGCTGATCCCCCGCCCCCGCATCCTGATCGCCGACGAGCCGACCTCGGCCCTCGATGTCAGCGTGCAGGGACAGGTGCTGGACCTGATCGACGAGCTGGTGCGCGAGCACGGCATGGGGCTGATGCTGGTCAGCCACGATCTGCAGCTGGTGGGCCGCTATTGCGACCGGGTGATGGTGATGAACGCGGGTCAGGTCGTCGAGACGCTCGACGCGAAAAACCTGAACGCGGCGCAGCATCCCTATACCAAGGGCCTGCTCGCCGCCGTCCCCCGCATGAACGAAACGCGGGCCGAGCTGCCGACGCTCGACCGCAGCCAATGGGCAGCCACATGAGCGCGATCCATCTCAAAGACCTGAACATCTTCTACGGCGACACCAAGGTCGTGCATGACGTGACGCTGGATGTAGCCGAGGGCGAGAGCTTCGCGCTGGTGGGCGAATCCGGCTCGGGCAAGTCGACGATCCTGAAGGCGATCATGGGCCTCGCGCCCGACTGGACCGGCACGATCGACGTGGACGGCAAGCCGCGCAGCCACGGCCCCGACCGCGCCTTCTCGGCCCATTGCCAGATGGTGTTTCAGGACCCCTATGGCTCGCTCCATCCGAGGAAGACCATCGACGCCACGCTGGCCGAGCCGCTGCTGATCCACGGCAAGCCCAACCGCGACAAGCGGGTGCTGGAGCTGCTGGCGGAGGTCGGTCTCGACGAGCGCTTCCGCTTCCGCTTCCCGCACCAGCTTTCGGGCGGGCAGCGGCAGCGCGTCGCCATCGCCCGCGCTCTGGCGCTGGAGCCGAAATTCCTACTGCTCGACGAGCCGACCTCGGCGCTGGATGTGTCGATTCAGGCCGAGATCCTGAACCTGTTGAAACGGCTCAGGAAAGAACGCGGGCTGACCTATCTCATGGTCACCCACAACCTGCCCGTCGTCGCCTTCATGTGCGACCGGCTGGCGGTGATGCGGCACGGCCGTATCGAGGAAATCGCCAGCGCCGAGGCTCTGCGCCACGGCACGCTGGCGACCGAGTATGCACGGGAGCTCTATCGGCTCAGCGTGCATGAAGACGTGAACGACAACCTTGGGCAGGAACAGGCATGACCACCCCCCTTTCGACCTTCACCGCCGCGCTGGAATTGGCGCAGACCCGGGCCGAGGCCTTCGACGCGCTAGGCCGCCTTGTCGAGGCCACCTTGGGCGTGAAGCTGTTCACCATCTCGACGATGAACTTCGACACGATGATCGCGCGGCGCGCCTGGACCAATGACGCGACCGCCTACCCGGTCTCGGGCGACAAGCCGATCGACCGCGACGCCTTCTACGAGGAAGTCATCGAGGGCGGCGAATGCTTCATCCGCAACACCTTGGCCGAGATCGCGCTGGTGTTCCCGGATCACGAGCTGATCGGCTCGCTGGGCCTCGGCTCGGTGCTGAACATCCCGATCAAGCTGCAGGGCGCGCAAGTCGGCACCCTCAACATGCTCGACGCGGAACACTTCTTCGACGCCGCCACCGTCGCACGCTCCGTCGAGCTGCTGCAGGTGCCGGCCATGGCCTGCTTCCTGCTGCCCGCCTGAACCAACCTGCGGCGGCAGGAAACAGGGCCCGGCGACAGGAAACTGTCGCCGGGCCTTCTTCCATCCGGGCCTCACCCGACAAAGCCAAATTCCGTGCACGCGCGAAGGAAGGGTATCGACAGCGCCGCCCCAAGGGTTAGGTTCACCCCAACCCACTGGAAGACAGGAGGCAGGATGCGTTACCACGCCCCGGCAACATTCGACGAGGCCATTGCCATTGCGGCCGGCGCCTCTGGCGTCACGCGGTATCTGGCCGGAGGCACCGATGTCCTCGTGCAGCTGCGCGCAGGCATGGTCACGCCCGACGACCTCATCGACCTGAAGAAGATCCCCGGCACGCATGACATCACCCGCCTGCCCGACGGCGGCTGGCGCATCGGCATCGCGGTCTCGGGCGCGGAGCTTGGCGCCCATGCCGAGCTGGTCGCCGACTGGCCCGGCGTCGTCGAGGGGATGGAGCTGGTCGGCTCGACCCAGGTGCAGGGCCGCGCGACGCTGACCGGCAACCTGTGCAACGGCTCGCCCGCGGCGGATTCGGTGCCCGGCCTCGTCGCGGCGGGCGCCACGGTCACCATCCAAGGCCCGAACGGCACGCGCGAGCTGCCGGTCGAGCAGGTGCCGGTGAAGCCCGGCAAGACCGCGCTGGAACCCGGCGAGATCATCACCGCGATCACCCTGCCCGCCCGCGGCAAATCCGCCGGTGACGCCTATCTGCGCTTCATCCCGCGCACCGAGATGGACATCGCAGTCGTCGGCTGCGCCGTCTCGCTGGTGCTGGACGGTGACAAAGTGACCGCCGCCCGTATCTCGCTGGGCGCCGTCGCGCCGACCGTTCTGCTGGTGCAGGACTGCGCCGACGCGATCATCGGCACGACGCTGGACGATGCCGCGCTCGACAAGCTCGCCGCCGCCGCCTCGGCCGCTGCGAAGCCGATCAGCGACAAGCGCGGCCCCAAGGAATTCCGCGTGGATGTGGCCGGGGTGCTGGCCCGCCGCGCGGCGAAGATCGCCTATGAGAGGGCCAAAGCATGAGCAAGATCCACGTCCAAGCCACGGTGAACGGCGATTCCGTCGAGTTCCTCGCCGATCCGCGCGAGACGCTGCTCGACTGCCTGCGCGACCATCTGGACCTGACCGGCGCCAAGGAAGGCTGCGGCACCGGCGATTGCGGCGCCTGCTCGGTCATGCTGAACGGGCGGCTGGTGTCGTCCTGTCTGGTGCTGGGGGTCGAGGCCGAAGGGGCCGAGATCTCGACCATCGAGGGCATGGCCGACGGCAATGAACTCCACCCGTTGCAGCGCAAATTCATTGAACATGCCGCGTTGCAATGCGGCTTCTGCACGCCGGGTTTCCTCGTCGCCGCGAAGGCGCTGTTGGAAAAGAACCCGGACCCGAGCGAGAGCGAAATCCGCTTCTGGCTCGCGGGCAACCTGTGCCGTTGCACGGGCTATGACAAGATCGTCCGCGCCGTTCAGGACGCGGCGGCAGAGATGCGGGGGGCTGCGTGATGGCGAAGGACGAGATTTCCGGCAAGGAATTCAAATGGATCGGCACCACTCCTGACCGCCCGGACGGTCTGGACAAGGTCACCGGCCGCGCGCGCTATGGCGCCGATTTCAACCTTCCGAACATGTTGTACGCGGCCGTGGTGCGCTCGCCCCATGCCCATGCGCGGATCGTCAAGATCGACGCATCAAAAGCGCTGGCGCTGAAGGGCGTGAAGGCCGTCGTCACCCGCGCCGACCTGCCCACGGGCCTGACGGGCGAGGATCTGTATCTGCAGGAAAACACCCTCGCCGGCGAGAAGGCTTTGTACGATGGCCATGCCGTCGCCGCCGTCGCCGCGACCTCGCAGCTGCTGGCCCATGACGCGGCCCAGCTGATCGAGGTCGAATACGAGGTCCTGCCGCATGTGACCGATGTGGACAAGGCGATGGCCAAGGACGCGCCGGTGATCCTGCCGGGCTGCGCCGACCATTCGGTGCCCGAAGGCTCTGCCCCCAACGTCGCCCGGATGATCGAATTCGGGCGCGGCGATCTGGCCGCCGGCTATGCCGAGGCGGACCTCGTGCGCGAAGGCCATTACACCACCGAGGCCACGCATCAGGGCTATATCGAGCCGCATGCGGCCGTGGGCCAGATGGGTTCGGACGGCAAGGGCGAGATGTGGGTCTGCACCCAAGGGCAGTGGTACATCCGCAAGATGTGCTCGGCCGTGCTGGGCACCGACCCGGCGCAGCTGCGCGTGACGCCCTCGGAAATCGGCGGCGGCTTTGGCGGCAAGACCACGATCTTCATGGAGCCCCTGCCGCTCGCGCTGTCGAAGAAGGCGGGCGGGCGTCCGGTGAAGCTGGTCATGTCGCGCGCCGAGGTGCTGCGCGCCACCGGCCCGACCGCCTCGGCGTCGATGGACGTGAAGATGGGCATGAAGAGGGACGGCACGATCACCGGCGCCGAGGTCAACTTCCGCATGCAGGGCGGCCCCTTCCCCGGTGCCTCGCCCGTGGGGGAGGCCCTGTCCTGCGCCTTCGCCTGTTACGACATCGCGAACCTGAATCATGTCGGCTGGGAAGTTCTGGCGAACCGTCCCAAATGCGCCGCCTACCGCGCGCCGGGCTCGCCGATGGCGGCCTATGCCGTGGAGAGCTTGGTGGATGAGCTCTGCCGCGAGCTGGACCTCGACCCGATCGAGGTGCGTCTGAAGAACGGCGTGAAAGAGGGCGTGCGCGCTTCCTACGGGCCGAAATTCAAGAAGATCGGCCTCGCCGAGACGCTGGAAGCCGCGAAGGCGCATCCTAACTACGCAGCGCCTCTCGGTCCGAACCAAGGCCGCGGCGTCGCCTCGGGCTTCTGGTTCAACCATGGCGGCGAGACCTCGGTGTCGCTGGCCGTGTCGGAAGACGGCACCGCTCAGGTCTCGGTCGGCACGCCCGATATCGGCGGCTCGCGCGCGTCCATCGCGCTGATGGCGGCGGAAACGCTGGGCATCGCCTATGAGAATGTCCGGGTGAACATCGTCGAGACGGGCGCCTTGGGCGTGAACGAGCCGACCCATGGCTCGCGCGCGACCTTCGCCAGCGGCAAGGCGATGTGGGAAGCGGCGCAGGGCGCGATCAAGGAGATGTGCAAGCGGGCGGCCCAGAAATGGGACATCGACCCCGAGGCCGTCACCTGGAAGGACGGCGCGGCCTGGCCTGCGGGCGACAACGCCGGCAAGTTCGAGCCCCTGTCGATCAAGGAGATCGCGGGTGAGATGGGCAAGACCGGGGGGCCGATCTCGGGCCACCACGAGTCGACGCCCTCGGGCGCGGGTCCGTCCTTCGGCACCCATGTCGTCGATGTCGAGGTCGATCCCGAGACCGGCCGCGTGACCGTGCTGCGTTACCTCGTGACGCAGGACGCGGGCCGCGCGATCCATCCGCAATATGTGGAAGGCCAGTATCAGGGCGGCGCCGCGCAGGGCATCGGCTGGGCGCTCAATGAGGGCTATATCTATGGCGAGGACGGTCGGTTGCAGAACACGGTGTTCCTCGACTACCGCGTGCCGGTGGCCTCGGACCTGCCGATGATCGACACGGTGATCGTCGAGGTGCCGAATCCGGGCCATCCCTTCGGCGTGCGCGGTGTCGGCGAGACCGGCATCACGCCCCCCCTGCCCGCCATCGCCAACGCCATCCACGCGGCCACCGGTGCGCGCCTGCGAGCGCTGCCGATGAACCCGCCCGCCGTCTTGGCGGCGATCAAGGCGAAAGGCTGAGCATGGTCGAGGTCAACCTCTGGTCGGGGCTGCGCAAGTTCACCGACGGGGCTGAGATCGTCGAGGTCGAGGGCAAGACAGTGGGTCAGGTCCTCGACGCCCTCATTGCCACGCATCCGGGTCTGGGCCCGGTGATCGAGGCCGGGATTTCGGTCGCGGTCGATGGCGAGGTCATCACCGGCGGGCGCCAGACGCCCGTCGGGGAAGACAGCGAGGTCTTCCTGATGCAGCAGATCAAGGGCGGCTGAGAAAGGCCCCCTTGGCGTCACATCCCCGCCATGCCCGGCAGCCTAGAGAAGGGCAACGGGCCAGAAGGAACGACGCATGGGATTTGCCGAAAGCTACCTTGGACAGCTTCGCGCCGCGGTGGGCAGCCGGCCGCTGATCGCGGTCGGGGTCCGGGTGTTCATCGAGGACGCGCAAGGACGGATCGTCATCGTCCATCGCACGGATACGAAGGATTGGGGCCTGCCCGCCGGCGCGCTGGAGCTGGGCGAGTCCCTGACCGATGCGATCCATCGCGAGGCGCATGAGGAAGCCAATGCGCGGCTGGAGGGCATCGAGGTCTTCGGGATTTCGTCCGACCCCGTGGCGGACAGTTTCACCTATCCCAACGGCGATCAGATCCAGAACGTGTCAATCCTCGCGCGGGCGGCACTGCTGGAGGGGACGCTGGGGGGCAATGACGGCGAGACCGCCGATGTCCGTCTGATTGCCCCCGAAGACATCCCGCAAGCGGGCTTCACGCGGCCGGAATGGCCCAGCGTGCAGGCCTATCTGCGCTGGAAACGCGGCGAGGGTTTCCAGTTCTTCTGAGCCAGCGACAGGTGGGGTGAAACCCCACCCTACGGGCGACGCGCCTGTTGCGGCAGCGCAGCATCCGGGGCTAGGCTGGTGGTCGACCCGAACCCCGGAGGGCCTCATGCGCATCGACCTCTTCTCGGCGAAACCCTATGACAGCAGCTCCTTCGACGCGGCCAACGTGACCTGCGGCCATGATCTGCGCTACCATGCGGCGCATCTCAACGCGGACAGCGCGGTTCTGGCGCACGGCGCCGAGGCGATCTGCGCCTTCGTCAACGACCGTCTGGACGCCCGCACCCTGCAGCGGTTGGCCGACGGCGGCACCCGGCTGATCTTGCTGCGCTCGGCCGGCTACAACCATGTGGACCTCGACGCAGCCGCGCGGCTTGGCCTGACCGTCGCGCGGGTGCCAGCCTATTCGCCGTATTCCGTGGCCGAACATGCCGTGGCGATGATCCTGACCTTGAACCGCAAGACCCACCGGGCCTGGAACCGTGTGCGCGAGGGGAATTTCGAACTGGACGGGCTTCTGGGCTTCGATCTGCACGGCAAGACCGTGGGCGTCGTCGGCACCGGGCAGATCGGTCGGGTGCTGGTCGGAATCCTCAACGGCTTCGGCTGCTGGGTGCTGGCCTATGATCCTTTCCCCGACCCCTCGCTGGCGGCCCGCTATGTCCCGCTGCCGCAGATGTTCGCCGAGGCCGATATCCTCACCCTGCAATGCCCGCTGACGCCCGACACGCATCACCTGATCGATGATCAAGCCATCGCGGCGATGAAGCCCGGTGTGATGGTCATCAACACCAGCCGGGGCGCGGTCATCGACACGCAGGCCGCGATCCGGGGGCTGAAATCAGGGCAGATCGGCAGTCTGGGCCTCGATGTCTACGAGGAGGAGGGCGACCTGTTCTTCGACGATTAATCGGACCGGATCATCCCCGATGACGTCTTCGCGCGGCTTCTGACCTTTCCCAACGTGCTGGTCACCGGGCATCAGGCCTTTTTCACCCGCGAGGCGCTGGCGGCAATCAGCGAGACGACGCTTGCCAATGCCTCCAGCTTCGCGGAGACCGGCGCGCCGCTGCATCCGGTCGGGACGCCCTTAGCCCAGGGTTAGCGGCTCGCGCACCAGCGCGACCCCGAACTTCGCCTGAACGGCGGCCTGAGCCTCGGCGGTCAGCGCGGCCACGTCTTCGCAGGTCGCGGTGCCGTGGTTGACCATCACCAGCGCATGGCCCGCGTGGAAACCCGCGCCGCCCAAGCGGTGGCCTTTCATACCCGCCTGCTCCAGCAGCCAGCCGGCCGAGAGCTTCACCCCGTCCGGCGCCGGATAGCGCGGCGCGCCCTCGATCTGGGCGGCGGGATGATCGGCGGCGACGACCGGGTTGTGGAAGAAAGAGCCCGCATTGCCCAACACCCGCCAGTCCGGCAGTTTAGAGCCCCGGATTGCCAGCACCGCTTCGGCCACCTCGGCCGGCGTCGCTGTCTGGGGCAGCGTGTCGAGGCCCCGGTAGCCCAGGTTCGGCGCCCAGTCTGTCGGCAAGGCCAGCGTGACCGAGAGGATGGCGTACCGGCCGGGTTCGTCCTTGAAGCGGCTCTGCCGATAGCGGAAGGCGCAATCGGCCCCCGCGATCACCTGCTGCGACAGGTCGGTGAGGTCCAGAACCCTAACGCTGTCCACCAGTTCGGCGATTTCGGTGCCGTAGGCGCCGATGTTCTGCACGGGTGCCGCGCCGACGGTGCCGGGAATGCCCGACAGGTTCTCCAACCCGCCGATGCCCTGCCCCACGGTCCAGGCCACCAGCTCGGGCCAGCTTTCCCCCGCCGCCGCTGTCAGGCGCACAACGCCATCCGCCCCCCGCGCCAGCGACCGGCCCGAGAGGCGCAGTACACCGACCACGCCGTCGACAAACGGCAAGGGCACCACGTTCGAGCCCCCGCCAAGCAGGAAGAATGGCAACCCGCGTGCCTGTGCGAAGCCCAGCGCCTCGGCGATATGCTCGGGCCGGTGCAGGAACCCGCCCCAGCGCGCGCGCGACGGCAAGCCGAAGGTGTGATGCGGCTGGAGGTCGAAATCCTCGGTGAGCGAAAGGTCGGTCATGGCGGCTCCTCGGGCGTTGCGGCAGGTGTAGCGCCATGGCGGGACGGACGAAAGGCCCCGCCGCCCTCTGGACATTGCCGTCAAGCTGCCGAGATATGGGGCAAGCCATTGGAGACCCTTGCATGACCGCTTACCCCGACACCCAGCTTTTCATCGATGGCGCGTGGTGTGACGCTGCCGACGGCCGCCGCCTGCCCGTGATGAACCCCGCCACCGGCGAAGAGATCGGCCAGATCGCCCATGCCGGCATCGCCGATCTGGACCGCGCGCTGGCGGCCACGCAGAAGGGCTTTGCCACATGGTCGGCCACCGGGGCCTTCCAGCGGGCCAAGCTGATGCGCAAGGCCGCGCAGCTGCTGCGCGAACGCTCGGACGAGATCGCGGCGATCATGACGCTGGAACAGGGCAAACCCCTCGCACAGGCGAAGATGGAGGTGCTGGGCGGCGCCGACACCATCGACTGGTTCGCCGAGGAAGCCCGCCGCACCTATGGCCAGACCATCCCTGCCCGTCGCGGTGGCGTCACGCAAATGACGATCAAGGTGCCGGTCGGCCCCGTCGCCGCCTTCACGCCGTGGAACTTCCCGATCAACCAGATTGTGCGCAAGCTCTCGGCCGCTTTGGCCACGGGCTGCTCGATCATCGTCAAGGCGCCCGAGGAAACCCCGGCCTCGCCCGCAGCCCTGATCCGCTGCTTTGCCGATGCCGGCATCCCGGCGGGCGTGATCGGCCTCGTCTATGGCGTGCCATCCGAAATCTCGGAATACCTGATCCCGCATCCGGTGATCCGCAAGATCAGCTTCACCGGCTCCACCCCCGTCGGCAAACACCTCGCCGCGCTGGCCGGTGCGCATATGAAGCGCGCGACGATGGAGCTGGGCGGCCACGCGCCGGTTATGGTTTTCGACGACGCCGATCTGGACCGCGCCATCCCCGAGATCGCCGCGCACAAGTTCCGCAACGCCGGTCAGGTCTGCGTCTCGCCCACCCGTTTCCTCGTGCAATCGGGCGCGGCTGACCGCTTCATCGACGGCTTCGTGGCCGAGGCGAAGAAGGTCGTCGTGGGCGAGGGTTTCGACCCGGCCTCGCAGATGGGCCCTCTGGCCAACGACCGCCGCATCCCGGCGCTGGAAGAACTTATCCAGGACGCCGTTGCCAAGGGCGCGACGCTGGCCACGGGCGGCAACCGCATCGGCAACAAGGGCTGGTTCTTCGAGCCGACCGTGCTGGTCGACGTGCCGCTTGACGCGCGGGTGATGAACGAGGAGCCCTTCGGCCCGCTGGCCGTCGTCAACCGCTACGACAGCCGCGACGAGATCATCGCCGAGGCGAACCGCCTGCCCTATGGCCTTGCCGCCTATGCCTACACGCGCTCGGCGGCAAACCAGCAGGCGTTGCAGGCGGTCGAGGCCGGCATGGTCACGATCAACCACCTCGGCCTCGCGCTGCCGGAACTGCCCTTCGGCGGCATCCGGGATTCCGGCTATGGCACCGAGGGCGGCTCGGAAGCGGTCGCGGCCTATCTGGAGACGAAACTTGTCACCGCACTGAACGACTGACACCGGCCTTCCGGGACAGGCACGTCCCCTCCGTCCTCAGGGCGGAGGGGATGAAAGTCTCGACACACGCAAAAGTTGCTGTAGTATCATCACATTCGCGCCTTGCGGAGCCTGTTCGGTCCAAGAAGCATCGGCGCGATGGCCGGTGACGTGTGGCCCTCGCCTTGCCCACCGATCGGTGACGTACAGGTACGAGGTGTGAGTTTGTCCTTTGCCCCCCTTGTCAGCGACGCGCAGCGCCATCTGGGCCCCGCCGCCCAAGGCCTGCACGACGAAATCGACCATATTCTGTCGCTGATGCGCGGTGGCGCGATCGAGGCCGCGGCTTTCCTGCCCTCACTGCCGGAGAACCTGCCGCAACTGCCGCCGATCCTGTCCTTGCCGCCCGGCTCCAATGTCATCGACCTGCGCGACCGCCTTCTCGCCGACATCCGGGCGGCCAAGGCCTCCGACGGAGCACAGGCGGCCCCCTTCTCCTTTGCGGCCCGAAATGCCGGGGCGCCGCCGATCGTGCTGAACCGGATTGCCTCGCCCGGCGATCTGCTCTTCGGTACCCTCGCGCTGACCCTCACCGAGGACGCGACAGCCGGTAGCATCGACCGGCAGCGCCTGAACCATGGCTCGGCCGCCATCGCCCATGTCATCGACCGCTGGCACAGCTTTCACATGCTGGAGCTGGATTACGCGGCCGAGTTGCGTCGCTCGCGCCATCTGATGACGCTGGCCGAACAGGACGGGCTGACCGGGCTGCTGGGGCATCAAGCCTTCAAGACACAATGCATGGATCGGCTGGGCAATAGTGAGGACGCCTCACATGCGCTGCTGATGATCGATGTCGACAATTTCAAACTGGTCAATGACATCTACGGCCACCAATTCGGCGACCATTATCTGCAGGAGATCGCCCGCGCCCTGCGCCGTGCCCTGCCCGCCACGTCGCTGGTGGGCCGGATCGGCGGAGACGAGTTCGGTGCCCTCGTCAGCCTGCCCGGTCGCAGTGACACGCATCTGGAGCGGCTGATGCTGTCCTGCGCCAGCGATGTGCAACGGGTTGTTGCGAAGATGGGCAAGCCCAGCCTCGGGCATATCAGCATCGGCAGCACTTTGCGGCACGGCGGACGCCCTGACCTCGATGCGCTGATGCTGGAGGCCGATGCCGCGCTCTATGCCAACAAATCCTCGGGCAAATCGGCCGGGACGATCTATTGCGGCGATCAGCATGCGAATTTCAGCGCTTTGCTGGTCCGGCCCCGGTTCCTCGAGGCCTTGGCACAGGACCGCATCCTGCCGTTCTTCCAGCCGGTCATCGATCTGGCGACGGGCCAGCGCCACGGGTTCGAACTGCTCGCCCGGTGGCAGGACCCCCAGCGCGGACTGCTGACACCGGGGCAGTTCTCCTCGGTCCTGACCGCGCCAGAACTGGCCGAGAAACTGACCGAGCATGTGTTCGAGAAGGCCTTTGCCGCCATCGCCGCCCGCCCGGAAATGGCCGACGAGACCTTGGCGCTGAACCTCGGCACGGCGGATCTGATCAAGCAGGAATTCGTCTTCGACCTGCAAAGCCAGCTCAACCGCTACCAGATCGACTGGGACCGGATCGTCATCGAGGTGACGGAAACCACCATGCTGGGTGCGGTGAGCGGGCCGATCTTCCAGAACCTCAGCGAGCTGCGTCGCCGGGGCGCACGGGTGGCGCTGGACGATTTCGGCACCGGCTATGGCGGGCTGACCCATCTGCGCGACTGGCCGGTCGACATCCTGAAGATCGACCGCTCCTACATCGCCGAGGCCACCCGCACCCCGCGCGATGCCGTATTGTCGAAAGCCCTGATCGACGTCGCGCGCACGCTGGAGCTGACGGTCATCGCCGAGGGGATCGAGAATGCGGCGACGGCCGAGCTGCTGCGCCAGCAGGGCTGCCACATGGCGCAGGGCTATTACTTCGCGCGGCCCGCCCCTCTCGACGCTTTCTGAGTGTCCAGCGTGATGCGGATGGCATTGCCGATCACCCGGTAACCGACGGGCTTGCGCAGGATCATCACCCCACCGCCCTTCTGCACCTTGTCGGCAGGCAGACCCGGCGCGACGGCCCGCTGCTCGACCACCCGAAGCGGGATCTTGCCGCCCCGGATCGGCGTCAACGTGCCCGAGCCCCCGGTCGGGATCGGCACATCGCCCGAGCCATCGCCGGTCAACGGCACCGGATCGGCACTCGCGTCCCCCTCAGCCGACTGCATCGAGGCCGGCACATCGTCGAAGCCGGTCATCAACAGCCGGGCCATATGCGGGAAATGCTCGGCGATCACCGAGGACAAGCCGAGGCCGTTCATCCCCCCCTCGATCCGGATGTCCGACAACAAAAGATCGTAACGCTCCTTGGCGGCCATCGACAGGGCCGAGACCGCGTTGTCGGTCACCGCCACCGTCGCCCCCATCAGGGACAGGGCCTGCGGCAGGGTCTGGCGGAACTGCGGATCGTTCTCCACCACGAGGATCGACACGCCGGTCAGATCGGGGGCGGGGCTCAGAACCTCGTCGGGCTGGGCATGGGCCGCGCCTTCGAACACCGGCAGCCGCAGGCGGACCAGCGTGCCCTCGTCCGGCGCGCTCTTGATCGACAGCGTGCCGCCCGAGCGACGGGCAAAGGCCTCGACCATCGACAGGCCCAGCCCGGTGCCGCCCTTCCCGCCCCGCGTGGTGAAAAACGGCTGCGTCGCCAGCGTGCGCGTCTCGCCGTCCATGCCGACGCCCTTGTCCTGCATGCCGATCTGCAGCCAGCTCCCCTCCTGCGTCAGCGAGAGCACGATCTCGGGAGGGGCATAGGGCCGCTCGCTCAACGCGTTGACCGCGTTCAGTGTCAGGTTCAGCAAGGCGCCCTCCAACTCGGCCCGGTCGCAGATCGCGCGCAGGGGCTCACTGGGGAGCTGCAGCACCAGCTTCAGCTTCTCCGGCAGAACCGGGACCAGAAGCTTGGGTGCCGCACGCAGGATCTCGGCCACGTCATGCACCGCCATCGCCGGCGAGCTGTCGCGCGACAGGTTCAGCAGCCGTCGTGTCACCTGCTCACCACGCTCGCAGGCGCGGGCCACGGCCTCGAACTGGTCATGGGCGAGGCCGTCGGTCTTCATCAGCCCCACATCGGCGGTCAGCTGGATTACCCCCAGCACGTTGGAGAATTCATGCGCCGCGCCGCCAGCCATCAGCCCCATCGCCTCCAGCCGTTCGACATGGGCGAGGTTGTCGCGCGCATTCCAGCTTTCGGTCTCGTCGATGATGGTGAGGATCGTCACCTGCCGGCCGATGAAAGCCGCATCCGGGATCGTGCGGGCATAAAGGCGCAAGCTGCGCAACCGCCCCCCGCTATCCATCCACGAGGTCTGCATGCCCCGGCTATTCGCCGATGGACGGGCCAGTTCGCGTGGATGCCGGCCATCAAGCAGCAGATCCATCGAGCCCGGCACGAAGAACGGCGTCTTGTCCAGCCAGACTGCCGGCCCGCCCGAGGCGGCGGCCAGATCCTCGGCCATGCGGTTGGCGAGGATGACCTTGCCGTGACCATCGGTGACGATGGCCGCAACCTCGGTCGCGTCGATGATGTTGCGCAGCCAGGTCAGGCTGTTGGCGGTCCGCCGCTCCTCGGCCGCGTGGTTGGCGGCCATCAACAGGATCGAGATGATGCCGAAAACGACCAGCAGATCGGCCAGCAGCGCATGGCTGAAGTTGACCGTCATGTAGCCCCGATTGGCGGCCGTCAGCAGCGCGGCGGCTAGGACGAAGGCCCCCAGCATCAGGGGCAACAGCGCGGCACGGGCGGCGCGGGCACTGGTGTTGGGGCCGATCAGGTGGCGCAGCCAGTTGTCATGCATGCCCAGCAGCAGGATCGACAGGGCCAAGGCGAAGACGCTGAGCGCCGTCAGCACCGACATGCCCGAAAAGATCAGCACCTCATGCAGTCGCGGCGCGTCGAAGGCATAGCCCGACAATGAGATCAAGGCGACGGTCAGCACCAAGGTCGTCGGGAGGGTGACCCGCCTCGACGGGCGTCCCGTCGGGCTGAGCAGCCGGGCCATCAGGCCCATGGACAGCAGGGTCAGCGACAGGGCCGTGGCCAGCGAGACGCGATCCTCGGCCCCGACCAGCGAGACCCGGGTCAAGATGTCGTAGCCAAGGCTCCACAGCCCATAAGCCAGCACCCCCAGCGCCGTGACCAACGCCAGCCAGCCGCCCGCACGCAGGCTCATGCTCGGATTGTGCGCCCCGACCAAACGGGGCCCGACGCGCGGCGAGATGGCGACCAGCACCGCCAGCGCCAGCGCCAGGACCGGCCAGGCCGTGCCGGGGACCATCGCAGCATAGCCTTCGTGCAGGCGGGCGATCGGCAGGTCCGGGAATCGCGGCTGCACCACGAGGACGGCGAGCGCCGCCAAGGCCGCCATCACCGCACAGGCGACAGAGGCGTGGGTCGCATCCAACGGGAAAGCCCGTTGCCAAGGGGCAGCTGCCGGGGGATCACCCAGCGGCGGCTCAGGGTGATCAGGGTGCAGGTCGAGATTATCGGCCGAAACGCGGGCCGTTACCGGGGACTGTACAGGCGACGACATACGGGGCGGCTCCTCCGCGCTGGGTGGCTTTGCCCGCCGGTCCGCCGGAAGGCCGCGATCAAGCTCAGTCCCCGGCGCGTCAGACCAATTCGGTCACCGCCTCGTGCAGGGCGCTCAGCTTGCTGGATTTCGACATGCGCTTCTGTGCCTGTCGTAGGCCGTTGCTGAAGATCGGACTGTCGAGGATTTCGGATCGGCCGGTGATCACCACCACCGGCAAATCGTCCGAGAAATTCCGAATGGCGTGCAAGGTGCTGGCGCCACCGCCATTGCTCATCAACACGTCAAGAAAGATCACATCGTAATGCGTCGGCGCGTCATTCAGTTTCGCAACAGCCTCTGCGCCACTGTGAACGAAATCCACATCATGCCCCAGCGCGGACATCCCGGTCTTGAAGGCGACGCAATAATCGATATCGTCGTCAGCGATCAGTAGACGTGCCATGGTCGACCCCGCATCCAATGTTGTCGTGTAATATGCGGGACGGGAGGCCATGCGACAAGGTAATTACGAGGAAAAAGCATGCGTGAGACCGTCGAGGACACCCGAAACGGCCCGGAAAACGCACGAATTCCTGTGGTTGCCATCGGAGCCTCTGCCGGAGGCCTGACTCCGCTCGAGCAATTCTTTTCCCATGCCCCGGAGAAAGCAGGCTGGTGCTACATTGTCATCCAGCATCTCTCGCCGGATTACCGGTCGGTGATGGATGAATTGCTGGGCCGGAAGACCGGGCTTAAAATCAAACATATCGAAAATGGAATAAAGATCGAGCCTGACACGATCTTCCTCAACCGGCCCAATACCGGGTCGGTGCTGGAGGGCGACGTGTTCCGCACCTTCGTCTACGGCAAGGACGATCAGGTGCCGCATCTGCCCATCGATAGCCTGTTCGCCTCGCTGGCCACGCGCGCGACTGAGAAGACTGTGGCGGTGGTCCTGTCGGGCTCGGGCAGCGACGGGGCCAGCGGGGCGCAGCTGATGCATGCCGCCGGCGGAGCGCTGGTGGTGCAGAACCCGGCCGAGGCCGATTTCCCCTCGATGCCCCGCGCGATCCTGAGCCTCGGCATCCATGACCGTGTCCTCGATGCCGCGGACATCCCCGGTGCGATTCAGGACATCTTCGAGACCGGCATCCGCTATGCGCCGAGCCCCCTTGCCGCCGAGGCCGACCTGAACAAGGAGATCTTCCGGGTACTGGAGAAGCAGCACAATCTGGATTTCACCTCGTACAAGGAAACCAACGTCCAGCGCCGCATCACCCGCCGCCAACACCTGCGCGGGATCGGCGACATGAACGATTACCTCACCTTGCTGCGCGAAGAGCCCGAGGCGGTGAACGAACTGTATCAGGACCTGCTGATCGGCGTGACGCAGTTCTACCGCGACCCCGAGGCGATCGCAGATCTGCGCCGCAACGTGCTGGACAAGTTCGCGCAGGATTTCGACAGTGAGGCGCCGGTCCGGGTCTGGGTCGCGGGCTGCGCCAGTGGCGAGGAAGCCTATACCATCGGCATGGAGATGGCCGAAGCGATGCGCGCCGCCGGCAATACCCGTGGCTTCCGTATCATCGCCACGGATGTACACCGCCAGTCGATCGACCGGGCGTCGACCGGGCGCTACACCGAGGATCAGGTCGAGAACGTGCCCGAGCATCTGCGCACGCGCTATTTCGACCGGCGCGGCAAGCATTTCCTGATCGTGCCGAACCTGCGCCAGAAGATCATCTTCTCGGTCCATGACACGCTGACCGATCCGCCATTTCTGGACCTCGACCTCGTCTCGTGCCGCAACCTGCTGATCTATCTGCGGGAAAAGGCGTAGGCGCGGGTGATTTCGATGTTCCTCTTCGGCCTGCGCAAACATGGGGCGCTGTTCCTCGGCCCCTCTGAGACGCTCGGCCATTTCGACGAGGAGTTCGAGGTCATCAACGCGCGCTGGCGGCTGTTCCGAAAATCCTCGGGCCGGCGTCACTTTGACCGCGAGATGCTGCCCAAGAGGCTGGAACGGCAGTTCTCCCGGCAAGAATTGCCGGAGCGCGCCCGCATCGGGTCAAGTTCGGGCCGGATGTCGGCCGCCCTGCACGAATTCGCCGAGGTTCGGGGACGCGAGGCGCTGCTGCGGGCCTATGACCTACTGCTGAAGAGCCATGCGCCCTCGTCGATCATCGTCACCTCGGACGGCGAGGTTCTGGCGTGGTTCGGCGCCGCCTCGGCCTTTGTCGACACGCACAACAACCTGACGGAATGGTCGGTCGAACAGATCCTGCACCGCGATCTGCATTTCGTCATCAACGTCGCCTTGGAAAAACTGCGCACCGGTGAGACCGAGGGCTTCTCGCGCCGGGTCGGTGTCACGTTGTCCAGCGGCCAGTCCCAACCGCTGACCCTGACTTTCGAGACCCTCGACAGCGTCCACCGCCCTGCCCTTCTGCTGATCCGCCTGCGGCTGGAGGCGGACGAGCTGCAGCATTCGCAAACCGAAGCGAAGGACGGCGAGCGCATCACCGACGCCGACGGGCAGCTTTTGTCGAAACGGGTGCATGAGCTGGAGCGCGACCTGCGCCTGACCGAGGAAACACTGCAGCACGTCACCGAACGGCTGGAGGCCTCGGGCGAGGAGCTGCAGGCCTCCAACGAAGAGCTCCAAGCCTCGAACGAGGAATTGCAGGCCTCGAACGAGGAGCTGCAAAGTGCCAACGAGGAACTGCACGCGGTCAACGAGGAGCTGGTCACCGTCTCGGCCGAGCATGAGCGCAAGATCACCGAGCTGTCGTCCCTGAACAATGAGACTGAATCCCTGTTCAGCATCCTCGGGATCGGTGTGCTGGTCGTCGACCGCCGCCTGAGCGTGCAACGCTTCAGCGAGGAAGTCGCGCTGCGTTTCGCGCTGGAGCCGCATGACGTGAACCGGCGCCTGGGCGTCATCGGCCCGCGGCTGGCGTTCATCGACCTGCCGCAGGCCGCGGGGAAGGCCATCGGCACCTCCGCCGTGATCACCGCGTCGGGCGATTACGAGGGCAAGCCCCTGTCGATCGAGATCCACCCAATCGCCGACCGTGAACCGATGATGCCCCCCGCCGGTGCCTTCATCCTGTTCCGCGACATCGCCACGGCGTCGGAACGCGGCGATTGACAACTTGCCGCTCGGGTCCGGTGTGTGCTTCTGCGTCGCCCGGATCGGCTGCGATGTCCCTTTTAAGCTGAACGCTTGGGTTCCTGCGCGTCACGGCGCGTCCCCTGCAAACCGACCGGCACGGGCGGAGCGACGCACAATGGCCGCCGCCGATGACGGGAGAGCAAGGTGACCGAAGATGCCCGGAAGCGGCCTTCTGATACGCCCCAGAGGCCACTTTCCCTTGACGCAAAGTGCAGCCGGATCGACCCGGCCCTTTAGAGGGGTTGCACAAAAAAGGTCGGCGCCTTCGCCCCGTCCTGCAGGCATCCAAGAAAGCGCCGCCCCGCGTCCAACGCCTCGCGGATCGTCACGTCCATATCGAGATAGCGATATGTTCCGAGCCGGCCGACAAAGCTGACATTCGTCTCGCCCTCGGCGAGCGCGACATAATCGGCCAACAGCGACTTCTCGGCGACCTGACGGATCGGGTAATAGGGAATGTCATCTGGCCCGCATTCCCGTGAGAACTCCCGGTAAAGCACCGAGCCCTGATGGCTCTCCCAAGGCGAGAAATGCTTGTGCTCGGTGATACGGGTAAAGGGCACGTCGACGTCGCCGTAATTCATCACCGCGCAGCCCTGATAATCGCCGTCATACTCGAACCGATCGAAATCGAGGGTCCGGTACCCCAAGCGCCCCAGCCGATAGTCGAACCAGCCGTCGATGGGGCCCGAATAGAAAACGTGGTCATATTCGCCTGCGATCTCACGCGAGACGGTCTTTTCAAGCGTCACCGAGATACCCGGATGATCAAGAATGCGCGCGATCATGGCCGTGTAGCCATTCTCGGGCATGCCTTGGAATTTGTGGAAGAAATAATTGTCGTCGTAGTTGAAGCGCACGGGCAGGCGCTTGAGGATCGAGGCCGGCAACTCGGTCGGATCGCAGCCCCATTGCTTCAGCGTGTACCCCTTGAAGAACGCCTCATAGAGGTCTCGGCCGACGAAGCGCAGCGCTTGCTCTTCGAAGTTCGCCGGCTCCGCGATCGTCGTGTCGGCCTGCCCTTCGAGGAAGACCTTCGCCTCGTCGGGGCGCAGGGTCTGGCCAAAGAACTGGTTGATCGTATGCAGGTTCACCGGCAGCGAATAGACCGCCCCGCGCGAGGTGGTCTTCACCCGGTTCTTGTAGGGCAGAAACGTCTCATAGCGGTTGACGTATTCCCAGACCTCGGCATCGTCCGTGTGGAAGATGTGGGGGCCGTAGACATGGACCATCACGCCGGTCTTCGCGTCCCGCTCGGTATGGCAATTGCCACCGACATGCGAACGGCCGTCCACGACCTGAACCGTATGCCCGGCCTCGGCCAGAAGGCGGCCGATCACTGCACCGGAAAGACCGGCGCCGACCATCAAAAATTTTTGGGACATAAAGACCTCGTGAAAAAAGTTTGCACCGCTGCGGGGCGGTTCAATGCGTCAGCTTGGTATTCATGACCTTGGCGATGGCCTCGGCATCGAAGGGCTCGTCCAGCATGTCGAAGATCGGCTTGAACGCCGCAGAATCCTGCGTGAAATCTTCGTAGCGAACGAGGCGGGAATACTCCGGGTTCTTCTCAGCATACTCCGCGAAATTCTTGTCGGCCTTGGCCACCAGCGCGCGCACTTCATCAGGGTCGTGCCGGGCCCACCAGGCGGATTTCATCACGGCCTCCGCCGACCGGGTATTGAACACGAAATGGGCATTCTTGAACTGCGCTCGCATGAAATCGAGCTGCCCGAACAACGCCTGACGCTGCATGTTCTGGTAGCGGATCTCCTTGAAGCCGACCCAACGGGCGTCAGCGGGCGGCGCAAGCACATGCGCGAAAAACGCATCGACCATCCCAGCCCCCAGTTTCTTGGCCACGATAGCATCGGCACCGAACCAGGGATGCTGTGCATCGTGCGCGGTCTTGCCCCAAGTATTCTTCGCCCTGCGCGCCCGCGCGACGGTATCGTAGATCGAACCGAGTGCATTGAAGTTCTCGCCACGGATCGTGCAGCCCGGAATGGTCATCAGCACGTTCTGCAGCAAGGTCGAGCCGGAGCGGCCATACGTGACGAGGAACAGGCAGCCCTTTAGCTCGGGACAGATCTTGTTGAAACGATGGGGCTTCATCGGCACGCTTTTCTTTCTCTGGCACACCGGGCTTTTCTAAGGCCCGGCGCCGCAGGTTGACAAGGTGCTGTGGACTTGCCCGGTTTTTTTGGAGAGCGTTTAGCTCACTTCCCGGGCCTTTCGCTCGAAGGCGATGGGGCTCTGGAAGCCGAGCGATGAATGCCGTCTGACGGGGTTATAGAACCCGTCGATGTATCTGGCGACGGCGTTTTCGGCCTGCTGGCGGGATTGCCATGCGACCGGCCAGATCAGCTCTGACTTGATGGTCTTGAAGAACGTTTCCACCATCGAGTTGTCATAGCAGTTACCGCGCCCACTCATCGAGATCAGGATGCCCCGTCTGCGGAGCAGCGACTGATAGTCGACCGAGCAGTATTGCGATCTGAACCGCGCCGGGTTTGCCGGAGGCTGATTGGGGTTAGTTAGGCGGCCATGTCTTCAGTTTCCAGAGCGGCGTAGAAATTTGCCTCCGCTTCCGCCGGCGGGATGTTCCCGATCGGTTCGAGCAGGCGGCGATTGTTGAACCAGTCGACCCATTCGAGGGTGGCATATTCAACGGCCTCTAAGCTGCGCCACGGCCCGCGTCGATGGATGACCTCCGCCTTGAAGAGACCGTTGATCGTCTCCGCCAAGGCGTTGTCGTAGCTGTCGCCGACGCTGCCCACGGATGGTTCGATGCCGGCCTCGCCCAACCGCTCGGTGTAGCGAATGGACAGGTATTGCGACCCGCGGTCGGAATGGTGGACGAGCCCCGCGCCCTTGACCGGGCGTCGATCGTGAACCGCCTGTTCGAGGGCATCAAGCACGAAGCCTGCGTGGGCTGTTTGGCTTGCCCGCCAACCGACGATCTTGCGGGCATAGGCATCGATGACGAAGGCGACATACACAAACCCCTTCCAGGTGGCGACGTAAGTGAAATCGCTGACCCAGAGCATGTTCGGCGCAGGTACGCGGAACTTCCGGTTCACCTTGTCCAGCGGGCACGAGGCCTTCTTGTCGGGGATCGTGGTCTTGTGCGGCTTGCCCCGGATGATGCCTTGAATACCCATGTCCTTCATCAGTCTGGCGACTGTGCAACGGGCGACATCGAAGCCTTCCCGATCCAGCTGACGCCAGACCTTGCGCACGCCGTAGACGCGCCAGTTCTCTTCGAAGACACGCTCGATCTCGGGCTGCAGGGCTGCGTCACGCCGGGTGCGATCCGACAATCGGGCCGGATCGGCCCGCTTCGCCAGGTGATCGTAGTAGGTGGACGGGGCGATCGGCAGAACCCTGCAGATCGGCTCGACCCCGTGCTTCCCTCGCTGATCGTCCCTCTCGGCGTTTGCAGGCAAACGCCTGCCGGCAATGGATGAACCCGACCATCACTTCGACCGGCGGTCGAGCTCCGCCATCGCAAAATATGCGCTCGCCTTGCGCAGGATCTCGTTGGCCTGGCGCAGTTCTCGGTTCTCCCGCTCCAGCGCCTTCATCTTCTCTGCCATGTCGGTCGGGATGCCAGCGCGCTTGCCGCTGTCGACCTCGGCCTTCTTGACCCACTCGTTCAGGGTCTGCGGCGCACAGCCGATCTTCGCGGAAATCGACATGACTGCCTGCCAGCGCGATCCATGCTGACCCTCATTGTCGAGAACTAGGCGCACAGCACGCTCACGCACTTCGGGGGAAAACTTGTTCGTCGTCTTGCTCATGATGCTCCATCCTTGTGTGTTCAAGGTCGGGCATACTGGGAACGCAGGTGGGACCCCGTTCCATCCCGGGGAGGCAGATCCCGCTGAGTAGCAAGGGGCCCATTTGCGCCGCCGCCATTTGAACCTGAACAGTTGCAAGGGGCGCCCGTAGTGCCGACCCCGAATATCAAGGACAGGGCGATTTGCGGGAGCAAGCCGCGCGCCTACGCCAAGTCAAAGGGATCGGGCCCGTCGTCTCAGCAACCTTGATCGCGCAGCTCCCTGAACTTGGTCAGCTTGACCGCCGAAGGATCGCGGCTCTCGCCGGGCTCGCACCACATGCGAATGACTCCGGACATCGACGCGGAAAACGCAGCATATGGGGTGGACGCGGCACGATCAGGCGCACCCTCTATCTGGCAGCACTCACCGCCAGCAGGTTCGACCCGCGGTTCAGGGCGTTCAAGGAGCGCCTGCTTGCGGCTGGAAAGGCCAAAAAGCCCGTCATCGTCGCTTGCGCGCGCAAGCTCCTGACCGTTCTCAACGCAATGATCAAAACTGGAACGGCCTACCGAGACGCCATCGTTTGAAACACAGTTGCTACTCAGGAGTTGGAGCCTCCGGCAAACCCGGTGCGGTTCACCTGCGGCCCTCTTCCCCGAATTGATCGCGACAAATGAGAGCCAGTCCTTCGGCGACAAGATCTATTACAACTGGGCGAAGGCACTCGTGCGACAGCTGAACGGCAACCCGAGGGAACTCTGCTTCCACTCGTTTCGACATTATGTCATCGCGCACCTGAAAGAGCTGCCCGAGGTCAGCGACAAGCAGCGCCGCGACCTTGTCGGGCATATCGGCGGCGACGTGCATGACGAGCAATATGATGTCGCCACGTCGATGACCGTGATGAGAGGTGTGGTCGCGAAGTTGCCGCGGCTGTTCCGAGCCCCTGGTGCGATGAAGACCTGTCGAACGGGGTGACGGATAGCGCGGGTCGTCCCGTAAGGGTCGGAAAGTCACTTTTGACATCTCCGGAGCTTCGGCCCGCGAATACCGAAGTCAGGGCCCTCCCCCTTAGGTCCTTACGCGCGCGACGCTCCCGAGTTTGGTACAAAGCGACAATTGCGATCCAATAACCATTCGAAATGGGGCTACTTCGGCCTTTGCCCCCTTCGTGGAAAATACGGATTCTTTGCCTGCGCTGGCCAAGCGGCAGAATCCCGAATCCGCCCACAGCACCTCCGGCCGCCCAAGCAGCATAGTTGTCCACATAATAGCGACACGAGAGGGCCTCCACGCGCCATTCGGGCAACCCTGGTCATCCGGCAGCAGATATACTGTCGATCAACGCAACTAAAAGAAGACTGACCGCTGTGACTTCGAACCTGATCGTCGACTGCTGCTCCTACCCTGGCCCCAAGTGTCTGATCCATCTCCTGGGCAGAACTCTCACGGACGGGTGGCCGTCATGAGTACCCGGCGGGATAAGCTCGTGAAGGTCCGCTTCACGGAAGACGAGTTCTCAAGGCTGGAAACGCTGCGCCAATCTGCGGGATCGGAGAGCTGCGCTGTGTTTGTCCGCAGAAAGGCTCTGGAACCAGAGATCGGAACCGGCGCAATCGCGGCTCTTGTCGGTCAGATCGGTGTGACCCTCAACGCTGAAGAAATCGCGCCTAAGAAGCTCGAGCATTTGGCGGACCTCCTCTTCGACCTCACTCAGGCCCTCCGCAAGATGCAGAGGACCTGATCGATGCGCGCCCACAACACCTTCCACAAAACCGCCGGCGTCCTGTCTGACTATGACCTGCGCCAAGGCGCCGAGTTCATAGGTGGGACGATCCCGAAGGCGAAACCCGTCGTCCTTCGCGACCGGCTGGATCGGCTGGCGGATGGTGCGGGGGTGATGCACATGACACTCTCGCTGCCGGAGGGTCTGCGCGCCAGCCGGGAGATTTGGCACGCGATCGTCATGGCGCAGCTCGATATGACGGGTCTGCCAGCCCTGCGCGCGCCGTGGATCGCAGCCCGCCACACCGATGCCAACTGCGACCATGTGCATGTCGCCATCGGTTTGCGAGGATTTGACGGATCATCCTTGCACCCCAAGACCGGGGACATCCGGACCAGTCGCAATCATCAAACGCTGGCCCGGCTCCTTGGCTTGCCCGTCCCTGACTACTTCAACCCCCAGGTCCCGCAACTTGATCCTCCGGTCATCAGCCGTCGGCTGACGACGGAACCCAGAAAACGACTGAGCGCGGTACTGGGTGCCATCTTCACAAGCGATCGCCCGAGAACTCTCGACGCCCTAGATGATGCGCTGGCGCGGCAATCCCCCGTAATCCTGCGCACCACAATCCGCAACGTATATGGAAGGAAAACGCATCTCTTCAGCGTGGATGGTGTGCAGCTCTTAGGTGGCGAGCTCGGCCCTGCCTGGGAGCCGCGCCATCTCGAGAGGCGGATGGCACATGCCCATGCCCTGCACCGTCTCCGACTGCGGCTCAGCGCACAGGCGATTCTGAAGACCCTCCTCCCCCACACGAAACCCTTGATGGAGTTCGAACATGCGAAAGACGATGTCCTCCTTGGCCCTGCCCCCGGACCACGAGGTATTGCTGAAAACGTTGCTAACGACGGACGGCAAAGTGGATCAGCTTCTGCCGCTGACCAGCCTGTTGGACGACCCCGATCACCCGATGTCCGAGCTTGGCGAAGCTCTGATCGAGGCTCTTCAGCGTATCTCGGAGGATCTGCGGCAAGCAACGAGCCTCCGGGAAGAGCACCGCACAGCCCTGAACCAAGCGAACGAGACCACCGCCGGGTTGTCAGGGATCCTCGAGCAGCTCGCGAACGAACTCCACGAAATCCGGACAGAGAACCACACCTTGAAGCAGAAAATCTCGGAGATCCACGGCTTGATGTTCAGCCCGGCGGACTGACCTTCGGGAGCCAACTCGTGCAGCTTCTTCGATTCCTTCGAGCGCGCTTCAGTGGCTGGCGCTGGCGCCGCTCAAACACATCTTCGGTCCAGGTTACATTCCGGGATGGGAGCGTTGCCGAAATTTGCGGTGGCATGTTGATGAACGCCCCTGAAGAAGGAGAGGTGACCCGGTTCGCAGACACTTGGCATCAGGAAGTCGGGGATGGGGAGCTCGAAGTACCCGGAGTTTCGGATAACCAGACACCAGCACCAATGTAGTCGGACGGCCCGCCCCCCAAATGGCAGCGACGACACGCCCGAGCCACCGGACGTGGCCCAGTGGCTTGAGCCACGCATACACCATTTTCCACTGCTGCATTTCACACCCAATAGGCGAACAAATGCCGCATTTTTTCCTTCCTTCGCCAAAGCGAAGTGCCAACCGCTACTGAGGGCGGGAAGCGGACGAATGGCGATGCGGCACGACGTCTGCAGATGTTCTGCAAAACCTTGTATCTGGTTGCGGCATGGCGATCACGCTATCCGGGTCCCGTGACGGGGCTGCAACGCAATCGGATAGGCTGTCCAGACAGGAGCGACCTCGCCAGCGTCGAAGTCGATGTAGACAAATTTGACGGTGCTATAACGTTTGATGTCATCAAGGTCGAGGGCGAAGGCGAGTGGCACGCCCGCAAGCATGGCGGCCCGAAACGGCGCGTCTGGCGCAAGATCCATCTGGAGATTGATGAGGAAACGCTGGAGGTTCGGGCCATGGAGATCACAGGAAGCCACATCGCCGGTGCGCCGGTGTTACCCGACCTGCTCAAACAGATTCCTGCGCACGAGCAGATCGGCAGCGTCACCGCCGACGGTGCCTACGACACCCGCGAATGCCACGATGCCATCGCTGACCGCGGCCCCCACGCTGTCATTCCACCCCGTAAGAACGCCAAACCGTGGAAGACAGTCACCGCCGGCGCGGTCGCACGAAACGAAGCACTGCGGGCATCGAAATACCTCGGTCGTGAGCTACTCCCCGTCACTTGCACAGTTTCCGGGATAATTTAAGCTACTCTCTGCCCCTGCTGGTGGGTTTCGAGCTGGTTGAAGTAGAGCACGGCGGGTGGCTGTCCGCCATGGGCGGCGTGGGGCCGCTGGTGGTTGTAGAAGATGATACATCGTCCAACCCCGGCCTTGGCCTGCGAGCCGGTCTCTCTGGCGTGCAGATAGTGTGTTTCGGCGTGCAACTTTGACCCCTTAGTGGAGTGAACCCCATGGACTGGACCACGGAGGGTCTCCGACCTAAGCCGCCTCGCGGGCGAGTTGGGTTTCGAATTCCTCGGGGGATCGGTACCCGAGTGCTGAGTGCAGTCGTTTTGGGTTGTAGACCTGCTCGATGCACCGGGGCAAGCGGGTGGCGACATCGGTGAAGGTCTCGTATCCGGCCCGATAGACCTCTTCGACCTTCAGCGTCTTCATGAAGCTTTCTGCCTGCGCGTTGTGATAGGGGTTCCCGACGCCGCTCATGGAGCCCTGGAGGCCCGCATCCGCAAGGGCATCGCGGTAGGTCTGAGATGCGTATTGTCTGCCGCGGTCCGTATGATGGATGCAGCCCGCCGGAGGAGCCCTGTTTGCCACCGCCGCGCGCAACGCCGCCAGCGCCAGAGGCGTGTCGAGGCGTTGTGACAGAGCATATCCGACGACCTCGCGGCTGCAGGCATCGAGGATAGCCGCGAGGAAGCAGAAGCCGGTCGCTACCCGGATGTAGGTGAAGTCCGCGACCCATATCCGGTCAGGCCGATCCGGGATGGCGTTGCGGTAGAGGTTCGGAAAGATAGGCGAGTCGTGCTGGCTGTCGGTTGTCCGCACAAAGCGCCTGCGGGGCTTTATACCAAGTCCGGCCAGCCGCATGACGCGGGCTACCCTCTTGTGATTTATGATCAATCCGTGACGCTTCAGTTCGTGTGTCACACGCCGGTAGCCATAACAGGGCAGTTCATCCGGGATGTCTTCGATGATTGACGTCAGCTCGGCATCCGACAGCCCTTCGGGTTTGGCGACCGCGCGATAGTAGTAGGTGCTGCGCGGCAGGTTCATGGCTTTGCACCCCCGCCGGATGGAGCAGGCGCGGGGCCGCTGATCACGGATGATCTCTCGCTGCCGTTGACGGTCGGCATCCGCGGTGTTTTTTTGGCAAGGTCCAGCTCCATTGTGAGCTGGCCAACCTTGCGCTCCAGTGCGGCGATGCGGACCTCGTATTCGGCGATTACGCTGGCCTTGGCTTCTTCATTTGTCAGTTCTCCCCGGTCGAACTGCGTCAGCCAAAGCTGGATGAGGTTGGCAGAGAGGTCATGGCTGCGCTGCGCATCGCGGCGTCCGATGATGCCCGCCCTTATGTCTTGGCAAAGCTGCAATTTGAACGGTGTCGAATGTCGACGGTAAGGACCTCGGGACGTCATGGGGTTTTCTCCATGCAAGGCCCGTCCAGCGTATCAGATCTTCAGCCCCCGTGGTCCAGTCCATGGGGTTCACTCCAATAGGGGGTCAGTTTTGCAGGCCAATTGACACCGAACCTGCCCGGGCGCCCGAACGCTTGCGTCAGCGCGTGGAACCTCAGGTGCACCAGACTCGCCCCTGACTGTGGGACGACTTCTGGGCCGACCGAGGTACCTCAAGCAATCACAGCCAGAGCGCGGCCAACTTCGTTGCGACGTCCGGACGCTGATCCCCCTGGAGGGGCGCTTGTTCTCACGGCACTGAAGCGATATTCATCTTGCCTCGCTCGCGGTCAAGGAATCTCAAATGCCCGCATTGCCGCACATAGAGTTCAAAGACGCCCGGCCAGTTGAACTCGCAAGGGAACTGCCGATTGGGGGACACGCCGCGTAGCCCCAGGCGAGAGAACCGGCACAGGACGGCCTCGATCTCCGTCGAGGCGAGGTAACCCAGCGAGGAGAAGGAGTTTGTGCCGTGCAGCCTGTAGCGATAATGCTCCTGCGGAACAACGACCGGCTCTGTCCACCACAGCGCCTGCAATAAGAAATCCCAGTCATGGCAATACTTCATCGGACTGAAGCGTCCAATCCGATCATATAGTTGACGCGAAAACAACAAGTTACCTTTCGAGATCGCCACGTTCAGCCGCATCAGGGCGAACCCGATGCTGGGATCACGCTGGAGCGCCAGCATCTGCCGCGGCGCGAAGAGTTGGAAATACGGCTCGATCGAGTGGACCTCGTCACGCTTCGTCATGACCTCGACCAGAGAGAACCCCAGTTCCGCACCGGTTTCCGACAAGGCTGCCATCAAGGCGCTCACGCGGTCTGGATGATAGAGATCATCAGAATTGATTAGGGCAATATAGCTGCCTTGCGATTCCGAGATGCCGCGGTTGATCGCGTCATGTGCGCCAAGATTACGCTCGTTGCGCAGCAGGGCCACACGCCGGAATCGCGCCGCAAAATCGCCCTGCAGCAACGCCTCCGCGCGGGCGAAGGTATCGTCGGTGGACAGATCATCGACGACGATCAGCTCGATCTCGGGATAGGTCTGAGCATGGATGGAGCGCAGGCAATCCTCGATGAACTCGGCGTGGCAATAGGCCGGGACGACCACGCTGACCAGCGGCGAAAGCTCCATGCTTGTCACCCGAGTATCAGCGTCAGATCGGTATTGATCGCCAGAGCGCGGCGCGGACCGACCTCTCCGGGGATCAGGATCTCGACCTCGTAGCGACCGGGCGGCACACCTTGCAGACGGCCCCTCAGGTGGAATCCGCAGCCCTGTGCCCGCGGACCCAGCCCGAGTAACGCGACAACGTCGTCCCGCGCCTGACGCGCCGGAACCGAGGCCAGATAACGCTCGCCGCCCATGTCCAGATTGCGCAGCGCGATCATCGCTTCGCCACGGGCGACATCGTCGATCAGGAACCACCCCGACAGAGTCACGCCCTGCCAGAGAGGCACCGGCAGCGCCGCGTCCGCAGGGGGGCGGCGCCCGTTCACCGTTTCGATCTCGAACTTCTGCCCGGTGAGACGTTCGATCCGAAGCATGACGTCGGGGATCGGGACGAAGCCCGACGCCTCGTAGGCGTGCAGGCCGACCGGGCCCTGTGCGATGAGATCGCTCAGCACCGCATTGGCACGGATCAGGCTTTCGACATAGCGCCGGGTCTCGACCAGCGGATCCGCAGCGCCTTCGGCCACCGGACGCAACGGCGCCAGCGCCAGGTTGCGTGGAGACACCGCCGCCCGGATGGCCTGAAGCGCCTCATGGCCGTGCCGCCGGTCCGGCTCCAGATAGGCGCCCTGCGGCCAGTCGTTCCACGAGCGCACGAACACCAGCCGCGCCCCTTCGGGCAGGTGCCCACGAGCTTCACCGACGAGATGGCTCATCCAGGTCTCGAACCCGGCAGGCGAGGCTCCGGTATAGAGATTGCCCTGCAGGCCGCGCTGACAGGTCTGATCCCAGCCCGGCAGAGCAGTCCGAAACCGCAGATGGGCCGCCGGAGTCTCAGAAAGCTCCTGTCGCAACAGATCGGCGTAGTCCCGGATCGCCCCCGTGAAACCGCTGGCGAGGTCGGGGATGCGCGCGTTGATGGTCGGACACCGTGTGTCGCGGCGCGGATCCTGACAACTGCTGTCACAGCCGTAGGCCTGCGGGTTCGGTGCATCGGGTCCCTCGACGAGACACAGATGTAAACCGGGGAAGCCCTCGTCTTGCAGGATCTGGCGCCAGCGCTCCACGGTCGCCGCCGGATGGCGCAACTTTTCCAGACCCTCGACCTGCAGCAAAGGCGCCCCGTCGATGGTCAGATAACGCTTGGCGCGAAAATAGGGGATCAGAGCATGGATGAAGTCAGTATCGTCGGCATGACCGCGCCGCTGTTCCTGCGCGAGCCCGTCCGGGCTGCCCTCGACCACCCATGAAAGGCAGAAGTCCAGATCAAGATCCATCGCGACATGACGATCGACCGGCAACACCCCCAGAATCTGATCCTCGACGCGATGGATCTCGTAGCAGAATCCGGAGACCCCATAGCGCCGGGCCAGCGCGACCTGATCACTCTGGACCTGATCGATACGCAGGTCGTAAAATCCCAGATCGGCCGGCAGGTTGGGTTGGCCATGTCCCGGGAACAAGGGCTGGGCTGCGGCGACATCCGCCCAGTCCGCCGCGCCGCTGCCGCGCAAGCCACCACGTTCGCCATCGGGGGCGAAGACAGTCGTATAGTAAGCGATGACGCCGACCGCGGGGGGCTCGTGGCTCATCTCAGGTGCCAGCAAACCATCGAGCAAACGTTGCCGCCCGCCCTTGCCGCCCGGGAACTTCGATGGACGCGGCGCAAGAGCTTTGTAGAGCGCCTCGCGCGTGATCGAGCCGACATGCGCCGATATCGGCAAGGACATGCTGGTGCCGAGCACCTCAATGCGCAGGATGTCTGCGATGCGAACCTCGCCCGGACCATCGGCCTTGAGGCGCGTGAGGACCGCCTCGGCGGCTTTGGGAGCGACGTCGCGCAGCGGTGCCGAGAACCCGGCTGTCACCGGCATGCCGACCAGAGCACCGATGTCGTTGCGGTTGATGTCACAGACGGCCCTCAGGACGGCCTGATCATAGAGGTAGATTTCAACCTCGACGGGCGTCCGTGGAGAGGCCGCCTCGATCACCCAGCCAAAGATCCATTCGTCCGTCATGCCATCAACGGCGCCGCGGAAACGCGGCCCCTGCTCAAGGTCATTCAGATCCCAGGTGATGTCCGACATTGCTTTCTCGTCGCGAAGTCAATGAGGTCTCCGCCACGGATCGTGCCGAAGACCACAGGTCAGGGCCGTCAGCTGTCGAGCAGCCGATCCAGATAGGCGCCATACGCGTTCTTGCCGAACTTGCGCGCCCGCCCGCGCAACGCCTCAGGCGTGATCCAGCCCTGTTCGAAGGCAATCTCATCGGGGCTACCCGTCTGCATTCCTTGCCGCAACTCCAGTGTGCGCACAAAATTCCCGGCGTCGAGCAGGCTTCCATGGGTGCCCGTATCGAACCACGCATAGCCGCGGCCCATCAGCTCTACCGACAGGCTGCCTTCGGCGAGATACATCTCCAGCAGAGAGGTGATTTCCAACTCGCCACGGGCGGACGGCGTGACGTTACGCGCCTTGGCCGAGGCCGTGCCATCCATGAAATAGAGCCCGGTCACCGCGTAGTTGGACGCCGGTTTCGCCGGTTTCTCGATGATGCTCTCGACCTTGCCATCGGCATCGAAACTGACGACGCCGTAGCGCTCAGGATCCGAGACATGATAGCCGAAGACAGTCGCCCCCGCCTCCTGCGCCGAGGCGGCCCGCAGCTGCCGCGTCAGCCCGTGTCCATAATAGATGTTGTCGCCCAGGATCATGGCCGATGGACTGCCTGCGAGGAAGTCCTCGGCCAGCAGATAGGCCTGTGCCAAGCCGTCGGGACTTTCCTGCACGAGCCACGTCAACGAGATGCCCCATTGCGAGCCATCCCCCAGCGTGCGCTGAAACTGGTCGCGGTCATGCGGGGTGGTGATGATCGCGATTTCGCGGATCCCCGCCAGCATGAGCACGCTGAGGGGATAGTAGATCATCGGCTTGTCATAGACCGGCAGGAGTTGCTTTGAGACTCCGATGGTCAAAGGATAAAGACGCGTTCCCGAGCCGCCGGCCAAAATGATGCCTTTGCGTGTGCTCGACGAAGAAGAAGTCATGAAATAGCTCCGAGGTCTGTCAATGCCTCCTGAACTGCTACTCTCCAGTCGGGACGGTCAAGCCCGAAAACCGACAGCGACGCGCAATCCATGCGGGAATTCGCCGGCCGCTTCGCAGGGGTCGGGTACGCACTGGTCGGAATGTCACCAATCGTGCAGGCGAGCCCCGCCTGGATCATGATCTCGCGCGCGAAGTCGGCCCACGAGACATCCGGCGCGCCCGAGAAATGATAGGTCCCGGTCTTCTCCGGATCGTCCTGCAGCTGGTGCGCGATGGCAAGGCACGCTGCGGCAATCGCGCGGGCCGGCGTCGGGCCCCCGACCTGATCCGCGACGACGGTCAGCGCCTCACGCTCGCGGCCGAGCCTGAGCATTGTCTTCAGGAAATTGTTGCCATGGGCCGAGAATACCCACGATGTGCGCAGGATCGCATGCGGGCCACCTGCCGCCCTCACGGCCTGTTCGCCGGCCAGCTTGGTGCGCCCATACGCCCCGAGCGGCCCCGTCGGATCATCGGGTTTGAAGGCGTCTTCGCCCGTCCCGTCGAACACGTAATCGGTGGAGATGTGGACGAAGGGCACCCCCAAAGCCGCGCAGGCCTCGGCCATCGCGCCGGGGGCCTGTCCGTTGACCACCAAAGCCGCGTCTTCCTCGGCCTCGGCGCGGTCGACGGCAGTCCAAGCGGCGGCGTTGATCACCGCCGAGGGGCGGAAGGTTCGAATGGCCTCCGCGCAGCGCTCAGGCTCGGAAAGATCCGCCTCAGCACGGCCCAGATACCGGGCCTCTGGCGCGATCCTCTGCAACTCCAAGGCGACTTGCCCGGTCGTTCCGAAGATGAGAAGGGTCATGACTACTCCTGTCGCCTGTGCGTCTTCAGGCGGATGAACGGATGGAGGCCGGATCGTCGGGGGGCAGTCCCCTTGGCCCATGAGGCCCGACCGCCAAGCGGCCGGGCGCCATCCTTATGCCTTGGTCCCGAGCCGCTGCCCCACGCCCTGCCGCACCTGCAGCGGGCGCCACCAGGCCTCGTTGTCGAGATACCAGCGCACGGTGCGCTCCAGCCCCTGCTCGACCGTCACCGAGGGACGCCAGCCCAGTTCCTCACGGATACGCGTCGGGTCGATCGCATAGCGGGCGTCATGGCCCGGACGATCGGCGACGAAGGTGATCTGCTCGGCGTAGGACCCGTCGGCCTTCGGCTGCAGCCGGTCGAGGATCGCGCAAAGCGCCTTGACCAGTTCCAGATTGGTCCGCTCGTTCTCGCCGCCGATGTTGTAGCTGCGGCCCAATGCGCCCTTCTCGACGACCAGCAGCAGCGCGTCGGCATGGTCTTCGACGAACAACCAGTCGCGGATGTTCTGGCCGTTGCCATAGATCGGCAGCGGCTTTCCGGCCAAGGCATTGAGGATGATCACCGGGACCAACTTCTCGGGGAAGTGGTAGGGGCCGTAATTGTTCGAGCAATTGGTCAGCACGACCGGCAGGCCATAGGTCTCGTGCCAAGCGCGGACAAGGTGGTCCGATGCCGCCTTCGACGACGAGTAAGGGCTGCGCGGATCGTAGGGCGTGTCCTCGGTGAATTTCACCGCCGGATCCGCGGGCAGAGAGCCGAAGACCTCGTCCGTCGAGATATGGTGGAAGCGGAAGCTCTCGGGCCGGCCCTTGCGGGTCCAGTAGGTCCGCGCGGCCTCCAGCATGTTGTAGGTGCCGGTGATGTTGGTCTCGATGAAATCGCCCGGACCGTCAATCGAGCGATCGACATGGCTTTCCGCTGCGAGATGCATCACCGCATCGGGTTCGTGTTCGGCAAAGATCCGGTCCAGCGCCGCACGATCCCGGATATCGGCCTGCTCGAAGCGATAAAGCGGGCTGTCGGCCACGGGCGCCACGTTGTCGAGGCAGGCGGCATAGGTCAGCGCGTCGAGGTTCACGACCTCATGGCCCCGCGACACCGCGAGGCGCACTACGGCCGAGCCGATGAAGCCCGCACCACCAGTGACGAGCAGTTTCATGCCGCGCCCTCCCAGACGAAAGGCGTGTCTAAATCGGCAAGACCGGGCGCAGTGCTGTCCTTGGCCGAGAGTTGCGGCGCCTCGCCGGGCGCCAGCGGCCAGTCGATACCGATCGTCGGATCATCCCAACGGATGCCGCCATCACAATCCGGGGCATAGACATCCGTGCATTTGTACTGCACTTCGCAATCCGGCGTCAGGGTCAGGAAGCCGTGCAGGAACCCCTTGGGCACAAGCAATTGCCGGCCGTTCTCGGCCGTCAGCTCGACGCCGGTCCAGCGGCCATAATGCGGAGAGCCGCGACGGATATCGACGGCCACGTCGAAGATCGCGCCGCGCGTGCAGCGCACCAATTTGTCCTGCGCATGCGGCGGGCGCTGGTAGTGCAGCCCGCGCAGCGTGCCTTTGGCAGCCGAGAACGAGTGATTGTCCTGGACGAAGTCGAGGCGCAGCCCGGCCTCCGCCATCCGAGACGCATTCCAGGTTTCGCTGAACCATCCACGGCTGTCCCCGAAACGGGCGGGCTCGAAGATGAGAACATCGGGAAGGGCAGTCTTTTCGATCTTCACAGGGAAAACACCAGTTTGAAATTGACGTTATAAGACAGTGAGTTGTCTCAAAGGGTGGTGCAGGTCGTCGGGACCATAACAGGACGGCCCCGAGACGTGAAGGCGCAATCAGGCCGCGCGCGCCCGCCTCCTGCAGGCGCATGCACCGCTCGCTCAGAGATCGCCCTTGCCAGCGCTATCCGAGGCCGTGGCCTTCATGCGCCCTTGGCCATGCGCTTGCCCGGGTCCCTGATCGCGCCTCTTGCCAGCACCCTTCGCGCCGGCCCCGCCGCGCAGGCCCTTTCCCTTGCCCTGCCCTTTGGCACCGCCTTCACCGCTCACGGCAGCCATGGCAGCCCCTTGGGCGACGCCCGCCTCCGCACTGCGTTTGCCGCGGTTAGCCTTGCCCATGCGGGCCTTGCCACCATCGCCTGCGCGCTTCGCGCCGCCGGCTTTGCCGCCACCGCCCTTGCCAGCCCCCAACTTTCCAGCGCCACGCTTACCGCCGCCGCCCGTCGCGGCACTGGTCTGCCCCCTGAAAAGTGGTCCTCCCTGGAGTAGGCTTTGGAGCCGTATGGAGGACGAAGAATGGGACAGAAGAGACATAAGCCTGAGGAGATCGTCGCGAAGCTTCGGCAGGTCGACGTGCTGGTATCGCAAGGCCGATCGGTGGCCGAAGCGGTGCGGTCGATCGGGGGTGAGGCATGAGCACGCCATAGGTCCGAGTGCCATGCCGAACCAGTTCACCTATTACCGCTGGCGCAAGGAGTTCGGCGGGCTGAAGACCGACCAGGTGAAGCGCCTCAAAGAGCTCGAGAAGGAGAACGAGCGGCTGCGGAAGGCGGTTTCCGATCTCACGCTCGAGAAGCTGATCCTCCGGGAGGCCGCCTCGGGAAACTTCTGAGCCCCGCTCGCCGTCGGGCCTATGTCGAGCATGTCCGGCAGAAGTTCGGCGTGTCGGAACGGTTTGCCTGTCGGGTGCTCGGCCAGCATCGTTCGACCCAGCGCAAAGCCCCACGCGGCCGGGCCGATGAAGACGCGCTGACTGCGGACATCGTCGCGCTGGCCAGCCAGTATGGGCGCTACGGCTATCGCCGGATCGCAGCCATGCTGCGAGATGCTGGCTGGGCCGTGAACGTGAAGCGCGTCGAGCGGATCTGGCGACGGGAGGGGCTGAAGGTTCCCCAGAAGCAACCAAGGAAAGGCCGGCTCTGGCTGAATGACGGGTCGTGCATCCGTCTGCGGCCGGAGCGTCCGAACCACGTCTGGTCCTACGACTTCGTCGAGAGCCGGACGCATGATGGAAGGAAGTTCCGCATGCTCAATGTCATAGACGAGTTCACCCGGGAGTGCCTGGCGATCAGGATCGACCGGAAGCTTAATTCGACCGCCGTGATCGATGTCCTGACCGACCTGTTCATCCTTCGCGGCGTGCCGGGTCATGTTCGCTCGGACAACGGCCAGAGTTCATCGCAAAGGCGGTGCGCGACTGGATCGACGCGGTGGGCGCGAAGACGGCATTCATTGAGCCCGGCAGCCCATGGGAGAACGGCTACTGCGAGAGCTTCAACTCGAAGCTCCGTGACGAGCTGCTCAATGGCGAGATCTTCTACTCCCTGGCGGAGGCTCGCGCCGTGATCGAGGCATGGCGGGTCCACTACAATACGGTCAGGCCTCACTCATCGCTCGGATATCGGCCGCCGACGCCGGAGGCTGTCCACTGGCCGTCTCGCCGGCGCGGATCAGCCCCGCCGCAGGCATCCGCATTGGCACGGATACCTGTCATGCACTAAAATTGATACCGGACCACCCGATAGGGGCAGGCCACCACCTCGGATATTCCGGCGCTGCTGAAACGCTCGGACATCCTGATCCTGCCGTCGAACAACGAGGGGCTGGCCCTCGTCTGCTACGAGGCGGTCGAGCATGGCTGCATCCCGATCTCGACGGATGTCGGCTCGCAATCCGAGATCGTCCCCGAAGGCCTGTTGGTCCCGCTCGCCTCGATGGCCTGTGTGCGCGAGACCGTACGCGTCGTCGACCGGCTGTGGCGCGACGAGGCCTTCCTCGCCGCCCAGCACGCGGCGCTGAACGCCTGCCACCACCGGCTTGCGGCGGATCCGACGGCGGAGGAGGTGATCTCGGGCCTTTATCGCCAGACCCTCGCCCGGATCGAAGCCGAGGACGAAGCGCTTGGCGCTCTGCCGGCTCAGGCCGAGGGCGGCTCTGCCCCTCGGACGAACGCGCATCACGATATCGAGGCCTGATCCATGACCACTTTCCTGACCTCGACCGCGGCCGTCATCGTCACCTTCAACCGTTCGGCCAAGTTGATGAACGTGCTGGATACGTTGGCGCAGCAGACGGTCCGGCCGGACCTGATCTTCGTCGTCGACAATGCCTCGACCGACGACACCGGCGATCTGGTGGCGGATCGCGCGCGCAGCCTGCCCGAGATCCGCTACATCCGCCTGCCGAAGAATGTCGGCGGTGCCGGCGGCTTCCACGAAGGGATGAAAGCGGCCTATGCTTCCGGGGTCAATTTCATGTGGATCTCGGACGACGACGCCTATCCGCTGCCGGACGCGATCGAGAAACTCCTGTCGGCCTATGCCGAGTTCGAGGCCGAGACCGGCAACCGCCCCAGCTTCGCCTGCTCCCGCGTGGAATGGATCGACGGCACGATGTGCGAGATGAACACGCCGCGCGCGGTCTGGGACTGGCCGCGTTTCGTCCATCCCGGCAAGGCCTGGGCGCTGGTCGACAGCGCCTCGTTCGTCTCGGCGCTGATCCCGCGCTGGGCCGTCGCGGCGCATGGCCTGCCGATCTCGGATTATTTCATCTGGTTCGACGATGCCGAATATACCCGCCGCATCGCGCGCTCGTATCCCGGCATCTATGTCCCGGAAAGCCGCGTGACCCATGACACGCCCGAGAACAAGGGCGTCAACTACGGCTTCGTCAACGCCAAGAGCCTGTGGAAATTCCGCTACGGCGCGCGCAACGAGGCCTCGTTCCACCGGCGCGAGCGCGGCCTCCTCGGGGTTGTGTCGTTCTACATGGCCGTGCGGCGGCAGATGCGCGAGGGGCAGGTCCCGCCGGCGCTTCGGCGCAAGATCTATGCCGCGATCGCGCAGGGCGCGCGCTTCCGGCCCGCGATCGTCAAGGTCTGAGGCTTCCGGGATTGGGGCCTCGGCGCACGGGGTCATCGCCATCCTGCCGGCCAAAAGTGACCGGTCCCGGTTGCGCGAAACTTCGGCCTGCGCGCTGACTTGTCCAATGACCCTGCCGCGCCCGCAGCGCATCCGCGACATACAAATGCCGGGAATCTTGGGTTAACGTGGCTCCGGCCCTCCCTGTCCCGGGGGGTGTTTCGGTTTTGTCTTTCGTAGCGGGAGCCTCCTTGCCATGTCGATCTTGCTTCACCCGGTCCTTCTCTGCGGCGGCTCCGGCACGCGGCTCTGGCCCTTGTCGCGCAAATCCTACCCCAAGCAGTTTGCCCCGCTGACCGGCGAAAGAAGCCTATTCCAGACCTCGGCCCAGCGCCTGTCCGGGCCGGGTTTTGCCGCGCCGGTGGTGGTGACCGGATCGGATTTCCGCTTCATCGTCACCGAACAGCTGGGACAGGTCGGCATCCGGCAGGAATCGATCCTGATCGAACCCTCGGCCCGCAACACCGCCCCGGCGATTCTGGCCGCCGCGCTGAAAATCGGCGGCGACGCGCTGGTCCTCGTGGCGCCGTCGGACCATGTGATCCCCGATGCCGCCCGTTTCCGCGCCGCAGTGCAAGCAGCCGCACCGACGGCGATGGCCGGGCAACTGGTCACCTTCGGCATCCGCCCGGACCGCGCCGAGACCGGCTATGGCTGGCTTGAACTCAGCGCCCCGCCGGATGCGGATTTCAGCCCTGTTGCCCAACCCCTGTCGCGCTTCGTCGAGAAGCCCGATCTCGAAACCGCCGAGGCCATGTTCGCGGGCGGACGGCATCTTTGGAATGCCGGCATCTTCCTGTTCCGTGCCGATGCCTTGATCGCGGCCTTCGAAACCTTCGCGCCGGTGATGCTGGCGCAGGTGCGCGCAGCCCTTGCCGGCGCGCAGGAGGACCTTGCCTTCACCCGCCTCGCCCTCGCTGAATGGGACGCGCTCGAGGACATCTCGATTGATTACGCCGTGATGGAAAAGGCCGACAACCTCTCGGTCGTGCCCTATGGCGGCCTATGGTCGGACCTCGGCGGCTGGGAAGCCGTCTGGCGCGAGAGCGAAGGCGATGACACGGGCGTCGTCACCGCCGGCGCCGCGCTGGCCATCGATTGCGAGGACAGCCTGCTTCGCTCGGAGAATGAGGCGATGCAGGTTGTGGGTATCGGTCTCAAGGACATCGTCGCCATCGCCATGCCCGACGCGGTGCTGGTCGCCCACAAGGACCGTGCGCAGGATGTGAAGAAGGCGGTGAGCGCGCTGAAGGCGCGCGGCGTCGCACAGGCCGAGACCCTCCCCCGCGATTACCGACCCTGGGGCTGGTACGAGAGCCTCGCACTGGGGTCGCGGTTTCAGGTCAAGCGCATCCATGTCCATCCCGGTGCGGCGCTGAGCCTCCAGTCGCACCATCATCGGGCCGAGCACTGGATTGTGGTCGAAGGCACCGCGAAGGTGACGATCGATGACCGCGTGCAGCTCGTGACCGAAAACCAATCGGTCTATATTCCGCTCGGTGCCGTCCATCGGATGGAGAACCCCGGCAAGGTACCCATGGTCCTGATCGAGGTACAGACCGGTAGCTATCTCGGCGAGGATGACATCATCCGATACGAGGACGTCTATGCCCGCGGTCAGGGGGCGAAAGGATGAGCGCGCTGACCTGCTTCAAGGCCTATGACATCCGTGGCCGGCTGGGCATCGACCTTGACGAGGAGATCGCCCACCGCATCGGTCGGGCCTTTGCCCGCGCGCTTGGCGCGAAGAAGGTCGTTCTGGGCCGTGATATCCGCGCCTCTTCTGAGGCCCTCGCGGGCGCAGTCGCGCAGGCGCTGGTGGCAGAGGGCTGCGAGGTTCTGGACCTCGGACTGTCGGGCACTGAAGAGATGTATTTTGCCACCACGTTCTTCGGCGCGGATGGCGGCATCTGCGTCACCGCCTCGCATAATCCCATGGATTACAACGGCATGAAGATGGTCCGGGCAGGCTCGGCCCCGCTCGATGCGGCGACGGGTCTCGCGTCGATCAAGGCGCTGGCCGAGGCGGATGACTTCGGCCCGGCACGCGCGGGCGGCCGGATCCGCGATATCGCCATCGAGGCGCGCACCGCCTATGTCGAGCGCGTGATGTCCTTCGTCGACGTCGCCGCGCTCAAGCCCCTGAAGATCGTCGTCAACGCCGGCAATGGCGCCGCCGGTCCGACCTTCGACGCCATTGCGGCAGCCCTCGAACTCCGGGGCGCACCCCTGACCTTCATCCGTATGCACCACACGCCGGACGGCAGCTTTCCGAACGGTATTCCGAACCCGTTGCTGGTGGAAAATCGCCCCGTCACCGCCGAGCGCGTGATCGCCGAGGGTGCGGATCTGGGCGTGGCTTGGGACGGCGATTTCGACCGCTGCTTCTTCTTCGACCATACGGGCGGCTTCGTCGACGGTGAGTATGTCGTGGGGCTTCTGGCCGAGGTCTTCCTGCAAAAGGAGCCAGGCGCGAAGATCATCCACGACCCGCGCGTGGTCTGGAACACGCAGGATGTCGTCGCCCGGGCCGGTGGCACGGCTGTGCAATCGCGCACGGGGCATGCCTTCATCAAGCAATCCATGCGCGACGAGAATGCCTTCTATGGCGGCGAGATGTCCGCCCATCACTACTTCCGCGATTTTGTCTATTGCGACAGCGGCATGATCCCCTGGCTGGTGATGGCCGAGCTTGTCTCGCGTCGCGGGCCGCTGGCCGATCTGGTCGCGGCGCGCAGGGCGGCCTTCCCCTCGTCGGGCGAGATCAACTTCCACCCGGCCGACCCCAAGGGCACAATCACTGCGATCCGCGCCCGATACGAGCCCCGGGCCTGCTCCGTGGACGAGACCGATGGCATCAGCCTCGACATGGGCGACTGGCGCTTCAACCTGCGCTCGTCGAACACCGAGCCGGTGGTGCGGCTGAACATGGAAAGCCGCGGCCGATCGCTTGATGAACCGCTCGCGGCCCTGACCGCACAACTGTCTGGATGACGGTCAGCAGTCAAGGCGACGGAAGGTGCTCTGCACACTCCCGCTCGACGCTCAGCCGGGCCAAGCTGGAACGTGACTAAGGACTTCCGAAGAATCAGGAAGATCTTCCGTAATGTCGTACTGATCACGCAAGTCGAAGGCCATGAGCCAGACAGCGTCGCGCCATGCGACGAAGGTTCGCGCTTCCTCGGCCCAGTCCGAAACAGTGCTGCCGGTATAGCCGGCAAGGTGCGCAGCGCTGTTATACCCCATGACTATCGCCCGCGCCTCGACATGAGCATTTATCGCCGCGGCAATCCGGGCTTGGGCTGCAGCAACCTTGGTGGCCGCGATATCCTGAGATGTCCTTGTGGTACCGGTGAGCACATAAGTCATGCCAGAGGGTCCTCTTTGGAAGTGCGGATTGCGGGGACCGAAACAGGCCCGTCCGTCGCGGTGATGAGCCAATGCGCGGGATCGATCGGCTGGTCGGGGGCGGTGTCGTCACCCAATACGACGCGCACAGTCGCCTGTATCTCGCCGTCAATGCGGGAGATTACGCCGATGAACGGGTGATCGCCCTCGTCGGGATGAAACTCCCCGCCATCGGGCACAAGCGAACCAAAGTCGACGCTGGGGCCATCCACCCATAGGATGTCTCCGGAGATCGAGAGCGTGGTTTCAACCTGTCCCGGCAGACCACGGATTGGTGAAAGGGTCAGTCGCATGGGAACCTCCTCAGAACCAACGGCCGACAGCCATCAATACCGGCGCTGCCAGACTTGCGCTACTGCTATGGCTCAACACGCGATAGCCGACCGCGCTTGGCGAAGGGGTGCTTGTCGCAAGCCACCGTGTCACATCGCCTCCACCGCCAGAAACACTTGGAGCCGCCGAGAATGCTGCTGGGAACGTCCAGACCAAGGCGCTCGCGTGAGTGAAGACAGTGCCGGCCGTGACTTGGCAATCGACAGCCGCGGCGGAAACAGTGCAAATTTGCGTCCCGTCAGCAAAACGGACAAATTCTCCATTCGCATTGACGCCGCGCTGAAGAATGGCGCCGGTCGGCACGCCGCCTGACTGCGAAACGGCACCCAATATCGTGGCTTGATTATAGGTTCGGTACCACGGCCCCCAACCGCCGTTGTAGACGCGGATGAAAGCAAGGCCGTTCGAAAGGCCTTCAAAGATGGCAATCTGCGTGACCCTTGCACCGTTGGCCCGCTGATTCACCAGTACGGAGCCGGTGAATGCGATCCCGCCAACCGTATTGTTCGCTGTTGTCCCCTGAACGCAGAAGTATAAGCCGTTCGGCACCGTGTTGTCATTCAGGTCGACCAGAATCTGACCGGACGTGCTTCCCAGCCCGAAATCCCCGACTTTGGTCAGCCTTCCCACGGTCGCGTCGGTCGGACTCTGCGTCACCCCGGTCCCAGTCACCGGACCGTTGACCACCGCGCCATGTCCGAACGCCGGAACACCGGTTGCCGCATTAATCGACAGTGCGGTGGTCCAGCTGCTGCCATCGGCGGAGACCTTTACGCCAAAGGCCTCCGAGCCGAGAGTGCCCAGTTCCGCCCGCCCGGACCAACCCGTCTGAAACAGGACAGAAGCTGTGTCTGACACGCCGTTCTTGTTCACCTTCAGTTGATGTCCCGCGCCCGCATGGCTGAGCAGAACCGCGTCCGAAGCAACCGCCAGCTTGTTGGTCGCATCATAGGTCGTGCCGATGCCGACGCCGGACAGGTTTTGCAGCGCGGGCAGATCCGGAGCGACCCAGGCCGAGCCGTTCCAGAGCCGAAGCTCCGTCCCCACGACACTGCGCCAGCCAGCCTTAGGCGTCAGAAACAGCCATCCGCCGTTCGACCAGGCAGCGAGTTCGCCGTCATGGCCGACCCAGTCATTGATCGCGCCTGAACCGATCGACCAAACCTGCCCCTCATCGGGGCTAAGCGGCGGTGACGTCTCGTCGAACCCCTGAAGGACGAGGTGGACCACGAGATCCAACCGCTCCAGGGCTGCATTGTGAGTGACATGCTTCTGCGCCTGCGCGGCCTGCAGGTACGGAAGGTTCAGATTGGTGGATGTCTCGTCCATGCCTCGGCCTCCTGATCGACGCCGGACAATAGGCGCGACAGGTTTGCCAAGGCTGATGCCTGCGCGCGTTGCACCGCCGGCCTCAATCCTCCAGCGGGACCATGTCCACGGCATGGCGGCTCGCCTGCCCGCCCGCGCTGCGCATGGCCCCCAGCACCGGCGCCGCATCGAGGTAATCGCGCCCGCGCGCCACTGTGACGTAATCCTGCCCCGCCGGTTGATCGTTGGTCGGATCGAACTCGATCCAGCCGGTCACCGGCCCGGCCCAGGCACAGACCCAGGCATGCATCGCGTCCACCCCCTCCAGCCGGGGCTGTCCCGGCGGCGGATTGGTGCGCAGAAAGCCCGAGACATAGCCCGCCGGAATGCCCAAGGCCCGCAGCCCCGCGATCATGATGTGGGCGAAGTCCTGACACACGCCCGAGCGTTGCTCGAACGCCTGCTCCGGCCCCGTCTCGACCGAGGTCGCCTCGGCATCGAAGCGCATCTCCTCGTGCAGCGCATGGCCCAGCAGCTCGATCGCCTGCCGGGTTGTCGGCGTCCCGCCCGCCTTCGTGATGACCGCCTGCGCAAAGCGCGAGATCGCCGGGATCAGCGGCACGCGGGCCGAGGGGCCGCGGAAATGATGCGGCGCGCAAGGTCCAAGGTCGCGCACCCCGTCCAGCGTGCTCGGCAGATCCGCCAGCAAGGGCGACAGGTCGGCGCTGCCGGGCGGGGTCAACCGCTCGACCCGCAGCTTCAGCACCAGATGCAGCGCGTCGATCGGCCCGTGCCAGACCGCCGTCGTGGTGCAATTGCCGAAGAAGTCTCGCTCCTCGCGCCGCTCATCCGGGCGCGGCGTGATCGTCAGCGCCGTGTCCAGCACCCGTTGCTCACCCGACAGGTCAGAGGGCAACAGCCGCATCAAGGTCCGCGCCCGGTCCGAGACGGCGGCGTATTCGTAATCGATGGCGAGGCTGATATCGTAGATCATGCCGTCACTTACCGCAGATAAGCATCGGTGATCAGGTCAGAAATATCCCCGAAGGCCCCGCGCATCGACAGCAATCGTTTCGCGGTGATGTCCTCGATATCAACGACGCTGAGCCGGGTCTCCAACGGCAGGATCGCCCGCGACAAGGCCGCGAGCCGCCCGTTGTCTTCGGCCCCCGGCAAGGCGGCGGCCTGTTCGCGCATGACGCGCAACTGGAACAGGATCGAGCGCGGGTTGTCGGCATCGAGCGCCAGCAGATCGACCACCGTATCGCGCGAGGTCTCGACCGCGTAGCGGCGGCGATGGGTGATGACGCTGTCCGCCACCTCGACCGCGAGGTCCAGCGCCCCTTCGGGCGCGCCGGGCTCGGCCAGACCATGCAGCAGTGCCGTCAGCCCGTCTGCGCGCTCCAGCGCCCGGCCCAGCGACAGGAAGCGCCAGCCTTGAAAGCGATACATGTTGTCCTGCACCAGCCCCGAGAACGCGGTCATCTTGCGCACCAGCACGAACATCGCCCGCGCCGCATCATCCCCCGCCTCGATATCGCGCAGGGTCACGCTGGCGGTGCGGTGCAGATCCACCAGCGCCGCCCATCCGTCGGTCGAGAAGCGGTCGCGCACCTTGGCCGCACAGGCCCGTGCCGCGCCGATCCGGTCGAGCAAGGCCTCGGGCATGGGTTGCGCCACGTCGATGCCATAGCCGCTGATGAAGGCCCTGAGCCGCCGCAGCAGCGGATCAGCCGGATTGTCCGTCGCCGCCAGCCGCAGGTGATAGGCGCGGATCAAGCGGATCGCGTCCTCGGTCCGCTCCACATAGCGGCCCAGCCAGAACAGGTTGTCCGCCGAACGCGAGGGCAGCACCCCGTGCGCCAGCCGCTGGAAACTCGCCTCGCCCTTCGGCGTCAGCGTGACCTTGGGCACCAAACGGTCCGAGACGATCCACACATCCGCGACCGACCCGCCTTTCTGCATCCCGAGTGCCGAGGCATCCCCCGCCTTGCCGATCCGCGCGTAGCCGCCCTTCATGAAGCGCCAGCCCTCGGCCGTGCGGGCAGCGAAGACACGGATCGTCATCGGCCGTGGCAGAATGCGCCCCTCGACCAGCGGCTGGCCCGGCTCGGTCACCCATGCGGGCGTGGTCGACAGCGCCACCGCCTCCTGACCGACCAGCGAGGGCCCTTCAGCGTCGATCCAGGCCTCGGTATCACCGCCCTGCCCGCCCAGCCCGGCGCCGGTCTCGATGTCATAGGGCAGATCGGGGCTCAAAGCCGGGCCGATCAGCATCTCGCCCGCGTGCTTCTTGACGTAATCGCGCTCGGCCGCACCGCCGCACCACCATGTCGCGATGTTGGACAGCGCCAGCGGCTTGCCCGTCAGCACCTCGGAGATGCGCGGCAGGAAGGCCATCATCGCCCGCATCTCGACAACGCCTGCGCCGAGAGCATTGACCATGGCGAGGTTGCCGCGCCGCACCGTCTCGACCAGCCCGGGCGTGCCGATCTGGCTGCCGGAATGCAGCTCCAGCGGGTCGGCGAAGGCCGCGTCGATGCGCCGCCACAGCAGGCCGATCGGCTGCGGCCCCTCGATGGTCCGGACCTTCAGCTCGCCATTCTCGACAAGCAGATCCTCCCCCTCCAGCAACATCAGGCCAAGGTATCGCGCGATATAGGTATGCTCGTAATAGGTATCGTTCGACGGCCCCGGCGTCAGGATCGCCGCACGCGCCTCCATGTCGCCGCCGGCCTTGGCCAGCGCCTTCATCTGCGCGCGGAAATCGGCGAAGAACCCGGCCAGCCGATGGATATAGGCGCGCGGGAAACGCTCAGGGAAGATGCGCCCGGTCGCCATCCGGTTCTCCAGCGCGAAGCCCGCACCAGAAGGCGCCTGCACCCGGTCGCCCAAGACCAGCCACGAGCCATCGGGCGAGCGGCCGATCTCGAAGGCGAGGAAATGCAGATGATGCCCGCCCGCAGGCTCGATCCCAACCATCGGCCGCAGCCATTGCGGCGAGGCGGCGATCAGCGAGGCCGGCAGATGCCCCTCGCGCACCAGTCGCCCCTCGCCATAGAGATCGGCCACCACCTGCTCCAGCAGATCGGCGCGCTCGGCCAGCCCTGTGCAGATCTGCTCCCATTCGCTGTCATGCAGCACCACCGGGATATGCGAGAGCGGCCAGTCACGCTCGGCCAGCGGGTCGCCGGAATATTGCCGGTAGAACACGCCCGCGTCGCGCAGATACTGGTTGCCGCGCTCAAACCGCGCGGCGATCTCGGCCGGGGCCAATCTTGCGAAACGCTCGACAAAGCGCGCCCAGACCGGCCGCATCCGCCCCTCGGCATCGAACAATTCGTCGGCCACCCCCGGAATCCGGTGGTAGTCCGAGAACAGGTCCGGTTCCTTGGCGGGACGCGCGGCGGGCATGGGCGGCAGCCTTCGATCAGTTCAAACCGGCCGGGCGCCGCAGATCCAGCGTCAGCGGGAACTCGGGATGCGGCACTTCCGGCACGGGGCGGTAGGAACCGGCTGTATGCCCATAAGGCTCGAACCGCGCAAGGCGGCGGGCCTCGGCCTCGTAGGCATTGACCGGGAAGGTGTCATAGTTCCGCCCGCCCGGATGCGCCACATGGTAGGTACAGCCCGCGATCGCGCGCCCCGTCCAGTCATCATAGATGTCGAATATGAGCGGAGTGTTGACCGGCAAGACGGGATGCAGGGATTCGGGCGGCTGCCAAGCCTTGTAGCGCACGCCCCCCACCGCCACGCCCGAGGTTCCGGTCCGCGCCAGGGGCACCGGCCGCTGGTTGACCATGACGCGGAAGCGGTCCTGATGCAGCGTCGTCAGCTTGACCTGAAGGCGCTCGACCGAGCTGTCGGTATAGCGCACCGTGCCGCCGATCGCGCCGGTTTCGCCCAGCACATGCCAAGGCTCCAGCGCCTGCCGGACCTCCAGATGCGCACCTTCGGCCTCGATCTGGCCGCAGAAGGGGAAACGGAACTCGGCCTGCGCCTCGAACCAGACGGGGTCCATGTCGAAGCCATGCAGCCGCAGATCGGCGAGCAGGCTGAGCAGGTCCTCCCACAGGTAATGCGGCAGCATGAAACGGTCATGCAGCACCGTGCCCCAGCGGACCGGGCGGCCCTGCACCGGCGCGTTCCAGCAGCGCGCGATGATCGCTCGCAGCAGCAATTGCTGTGCAAGGCTCATGCGCGGATGCGGCGGCATCTCGAAGCCACGGAACTCCACCAGACCCAGACGCCCGGTCGGGCCATCGGGGGAATAGAGCTTGTCGATGCAGATCTCGGCCCGGTGGGTGTTGCCGGTGACATCGGTCAGCATGTTGCGCAGAAGCCGGTCCACCAGCCATGCGGGCGGCAGCGGCCCGCCATTGACCGGGTCGCCGATCTGATTGAGCGCAATCTCCAGCTCGTAAAGCGTATCGTGCCGCGCCTCGTCGATCCGGGGCGCCTGCGAGGTCGGGCCGATGAACAGCCCCGAGAACAGGTAGCTGAGCGAGGGGTGCCGCTGCCAGATCAGGATCAGCGATTTCAGCACATCGGGGCGGCGCAGGAAGGGGCTGTCGAGCGTCGTCGCGCCCCCGACCACCACATGGTTGCCGCCGCCGGTGCCGGTATGCCGCCCGTCGATCATGAACTTGTCGGCCCCCAGACGCGAGTTGCGGGCCTCGTCGTAGATCGCCTCGGTCGTGGCGACGCATTCCTCCCAGCTATGCGCGGGATGGATGTTGACTTCGATCACACCCGGATCGGGCGCCACGCGGATCACATTGAGGCGCGGGTCATGCGGCGGGGAATAGCCCTCGATATGGATCGGCAGGTTCAGCTCGGCCGCCGTCAACTCGGCATTGGCGATGAGCTCGAGATATTCCTCCAGCGTGTCGCAGGGCGGCATGAAGAGGCACAGCCGCCCGTCGCGCGGCTCCATCGCGATGGCGGTGCGCACCGCCCCGGTCGAGGGATCGACCCCCTCGCCCAGATGCAGATCCTGCGGCTGATAAGCCTGACGCTCGGCCTCCTTCGCACCCGGGCGCGAGCCCTGCGCATGGCCCGGCGTCACCGGCGGCAGCATCGCCGCCTGCTCGGCCTCCTCCTGCGCGATGCGGGCCTTCTCGGCCTCGACGGCGCGGCGACGGGCCTCGATCCCGGCGTGGAAATCGGGCAGCTGGACGACCGGCACCGTCGGGTCGGCGGGATAGCTGTAGGGATATTGCGCGGGCGGGATATAGGGCAGCGAGCCCAAGGGCAGACGGAAGCCGACCGGGCTGTCGCCGGGGATAAGGAAGATCTTGCCGCGCCGGGGTTTCCACAGCTCGGACCGCCATTGCGCGGGCTTGTCGGCCGATTGCCACCAGCGCTGGATCGGCAGGACATAGCCCGAGGCCTCGGTCAGGCCCTGATTGAAGACCCGCGCGTAACGCGCCCGATCCTCCGGGTTTTTCAGCTTGGAATTCTCGGGCGTGACATTGGCCGGAAGGTTCGATTCCTTCAAGATCCACTCGGCCGGGTCCTCATAAGCCGGCTGCGCGAAGCCCTCATCGAGCCCGAGGTTCTTGGCAAAGGCCGCCATGAAGGTCCCGGCATCATCCGAGGTCACCCGCTTCGACGGCGCCTCGCGCGCGACGAGGTCCGGGTTCTTCCAGACCGGCTGCCCGTCATGGCGCCAATAGAGCGAGAAGGTCCAGCGCGGCAGGCTCTCGCCGGGATACCATTTGCCCTGCCCGTAATGCAGGAAGCCACCGGGCGCGAAGCGCTGGCGCAGGCGGCGGATCAGGTCGTCGGCGAGGCCGCGCTTTTGGGGCCCGACGGCGGCGGTATTCCACTCGGCACTCTCGAAATCATCGACCGAGACGAAGGTCGGCTCGCCGCCCATGGTCAGGCGCACATCGCCCTTCTTCAGCTCCGCATCGACCTTGCGGCCAAGCGCGTTGAGCCGGTCCCAACTCTCGTCCGAGAAGGGCTTGGTGATCCGCGGATGCTCGGCCACGCGAGTGACCGTCATGTCGAAGGCAAAATCCGTCTTCAGCTCGCCCGCCGCGGTGAAGCCCCCGGTGATCGGCGCGGCATTGCGGAAATGCGGGGTCGCGGCCAGCGGGATATGGCTCTCGCCGGTCAGAAGGCCCGAGGTCGGATCGAGCCCTATCCAGCCCGCCCCCGGCAGAAACACCTCGCACCAGGCGTGCAGATCGGTGAAATCATGGTCGGTGCCCGAGGGGCCATCCAGAGATTTCACGTCCGGGGTCAGCTGGATCAGATAGCCCGAGACAAAGCGCGCCGCGAAGCCCAGATGCCGCAGCACCTGCACCAACAGCCACGAGCTGTCCCGGCACGAGCCCGATTTGACCGTCAGCGTTTCCTCAGGCGTCTGCACGCCGGGCTCCATGCGGATCGTGTAATTGACGATTTCCGAGATCTTCGCGTTCAGCCCGACCAGCAGATCCACCGTCCGCTGCTTGGAATAGTCGAGACTGCCGATCAGCTGCGCCAGCAGCGGGCCTTCGGGCTCGGGCGTGCGGTAGATCGACAGATCCTCGCGCAGCTCTTCCGGATAGTCGAAGGGCCAATGCTCGGCGGATTCCTCGACGAAGAAGTCAAAGGGGTTGTAGACCGTCATGTCGGCGGTCAGATCGACCTCGATCTTGAACTCAGTCACCGGCTCGGGGAAGACGAAACGCGCCAGCCAGTTGCCATAGGGGTCCTGCTGGTGGTTCACGAAATGCCCGCCCGGCGAGACCTTCAGCGAATGCGAGATCACCCGCGTGCGCGAATGCGGCGCCGGCCTGAGGCGAATGATCTGCGGCCCCAGCGTGACCGGGCGGTCGTATTTGTAATGCGTCAGGTGGTGGATCGAGGCGTAGATTGCCATGCCGGGTCCTGTCCTTTGGCCGGTGCGTGAGTCTGTCCCACCTTATTGGCCAAAGCGCCTGATGCCACCGGGAAACGCGGAATTCCGCGCCATCGGGCCATTTTCGCAGGCAATTGCCCATGATTGAGGCAAGTCTTCGCCGAGACGCAAACCGCCGCCGAGCAGAACCCGGCGGCGGCGAAGATCTTGTTGTCCGGCCCTGATTACGGGATCAGGCGGGCAATGATCGCATCGGCAGCTTCGTCAGCCGTCAAGGCCGTGGTGTCGATGCGGATCTCGGGGCTTTCCGGCGCCTCATAGGGGCTGTCGATGCCGGTGAAGTTCTTCAACTGGCCCGAGCGTGCCTTGGCATAAAGCCCTTTCACGTCGCGCTCTTCCGCCACGCTCAGCGGCGTGTCCACGAAGACCTCGACGAACTCACCCGGCTGCATCATGCCGCGCACCATGTCGCGCTCCGACCGGAAGGGCGAGATGAAGGCGGTGATGACGATGAGACCCGCGTCGGTCATCAGTTTCGCCACCTCGCCCACACGGCGCACGTTCTCGACCCGGTCGGCCTCGGTGAAGCCCAGATCCTTGTTCAGCCCGTGGCGCACGTTGTCGCCGTCAAGCAGGAAGGTGTGCCGGTTCATCCGCGCCAGCTTCTTCTCCAGCGCGTTGCCGATCGTAGACTTGCCAGAGCCCGACAGGCCCGTCAGCCAGACCACCGCCGGCTTCTGGTGCTTCATCGAGGCATGGTGTTCGCGCGTGATATCCGTGGCTTGCCAGTGGATGTTCGACGCCCGGCGCAGCGAGAAGTGGATGATGCCCGCGGCCACGGTGGCGTTGGTCATCTTGTCGATCAGGATGAAGCCACCCAGATCGCGGCTCTCGGCATAGGGCGCGAAGGGGATCTCGCGGTCGGTGGTGATATTCGCCACGCCAATGGAGTTCAGGTCCAGCGTCTTCGCCGCCAGATGCTCCTGCGTGTTGACGTTCACCTCGTATTTCGGCTGCGCAATCGAGGCCGAGACCGTCTGCGTGCCGATCTTCAGCCAATAGGCACGGCCCGGCACCATCTCATGCTCGTCCATCCAGACGATGGAGGCTTCGAACTGGTCAGCCACTTCCAGAGGCGCCTTGGCCGCGACGATCACCTGCCCGCGCGAGCAGTCGATCTCGTCGGCCAGCGTGATGGTCACGGACTCGCCCGCTACCGCCACGTCACGGTCGCCTTCCAGCGCCACGATCCGCGCAACCGTCGAGGTCTTGCCCGAGGGCAGCACCCGTACCTCGTCGCCCGGGCGCACAGCGCCGGAGGCGATCATCCCGGCAAAGCCGCGGAAGTCGAGGTTCGGGCGGTTCACCCATTGCACCGGCAGGCGGAACGGCTTCTCCTGATCGGTGGTCGCGTCGACCTCGACCTCTTCCAGATAGGGCAGCAGCGAGGGACCGGTGTACCACGGCGTGTTCGCGCTGGGGGCGGTGATGTTGTCGCCTTTGAAGCCCGAGATCGGCATGGCCGTGAAGCGCTCGATGCCGATAGACTGCGCGAAGGTGGTGTAATCCGCGACGATCTGGTCGAAGACCTTCTGGTCGTAGCCCACAAGGTCCATCTTGTTCACCGCCAGCACGATGTTCTTGATGCCCAAGAGGTTGACCAGATAGCTGTGGCGCCGCGTCTGGGTCAGCACGCCCTTGCGCGCGTCGATCAGGATCACGGCCAGATCGGCGGTCGACGCGCCGGTGACCATGTTGCGGGTGTATTGCTCGTGGCCCGGGGTGTCGGCGACGATGAACTTGCGCTTCTCGGTGGCGAAGAAGCGGTAAGCGACGTCGATGGTGATGCCCTGCTCGCGCTCGGCGGCGAGGCCGTCGACGAGGAGCGCGAAGTCGATCTCCTGCCCCTGCGTGCCGACGCGTTTTGAGTCCGCTTCCAGCGCAGCCAACTGGTCTTCGAAGATCATCTTCGAATCGTACAGCAGGCGGCCGATCAGCGTCGACTTGCCGTCATCCACCGACCCGCAGGTGATGAAGCGCAGCATGGTCTTGTGCTGGTGGGTTTCCAGATAGGCGTCGATATCCTGCGCGATCAGCGCGTCGGTCTTGTAGATCGGGTCAGTCATGAAAGGTCACCTCAGAGGGTGTTGAAATTCCGTGCGAAAAGCGGAGGGCTCAGAAATAGCCTTCCTGCTTCTTCTTCTCCATCGAGGCGGCCTGATCGTGGTCGATGGCGCGGCCCTGACGCTCCGAGGTCGTGGTCAGCAGCATCTCCTGAATGACCTCGGGCAGCGTCTTCGCCTCGCTTTCGACAGCGCCGGTCAGCGGATAGCAACCCAGCGTGCGGAAGCGGATCGAGCGCATCACCGGCTCCTCGCCGTCCTTCAGCGGGAAACGGTGGTCATCGACCATCAGCACCAGCCCATCGCGGACCACGGTCGGACGCGGGGCCGAGAAGTAAAGCGGCACGATTTCAATGCCTTCGAGGTGGATATATTGCCAGATGTCCAGCTCGGTCCAGTTCGAGATCGGGAAGACCCGCATCGACTCGCCCTTGGCCTTGCGGGCATTGTAGAGGCGCCACAGCTCGGGCCGCTGGTTCTTCGGGTCCCAGCGATGGTTGGCCGAGCGGAAGGAGAACACGCGCTCTTTCGCACGGCTCTTTTCCTCGTCGCGGCGGGCGCCACCGAAGGCGGCATCGAAGCCGTAGAGGTCAAGCGCCTGCTTCAGCCCCTCGGTTTTCCACATGTCGGTATGCAGGCTGCCGTGGTCGAAGGGGTTGATGCCCTTCTCCTTGGCTTCCGGGTTCTGGTAGACCAACAACTCCATGCCCGCATCGGCCGCAGCCTTGTCGCGCAGCTTGTACATGTCCTGGAATTTCCACGTTGTATCAACGTGAAGCAGCGGGAACGGCGGCGGCGAGGGGTAGAAGGCCTTCTTCGCCAGATGCAGCATCACCGCGCTGTCCTTGCCGACGGAATACAGCATCACCGGCTTCTGGGCCTCGGCAGCAACCTCGCGCAGGATATGGATGCTCTCGGCCTCCAGTCGCTGCAAATGGGTCAGGGTTTTCACGGACATTCCCGGATCCTTCTTGTTGGGCCCCGCACATCGGGCCCGGTCATTGGCATTGACGGCTGAGGTAACAATCGGCATCACATCAAACACCCCCCAAATGGGGGGCCATCTGATTTTGCGCCGGAATTCGCCTGATGTTGGGACAGCCTGAAGACGTCGCCCTGCTGTTGCGCCTCTCCGCCGCGCCAGTGGTCGACGGGGGCTGGGACGACTTTCTCAGCGCGCTCAAATCCCTCACCGGCGCCGAGACGGCCGCACTGCGCATCGACAGCGGCGGGGACCCGCTGATCTTCGGCGAGGCCTCTCTGCCCGACCCCGACATCCTGTCCGGCCTGCGCAACGACCGGGTCTATGCTCAGGATGAACTCGCCAGCCCTTCGCCATGCCGCCTGATCCGCGTGGGCCGCCCCGGCGGTGTGCAGGGCATCCTGGTAATAACCCATCGGTTCAATGACTTCCGCGCCGTTGATGGGGCACATCTGACCCGACTGTCACCGCATCTCCTGCAAGCGCTGCGCAACTGGCAACAGCTCAACCGTGAGCGCACGCAGGCCTCTGAAGACCGCCGCATCGGCCGCGACCTCGGCCTTGGCTGGCTGTGGTTCGACAGCAATGCTCGGGTCGTTGCCCTGTCTGAGACGGCCGCCAAATTGATCGCCTCTCAGCCGGGCCTGCAACTGCCACAAGGTAGCCGGCTTGAGCCCGCCGACGGCCAACGCGCCCGCGAGCTGCGCCGCGCGTTCGAGAGGGCGTTCGGGGGCGAGACGCCCCTCCCCGTGTCGCTCGGGGGCACGTTGTCGCTTGGGCTTCACCCCGGCCTCACCCCTCCCGCCCCCGGACTGGAACCCGTGATACGCGGTGTTGTCCGTCAACCGCCGAAGGCCGCACAACTCGCTCCAGAGATTGTGTCCAAAGCTCTCGGCGTCAGCCGAAGCGAGGCCCGGCTCGCCGCCCAGATCTGTGACGGCGCGACATTGGCCGAGGCCGCCGATACCCTCGGCTGGACACTGGAGACGACCCGCAGCGCCTCGAAACGGTTGTTCGCGCAGACGGGCGCGCGCGGTCAGCCGGACCTCGTCCGACGATTGCAAACGTCCCTAATCTGGTTCTCCGCCGACTGAGTATCACGGGACGCGGCACTTTGCAGCCTGCCCCGCAAGGATCGGGATCCACGCATCTAGATGCTGGGCTGCGCCATTCACTAAGTGGAATTTCTAGCAGATTCACAATCGCTTATCCGAATAGGCTGCGAAAGCCTGACATTTCTGACCTTAGGCCAGACCCGCCTTCAGAAGGACGTGCAGGCGGATCAAGCCGATCGGCTTCTGGTCCTCATCGACCACGACCAGCGCGGTGATGCGGCGGTCGTTCATGATGTTCAGGGATTCCGCAGCCAGCATCTCCGGCGGGACGGTGACCGGGCTGCGCGTTGCCACCTCGCCCGCCGTCTTGGCCATCAGCCCGTCGATATGGCGCCGCAAGTCGCCGTCCGAGATCACGCCCGCAAGGCGCCCCTCGGTATCGACCATGCAGGCCAGCCCGAAGCCCTTCTCGCTCATGCGCAAGAGGGTCTCGGACATCGAAGTCTCCGGCTGCACCAGCGGCAACTCGTCCGCCTCATGCATCAGCTGGCGCACCAAGGCCAGCTTCGCGCCCAGCTTGCCGCCCGGATGGAAGACGCGGAAATTCTCGTGCAGGAAGCCGCGCTGCTCCATCAGCGCCACGGCCAGCGCGTCGCCCAGCGCCAACGTCAGCGTCGTCGAGGTCGTCGGCGCCATGCCGATCGAGCAGGCCTCGGGCGCGTTCGGCAGCAGCAGCTTCAGATCCGCCGCGCGCATCAACGTGCTGTCCAGCTTGCGCGAGATACCGATCAGCGGGATCGAGAAGCGGCGGGTGTGGTTGATCAGATCGCCCAGTTCGGCCGTCTCGCCGGAATTCGAGATCAGGATGCAGACATCGGCCTCGGTCACCATGCCCAGATCGCCATGGCTCGCCTCGGCCGGATGGACGAACTGCGAGGGCGTCCCGGTCGAGGCCAGAGTCGCCGCGATCTTGCGGGCGATATGGCCGGATTTGCCGATGCCCGACAGCACCACCCGACCCCGGCAGCCCAGCATCGCCTCGACGGCGGGCACGAAATCCACGGGCAGCTCGTCCGCCATGCGCAGCACGGCCTCGGCCTCGGCCTTCAGGACGCGGGCCGCAGCGGCGCGCACGGTCTCGGCATTGAGTCGGGTGTTTTCCATGCCGTCTGCATAGACGAATTCCCGCCTCTGTCCAACGCGGCCCCTTTGACCCTGCCCGGCCCCGAGGCTAGGGTCGCGGCCGAATAACACGGGGTGTTTCATGCGCTTTCTCGGCGTGGACATGGGCGGCACGGGCACACGCTGGGCGACAAGTGATGGCTCGCGGGGCGAAAGCGCCGGCGCGACGGGGCTGGTCTTCGACGCCGCCGCCCGTTCGGCCTTCGAGGCCGCTCTCGCACCGATGCGCGCCGACGGGCCCTTCGCGGGCGCCTATCTTGGCGTGACCGGCGCAGGGTTCGAGGACGATCCGACCTTGCGCACCCTTGCCGGCGCGGTGCTGGGCCTGCCCGCAGAGAGCGTGACGATCGTCAACGACATGGTGCTGGCGTGGCAGGCTGTCTGGCCCGAGGGCGGTGGCCATCTGGTCGCGGCGGGCACCGGCTCGGTCGGGTTCTCGATGGAGGGCGGCGTGACACTGGTCGGCGGGCGCGGGACGCTCATCGATGACGGCGGCTCGGGCGCGTGGATCGCGCTCAGGGCACTCGACGCGCTTTGGCGATTGATCGATGACGATAGCGCGCCGAAGGGTGCCGAGATCCTCGCCGATGCCGTCTTCGGCGCCATTGGCGGCAGCGACTGGGAGGCCACGCGCCGGCATGTCTATGGTGGCGATCGCGGCGCCATCGGGCGACTGGCGCGCCCTGTCGCCGAGGCCGCGCATCTGGGCGACCCCTTGGCCTTGGAACTGATGGCGCGCGCGGGCGGTGAGCTAGCCCGTCTGGCCCGCGCGTTGGTCGCCCGCGCAGGAGAAGCCCCTGTGGCGGTGATCGGCGGGGTCTTGCCGTTGCACCCGGAAATCCGCACGGCGATGGAAGCGGGAACACCCGGCATCGCCCTGACCTTCCCAACCCCCGACGCGCCCGCCACCGCCGCGCGCCTCGCCAAGGAGCTTGCCCGATGAGCAGCACCGAACAAGCCGCTGCCCGTTTCGCCGGCATCGAGGATTGGTCTTCGGACGATCTTGCGTCGGCCCTGCTGGAAACGCAGCTCGCCGCCGTGGCCGCCGCCGGCGCCGCCAAGGGTGCCTTGGCGCAGGCGATCGACGCCTGTGCCGAGCGCCTTGGGCGCGGTGGGCGGCTGATCTACCTCGGAGCTGGGACCTCGGGTCGGCTTGCGGCGCTGGATGCGGCCGAGCTGCCGCCAACCTTCGACTGGCCCTATGAGCGCGCCGTGGCCCTGATGGCAGGCGGTGCGGGCGCGTTGATCAAGGCCGTCGAGGGGGCCGAAGACAGCCTGACCGAAGCGCCCGAGGCGCTGGCCACGCTGGGATTGGCGCCTGAGGACGTGGTGATCGGCGTTGCCGCTTCGGGACGGACACCCTTTGTGCTGGCGGGCCTCGCCTTCGCGCGTAACCAAGGTGCGCTGACGCTGGCGATCACCAATGCGCCCGAGGCCGCGCTGGCAACCGCCGCCGAGATCGCGCTGGTGGCCGAGACGGGGGCCGAGATCATCGCGGGCTCGACCCGGATGAAGGCCGGGACGGCGCAGAAGGTGCTGCTCAACTGCCTGTCGACGGGGGTGATGATCCGGCTGGGCTATGTCTATCGCGGCCGGATGGTCGAGATGCGGCCGACGAATGTGAAACTCCATGCGCGGGCGGTGGCGATGGTGGCCGAGCTGACCGGCGAGAGCCGTGAGGTCGCGGCCAGGGCGCTGGAGACCGGAGGCACGATCAAGCGCGCGGTGGTGATGCTGACGCTGGGGATGGATGCGGCGGCCGCAGAAGAACGATTGCAGGAGTCGGGCGGCCTGTTGGCGCGGGCGCTGAAGGCATGAGCGAAAGGTGGGGTGAAACCCCACCCTACGCGGCGGGATAGGGGGGCGATCCGGGGTAAGACTCAAGAGCCGCCTGATCACTACGTGGGTCCATTCACGCGGAAAGCCGTAGGGTGGGGTTTCACCCCACCACCGCCTCGCCGTTCACCCAGACGCTCGTGATATTCGGCTTCGACGTCCCGTAGAGCACCCGCTCCAGAAGCCGCGCGCCCTCGACATCTTCATCGAACACGCGCAGCGTTCCGGCCTCAACCGAGGGGTCGACCAGCATCGCGTCGAACGCCATCCCCTCACGGAACGCGCCGACGGGCAGCCCCAAAGCCTCGGCCCCTCCGCGCGTTGCCAGCCGGAACGCGTTCACCGCATCGACCCGCGCGCCGCCCTGCCCGCCTCGCGCATCAGGCGCGAGGGACGGATCAACCCCGCTCTCAAGCATCCGCGCCGCGGTCACCGCCTGACGCGCATTCTCCCAGACCGTGCCCGCCGGCCCGCCTGAAATGTCCGAGCCCAGCCCCACACTCACACCCGCCTGCAAAGCCTTCCTCAGCGGGAAGACCGAGCCCGCGAAATAGGCATTGGACAGCGGGCAATGCGCGACGCCGACCTGCCGCCGTTGCAAAAGCGCGAAATCCGAGGCCGAGAGGAAATTCCCATGCGCCAGCACCGAATGCGGCGTCAGCAGGCCGAAATGCGCGAGGCTCTCGGCATCCGTCCTGCCGTGCCGCTCCAGCACATAACCATGCTCCCAATCGCTCTCGGACACATGAGTATGCACCCGGCAGCCCGTCTCCTCTGCCAAGGCGCCCAGCAATTCCAAGGCCTTATCACTGCAAGCCGGGATGAAGCGCGGCATCACGACCGGCTGGACCAGCCCCTCGTTCCCCGGCAGCGCGCGGATATGGTCGATCAGCGCGCGGGTGCCGGCGACGGCGGCCTCTGGCGAAGGATCGCGGTAGAAATCCGGACAATTCTCGGGATGATCCATCGCCACCTTGCCCACCAACGCGCGCTGGCCCAGTTCGAGGCACAGCTCGGCCAGCCGCTGCGTAGCCTCCAGATGCACCGTGCCAAAGTACAGCGCGGTCGTCGTGCCCGAGGCCAGCAGATCCTTCACTAGCCGCCGATACACTCGCTCGGCAAAGGCCAGATCGGCATAGCGCGCCTCCAGCGGGAAGGTGTAGCGCTGCAGCCAGACCTCCAAGGGCTCATCGAGCGCCGTGCCCAGCTGCGGATATTGCGGCGCGTGAACATGGAGGTCGACGAAGCCCGGCAGCAGCAGCGTGCCCTCAGGCAGGCGCAGCACATCCGAGGGCACGGAATACAGATCAGACCCCGGATGACGGACCGAAGCGATCACGCCCGCGTCGTCCACCTCGATCACCGCGTCGCGGAATTCCTCCAACGGCGCCTCGGGCGCGTGGAAGCCCCGCGCCAGCACAGCCCGGCCGCGCAGGCTCATGCCGCACCCAGCGCTGGTTCCCCCTGCGAGGTGCCGTAGGTCAGCCCCTTCTCCTTCAGCCAGCGCCGATAGGCGACCGAGGAGGCATCGGCGCGCGTCGGGATTTCGGCCCGCGGCTCAAACGGCAGCAGCACCGGTCGCTGGTTCTCCAGAATGATGCGGTCCTGCAGGAAGATCACCTGCTGGAAGGCGATCAGATCCTCCTGCTTCGAGGTATCATCCAAGAGGAACATCACCGGATGCGCGCGGCACCGGTCGGGGTCCAGCGGCTGCACGAAGAGGCAGATCACGTCCCAGCGCGTGTCCGAATTCGGGCAGGTCTTGTACAGCAGCACCGAGAAGGGCGTGGTGATACGGTAGATGTAATCCGTCTTGATCGCACCGCCCGCCGACAGCGCGGCCTTGGGCTGCACGAAGGTGCAATTGGTCGCCCAGACCTCGTCCACATCGCGGCGGATCTCGCAATTGTATTGCTCGACTTCGGTATGCGGCTCGGAGCCGAGGATATCCGTATGCACGAAGGGAAAATGCGCCATATCGAGGAAGTTCTCGACGATCCTCAGGCCCGAGGCCTTCACCGTGATCGCGCCGCAGGGGACATAGCGGCGGTCGGGCTCATCGGCCTCGGGGATCGGCGGTGCGCCTTCGGCGGCGGGCTCGCCCAACGTCGTCCAGAGATAGCCGTAACGTACCCGGGTCGGCAGGCTCCGCCCCTCGGCCGAGACACTGATCGTGTCGCCCGAGCGGCCCACGGACAGGTCCACACCCAGCAGCCGGTTGCGGCTGCCGCCCAGCGGAATGTCATCGAGGTTGTCGATGCAATACCATTGATCCAAGGCGGCTTTCTCGGCCATGACGATCCCCTATCCAACCTGTGCCGCGATGATCGGCCATCGCGCCGCCCTTGTCGAGACCGCGCGCCCCGCGTCACCGCTGACGCCGCGCCGCCCTTGACGCCCCCGCGCTCGCGTCGGACAGTCACGTTGCACTGCAGCAAGACATGCGACTTTGATGAGCGAACGCGCGATCCTCGGCTTCAGCGGAGAGCTGAAACCCGCCAGCATGGACGACTTTGCCCGCCACCGGGCAAAGCGGCTGGCGCTGGGGCTTGAGATCCTTGAGAACACCGAGCAATGCCTTCGCGTGGGCCTGACCGGGCCCGGCGACCTGATCGACGCTTTCGAGATGGCCCTCAGCCTCGGGCCGCGCGATTCGCTGGTCACCGAGATCTGGCGCGAAACGAACGAAACCCCGGACGGGGCCCCAGCAGAAGGGCAAGCAACATGAGTATCAACGGCTGGTTCCCGCTTTCGCTGGCGGCCTCGGTGACGCCCGGCAGTTCCACCGGCGCCGTCCTGCAAGGTCAGGACATCGTGCTTTGGCGCGATGCCTCGGGCGCGCCCCATGCCTGGGAAGACCGCTGCCCGCATCGCGGCATGAAACTGTCCTTCGGCTTCGTGCGCGGCGACCATATCGCCTGCCTGTATCACGGCTGGGAATACGGCGCGGACGGCCAATGCCGGTCGATCCCGGCGCATCCCAAGTTGGAGGTGCCCAAGACCATCTGCGCCACGACCTATGGCATCGCCGAATCCGGTGGCCTTCTGTGGGCCGGCCTTGGCGAGCACGGCGAGGCCCCCGACCTGCCCGCCGCCGATCCCGTGCGTAGCGTCCAGATCGAGGCCCCGATCAACGCCGTTCTCGCCGCCCTGCCCACGGCCTTCGGCGCGACGGGCCTCAGCCTTGACGGTCCCTTGGCCATGCTGGACACCGAATGGGGCCGTCTGGCCATCGGCCTGCACGAACTCGGCCCTCAGCGCACCGCCCTGCACCTGACCCGCCGCCTCGACCCCGAGGACGAGGACAGCACCCCTGCCCGCATCGCCCTTGCGCGCGCCGCCACCCGCCTGCGCGATCAGGTCGAGGCCGCCACGCATCACGCCGCCGCCGTCCCCGGTACGCCCCAGCAAGGAGAAACCGCATGAGCCAGCCCCTCCTCTACGATTACGCGCTGGACGCCGATTGCTATGGGATCCGTCTCGCCGCCGGCTGCCTCGGGATCGAGCTGGCCCTGCGCTCGGTCGATGTGCATCCGGGACAGGAGCAGCTTTCCCCCGCAATGCTGGCGCTGAACCCGCAGGGCCGCCTGCCCGTCCTGACCGACGGCGCACTGACCCTGACGCAGACGCTGTCGATCCTGCTGTACCTCGCCGAATCCTACGCGCCTGACCACCCGCTGATGCCGCAGGATGCGCTGACCGGCGCGCGGATGCTGGACTGGATGAGCCTCGCCGCCGCAACGCTGGCCCCCTGCGCCCAAGCGCGCGCCTGCGCGATGATGAATGCCCCCGGCACCCTGACGCAACTGCGCCGCGACGCCCGCCGCGCGCTGCGCCTGTTCGACGACCACATGGCCCTGCAAGGGCTGCGCGGCGAAGGCTTCCTCGCCGGCCCCGAGGCGACGCTGGCCGATCTCATGCTGTTCCCCGCCTTTGCCCTGACGCGCGACTACGGGCTGGACCATGATGCCTTCCCGGCGCTGGCGCTCTGGGCGCGGCGGGTCCGCCGGTTGCCCGGCTTCCACACCATGCCGGGCGTGCCCGACTACCACTGAACCGGCCTAAGGGGCCGGTCGGCAGCAATCCGCCAAGGGCAAGATCGACCAACAAGATTCTGACAAAGCTTAACTTTCTATCCTCGCAGCAACCCCGATCACGCCTTCGCCACGCTCTTGTGTCGGCGGCGGTCCCATCGGGGGGTTGAGCTTTGGGGCCCGGCTGGGGCCTATTGGGAAACCGTGTGCGGGGCCGTTCCGGCCCCGGATGCTCACCCCGATACGCCCCTCACTCCCGGAGAGCCCGAATGACCCCCTCCTTCTGGAATGCCGAAACGCGCTTCTGGCTTGAAGGAACCGAACGGTACCCCTCGCAGCTGGCGTCGGATGCGGTGATGGTCTTCCCGGCCCCGACCGGCATGCTCAAGGCCGAGGCCATCGCTGAAAGCCTGCAAGACGCCCCGCGCTGGGATTCCGTCGATTTCGAGGACCAGTCCGAAGCCCGCGCCGGCGACACCATGGTGCTGGCCTACAAGGCCATCGGCCAGCGCGGCAAGGAGCGGCCCTATGTGGCGCTGTGCTCGTCGACCTATGCCCGGCAGGCCGGCGCGTGGAAGCTTCTGTCGCACCAGCAAACGCCGCTCTGAGCCCGGTTTGCGCCTAAGCCACATCAGCCTGACCGCCCGCGACGCCGACAGGCTCGCGGGCTTCTACATCGCCGCGCTGGACTGCCTTCCCCGCCGCCCGAAACGCGTGCTGGAGGGGCCCGAAGTCGGACGCGGCAATGGCCTGCCCGGCTGCCGCATCACCTCGATCTGGCTGGACTTTCCGGGAATGGAGGTACCGTTTCTGGAGATCCTCGCGCTTGATCCCCCCGCCCCGCGTGGCCGGCCGCTGGTCAATGAACCGGGCCTTGGGCATCTTGCCTTTACCGTCCCGGATCTGGACACGGCGATCGCCCGGATCCTGTCGCACGGTGGCACGCGGCAGGGTGAGGTCACCGCGTTCGGCGACCCGTCCGCGCCGACCCGGCTGATCTACCTGCGCGACCCTGAGGGCAACTTGATCGAGCTGGAACAGCCGCCGGCTTAGGCCGACAGCCCTTGCCACCACTCCCCAACCGCCCGCGCGGCCCCCGCGATATGGTCGGCTTGGCTGGCCGCGATCACCCGTTTGCGCGGGGTGAAATCATGGTCGCCATCCGTCAGCCAATGCAGGCGGATGTTCGGGGACAGGGCATAGCCCGCGACCTCATCCTGTGTCCCGAAGGGATCGCGCGTGCCCTGACAGATCAACGTCGGCACCGGCAGATCCGAGAGATGCGCCACGCGCAGGCTTTCGGGCTTCTTCTGCGGATGAAATGGATAGCCGAGGCACACAAGCCCCGCGATCTGCCCCGCCGACCACAGCTCGCCGGCGATCAGACTGGCCACACGCCCGCCCATCGACTTGCCCGCAAGGATCAACGGCCCCTCACAGGCCAACGCCTCAACGGCCGCGCGGTATTCCTGTTCCAGCACCGGCATGCGGGGGGGCGGCCGTTTCGAGCCCCCGATCCGCCGTGCGGCCATGTAGTCGAATTCGAACCGCGCGACGCGGAACCCCTGCCCGCCCAGCGCCTCGGCCATTTGCGACAGGAACGGCATGTCCCACCCCGGCCTCTTATCCACACTCGCCGCGGCCGACGAAGGGGGTAGGGCGGTATACGGTGTGACGCCGTTAC
>NZ_LRRR01000050.1 GCF_001691415.1 Pararhodobacter sp. CCB-MM2
TCTCCATGATGGCGACGAGGATCGACAGACCAAGGGTGAGGGGCACGAACAGGAAGTGGTACATGGCCGTCATCGCGAATTGAAAGCGCGACAGCTCGACGAGGTCGAAGTCCATGATCGTTGCTCCGGGTACGGGCCGCCCCTGAAAGGGAGGAAATGCCAGGCGCAACACAGCCCGGCGGGCGGCTATATATTCCGTTTTCTGTATGCGTATTTGCCTGAGGTCAAGCCTATCCGCACGATTAGCGCGATTGTGTCGCAGTCAGGTGACCCTGCGCGGTGAGGGTGAGGAGGCGTTGCGCGAAGGCGCGCTCGGCGGGGCGATGGGCGGCGATCAGCAGCGTGGCTTGGGGCAGGAAAGCCGCGATGCCCTCCAGAAGGGCCTCGGCGGTGGGCCGGTCCAGCCCCTCGGTCGGCTCGTCCAGCAGCAGGATCTCTGGGCGGCGCAGCAGGGCACGGGCGAGGGCGAGGCGGCGCGACTCACCCCCCGACAGGCCCGTGCCGCGTGGCCCGAGCCTTGCCTCCAGCCCGCCCTTGTCACGGATCACCTGCGCCAGTTGCGCGGCCTCCAACGCCTGCCACAGCGCGGCGTGGCCGGCTTCGGGCGCGGCGAGGCGCAGGTTCTCGGCCACGCTGCCCTGCACCAGCGTTGTCCGCTGCGGCACCAGCGTCACCGCCCGGCGCAGGGCGGGGCCGTCGATCCGGTTGACGGGTGTCTGCCCCAGCCGCACCGCGCCGGCTTCGGCCGAGATCACCCCAGCCGCCAGATGCAGGATCGTGCTCTTGCCCGATCCGCTGGGCCCGCTCAGCGCTACCCTTTCGCCGGGGGCCAGTTGGAACGTGATCCCGTCCAGCACCGGCGCGCTGCTGTCGGCCCGGCGGAAGGTCACGCCGTCGAAGCTCAGCACCGGGGCGGCGGGGCAGGGCAGGCCCTCAGGGGGCGGCGCATGGTCCAACCGGGGCGCGACCCGCGCTGCCGCCTGCCGCATCCGCCCGAGGTCCGACAGCGCGCGGCGCAGGGGGGCCAGTGCCTCGGACAAGGCCAGCGCCACGAACAGGCCGATCGCCGCGCTGGCGGTGGCGTAATCGCCGCGCAACACCGCCGTGCCGCCGAGCCACAGCGCGCCGGCCACCGCCGCCGCGACCATCAGTGACAGCGCCGCGCCCGACAGCCGCTCGATCCGGTCGAGCCGCCGGGCTGTGGCGCGCCGCTCGGCCTCCAGCCCCGCAAGTGCCGCCTGCCGCGCCGGGATCGCGCCGTCGAGCGCCAAGGCGTCCCGCGCCTGCAACAGCTCCAAAAACCGCCGACGCATCGCCTGCGCCAAGGCCTCGACCCCCTCGGAGGGCCGCCGCGCTACGCCTGCACCCAGCAGGAACACCAAGGCGCCGCCGAGGCTCAGGCCCCCCGCGACCCAGAGCGCCACGCGCAGATCGACCAGCCACCACAGGAACAGGAAGGCCCCCGCCAGCACCGCGGCCCCGGCGACAATCGGCGCGACCAGCCGCAGCAGCAGCCCCTCCAGCACCTCGACATCCGCGCCGAGCCGGTTCAGCGCCTCGGCCGAGCGCAGCCTTGCCAAGGCCTCGAACGGGGCCGCCGCCTGCGCCGCGATCAGCCGCACGCGCAGGGCGGCGATCGCGCGCAGGACCGCGTCATGGGTCAAGACCCGCTCACCATAGCGCGCCGCCGTCCGGCCGATGGCGAGGAAGCGCACCCCGGCCGAGGGGCGGAACACGTCGAACACCAGCCCCGCGCCCGCCAGTCCCGCCGCCGAGGCCGCGGTGATGAACCAGCCCGACAGCCCCAGCAGCGCCGCGCCCATCGCCAGCACCAGCACCGCCAGCAATCCGCCCCAGGCCAGCGCGCGCCCCTGTCCCGCCATCAAGGCCCTGAGCACCCGGATCACAGCGCCACCTCTCGGTCGAGGCGCGCGATCAGCCGCGGGTCGTGGGTGGCGATGATCAGCGTGGCCCCGCCCTCAGTGAGCGTCAGCAGCGCGTGGATCACGGCCTCGGCGGTCTCGGCGTCGAGATCCGCGGTCGGCTCGTCGGCCAGCACCAGATCGGGCCGGGCGTGCAGCATTTTCGCCAAGAGCACCCGCCGCGCCTCACCGCCAGAGAGGCCCGCGCCCGTCTCGCCGGGGATGCTCGCCAGACCCTCGGGTAGCCGGGCGATCACGCCGTCCAAAGCCGCCAGCCGAAGCAGGGCCGGGTCGGGCGTGCCGTCGGTCAGGAAGTTGGACAGCGGAACCTCGGGGAAATGCGGGGTCTGGGGCATCCAGCCGAGGCGGGCGCGCCACGCGTCGGCATAGGCCTCGTCCAGAGGCACGCCGGCGACCGTGATCGTGCCGGCCTCTGGCGCCTCCAGCCCGGCAAGCAGCCGCAACAGCGTCGATTTCCCCGCGCCGGAGGGCCCCGTCAGCGCCACCCTCTCACCTGCGTGAACCGCCCCGTCCGGGAAGGCCACGCCCCGCGCCGAGAGCCCCTGCCATTGCATTTGGACCGGCCCGGAAAGTGCCTCAGCCTTGCCGCCCGCCCCGAGGATCGGCGCACCGGCGCCAGCCTCCCAACGTGCCAATTCCTCGGCCACGGCGGCGGCCGCCGCGCGGTCGTGCCAGGCGGCGGCGAGGGCGCGCAGGGGCTGGAAGAACTCGGGCGCGAGCAGCAGCAGCCAGATGCCGATCACCGGCGCAATCGGCCCGCCCCAGGCCCCCCAGCTCACCACTTGCAACACCGAGAACCCGGTCCAGACCGCGACCATCGCCACGCCCAAGGCCGCGAACAATTCCAGCACCGTCGAGGACAGGAACGCCACCCGCAGTACCGCCATCGTGCGGGACCGAAGATCCTCGGCCGCGCGGGAGAAGCCTTGGGTCACCAGCCCGCCCGCGTCCAGAAGCCGCATATCCGCCAGCGCGGCCAACCGGTCGACCATCAGATCGCCCATCGCGCCGACCTCGGCCATGTGGCGGCGGCTTGCGTCCTGCGCGGCCCAGCCGATCAGCATCATGAACACCGGGATCACCGGCCCCGCCACCAGCAGCACCAGCCCCACGGCCCATGAGTGCCAGAACGCCAGCGACAGGATCACCGCCGGCATCACCGCCACCCGCGCCATCGCCGGGTAATAGCGGGTGACATAGGGATGCAGCGCCTCCAGCTTGTCGATCGCCAAAGCTGCCGCCGCGCCGGGGCCGAGGGCGGGGGCCTTGGCCTCGCGCGTCAGAATTCGCAGGCGCTGGGCGGAGACCACGGCGTCCGAGGCCGCGAACAGCCGTCCCTCGGCAAGATAGGACAACACGACCCGCACGCAGGCCAGCCCGAGGAATATCAGCGCCGCGCGTCCCGGCGTGCCGCCGCCTGCCAGCAGATCCGCCAGCGCCCGCGCAATCACCCAGGCCTGCACGATCCACAGGGCCGCGCCCGCCAGTGACAGCGCCGCCCCCAGCGCCAGCGACCGGCGCGCCGGGGCGAGAAGGAACATCAGGGGCGCATCTTTCCGGGCCATGCGGGAAACCTGCGCCCCTGCGCCGAGGCGGGCAAGGGGCGCGATGGTCGCAGGCTGGACAGCGCAGCGTCACAGGTGTTGAGTGGCCGCAACAAAGGGGGGCACGATGGATCTGCCGAAGAACACGTTCAAACAGGCGCTGGCCGACATGCGGATGCAGCGGGGCCTTTGGTGCCAGCTCACCGACCCCCTGGCCGCCGAGATGCTGGCCGGTGCGGGCTACGATTGGATGCTGTTCGACACCGAGCATTCGCCGCTGGAATCGGCCTCGGTCCTGCCTTTGCTGCAGGCGGCGGCGCCGTTCCCGGTGTCCTGCATCGTGCGGCCGACCTCGCTCAATGTGGCGCAGATCAAGAAGATCCTCGACTTGGGCGCCGAGACGATCCTCGTGCCGATGGTGCAGGATGCCGAGGAAGCCGCCCTCGCCGTCGCCGCCGTCCGTTACCCTCCGCACGGCATCCGCGGCGTCGCCGGGGCCACGCGCTCGGCCGGGTTCGGGCGGATCAAGGGCTACCACGCAAGCGCGCATGAGGAGACCTGCTTGCTGGTGCAGCTGGAGACCGCACAGGCGCTGACGCAGATTGAGGCCGTGGCCGCGGTCGAGGGCGTCGACGGCATCTTCATCGGCCCGGCCGATCTGGCCGCCAGCATGGGCCATCCGGGCAATCCGGGGCATCCGGAGGTGAAGGCCGCGATCCTCGACGGTATCCGCCGCATCCGCGCGGCGGGCAAGGCGCCGGGGATCCTCGCCGTCGATCCGTCGCTCTATGAGGCCGCGATCGAGGCGGGCGCGGGCTTCGTGTCGAAGACCATCGACCTGCTGGCCCTGCGCGACGCTGTCGCGCGCGGCTTGGCATAACGCGACGGGCGGGATACTGCTGGTGCGTAACCTGATGTTACTCGCCATCGGAGGCCGCCCATGCGTGAGATCACCCTTCGCCAGATCGAGGTCATCCGCGCCGTCATGCTGCGCGGGACCATTGCCGGCGCGGCCGAGCTGCTGAATGTCTCGGCCCCCGGCATCAGCCGCCTGATCAAGCACACTGAGGAGAGCCTCGGCATCCGCCTGTTCGAGCGTCGCGCCGGGCTGTTCGTGCCGGCGGTCGAGGCGGGCAAGGTCTTCGACCAGATCCGCGAGGTCTACAAGGGCGTGTCGAACCTGCAGGAGTCGATCTCATCCCTGCAGCAGGGGGCGGATGTGGCGCTTGCCTTCGCCTCGGCTCCCTCGGTCGCACAGTTCATCGCGGCGCGGGCGATCCGTCGGGTGCGCGCGCGCTACCCCGACCTGTTCATCGATCTGAACATCCTGAAGATCGAGGAGACGGTGGATTACCTCCTTCTGGAGAAGGGGGAATTTGTCGTCATGTCGTCCTTCATCGACAACCCGGCAATCCATTGCACGCCGCTGGCCCAAGGCCCCATCGTAGTGATCCTCCCCGAGGGGCACCGGCTGGCGTCGCAAAACGAGATCTCGGTCACCGACCTCGCGTCAGAAGATCTGATCGGCATCGACCCCTCGGACCCCTATGGCGCCTTGATGGCCGAACCGTTCCGCGCCGGCGGCGTGCCCCTGCGCCACGCGATGCGCGGGCGCTTTGCCCAGACGCTGGTGTCGCTGGTCCGGCATGGGTTGGGCGTGGCGGTGATCGACGGCTTCTCGGTCGCGGATGTCTACCTGCCGGGCCTTGTGCGTCGCCCGCTGAAAGAGGCCAGCGCGCTGACGATCTACGCCGTGCAAAAGCGTGGGCGGGTGTTGTCGGGCTTTGCCGAACAGGCGATCACCGAGTTCCGGCGGGAGTTGATCAAGGCCGAAAAGAGCCTCTCGACCGTGGCGATCACCGGCTGATTGGTGCAAATTCGTAACATCATGTTCCCCCGTGCTGTATCTGGGTATTTGACGTTACGCCGCGCGCGCGGGACACTGGCGGATCACCTCATCGCGTTGTCACAGCCGGAGATCCGCCATGATGCCCTCGACCGCCACCGTTTCGATCCCCGGCACCCTGCGTGACAAACTCGCTGCCATCGCGGCTGCGGGCTTCAAAGGGGTCGAGATCTTCGAGCAGGATTTCATCGCCCATGACGGCGGCCCGCGCGACGTGGGCCAGATGGTGCGCGACCACGGGCTGGAGATCACGCTGTTCCAGCCCTTCCGCGATTTCGAGGGCCTGCCCGAACCCTTGCGCCGCCGGGCGTTTGCGCGGGCCGAGCGCAAGTTCGACCTGATGGCAGAGCTGGGCACCAAGGACATCCTGATCTGTTCCTCGTGCCACCCCGAGGCGCTGGGCGGCATCGACCGCATGGCCGACGATTTCGCGGAACTCGGAGAGATCGCCAAGCCGCGCGGCATCCGGCTGGGCTTCGAGGCCCTGGCTTGGGGCAAGCACGTCCATGACCACCGCGATGCCTGGGAGGTCGTGCGCCGCGCCGATCATCCGAATGTGGGCCTGATCCTCGACAGCTTCCACACGCTGGCGCGCAAGATCGACCCCGACACGATCCGCCGCATCCCCGGCGACAAGATCTTTTTCGTCCAGCTCGCCGATGCGCCGCAGATCGAGATGGACCTGCTCTATTGGTCGCGCCATTTCCGCACCATGCCGGGCGAGGGCGACCTGAACGTCACCGGCTTCATGCGCGCCGTGGCGGCGACGGGTTATCGCGGGCCCGTCAGTCTTGAGATCTTCAACGACCAGTTCCGCGGCGGCTCCTCTAAGCTCGTGGCGCATGACGGCTTCCGCTCGATCGCTGCGCTGATGGATGACGTGCGCCGGGCCGAGCCTGCCGTGGCGATGGACATCCCGGCCATGCCCGCCCGCGCCACGATCGAGGGCGTCGAGTTCCTCGAATTCGCGGCCCGTGGCGCCGATGCCGACCGGCTGGCCGCGCAATTCACCGCGCTGGGCTTTGCCGAGGTCGCGCGCCACCGCTCGCGCGATCTGTCGGTCTGGCAACAGGGCGGGGTGCGCCTTCTGATCAACCGCTCGCGCGGGGATTTCGCGGGCTCGGCCTATGCCACCCATGGCGCCACGGTCTGCGACATCGGCCTCACCGTCGATGACGCGGGCGCCTGTGCCACCCGCGCCGCGGCGCTGGGCTCGGCGCCCTTCGACCAGCCGCGCACGGCCGGCGAGCTGCCGATCCCGGCGATCCGCGGCCTTGGCGGCAGCCTGCTGCATTTCCTCGATGCGGGGACCGGGCTGACCAAGGTTTGGGATGTGGAATTCGAACCGATTGAGGGCGCAACGCCCGGCAACGCGGGCCTCACCCGCATCGACCATATCGCGCAGACGATGAGCTACGACGCCATGCTCTCGTGGTCGCTGTTCTACGAATCGCTGTTTGCTATGAAGCGCACGCCGATGGTGGATGTGATCGACCCCGACGGATTGGTGCGCAGTCAGGCCATCGCCACGCCGGACGGCAGCTTCCGCGTCACGCTCAACGGTGCTGAGACGCACCGCACCCTCGCCGGTGGCTTCTTGGCCGAGAGCTTCGGCGCCTCGGTGCAGCATGTCGCCTTCGCCTCGGAGGATATCTTCGCCACGGCGGAGGCGCTGGCTAAAGCTGGGTTCGATCCCCTGCCGATGAGCGACAATTACTACGACGATCTGGCCGCGCGATTCGAGATCGACCCGGCGCAGCTGGCCCGGATGAAAGCCGCCCGGATCCTGTATGACGAGGACGCGCAGGGGGCCTTCCTGCAGATGTATTCGCGCCCGACCGAGGGCGGGATGTTTTTCGAGATCGTCCAGCGGGTGACCGGCTATTCCGGCTACGGCGCGCCGAATGCGCCGTTCCGGATTGCCGCGCAGAAACGCCACCTGCGCAACGCGGCCGTCCCCAAGGCCTGAGGACACCGGGGCCCGACAGCCCCGCTACACCGGCATACACTCAACAGCGCCCTGCAGTCCGACTGCGGGGCGCAACGCTTTGGCAACAGACGACAATCCCCTGCATCAGGGCATCGTGTCATTGCGGAATGGGGGGAGATGGTACCGCCTCCCCGGCTCGAACGGGGGACCTCTAGATCCACAATCTAGCGCTCTAACCAACTGAGCTAAGGCGGCACTGGGGGCCGTTTAGCCCCCCCGGCAGGCGATTGCAAGAGGGCAATCTCTCAGAGATGACACTCCCATGTCTGTGTCACCACATCGACGCCGAAAGAGTGCTCGGGCGTGCTGTGAACCAGCTGGAACCCGTTGCGCGCATAGAGCTTTCCCGCCGCGCGATGGCTCTCATGGGTCCACAGGCGCATGCGCCGGTAGCCGGCCGTGCGGGCAAAGCCCATCGCGTGCTCCAGAAGGCGCTGGGCAAGGCCGGTGCCGCGGGCCTCGACCTCCAGAAGGACAAGGCGCAGCTTGGCGGTCTGGGGGTCTTCCTGCACCACGAAGATCGATCCCAGCCGCTGCGCGCCGCGCCAAGCGATCCAGCCTTCCTCGCGGCCAGCGATCTTGTCGGCGAGGAAATCCGCGACGATTCGGGCCACCAACTCGCGAAACGAATCGTCAAATCCCTCGTCGCGCGCGTAGAGTTCCCCGTGTCGGGTGATCAGCCAGTCGGCATCCGCTGCGGTGAAGGGTTTGAGGGTGATTGCGTCCATGCCTTGAAGGCTGGGGGCGGCCCGCTTCGCTGTCAAGCGCGCTTGCGCGGGGGGGCGGTGCAGGCTAGGCACGGGCCGACATCGAACACGGGGCACCAAACGCGCCCCCACAGGAAAGGGCCAGTCATGGGCATCAACAAGGAAAGCGACATCGCGGCGAACTTGCAGATCGGTCCGACCTCGGTCGGCATGGTGCGCATCTATGTCGAGGCGGACGGTCTGGAGCTGCCGCTCGATTTCGATCCCGAGGAAGCCGAAGAGATCGCCGAAGAGCTGCGCGCTGCTGCCGAAGCCGCTCGCGAGATGAACGACGGCGCCAAGGGCGGCAAGAAGGGCAAGCGCTGAGGCGCTTCCCAACCCCCACGATATCGAGTGGCGTTCAGCGTCATCTGTGGGGGAGGGGTGAGAGACCGGACACGACCCAAGCGGAATTCGTTGCGGCTGCTTCCTTCCGGACCTGACCGGGTTGGCGAAATGCCTGCCCGCGCCAGCCTCTCGAGGGGGTATCTAGGGAAAGCGGCGGGCCATTGCAAGGGTCATCGGCGGTGCCGGTTGCCTGCACCGTGCATTCTGCGATACTCGGTCACCCTCAGCTGCGGGCCTCCGGATGACCGCGCGCTATATCGGACACCATGAGCAAACGCGGCTATCACCACGGAAATCTGCGCCAGGCCCTGGTCGAGGCCGCGCTCGATCTCATCGCCGAGAAGGGCCCGACCGGCTTCACCATGGCCGAGGCCGCCAAACGCGCCGAAGTGTCAGCCGCCGCGCCTTATCGCCATTTCACGGGCCGCGAGGACCTGATTGCCGAGGTCGCGACGCAGGGCTACGAGCTGTTCGGCGACGTGCTGGAATACGCCTATAACGACGGCAAACCCTCGCCCTTGGCCGCGTTCGAGGCTGTGGGCCGTGCCTATCTCGCCTTCGCCCGGAAATATCCCGGCCATTACATGGCGATGTTCGAATCGGGCATCGCGCCGGGCCAGACGCCCGAGTTGCAGCGCGCGTCCGAACGGGCGACCAAGGTGCTGACCCGCGCGGCCGAGGCGCTGTCGGAAAAGATCCCTGCCGGGCGTCGTCCGCCGCCGCAGATGTTCTCGGCGCATATCAGCGCGCTGAGCCACGGCATCGTCGAGCTTTATGCCCGTGGCAAGCCCGGCGCCCGTACGCCCTTCACGCCGGAGGAATTGCTGGAGGCCGGGATCGGCATCTACCTGCGCGGGCTGGGGCTGATCGAGCGCGACTGACGCAGGCGTGGCCCGTCAGCGGAACGGCTTCGAATGGCGCGCGCCGATCAGGCCATGACGGCGGGGCCAATCGGCCGCCTTGGTGATGCCGATGCGGGGGCCGGTCAGCCAATCGTCGGGCGGGTTCAGCGCCAGGTCGAAATCCGGGGTTCCGAAGGGGCGGTGATTATCCGCGTCGCTCACCCCCAAGGCCTGCGCCAGCATCCCGGGACCGAGGCACAGCGGCCGTCCGGCACCGCGGCGTTCCTGCATGATCGCCTGACCTTCCTGCGGCTCCAAGGCACGGATCAGCACGGCATGGCCGGGCTGGCCGACCACGTTCAGGCACCAATGCATGCCGTAGATCCGGTAGACATAGGCATGGCCCGGCGGGCCGAACATCGCCGCATTGCGCGCGGTCGGGCCAGGGAAGGAATGCGAGGCGGGATCGTCCGGCGTATAGGCCTCGGTCTCGGTGATCACGCCCGAGCAGCCGCGGATGGTGAGCGTGGCGCCAAGGAGCCTCGGCGCCAGCGCGGTGGCCGTGAGCGCATAGCTCACCGCAGCAGGACCGTGACCTGCCGTTTATGCGGGCGCGAGCGATGCTCGACGACATAGACGCCTTGCCAGGTGCCCAAGGCCATGGTGCCGCCGATCACCGGGATCTGCAGGCTGACGGGCAGGTGGGCCGCCTTGATATGCGCGGGCATGTCGTCGGGCCCCTCCATCGTATGAGTGATCCAGCGCATCGACGGGTCATTGGCGGGCGGGACGAGGCGGTTGAGCCAAGTCTTCAGGTCGCGCTGCACGTCCGGGTCGGCATTCTCCTGGATCAGCAGCGAGGCCGAGGTATGGCGGATGAAGAGGGTCAGCAGGGCTTCGTCCGCCGATTGGCGGGCGAGCCATTGGGTGATCTGGGGGGTGATCTCGTAAAGGCCGGGGCCTTGGGTCTGCAGGGTCAGGGTGGGGTGCATGATGGCGCGATCCTAGCGGGCCTTCAGGGGGCCGGGAAGGGGGCGCTGATGCGAGAAAGGGGCGGTCCCGCAGGCCGCCCCTTTCCCGTCTTTTCCGCAGCAAGCCGGGCTTACTTGCCCTTGGACTTGGCCCGCGTTTCCTTGTTCTCGGCGCTGATGGTCTTGGCCGATTCCTTGGGCATATTGGGGGCCGAGCGTTTCTTGGCAGTCTCGGTGCCGGTCTTTTGCTTGGTCATGGCGTGTCTCCTCATGGGGTGAGCCGTTGATGAGGAGACAACGAAAGGCGATAGGCGCGGGTTCCGACACGGACCCGAGAGCGGCGGCAGCTTGCCGACGGTGCCGCGGTGCCCGACTTACAGCCGCGGGGCCGCGAGGCTGGCGATGACCGCCTGTGCCATATCGGCATCCGTCACCCGCAGCGAGATCTCGCCCTTGGGGGTGACATGCGCCTCGGGGAAGCGGTCTTCGATCTCGTCGGGATCGACCAGACCGTCGCGGAAGGCGGGCTTGCGGAAGTACCACAGCACCCATTCCTCGTGCAGGACGGCCGAGAAGTACCAGTTCTCACCCCGCTCGATCCGCAGCTCCTGCGCCTTGAACCCCTTCGAGGTCGCGCGGGCGGTCAGGTTGCCGGGATACTCGGCATGAGCGAAGGCAAGGAAGGCCTCGCGCACACTGCCTTCGGGGGCATGCGACAGGTGATCTTCGAAGACGTCGGGGTTCACGAGCATGGTGTCGATCCCTGGGAAAGCCGGGCTTGTGGCCAAGCGCGTCAGGGGCGACGCGCGGCCAAGCGTGGGCTGGCTTTAGGGGCACCAAACGGGTTTGGCAAGCATCGAGCAGGGCATGGGAGAGCAGGCTATACTCTGGAACGGCGGCGAGGTCCTCATCACCCGGCGTATCGCATTGAACATTACCGGCTGCCGGTTTCGAGGGTCACTGTATTATAGTTAGTCGTGTATGCTCTCTCGGCAAAGCAAATGGTGTGATAGGGACAATGGCCAAGACAACCTCGAATTCGAGTGTGATTGATGACTATCTAAATAGCCTCGGTCTGGCCGGGAACGACCAAATTTCCAGGGAGAAGCGTAGAGAAGCTTGGAAAATCGCGCATGAGTTGAGGCGATTTGAGATCGATCTTCTGTGGCGGCGCTCAACCTACTTCTGGGGATTGCAGATTGCCGCATTCGCCGGTTTCGGCGTCATGGCTGGCACGTCGGTATCCGAGAGCGCCGGCGCAGATTTGCCGGATCCTCTGATCATGCCTGTATTTCTTCTGGCAATCTCTTTGTTCGGCCTGGCCGGGTCACTGGCTTGGTATTGGGCCGCCAAAGCTTCAAAGATCTGGATGTATAACTGGGAGATGCATATCGATTTCCTTGAAGACGAGTTCTCGGGCTCCCTCTACAAGACAGTGTTCTTCCGGGGGAATGGCGCGGTCTTCAGCCTGACGGGCATCAATGAAGCCGTAACACTCGTCACCGTGGTAATCTGGACGTTCCTGCTGCTGTTCTCGGAAGTTCGCCTTCTGACTTACGCCTTTACCGGGGTGATGTTTCAAGCCGTGGCCTTTTTCGCGTTTAACTTGCTTTCTTTTATTCTGGCGGTCTTGGCATATGAGAAATTTGTCAAAAGCCGGGGGAAAGCAGCCATGGAGCGCATCAATCACGGCGAACTGAATAATATCCAAGGAGGGTTCTTCCGCCGGGTGCTCTGGAAGTAAAGAATTCCACGACCATAACAAGTGTGGTCGGAACGCAAAAAGAAAGGGCGGCCTGAGCCGCCCCTTCTGTTTACTGATCCAAGAAGCTGCGCAGCTTCCGGCTCCGGCTCGGATGCTTCAGCTTCCTGAGCGCCTTCGCTTCGATCTGACGGATCCGCTCGCGCGTCACCGAGAACTGCTGACCCACCTCTTCCAGCGTGTGGTCGGTGTTCATGCCGATGCCGAAGCGCATCCGCAGAACCCGCTCCTCGCGCGGGGTGAGAGACGAGAGCACGCGCGTCGTCGTCTCGCGCAGGTTCTCTTGAATGGCCGAATCCAAGGGCAGGACGGCGTTCTTGTCCTCGATGAAATCACCAAGCTGGCTGTCTTCCTCGTCGCCGATGGGCGTCTCCAGCGAGATCGGCTCCTTGGCGATCTTCAGCACCTTGCGGACCTTGTCCAAAGGCATCTGCAGCTTCTCGGCCAGTTCCTCGGGCGAGGGCTCGCGGCCGATCTCGTGCAGGATCTGACGCGAGGTCCGGACCAGCTTGTTCATCGTCTCGATCATGTGGACCGGGATACGGATGGTCCGCGCCTGATCGGCGATCGAGCGGGTGATCGCCTGACGGATCCACCAGGTCGCATAGGTCGAGAACTTGTAGCCGCGGCGGTATTCGAACTTATCGACGGCCTTCATCAGGCCGATGTTGCCTTCCTGGATGAGGTCGAGGAACTGCAGGCCGCGGTTCGTGTACTTCTTGGCGATCGAGATCACGAGACGCAGGTTGGCCTCGACCATCTCCTTCTTGGCCTGACGGGCCTCTTTCTCGCCCTTCTGCACCTGGCTGACGATGCGGCGGAATTCCGAGATGTCGACGCCGACGTAACGGCCGACTTCGGCCATGTCGTCACGCAGCTCCAGCACCTTGTCGCCCGAACGCTCGAACAGGGTCGACCAGCCGCGCCCCTTGGCGCGCGCCATGCGGTCGCACCAGGTCGGGTCTAGCTCGTAGCCGCGGTATTCGTCGATGAACTCGCGGCGGTTGATGCGGGCCAGATCCGCCAGCTTCACCATCGCCGAGTCGATCGTCATGATCTTCTTGTTGATGCCGTAGAGCTGGTCGATCAGCGCTTCGATCCGGTTGTTGTGCAGGTGAAGCGAGTTCACCAGCTCGACGATTTCCGAGCGCAGCTTTTGATAGGCGGCTTCCTCGGCGGTCGAGAAGCGCGAGGCTTCCTCCAGCGTCGCCTGCATACGCTGCTGCTGCATCTGCTCCAGCAAGTCGTAGTCATGGGCGATCTGGTCCAGCGTCTCCAGCACGCGCGGCTTGAGCGAGCTTTCCATCGCCGCCAGCGACATGTTTGACTGGTCGAACTCGTCGTCGTCGTCGTCGCTGTTGGAGATCGGATTGCCGTCGGCATCAAGCTCGGGCTCGGCGCGCTTTTGCGGGCGAGGCTGGCCGGAGTCGTCGCCGGTCATCGTCTGCGAGATCGACTCGTCGTCCTCGTCTTCCAGCGAATTGCCGAAGGTGGCTTCAAGGTCGATGACCTCGCGCAGGAGGACGTCTTCGGACAGAAGTTCGTCGCGCCAGATGATGATCGCCTGGAAGGTCAGCGGGCTTTCGCACAGACCCGCGATCATCGTGTTGCGGCCAGCCTCGATCCGCTTGGCGATGGCGATCTCGCCCTCACGCGACAGCAGTTCGACCGAGCCCATCTCGCGCAGGTACATGCGCACCGGGTCGTCGGTGCGGTCCAGCGTCTCCGAGGACGAGGCCGAGACGACGACTTCGGTCGAGCCGGACGCGCCACCCTCGGCGGGAGCCGGGGCGTCGGAATCCTCCGCTTCCTCTTCTTCGACGACGTTGATGCCCATCTCCGAGAGCATGGACATCACGTCCTCGATCTGCTCGGACGAGACCTGGTCGGGCGGCATCACCTGATTGAGCTGCTCATAGGTGATGAAGCCGCGTTCCTTCGCAGCCGCAATCATGCGCCGGACCGAGGCCTGGCTCATGTCGAGCGTGAATTCGCTGTCCTGGTCTTCGGGCTTCGCGTCGTCGTTGTCCTTGGCGACCATGGTTCCTCCGGCAAGGGGCGCGGCGTGATTCGCTTTTCACAGAGATTTAGACCGTGACAGAAGCGAATCACAGGGGTGTCTGACAATTTCGATGATTCGCAGACCGTTGTGAACGGTTTGCAGGCTCAAGAAGGGCCGGGTCGTCGCTTTTTTCGTACCCAAACCTGACTATCGATCATGGTTTGGAGCTGTGCCTTCAGGCTGGCGGTGTCTTCGCCGAGGTCCGAAGCCGAATCATCTGATTCGCCGCCACGGGCCCGGCTGACGGCGGCCGCGGTTTCTCCCAGCCGGTAGGTCAGGGTGTCATCGGGTAAACTCTCCAGCTCGGCGGTGAGTTCCTCCAGTTCCCGACGGGCGGCGCGCTGAGTCACCAACACCTGCAGATCCTGTGCCAGGCATTGCCGCACGAAGCCCGTATCGGCGCCTTCGCGCAGCATCGGTGCGATGGCGACATGGGGTTGCAGGCGCAGGGTTTCAAGGGCGGTGCCGCCCAGTTCCGCCATCGCCTCGGGCGTGGGGGCGGGGTCTTCATGCGCGGCACGCAGCAAAAGGTCCAGCAGATGCCGGTGGTTCTCGTGCCGGGGTTCCATGCGCAGAAGCTGGCCGTCGAATTCGGCCAGAAGCACGGGATGGGCGAAGAACACGGCGAGGATCACGGCCTCGCGCAGCTCCTCATCCGCGCCATCCGCGCCCGACGCCAGGAGGGACCCGCGGGTGCCCGGAAGGGGCGGGGGCGTGCCCTTGCGCGCGCCGAAGCCGCCACGATTGCCGCCACCGAAACCGCCCGGCTTGAAGCCACCCCGGTTGAAGTCGCCATTTCCGCGCCCGTTGTCGCGGCCGCCGCGAAATTGCTGGAAGGACAGGTCGCGGAATTCGGCCTGATAGGCGTCGCGCAGGTCGGGGTCCTGAATGCGGCCCGCCAGCTCACGCAAGCGCTTGGTCAGGGCGGCACGGCGTTCGGGGCTGTCGAAGACCTTGCCGGCGATCTCGTTGTCCCAGATCAGCCGGACCATCGGCACGGCAGCATCCAGCACCGCCTGCATCGCCTGCGCGCCGCCAGCCTTGATCAGATCGTCCGGGTCCTGCCCGCCGGGCAGCAGTGCGAAGCGCAGGCTCTTACCCGCGACCAGCAACGGCAGCGCCAGCTTGGCCACCCTCAGACCCGCGCGCAGGCCCGCCGCGTCGCCATCGAGCGCGATCACCGGCTCATCATGCATGCGCCACATCAAGCGCAGCTGATCCTCGGTCACGGCAGTGCCCAAAGGCGCCACCGCCCCCTCGAACCCGGCCGAGGCGAGGGCGATCACGTCCATATAGCCCTCGGCCACGATCAGCGCGTGGTTGCGACCGGTCGCGGTGCGGGCCGGCCCGATGTTGTAGAGCGACTGGCCCTTGTGAAACAGCGGCGTGTCCGGCGAGTTCAGGTATTTCGCCTGCGCATCCGCCGCCATCGCCCGTCCGCCGAAGCCGATGCACTGGCGGCGTGCATTGCGGATCGGAAAGATGATCCGGCCGCGGAACCGGTCATAGGGCCGGTTGGCGTCGCGCCCGGTGGTCGAGAGACCCGCCTCGGCGATCAGGTCCGGCGAGACACCGGCCTGCTTCAGATGGTCGTTCAGCGCCTGCCATTCGTCTGGGGCAAAGCCGATTTCCCAGCGGTCGAGCTGTTCGCGCGTCAGCCCCCGGCGTTGCAGATAGGCCCGGGCGTCGGCGGCCTGCGTGGTGCCCAGCTGCATGCGGAAGAAGCGCAGCGCCCGTTCCATGACATCCGCCAGCGTCTCGCGCCGGTCATCGCGCTGGCGCTGGCCGGGGTCACGCTCGGGCATGGTCATGCCGGCCTCGCGCGCCAGAACCTCGACGGCTTCCATGAAGCCCAGGTTCTGCGTCTCGCGCAGGAAGGTCAGGGCGTCGCCCTTCGCGTGGCAGCCGAAGCAATAGTAATAGCCCTTGCGGTCGTCGACGTGGAACGAGGCGCTCTTCTCGTGGTGGAAGGGGCAGGGGGCCCAGAAATCGCCCTTGCCCTGGTTCGACTTGCGCAGATCCCAGGTGACGGCACGGCCGACCACCTGCGAGATCGACACGCGCGATCGCAATTCATCCAGGAAACCGTTGGGCAGGGACATGGGCGCCGGATCTCCACGGTGGGTCGGGGCAGGGAGTCACATATAGGGCGCGTTGCGGGGATGCGCCAGCACCGTGCGGTGCCGCAGCCCCTCCTGCAACGCGACGGGAAGGGCCTCAACGCGAACGGGGACCCGAAGGCCCCCGCTGGTCGTCTGCGCCCTGCACCCGAGCAGGGCAGGGGCGAAAGGCGAGGGTCACTCGGCCGCGTCGGGCGCCGGGGTGGCCACTTCGGCCTCGACCTTGGGCTTGCGCGGGGCACGGGGCTTGCGCGGCTTGGGCGCGGGTTTCGCGGCCTCGTCACCGGCGATCGGCAGCTCGGCCTGGGCGTCAGCCTGCGGGGCTGGGGTCTCGGCCGGGGCTTCCGTCGGGGCTTCCGTCGGGGCTGCGGCGCGAACGGGGGCGTCGACGGGCTTCGGCTCGGCCTTGGTTTCGGCTTTGGCGTCGGCGCGCGATTCCGGGGTTTCCACCAGCATCGAGCTCTCATCCTCACGCGCCGAATCGTCGCGCGGGTCGTGCTGGCTGTTGTCCTGCTGGGCGTTCTGGTCGCGGTTGCGGCGGTCGTCGCGACGGTCGTCCCGGCGGTTGCGGCTGCGATTCTCCGAACGGCCTTCGTTCCGGTTGTCCGAACGGTTGTCGTTGCGGCCATCCTGACGGTTGTCGCCGTCCTGCTGGCCGTTGTTCTGACCGTTGTTGTGGCCCGAATTATGCTGGTTCGAATTATGCTGGCCGTTGTTATGGCCGTTGTTCTGGTTCCGCTGATCGTCGCGGTTGTCGTCGCGGCGGTTCTGCTGGTTGTTGTTGTGCTGCTGGCTTTCGCGGCGCTGCTCTGCCTCACGGGCGAGCTCGGCCTGCGCTTCGTTCAGCATGCGGGTGTAGTGCTCCGCGTGCTGCTGGAAATTCTCGGCGGCAACGCGGTCGCCGGCAAGCTGGGCGTCGCGCGTCAGCACGGTGTATTTGTCGATGATCTGCTGCGGGGTCCCGCGCACCTTGCCCTCGGGGCCCGAGCTGTCGAACACCCGGTTGACGATGTTGCCCAGCGAGCGCGGACGATTCTGTTTGGAGCGCGAACGTTTGTTCGAAGGTCTCATGCGGTCGAATTCCGGCCTTGATCGGGACGTTTGACCCTGCGGCTTCACCTAAGTGGCGCGTCGAGGTCAATCAGTCTGGATGGGTGTGCGGTCGGTCAGCGTCTGAGTGGTCGCAACCAATCCTGCACGTTTTCGACTAATCACGTCAGTCTGGACGAGACAAGCCTTAAAGTGGAAAAAACCTGTGTAGAACGGCGTCTTTTCGCCGGAACGTGGCCGAAAAAGCATAAGATTCGGCACAAAGTCAGGTTTATCGCCTCAGTCTTCGGGTCGGGTGTCTCCGCGCTGTGCGCAGACCACGCGGTCGCGGCCGTCGAGATCCCGAAGGGTCGTTATCGCCACCAGCCCGGCTTCGGCGAAGAAGGCACTGACGGCTGCGGATTGCGTGGGCCCGATTTCGACCATCAGACGGGCGCCGGGGGCCATGTGGGCCGGGGCGCCGCGGGCGACGGCGCGGTAGGCGTCGAGGCCGTCACCGCCAGGGCTGAGCGCCATATGCGGCTCACGCAGGACCTCGGGGGACAGGCTGTCCATCTCGTCTTGCGCGATATAGGGCGGGTTCGACACGATCAGGTCAAAGGTTCCGTCGACGGCGGTGAACCAGTCGGAACGCGTCAGTGTTGCCCTGTCGGTGATACCCAAGAGATGGGCATTGCGCCGCGCCACGTCAAGGGCGGCTTCGGACAGGTCGACGCCTATGCCAGTGGCCGCAGGACGTTCCGCGAGCAGGCTGAGCAGGATCGCGCCCGAGCCGGTGCCGAGGTCCAGCACTCGGCGGAAGGGGGTGGAGAGGGCCTCGGCCACCAGCGTTTCGGTCTCGGGGCGCGGGTCCAGCACGTCGGGTGTGACGACGAAATCGCGGCCCCAGAAGGCCCGCCGCCCGGTGATATGGCTGACGGGATGCCGTGCGATCCGCAGGGCGAGGGCGGTCTCATAGCGGGTGGCGGCCTCGGGTGTCAGGGGCTCGGGCAGATGCAGGGTCAGCCGGTCCGGGGCGATGCCGGTGGCATGGGCCAGCAGCTGGCGCGCATCCCGTGGGGCATCGGCGAGGCCGGCTTCGGACAGCCGTGCCGTGCCGTCGCGTAGGGCATGTTGCAGGGTCGTCATGCGTCCAGCTCGGCCAGCCGCTCGGCCTGGTCATGGGCGATGAGCGGATCGATCACCGGGTCCAGATCGCCGGCGACGATCTGCGTCAGGGCGTAGAGCGTCAGGTTGATGCGGTGATCTGTCAGCCGTCCCTGCGGGAAATTGTAGGTGCGGATGCGCTCGGAACGGTCGCCGGAGCCCACCTGCGCCTTGCGGTCGGCGGCACGGGCCTCGTCCTGCTTGCGGCGCTCCAGATCGAAGAGGCGGGCGCGCAGCACTTCCATCGCCAACCGGCGGTTCTGGTGCTGCGATTTCTCAGCGCTGACCACCATAATGCCGGTCGGAATATGGGTGATGCGCACCGCGGAATCGGTGGTGTTGACGTGCTGACCGCCGGCACCCGAGGCGCGCATGGTGTCGATCCGGATATCGGCCTCGGGGATGTCGAGATCGACCTCGGTGGCTTCGGGCAGAACGGCGACAGTGGCGGCGGAGGTATGGATGCGCCCGCCGGATTCGGTGACCGGCACGCGCTGAACACGGTGCACGCCGCTCTCGTATTTGAGGCGGGCAAAGACCCCCTCGCCGTTGACGCGCATGACGGCCTCGCGCAGGCCGCCCAGCTCGGTCTCGGTTTCCGAGATGATCTCGCAGCGCCAGCCGCGGGTGTCGGCGTAACGCTGATACATTCGCAGAAGGTCGGCCGCGAAGAGCGAGGCTTCCTCGCCGCCAGTTCCGGGCCGGATCTCCAGGATCGCGGGACGATCGTCAGCGATGTCCTTGGGCAGAAGCGCCAGACGCAGGCTGTTCTCCAGCGCCGGGATCGTCTCGGCCAAGCCGTCAAGCTCGTCCTGCGCGAGGGCCTTCATCTCGGGATCGGCGAGCAACGCCTCGGCTTCGGCCTTCTGCGCCAAGGCGGCGTGCCAGTCGCCGATGGCGGCGACGACAGGGCGGAGGGACTGATACTCGCGCCCCAGCTCGGCCAGTTGCGCCGGATCGGCCCCGGCATTGAGCTGGGCTTCGAGAAACTCGAAACGGCGGGTGATCTGGTCAAGGGTATCGCGCGGGAGCATGGGCCGGGTTTGCCGCCCGCCGCGCCGCGCGTCAAGAGCACTGCCCAAGCGCAAAAGCGCCCGGGCACGCTCCCGCCCAC
>NZ_LRRR01000051.1 GCF_001691415.1 Pararhodobacter sp. CCB-MM2
TCTCCATGATGGCGACGAGGATCGACAGACCAAGGGTGAGGGGCACGAACAGGAAGTGGTACATGGCCGTCATCGCGAATTGAAAGCGCGACAGCTCGACGAGGTCGAAGTCCATGATCGTTGCTCCTGTTGTCTATCGGCAACCTGCCTGGCGACACGAGGCAAGACAAATTCGGATGTTAGAATATATTTGGTCATCTGGCGGCTGGCTGCCTTGATCCAGATCAAGAACTTGTATTTCCTGTACAGATTACTTGAGTATGAAGATTCTGCCGACGAAATCGATACCGGCCGCTCTGTCCTGCACCGGCGGTGCGCCCGCCTTAAGGCAGTTCCTGCAAGTCCGCACCCATGGACGGGACGAGCCCGGGCAATCTGTCGGCCTCTGGCCTGAGCTCGACAGCGTCCACCTCGAGCTGACCGACGAAGTTGCGGCAGTGCTGATGTTTCAGAGGCTCGGTGTTCTCCGAGGAGCCATCAGGAGGGTCGCTGAACGGCCGATCCTTGGGCAGGCCGGATGACGATAAAGAACACCGTGGCCGTCGCGTGGGACGGACGGCGAACTCTGCTTTCGCAGACCTTGGGTTCTGCCCGCGAAATCTCCGCGAGGGTTTTGTTGTCTGGCGTTCGGGTCATTCGGGCAACCGGAAGGTCTCTTGTAACACGACGCTTTCGAAATCAGTGATCAAGATTCTGATTGCGATATCCCATGACCCTCCGAAGGGCAGGGTCACCTCGTCACTGAGCCAAAGGCCATCGTCGCCTTCTCGCGCCCTGAGGCGTATGGGTGCGAGCCGGTCATCCGAGGGTGTCAGCGCGATCGCCACTTCGCGCGGAACCAGAATGTCAAAGTCGCCGGTCTGAAACCCGATTTGGAGGACCACAGGCCCCGCACGCCCCGGTGACAGGCGGACATCGGCCATCGCCCGATCCGTGTGGATATGCAGAGAGATGGGCGGTGCATCCGCAATCAGCGCACGCGGCGGCGGTGCGAGGCGGAACAGTGCGGCCAGAAACAACACCCCGACAGCCAGAACAATCTCGATACGGATCGAACGTGAAAGGTGAGCTACCTCGCCGCGATGAAGGGCCGGTGTCAGCTTGAGCCGATTGAGCGCAGCGAGAAGCAGCAAGGCGGCAACGAAGGTAAGTTTGACCACCAGGATCCGCCCCCAGACCGTATTTGCCACGTGGGGCAAATTGCCTCCACTTTGTGCCCAGGTCAGCCACATGCCGCTCAGGATGAGCAGTGCGACGAATACGATGGCTGGTCCTGAGAACCGTTTGAGGCGTAGCGCAGCCTCGGGGTGCCGAAGATCAAAAAGCAACGGCACAAGCAGACCCATCCACCAGACCATCGAAATGCCGTGCATCATGACGGCTGTAGTCGAGATTGTTGCGGGTGGGGCTGTGATGGCGTGACCCGATCCGGCAAAGGACAGGCCTGCGAAAAGCCACGCCGCAAAGGCGAGCATTGCAACCTGCCCAAGGGCAAGGGAGGTCGTGCGCGACAGTGCAAGCGCGGCAAGAAGCAAGGCGATGTCCGTCATCACAATTGTCCGAACAAGCGGCGCTGTGAGAGCGGCATAGAACGGCGCGACGCTCAAGCCCTCTCGCGGATCGAGCCCCAGAAGATCAAGGCCATGGCTCCAAAGGAAGACTGCCGACAAGCCAAATCCGCCAAGGACGGCGATTTGGCCACAAATACGGCGTGGGCCAGATGGCGCTTCGCGCGCTATGAAAGCCGTATGGAGGGCTAAGCCTACTGCCAACAGAAGGGCTGCAGTCAGCCCGAAACGACTGGCAGCTGCAATTTGCGCCCCGATCGTCGTTGGTGCTGTTTCGCTCCTCGTGCTCGGGGCACCGAGGTGGAGCGGGAGAACGCCACCGACTGGGTGACCGTCGTCTGACACAACGCGCCACGACAGAAGGTACGTTCCCGACGCGGACACTTCAGGTGCCGGTACGCTGACCACTGCGTCTCGCACTGAAGCAACGACTTCGGCGTCATTCCCCTCGGGATTGATCCAGCGCAGGACCAAAGGGGCGACAGCCTCGCTAAAGGTGAGAGTAATCGTCTGCGGAAAGTCTTCGATGACGCTCTCTGCGGCCGGGTCCGATCCAATCAGTTGGGCATGAGCCAGAGCGGCAATCGGCACAAAATGCAGAATGACAGAGAAGAGAAGGAAACGGAGTGACGTTTTCATTGTCCGAACCATGGAAGAAGAACAAGTTCCACCGTTTCTGTCGGGCTGCCGTTCAATTGCAGGCCGATGGGTCCCTGTCGCAAAGCGAAGACGACCACTTTGAAGGGCGCGGTGCATCCGGTCTGCATTTCGAAGGCAGACGATACGACGCGTGTACCGTCCACGATGGCATCGAACCAGACGCCATTCGAGGCTGCAACACGCCAAAGGCCGGCATGTGGGACGTTCAGGTTGACATGACCGGCGAAGCGATCTTGAGCATTCCGGTCTTGCTCAGGAGACACAGGAAACTGAACGTCACTTTGAGGGATCAAGGTGAGGCGTGTCACGACGCCGGGTGACAAGGTCGACCCGGAAGTGGGCGTGGGGCTTGCCGCAAGCGCAACAATGTTCCCTGAAGCCCAAGCTTGGGTTTCGCGGGATATGTCGATTGCAAAGTCGCTACAGGTGCCGCGCATGGCATCAAACGGCCTTGGGCCGGGCAGGCCCTCTGCCAAGGCCGCCGTCGCGGAGAAAGTTGCGGCGAGAGACAGGGCGAGGATCAATCTGTGACAGGTCATTGCAAGAACCGTGAAGAAACTCTGGGGGTGAAGGCCGCCATCGGCAGCCTTCATGATCAATGGCCCGCTGCCGAGGAATGTCCGTCGCCATGCTGGCCGTGGTCATGCGCGTCTCCCGAGGCAATCATCACGACACCATCGAAGGCGTCGAGGCGGGCGATCAGCTCCGCGCCGAGGCCGCTTTCTGCGCTGCGGGCCGCATCGGTCAGACCATGCGCGGCCTCCATTCCGATCCCGTTATGGGCGAGAAACGCAGGATCGAGCACCTCTTCGCCGGCGCAGAGCACGATGGCCCAGCCATCGGCGCTGCGGCGCAGTAGGGCGCGTCCTGCCATATCGCCTTGGCGCCATCCCGCTATGGCGCTGTCACCGAGAATAGTCACGGGTTCGACCGTCAGCGGAGCTTCCGGTCGGTCGAACTGGTTCATCATCAGATGGGTTATCGCACCGATTTCGACGCTGGACATGGGGCCATCAGCCCAAATCGGGGTGGCAAATCCCATGGTGAGGACAAGGGCGAGGCGGGGCAAGACGATCATAATGGGAGCTCTCCTTTTGTGAGGGTTGCGCTGCCGACCTTCGGACGACAGCGCAAAGACGTCAGTGGCTGTGGCCGTGTTCGGTGGGGGCGACGACCATGACACCCGGTGCCGGGCCTTCGAGGTCGTGCGCATCCTGTCCTTCCGCTGGAATTTCGATCCAGCGTTCCGCCCCGTTGGCGCATTCCTGCACAACGGGAATGTAGAGCATCTGATCTACCGAAACGGTGTCGGTGATACGGGCGCGGAAGACGAATTCGTCATAGAAGGCCGCAGGCAGTTCACCCGTCCAGATGATCTCGCGCACACCTTCGGTCAGAGTCCGCCCATAATAATCGTATGGCTGCGCATAGGCGCTGGTCACGGTCTCGACCTCCCACCCTGCATGGACCATCGGTTGTGCCGCGATCAGGCCTTCCGGGATCTGGACGCGCACACGTTGCGTGGGCTCACCATCGCAACCATGGCCGATACGAATGGTAAGGCGGGCGGTTTCGCCTTGAATCACTTGCGCTTCGGCGAAGGTCGCGTGTGCTGACGCCTGGGAGGCGAGTCCGAGAGCGAGAAGGGCCGTGGTCAGGAAGAATTTCATTCGCGTTTCCTTAATGTTGTACGGGGAAGGGCATCTGTCGTTGCGCCATGGCTGGGTGTCCGTCCGGCCATGGGTCTGCGAAAGCGGGATCGGACAAGAAGCTCTGGTCCGTCAGGCTCTCGAGAAAGGCGATGAGATCCGAAATCTCCGCATCAGAAGCGCGAAAGCCGACGATCAGTGGATCGAGGTGGGGATTCTGTGAGCCGATGCCCGCATGCGGCCCTTCGGGGATCGTGCGGCCGCCCGCAGCATAATGGTCCAGTACTTCACGCAATGTCGCGATCGAGCCGTCATGCATATATGGCGCGGTCACAGCGACATTGCGCAGACTGGGCGTGCGAAAGCGGCCCATGTCCTCTGCGCGGCCCGTAAACTCGGCGAGACCGCTGGCGCCCGACGGATAGGCGCCGTCTTGTCCGATGTTGTATAGACCGGTGTTGTGATAGGCGCTTTCTGGGAACGCCGTGCGCGTTGTCTGGATATTGTCCGTGAATAGTGGCGCTGCATGGCAGTGGTAGCATTCGAAGCGGTGGTCAAAGAAGAGATCTTGGCCCCGACGTGCAGCGGCGGACATGGCCTCGGGGTCGTTGCCATACGCCACCTGGTCATATGGACTGTCAAAGCTGACAAGCGTCCGCTGAAACGCAGCGAGGGCCCGTGTCACGGTGAAGAGGTCTGGCCCGGGGCGATCGGGAAAGGCTCTTGGAAAGGCTACCTCGTAATAGGGATCGGCGCTGAGACCGGCAAACATCGTCGCCTCGCGTCCGGCATTGCCCATCTCATCAGGATCTGTGCCGAAGAGCGGCGTCAAAGCCTGGAATTCCAGAGTATCGAAATGCGGATTGACCCACGTCAGGGTGGGCATGTAACCCACGTTTGCCAAGCCCGGCGCATTGCGTCGTCCTTCGGTGCCATCCACACCGATTGCCGTGACGCGTCCGTCGCTGAACCCCGCCGATTGCTGATGGCACGAGGCGCAGGCGATCGTTCCGTCAGAGGACAGGCGCGCGTCGTAGAAGAGATGGCGCCCCAGATCGACCAGCGCATCGGTCATGACGACATCGGCAGGAACAGGTGGGGCAGCCATCCACGACGGCAGCGTCCAAACCCAGGCTTGCGCGGGCTGTTCTTGTTGCATCGACAAGATCGGGACGAGCGTGGCTGCCGAAGCAGCCACGCCCAAGGCCCCAAGGATCAGGAGCTTGCCACGCATGGATCAGCGCATTGTCACGAGCTGTTGGCTTGCGGCCGGCAGGTCGTTGAACGGCAGGCCAAGAGCGGGCAGGACCGTGTTGCAGTCACTATCGTTAGGGAAAGACATGCAGCCGGGGCTTGTCTCGGGGGCGTTGCTTGCCAAGTCTGCCCCCGAGATGACGCCGGCCGGATCAATGACAACGGTGTTCAAAGCAGGATCGAAACCGGGCAGGCTAATCGTCATGCGGTTCGGGTTGGCACAGGGCTGCGCGGGGGCGTCGGTGGCTTCTGCGGCGGCGCACATCGTCGAGCCCAGATGCAAGAGCCAGCCTCTGCTTCCCTCCGTCATGCCTTCCGGAGCGAATTCGATTTTCAGGAACTTGTATCCACCACGCCAGTTCCAGAACATAGCCGTGACGTTCAGCGGAGACGCCGCTTGAGTTGGGTCAGCATGGTTTTGTGCAAATGGAACGCCGATCTCGAACTCAAGCCCGGTGTAATTGCCGTCGGGGACACTTCCGCGCAGCGTCGTGTTCACCTGAGGCGTGCCGTTCGCACAGCCGGATTCGAAGTCGAGGAGCGCAACGTCTCCGACCTGCCACGCGCCATCTTGGTCGAGTTGTACCGGAACGCGCGTGCCATCCGCAGAAATCAAGTTGGTGTCGCTCACGAAGAGGCGGAAGTCGAGGATCCGGGCCGAAACAGCAGTACTCCCGAGGTTCGCGTATGCATTGTCACATGACAGTGCCTCCCCCGCGATCTCAGCGGTGAAAGGGATGGTGACGGACATATCGGCCATAGCTGGGCTCGCCGCGAGGGCCAAGAGAGACAGGATTGCAAGGGTCTTCATCTGTTTTTCCTTTCAGTATCTTGCGGTTGGGACGTCAAATTGAGCTGTGGGTCCGGCCGGAAGTCGGTGCGGTACGACGACTTGCATGCCAGCGCGGTCAGTCAGGAATTCGGGTTCTATGTGCCAGGCTTCGCGCAGGTGCTTCGCACACAGAACGTCCTGGGCGCGGCCAGCGACAAGCGTGCCGCCACGCACGAGCAGAAGCGCATCGGCGAAGCGTGAGGCCAGCGTCAGGTCGTGCAGCGCCGCGATCGTCAGCATATTCGTGGACAGCGCGCGCAACTGCGTCAGCACTTCTAACTGGTGATACAGGTCCAATGCCGAAGTTGGCTCGTCGAGGATCATCAGACGGGGCGATCGCATCAGACGCTGAGCGATCAGGACAAGTTGCTGCTGCCCACCCGAGAGACTGTCCATGCGTCGTTCTGCCAATGTCGCAAGGCCCAGCTGAGCAAGAGCGGAGTGCGCTGCCTCTCGCAGCACAGGACGGACCCGCAACCCCAGTTCTTCGCGGCGCCCGAGCAGGACGCAATCTTCGACAGAGAGCGCGGATCGGACGGCGAATGTCTGGGGCAGGAAACCGACAATACCCTGAGCAATAGGAGCGCCATCGAGGGTCCTTTTGCCGGTGTGACGCAGCAACCCTGCCAAGGCCATCAGTAGGGTCGATTTTCCGGCACCGTTCGGACCAACCACCGCGATCAGGCCGTTGCTTGGCAGAGATACCGCACAGCGGGAGATCACTGTCTGGCGACCGCGCACAATGGAGAAATCGTTCAACTCTAACGTCATCGCCGATCTCCGTGCGTCATGATGACAGCCAGAAGAAGGGGAATGCCGGCGATGGCGGTGACAATGCCGACCGGAATGACCGCAGCCGGGGAGAGCAACTTGCCGATCACAGAGGCTCCGACAAGGATTACCGCCCCCATGACGCCTGCCATAGGCACCGACAGCCGGTGATCTTCGCCCACCATGGCCCTCGCGGCATGGGGCGCGATGAGGCCGACAAAACCGATCGTGCCGGTAAAGCTGACTGCGGCGGCTGTCAGCAGGGCGACTTGAATAAAGACCCGGCGACGGAGTGCGTCGACATTCAGGCCCAGGCTTGCGGCGTTGATGTCCCCAAGCCGCAAGGCGGTCAGGTTCCATGCGTCACGAAACGCGAAGGGGAGGACAGAGGCCAGTATCGCGCTGATCACAAAGACAGAGGTCCAGCTGGCCTTGAGAAGGCTGCCAAAGAGCCAAAAAACGATTTGCTGAAGGACTTCAGGAGCCGCCATGTATTGAAGCAGAGACTGAAGCGACTGAAAAAAGAACAACACCGCGATACCCGCCAAGGCGAGAACCTCGGCGCTTGCCCCCCGCCAACGCGACAGGACGTAGACCAGTCCGCAGGCTGTCAGAGTGGAGAGGAAGGCAGCGATCGGGATCCCGATCCATTCCGCGACCGGCAGTGCAGTGCCAAACAAGATCACGAGGGCCGCGCCAAACCCTGCTGCTGCGGAGAATCCCAGCGTAAATGGGCTGGCCAAAGGGTTCCCGAGGATTGTCTGCATCATCAATCCCGCAATCCCGAGCGAGGCGCCTACCAACGCACCCGTCACCGTCTGAGGCATTCGGATCAGCCAGAGAATGGTTGCCGATGCGCGGTCTGGTCCGTCCGGGCCGGTAAGAAGGGTGTCCAATACCGTGCCAAGCGACAGGCCAGAGGGGCCTGTCACCAGATCGGCCATCACAGCCGCAACCAGAAGGAAGGTAGCCAGAACCACCATCCCCCAAGGCAAGGAAGCGCGGCTCACTGCTGCAACTGTGTGACGAACAGACCCTGAGGTTGCACCGGCATCCAGCGCGCATAATAGGCTGTCAACTCGGCGGCAGGGTCTACGTCGGCGAACGCCTCGGGATGCAGGATTTTTGCCACGAAGCGGAAATAGGCGAAGTCCGACAACGTGCGGGCGCCGCCATGGTAGATACCGTAGACCTGACCCTCTTGAGCGGCGGGGAGCGTTTCCCAGCCGGGTCGCGTGAGATAGGCTGCCATACGCTCGTTGGCGAGGGAAGGATCCGCGCCCCAGCCAAGCAAGACCGCGGCCGGGCGGTTCCGCCATTCCGACCCGGCCAGCAAGATCACATCGGGTTGCGCCGCCAAGGTGTATTCAGGGCTCAAGGGGCCCCAGTTCTCGATCTGCCCGGCTGCGATGTTATGGCCCCCAAGCTGTTCGATGACGCCGGCCCACATGCCGCGACCATAGGTGTTGCCGATCTCGTCGGGCCCCTTCTGCGCAAGTTCGACATAGACCGTCGTGTCAATCGGCCCCGCGGCCTCGACGCGCGCTCGGGTGTCGGCCATCATCTCTTCGTAGAACGCGGCAAGCTCTTCGGCGCGCTCGGTTTGCCCCATCACGGCGCCGAGAACACGGGTCGAGGCGAGATGCGCCTCGAGTGTCTGGGCGTTGTAGTCGAGCACGACCACCGGAATGCCGGCGGCATCGAATTGCTGGATGCTTTGGCCCAGTGAGTCGTATTGCCAGCCGGCCAGAAGGACGAGGTCAGGCTGCACTGCGATGGCGGCTTCAACCGAGAAGGTTGAGGCTTCGGTGTCTCCGACATCAGGCAGTTGAGCGAGGCTGGGGAAGGCCGCCGTATAGGCTGCCCATTGTTCAGGTCGCCAATCCGCCCACGGGCCACGAGAAAGGGCGGCGATACGGTCAACGGCTCCCGCGCCGGTGACCGCGAGGAAGTCCTCATAATAGAAGCCGAGAAGAACATGCTGTGCAGGTTCGGTGATGGTCACTTCGCGACCACGCAAATCTGTAACGGTGATCTGCGCTGCTGCGGGAAGAGCCGCCAGCATCAAGCCGGTGACGAGGGCGGCACGGGTGCCGTGTGAGAAGATATTCATAGGTCTCTCCAATGGCGCTTGGGCGCCGATCGCGTGTCAAACGTTGGCGGTCGAAGTGGAGAGGGGTGGGCCGCGAAGTGGAGGGCGATGATGACCCGGAGCTGTCATCAGAAGGACCGGAGCATAGCCCGGTTTGATGCTGAGGATGAGCTGACGCAGCCGGGGAGTGACCGGAGCGTTGCAAGCCGCAACAACAAAACTCGCCTGCAGAAGGCAGAAGGGGCAAGGGTGTGACCATCCACCTTCCGGCGCTGAGTCACCGCAGAGGTCCGCCGTCAGCCAGACTGGGATATCAGGATTGCTGTTGTGAGCCGTCGGGGCTGCGCTGACGGAGAGCACCAAGAGCAACGGCAGGAGCAAGCAGCGGATCGCTTCAAGCATGGCCGTCACCCGAGATCATCGGCGGGACGCGGCCCAGAAGACGACGGGTCAGAGCTGCGGGTCTACGAAACTTGGGAACAATTCCGTCTGGGCACTCAAGCCAAGTTTCCAGGAACGCAACCACCATCTGGCTTTCCGTTCCGGCCTCTATCCCGCCAAAGAGGATAGACCAACGCCCCGGCGCGCTGACCGAGAAGCGGGACCGAGAGCCGCAACCGCCGAGACAAGAGAAAGACTGGATGCGACAACCGGATAGCCCCGGCGCGTCCTCGACGGCACTGCGCAAGACGTCATGCCATGCCTGCCCCTCAACCGCCGGACTATCGTCGCTGGCCGATCTTGCCGGCATGCAGCCGACGCAGAGGTGCAGGGTGAATGTCTTGGGCATCGCCTTCGGTGTCTGAAAGGACCCGCCCGAGAACGTGGCATGACCACGCGACGGGCGGGCAAGTGTCAGCGGATGCAAGGGAACGCAAAAGATCCGCCGTTGCGATGCCGTCACACGGGAAATGGGAAAGCACCGACATTCCGAGCTGCCAGCGCAAGAGCTGGGCAGACAGGATTCGTCACCCGGCAAACCGGCGTGACGAGAAACACTTGGTCAGACGGAAGGCGGTCCGCGCGATGGCGGCGGAGCGGCATCGTTCGATGCCAACAGGAAACGCGGCACCGCGAAACCAGGGGTTGCCGCGACCATTTGGGCAGGAGCAATCGCCCCCTCGACGGCCGGTGGCAGGTAGAGCGAGGCAACCAGATGACAGATCGGGCAGGAAGCCGATGCAAGCGGCTTACCCTCGTCGTCGGTCACGCAGAACTCGACACCATAGAGCTGCGCGAATTGAGCACGCTCGAGCTCACTGGCCGATGCGACGCGATGCCCAAACCCGGTGGCGGCGAGCGCCAGGGCAAAGACAAGGACCAGCCCACGGGCCAGCAGGGAAACGCGCCTCTTCATGAGTATTGTCTATCCGATTCGGGCGAGCCTGCAAGACAACTTGGACGCCCTGCGTAATTTGGTCGCCCTCCCCCGATCAACCGCGGCTACCAAGAGCGGCGCTCCAGGTACTCATCTCATGGTGAAGCTGCTCACGGTTGCGCGGCAGTGGTGTGTCTTGTGGCACCAATCCGATCTCCCTCGCACGGAGGGCAGCCTCCAAAACGATCGGACGACTTAGACCGACCTCTGCAAGAGCGTCGCTATCGGAGAGAATGGTGCGCGCAGGTCCTTGTCGCACGGCACGTCCTGCACGGAACAGCGCGACATCGTCCGCCAGTGACCACGCCAGATCGACATCATGCGTTGACAAGCAGAGGGTCATCCCTGAGGTGGTCAGGGCTTGGAGCAGTGCCAGAAGTTGCGTTTCGGCAGCTTCATCAAGACCTGCATTGGGCTCGTCAAGGATCAGCACGTCGGGACGCATCGCCACGGCGCCGGCTATTGCGACGCGTTTCATTTGCCCCCCGGAAAGATAATGCGTGGGCCGGTCGGCCAGATCTGTGATGGATAGTGCCTGCAACGCGGCCTCAACTCGCTGGTTAACCTCGGCTTCCTTCACGCCCAAATTCATCGGCCCAAAGGATACGTCTTCAAACACCGTTGCCGCAAAGAGTTGATCCTCGGGGTCCTGCATCACCAGAGCAACTCGCTCGCGGAGTGCCTGTAATCCTCTCCGGCTGTATTCAACTGGTTTCCCGTCTCGCAGCAGCTTGCCTTGATGCGGGCGCAGAGTGCCATTCAGATGCAATAGCAAGGTTGATTTCCCGGAGCCGTTTGGTCCGAGGATTGCCAGAGTACGACCGCGCCGAATCGAGAGAGACAATCCCTTTAAGGCACTGACCCCGCCGGGGAACGTGAAATGGAGATCCTCTGCCGTCAGGATGTCGGTCATGTCAGAGCTGACCTTGTCATGATCAGCACCTGCAGGAAGAGTGTCAAAAGGATAAGCCGCCATGATTTTGGACGTGGACGAGACAGTGTGGCCAGTCCAGCTTGCCAGCCGCGTGCGGCCAGACCACGCTCCATCCGATGAGCCCTCGCCAAAGCACGCGGCAGTAGGTTCGCAATGACTTGACCGGACGAGCGTAGCCACCGGCGGCGGGTTGAGTACCCAAGTCTCGCCCGCTGTGCGCGGGTCATAGCGATCGCCTCATCCCCGACAAGGAAGATGAAACGATAGGTCAGCAGGGCAATATCCAACAGTTCCTCAGGGAGGCGCAGGCGACGCGTCCCCTGTACCAGATCAATCGCGGGAGTGGTCAGAGCAAGGAACAGCAGACAACTCATGGCGGTGAAAGAGCGCAGCGAAAGCTCGGTAACCCGCTCGACTCCGTCGGGCGCAAAGGTCAGGCCGTCTGTGCTGATCTGAACCAGAAGCGTTAACGAGCCAGCGGCAAGAAACCCCAGCGGTAGCACCGCGATTCTGAACCAAAGCCGGGGTCGAACCCCGGCTCCGGCAAAGGTGAAGGCAAGGACGCAGATCAAGATCATCGGCGCGGCGGGCCAAGGCGGCAAGGTCACGGACATCAGCAGGAAGCCCAGTCCAATCAGAAGCTTCTCGGCAAGCGAGCGGTTGCGCCAACGATTTGTGTTGGCAGTCCGATCCATCAGTGTCATCGACATCTTTCAGCGCTTCAGATCGTCGTTCCTGTCGTGCCGTTCGGCTGCGCGCCCATGCCGGCGACCGATCGCATAGCCGATGACCAAAGCGCCAATCGCCGCCTGAAGAGCGAAGATCAAGCTTTCGATCTCCCCGCTGGGTGGCTCCCATAAAGGCTGGAACCAAGGCGTGAAAGCTGGGTCAGCCGCCTCGATCATCGCTGCTGCCTCGCCATCAGCACCGCCAAATTCACCACCAATCCACAAGGGGACCAGCACCAGAAATGCGATAGCGGCAAGGAGCCACGGAGTACGGGTATGTGTCACGAGCGCACCTCGCCTGCCAGAAAGTCGATCTTCTTTTCGTCACGAGTTTTGCCGGTCAGAGCGTCGATGACGACTACGGTCAGCAAGCCTTCTACCACCGCCAGTGGAATCTGCGTGATAGCGAAGACGCCGGCGAACTTCCCGAACGCGCCCACATAGCCGGAGGCTGCGTCAGGATAGGCCAGCGCCAGCTGGAAGGACGTGAACACGTAAGTGGCCAGATCGCCAAGCATGGCAGCCAGAAACACTGAGACCGCAAAGCCGATGCCTGCTCCGCGTGCCGCCCTCCACACGGCCCAGGATACCCAGGGCCCGACGATGGCCATGGAGAAGGTATTGGCGCCAAGTGTTGTAAGCCCGCCATGCGCCAGAAGCAGTGCCTGAAACAGCAAGACCAGAGATCCCATCACCGCCATTACCGACGGCCCGAAAACGATGGCACCAAGTCCGGTGCCTGTCGGATGTGAGCACGATCCAGTGACAGACGGGATTTTGAGGGCGGAAAGCACAAAGGCGAAAGCCCCTGAAGCTGCAAGGGTCATCCGCGCCTCCGGGCGCTCGCGCACGATCTCGCGAATCCTCCAGGCGCCAGCGACGACGAAGGGTGCGGCCGCAAGCGACCATGCTACGCTGTGCGCAACTGGAAGATAGCCTTCCATGATATGCATATAAGTCTTCTTTCCACTTCACACGTGGCGTGAGACGAACGCCCAAGACACCCCGCCCGGACAAGTACACGCACACAATACTGATGGCAGGTTTCCTGACTTGCGGGTCGACGAACAGCGACCACCTTCCCGGCGTTTGCGCTTCCCGTGGACGAGAAAGCCGCCAGTGGCATATCGATCGCGTTCTCACCGCTCACAGTTGCGGGGGCAGTCTCGGCTTGAGATGCTCGGCATCTCCACCGTGTTCCCTATTATCCCGAGCAATCGGGCACCATCGAGCGCCAGTATTCGGGCGGCTGATGCGAAGTCAAGCGCGATGGCGTGCCCGGCTCTCAGCCTGCCCCTTCTTCGCGACAGGAGGGCATCGGGACACACGACGCATGGCGCGTTGGGCTATGCAACCGGCACGCTGAAATTGGCCTTGGGTAACCGTGCGGCAAGAAAGGCGATGTTCTCGACGCGCTGTCCCATTGGCGACAGACCGGATGCCATCGCCAATGTAATGCAGCACCAAGCCCAGTGTCCTTGATACCGCGGTCCGGCTCATAGGTCTTTCGCCAGAAGCAACGACAGTGCTTTCCTACCCCGCGGTGCTCCTCTCTACGGGTCACCCCTGGCAACAAATCGAGAGCGTATGATCAGGCTGTAACGGCGATCCAAAGCCCCGCCAGCGTGGTAAGTAGTCCGAACAATTGAGTTCCTCGGATCGTTCTCATTGAATTAAGCGATGCTCTCGCCATGACCACGCCCAGTGCGTGGAGAGTTGCCGTCGAAACCGCGAAGCCTATGCCGAACGATGCAGCGCCGGCTGTACCCAACTCGTCGCCATGTGCATGACCATGAAACAGCCCAAACAAAGCGCATAGCGCGAGGCAAACGCCGGCAGGAAGCCGTGCCGCAGTGGCTGTAAGAAGGCCGAGCGCTATGACGGACGCAAGGATCATAGGCTCGACGATGGGCAACCGAACGCCGCCAAGGGCCAGAATAAAACCAAGAACCATTGACGCTACAAATGCGATTGGCAGCTGCCACAATAGCCGCCCACCGAGCAGTGCCGCCCATAGACCAACAGCAACCATGGCGAGGATATGATCTGTGCCGAACCAAGGATGAGAAGCACCCGCCAAGAACGATCCATGTTCTTCAGGGGGCAAATGGGCATAAGACGGTGTGGCGAGCGCCATCAGGAACAGCGCGGTGGAAATTCGTTTCATAATGTCTTCCCGTTTCTTAGGACTCGATAGGATGAGTGCGGAGCAGTGCCTGCCAAGTCAACCTTTCGCGGTCGCCTGTCATCAGTCAGGCCTCTTGCGATTGCCGAAAGCACAGGAAATCGGCACATCTTCCCTCCTGACCGATGTAGCCGCGGCCAAGTAACGGTGAGACCACGGGTGGCTTCGGTCATAGCATGCGACAGCAAGTAAGGCTTGTTTCCACCTCACGCCAAACTGGCGACCAGCAGGTTTTTCTCGACAGATAGGGTCAGAATGCCCTGCACAAAGCTACGACCCTGACCGAGGCAGTTTGAAGAAAATCGGCTTGTTGCGTTTAGTTTGAGTCTATTGGCTCTGGAACTCGAACGAGAAGCGGGTCTGCGCGCCGGGGGGCGGTGCGGGGAACGGTGCGGCGCGGCGGATATGGTCCAAGGCCGCCTGGTCCAGTTCCGGGCTGCCCGAGGCGCGCGACAGGCTGACCGAGGCGAGCCCGCCGTTGCCGGCGATGGAGAAGGCGACCACGGCCGAACCGCGCGCGCGGACACGGGCCTGCCGCACCCGCTGGATGCGGCGCATGACGTCCCCGGGATAGTTGGACACGGCCGCGTTTCCGGCGGCATTCGCTTGTGCCGCGGGTTGGGTCGAACTGGCGGCGGCCGCGCCGGTGCTTCCCTCGGCCGTGCCGCGGCGGGCGTTGCGGTCGCTGTTGCCCGCGGCTTGCGCGGCGGCGGCTTCCTGACGGCGTTGCTCCGCCCTCGCGGCTTCACGGGCGGCTTCTTCCCGCGCGTACCCATCTGCCGCCGCCGCCGAAG
>NZ_LRRR01000052.1 GCF_001691415.1 Pararhodobacter sp. CCB-MM2
GAACACCGCCGCGACCTCGTACATCACCGGCTCGAACCGTGCACACATCCCGGCGATCACCCGGTTGCGCTCGCGCATCTCGGGCGTGCGCAACATGGCCTGAAAATCCCCGCGCTTCTCCCAGCGCGAATAGGTCGAGATCCGGGTCTGCGCGTCATTCACATGGATCGCCCCGCCCAGAAACCCGGGCTGATGCCGGATCACCTTGTCATAGGCATCCGTCAGATGCTCCAGCACATCCGAGCAGGTGCCGGGCGTCATCTCGAAGGTCGAGACGACCGTCTGGCCGTCAAAATCGGGGGTGATGGCGATGGGCATGGTCTCTCCTCCTCAGGCAAGCCTCCCTTGGCTGGCCCCATGGTGCCCCCTTGCGGGCGCGCTGCAAAGCTCTATGTTCAGCCGCACCTCGGGGGGCCAGTGTACATTGGCTGAGATGCGGATGGACCGCGGACCCGTTGAACCTGAACCGGTTAGGACCGGCGGAGGGAAGGTGACAGGTTCCATCCTCACCCCGACCCCGCCCGTCGCAATGGAGGATAGACCATGAAGAATCCGACCCTTGCCGCGGGACTGCTTGCGATCACCCCGCTTGCGGCCTTCGCGGATGTGCCCCAGCTGCACGTTCTCACCTATGACAGCTTCGTCGCCGAATGGGGGCCCGGCCCGCAGGTCGAAGCGGCCTTCGAGGCCACCTGCAACTGCGACCTCGTCTTCGAGGCCGCCGGCGACGGCGCGGCGATGCTCTCGCGCCTGATGCTGGAGGGCGAGCGCACCGATACCGATGTGGTACTGGGCCTTGATACCAACCTCACCGCGCAGGCCGCCTCGATGGTCATGCCGCATGGCGTCAGCGCCGATCTGGACCTGCCGATCGCCTGGGATGACGCGAATTTCCTGCCCTTCGACTGGGGCTGGTTCGCCTTCGTCTATGACACCACCCGCGTCGAGACCCCGCCCGCCAGCTTCCGCGAGCTGATCGACAGCGACCTCAGCGTGGTCATTCAGGACCCGCGTTCCTCGACCCCCGGCCTCGGCCTGCTGATGTGGGTCAAGGCCGCCTATGGCGACGAGGCCGCCGCAATCTGGCAGGGCCTCGCGCCGCGGATCCTGACCGTGACGCCGGGCTGGTCCGAGGCCTATGGCCTGTTCCTCGAAGGTGAGGCCGACATGGTGCTGAGCTACACCACCTCGCCCGCCTATCACATCATCGCCGAAGAGGATGAGACCAAGGCCGCCGCTGCTTTCGAGGAAGGCAACTACCTGCAGGTCGAAGTCGCCGGCATCCTCGCCAACACCGACCAGCCGGAATTGGCACAACATTTCATGCAGTTCATGGTCTCGGACGCCTTCCAGTCGATCATCCCCGAGACCAACTGGATGTACCCCGCGGTGATGCCCGAGGGCGGCCTGCCCGAGGGCTTCGCCACGCTCGCTCAGCCCGAGTCGCTGCTGCTGCCCGCCGAGGACGCGCAGGAGATCCGCGACGAGGTGCTGGCCGAAGGGCGCGACGCGCTCGCCCAGTGAGCGCCCGCCGCGATCCTCGGATCGTGACCTGGACCGCTGCCCTCGTGGCGGCGGTCCTGATCCTTGTGAACCTCGGCGCGCTCGGTGCCGTGGCCTGGCGGGCCGAGGGCTCTGCCGGCTGGTCCGCCGCCGATTGGGCCGCCCTGCGCTTCACCCTCTGGCAGGCCTTCCTCTCGGCCGTCTTTTCCGTCGCCCTCGCCGTTCCCGTCGCCCGCGCGCTGGTCCGCCGCCGCTTCCCCGGCCGGCAGGCGCTGATCGTGTTGATGGGCGCGCCCTTCATCCTGCCGGTGCTGGTCGCGGTGACCGGCCTGCTCGCCGTCTTCGGCCGCAACGGCGTGATGAACGACGCGCTCGCGCTCTTGGGCCTGCCCCGCCTGTCGATCTACGGCCTCCACGGCGTCGTGCTGGCGCATGTGTTCTTCAACCTGCCCCTCTCCGTCCGGTTGCTGCTGCAAGGCTGGGCCCGCGTCCCCTCCGAACACCTCCGCCTGTCCTCGGCCCTCGGTTTCGGCGGCTGGGCGCGCTTCCGGCATGTCGAGGCCCCGATGCTGGCCCGAATCCTGCCCGGCGCGCTGGCGATCGTGTTCCTGATCTGCCTCACCTCCTTCGCCGTGGCCCTGACCTTGGGCGGAGGCCCCCGGGCCACAACGCTGGAACTGGCGATCTACCAGGCCTTCCGCTTCGATTTCGATCTCGGCCGCGCGGCACTGCTGGCAGCGGTGCAGGCGGGGATCGGGCTTGCCGCGCTCCAACTCCTCGCCCGCGTCACCCCGCCAGAGACCGCCGTCACCGGCCTCGACCGCGCCGCACCGCCGCCACCCGGTGGCTGGGCGACGGCGCTGGGTGCGACCGCGATCACCCTCGCCGCGCTGTTCCTCATGGCCCCTCTGGCGCTGGTCGTCGCACGCGGCCTGCCGCAATTGCCCGGCCTGCCGGCGGTCGTCTGGCGGGCCGCCCTGCGCTCCATCCTCGTCGCCGCCGCCTCGACCCTGCTGCTCGCCCTTTTCGCCGCCGCCCTGACAGCAGCCTCGCTCCGGCACCGCTGGGCCGAGGGCATCGGCTCCTCTGCGCTGGTCGCGTCGAGCATGGTGATTGGCACAGGGCTGTTCCTCATCGTGAACCCCGTCATCGCGCCCGAAACTCTCGCGCTACCTGTCACCGCGTTGGTCAATGCCGCGATGGCCCTGCCCTTCGCCCTGCGCGCCCTCATTCCCGCAGCACGAAGGGCCGAGGTCGATTTCGCCCGCCTCTCGCTGTCCTTGGGCCTGAATGCCCGCGCCCATTGGCGGTTGGTTCTCTGGCCCCGTCTGCGCAAACCAGTGGGCTTCGCGCTGGGGCTCGGCGCGGCATTGTCGATGGGTGATCTGGGGGTCATCGTGCTGTTTGCGCAGACCGGGTCCGAGACCCTGCCGATGCAGATGCACCGGCTGATGGGCGCCTATCGCAGCGGCGATTCGTCGGGCGCAGCACTGCTGCTGCTGGCCCTGTCACTGGGCGCCTTCGTGCTGCTCGAACGCCTGATCGGAGGCCGTGATGCTGACACTTGAGAACACCACCATCACGCTGGGTGAGTTCCAACTGAGCGCCGATCTCTCGATCCCCAAGGGCGCGCGGGTGGCGGTCATGGGGCCATCCGGCGCGGGCAAATCAACCCTCATCAACGCCGTCGCCGGCTTTGTACCGCTGGCACAAGGCGCAATCCGCTGGGACGGCGAGCGCCTCGACACCCTGCCCCCGGCCGAGCGGCCCCTGTCCATCCTGTTCCAAGATCACAACCTGCTGCCGCACCTGACGGTGTTCGACAATGTCGCGCTGGGGCTCGATCCCAACCTGCGCCTCGACGCTGCCCAGAATGCCCGCGTGACGCAAGCGCTGGCCGAGACTGGCCTCGAAGGGCTGGAGCGCCGCAAGCCCGCGCAGCTGTCCGGCGGGCAGATCAGCCGTGCGGGCTTGGCGCGGGTGCTGCTGCGTGCCCGGCCGATGATCCTGCTGGACGAACCCTTCGCCGCGCTGGGACCGGCGCTGAAACGGCAAATGCTGGACCTCGTGGCGCGCATCGCCACCGAGACCGGCGCGACGCTGCTGATGATCACCCACGACCCCGAGGATGCGCGCCATCTGTGCGACCTGACGCTGGTCGTGGCGGAGGGCGTCGCGCATCCTCCCGCGCCGACGCAGGCGCTGCTGGACAATCCGCCGCCTGCGCTCAGGGCCTATCTGGGTTAGATCCCGCAGACCCGGCGCATGACCTCGCGCGCGGCCCCGGTGCCGCGCAGCCCGAAGGCGGTGATGCGCTCGTCATGGATGTTGTACATCTCCAGCCGCGCGCCGCGCGCGAAGGCATCGAGGAAACCGGGCGTCAGCAGATCCGTCGTGACCCAAAGCCGATCGGTCGGGCGGTATTCTACCTCGCCGACGAAGCTCTGGCCGTCGATATCCAGCCGCAGGAATTCGCGCGCGGGCTGGGTGCGCGAGAAGACCGAATCGTTGAGGCCCGGCCCGCGATACATCTCGAACACCATGCGACCCTCAGGGCGCGACTGCTCGCAGCGGAAGGTCAGGCGGCCCTGATGGTTGTCACCCTCGGCCGAGACCTCGACCCGCGTGCCCTCGGTCCGGTGCATCCATGCGCCCGGCTGAACATAGCGGAAGGCATTGTCGCTGCCCCAGCGCCCGACCGCCGTCCATTGCGCCCAGCCCGGAAGGGCACTCGCAGCGAGGCAGAGGGCGGCAGTAAGGGACAGTCGGAGCATGGGCAGACCTTGGAACACGGTGTCGCGCCAGCCTAGCGGTGGGAAAACCGGCTTTCCAGACCCACCAAACGGCAAAACGCGCCCCGAAGGGCGCGTTTCACGAAACATTTTGTCCAGCACCGGCTCAGCCGTGCTTGGCGGCGTCCTTGACCGGCGCCCAGAGACGCTTGTTGGTCAGGTACAGCAGCGAGGCCAGCAGGCCGAGGAACAGCACGCCGATGAAACCCCACATCTTGCGCTGCGGCAGGCGCGGTTCGGCGGCCCACATCAGGAAGGCAGCGACGTCCTGTGCCATCTGCTCTTCGGTGGCGGGGGTGCCGTCCGAATACTCGACGAGGTCTTCCATCAGAACCGGCGGCATGGCGACGTTGCCGCCGAAGGCCGAGTTCTCATAAAACAGCGCGCCGGCCATCTCGGTCTCTTCGCCGGTGAAGCCGGTGAGGAACGAAGCGATGTACTCGGCGCCGCCCATGCCGTGGATCAGCTGGTTGATGCCGAGGCCATAGGGGCCGTGGAAACCGGCACGGGCCTTCGCCATCAGGCTAAGGTCCGGGGCGTTTTCCAGCGTCGAGTGGCCGAAGTGGTCGGTCATGCCGGCGGCGCGGTAGCCACCTTCACCGTCCTCGACCTCGTGCTCGGCAGCGAAGGCGCGCATCACGTCGGGTTCCAGCGCGGGGCCGGTCTCGTCGGTGAGGGCGCGGAACGACACCAGGCTGAGGCCGTGGCAGGCCGAGCAGACCTCGTTGTAGACCTGCAGGCCGCGCTGCAGCTGGTTGCGGTCATAGGTCCCGAACGGGCCTTCGAACGAGAAGGCGAAGTCGTGGACATGGCCGCCTTCGCCCGCCGCCAGCGCCGGAGCGCTGCCGAGGGTGAGGGCCGCGAGGGCCGAAAGGGCAAGTTTGCGGATCATGGGTATCACCTATTCCTTTCGATCACTCGGCCGGGATCTGTTCCGGCGCGACGCCGGACTTCTTGGCCTTAACCTTGGCCTTGAAGTCGGCTTCGATGCTGGCCGGCGGGGTCGTCGGACGTTCCAGGACACCCAGCAGCGGCAGGATGACGAGGAAGTAGGCAAACCAGTAGGCGGCACCGATCAGCGAGATGGTCGAATACGGGGGTTCGGCAGGCATGGCACCGGCCCACATCAGGACGACGAAGTCGACGACCAGCAGCCAGAAGAACGACTTGAACATCGGGCGGTGGCGACCCGAGCGGACCGACGAGGTGTCGAGCCACGGGGTCAGCGCCATCACCGCGATCGCGCCGAACATGGCGAGCACGCCGAAGAACTTCGCGTCGATGATCCCGAACGAGATCCAGTTGGCGAACATCACCACCCAGACGTCGGCCGTGAAGGCACGCAGGATCGCGTAGAACGGCAGGAAGTACCATTCCGGAACGATGTGCGCCGGGGTCGAGAGCGGGTTGGCCATGACGTAGTTGTCGGGGTGGCCCAGGAAGTTCGGCATGTAGGCGACGATCGCCCAGAACACCAGCAGGACCAGGACCAGCGCGAACAGGTCCTTGATGACGAAGTACGGCCAGAACGGCAGCGTGTCCTTCTCGGCTTCCTCTTTCGAGCCACGACGGACCTCAACACCCGAGGGGTTGTTGTTGCCGGTGTGGTGGAAGGCCCAGATGTGCAGGATCACGAGGCCCGCGATCACGAAGGGCAGCAGGTAGTGCAGCGAGAAGAAGCGGTTCAGCGTGTAGTTGCCGACAGCCGGTCCGCCCAGCAGCCACTGCTGGATCGGCTCCCCGATGCCGGGGATCGCGCCGAACAGGCCGGTGATCACCGTGGCGCCCCAGAACGACATCTGACCCCAGGGAAGAACGTAGCCCATGAAGCCGGTGGCCATCATCAGCAGGTAGATCAGCATGCCGATGATCCAGGTCACTTCGCGGGGAGCCTTGTAGCTACCGTAGTAGAGGCCGCGGAAAATGTGGATGTAGACGGCGAAGAAGAACAGCGAAGCGCCGTTGGCGTGCAGGTAACGCAGCATGTAGCCGCCGTTCACGTCACGCATGATATGCTCGACCGAGGCGAAAGCCATGTCGGCATGCGGCGTGTAGTGCATCACCAGGACGATGCCGGTGACGATTTGCAGCGCAAGGCAGAATGCGAGGACGATGCCCCAGATCCACCACCAGTTCAGGTTCTTCGGCGTGGGGATCATCAGGGTGTCGTAGACGAGGCCAACGATCGGCAGGCGGCGGTGAAGCCACTTCTCGATGCCGGTCTTGGGCTCGTAATGGTCGTGGGGAATGCCGGACATACCTACGTCTCTCCCTTAGCCGAGCTGGATGGTGTTGTCGTCGATGAAGCTGACGACGGGAATGTGCAGGTTCTGCGGCGCCGGGCCGCGGCGGATACGACCCGCGGTGTCATAGTGCGACCCGTGGCAGGGGCAGAACCAGCCGCCGAAGTCGCCCGAGCCGTTCCCCAACGGCACGCAGCCGAGGTGGGTGCAGACGCCGGTCATGATCAGCCATTCTTCCTTGCCGGGCATGGCGCGGTTTTCGTCGGTCGCGAGCGAACCGGCGGGAAGGTTGGGGTTCTCGGCGCTTTGGTCGGTCAGGGTGCTCACGTCCACGGCGCGGGCTGCGTCGATTTCTTCCTGCGTGCGGTGACGGATGAACACCGGCTTGCCGAGGAAGTTGACGGTCAGCTGCGTACCGACGGCGACGCCGCTGATATCGACGAAGATCGAGGACAGGGCCTGCACGTCAGCCGAGGGATTCATCTGGTTGACGAGCGGCCAGACCGCAGCCCCGGTGGCAACCACGCCGGCGCCGGCGGTCGCGTAGTACAGAAAATCCCGGCGAGTGCCTGCGTTGTCGTCTGCGTGGGACACGAGCATTCTCCATTTCAAGGTCATGGGTCCGGCAGCAATGCCGAAACGAGCCGCAGTGTCCTGCAGCCTCCAAGGCGGCTGTTTAACGGCGATTTGAACATCCGTCCAGCCGCGAAAATGGGGAATTATGCCGCACCCCGGGCCAGTTCGGACCTGATCCTGAACCGGCGCCTGAGGGGGGCAATCGCCTCTCGCGAAGCCTTCAGATAAGGCGAAACTGCGTCATCACAAGGGTCAGCGCGAAACCGGCGAAGAACAGGCCGACGCCCAGATCGATCCAAGGCGCGACCCGCAGAAAGGTGCGCGCCGCTGCCTTGGTCGAAAAGGCCAGCGCGTAGACGGCGTGGATTGCCCCCGCCACGACGCAGGCCCCGACACAGAGAATCGCCACATCCCACGGCCCCGCCTGTGCCACCGGAAACACCGCCGTCATCGTCAGCCAGGTGGTCAGCGCCTTGGGGTTCATCATCATGATCGACATCGCCCGCAACATCCCGTCGCGGGCGCGCGCGCCCTTGCGGGCCTCGGGCGCAGGGGGATCACCCCGCCGCCGGGCCGCGAATCCCGCGCGCGATCGGCGCAGGTAGCGGCTGGAGAACCAGATCAGCAGCCCCACGGCCACCGCCGTCATCGCCACCCGCGCCGGCGGGAAGGCAAGCAGCAGTGCCGTCGCCCCCAGGATCATGCCCAGGCACCAGGCGGTGATCGACAGCCCCGTGCCCAGCGCCGCCCCCAAGGCCGCGCGTCGGCCCGAGCCGATGGCAAGCGAGATGGTGTTCAGCACATTGGGTCCCGGCGTGAGAACATTCATCGCCAGAAAGCCCCAGGCGCCAAGGAAGGCACCGAAAGGCAACAGGGTCGCGGTCATGGTTAGGGTCCGAAAGGGCCTCGGGGCGCGAGGCCGGAAGGAAAAAGCCGATCAGGCGGGAATCGTCGCCTGCATCGAGGGGCGCTCGGCAAAGCGGGCGTACCAACCGGCCAGCTGCGGATGCTGCGCGCGCCACTCACGGTCGGCGAAACGGAAGTCCAGATAGCCCAGCGCGCAGGCGATCGAGACCGTGCCGATGGTCATCGGCCCCTCCAGATGCGCCATCCACCGACTCTCCAGCGCCGAGAGGGCACGGACGATCTTCTGCCACTGGCCGTCCATCCAGCCCTCGTGCTGTATGCCGGCTTCGCGCAGCGTGACCTCGTAGCGGATCAGCAGCGCCGCATCGAGCATCCCGTCGCCGGTGGCCTCCAGCGTCAGGGCCTCCCAATGGCTGGGACCGTCGGGGTAGAAGCCCGCGCCCTTGGGGGAAAGCGCGGCGATGTAGCGGCAGATCACGCGGCTGTCGTACAACGTGCAGCCATCGTCACGCTCAAGCGCCGGAACCTTGCTGAGGGGATTGGCGGCCACGCTCATCTTGCCCGGATCGGTCGGCATGCCGCCGGCGTTGAGCAGGGTCACGCTGTCGGTCAGGCCCATCTCGTGCAGGAGGATCATGGCCTTGCGGACATAGGGCGAAGTCGGGCTGTGGTGCAGCGTCATCATGGCAGGCCTCCCGGACAAAAACGCATTCGCGAGAAAGCTTAACAGGTGCATCGGCAACGTCCATGGCCGATCTGCGCGCACCGGTTCATGCCGGGTTGATGCCCCGCACCCAACACCGTTAACTGCACGCATGGCGAGAGCGAGCAGCAAACGGAAACGAAAGAAGGCCAAGGGCCCCGGCGCGATCGAGCGCACGGCGGGCCTGATCCGGCGCGTGATCCGCTGGAGCCTTCTGGGGCTGGCCGCGCTGGCCGTGGTGATGGTGGCCTGGATCGGCCTCTACCGCTTCGTGAACCCGCCGACCGGCTATTACATGTGGAGCGAATCGCGCCGCCTTGGCGGCGTGCGGCAGGAATGGGTGTCGCTTGACCAGATGGCCTCGGCGATGCCGCTGTCGGTGGTCGCGGCCGAGGATGCCAATTTCTGCCGTCACTGGGGCTTCGACATGGTGGCGATCCGCGCGGCACTGGCCGATGGCGGGGCGCGCGGGGCCTCGACCCTGACGCAGCAGGTGGTGAAGAACACCTTCCTGTGGCACGGACGCAACCTTCTGCGCAAAGGGCTGGAGGCGCTGATCACGCCCTTGGTCGAGATCCTCTGGCCCAAGGAGCGTATCCTCGAGGTGTATCTGAACATGGCCGAATTCGACGAGGGCATCTTCGGCGTGCAGGCCGCGGCCCAGCGCTATTTCCGCGTCGATGCGGCCGCCCTGTCGTCCCGGCAGGCCGCGCTGCTGGCAACCGTGCTGCCCGATCCGCAGGGCCGCGACGCCCATCGGCCGTCCGGTTTCATGACGCAACGGGCCGATGCGATCCAGGATGGGGCCGCAACCATTGCGCGAGACGACCGTTCCGCCTGCTTCGGCGGTTGAATTCAGACGCTTCCCCGTGCAAAGGGTGAAAGACGCAACAGCGACCGCAAGATGCAAAGCCCCGTTCACCTTCTCCATCACGTCCCGCTTTCGCCCTTCTGCCGGAAGGTGCGCCTGACGCTGGCCGAGAAACGCATCCCCTTCTCCCTGAAGGAAGAGCGCTATTGGGAAGGCGGCACCGAGTTCCTGCGCCTCAACCCCGCGGGCAAGGTGCCGATCCTGCGCTACGAGGGTCGGCTGCTGTCCGAGAGCCAGGCGATCTGCGAATTCCTCGACGAGGTCCACCCGACCCCGCCCCTGATGCCCGACGATCCCGCCGGCCGCTATGAGGTGCGCCGCCTCTGCGCTTGGTTCGACGACAAGTTCCACGCCGAGGTCACGGCGAACCTGCTCTACGAGCGGGTGAACAAGAAGATTATGGGTCAGGGCTATCCCGACAGCCAGAAGATCAAGACCGGCTCGTCGCGGATCAAGTACCACCTCGATTACATGGGCTGGCTGCTGGAGCACCGCCGCTGGATTGCCGGCGGCGCGATCTCGCTGGCGGATTTCGCCGCGGCGGCGCATCTGAGCTGCCTCGATTATATCTCGGACGTGGATTGGGACCGCTCGCCGGCCGTGAAGGCCTGGTATGCGACGATCAAGTCGCGCCCCGCGTTCCGGCCGCTGCTGACGGACCAAGTGCCCGGCTTCCCGCCGCCCCGGCGCTATGCCGATCTGGATTTCTGAGATGGTTGGCACCCGGGGGCTTTGCCCCCGGACCCCCAGGATATTTAGAGAGCAAAGATGGGGCTGAAAGCCGCTCTTCTCGCACAGGCGCGCGCCGAAGGTTTTGCGGCGATGGGTGTCATGCGACCAGGGTCTGTGCCGGAGCTGGCGGGGCGGTTGCAGGCCTTTGTCGAGGCCGGGCGGCATGGGCAGATGGGCTGGATGGCCGAGCGCATGAACTGGCGGGGCGATCCCTCGGCGCTGTGGCCCGAGGCGCGCTCGGTGGTGATGCTGGCCGAGCCCTATACGCCCGACGAGGATCCGATGGACGCCGTAGCGCGGCGCGAGGCCGGGGCAATCAGCGTCTATGCCCGCAATCGCGATTACCATGACGTGGTGAAAAAGCGGCTGAAGCGGTTGGGGCGCTGGTTGATCGATGAAGCCAAGCGGCAGGGTCAGGGCGCGGAAATCAAGGTCTTCGTGGACACGGCCCCGGTGATGGAAAAGCCCCTCGCCGCCGCCGCCGGACTCGGTTGGCAGGGCAAGCATACGAACCTTCTGAGCCGCGACTTGGGGAACTGGTTTTTCCTCGGCGCGATCTTCACCACGTTGGACTTGGAGCCTGATGCTCCGGGGCGCGAGAATTGCGGCTCGTGCACCGCTTGTCTCGATGCCTGCCCGACCCGGGCCTTCCCCGCCCCCTTCCAGATCGACGCGCGGCGCTGTGTCTCCTACCTGACGATCGAGCATCACGGGCCGGTGGACGAGGCGCTGCGGCCGATGCTGGGCAACCGGATCTATGGCTGCGACGATTGCCTTGCCGCCTGCCCGTGGAACAAATTCGCCATCGCCGCGAGCGAGGTGAAATACGCCGCCCGCGACGATCTGCGCGCGCCGGCGCTGGCGAGACTGGCACAGCTGGACGATGCCGCCTTCCGAGAGAAATTCTCGGGCTCGCCGATCAAGCGTATCGGGCGCGACCGTTTTGTCCGCAATGTCCTCTATGCCATCGGCAATTCCGGCCAGCCCGCGTTGGCAGCGCATGCCGCGCGGCTTGCGGACGATCCCGACGAGACCGTCCGCGACGCCGCGAATTGGGCGCTGTCACGCTTGAAGTAGCGCCATGGCGGCGGGCCAGGCCTCAGGGTCGGCGACGGTCTTGTCACGGCAGAAGGGGTTGCAGAAGCCGATCACCGTGCCGTCGATCCGCGCGAAATCCGTCACCGGCTTGCCGGAATAGGGGCAGGCGCTGTTGATCGAGGGGCCGTCACAGGCCTCGGCCGGCAGCGGCGCGGGGCCCGGCCAGGCGCGCTGCGCATAGGGGCGGTCGTAGAACGACTGATCCGGGCCATCGACCAACCCCATCGCGCGCCAGCGGCGGAAGGGGCCGTGGTTCAGGTGGGCTGCGACATAGGCCTGCGCCTCGGGGCCGACGGGCAGGTTGTAGCCGGCGATCCGCCCCGCGACCGGCGCGAAGAAGGCGTCCGCCACGGAATACTCACCGCAGAGCCAAGGGCCCGTGGCGCCGGTTTCGCGCCGCGCCCAAGCCCAGAGGGCCTGCAGCCGCGCCAGATCGGACAGCACCGCCTCGGTCGGTTCGCAATCCTCATAGCTCAGACGCAGGTTCATCGGGCAATGCGAGCGCAGGGCGGTGAAGCTGGAATGCATCTCGGCCGTCAGTTGCCGGGCGATGGCGCGGGCCTTGGAATCGGCAGGCCAGAGACCGGCCTCGGGGTGGCGGGTCGCCAGTTCCTCGGCAATGGCGAGGCTGTCGGCGAGGACGATCCCCTCGGGCAGCCGTACGGCGGGTACCGTGCGGGCCGGGAACCACTCGGCCAGGGTGCCCTGAAAGCCGGGCTCATAAAGGCGGATCACCGTCAGGCGGTGCTCGATGCCGAAGGCGGCGAGCAGCAGCCAGCCGCGAAGGGACCAGCTGGAATAGGCACGGTCGGCGATACAAAGCTCGTAAGTCATGGCGGGAACTCTCGGGAACAGGCGTGATGTTGCCACCCTACCCTGCCTGTTGCGCAACGCTCTGGCAAATCAGGCTTTGTGCGCCAAATGATGACTTTTTTCGATTATTCGATGAACCAAATGCTCTCTCGCGCGTAGTCCCTGTAGAAACGGGGAGACGACGATGGCGCTCGATACCGCTGCAACCGACCGGATGGCGCGCAAGGCGATGCGCGCAGAATTGCTCGATGCCGAGACGGAACTCGCGCTCGCCCGGGCCTGGCGCGATCAGCGTGACGAGCAGGCGCTGCACCGGCTGGTGACCGCCTACATGCGTCTCGCGATCTCCATGGCGTCGCGCTATCGCCGCTATGGCGCGCCGATGAGCGACCTCATTCAGGAAGCCGGTTTGGGCCTGATGAAAGCGGCCGAGCGGTTCGATCCGGACCGTGGCGTGCGCTTCTCGACCTATGCTGTCTGGTGGATCAAGGCCTCGGTGCAGGATTTCGTCATGCGCAACTGGTCGATGGTCCGCACGGGCTCGACCACCTCGCAGAAGGCCCTGTTCTTCAACATGCGCCGTGTTCAGGCCGAACTGGCCCGCGAGGCGCGCCAGACCGGTGAGTCGTTGGAACCTGATGAGATGCTGGTGCGCGTTGCCGAACGGATCGGTGTGCCGCTGGCGGATGTGCTGATGATGGAAGGCCGCTTGTCGGGCGGGGATCTGTCCCTCAACGCCAAGCCCTCGGGCGAGGACGATGGCCACGAGTGGATCGACACGATCGAGGATGAGAGCCTGCCGCAGGGTGAAGCGGTGGCGGATCGTCAGGATACGCGCGTGCTGCGCGGATGGCTGGCGGATGCGATGGCCGCGCTGAACCCGCGCGAGAGGGCGATTGTCGCCGCGCGCAAGCTGGGCGAGGCCCCGCGCACGCTGGAATCGCTGGGCGATGAGCTGGGTCTGTCGAAGGAGCGCGTGCGCCAGATCGAGGCCGCCGCGCTGGCGAAGATGAAGCGCGACCTTGCCACGCGCGCACCGGGAGTTTACGCCTTCTTGGCATGAGAGCCGCGATCCTTGCCGTCTTCGCAGCCACGCCCCTGTGGGCGCAGCCGATCCCTGTAACCGATCTGGACACCCTGCCGCCGGCGGATGTGATTTTCTTGGGCGAGGTGCATGACAACCCCGCGCATCACCTGAATCAGGCGCGCGCCATCACTGCGTTGCGCCCCGCCGCCGTGGTCTGGGAGATGCTGACGCCGGAACAAGCCGCGCAGATGCCCGACGACCGCAGCGACCCGGCAGCGGTTGGCGATGCCCTCGGATGGGCCGACAGCGGCTGGCCCGAATTTGCCCTCTACTACCCGATTGTCGAGGCCGCCGGGACCGCCCGGCATTATGGCGCCGCAGTGCCCCGCCCGGAAGCGCAGCGCGCCTTCCACGAAGGCGCCGCTGCCGTGTTCGGCGCGGAGGCGGACCGCTTCGGCTTGAACCGTCCGCTACCCGAGGATGAGCGTGAGACGCGTGAAGCCGTACAATTCGCCGCCCATTGTGAAGCGATGCCTCTGGAGATGATGGGTGGGATGGTCGAGGCTCAACGGCTGCGCGATGCCGCTCTGGCCCGCGCGGCGCTGCAGGCGTTGGAAGACACCGGCGGGCCGGTCGCGGTGATCGCAGGGTCGGGCCACACGAGGACCGACTGGGGCGCGCCGGCGGCCTTGCGGATCGCGGCCCCTGAGGTGGTGTCGCTTGCCTTGGGGCAAAGCGAAGGCGAGAGATCGACCCCTTGGGATCTTTGGGTCGTCACCGCGCCTGTGGAGCGCGAGGATCCCTGTACCGCGTTCCGCTGAGGGGTTTCGCCCTCGCCCGGCATGCCTCCGGCACGCAGGTCTCGCGTGACCTGAAACGGACAGGGGGCCTCGCTTCGCTCGGCATTGGGGGCTCTGCCCCCTCGGCCTGCGGCCTCACCCCCGGGATATTTTCGGAACGAAGATGTGGGAAGAGGCGCGCGGGCCTTTGACCTCGGCGCAAGCTATGGACGTCGCTCTGCGTCCAATACGCACCCAAACACCTGTCACCCCCGCTAGGCAACATCACTGGCGGCCGAAGCGCGCGGGGTGGGTG
>NZ_LRRR01000053.1 GCF_001691415.1 Pararhodobacter sp. CCB-MM2
GTGGGTGGGCGGGAGCGACGCCCGCGCGCCTCAGATTTTCAGCACGGCGCCGGGATTGAGGATGCCCAAAGGGTCCAGCGCGGCCTTGATCTGCCGCATGACGACGATCGAGGCTGGATCGACATAGCGCTCCACATCCCCCGTCTTCAGCCGCCCCACGCCATGCTCGGCACTGACAGAACCGCCGAAGCTATCGACGAGGTCATGCACGGTCTCGATGATCCGGGGGCGCATATCCTCGTACTCCGCCCGGTTGCGGCCCTGCGCGGGGAAGACGTTGTAATGCAGGTTGCCATCGCCGACATGGCCGAAGCAATTGATCCGCATGTCGCCCATCGCCCCCAGCGCCACATCCGCCGCCGCGATGAAATCCGGCAGCGCGGCCAAGGGCACCGAGACGTCGTGGCTGGCAACGGCACCAATGGCCCGATTCGCCTCGGGAATCGCCTCGCGCAGATGCCAGAACTCGGCGCGCTGGCCTTCGGAGGAGGCAATGACACCGTCCTCGACCAGCCCTTCCTCAGCGGCGACCTCGAAGAGGCCTTCCAGCTCCGTGGCCGGGTCCAGAGCAGCGACGAGGCCCAGATCGACCAGCACCATCCAGTCCGGCGCCTCGGCAAACGGTTGGCGGACCTGCGGCATGACTTCGGTCAGGAAACGCGGCCCTTGCCCGCCGATCAGCTCGAACCCCGAGACCCCTTCGCCCAACCGTGCCTGCGCCAGTGCCAGCAGCTCCAGCGCTGCCTGCGGCGAGGGCACGACCATCATCGCCGCCCCCTTCCGCGCCGGCCGCGGGAACAGCCGCAGCGCGGCCGCGGTGATCACGCCCAAGCTCCCCTCGGAGCCGATCATCAGGTGCCGCAAGTCGTAGCCCATGTTGTTCTTCCGCAGGCGCTTGAGCCCATGCATGACCGAGCCATCGGCCAGCACGACCTCCAGCCCCAGCGTCAGCTCGCGCATGTTACCCCAGCGCAGCACGCCCGTGCCGCCCGCATTGGTGCCCAGAAGCCCGCCGATGCGGGCCGAGCCCTCGGAGCCCAGTGACAGCGGGAAGAGCCGCCCGGCCGCCTCGGCGGCGTCCTGCACCTCGGTCAGGATGCACCCCGCCTCGGCCACCATCACATTGCCCGCCGACTCCACGGCGCGAATGCTGTTCATCCGCTCCAGCGACAGGACCAGCGGCGCAGGGCCCGAGGGCATGATCTGCCCGCCCACCAGCCCCGTCCCACCGCCATAGGGCACCACCCCCACCCGCGCGGCGGAGGCGGCCTTCAGGATCACCGAGACCTCCTCGACCGTCGCCGGACAGGCCACCGCGCCCGCCTGCCCCCGGTAGCGGCCGCGCGGTTCGGTCAGGTAACGCTCCTCGACCGGGCGCAGGGTGTTTGCCGGCAGCTGGCCCTCCAGCCCCGTAAGGAAAGCGGCATCGCAGGGGTTGAGCATGAATTCACGCCTCCTTGGCGAGGGACAAGAGCGCCGCACAGACGCGCTGGTTGCGGAAGGTGACGGGGCAGCCAAGCGCCTTCTCGGCCCCCGCCGCCAGCTTGGAGCGGCCCGCACCGTCGGGCAGGTGCAGGTACAGCGCCTTGTCGGTCAGATGCCAAGCCTCGGCGCCGGCCTTCAATGTGTCCAGCTTTGCCAGATCGGCCTTGGCCGTACCCGAGAGAAACCCCAGATGGACCTTGGCCCCGTCCGCCTCCCCTGCCTCGGCGAAAGGGTTCTCCGCCAGAACAGCGGCGAACCCGGCCAAATCCAGCACCATGGCCTCAGGGCGGAACGGGAAGGCCGCGCCGATCGCATCGCTGATCGCAGAGGCCAGACCGGATCGGGCGTTCGGATCGCGGAAGACGGCGTTGCCGCTCTGGATATGGGTTGTCACCCCGGTCAGCCCCAGATCGCCCAGCAAGGTCCGCAGATCGGCCATCGGCAGCTTGCGATTGGCGCCGACATTCACGCCGCGCAACAGCAGGATCTGCGGCTCAGCCGACATCCGTCCGCCCGCGCCGATCCCCGCGCAGATTGGCGTAGAGCACATGGTTGCGCCAGCGGTTGTCGATCTGCAGGTAGCTCTGCGCCACCCCTTCATATTTGAAACCGCATTTCTCCAGCACGGCGCGCGAGGCCGCGTTCTCCGGCAGGCAGGCGGCTTCGATGCGGCTGAGGTCCAGCTCGGTGAAGGCGTGATGCACGACCCCTTGCAGGGCCTCGCGCATATAGCCGTGGCGGGCGAAATTCTGGCCGATCCAGTAGCCCACGGTGCCGACCTGCGCCGGACCGCGACGGATGTTGTCCAGCGTGATCGCGCCCAGAAGCTGATTATCCGCGCGCCGGATCAGGAACAGCGGCAGCGCCGTGCCCTGCTGGCGCACACGGGCCGACCATTGCACCCGACCCGTGAAGGCACGGCGCGAGAGGTGGTCGTTCGACCACGCAGGCTCCCACGGCTTGAGAAAGGAGGCCGAGCTTTCACGCACGGCGCTCCACATGCGGTAGTCGGAATGCTCGGGCAGGCGCAGGATCATGCGCTCTGTGTCCAGCCGGAATCGTCGTCTCGATGCCAGCAGGAACCCTGCCATCACGCCACCAGCCTTTCGCGCAGAGCCTCCAGACTGGGGGCCTGCTCGACGGGACCATAGAGCGCCATGGACAGACGACCGTCGGTCACCAGCTTCTCGGCGTAGCCACGGATCGCGCGCATGTCGACGGCGTCGATCCGGCCGATAGTCTCGCCCAGCTCGGGGATACGGCCCCAGATCGCCAGCAGACGCGCCAGACGTTCGGCGCGCGACGAGGGGCTCTCCAGACCCATCAGCAGCCCGGCCTTCATCTGCGTGCGGGCGCGGGCGATCTCGGCCTCGGTCATGTCCTGCGTGGCGCGACGGAACTCGTCGATCGTCAGGTTGGCGAGGTCGCGGATATCCTTGCCCCCGGTCCCGGCATAGACGGTGATCGAGCCGGTGTCGTCATGCGCGCCGGCCTGCGCGAAGGTCGTGTAGCACAGGCCCCGCTCCTCGCGCAGTTTTTGGAACAGGCGCGAGGACATACCGCCGCCCATCGCACCGGCGAAGACCTGTGCGGTGAACAGATCGGGGTCGCGGAACGCCGGGCCCTCGATCGCCAGCGCGAAATGCGCCTGCTCAAGATCCTTGATCTCGCGCCGCTCGTTGCACTGGAACCGCGCGGGCTCGGCCACAGCCATCTCCAGCGCGGGGATGGCGCCGAACAGATCCTCGGCCATGCGCACCAGCTGGTCGTGATGCACGGCACCGGCGGCGGCGAGGATCATCTGACCCGGGCCGTAATGGCCGCGCACGAAGCGCTTAAGATCGTCGGCATTGTATTCCGCGATCCGGTCAGCCGGCCCGAGGATCGGACGACCCAGCGGCTGGTCCGGATAACTCGCTTCCTGCAGCCAGTCGAAGATCACGTCATCCGGCGTGTCCGCGGCCTGGCCGATTTCCTGCAAGATGACATGGCGCTCGACCTCGATCTCGCGCTTGTCAAACGCCGGATTCAGCACGATGTCGGCGATCACGTCCAGCGCGAGGGGCACATCGGCCTCCAGAACGCGGGCGTAATAGGCGGTCATCTCGCGCGAGGTATAGGCGTTGATGTAGCCGCCCACATCTTCGATTTCCTCGGCGATCTGAAGGGCGGTCCGCTTGGCGGTGCCCTTGAAGGCCATGTGTTCGAGGAAGTGGGCGATACCGTTTTGGTCGGCCTTCTCATGGCGCGCGCCGGCGGTCACCCAGATGCCGACCGCCGCCGAGGCGAGACCGGGCATGGGCTCCGACACGATGCGGAAACCGTTGGAAAGCGTGGTGATGCGATGCATCAGGCCCCCGTTCTTTCGAGGATCAGCGCCTCGATGGCTTTGAGGTCACCGGTCATGCGCGTGACGCGCTCGGGCCGGTCGAAGAGGTCGGCCATGCGCGGCGGCAGGGCCGGATGAATGCCGGTCGCGGCCTCGACGGCGGCCGGGAACTTGGCGGGATGCGCGGTGGCCAGCGTCACCATCGGGTTCGCCCCGAGGTGCTGTTCGGCCACGGCGGTGCCGACGGCGGAATGCGGGCAGAGCAGCTCCGCCGAATGCGCCAGCGTGTGGCGGATCGACTCGGACGTGCCCTCTTCGGACACGCGGCCCGAGGCGAAGGTCTCGCGCAGGGCTTCCAGCGCGCCTTGGCTCACGTCGAATTTGCCTGCGGTCTTCAGCTCGTCCATCAGCTGCGCCACGGCGGCGCCGTCACGGCCATAGGCATCAAACAGCGCGCGCTCGAAGTTCGAGCTGACCTGAATGTCCATCGACGGCGAGATCGACGGCGTCACGCCCTCGGTCTGGTAGCTGCCCGAGGTCAGGCAGCGGTGCAGGATGTCGTTCTGGTTCGTGGCGATGACCAGCTGGCCGATGGGCAGGCCCATCTTCTTGGCGATGTAGCCCGCGAAGATGTCGCCGAAATTGCCGGTCGGCACGGTGAAGTCAATCTGACGATGCGGCGCACCGAGGCTCACGGCGGCCGAGAAGTAATAGACCACCTGCGCCAGAACACGCGCCCAGTTGATCGAGTTCACGCCGGCCAGTTTCACCCGGTCGCGGAACTCGAAATCGTTGAACATGTCCTTCAGGAGGCCCTGACAGGTGTCGAAATCGCCATCGACCGCCAGCGCATGGACATTGCTGTCGGCAGGCGTGGTCATCTGGCGGCGCTGCACCTCGGAAACCCGGCCATGCGGGTAGAGGATGAAGACATCGACATTCTTCAGGCCGCGGAAGGCCTCGATCGCCGCCGACCCGGTATCGCCCGAGGTCGCGCCGACGATGGTCACGCGGTCACCTGAACGGCCAAGGGCCGCCTGGAACAGCTGACCGATCAGCTGCATGGCGAAATCCTTGAAGGCCAGCGTCGGGCCGTGGAACAGCTCGAGCAGGAAATGGTTCGGCGCGAGTTGCTTCAAGGGCGCGCGGGCGTCATGGCCGAAGCCTTCATAGGCCTTGGCGATCAGCACCTTGAACTCGTCATCGGTGAAGGTCTCGCCGATGAAGGGGCGCATGACGCGGAAGGCGATCTCCTCATAGGGCAAACCGGCCAGTGCGGCAATTTCTTCGGAGGTCAGGGTCGGCACGGTCTCGGGGACATAAAGCCCGCCGTCCCGCGCAAGGCCCGTGAGCATCGCCTGTTCGAAGGTGAGAACGGGGGCGGAGCCGCGGGTCGAAACATAATGCATGGGGAAATCCTTAGACCGTCGTTCGCCTGATACGCCAGAGCAGCGCGATTGTCATCACCGCCCAGACGGAGGCAAGCAGGAACCAGGTGATCGCGTATTCCAGATGATCGTTTTTCAGCGCCACACCGCTGATCGGCATGGTCAAAAGCGGAGAGGCCGCCGCGCTGTCCTGCCTTGCGACCAGCAGGACGGATTCGGCGTCCAGCGCCTCGGCCATCGGGCCGGGGTCACGCGCGAACCACAGGTTGCGACCGAGGTCCGGCGCAGGGGTATAGCTGTCGACATCGCCCGGCCAGTCGAGGTTCCCCTCGATCGTCACATCGTCGACGGCGAGGGGCACATCATCGCGCCGCGCCTCGGGGACAAAGCCGCGGTCGACCAGCAGCCGGCGCCCCTCGGGCGTTTCGAGGACGGCGATGACGCGCAGACCCGGACCAACCTCGCGCAGGCTGGAGAGGACGAAAGCCGCCTCGCCGGTGAAATTGCCCTCGGCCGTGACGGGGAGATAGCGGTCGCGCTCCTCATTGGGGTCCGCGGGGACGGCGACGGGATCGTTGTGGATGCGGGCCTCGATCTGGTCGATCAGTGCCAGCTTCCACTCCAGCCGGCGCATTTGCCAGAAACCCAGAGACAGCAGGATCGACACCCCGGTGATGCCGAAAATGGCCGCCCCAATGAACCGTGCCTTCACGCGATCTCTCCGAAAACTTGCGGGCCGCCGATTGCCAAGGGCCCAAATAGAGTCGGGGGGCACATAGCCCCCCGAACCCGTTGCATCAAGATGCGGCTGATCAGCCTTGGCCCCAGACGTAGACGGCGGCGAAGAGGAACAGCCAGACCACGTCCACGAAGTGCCAGTACCAGGCAGCGGCTTCGAAGCCGACGTGACGCTCCGGCGTGAAATGGCCGGCGCGGACGCGCAGGAAGCAGATGAACAGGAAGATCGTGCCGATCACGACGTGGAAGCCGTGGAAGCCGGTCGCCATGAAGAAGTTCGCGCCGTAGATGTTGCCGGCGAAACCGAAGGCGGCGTGGCTGTATTCATAGGCCTGCAGCACGGTGAAGATCATGCCCAGAACGACGGCGATGATCAGACCCTGAGCCACGTCCTTGCGGTTGTTCTCATGCACCAGCGCGTGGTGAGCCCAGGTCGCGGCGCAGCCCGAGAGCAGCAGGATCAGGGTGTTGATCAGCGGCAGGTGCCAGGGATCGAAGGTCTCGATGCCGGCGGGCGGGAACACACCATCGATGGCCGGCGATTGCGGGCCCATCGGGTAGAGGGCGTGCTTGAAGAAGCTCCAGAACCAGGCCGCGAAGAACATGACTTCGGACATGATGAACAGGATGAAGCCGTAGCGCAGGCCGATCACCACGACCGGGGTGTGGTCGCCGGCGTGGCTTTCCTTCACGACGTCCGACCACCAGCCGAACATGACATAGAGCACGCCGACAAGGCCGATCAGGAACAGCCAGGGGCCCATGTCGTGCATCCAGAGGATGCCGCCGGTGAGCATGACGAAAGCCGAAACCGACGCGATGAAGGGCCAGATGGACGGCGGCAGGACGTGGTAGTCGTGGTTCTTTGCGTGGGCCATGTGCGTTCCCTTGGTCTTTCCCGTGTGTCGCCGCTTGCGCGGTCCCTGTAGTAACACCCTCTGCGGGGTGCGGTCAGTTGGTCCCGACGGCCTCGCCCGCATCGGCGGGAAGGTCGGAAGGATGGAAGGTGTAGCTCAGCGTGATCGTGTTCAGCCCCTGCGCGATGACATCGGGGTCGTCGACGATCTCCGGATCAACGTAGAAGGTGACGGGCATCAACACCCGCTCGCCCGGTTGCAACACCTGCATGTTGAAGCAGAAGCAGGCGATCTTGATGAAATAGCTGCCCGCCGTATAGGGCGTCACGTTATAGCTGGCCGAGCCGGCGATGACGTGGTCGGTCGGGTTGTAGGCCTCGTAGAAGGCCAGCCCGGTTTCCCCGATGCGGATGTCCATCGTGCGCTCGACCGGGCGGAATTCCCACGGGAAGCCCCGCTCGACATTGGCGTCGAAGCGGATCTGCACCGTCTGGTCGAGGATTGTGTCGGATTCGACCTCGGCCGTGCGGGTGGTCCCGCCGTAGCCGGTCACGCGGCAGAACAGGTCGTAAAGCGGGATCGCCGCCCAGGCCAGCGCACCCATCACGAGGATCACGCCGACAAGGCCTACGACCGTGCGCTGCGTGGCCTGAAGATTGCGCCACCAGCCCTTCATTCGCTCGCCCCTTCGGGCTGCGTACCGGCGGCGCCCGGGATCACCGTGTCGGGATCCATGTCCACGCGGTAGGTATGGTCGAAGCCCTGCATGCTTTCGCCGCGCTGCATCTTGGCAATGGTCAGCCCGAAGACGAGGGCGACGAAGGCCAGAAGCACCACCAGCACGCCAAGATTGCGCCCGGCGCGGCGTTTGTGCAGGTCATGTTCGCGGGTCAGCGCCAAGTGACAGCCTCCCAGCCAAGGTAGTTGGAGAACGCATCCGCCCAAGGCGTCGCCTCGACGGCGAAGGCGGCGAAATGCAGGAAGAGATAGGCCAGCGACAGCGCGAAGAAGCGCTTCTCGGCGGCGTATTTGTCAGCCTCGGCGGCCTCCTCGCGGCGGGTCCACAGGCGGAAGGCACCGATCACGAAGAGCAGGTTCAGCACCAGCGACACGGCGAAATAGATCGGCCCGCCGATGGAGGTGAAGGCCGCGACCAGCGCCACCGGGGCCAGCAGCAGCGTATAGACGAGGATGTGGTTCCGGGTCGAGCGGCGGCCGTGGGTCACGGTCAGCATCGGCACCTTGGCCTTCTCGTAATCCGAGTTCATGAACAGCGCCAACGCCCAGAAATGCGGCGGCGTCCACATGAAGATCACGAGGAACATCAGGACGGCTTCGACGCTGATCGAGCCGGTCGCGGCGACCCAGCCGATCATCGGCGGGAAAGCCCCCGAGGCGCCGCCGATGACGATGTTCTGCGGCGTCGAGCGCTTCAGCCACATCGTGTAGACGACGGCGTAGAAGAAGATGGTGAAGGCCAGCAGCGCGGCGGCCAGCAGGTTGGTGGCCAGCCACAGCATGACCACCGACAGCGCCGACAGCGTCGCGCCGAGACCCAGCGCCTCGCCGGGTTGGACCATGCCCGCGGGAACCGGGCGCTTGGCCGTGCGGCGCATGACGCGGTCGATATCGGCGTCCCACCACATGTTCAGCGCGCCCGAGGCCCCTGCCCCCAGCGCGATGAAGATGATGGCCGCCAGCGATTCGATCGGATGCAGGCGCACCGGCGCGACGACGAGGCCCACCAGCGCGGTGAAGACCACCAGCGACATCACCCGCGGCTTCAAAAGCTGCAGGTAATCCCGAAAACCGGCGTCGCCGGTGTTCTCATGGCCTGCGATATCTGCGCGAAGGTCGGTCATCGTTCCTCGGGGGCCTGTTCACTGGGGCCAAGGGTGTTTCAGCGATGTCGGGCGGCCATCGGGACCGCCCGCCTTGTCAGTCATGCCGCCTCGCCCAGGCCAAAGCCGGGCGCGGCGGTTGAGATAACTCTCAGTTCGAGGCGACCTGAACGGCAGCCTCGGTGTAGCCCGGCGCGGCGGCGAGGTTCTCGGCGCCCTGCTCTTGCAGCCAGGCGACATATTCCTCGGGGGTCACGGCGCGCACGACGATCGGCATGAAGGCATGGCCCTGACCGCAGAGTTCCGAGCACTGGCCGAAGTAGATGCCGGGCTCGTCGATGTTGAACCAGGCCTGGGCCAGACGACCCGGAACACCGTCCTGCTTCACGCCGAAGGCCGGGATGGTCCACGAGTGGATCACGTCGCCGCCGGTGACCTGCACGACCACGTTCTGGCCGACGGGCACGACGACCTGGCTGTCGGTGGCCAGCAGGTAGTGACGCTGTTCGTAGCCGTTCTCTTCCAGCTCGTCGCGGGCCAGCGGGTAGGCGCTCAGCTCGACGCCGTGGTCGACGTATTCGTAACCCCAATACCACTGGTAGCCGGTGATTTTGATGGTCACGTCGGCTTCCGGCATGATCTGGTCACGGAACAGCGCCGGCACGGTGAACGAGCCGATGAAGATCAGCACGAAGATCGGCAGGATCGTCCAGGCGATTTCCAGCGGCGAGTTATGCGTGAAGGTCGACGGCGTCGGGTTGGCACGACGGTTGTAGCGGACGATCACCCACACCAGCAGCACGCAGACGAAGATCGTGATGGCGGTGATGATGTACATCAGCATGTGGTCGATCCAGTGGCTGGTCTCGGCCACTGGGGTATGCGCCATCTGCAGTGCGATGCCCGCATCATGGGGTTCGCCCACGAAGGTCATTTCCTGCGCCCGCGCCTGACCGGCCGCGACCATCGACAGCGCCGCACCGCCGAGGAGGGTGCCGATACCGGCCGCCCGACGGGTGAGGTCCTTGAAAAGATGCATCTTGTGTTCCCGTATTGCGCGGCCCTGCGACCGTCTTACTCCGCCGACCCCGCCCGAAAGCACCGATGACAGCGTTCGGCCACAGGGGGCCGGCCGCGCACGCGGACGGGGGCGGTTTCCCTCTCTCCTAAAATCATATTAGCATCCGCAGAACAAGCCAAAGCAATGCGTCAGGTTGCCACCATTTGACCTAAGTCAAGGACAGGGGGCGTCGGCGCGAAAGGAGCCTCATGTCCAGCGCCGCCCCCGAAACCGCCGCAACCCCCGAGGGGGACGCGCGTTTCCAGCCCTTCGAGACGCTGCTCGACCGCGAGGCCGCCCTCACCACCCTGCGCGAGGCCGTCGCGGGCGCCGATGACGGCGAACTGTTCCTCGAGCGCCGTCATTCCGAATCACTCGTGCTGGATGACGGGCGGATTCGCAGCGCCGGCTACGATGCGGCCGAGGGATTCGGCCTGCGCGCCGTGCGGGGCGATGTCGCAGGCTATGCCCATTCGACCGAGATCAGCGAACAGGCCCTCAAGCGCGCCGCCGCCACCGCGCGGCTGGCCGTCGGTGCCGGCGGCGGCACGCTGGCCGAGGCGCCCAAGGGCACGAATGTGAAGCTCTATGGTGATTTCGACCCGATCGGCGATGCGACCTTCGCCGCCAAGATCGAAACCCTGCGCGAGATCGACGACTTCCTGCGCGGCCTCGACAAGCGGGTGGTGCAGGTGACGGCCTCGCTGTCCGCCTCGGTGCAGGAGGTGGCGATCCTGCGCCCCGAGGGTGGGCTGGTGACCGATATCCGCCCGATGGCCCGGATCTCCATCGCCTGCATCGTCGAGCGCGACGGCCGCCGCGAATCGGGTCACCACGGTGGCGGCGGTCGCATCCGTCTCGACGGGTTGATGGAGCCCGGCCATTGGCAGCCCGTCGCGCGGGAGGCCCTGCGCGTGGCGCTGGTGAACCTCGACGCCGTTGCCGCGCCGGCGGGATCGCTGGACGTGGTGCTGGGCTCGGGCTGGCCGGGGATCCTGCTGCACGAGGCCGTGGGCCACGGGCTGGAAGGCGATTTCAACCGCAAGAAAACCTCGGCCTTCGCCGGGCTGATGGGCCAGCAGGTCGCCGCGAAGGGCGTCACCGTGCTGGACGATGGCACGATCCCGGACCGCCGTGGCTCGATCACCGTGGATGACGAGGGCACGCCTTCGGCGAAGAACGTGCTGATCGAGGACGGCGTGCTGGTCGGCTACATGCAGGACCGCCAGAACGCCCGTCTGATGGGCGTCCCCGCCACCGGCAATGGAAGGCGCGAGAGCTATGCCCATGCGCCCATGCCGCGGATGACCAACACCTATATGTTGGGCGGCAACGACGACCCGGCCTCGCTGGTCGCGGACATGAAGGACGGGATCTGGGCCGTGGGCTTCGGCGGCGGTCAGGTCGATATCACCAGCGGAAAGTTCGTCTTCTCCTGCACCGAGGCCTACCGCGTCCGCAACGGCAAGGTCGGCGAGCCGGTCACGGGCGCGACGCTGATCGGCGACGGTCCGACGTCCCTGAAGAACGTGCGCGGCATCGGCAACGACATGGCGCTCGACCCCGGCATCGGCAATTGCGGCAAGGCCGGGCAATGGGTGCCGGTCGGCGTCGGCCAGCCCTCGCTGCTGATCGGCGGGCTGACCGTCGGCGGCGTGGCCTGATCGCGCCAGTTTCCGCCCATTGACCCAAGGTCAACCCGTGCCCGCGCCAGATGTGATCGGCGCGGGCACATTCTTGCCGCAATGTTCTTAGCGTTGCCCGGCCCTGTTTAGGACTCGTTAACCCTCTTTCGGCAGACTTCGAATCGAATGAGGCGAGGCTGACATGGACGGGAACGAACTTTCTTCTCCCACACCCTTCACCCCACCCACCACGGAAGAGAGCCGACTCAACTGGCTTCGCCTCATTCGCTCGCGCCGCGTCGGTCCCTCCACCTTCCTGCGCCTGATGTCCGAACATGGTGACGCTGCCGCCGCGCTTGAGGCCCTGCCGGGAATCGCACAGGTCGCCGGCGTCGAGGATTACGCCCCCTACCCCGCCGACCGCGCCCGCGCCGAAATGGACACAGGCCTCGCCCGTGGCGCGCGCCTGCTGTTCCTCGGCGCCCCCGATTACCCGGAGGCCCTGGCCGCGCTGGCCGATCCCCCGCCCGTCCTCTGGGTCCGGGGCCACAACCGCGTTCTGACGCAACCCGCGGTCGGGCTGGTCGGTGCACGGAATGCCTCCAGCCTCGGCGCGCGCATGGCCCGCAAACTGGCCGAGGGGCTGGGCTGGCACGGCTTCACCGTCGTCTCGGGGCTGGCGCGCGGCATTGACACCGTAGCGCATGGCGGCTCATTGAAGACCGGCACCATCGCCGTCCTGGCCGGGGGCGTCGACATCATCTACCCGCCCGAGAACGACACGCTGGCCGCCGCCATCGCCGACCAGGGCCTGCTGGTGTCCGAACAACCGATCGGCCTGCAACCCCAAGCCCGCCATTTCCCCCGCCGCAACCGCCTGATCGCCGGCCTGTCCCGCGCGGTGGTGGTGGTCGAGGCGGCCGAGGGCTCGGGCTCGCTGATCACCGCCCGTGATGCGCTGGAACAGGGGCGCGATGTGCTGGCCGTTCCGGGCCACCCGATGGACGGCCGCGCCGCTGGCTGCAACCTGCTGATCCGCGAGGGCGCGACGCTGGTGCGCTCGGTCGAGGATGTGATCGAGGCTCTGGGCGACAGCCTGCCCCCGCCGCCGTCGCCCCGTCCCAAGCCAGAGC
>NZ_LRRR01000054.1 GCF_001691415.1 Pararhodobacter sp. CCB-MM2
GGCTTCCCAGCTCGAAGCAGATGGCCTTCGCAGAACGACTTGCCCGGGTCAAACAGCGCGCCGTGCCAGAGGAGTGTTTCCGCGACAAGGGGCTGATGTCAAAATGGATCGACGGGAATAAGTGACGGGTGTCAGCTGGTGTATGGCTTGTCGGCACATGAATCCATCAGAGTTTCCCTCCGCCTACGAAACGCTGCTCGAAGTGCTTCGGTCGGTGGGGGCGAACAGTCCAACGCCTTAAGGAACGGATGATGGTCACATGGCTTCAAGTTCGTGACGTCCCCGCTGTTGTAGTTTGCCTGTTTCGTTTCTTCTGCCCCTAAAAGGCACATGCACTGCAACTTGTCAGCCGCCAGCCGCCAGCCGCCAGCCGCCAGCCGCCAGCCGCCAGCCGCCAGCCGCCAGCGAGTAGTACGGTGGCACATCCCACACAAGATCCCAACACGCGCACGGACGAACATTCTGATTTGCGCGAGGCTCGAAGCAAACCAGGCAGTTCCCGCCCGGTGCCGGAGCCCGCACCGAAGGGTAAGTTCGGCCCTTGGATCCGCCCCGACGCAGATGCTGTGCCAGACTTTGGCCCTCGGGATACCCGACAGCCGGATCCGGATGCAGCGCCGGATTGCCGGCCTTGCTCCCACCCCGCACGACAGTGGCGCAATGCGGTGCAATCGCCGGAGGTCAGCGCGCACTAAGACATGTCCTTTTACATGCCGCACTGGCCGCAGCCTGGAACAACCCCATCCTGAAGGCAATCGCACCAGCCCTCAAAATACACGGAAAACTCTACAAGCTGGTCATAGTCGCTATCGCACGCAGGCTGGTTACAATCGCAAACGCCATCCTCAGAACAGGCATCCCTTGGCACCCCTAACTCGGTAGGTGAAAATAGTTGCTAGTTTTAGTCATGCACTTCGTGAGAAACGAGCTTTATGATGGCCGCGAGGTGATCTGCCTGGCGTTCATGGTGTCGGGGCCCAGCAAGACCGATTGCGCTGTTGTAGATGATAATGCTAGGCACCGATCCCACAACACGTGGGTGGACCCACGGCAAATGACTTCAAGCAGAAGCGAGCCTTTCTCCGATGGAAACGCACACGATCATCGCCTACCACCTTTGTACTTACACTTGGGCGCTGACCTATATCGGCATCATCTACCGGGGCTTCAAAGACCAGTCCTACGGCATGCCGATCGTGCCTCTGACGCTGAACCTGGCCTGGGAAATCGTCTTCGCGCTGTTCATCCCACCCTATGGCAGCGCCGACAGCGAGCTGATCCCCTATGGCGGTCTGAAAGCGCAGGTCATCTTCCTGATCTGGGCCACGCTGGATATCGTGATCCTGTACACCTACTTCAAATACGGCCATAAATATTTCCAGCGTTCCTATAATCTTAGCAAGGGGCACTGGATCGGCTTCACCGTCTTCATGATGATCTTCTCGTTCTTCATCATGTATTACGGCGGGCTCTTCTTCTGGCAGTTCGAGGTCTATTTCAACAACGACCAGATCGAGGGTGCGAAGATGATTGCCTTCATCCAGAACGCCATCATGTCGATCTCGTTCATCGCCATGTATTACATGCGCGGCAACACCGACGGCCAAAGTTTCACCATCGCTTGGGCGAAGTGGATCGGCACCTCGATGACGGGGGGCATCATCTACATGCTCACCCGCCCCGAGGACGGGAAGTTCGTCATCACCTTCATCGTCGCGATCTTCGTGGCCGACGTCTATTACATGTGGCTGATGTACCGGGCGCTGAAGAAGCAGGGCATCAACCCTTGGACGCGGCTTTGACGACGCTCTACGGCTCTGCGCCGGATCGGCTTGGCATAGGTGTCAGATCCCGGAAGAGATGTTTTCGGGAAGCAGAGCACCCCGGATAATTGGATCTTCTGCACAACAGCAGTATGATGCTGCAAGGTGCCCGATCTGGCGGCACCTTAACCGACGCAGAGAACCACCCAGGGATCGCATGCTCAAGTTTCGGGAAGTCCCGAAAAGGTGCTTCTTTGCTCGGTCGAGGTGGCCATTCCGGATTGCGACAAAGCCATGACGAGTAACCCGCAGAGGTCATGACGCGCGTTGTCAACCCCCGGGTCTGGGATGTCGTCGAAGCCAAATGCGGTTCCCCTACATCGACTTTCCCATGAAGAGAGCTCATCGCCGAAGGAAAGTGAGGTCATCAGAGATTAAACACATAGGCAATGCTTGGCTTGGGCAGAAGAACTCAGATCAGCGAGAGATATTGTGATCGTATGAAAGGCAAGTGTTACGGCCCCTCTTGGATCTCCTTAAGAAGGATGCTTAAAATTAGCGAGTTTCGATGAATTTTGCGGAAGTGCAAGTGGTATGGCTGCCGGTATATCATGTAGTCGTCCAAGACTTTCACGAGGGGCCTATGTGCAGGTTGATTGCTGATCACGTCCAAAGGCAAATACGCAACTCCTATGCCTTGCTGCGCAGCCTGCAATGCGAGCGCTAAAGTCTGCACAATTACTATCTTCTCTGAAGAAATGCGTTGTATTTCGCCATCACGCAAAAAATCGCAGCTGTACTTTTTGTTATTCTGAGCATCTTGCAGCATTATTATGCGATGCGAGACAATATCTTCTGGAACAATGAGGGGAGAATGTTTGGAGAGATAGCTAGGTGTCGCGACAATCGCCATCTGGATCCGGTCGCTAATTCGAACGGATTCTACGCCTTGCTCAAGCTCCGAACCACTTCTTACCCACGCGTCCAGTGCTTGTACACTGTGGGGCAGGGCCTCAACCCGATCGCACAGACGCACTGTGATCTCAGGGTATCGGCTAAGGACCGATGCAATGACAGGCAGGAGGGCAACCTGTGCGGCATGTTCCTCTGCGGCGATGACCAAGGAACCGGCTACTGCTTTTCCAGAATTCTCTAGTTTGTCAAGCTCATGACCAATATCATGCAGGCGTGGACCCAGCTCTCTGAGGATCTCTTGGCCTTTTGGTGTGAGTTGGATGCTACGAGTTGTGCGCACGAATAAGTCCACACCGAGTCTGGATTCCAGGCGACGCACAAGTTGGCTGACAGCCGACGGCGTTACCCCCAAAGCCTCTGCTGCCGCACGGAAGTTCAAGAGCTCGCAGACAACCACGAACGCCGTAAGTTCTCCAATAGTTCTATGACGCATCGTGGGACTCTCCCATTAGAAGTGCTTCGTTGTTCCAGATGCCTGCCAGCAAGGGCGGCCGAAAAGCCTAAACTCGATGAGACACTGCGTTGTGTTTCGGGCGTGAAACTGAGTATATCGCTCGACGCGTTTGTGTCGCGGAGATAGGTAGTTTGCGACTCTTTTCGCAGTGGTTCGTATCGTTGCCTGCGGAGACAAGACGGAGCGTGCCTCTTGGAGCTGGAACGGGATTATTTGATGGTGGGCGCGGATCGCATCCCTTTTCATGTTGCTATCATCATGGATGGCAATGGCCGGTGGGCGACACAGAAAGGCTGGCCTCGTCTGGTGGGGCACCGTAAGGGTGCAAGTCGAGTGAAGGAGATTGTTCGCTCGGCGCCGGATCTTGGGATCTCGCACCTGACAGTCTATGCATTTTCCACGGAGAATTGGAAGCGATCGACTGAGGAAGTCCTTGGTCTCATGGCGCTCTTTGCGCGGTACATCAGGCGAGAAGCAGAGAACCTCTCGTCGGAGAATGTGCGGCTTCGCTTTATCGGGGATCGGAGCAAGCTGAACGCGAAGTTGCAAAGATTGATGGGGTGGGTTGAAGAGCGAACACAAGGCAACACAAAGCTCACGTTTACGATTGCGATCAACTATGGGGGCCGCGACGAACTCGTGCGCGCGGCGCGACATCTTGCACATTGTGTGGCAAACGACGGCCTTGATCCCGAGCAGATTGATCTGATGACGGTCGCCGGCTCGCTTGATACGACGGATATCCCTGATCCTGATCTCGTGATCAGGACGTCGGGGGAAACGCGGGTGTCGAATTTCTTGCTGTGGCAGGCTGCTTATGCGGAGTTTTTCTTCACAGAGACGCTTTGGCCAGATTTCACTCCCGATCATCTTCGTGAGATTTGTGACGTCGCTCGAAGACGTGTGAGGACGTTTGGCGGCTACTGAGCCAGACGGATGGGTTTCAGTTCAGGAGAACTGATGCAGCGAAATAGCTCCGTTCGACTTAATAGGTTCAGTGCGTTTCCTAACAGGCTGCTGGCAAACGGCGCAGTGGGGAACGGCTTTCTTGTAGGCGGATGATTGTCGGAGCTGGATCCTGTGCAGGCAGGCCAGGCGGCACTTTCGCTCAACAGGCCGCAAGCAACTTGGGCAGTCTCGCCAGAGTGCAGGCGACCATCGTCAAGGTGAAGCAAGCGCGCACTCGCTCGGTGCCGCTATCCATGGTCCCGGCCATGCCGTCGATGTATCGACCCAGCGGAATCTGCTCAGGTAAAGCCGCTGATCTGAACGCCTCGCCCGGCCTGTGCATCGCAAGAGCCTGATGAGAGCGGCGGTTGTTGCAAACGCTGGCCCAGTCGCCGATGACGCGTGAGGCATGCTGAATGCTCTCGAAGCGATGGCGATGAACGCATTGCTCTTTGAGCGTGCGGATGACCCGTTCGACCTTGCCGTTCTGCTGCAGGTAATGCGGAATGATAAACTCCTGCTTCAGGCCATAGCTGCGCACCAAGGCCGTGAAGTGCCGGCTCGTAAAGACCAGCCCGTTGTCCGACCTCAGAAGGAAATCCTTATCGAATTTGCCAGTGTGCCGAACCTGGCAGTCAAGGCGTGCTCGAGCGCGGCTTTGGTCGGCTTGTAATAGACCTTCCAGCGCGGCACTCCGAACCAGGCGCAGAGCATGGCGACCGGCACCGTGACGTCCTCCGCAAGACGGCCCTTGAGCTGCTGCTCGTAATGCTCACGGCTGTCTGTCGACCGGGTTGGCGCGCAAGGAATTCTCCCTGCCCCGCCTCGCGTCCTCGATCCGGCTCTAGATTTCGGATGGCGTCAGGTCAAACGAACGGCTGGCTTCGACCACCGTCGTTTTGCATTGGATGATCTCGATGACGAGCACTCTTTTGCCCTTCGCCGTCCAACGTCTGATCCTGTTGTCCAGCGTCCTACTCACCGCCACGTTCTCCCTTGTAGCATGAGCAGATCTTCATAGGGTCGATACATAGACGGTTTTGATCCAGCCGAATGGTTCCTCGATTTTCCTTCGACGCCGCTGTGACTTGGCATAGCCAGGTGCCTGGTCGTGCATCCGTCGATAGCTGAATGCCGGGACTTCTGAGCAACATGAGGTGTGACAACCATCTGGCGTAGCTCGGCGACCAAAATCGGTGCTGTCGTAGCCGCGGCCGACTACCAGGGTCAGCCGGCGGGTCGAACCGGGCGAGTGGCGATGAAGCATGTCGATGACGGTACGGCGTTCAGCATGGCCGGCCGCCTGCGTCAGATCGACCTGAACGACCAGGCGGGAGCTCTTCTCGATGAGACTATGCCCCGTGAAACAGTGTGCCGCGCCTGTGCGTTGCGATCTCTTAAATAACCGGGCATCGGCATCAGTCACTGAGGCATAAGTCGCGTTCGAGCGTCGTTCACCGCCGTAGTCGACTTCTGCGGTACGGTTGCGGCGTGCGGGGGACTTCATCGGTTCGCGCTCGGGCGTGGGTTGATCAAGGGAGGATGTTGGTGATTTACCGCCGCCTGGCGGAACACCCAGCGCGTCGTTACGGTGGGCACCTCGTTATCATTCGGCAGGAAGTTTTTCATCAATGCGGAGGTCGTCACCAACTCACCAACGACTTACAAGTGATGGTCAGACAGCAGCGGTGCTAGTTCCCGGTGCGTCAGGATGGCGGCCAATAGCTTACGAGATATGTCCGTCGTCAGCAGTCGGTCTCTTTTCTTCATGAACATGGTTGGGAGCCATGCAGGACCATCGATCCACAGGCCGACAAACCTCCGGAACAGCAGGTTTCAGGCCATATGCTTCATCACCTGACGATCGGATGTAGTAGATGAACTGCAGCAGACTGGCCCGGATCAAGTGTTTCGGCGCGTTGGAGTGCTGACCCTCATCGGCGCAGAGCGGGTCGAACTTGTTGTCCAGTGAACGCAGCGCACGGTTTTCGCCGGACTCGATCTTTCTCAGTGGATGCCGTGCCGTGGTAGCGATGATTCATGTGCTCCGATGGGCGTCGAGACAGAGTATTTCAGCAGCCTGTTAGGACGGATTACGCGGATTCTTGTCTTAGCTCTGTAGGTGTGCCGTCTTAGGTTGGCGCGATTGCCCGCGGGCAATCTATCTAAGTCTCGTGTATCTAGACATCCGTCACGACCCGTCTCACCGATTGCCCGCGGGCAATCGCGCCAACACTTGGCCCGTCCGCCCCACTTGCCGTGGTTCCAGCATTAGACTTCGTGCGAAGGCATTGGCTTTTGGACCTATCATCAGTGCGCGGAAATAAGCGCCCGGTGAGCGCACGTTGATTCCAGCTTGTGCAATCCTCATGACGGCCCCAGCGGCAAAAGCGGGCCCAAGCGCGCGCGCGCCTTCCTGCAGCAGGCTACGCGGGATGCCTATCAGGGGACCGAAGGACCAAGCGAAACGCATTACGTCTTCATCGTTGCGCAGCGGCGCATCGCTGAACGCCGTGGCTTCGGGGCAGGCTCGTGCGATCGCAAGTAGATCTGGCGCGTCTTTCCTTTGCCGGTCCTCTTGGTGCGCGACCGCCCCAGGCTTCTCGCTGATCTTTCTAAGCTCTGTTTCGGGTGTAGCTTTCTCTATCGCATAATTAGGTGAGCAAGATAACAAAGATTCTTCTTTCCTTGTTTCTTGTATGTGCCGGCCATTCTGGCTGTCGCAGGCGGCCAAAATGGCCGTAGTGTCGATGGCGGCGTTGGTTTCGTGGGCGGGGATCCGTGAGAGCAATTCATCTGCTGCGGACAACAGTGCCGTCGCTGAGAGTTTTCGGCGTAGCTTCTTGCGAGGCTCTGTCAGTTCGCACTCTTCGAGATCACCCTGCGTTTCAGCGCGTTTCAGGGCCAGCAACAGCACCTGTCGAGCCTGTTTGATCTCGGCTTCATCCGTGCGAACGGCCCGGGCATGGTCAGCCAGCGAGGTCGCGAGTGAGACGAGGGGGCTGACATCGAGGCCGAACACAAGATCACCGGCAGGGGCGCTTACCCGAAACCGCTTGCCGTTTGTCGATGATCGCCGCTGGATGAGGCCGAGCTTGACCAGTTCGGTAATGTGGCGTCGCAGTGTGCGGTCGGACGTCGCGGCGCGCTCGCATAGGATACGATTGCCAGCGTGGATGACGAGACGGTTGCCCTGCGTGACGAAGCTCAGGATGGCTTGTAGGCTGCGCAGAGCACCCGCCGAGAGGCCGAGCGACTTGTGTGCGACGCGCAGGTCATTGTAGGCTGCCCAGAGTGTGTCGCGGGCGCCTTGGGGGGCGAGGGTGTGTGCCATGCTCTTCTTGCCAGTTGCCGGGCAAGGCCTCGACCCCGAAAATTATCGGGTGAAGACAACAATCCGGATCCTGACGAATCTGGGCCCAGATCTCTATCAATTTGAGGATACAAGCCTTCGTTCCGACAAATCGGTTCTTGTCGAAAACGAATCACGCTGCTAAGGTCTATTTGCTAAGTAGGGGCCTTCGGGCGGGGCGTGATTTGCTTACGGCAGGTGATCCTCGTCTGGAGGCCTTCCTTATTTCGGCGTCAATCTGGCCCTCCTTTCTGTATTGGGCGGGTGGTTCGGACAGGGGGCTCCTGCCCGTTTCGTCACGATGGCTTGCGGGTGTCGTTCCGCCAGCGTTCATAGATATCGTTCAGCACAACATCCCGGTTTTCACGCAGCCAATCAGTCAATCCGTCCGGTTGCCCTGAGACCGGGATCTGGATCTTCAGACCCTTCCGGGTCATGTCCACATCGAACAGGATGCGATGCCCGGGGTCGCCGAGCACGACGCGCCGAGAAGACGGTTCGGTGGTGGGCCGCAGGGGCTTGGATGCCGCCGGGGCAGGGGGCTCGGGTTCGTCGATCATCTGGTGCACATGCACGAGCGCCGCGGCCAACCTCGCGTCTCCATCCGTCGTCGAGGAGAGGTCCACTTGCACAAAGGCCGCATCGTCAAAGCCAAGCGCCCGGGCCTTCTTGCAGGCCTCGGACAACTCCAGCCAGGCGCGCCGACCTGTCCCGTGGCAGGGGCCGATTACCTCGATGAAAGGCAGGCCCACGGCCTCGATGATGCCCCGGGTGCGCGCCAATTCGCTGACATGAGCGCCGATCGTGTCAGCGATCACATCGCGCGGCATCTCAGCATCGTCAAGCAGCGTCTGCGCGAACAGCGCCCGTTCGATGTAGCTCAGATCCAGCCGCTGACTGTTCTCGATCCCTTGAGCGAGGATAGCTTCCTCATCCTTCAATTCGCTGACTATGACCTTCAGTGGCTGCCCTAGCGCGATTGCCGCCGCCAGCCGCCGCCGCCCATACACGATCTCGTAGCGATCGCTTTTGCCGCGGACGGGGCGGACCAGCGCAGGCACCAACTGACCACGCTCGCGAATGCTGCAGACTAGCGCTTCGAACTCTGGGTCTGACTGATCCATGCGGTCGCGCCACCGCGAACTCTCGATCTTGTCTGTGGGTACGTCACGCACCAGATTGCCTAGATCCCGTCGCATCAGCGCCAGCGGACTGACCGCCGAGGAGCCGACCGGCAGCGGGGGGCGGGACGGGGCATGCGGGGTGCTGGCGCCCGAGGAACCGGGCGCGCCGAACAGGTTCTTCCTCGCCATCAGTCTCTCCCCCAAGCGCGATCCATCAGCATTTCGACCTCCCGCACGACAGCGTCGAAGCTTTCCCGTGCGCGGTCATAGGCCGAGCGTGTCACATCGCCGCGGTTGATCTCGTACAAGGTCTGGTTTGTCATGCCGGCGTCCGACACGACGGTTGATTTCAGGAAGGGCGAGGTCATCACGCGGTCGCCGAACTGCGTGCGAAGGAACGCCGCTAGTTGGGTCTGCGGTGCGTCCGTGGGTTCGTAACGAGCGATAACATATCGGACGAAATCGTAGTCAAAGCTCGCGCCGTGCTCCATCAGGACGCCCAGCATGTCGGTGGCCATCCGCAGGAACTGCGACAGCGAATCCACATCGATCATCGATGGTATGACCGGGATCACCAGACTGGTCGCGGCCACCAGCGCGGTCATGGTCAGGAAGCCGAGGGACGGCGGGCAGTCGATGATGACGACGTCGAAATCGGCCTCAACCTCAGATATCGCAGTTTTCAGGCGCAGGAACCAGGGTTCGTCGGCGCTGCGCTGCATGGCGTGGAAGGCCGAGAATTGCTCGAACTCGGACAAGACCAGAGCGGCGGGGGCGACATGGAGGTTGTGTAGGAAGGTCGGGCGCACGACATCGCGCATCGATCGCCGGTCCTCGTAGCGGATAGCGTCATAGATCGTCGGGCGGGTCAGCGCGTCGCTTTCCGGCTCCACCCCCATGATTGTGGACAGCGAGGCCTGAGGGTCCAGATCGACAATTAGCGTGCGATAGCCGTGGAGCGCGAGGCCGGTGGCAATCGATGCCGAGGACGTGGTCTTGGCCGAGCCCCCCTTAAACGACGTCACGGCGAGGATCTGCAAGCCCTCGCCCTCCTGCCTCCCCGGGACATAGCGTCCACGTTTGCGGGCCCGCGATTCGAGGGCCTTGCGGATTTCCCAGACGTCTTCGGCGGTGAAATGGATGGACCGGCGGGCATCCTCGGAGCCGACATCCGGGATGCGTCCTTCATGCCGGATAGTGCGCAGATGTTGCGGCGTCATACCCAGAAGGTCTGCAACCTCAGTCGAGGGGAGCAATCGCATTGCCTTGCGCCGTTCCGGCGCAAAATGCCGCCGGATGTGCTCGTCAAGCGCGCTCGCAAGGCGCAACGAGTCGTTGCTCAACGCCTCGAAAGCCGACCGAACGTCTTGTTCTCTGGTGACAAGCATGCCCATCCTCGTCTCGATTTTGGCTATCTTCGCAGCCTTTATTTATGCTTTCAAGGGCAACGGCAGCAAGAAACGTCATATTGCTCCCGATGCGCATGTTCATCCATGCCACGCGCGGCGAATTCAAGCAAGAAAAATGACGTTCTGCGCAGAGAGGCGGAGAATCTAAGGGGTCGCGGGCGCTCTAATCGTGCGCGAATCGACAATAGAGTCCTAAAGACAGCTGAGCGGTCGCAGTCTAGCGGCTTTGGTGAGGTTGAGGCGGAAACCGTTGTTTTTGCGTTGATCGGGCGGGGTCATGTTGGCGGAAACATGGCCCAGCTGCCTTTGCCGATTTGTCGAGACCGGCGCGGAGGGAATGCGCAGAGTACTGCCGCGGGTCGAGGCCGGCGGTCTCAGCACAGGACTTGACGAGCCGCGCGACATGTTTGTCCGAGAGCCGCGCGCCGGTTGATCGCAGATCGTCGCGCGAGACGGCGGTAAACAGCGGCCCGAAGTCAATCTGGGCTTCGTTGAGCCAATGGCTCAGGGCGGTCGCGGGACAGGTTTCCGGGGCGGAGCCTCGGGCAATCTCCACTTCGCGCCAGCCGGTCTTTCGGCGGAGCGTCAGCAAGAGGCCTTCGTCCACGACCTGCACCCAGCCGGCGCTGTTGATAGTATCGTCACGGCCATGATCGAAACCAACCAATTCTGATCGCCGCAGCCCTCCGGCAAACCCGATCAGCAACATCGCCCGGTCGCGCGCACCGCGCAGCTCGCGGGGTATGGTCGGCAGCATCGCTTGAAGATCCTCCGCTAGGAGCGCGGCCTTTGGGGCCGGGGGTTTGGCGTGCTTCCGGCGGATGCCGGCGAGGACGCTGGCAATGTGGCGATCTTTACGATCAATCGGTGTGCCGCGCTGCGCATAGGTCCAGGCGAGCCCCGACAGACGGCGCTCGATCGAAGCGACAGAAAGCGCAGGGTCTTTTCCTGAGGTGCCGCAAGATCGGCGATGTAGAGGCCGACGAGTTTCGGGGCAGAGGGTAGGGGACTGGCGCTTCGGGAGCGGCACCACGCCACGTACTGCGCCCAGTCGGAAGATAGGCCTTATTGGTGTTTCGGGCCTTAGCGTGACGGGTAAAATCGCGCGGGTTCTCCACCAGACGATCCTGCGCAAGCGAGGGCGGGACCTGCGCGGGCTGTGCGGTCGGGTGATCAGCGGGCGTGCTGGCGGGTGGGTTCTTCGGGGTCTTGACCATGGGGCGCAGCGTAAATCCACCGCATCCGATACTGCAAGATTTTCGCCAGTTAGCGACAGTTTCCTTGCTGGTCAATCGCCCAGAAGGTTCGTTGCCGGGTTCTCGGAGATCTCGACATCCGCGTAGTATTTCTGTGCCTGAATCGCGGATCGGTGCAGCGACAGTTCCATCGCGGCCGCCAAGGGGGCGCCGTCCAGCGCCGCCTGTGTCAGGAAGCCCGCGCGCAGGCCATGCGGGGTGGCGTAATCCTCGGGCAGGCCGGCGAGCGACAAGCGATGGCGCAAGATGACCCGCATCGCGTCGGGTGCCAGCCGCCGCTTGAGGACACGATCCGCGCGCGATACCGGCCGGAACAGGGGCCCCGAGGTGAGGGCTGTCACCTCCAGCCAATGCACTAGCGCGCGGGCGGCGGGGCCTTTCAGCGGCAAGCGCGGGGCCTCTGCCTTGCGGGTGGTTTTGGTTTCCAGCAGCCGCAGCCAGACGAGCCCGCGCGCCTCGAACTCGGCCAGCGAGAGGTCACTCACATTGAGCGCCGTGACTTCGGATCGACGCCGCCCGCCGGACGCGAACGCGAGGCTCAACATCGCGCGGTCCCGGATGCCGCGATGGCTGTCGTCGCAGGTGCCCAGAAGGGCCGTGAGCACGTCGCGCGTTACGGGGC
>NZ_LRRR01000055.1 GCF_001691415.1 Pararhodobacter sp. CCB-MM2
GAGCAAGCTCCGGCCGCCTTACGACCCCATCGGCGTCCAGGGCCAGGGTTTCTGCTCACTCGCGGCCGATTGATACCGCGCAGCCTTGGCGACCCAAGCCCCAACCATAGCGCCGAAATCTCCGAGTTCCTCGTTCGGCCGGCCGCGGTTGGTCACCATGACCAGAACCTGCAACACGGCGATGGTGAACAGCAGCGACTGAGCGACGCTAATCAGGAACGTGATCACTACGATCCACAAGATCCGCGGCACGAGTTGGCGCCAGCCTTCCTCGACCGTCTCGCGCGGCTCGGTCTCGTCCTCGAGATGCGGATGCGGGGGACGGGTCATGCTGGGGCCTTTCCTTGGAACGCGGGCGCCAGAGTGGCGCAAGCCGGGTCGCGCGGCAAGCCACGCGCTTGCCCGCCCGGCAGGGCTTTGCTCTATTGGCACAAAGGAGAGCGCGCATGGCCGGACATCACGAACGAACCTCGTATCGCAACGCCGCCCGGCGCGCGCTGCGCGAGCGGCTGCGGAAGGAGGACCCGAATTACGTCCCGCCGCCCTATGTCCCGCCCTCGGAAGCGCGGCGCGAGAAATGGCTGCTGTTCGGGGTCTTCTGCGCCGTCGTTGTGCTGGGCGCGGCGGGGATCGGCCTCGGGATCCTGTGACCCCGAGGCCGTAGTCGATTACGAACCCAGACGGTAGTTCGGGCTCTCACGCGTGATCTGCACGTCGTGGACATGGCTCTCGCTCAGGCCCGCGCCGGTGATCTTCACGAAGTTGCAGTTCTTGCGCATCTCTTCGACGGTCGCGTTGCCCGTGTAGCCCATGGCCGCGCGCAGACCGCCGACCAGCTGGTGCACCACGGCGCCCGCCGGGCCCTTGTAGGGCACCTGACCTTCGATGCCTTCCGGCACCAGCTTGTCCGACGCGGCATCCTTTTGGAAGTACCGGTCGGCCGAGCCGCGCGCCATGGCGCCCAGCGAGCCCATGCCACGGTAGGATTTGTAGGACCGGCCCTGATACAGGATCACCTCGCCCGGTGCCTCGTCGGTGCCGGCGATGGCCGATCCGACCATGGCGCAGCTTGCGCCCGCCGCGATGGCCTTGGCGAAGTCGCCCGAGAACTTGATGCCCCCGTCCGCGATCACCGGCACGTCGCCCGCCGCAGCGGCCGAGTCCATGATCGCCGTCAGCTGCGGCACGCCCACGCCCGCGACGATGCGGGTGGTGCAGATAGAGCCCGGGCCGATGCCGACCTTGACCGCATCCGCGCCGGCGCCGATCAGAGCCTTGGTGGCCTCGCCGGTCGCGACGTTGCCGGCGACGACCTGCACTTCATTCGACAGCGCCTTCACCCGTTCGACCGCTTCCGCGACCGAGGCCGAGTGGCCATGTGCGGTATCGATCACCAGCAGGTCCACGCCCGCGTCGATCAAGGCTGCCGAGCGCTCGTAACCCGCGTCGCCCACGGTCGAGGCCGCGGCCACGCGCAGGCGGCCCAGTTCGTCCTTGCAGGCCATCGGGTGCAGGACGGCCTTCTCGGTGTCCTTCAACGTCAACAGGCCCGTCAGGCGGCCTTCCTTGTCGACAACGAGCAGCTTCTCGATCCGGCGGGCATGCATCAGGCTGCGGGCCTCGGCGCGGTCGGCAGGCTCGCGCAGCACGGCGAGGTTCTCGGCCGTCATCATCGCGTGCACGGGGGTCTTGGGATCGGTCGCAAACCGCATGTCGCGGTTGGTGACGATACCGACAACCTGCCCCTTTTCGTCGACGACCGGGAAGCCGGTGACGTTGTAGCGTTCGGCCAAAGCCTGCGCGTCGGCCAGCGTGGCGTTCGGCGTCAGGGTGATCGGGTTGTAGACGATGCCCGACTCAAACCGCTTCACACGGCGAACCTCGTCGGCCTGTTTTTCAAGGTCGAGGTTGCGGTGGATCACCCCCATCCCGCCGGCCTGCGCCATGGCGATCGCCATGCGGGCCTCGGTCACGGTGTCCATCGCTGACGAGAGCAGCGGGATGTTCAGCCGGATCGACTTGGTGACATGGGTCGAGACGTCAGCGGTCGAGGGCAGCACGGTCGAAGCCGCGGGGACCAGAAGGACGTCGTCGAAGGTGAGGGCCTCGCGAATCTGCATGGGGTGCTCCTGTCGGGGGATGGCATCGCTTGGCACCGCCCTATTGCACGCAAAACCCGGAAAGGAAAGGGGCGGCGGGGCGGATTCCACAGCACCAGGGCCACCGGTTGTGGCGGGCGGTACTCTGTTCGCCAAATAGACCCGCTTGCGACGCCATCGCCGGACGCGCCAGAGTGCCTGCGCCCCCCCGAAAGGCCGAGAGTCAAAACGGCCCGCCAGATAGGCGGGCCGTGATCTCAAGGTCTGGGGAAATTCAGAAACGCCAGCCGACCCGGACCTGGAAGGTGTTGATATCGCCGGTCCATCCGGCGACCGAGTCACTCTCCAGCCAACGCCGATTGATTTCGGCGCCCACGAAGAGGCTGTCATTCACCATGACATCAACCCCGATTGCAGCATTCATGCCGTCGTAGCCCTGATCGCCAAAGCCGCCGGCCCGGAAATCGCTGAAGGTGTAGCCGACAGCAAAATACGGCAACACACGACCGGCGTTGTAGCCAGCCGTCATGCGCACATCGGTGAACCGATTGAAATGCCAGTTGGGAAAGGCTGATTGGCGCGCATTCGTCCCGACACTGGTCGAGATCTCGGCGCCGAGGACGGCTCTGCCGAAATCATGCCGATACCCGGCGAAAAGTGCGCCGGTATAGCCTTCGACATCGTAAGGCCCGCCGATATCGAACATCTCACCAGAATGGACCCCCGCGCTGGCACCGGCGTAAAAACCGGTCCAATTGTAGCTTGGCGCGATGGTCACGATCTGGGGCGGCGGCGGCGGCGCGACAGGTCCGCTGGCAAGGGCGGATCCTGCTGCGGCAAAGGTCACAAAGGCAGCGCTTAGGAACGTCTTCATCGGAAAGTCTCCACAAAATCGTGCAAGAATGGACGGACGTATTGCAACCACTCTGCCAGATCCCGAGTGAAACAGAGATCACACTTGGTCTGATGCGGACTTTCCCAAGTCACATGTTGCGCCAAAGACACGTCCAGCACTGGGAGCCAACGCCCCTGCCCGTGCGCCTCCCGCCCTCAGATCGGCGCGGGCAGGTCTGCGGGAAGCGGGCAGGTATAGGGCTCCTCGGCCAGACGCTCGGCCTGCTCGGCCTTGGCGGCGGCCAGCGTCTCGGGCTCGGTGATCAACAGCTGCGCGCAGCGGGCCATGGCGAGGCCCGCATGGGTCATTCCCTTATGCGCCTGCCCCGATTTGCCCTGCGCCGTCGCCTGCCACGAATGCAGCGCCGTGCCGATCGCCATTGTCGCACATTGCAGCTGCGTCAGCGGCACGATCTGGCTGACGTCGCAGACATCCGTCGAGCCTGTCAGCACCTCGCCCCCCGGCCGCAGCGGCACCACCCAATTGGCCAGCGACACGTCGAAACGCGGCTTCATCTTGGCGATGCGGTAGGGCAGCGAGATATCGGTCTCGCTCAGGGTCTTCTGGATCTCGGCGGCATAGGCGCGGTCGGCCTCGTCGAAGGGCACGCCGCCGATCTCGTCGAGGACCCGCTGCATGGTGCGATCCATCGTCAGGTTCTCCTGCATCGACGAGACCGCCGAGAAGACCTTCGCCTCGACCTGCGTGCCGGTCATCAGCGCGGCGCCGCGGGCCACGTCCTTCACCCGCTCGACCAGCGCCAGCATGTCCGAGGATTTCAGCGCGCGGATCGAATAGCGCACCTTGGCCTGCGCCTGCACCACGTTCGGGGCCTTCCCGCCCGCGTCGAGATAGGCGTAGTGGATGCGCGCATCCTGCACCATGTGCTCGCGCAGGTAGTTCACGCCCACCGACATGAGTTCCACCGCGTCCAGCGCCGAGCGACCCAGATGCGGCGACATCGCGGCATGCGAGGACCGTCCGTTGAAGGTGAAGTCCATCCGGGTGTTGGCGAGGAAATACGGGTCCGAGACACGCGTCATGCTGTCCGGGTGCCAGGTGATCGCGGCATCGACGCCCTCGAACGCCCCGTCGCGCACCATGAAGGTCTTGGCCGCCCCGCCCTCTTCCGCCGGGCAACCGTAGTAACGCACGCGGCCCGGCGTGCCGGTTTCCTCCAGCCAATCCTTGATCGCACAGGCGGCCAGCAGCGCGGCCGCGCCCAGAAGGTTATGGCCGCAGCCATGGCCGTTGCCGCCTTCGGTCACTTCCTTCGGTTCCGCGATGCCGGCGACCTGGCTCAGGCCCGGCAGCGCGTCGTATTCACCGAGGATCGCGATCACCGGACCGCCCTCGCCCGCCTCGCCCATCACCGCCGTGGGGATGCCCGCCACGTTTTCGGTGACGCGAAAGCCCTTGGCCTTGAGCATCGCGGTATGCTCGGCGCAGCTTTCGGTCTCCTGATACAGCAGCTCGGGCGTGGCCCAGACCCGGTCGGCCATGGCCGTCAGGTCGTCGCGATGGGTGTCGATGGCGTTGTCGATGGGGTGGGTGTTGCGCATGTTAATCTCCGTCTGGGACGGAGACTGCGACGCCCGAGGCCGGAAGGCAAGCGTCGCAGACCGGCGTCAGTCGGTGACTTTCTTCACGAACTGGGATTTCAGTCCGATCTGCCCCACGCCGGGCAATTTGCAATCGATGTCGTGATCGCCCGGCACCAGACGGATGCCGCGCACCTTGGTGCCGACCTTGATCGTCGTCGAAGACCCCTTGAGTTTCAGGTCCTTGATCAACGTCACCGTGTCGCCATCGGCCAGCACATTGCCGACCGCATCGCGGATCACCTCGCCCTCGGCCGCGGCCTGAGCGGAGAATTCATGCCCACATTCGGGGCAGATGAGCAGGCTGTCCGCCTCGTAGACATAGGCGGAATTGCATTCGGGGCACGGCGGCAGAGTGTCGGTCATGCGCGCGGCATAGCAGAGACCCGCGCCCCGGCATAGCGCCCCGATGCCGCAGGGTCAGAGCCGGTCCTTCAGCCAGCGCGCGATGACTGTGGTCGCCTCGGCCCCCTGCGGGATCGCGCGCCGGGCCGAGACGAAGGCATGCACCTGCCCCGGGAAGGGATGCAGCGTGCTGTCGACGCCGGCGCGGGTCAGGGCCTCGTGATAGAGGTTGCCATCATCCCACAGCGGATCGTGGCCCGCGTTCAGGATCAGCGCCGGCGGCTGATCCGCCAGCCGCGACGACAACAACGGCGAGATGCGTGGATCGTCGAAACCCTGCCCCTCGGGCAGATATTGCGCCATGTACCAGTCCATGCGGTCGCGCGGCAGGACATAGGCATCGCGCAGGACCTCCATCGAACGGGTCTCGCCCTTCGCATCGACCGCCGGGTAGATCAGCACCTGCGCCTTGGGCACCACCCCGCCCCGGCCCATCAGGTCGTGCATCAGCACCGCGGTCAGGTTGCCGCCCGCGCTGTCTCCGCCGACCGCGAGGCGGTGCGGGTCCACGCCCCAGACCGCCGGGGTCGAGGTCAGAGCTTCCCATGCGGCCAGCACATCGTCGGGCGCGGCGGGCCATTTGTGCTCGGGCGCGAGGCGGTAATCCAGCGCGATGACGCGGATGCCGGCCTCCAGCGCGATCTGACCGCAGAGCCCGTCATGCGTATCGATGCCGCCCTGCACCCAGCCACCACCGTGGATGTACAGCAGCGTCGGCCGGCGCGTGCCCTGCGGCTGGGTGTCATAGATCCGTGCCGGACGATCCCCCGCGCCGCCGGGCAGGGTCACATCGCGCTTGATCACGCCGGGGGGACAGGGGGTGTCGAATTTCTCGGCCAGCACCTGAAGCGAGCGCCGGCTCTCGGCCAGCGTCGGCACCACGCCCGGCACACGGATGGTGTTGAACAGATCGCCCAGCGCCTGCGCCTTGGCGTCGATGCGACGCCCGTCGACCACCTTGCGGCGACCGGCATACCACAAGGCCGCCAGCGGCTCGGGCGCGCGGGCAAGGGCCAGCATGCCCAACAGCGTGAGTTTACTCATAAGATCCCCCGGGTTTTGCGCCATGGGGCATGAAGCGCGGCGACAATTCAAGCCTTTACGCGCAGGTCAGCTTCAACCCGCGCGCATCCGACCCTCAGTCAGCCGCGAATACAGCCGACCCGATCGCATGACCCAGCGATAGGCCAGCTTCTGCATCAGCCCCTCGACCGGGCGCTTGACGTCCAGAAGCAGCGCGATCCGAGGGTGCGGGCCGGGGTTGAGCACCTCATGCGGGAAGGTGTCGTCCCACAGCAGGCCCCCGCCCTCGGCATAGGGGATGCGCTGGCCGTCGACCTCCAGCCACGGGGCCTCGGGGCTGCCGGCGTCTGGGGCGTAGAGGCAGAGGTGATAGCGCAGGATACCTTTGAAAGGCCCCGAGTGGCGGGGGATGTGCTTGCCCGGCTCAAGGAAGGAATAGGCCGCAGTCGAGACCTGCGGATTATCCGCGAGGAACCCGGCCAGCGCGGGCGTACGGGCGGCATTGGCGCGGATCAGATGGCCGTAGGATTTGGCCATATACATCCGCCAGCTCTTGCCGTCCGAAGCCGAGATCCGCGTCTGGGTCGAGGAAATCTCGTGGAAACGCGGGATGTTGCCCTGCCCGGCGTAAAGCGCCAGCGCTTCGGCCTGCAGGGCGGGGAACAGCATCTGAAGTGCCTCGGCCTGCGGGAAGTATTGCTCCATGTCGAGGATCGGCGGGGTGTCGATCCCGGCATAGATCTGCCGCAAGCGCCGCGTTGCGCGCCGTTTCACAAGCTCTGCCACCATGGTCCCGTTCCCGTCCGATGCCCGGATCATACGCCAATACGACGCCCAGACGACAGGAATGTAACCGGATGCCGCCCCGCCTCAAGGATGCAGCGCGGCGCCCTTGATGGCCTTGTCCACGGCCTTCTTCGGACCGTACAGCGCAAGACCCACGAGGTCCGGTGCCTCGGCCGGTTCCGCCGCGAAGACGGCGCGGTTGTCGGCGTCATGGCCGGTGGCGAACATCGCCCGGACATAGCCTGCGCGCACCAGATCGCGCTCGATGGCTTGAACCCAGGCGCGCTGCAGCACCGGCAGATCCGCCGCGAAGACCAGCATCGGCTGACCCAGAAGCCGCGCATGCGCCCGCCCCGCGCCGTCGAGATAGGGCTCGCCCATTGCCTCGGGCACAGCACCGGCGATGCCGGAGGCCAGGAAGGCGGTGACGTTCAGCTTTTGCCACGTCTCCAGCGCGGGGTGGATGAGAAGGGCGATCTTGGTGTCGAACATGGGGGCTCCGATACTCCGTGAGCGCCCCTGCTACCGCCCTGCCCCGCGCGGTTCTTGAACGTTTGTGCGCGGTGTCAGACCCGGCCTTCGCACAGGCCCCGCGCATAGGCGCCCGGCGGAAGGCCATAGGCGCGGCGGCACCAGCGCGTCATGTGGCTTTGATCGGCGAAACCGCAGGCGGCGGCGACCTCGGCCGGGGCGTCGCCCTGCCGCAGCTGCACCCGCGCCCGCGCCAGCCGGGTTTCGACAAGGCAGGCGTGGGGCGAGCTGCCATAACGCGCGCGAAAGGCCCGGTTGAGCTGAAAGCGGCTCTCCGCCCCCGTCTCGGCCACCAGCAGCGCATTGTCGATCGGCTGGTCATAGCAGGCGAGGATCAGCGCCTGCGCCTTCTCGGCCAGACCTTCGGGCACCGCGACGCCTTGCGGGGGCGCCGGCTGGCCAAGGTGCCGGCGCAGGCCCTCGAGCACCCGGTCGCGGTGATGCTCGACCGCCAGCGGCCCCTCGCCCTCCAGCACCGCGCCCGCGGCCCCGGCCACGGCCTGCGCCAGCGCGCGGTCATCGGCCAAGGTCTGGCGGAAACCGATGGCGCCGTCACCGCCCAGCTCCTGCCGCAGCCAGTCCGCCGAGAGGTAGAGCATGCTGTAGCCAAAGCCCTCGGGCTCGGTCGCTTGCCCGTCATGGCGCTCGGTCGGCTCGATCAGGATAACCCGGCCCTGCGTGCTGCGGTTGCGATGCCCGCGGCAGAAGAAGTCCTGAATGCCGTGATGGGTGACACCGACCAGCCATTCGTCGTCATGCGAATGCATCTCGTAGGCATGGCCGTAGAACCGGGCACGGATCGCCTCCAGCCCGGTGGCCTTGTCGCGGCGCATCATCAACTGGTTCGAGGCGGGGGCAGCAGTCATCGCGCGACCCTATCGCTGCAGGGGCGCAAGCGAAAGGGGCGGCCCGATGGACCGCCCCTTCCGTCATTCTGTCAGGCCGTTCAGCCGATGATGCCGTTCAGCGTGGCCGAGGGGCGCATGGCCGCTTCGGCCTTGGCATCGTCCAGCTTGAAGTAGCCGCCCAGATCGGCCGGCGCGCCTTCGGCAGCGTGCAGTTCGGCAACGATCGTCTCGGCATTGTCGTTCAGCGCCTTGGCGATCGGAGCAAAGGCCGCGGCCAACGCCGCATCCTCGGTCTGCTCGGCCATCGCCGTCGCCCAGTAGCGGGCGAAGTGGAAATGCGAGGTCCGGGTGTCGTTCTGACCGACGCGGCCTTTGGGGCTGTCGTCGTTGTCCAGCACCTTCTGGGTCGCTTCGTCCACAGCCTTGCCGAGGACCAGCGCCGCCTTGTTGCCCTTGGCCTCACCGAGGAAGGTGAAGCTCTCGCCCAGCGCGCAGAACTCACCAAGCGAGTCCCAGCGCAGGTGGCATTCCTCGATCACCTGCTGCACATGCTTCGGCGCGGTGCCACCGGCACCCGTCTCGAACATGCCGCCGCCCTGCATCAGCTTGACGATCGACAGCATCTTGGCCGAGGTGCCCAGCTCCAGGATCGGGAACAGGTCGGTCAGATAGTCGCGCAGCACGTTGCCGGTGATGGTGACGCAATCCTGGCCCGTCCGCATGGTTTCCAGCGTGAAGCGGGTGGCTTCGCGCGGGGCCATGACCGGGATCTCGACGCCAGCCGCTTTCAACGCGGGCTCGACATATTTGATCAGCTCGGCGTCATGGGCGCGCTTGGCATCGAGCCAGAAGGCGCCCGAACCGGTGGCCTTGAAGCGGGCGATGCCCAGCTGGATCCAGTCGAGGATCGGCGCCTTCTTCGCGGTCGAGGAGCGCCAGATGTCGCCGGCTTCAACCTCATGCGAATGCAGCACTTCACCCGAGGCGAGGACGATCTTGATCGTGCCCTTGCCCTTGGCTTCGAACGTGGTCGGGTGCGAGCCGTATTCCTCGGCCTTCTGCGCCATCAGGCCGACGTTCGACACAGCGCCGCAGGTGGTGACGTCCAGCTTGCCGGTTTGTTTGAAATACTCGATCGTCTCGTCATAGACCGGCGCGTAGCAATTGTCCGGGATGCAGCAGACGGTGTCGGCTTCCTTGCCGTCCGGGCCCCAGCCCTTGCCACCGGCGCGGATCACGGCCGGCATCGAGGCGTCGATGATCACGTCCGACGAGACGTGCAGGTTGGTCACGCCCTTGTCCGAGTTGACCATGTACATCGGCGGCTGCGCGGCCATCGCGGCCTTGTAATCGGCTTCCAGCGCGGCGTTGCCGGCGATCTTCTTCTCCAGATCGCCGAGGCCCGAATTCGGGTTCCAGCCCAGCGCGTCCAGCTCGGCGCCGTGCTTGGCGATGAAGTCCTTCAGGTACACTTTGACGAAATGGCCGAAGATGATCGGGTCCGAGACCTTCATCATCGTGGCTTTCAGGTGGGCCGAGAACAGCACGCCCGGCTCGACCGAGGCCAGTTCCTTCTCGATGAAGGCGGTCAACGCCTTGGCCGACATGAAGGTCGCGTCGACGACTTCACCCTCGATATACTTGAGGCCCGATTTCAGCACGGTCTCCGAGCCATCTGCGCCCGCAAAGACGATCGAGGCGCCACCGGCCTGCGCGGCACTGATGGTCGCGGATTTCTCGTTGGCGTAGAAGTCGTTGCCGTCCATCGAGGCCACGCGGGTCTTCGACGCGGAGGACCATTCGCCCATGCGGTGCGGGTTCGCCTTGGCATAGGCCTTCACCGCCTTGGCCGAGCGACGGTCCGAGTTGCCCTCGCGCAGCACCGGGTTCACGGCCGAACCCTTGACCGCGTCGTAGCGCGCCTTGATGTCCTTTTCGGCATCCGTGGCGGGCTCGGCGGGGTAGTCGGGGATCGCGTAGCCCTTGTCCTGCAGTTCCTTGATCGCGGCGTTCAGCTGCGGCTGCGAGGCCGAGATGTTCGGCAGCTTGATGACGTTGGCCGAGGGGGTCTTCACCAGCTCGCCCAGCCAGGCCAGATCGTCCGAGACTTTCTGCGCGTCGGTCAGGAAATCCGGGAACACGGCCAAGATACGGCCGGCGACCGAGATGTCGCGGGTCTCAAGCGTGATACCGGCCTTCGAGGCGAAGGCGCGGATGATCGGCTCCAGCGAAACGCGGGCCAGTTCGGGGGCCTCGTCCACCTTGGTGTAGATGATGTCGGGGGTATCGCTCATGGCCGTGCGTCCTCTGTCAGGGGTCCCGGCACGGCCTGCGCGGCCTGTCCGGGCGCGTGGGATTCGACAAGGCGACCACGTGGCCGCCCCTTGCGCTGCTTCCTGACCGAAAACGGCCCCGCCGTCAAGCGTTGTGTACAATGGTATACGAAGATCGGCAGCTGCCGGCGGGCCTTCGCTGTTGCGCGCCCGGCCTCCCCGGCCAGACTGCCCCTCCGACCCGCGCCCTGCCCATCCTGCAGGCAAAGTACAACCCCACCATGAC
>NZ_LRRR01000056.1 GCF_001691415.1 Pararhodobacter sp. CCB-MM2
GTGGGCGGGAGCGGGCTTCGGCCGCCGCCCCCGCAAGCAGCGATCAGCCGCGGGTTATGCGGTTCACATGCCCCATCTTGCGTCCAGGACGCGGGGCGCCCTTGCCATAGAGATGGATCTGCACATCTGCGGTTTTCGACAGGGCGGGAACCTTGTCGACATCGTCGCCGATCAGGTTCTCCATCACCACATCCGCATAGCGCTGGCCATTGCCCAAGGGCCAGCCGGCAACGGCGCGGATATGTTGCTCGAACTGGTCGACGGTGCAGCCGGCCTGCGTCCAATGGCCGGAATTATGCACCCTCGGCGCGATTTCGTTGACCACGAGGCCCTGCGGCGTGACGAACAGCTCGACCCCCATCACGCCGACATAATCGAGCGCGTTCAGGATCTTGCCGGCCAAAAGAATGGCGTCCATGTGCTGGCCGGGCGCGAGACGGGCAGGCACGGTGGTGGTGCGCAGGATGCCGGCTTCGTGCACGTTCTCACCGGGATCGAAGCAGGCGACCTCGCCTGTCGCGCCGCGGGCGGCGATGACCGAGACCTCGTGCGTGAAATGGACGAAGCCTTCGAGGATCGCCTCGGCGCCGCCCATCTCGGCCAACGCGCCTTCGGCCTGCGCAGGCTCCATGATCCGCGCCTGACCCTTGCCGTCATAGCCCAGACGCCGGGTCTTCAGGATCGCGGGCGCGCCGATCTCAGCCAGCGCAGCCTCCAACGCAGCCATGTCCGGCACATCGCGATAGGGCGCGGTCCTCAGGCCCAACCCGGTAAGGAAATCCTTCTCGGTCAGCCGGTCCTGCGACACCGCCAGCGCGCGGCGGTTCGGGCGCACCGGGCGCAGGCTCTCCAGCAGGTCGAGCGTCGCGGTCGGGATGTTCTCGAATTCATAGGTGATGACATCGACCGAGGCGGCGAAGGCGCGCAGGGCGGCCTCGTCGTCCCAGGCGGCCGTCGTTACCGTTTCCGCGACATGGCCGGCGGGCGGGTTGGCGCCGGGCTCGTAGATATGGCAGCGCAGGCCCAGCCGCGAGGCCGCGACCGAGAGCATGCGGCCCAGCTGGCCGCCGCCGAGGATGCCGATGACGGAGCCGGGGGCGAGGGTGTCACTCATCCGTGGGCTCCTCGGCGATCGAGGCGCTGAGCGCGTCGCGCCAGGCGTCCACGCGGGCCGCGAGGGCGGGGTCGGACACGGCCAGCATCTGCGCGGCCATCAGCCCGGCATTGGCGCCGCCGCCGATCGCCATGGTGGCGACCGGGAAGCCCTTGGGCATCTGCACGATGGAATAGAGGCTGTCGACGCCCGAAAGCGCCCGGGTCTGGATCGGCACGCCGACGACCGGGATCCGGGTCTTCGAGGCCATCATGCCCGGCAGATGCGCGGCCCCGCCGGCGCCGGCGATGATCACCTTGAGGCCACGCTCGGCAGCCGTCTTGCCGTAGGTCCACAGACGGTCCGGGGTGCGGTGGGCCGAGACGATCTTCGCCTCGTAGGAAATGCCCAGCTCATCGAGGATCGCGGCGGCCTCGCGCATCGTCGGCCAGTCGGACTGGCTGCCCATGATGATTCCCACGTCCACGGTCATAGATCCCTCCGGCTGCGTTCTGCGCGCGTTAGCATTTTGACGCCGCGATGCAAAGACACTCGCGGCAGGCGGCGTTTGCGGCTATGCCGGGCGGATGCTGGACACCTTCTTCCTCGTCGCTGCCCCCGGGCTGGATGCCACCCTCGCTGCCGAGGCCCGTGATGCGGGCTTCAAGGGCGTGCAAGTCGTGCCCGGTGGGGTCGAGGTGAAGGGGGGCTGGCCTGAGGTCTGGCGCGCCAATCTGGTGCTGCGCGGCGCGACGCGGGTGCTGGCGCGGATCGCGGAATTCCGGGTGATGCACCTCGCCCAGTTGGATAAACGCGCGCGCAAGGTCGAGTGGGCCACGCTGCTGCGCCCGGACGTGCCGGTGAAAGTCGAAGTCACCTGCCGCAAGTCCAAGATCTACCATGCCAAGGCCGCCGCCCAGCGCATCGAGACCGCGCTCAAGGAAGAACTGGGCGTGACGATCTCGGCCGAGGCCAACTTGGTGATCAAGGCGCGGATCGAGGATGACCTCTGCACGATCAGCCTCGATACCTCGGGCGAATCGCTGCACAAGCGGGGCCACAAACAATTCACCGGCAAAGCCCCGATGCGCGAGACGCTGGCCGCGCTGATCCTGCGCGAGATGGGCTTTGACGGCACACAAGCCGTGGTCGATCCGATGTGCGGTTCGGGCACTTTTGCCATCGAGGCTGCCGAGATCGCCGCCGGGCTTCAGCCGGGTCGCGACCGGGACTTCGCGTTCCAGAGCCTCGCCAATTATGACGCGAAAGCCTTCGCCAAGCTGAAAACGACGCCGGCGAAGGAACCCAAGCTTCTGTTCTTCGGCTCGGATCGAGATCAGGGCGCGGTGCAGGGCGCGACCAAGAATGCCGAGCGCGCCGGGGTCGAGGGCTGGTGCCAGTTCTCCCGTCAGCCGGTCAGCGAATTGACCCCGCCCGAGGGCGTGGCGCCGGGCCTTGTCGTGGTGAATCCGCCCTGGGGTGCGCGGATCGGCGACCGGAAGATGCTGTTCGCGCTTTACGGCGCGCTGGGTCAGGTGCTGGGGCAGCAGTTCAAGGGCTGGACCGTCGGCATCGTCTCGCCCGACGCGGGGCTGGTGAAGGCCGCCGGCCTGCCGCTCACGCCGGGCGAACATGCCATCGACATGGGCGGCACACGGGTGACGCTCTGGCAGGGCACCCTCTGAACCGACTTAAAGATCGCCGATTCGGGCGCAATCTGCGGCAAAGGCCGTGACAGGCGCGAAAGACCCGGTCAGGTCGAGCGTCAGGACCTCTCCGCCCGGCACCTGATAAGTCATCGAATACGACCGGCTCAGCACGCCCCAGATCGGATCATCGAGCGGGAAAGCGACCTGCACGCCCCAGGTCCCTTCCTCCTGCTTGATGACCGTGGCGTCGTGATACATCCGGTAATCGCCGGCGATATACTCGACTTCGACTGCGTCACCCTCATTCAAGGCGCTGACATCATAGGCGAGGATCAGATCGGCATAGATCCAGTTCGCGCCGATATTGCAGTGGCCTTGGGCCTGCATGTCATCGGTCTCAGGAACACCGCGCACGAGGAAAAGCGACGTCTGCAAAGGCGTCTCGCCGATGGAGCGGTGATATTGCCAAACGGAATTCGGCGATTGCGCGAGCGTCGGCGTAGTGACTAGGGCGAAAAAAGCGAGCGAAGCAAAATGGCGCATGGGAAAAATCCGGAACGAGGGAATGACCCTGCCCAGCCTAGCCCCTGGCGCGCCAATGGGACCAGAAAAACCCGCGTGAAGAGCGTCCGGCTCAGGCGATGATATCGGGGGTAAGCTCATCCTCGATGCGCGAAATGGCATCTTTCAGGGCCAGTTTGCGCTTCTTCAGACGTTTCATCGCCAGCTCATCGCCAGTGCCACGGTCATGCATCGCCAGAATCGCCTCATCGAGATCGCGGTGCTCACGGCGCAGGACCTCAAGCTTCACGCGCAGCACCTCTTCGTGGTTCAGTTCGGTGGGGGCATTCATCGCGGGCGACTCGATTATGTCTGACACAGGCATTTTAGACCTTTTCCACAGGTCTGGCAAAGACTTCGCGCCACAAGGCTAACGCGTTGCTGCCATTTGCCGCGCGGGCTTGCAGGGGGACGGGGCAATTCCCATATCCATGAGGAACCCGGTCCGCCGTTGTTGCGGGGATCGGGCCCCGTGTCGCTGAATCAGGGCTCGAAAATGACGAAATTCGCTTTTCCCTCGCACCCCCTTCTTGTGGGTTTCGAGCCGCTGGAGCGGCTTGTGGAACGCACCGCCCGCGCTGGCGCCGAGGGTTATCCCCCCTTCAACATCGAGCTGATCGAGCCCAACCGCTTCGTGGTCACGCTGGCCGTCGCCGGCTTCACCGAAGGGGACATCGCGATCACGCTGGAGGACCGCCAACTGGTCGTCCGGGGCCAGCAGGCCGATCCGGGCGCCGAGCGCGTCTTCCTCCATCGCGGCATCGCCACCCGCCAGTTCCGCCGCGTCTTCGCGCTGGCCGAGGGCGTCGAAGTCGCGGGCGCCACCATGGACAACGGCCTCCTGGAGGTTACCTTGGAAAGACGAGAGCCCGAAAGCGTCGTGCGCTCCATCCCCATCACCCGCGGCTGACAAGGAGAGAGGCCATGCAGACCCCCTATCCCTTCGTGCCCGAGGGCAAGCTCGCCTATGTGCGGCAGATCGATATCGACACCCTGCCCGATGACGTCCGCAACCAGATCCCCGACGAGGTCGAGGTCTGGGGCGTGCATAAGGTCGACGGCGAGTGCATCGCGCTGACCCAGGACCGCTCGACCGCCTTCTTCGTCGCGCGTGAGAATGACCTGGAGCCGGTCAGCGCGCATTGACGCCCTTTGGCACCGGATTGCTGAAACGCCAGACGGCGCCGCTTGGTTGCGGCGCCGTTTGAGTATTTGGAACAAGGTGAGAGGGGCCCGGGGGCGCGGTCAGGCCACGTTCTGAAGCGCGACCTGCGGGGTGACGCCCAGCGCGTAGCAGACATCGCGGGTCAGCACGGCCTTGTTCAGCGTGTAGAAATGCAGCGCCGGGACGCCCTCGGCCAGCAAATCATCGCAAAGCTCGGTGCAAAGTGCGGTGGCCAGCAATTGCTCGCGGTTGTCGCGGGCGGCCTTCTCGAAGGCCTCGTCGAGCCAGGCGGGCACCGTCGCGCCGGTGGCCAGCGCGAAGCGGCGGATGCCGGTCCAACCCTCGATCGGGATGATGCCGGGGATGATCTTCGCCGCGTCGATGCCGGCCTTCTCGGCCTTGTCGCGGAAGCGCAGGAAGGTCTCGGCCTCGAAGAAGAACTGGGTGATGGCGCTGTCGGCACCGGCCTCGAACTTGCGCTTCAGCCACTCGATATCGGCGGCATCATCGCCCGCTTCCGGGTGACGCTCGGGATAGGCGCCGACGCGCAGGGTGAAGTTGCCGGTGTCTTTCAGCGCCGAGATCAGCTCCAGCGAGCTGGCGAAGCCGTCCTCGCGCGGGGCAAAGGCGCCCTGCCCTTTCGGGGGATCGCCGCGCAGGGCGACGATTTCCGACACGCCCGCCTTGGCATAGGCGTCGGCGATCGCCAGCGTTTCCTCGCGCGAGGCATCAACGCAGGTCAGATGCGCGGCGACATTGAGGTTGAACTCGCGGCCGATGGTGGTCACCGCCTCATGGGTCAGCTGACGGGTCGTGCCGCCCGCGCCATAGGTCACGGACACGAAGTCCGGCCGCAGCGGCGCCAGCATGCGCGTGGTCTCCCAAAGCCGGAAGCTGGCGTCCAGCGTCTTGGGCGGGAAGAACTCGAACGAGATGCGGGGTGCGGACATGATGGTCTCCTGTGTTGCCTCTGTTGTAGGGCGACGCGGAATGTGAGACAAATTCATTGTTCTCATCACTCTCATGAGGTTCACCTCATAATGCATCTGGAATTCCGCCACCTGCGCACGATCCGCGCGATCCATCAGGCCGGGGGCGTCGGGCGCGCCGCCGATGTGCTGAACATCACCCAATCGGCGCTATCGCATCAGCTGAAGGGGTTGGAGGAGCAATGCGGCGTCGAACTTTTTGTCCGCCGTACCAAGCCTTTGCGCCTGTCCGCGGCGGGGATGAAGATGCTGCGGCTGGCCGAAGAGGTGCTGCCCCGCATCGAGGCGCTGGAGGAAGATTTCCGCGCGCTGATCTCGGGCAAGTCGGGCCGTTTGCATATCGCCATCGAATGTCACGCCTGTTTCGACTGGCTCTTCCCGGTGCTCGAGCGGTTCCGCCATGCCTGGCCGGATGTGGACGTCGATATCCGCCCGAATCTGGCCTTCGCCGCCCTCTCGGCCTTGGCGCGCGAGGAGGTGGATCTGGTGATTTCCTCGGATCCCGACCCGATGGACGGCATCACCTACACGCCGCTCTTCGATTACGAGCCGCGCTTCATCGCCGCCGCCAACCATCCGCTGGCACAAAAGGATTTCATCGAGGCCGAGGATTTCCGCGACGAGGTTCTGCTGACCTATCCGATGGACCGCACGCGGCTCGATATCTTCACGGGGCTGTTGAACCCCGCGCGTGTCGAGCCCCGCCTCGTGCGGCAGGTCGAGTTGACAGCGGTGATCCTGCTCTTGGTCGCTTCGGGGCGCGGGGTCTCGGTCCTGCCCGACTGGGTCCTGCGCGAGGTGAAATACTCACCCGACTACATCACCCGGCCGGTGACCCAGCATGGCCTGACCAAGCGCCTCTATGCCGCGACGCGCGAGGAGGACACGACGAAACCCTTCATGGCGCATTTCCTGCGGCTGGCGCGCACCGAACCCGTGAAGCTGCAACGCGCATGAGCCGGATCGTCATCCTCACCGGCGCCGGGATTTCGGCGGAAAGCGGGCTCGGGACCTTCCGCGACAAGGACGGGCTCTGGACAAAATACGATCTGAACGAGGTGGCGACGCCCGAAGGCTTCGCCCGGAACCCGCAGCTGGTCACGGATTTCTACAACGCGCGGCGAGCCAATTGCCTCGGCGCGGAACCCAACGCGGCCCATTACGCGCTGGCCCGGCTGGAGGCGGCGCTTCCGGGCGAGGTGCTGATCGTCACGCAGAATGTCGATGACCTGCACCACCGCGCGGGGTCGAAGAACGTGATCCAGATGCATGGCGCGCTGATGTCGGCGCTCTGTTCCGCCTGTGATCACCGCTGGCCCGCGCCCGCCGTGATGCATCTGACCGACACCTGCCCGGCCTGCGGCCATCCCCGGACGCGGCCCGATATCGTCTGGTTCGGCGAGATCCCCTATCACATGGAAGCCATCGCCGAGGCCGTGGAAGCTTGCGAGATCTTCGCGGCGATCGGCACCTCGGGTCAGGTCTATCCCGCTGCCGGCCTCGCCGCCGAGGCCCGCCGGAATGGCGCGGATTGCGTCGAGTTGAACCTCGAGCCCTCGGAAATCAGCCGCGTCTCCCAGACCCGCCGCTACGGGCCGGCCAGTGAGGTTGTGCCGGATTGGGTCGCCACATTGTTAGGTTGACCGAATCGCGTTGGCTTCGCAGGCTTCTCCGACAACCAACAACAAGGGAGAATGACCATGTGCCATGCCTGCGTGATGGAGAGCGTGAAAGCGCGGATGCTGGGGAGACGTGACCTGTTCAAGGGCGCGTTGGGACTGGCGGCAGGGGCTGCCGCCGTGTCGACCTTGAAACCCGCGCCCGCGATGGCACAGGTCCCCGGCCAGATGGCCGACATGACCCATACCCTGCACCCGGACTTCCCCACCTTCTTCGGCGATCAGCAATTCTGGGAAGAGAGCCTGTTCAACTTTGCCGAACACGGCTTCAACCTGAAAGAAATCCGCGTCAACGAGCATACCGGCACCCATGTCGACAGCCCGATGCATTTCTCGGCCGACGGGGCCTCGGTCGACGAGATCCCGGTCGACAAGCTGATCGTGCCGCTGGTGGTCGTCGATATCCGTGCCAAGGCCGCGGAAAGCGCCGATGCGCAGGTGACGCCCGAGGATCTGCGCGCCTGGATCAGCGCGAATGGCGATCTGCCGGCAGGCTGCTGCGTGGCGATGAACTCGGGCTGGGGCGACAAGGTCAACGACCCCGCCTTCCGCAACACCGATGCAGAGGGCGCGATGCATTTCCCCGGCTTCCATGTCGAGGCCGCGCAGATGCTGATGGAGGAAGCCGACGTCGCCGGCATCGCGGTGGACACGCTGTCTTTGGACTATGGCATGTCCGCGGATTTCGCGACGCATTACGCGTGGCTGCCCTCGGGCCGCTGGGGCGTCGAGTGCATCGCCAATCTCGACCAAGTGCCCGCCTTGGGCGCCACATTGGTCGTCGGCGCGCCCAAGCATCGCCGCGGCACCGGCGGTCCGGCCCGCGTGTTCACGCTGTTCTGACATGTCGACACTCCCCCTTCTGAGCGACGAGGCGGCGGACGCGGAAGCGCGCGCCGTCTTCGACGACATCCGCGAGAAACGTCAGACCGACTATGTCAACAATTTCTGGCGCGCGCTGGCCAATGACCCGCCGCAGTTGGCGCAGGTCTGGGAAAGGCTGCAGCAGGTGATGGCGCCCGGCGCGCTGGATCCTCTGGTCAAGGAGTTGATCTATGTCGCCGTCAGCGTGACGAATGGCTGCGAGTATTGCACCCATTCCCACACCGCAGCGGCCAAGGCCAAGGGCATGACGCCCGAGATGTATGGCGAGCTTCTCGCCGTGATCGGCATGGCCGCGCAGACCAACGCGCTAGCGACGGCCCTGCAGGTCCCGACGGACGAGCGGTTCAAGGCCTGACCTCCCCCATCATCTTGTCAAAAAT
>NZ_LRRR01000057.1 GCF_001691415.1 Pararhodobacter sp. CCB-MM2
GGGTGGGCGGGAGTGCGCTTCGGCCGCTGCCTTACTCGTTCGGCCGAACGCGCGCGGCGGATTTGTCGGCGAAGGCCGCCAGCCGTCCCCGGCTCGCCGGCTGGGTGTTGACGATCCCTGCCACCACCGATTCCGCATAGGCCGCATCCAGCGCCGACATGTTCTGCATATGGCTGATCGCCGAGCAGATGGCGAAGTTCGACAATGGCGGGTTGGTCGACGCCGCGCGGGCCAATTCGTAGGCCTTCGCCTCGCTGTCCTCGACCAGATACTGCGCCAACCCGACCGAGATCGCCTCGTCGCCCTGATAAACCCGACCCGAGAGCATCATGTCGATCATCCGCGCCTTGCCGACCAGATCCGCCACCCGGATCGTCGCCCCACCGCCGGTGAACAGCCCGCGCTGCCCCTCGGGCAAAGCAAAATAGGTGCTGGCATCGGCCACCCGGATATGCGCGGACGAGGCCAGTTCAAGTCCGCCACCGACCACGGCCCCTTTCAGCGCCGCGATCACCGGGACGCCGCCGTATTCCATCTTGTTGAACGCCTCGTGCCAGCGCAGGCAGACATGCATGAAATCCTCGGGCCGGCGGTCTTCCTGATGATGCTCCACCAGATCGAGACCGGCGCAGAAATGCGTCCCGGCGGCCTTCAGCACCACCGCCCGCACGCCCGAGCGCGGCACGACGGTGAAGATGTCGATGAGTTCGTCCACCGTCGCCGCATTGAGCGCATTGCGCTTCTCGGGGCGGTTCAGGGTGAGCGTGGCGATGCCGTCCTCGTCCACCGTCAGCGTGGTGAAGTCGAGTTTCAGATCGTCGAGATGGCGCATGATTTTCCTCCAGATTGCCGTAACGGTAGGAGGCGGGCACGCGCGAAGTCCAGACGCGACGCGGCGTCTTGCCGGGGCTGCGACGTGACGGCATTCTGGCCCCCCGGAATCATACCCGTCAGGCTATCATCCCTTTCAGACCGGAGCCCCGTGTGAGCGATCTCATCTTCCGCATGACCCAAGACGGCGTCGACCCCGATGTCAGCCGCCCCGACCCCGCCAATGTGGTCAAGGGCGACCCGGTGCACACCACCTGGAATTTCGAGGATCGCAACGGGCTCTATGCCGGCCTGTGGCAATCTACCCCTGGCGCCTGGCGCTTCGATTATTCGGAATGGGAATATATCCGCGTCCATTCCGGCCGCTCGGTGCTGACCTGCGACGACGGCACGGTGATCGAGATGAAGGCGGGCGATTCCGTCGTCATCCGCCCCGGCCTTTCGGGCGTCTGGGAAGTGACCGAGACGATGCTGAAGGATTACGTCATCCTCGAATGAGCGCCGCGCGGGACGGCGGGCCGGGCAAGGCGAGTATTTGGGACAAGGTGAGAGGGCAGGACGCGCTTTCCCTCGCCGTCAGGGCTGCTATGTATCGCTGGAGCAGATGACGGACCCGCGATGACCCAGACCTTCCGCCTGACCCTGGCCCAGCTGAACCCGACCGTGGGCGCCCTTGCGGCCAATGCCGAGAAGGCGCGCGCCGCCTGGGCCGAGGCCAAGAACGCGGGCGCCGACATGGTCGCCTTCCCCGAGATGTTCATCACCGGCTACCAGACGCAGGATCTGGTGATGAAACCCGCCTTCGTGCAAGCCGCGATGGCCGAAATCCGCGCCCTGGCCGAAGCCTGCGCCGAGGGGCCGGCGATCGGCATCGGCGGCCCGCTGATCGAGGGCGGCGCGCTTTACAACGTCTATTATATCCTCGAGCGCGGTCGCGTGGCCTCGGTGGTGAAGAAACACCATCTGCCCAATGACCTCGTGTTCGACGAGAAGCGTCTCTTCACCCCCGCCGATATCTCGGGCCCCTATCGCGTCGGCCCGATCCGCATCGGCACGCCCATTTGCGAGGATGCCTGGCACGAGGATGTGGCCGAGGCGCAGGCCGAAAGCGGCGCCGAGATCCTGCTGGTGCCCAATGGCTCGCCCTATTCGCGCGGCCGCTTCGACACCCGCATGGGCCTGATGGTGCAGCGCGTGATCGAGACCGGGCTGCCGCTGGTCTATCTGAACATGCATGGCGGGCAGGACGATCAGGTGTTCGATGGCACCTCCTTCGTGCTGAACGCAGGCGGGCATCTGACGCATATGCTGCCGGGGTTCCTCGACAGCATCGTGCATGTCGATTTCACCGAGACCGACGAGGGCTGGCGCGCCGAGCCAGGCGAGAAAACCGCCCTGCCCGACGATTGGGAGCGCGATTACCACGCCATGGTCACCGGCACGCGGGATTACCTGCACAAGTCGGGCTTCAAGCGCGTGCTGCTGGGGCTCTCGGGCGGGATCGACTCGGCTTTGGTCGCCACGATCGCTGCCGATGCGCTGGGGCCGGAGAATGTCCACTGCCTCATGCTGCCGTCGGAATACACCTCGGCCCATTCGCTGGAGGATGCCGAGGCGGTGGCGCGGGCTTTGGGTACGAAGCTGGATACCGTGCCGATCAGTGGCTCGCGCGCAGCGGTGACCGAGGCTTTGGCGCCGCTGTTCGCAGGCCTCGCCCCCGACGTGACCGAAGAGAATATCCAGTCGCGCCTGCGCGGCCTGTTGTTGATGGCGGTGTCGAACAAGACCGGCGCGATGCTGCTGACCACGGGCAACAAATCCGAGGTCGCGGTCGGCTATGCGACGATCTATGGCGACATGAATGGCGGCTACAACCCGATCAAGGATCTCTACAAGACCCGCGTCTTCGAAACCTGCCGCTGGCGCAATGCCAACCATCGGCCGTGGATGCTGGCGCCCGAAGGCGTGGTGATCCCGCCGCGGGTCATCGACAAGCCGCCTTCGGCCGAGCTGCGCGAGGATCAGAAGGACGAGGACAGCCTGCCGCCCTATCCGGTGCTGGACGCGATCCTCGACGGGCTGGTCGAGCGCGAGATGTCGGTCGAGGAACTGGTCGCCGAAGGCTTCGCGCGCGAGACGGTGAAGAAGATCGAGCATCTGCTCTACATCAGCGAGTGGAAGCGCTTCCAATCGGCCCCCGGCACGCGCCTGACGACGCGCGCTTTCTGGCTGGACCGGCGCTATCCGATGGTCAATCGCTGGCGCGACCCGTCCTGACGGGTCACACGCCAGAATTGACCGTCAGTTCGATCTCGCGCTGAAGGCCGTCTTCGATGTTGAGGGCGCCGGCGAGGCGGTCGAGGTAGCGGCGCTCCTCGGGCGTGTCGGGATCCATGGCCAGCAGCGAGGCGGCGTAGAGCTCGGCCGCGACCTCAGGCGAGGCGGCATGGGCAGTAACGCGGGCCATGTCCAAGGGGGCCGCGAGTTCGTCCATCACGAAGGCCTTGGCGTCAGGGTCCAGCCCCAAAGTCTCGACATGCGAGAAGATCCGGCGCTGTTCCTCGGCATCGACATGCCCGTCCGCCTTGGCCCCTTGGATCATCGCCACAAGGATGCCGCGCGCGACGCCCTCGGCCCCGGCGGGGGTGTTCTGCGGCGCGAAGCGGCTGTCGGCGGGCGGCGGGGCGATCTGCGCGGGTGCGGCCTCACCCGAGCCGGATTGCCCGGCCTTGTGGCGCTGATAGGCAGTGTAGGCGAGCGCGCCGACGGCGGCGATGCCGCCCAGCTTCAGCGCCGTGCCCGCGCCTTTGCCCAGCATCTTGCGGGTGGATTTGTTGCCGATCAGAAGCCCGACGAGACCACCGCCCACCGCGCCTTTCAGGAGGTCATTGCGATTGGACGACCCGCCCTGGCCTGAGGTCAGCCCCCCGGCCATGCGCGCAAGGTCCTGCCCTTGCGAGGAATTCATCACCTGATCCAGAAGGCGGCGTGCGTCGAACATCGTGGTCTCCCCATAACTGTCCCTTTGCAGATGGGGACGCGAGGGCCGCGTTCAACGCAGAGCGCGCAGGCGCTCACCGAAAGTTCAGCGCTTGAGGTGCTGCCAGATCCAGATGAGCAGCATCGAAGCAATGAGAGCCAGCACGAAGGTTACGGCCCAGCCGCCGACCGTCACGAGCGCCCGAAGGCCCAAGCCGCCGACCAGCGCGCCGATCACCCCCAGCACCATGGCCGTGGGCAGATCGGTGTTCACGCGCATCAGGCGGGTCGCCAAAACCCCCGCCGCCGCGCCGATCACCACGAGGAGCAGCAGCGCGGGCATGGGCTCAGGCGCCGGCAGCCGTGCCGGCGGCCTCGGCGGCGATTTGGGCGCGCGACTTGCGGCCCCGCTCGGTCGCGGATTTCAGCTGGCCACAGGCGGCCATGATGTCCTCACCGCGCGGGGTGCGGATCGGCGAGGCATAGCCGGCCTTGAAGATGATGTCGGCGAAATCCTCGATCCGCTCCCAATCCGAACGCTGGTAGGGCGCGCCGGGCCATTCGTTGAACGGGATCAGGTTGATCTTCGCCGGGATGCCGCGGATCAGCTTGACCAGACGACGCGCGTCCTCGTCACTGTCGTTGACGTCCTTGAGCATGACGTATTCGAAGGTGATCCGCTCGGAATTCGACAGGCGCGGATAGTCGCGCAGGGCCTTCAGCAGCGTCTCGATGTTCCATTTCTTGTTCACCGGCACCAGCTTGTCGCGCACCTCGTCGGTGGTGGCGTGGAAGCTGATCGCCAGCAGGCAGCCGATTTCCTCGGCCGTGCGGGCGATTTCCGGCACGATGCCCGAGGTGGACAGGGTGATCCGACGGCGCGAGAGCGAGATGCCCTCACCGTCCATGACGATCTTCATCGCGTCGCGGACGTTGTCGAAGTTATAAAGCGGCTCGCCCATGCCCATGAGCACGACGTTGGAAACCAGACGCTCCTCACGCTTGGGCTCTCCGGGCGTGTTCCAGTCGCCCAGATCATCGCGCGCGACCATGACCTGACCGACGATCTCGGCAGCCGTCAGGTTGCGCACCAGCTTTTGCGTGCCGGTGTGGCAGAAGGAGCAGGTCAGCGTGCAGCCGACCTGCGAGGAAATGCAGAGCGTGCCGCGGCCTTCCTCGGGGATGTAGACCGTTTCGACCTCATGCCCGCCGTCGATGCGCAGCAGATACTTGCGCGTGCCATCGGCCGAGACCTGCTTGGTCACGACCTCGGGCAGCTTGATCTGGAAGGTCCGGTCGAGGAAGGCGCGGTAATCCTTCGACAGGTTGGTCATCGCGGTGAATTCGCGCACGCCCCAATGGTAGAGCCACTGCCAGATCTGGCCCTCGCGCATCTTCGCCTGCTTCTCGGGCGTCCCATGTTCGATCAGCGCCGCGCGCAGCTGCTCGCGGGTCATGCCGATGAGGTTCGGCGTCTCGCCCTCAGGGGCTTTGCGCGGAATGGTCAGGACGTCTTGGGTGATCGGGGCGGACATGCGCGTCTCCATCTGGCAGCGCGGCGGCATCAGGTTCTCTGGCTAGAAGGCCAGCATATAGGAAAAGACCGCCGGGCTGAACAGCCCGGCGGTCCCGAATTCTGTGCGGACGCGGCGCTTATTCGGCGCAGCGGCGCTGGGCTTCCTCGGTCGCGGCGGTGATGCCGAAGAGGTTGAACGTGTCCTGCGTGCGCGTGCCACGGGTCGAGCGCGCGCTGAGAACGGCGCTCTGGCCCCGGCGCATCGCGTCGAGAATGCGCTGATCCTCTTCCGGCGACGCGGCCCAGGCCCATTCGCCATCCACGATCAGTTGGAACGTATCCGTGCCGATCGTGACGTCGACGGTCGAGTCGCTCGCGAAGGGATAGCCCCCGGTGAACGAAACCTCGGCGGTCGAACCCTGTCCCTGACGGTAGGTCGCGAACAGCAGGATGTCGCCCCGGCGCACCGACACGGCCCGGCCGTCCCGCGTGTTCACCGTTTCCTGCGGAGCCGAGACGGCCCAGCATTCGCGCGGCGTGCCGTCAACGAAAACACTCCATGCGGTTTCTACCGCGACCCGGTTGGTCGAATCCTGCGCTTGCGCGGGAAGAGCGGCCGCCATGGCCATCACCGCGCCCATCGCGCCGAATTTGAACGATGCTGCCATCTGCCTTCAGTGCCTCCAGCGTGTGTCATTAACCCCGGCGTCCGGCCTTTTCGCACAAGGCTTTCACATGGCGCAACAGGGGTTTGCCCGGTAGATTGCGTCATACCGCGATTTTCGGGGCCTGAGAAACCCCCGTTGGCGGAATATTGCGCAACTGTGAAGGAGACGGGCGTGAGCGACGTGGCTTTCGGGGACGTGCCCCTGGTCGAAGTCTGGCGCGGCGGGCGGCTGGAGAGCCTGCACCGCGGCCATGCGGTGATCTGCGATTCCCGCGGCGTGGTGGAGAGTTGGGGCGATCCGGCGGCGGTGATCTATCCCCGATCGTCGTGCAAGATGCTGCAGGCGCTGCCGCTGCTGGAAACGGGCGCGGGTGCCGGACTGTGGCAAAAGCGGCTGGCGCTGAGCTGTGCCTCGCATCAAGGCGCGGCGATCCATACCGGCGCTGTCTCCGAGTGGCTGGCCGAGATGGGCCTGTCCGAGGGCGATCTGCGCTGCGGCGTGCAGGACCCGTCCGACGTGGCCGAGCGCAACCGGCTGATCTGCACCGGCGATTCCGCCTGCCAGCTGCACAACAACTGCTCGGGCAAGCACACGGGCTTCCTGATGCTGAACAAGCATCTGGGCGGTGGCTCGGAATATGTCGAGCTGGATCACCCGGTGCAGAAAGCCGTGAAAGCGGCCTTCGAGGAGGTCACCGGCGAGGACAGCCCCGGCTACGGCATCGACGGCTGCTCGGCACCCAACTTCGCCACATCGGTCGGCGGGCTGGCCCGCGCGATGGCGCGGTTTGCGACCGCGACCGAGACCGATGCGCGCGGCCGCGCCATGGTCAGCCTGCGCGAGGCAATGGCCGCGCATCCCGAGATGGTTGCCGGTGAAGGCCGAGCCTGCACCGAGCTGATGCGCGTGATGGACGGCGTGGCGATCAAGACCGGGGCCGAGGCGGTCTTCGTGGCGATGATCCCGTCCAAAGGGCTGGGCGTGGCGCTGAAGATCACCGATGGGGCGACGCGGGCCTCGGAAGCGGCGATCGTGGCGATCCTGTCGTGGCTGGGCGTGCTGGATGGCCAGCACCCGATGGCGCTGAAACGGCTGGGAGGGCCGCTGACCAACTGGCGGGGCAAGGCCTGGGGCGAGCTAAGGCTGGCCGAGGGGTTCTGCTGAGCCGGCAGGCGGTGCGCACGGCGACCGTCAAAAGGTGAGTATTTGCAACAAGGTGAAAAGGGGCGCGCGTCTGGCTGCGCCCCTTTTGTTTGCTGGATCATCCCGCGCGACGGCCGGGGGCGGCCAAGGCGCGCCGGGTGGGTGGGCGGGAGCGTGCCTTGGCCGCCTTATCCCAGAGGCCGCGCCGCTTCCTTGCGGGCGAAGGACTTCAACCCGGCCCC
>NZ_LRRR01000058.1 GCF_001691415.1 Pararhodobacter sp. CCB-MM2
CCTCTTCGCTGCGCGAATTCACCCCCCAGGATATTTTCAGAACGAAGATGGGAAAGAGGGCGCGTGTGGCGGGGCCTAGGCACTCGCTCCTTGCGGTTGGAGGTGCGGCTAGTGCGGTGTGCTGGGACAAAGGGAAAGGGCGCGGACCGGGGAGGTTCGCGCCCTTTTGTTTTGCCGCTTGAATGGCTTAGCGGTAGGTTTGGTCTTCAGCGGGGAAGCTGCGGGATTTGACCTCGTCGGCGTATTCCGAGACCGCTTTCTCGATCATGCCGCCGAGTTGGCCGTAGACCTTCACAAATTTCGGGGGGCGCGGGTTGAGGCCGAGCATGTCCTCCAAGACCAGAATCTGGCCGTCGCAATCGGCCGAGGCGCCGATGCCGATGGTCGGGATCTCGACCGATTTGGTGATCTCGCGTGCCAGCGGCTCGACCACGCCTTCGACCACGACGGCGAAGGCCCCGGCCTCGGCCACCTGCACGGCGTCGTTGATGTGGTGGGCCCAAGTGGCCTCGTCGCGGCCTTGGGTCTTGAAGCCGCCCATGACGTTGGTCGATTGTGGCGTCAGGCCGATATGCGCCATCACCGGGATGCCGCGATCGACCAGATAGCGGATCGTCTCGGCCATGCGCGCGCCGCCTTCCAGCTTCACGGCCTGACACATCGTCTCGGTCATGATCCGGGCGGCGTTACGGAAGGCCACCCGGGGGCTTTCCTCATAGGTGCCGAAGGGCATGTCGACGACGATCAGTGCGCGCTTCGTGCCGCGCACCACCGCCTTGCCATGGGTGATCATCATATCGAGCGTCACGCCCACGGTCGATTCCATGCCATGCATCACCATCCCGAGGCTGTCGCCCACGAGGATGAAATCGGCATAGCGATCGACGATCGCGGCGGTGTGCGAGTGGTACGAGGTCAGCGAGACGATCGGCTCGCCCCCCTTGCGCGCCCGCAGCTGCGGGGCGGTGATGCGGCGGACCGGGGTCTGGGGCTGTGCGGACATCGGGAGTTCCTCCTTAAGGGGTGACGACGCGCTGGTCGATCAGCAGGACCTTGCCGAAACGCACGGCAAGCAGGATCACGGCGGGCCGGGTCAGCGGGCCAGAGACCGAGGCCAGAGTCTCGGCATCGCGGATATCGGCGGATTGCAGATCGGCACGGGGATTGGCCTGAATATTCGCCGCGACCCATGCGCGCAGGCGCGAGGCGGTGATGCCGGTCTTGGCCATCTCCTCGGCCTGGAACAGCGATTGCGAGAGGACCACGGCGGCGGCGCGGTCCTCAGCCGTGAGGCGGATGTTGCGCGAGGACATGGCCAAGCCATCGGCCTCACGTACCGTGGGCACGCCGACGATGCGCACCGGCACGTCAAGGTCGCGCACCATCTGCCGGATCACGCAGAGCTGCTGGTAGTCCTTCTCGCCGAAGCAGGCGACGTCGGGCTGGACGATGTTGAACAGCTTCGTCACCACCGTCGCCACGCCACGAAAATGGCCGGGGCGCAGCTTGCCGATCAGCATCTTCGACAGTTCGGTCGTCTCGACGATGGTTTGCGCGCCGGGGGCGTAGACCTCCTCGACAGAGGGCATGAAAACGCCGTCGACGCCGGCCTCGCGCAGCATGGCTAGGTCGCGGTCGGGATCACGGGGATAGGTCGAGAGGTCCTCGGTCGGGCCGAATTGCGTAGGGTTCACGAAGATCGAGGTGACGACTCGCTGGCCTTCGGATTTGGCCCGCTCAACAAGCGTCATGTGGCCTGCATGCAGGTAGCCCATGGTCGGCACCAAGGCGACCGTCTCGCCCGCGTTGCGCCAGTTGCGCACGGCCTCGCGGACCGTCGCTTTCGTCTCGAAGACCTGCATAGAGCCCCCCCGCAAGTTCAGGCGCGAGTCATACCGCCGCGCGAGGGGGGGAACAAGCGGCGAGACATATTCTTGCGCGCCAGCAAGTCCATCGCGGGTGCGACACGGGGTGCGACATCATTACCCGACGGAAAGCGGCGCAGGGGGCGTTAGAGATACGCAATCACACATAAGGATGTATCGATATGAAAGCTACAATCTTCCTCGCCCCGCTTGCTGTTCTGGCCCTCGTCGGGGGCGCCGCTGTCGCTGACGGACATGGTCAGGGTCAGGGCCAAGGTCAGGGCCAACGGCAGGGTCAGGGCCCGCAGATGGCACATTTCCTTGAGGAATGGGACATGAACGCCGACGGGCGCGTGACCGTCGAGGATGTTGCCGCCCGTCGGACCGACATCTTCGACATGTTCGACCTCAGTGGCGACGGTGTCATCGATGCCGAAGAGCAGGCGAACATGGCCGCGACCATCGCCGGGCAGGAAGAGAACAACCGCGAAGGCCATGGCGTCAACGGCCCCGGTCCGCGCATCCACGGCGCGATGACCCCGGCCTATAACGATGCCAACCACGACGGGCAGATCACCGCCGCGGAATGGGCCGAGGCGACGCCCCGCCTGTTCACCGAGTTGGATCGCAACGCGGACGGGGTGATCAATCCGATGGATTTCGGTCGACACGGCTGAGTCTCGCCGAGACCACCCGTGACGGGTCCGGGGCCGCGACGGAAGCGCGCCCCGGTTCCGTTGCAGGGCGAAAGGAGACCCCGATGCGCCCTGCCCTTCCGCTGCCCGCCCTGATCTTGCTGACCAGCCTTGCCCTGCCGTTTCCCGCACTGGCGCAGGCCGAGGGTCTGTTGTCCCTCGCAGCGCGGCTGATGCCGCATCGCGATCCCGGCCCGGTCCTGATGACGCGCGAGACCTTCCTCGACCGGCGCGGCGCGTTGTTCGAAACCCGCGACACCAATGGCGACGGCATCCTCGACCCGCAGGAACAGGCGGACAATCCCCTGCCCGCGCCGGTCCCCGGGGCGGGCGGCCTTCTGGGCGAGGTCCAACAGGCCATGCAGCCTGACCATGTCGATGCGGATGGCGACAAACACATCACCCGAGGCGAATTCGACGCGGCCTCGGAGCGGCTGTTCGCGCTGTTCGATACCGACGGCGACGGGCAGATCACCGCGGGCGACTCACCTCAGCCGTGAGGGATTACGACGCCTCTCTTGCTGTGCGTCGTTTTCGCGCGACCATCGGTCGGGAGTCTTTCACCACCCCGCGCAATTAGCTGCGAAACCCAAGCCAAAATCCTTCAGCGGAGCCCTGCGCGATGAAAACCCATGTGAAAGCCCTTGTCGTCGGCGGTGGTGCGGTCGGCACCGGCATCGCCTATCACCTGGCCAAGGCGGGCTGGGACACGATGCTGATCGAGCGCGACGAGCTGACCTCGGGCTCGACCTGGCACGCCGCCGGTCTGCTGCCGCTCTTCAACATGAGCTACGCGACGACCCATATCCACAAATACTCGGTGGAATTCTACAAGGGTCTGGAAGCCGAGACCGGCCTGAACGCGGGTTTCGCCGTCGTCGGCAACCTGCGCATGGCGCAAACCGACGAGCGCATGGACGAATACATGCTCTACTCCTCGGTCGCCGAAACGGCGGGGGTTCCGCATGAATTCCTGACGCCCGCGCAGATCAAGGAGCGTTGGCCGCTGATCGAGACCTCGGATCTGAAGGGCGCGCTCTATCACAGCACCGATGGCTACATTAACCCCGCAGATGTGACCCAGGCGATGGCCAAGGGCGCGCGCCAGCATGGCGCCGCGATCGAGCGCAAATGGCAGGCCGATGCGTTCCACTGGACCGGCTCCCATTGGGAAGTGACCTGCACCAAGATGGTCGAGCAGGGCGGCAACCTGGTGCCCAGCGACGAGCAGATCGTCATCACCGCCGAGCATGTGGTTACCGCCTCGGGCAACCACGCCCAGCGCACCGCGCGCCTTCTGGGCATCAAGATCCCCGCGATCCCGGTCGAGCACACCTTCATCGTCATGGACAAGGACCCCGAGCTGGTCAAATGGCGCGAGGCCGGCAATCCCGAGCACCCGGTCGTGCGCGATGCCGACAATGAATCCTATGCCCGCGAAGAGCGCGGCGGCTGGATCCTGGGTATCTACGAGCGCGGCGCCCCGGCGCGGTTCGAATATGGCGTGCCCGACAGCTTCCGCGCCGACCTGTTCCAGCTCGATCTGGACCGGATCGCCGATCAGTACATGGCGATGGCCGAGCGTGTGCCCTCCTGCGCCGAATCCGGCCTGAAGGACGATTTCAACGGCCCGATCTGCTATACCCCTGACGGCAACCCGCTCGTTGGCCCCGCTCCGGGGCTGCGCAACATGTGGCTGGCCGAAGGCTTCAGCTTCGGCATCACGGCCGCGGGCGGCACCGGCTATTATCTGGCGCAGATGATGGTCAATGGCGAAGCCGATATCGACATGGCCAGCCTCGACCCCAAGCGCTACGGCAGCTGGATGACCACCGAATACGCCGCGCGCAAGAACGAGGAATGCTACGAGCACGTCTACATCCTGCACCACCCGGATGAAGAGCGCGAAGCCTGCCGCCCGCTGCGCACCGCGCCCGCCTATGACCGCCAGCTCGCGCTGGGCGCGCAGATGGGTCAGGTGAACGGCTGGGAACGCCCGAACTACTACGGCCCCGTCGACGCCCCCGCCGACTTCGACCACAACTCGCGCTCGTTCCGTCGCGGTGCGTGGTGGCAATATGCCGAGGCTGAAGCCAAGGCGGTCCGCGAGACCTGCGGCATCATCGACGCCTCGGCCTTCACCAAGCACCTCGTGCGCGGCCCGGGCGCGACCGCGTTCCTTGACCACTTCACCTGCAACAAGCTGCCCAAAATCGGTCGCATCAACCTGACCTATGCCCTGACCGAGGCCGGCACGACCCGCACGGAATACACCATCGTCCGCCTCAAGGATGACGAGTATTACCTGATCTCGGCCGGTGCCTGGACGGATTACGACGCCGACTTCCTCAAGAAATCGATCGAGGATTTCCGTGCCGCTGGTGGCGATTACATCGACTGCCACGACATCACCACGCAATGGGGTGTCTACGCTCTCGCCGGCCCGAACGCCCGCGCGATCCTCAACGAGATCGTCAAGGACGCGAACCCCGAGACCGTGCTGTCGAACAAGCGCTTCCCCTGGCTGTCGTACCGCGACATCGAGCTCGGCATGTGCCCGGTCCGCGCCATCCGCGTGGCCTATACGGGCGAGCTGGGTTGGGAGCTGCACTATCCGATCGAGTTTGGCCGCTACCTCTGGGATCTGCTGCTGAAGGCCGGCGAGAAGCACGGTCTGAAGCCGGTCGGCGCCCGCGCGCAGAACTGGCTACGTCAGGAGAAGAGCTACCGCGCCTTCGGCACCGAACTCGGCCGCGACGCGACCCCGGCCGAGGCTGGTCTCGACCGCTTCATCGACCTGTCGAAGGAGTTCCGCGGCAAGCAGGCGATGCTCGACACCGGCATCCGCGCCAAATGCGTGACGCTCTTGATCGACGGCCCGGCGGACACCGATCCCTGGGGCAAGGAAGCGCTGCTGCTCGACGGTCGCAAGGTCGGTCGTCTTACCTCGGGCGGCTATTCGGTGGCCTTCGGCAAGCAGATCGGCATGGGCTATGTCGAGCCGGAACTGGCCGAGGTCGGCACCAAGCTCAAGGTGAAGATCCAGCTCAAGGAATGGGACGCCGTGGTGGCCGAGGATTCGCCTTACGACCCGACCAACGCCGTGATCCGCAAGGACGGCTGAAGTGGGGAAGCGCTGAGGCGCATCGTCCGGGAATGAGGAAAGGGCCGCGCAAGCGGCCCTTTTTTTTCAAGCAGCAAGCGCTACGAAGCCACTTCATCCTGTTGCAATAAACCTTTGCCGCATTTAACTTCCATGCCTGAAACTCAAAATCGGGTGTCGCGACATGGCCTTTCCAGTTCCCCCAAAACCGAAAGGTGCTGTTAGAAGAGCGGGGAAAGCTATCGCCGCGGGAACTGCTACAATCCACGACTACGACCTAGTTGACCAGTGGCGGTCATCTCATGGATACGCCATCAACACGTTTAAAGTCTGGCTGCGTCGAAAAATTGCAACATCAGGAACTGCTGCAGAATTTGCTCAACGACTGAAGCGAAAGAACACCGTTATTGACAAATTACGACGCACTGCTCCCGATGGATCACCGTTGATTAGCGATGTGACTTCGATGCATGATTTCGCCGGTTGCAGGTTGATTTTCAACGACATTGATGGCTTGCATTCATTTAGAGAGTGGCTGCACTCACCTTCCGTTCTAGAAAACGTGCGCCACAGACCAAAGCACGCGGACCAGAACAAGTACAACTATATCGAGCGCCCTAAAGTAAGTGGATATAGAGGCATTCACGACGTCTTTTTACACTATCCACGTTCTCACAGGCCGGGCATCGATCCGTCAGAGCCTTGGCAAGGGCTAATGGTCGAAATTCAGTATAGGACGAGAGCACAGCACGCTTGGGCTACTGCACTTGAGATTTCGGATATTTTGGACGGTCAAAGAACTAAGTTCGGCCACGGCGAGGACGAGCGCGGAGTATTTTTGCGATGGCTAGTGAGATAATTGCGCGGCGCCATGAGAACCTTAGGCGCGCCTTCCTAGATTTGTCTGACGCAGCGCTGGAAAGTCGATTTCAAGAGAGCGAAAGCAGGCTGCATATCCTCCAGAGACTCGGCGCGATGCGGCAATTTGACGTGTACAACAAATTGAAGACGCACAATGTACTCAATATCGTTACTGACGGCGCAGGAAACTATTCACTGAAAGTTGAAGTCTTTAGGAACGCGCAAGAAGCTATCAAGCGATCTATTGAGCTCGAAGACTCACCTGAAAGCATAAACGCCGTTTACGTTACGGGCGAACCTACACAGTTAAGAAGTGCATACCGCAACTACTTCAACGACCCGGTCGATTTCGTCAACCTATTGCAATAGACTTGAATTCATTAGCTAGCCTCACTGCCCGCCCCATTAACACCCCCGACAG
>NZ_LRRR01000059.1:2500-5479 GCF_001691415.1 Pararhodobacter sp. CCB-MM2
CGGGAATAGGCTTTGATCCAAAGATCTCCGAATGGGGCAACCCACCTGACAGTTTGATATGATTGCCTTCGGGCGGTTCATATTGAGCTGAAACAGGTACTATTACCCTGAATACATAGGGGTTTTAGAGCAAACCCGGGGAACTGAAACATCTAAGTACCCGGAGGAAAGGAAATCAATAGAGACTCCGTTAGTAGTGGCGAGCGAACGCGGACCAGCCGAGCCGAGATTGTGACTGGAATGCTCTGGAAAGGGCAGCGATACAGGGTGACAGCCCCGTACAGGAAGCATGATCGGACGTATTAAGTAGGGCGGGACACGTGAAATCCTGTCTGAAGATCGGAGGACCACCTCCGAAGGCTAAGTACTCCTTGCTGACCGATAGCGAACCAGTACCGTGAGGGAAAGGTGAAAAGCACCCCGACGAGGGGAGTGAAACAGTACCTGAAACCGGACGCCTACAAGCAGTCGGAGGGTCCTCGAGACCTGACGGCGTACCTTTTGTATAATGGGTCAACGACTTGGTCTATCTAGCGAGCTTAAGCCGATAGGTGTAGGCGCAGCGAAAGCGAGTCTTAATAGGGCGACTTAGTTAGATGGATCAGACCCGAAACCGAGTGATCTAGGCATGAGCAGGATGAAGGTTAGGTAACACTAACTGGAGGTCCGAACCCACACCCGTTGAAAAGGGTCGGGATGACTTGTGCCTAGGGGTGAAAGGCCAATCAAACTCGGAGATAGCTGGTTCTCCGCGAAATCTATTTAGGTAGAGCGTCAGACGAATGCCCCGGGGGGTAGAGCACTGCATGGGTGATGGGGTCCCACAGACTTACTGAGCCTAAGCAAACTCCGAATACCCGGGAGTACTATCTGGCAGACACACGGCGGGTGCTAACGTCCGTCGTGAAGAGGGAAACAACCCTGACCTACAGCTAAGGCCCCCAATTCATGGCTAAGTGGGAAAGCATGTGGGACGACCAAAACAACCAGGAGGTTGGCTTAGAAGCAGCCATCCTTTAAAGATAGCGTAACAGCTCACTGGTCTAGATAAGTTGTCCTGCGGCGAAGATGTAACGGGGCTCAAGCCATGAGCCGAAGCTTAGGATGCACGTAAGTGCGTGGTAGCGGAGCGTTCTGTTCAGTTCTCCTTGCTTCTTTTGCGCCCTCGGGTGCACCGGAAGCAGTGGAGACGGCTGTGAAGCCGGCCCGTGAGGGACCGGTGGAGCGTTCAGAAGTGAGAATGTTGACATGAGTAGCGACAAAGAGGGTGAGAGACCCTCTCGCCGAAAGTCCAAGGGTTCCTGCTTAAAGCTAATCTGAGCAGGGTAAGCCGGCCCCTAAGGCGAGGCCGAAAGGCGTAGTCGATGGGAACCAGGTTAATATTCCTGGGCCAGGAGGATGTGACGGATCTCAGGTGTAGTTCAATCTTATCGGATTGATTGGGCTGCTGAGAGGTTCCTGGAAATAGCCCTCCATTAGACCGTACCCGAAACCGACACAGGTGGACTGGTAGAGTATACCAAGGCGCTTGAGAGAACCACGTTTAAGGAACTCGGCAAAATACCTCCGTAAGTTCGCGAGAAGGAGGCCCGTTCGGTAGGCAACTATCGGGCGGGGGCACAAACTAGGGGGTGGCGACTGTTTACTAAAAACACAGGGCTGTGCGAAGCCGTAAGGCGACGTATACAGTCTGACGCCTGCCCGGTGCTGGAAGGTTAAAAGGAGGGGTGCAAGCTCCGAATTGAAGCCCCAGTAAACGGCGGCCGTAACTATAACGGTCCTAAGGTAGCGAAATTCCTTGTCGGGTAAGTTCCGACCTGCACGAATGGCGTAACGACTTCCCCGCTGTCTCAAACGTGGACTCAGCGAAATTGAACTGTGTGTCAAGATGCACACTACCCGCGGTTAGACGGAAAGACCCCGTGCACCTTTACTCCAGCTTTGCACTGGCATCAGGATTGTGATGTGCAGGATAGGTGGTAGGCATCGAAGCAGGGACGCAAGTCTCTGTGGAGCCTCCCTTGAGATACCACCCTTCGCACTCTTGATGTCTAACCGCGGCCCGTTATCCGGGTCCGGGACCATGCATGGTGGGGAGTTTGACTGGGGCGGTCGCCTCCCAAATCGTAACGGAGGCGCGCGAAGGTTGGCTCAGAGCGGTCGGAAATCGCTCGTTGAGTGCAATGGCAGAAGCCAGCCTGACTGCAAGACTGACACGTCGAGCAGAGTCGAAAGACGGCCATAGTGATCCGGTGGTCCCACGTGGGTGGGCCATCGCTCAACGGATAAAAGGTACGCCGGGGATAACAGGCTGATGATGCCCAAGAGTCCATATCGACGGCATCGTTTGGCACCTCGATGTCGGCTCATCTCATCCTGGGGCTGAAGTCGGTCCCAAGGGTACGGCTGTTCGCCGTTTAAAGAGGTACGTGAGCTGGGTTTAGAACGTCGTGAGACAGTTCGGTCCCTATCTGCCGTGGGTGTAGGAGACTTGAGAAGAGTTGCCCCTAGTACGAGAGGACCGGGGTGAACGCTCCACTGGTGGACCAGTTATCGTGCCAACGGTAGTGCTGGGTAGCTATGAGCGGACAGGATAACCGCTGAAGGCATCTAAGCGGGAAGCCCCCTTCAAAACAAGGTCTCCCTTGAGGGCCGTGGTAGACCACCACGTCGATAGGCCGGAGATGTAAGTGCAGCAATGCATTCAGTTGACCGGTACTAATGGCCCGATTGGCTTGATCTGATCCAGTAAAAGCAAGACTTTACTGATCAAAAGCAAATATTCTTGAACAGCGCGCTGCGACAGCAGCGAGCCGATACTGTTTCTTATCCGGTTTGGTGGTCATAGCTCCGGCTAAACTCACGATCCCTTCCCGAACTCGATGGATAAGGGCCGGAACGCCAATGGTACTGCGTCTTAAGACGTGGGAGAGTAGGTCACCGCCAAACTCGATAAGAAACAGCCTCTCTATAACGATG
>NZ_LRRR01000006.1 GCF_001691415.1 Pararhodobacter sp. CCB-MM2
TCACGGGCGTGGTGTCGCTGTCGATGCTGTTGATGCATGGCGCGGCTTGGCTGGGGCTGAAGACCGAGGGCGAGATCGCCGCCCGCGCCCGCCGGATCGGCACCGTCGCGGGCATGGTCGCGGCGGGGGGCTATCTGCTGGCCGGGCTCTGGCTGGCGGTCGGGATCGACGGCTACCGCATCGTGACCGAGGTCGTGGCAAACGGCCCGTCGAACCCGCTCTACAGCGAAGTGGCGCGGGACACCTCGTGGCTGGCGGCCTATGTCACCCGGCCGTGGATCATCGTGGCACCCATCGCAGCCTTTGCCGGCATCGCCATGGCCGTCCGCGGGCTGCGGGCCGGGCGTGAGGGGACGACGCTTTTGTGGTCGAAACTGGCGATCACCGGCATCGTCTCCAGCGTCGGGCTGACGATGTTCCCGTTCATCCTGCCGTCCTCCAGCGCGCCGGACAGCTCGCTGACCGTGTGGGATGCCTCGTCCTCGCAGACCACGCTCTTCGTGATGCTGGTGGCGACGGCGATCTTCATGCCGCTGATCCTGGCCTATACTGCCTGGGTCTACAAAGTTCTGTGGGGCAAGGTGACCGAGGATGACGTCACCGGCCCCGGCCATTCCTACTGAGGAGCTGACGCGATGTGGTATTTCGCCTGGATCCTGGGCCTTCCGCTGGCCGCGCTGTTCGCCGTCCTGAACGCTATGTGGCTGGAGTTGCGCGAGGATTCGCGCATCATGCGCGAGGCTGAAGAGGCCGACCGAACTCCGACACATCCTGCGCCGGGCTAACACCGCACACCGTTCGGCAGGGTGTTTTGCCCCGCCGCGCTGGTTCCCGCATTGCATCGTGGCCGAAGCCAAGCGCGACGGCTTGAGTCGGGCTCTTAGGCGCCCCGGTATAAGCTTCAAAGGAGCATTCCGTGAAATCCAAGCTCATTCCTTTGACCCGACGCGGATTGCTTGGTCTCGCCTTTGGCGGGGCCGGGGTCGCCGCCTTGAGCCTGCCTGCTCGAGCGGAGCGTATTAGCACAGCCGCAAGAATCGTCATCATCGGCGCCGGCGCGGCCGGGACGGCATTGGTCAACCGGCTGGTCGAGCGGCTCGAGGGTGCGCAAATCACGATTGTCGATGCACGCGCCGAGCACCTGTATCAGCCAGGTCTTAGCCTGGTAGCAGCCGGTTTGAAGCCGCAATCCTACACCATCTCGCAGACAACTGACTGGTTGCCGGAGGGCATTACTTTAGTTGCAGAGAACGCGGCTGCCATCGACCCGGTTGCGAAAACCGTCGAAACAACCGGTGGCCAAACACTGCGCTATGATTTCCTGGTCGTGGCACCTGGCTTGGTGTTGGACCATGACGCCATTCCGGGCTTCTCGCTGGATATGGTAGGCCAGAATGGTATCGGCGCGCTTTATGCCGGGCCGCAGTACGCCGCCCGGACTTGGGAGGCGGCACAGAAATTCACCGAAGAGGGTGGGATTGGGTTGTTCACCCGTCCCGCGACCGAAATGAAATGCGCGGGTGCACCGCTAAAGCACACGTTTCTGATCGATGATATCTCCAGCCGTGGCGGCGCAGCAGGGCGATACGAAATCCACTATGCCGCGCCGCAGGCGGCCACCTTCTCTGTTCCCATCGTCGCTGAGAAGGTCCGGATGCTCTTCGAGGAGCGCGGGTTTACTCCGCATATGCGCCACAGGCTGGTCTCGATTGAACCGGGTAGCAAGCGCGCAACCTTCGAGAAGACAGAAACGGATGCAACCGGGGTTGAGTTGCGGTCGACCGTGGAGCTGCCCTATGATTATCTTCACGTCATCCCGCCGCAGCGTGCGCCCGAGGTCATCCGTCAGTCCGGCTTGTCATGGTCGGATCGTTGGACAGATCAGGGTTGGATCGAGGTCGATCCGCACAACCTACGCCATCTGCGCTATCCAGAAGTTTTTGGTTTGGGCGACGTGGCAGGCGTGCCCAAGGGCAAAACCGCCGCAAGCGTAAAATGGATGGTCCCAGTTGTCGAAGATCACCTGATCGCTGCCATTCAAGGCCGTGAGGGCACCGAGAGCTATGACGGTTACACGTCATGTCCGTTGATCACGCGTGTTGGACGAGCCATGCTGGTCGAGTTCGATTACCACAACAACCTTGTCCCTTCTTTCCCGGGAATTATTGCCCCGCTCGAGGAGCTGTGGATCAGCTGGTTGATGAAGGAAGTCGCCCTAAAAGCCACGTACAACGCCATGCTGCGCGGCAAGGCCTGAGGAGGACGTCATGAAGGAACTGACATTCGAAACCCTGATCGCTGTATTTGAGGAAATCTTCGGTCAGGGCCTGTTCTGGGCCATGGTTCTGACAGCACTGGTCGTCACTGGGGCCTATATTTACGTCCTGGTCCGTGACCGCGCGATGTCGATGCGGAAGTTTCTTTTGGCCCAGCTCTCGATGCCATTCGGAGCGATTGCCGCTGTGCTGTTCGTTCAAGCCGTTACCAGTTCTCATTTCCGCGACATCGGCGGGCCGGTGGATGTTATGGTGCTCCTCGGCGTGGCGGCGTTGGGTGCGGTCGGGACGGCTATTCTTGTCTATACCGCTCAATCACTTTTCCGGCGCAAATCGACATGAAACGTGCCCAACTAAAGCGATGAACCCAGCGCATGCCGCACAGGGGGCCCTTTTCGGCGAAGCATCATACCGCCTTCTCATTGATCAAGCTGCGGCCGGTCTTTCCGGCCGGATCCTTTGCGCATCTGACAGTGATGCGCACCACTGCGTGTGGCTTAAAGAGCCGGATCGCAAGTTGGTCTCGTTGAACTTCTTGGATTTGGCTCAGCGCAAGGCGGCCGATTTGGCTGTGTTGCGGCCGGTGATGCTGGAAATAGTGGAACCAGCTGGCGAAGCTTGCGGTCTCCCGATTGAAATGAAGCTTTCAAACTGGTGGCCGCCATTTTCATCCCGGTTGGCGTAGCGATTGACCGAACGCGGAAATCATCTGTGTCATGCGCCACCTTGGCCATCTGATACTGTACGGCTACACGCCCGAACAAATTCGCTGCGCCGCCAGCGCGCATCCCGCAGTTTCGATGATCAGATCAAACTGGGCACTTTCGACATCAAGGTCGCGCTGAAACGTCCGCGCCAGTGGGCGCGCGACAGGGCCGCGCAGGAGATCGACTTCTTCGGCACGATCCGCGCAACGGCGGAACAGGGCTGGCCTGCGCGCATGAACTTTGACCCAACGATCTGTGGATCAACCCACACTTGGGAAGTTCTGGCACCACTCGAATTCGATCTGAATGCTCACCGAGATCTTCGAGGACCTGATGCTCGAAATGACGCTGGACGGTTTAACATGGGGGATTGGCACGCTGGGGCCGGCCCCTTCGCCACGCGTCTTGCAGGGCACAGGGGTTGCGCAGGATTAGGTGGATGCCGTATGCATGTATTGCTATATGAAACGAGCCTCTTATGTTTGACGCCCTCATCGACCGGCTGACCGCAAGGCTCTACGGCCCTGTCGAACTTCTTTTCCGCGTAGCTTTGTCCCTGATCTTTCTGATCGGCGGCTTGGGTCACTTTATGCGCGCCGAGGATATGCTGACCCGGATTGTCGACTCTCCATGGCATGATTTCGTTCTGGCGCTTGGGAGCCCACTGCTTTTCCTGCATCTCAGTGGCGCTGTCTTCATAATCGCCGGGCTGTTGCTGATTGTCGGTTACTCGACACGGCTCGCCGCACTGGCGCTGTTTGTCACGCTGGTGCCGATCACTTTCGTTATCCATATCGCACCGGGTCACGAAGGCCCGTTGTTCAAGAATGTCGCCATACTGGGGGCCCTGCTGTTCATCGCAGTTCGTGGCAGCTATCGATTGTCGATCGACGGTCGTTTACGAGCGCCGGGATTCACAGCCTCGATATGACAACAACGAAGCTCCTCAACAGACAGATTTGGGGAGCCGATGCATGGCGCCGAGGAGTCGGCGCAAGCTAACGCGGGCTATCTCGCTGCAGAGCTTGTGGCGAAGGTCAGTGTAGCGGGCGACCGCAAACAGGCCCGTCAGCAGCGCGTGGGATACCTGCTGCGGTATTGGCGGGATCGCCACCGGTCGAGCCGTCCATAGGTTGCTTGACAACGTGGGGCAGCTGGTTTCCCGCGCTCAGCCGAGGCGAGATAACCAGCGCTCTTCTTGCCTGCTGTAAGGCCGTCCCTCTAAAGGCCGTTCACCGGCACTTTCAGCATCGGGCGTCCTGACGCATCGGTCGGAATCTCACCCGCACGCATATTCACCTGCAACGACGGGAGGATCAGCTTTGGCATTGCCAAAGTGGCGTCACGATCCGTGCGAAACTGGACAAAATCTTCTTTTGTTGCGCCACGGCCGACATGAATATTGTGTTCCTTCTCTTCTGCCACGGTCGTTTCCCAACGGATATCCCGACCATTTGGCCCGTAGTCGTGGCACATAAAAAGTCGGGTCTCATTCGGCAGCGCAAGCACCTTCTGAATGCTGTCGTACAGAACACCTGCATCGCCGCCCGGGAAGTCTGCTCGAGCCGAACCGCCGTCGGGCATAAAGAGCGTATCGCCCACAAATGCCGCGTCGCCGATGACATGGGTCATGCAGGCGGGGGTATGTCCCGGCGTGTGCAGGGCGACTGCGTCCAGCCCACCGATGGCATAGGTGTCACCATCCTTGAACAGCGCGTCAAACTGAGATCCATCTCGCTGGAACTCGGTCCCTTCGTTGAAGACCTTGCCAAAGGTTTCTTGCACGACCGTAATCTTTTCACCGATACCTATTTTCCCGCCGAGCTTGTCTTGAATATAGGGCGCAGCGGACAGGTGATCTGCGTGGACATGGGTCTCAATCAGCCAGTCAAGCCGCCAGCCCTTGCCCTGAATGAAGGCAATGATCTCGTCCGCATGGTCATAGGTGATGCGGCCTGCCGCATAGTCGATATCCATGACGGAATCAAAGACCGCGCAAGCGTCCGAGGCCGGATCACGCACGACATAACTGATCGTGTTGGTCGCAGGATCGAAGAAGCCGTGCACTTCGGGGGGCCGGGATTTCTTTGATGAGGACATCACACTTTTCCTTTGGCTTGGGAGAAGATCTTGCGGCAAGGGTTCGCCGCAAGACCAAGACTTTCTGCTCAGAGCATTTTGGTGCTGAAATACCAGTCCACCGTGTTCAGCCCCTCCTGCATGCGCGCATCGGCGGCATCGCAAGTCTGCGGCGTCGGCACGATAACCGGCTGGCCAGGGTGCCAGTTCTCGGGTGTTGCGACCTTGTGCTCGGCCGAGGTCTGCAGAGCCACGATCAACCGGTGAATTTCGTCCACCGAGCGTCCATTGGTCATCGGATAATAGACCATCGCCCGCAACTTGCCCTCGGGGTCGATGATGAAGGTCGCTCGCACGGCCTGAGTGTCGGACGCTCCAGGCATGATCATGCCATAGGCCTGCGCCACTTTCATGTCGAGGTCAGCGATGATGGGGAAGTTGATGTCCACACCGAAGCTCTGTTTGATCGAACGGACCCAGGCAATATGGGCGTAGTGGCTGTCGATCGACAGGCCGAGGAGCTCAGTGTTTAGCGCCGCAAAGTCGGCCGAGCGAGCCGCAAAGGCGGTGAATTCGGTAGTGCAGACCGGGGTGAAATCTGCCGGATGTGAGAAAAGGATCAGCCACTTGCCTTTATAGTCGGACAGCGACTTCATCCCGTGCGTTGTCAGGGCCGTGAAATCCGGAGCCGGTTCATTCATACGCGGCAGGCCGGCGGGCGTTTGGATGGCGGAGGTGGTGTTCATGGTGTCCTCGGTGAGTTGGTTTGCGATGCTACATCCTTACGCTTGAGACACTGATTGTGGAAATTGATTGTAAAACTTACAATAATAGACTAAATCTATTATTGCCATGACCACACTTCGCCAACTCCGATTTCTTGTCGCCGTCGCCGACACTCTCAACTTCACGCGCGCAGCAGAAATCTGCCATGTCACGCAGCCGACGCTCTCGGCCGGACTTAAGGAACTGGAGGATCACCTCGGCATCATAGTTGCTGAACGTTCCAAACGCCGAGTGATGCTGACACAAGTGGGCGAGGAGCTGGTACGGCGCGCGCGCACTGTGTTGACCGATGTCGCGGACATGGAAGCAGTTGCGAGGACGCAAGCAGGGGTAGGACAAGCAGATCTGCGGCTGGGGGTCATTCCAACCGTAGGCCCATTTCTAATTCCACGCGCAATGCCGATGCTGCGCCAAGTGTGGCCCGAGCTTCGACTATTTTTGCGAGAAGAGTTGACTGAACGGCTGCTGGAAGGGCTGGCTGACGGCAGGCTTGATTTGATCATCATCGCTTTGCCGTATGACACAAGCAGCATTGAGACCGAACTGTTGTTCGAAGACGGCTATCAGCTTGCCACTCCCATCGGCCATAGCCTTGCTGGGAACCCAGAGGTGACAGGTTCTCTTCTTGCTGGCGCACCCCTTCTCTTGCTTGAAAAAGGCCATTGCCTGCAGCGCCACGCACTTGAAGCCTATGCTGAAATGCGCAGCCCCCCGGGCGACGCCTTTGCAGCGACCAGCCTGCCTACACTCTTGTCGATGGTAGAGGAAGGACTCGGAATTACCCTTCTCCCCCAACTTGCCATCGACGCCGGCATAGTGCGCGGTCAGTCAGTCAGTCTAACACCCTTGCCCACGGCTTGCCCTCGAAAAGTTGTGCTGGGATGGAGGTCAACATCGCCTCATGCTGAGACATTTCGCCGGATTGCTGACGTGTTCCGTACTGTTAGGGCTCTGATGAGTTGACCACCCCCCGAGGGTATCGGTGTGCCAGTGCGCTGGAGAGCCATGCGGCCTTCGAAACGGGCGCCGCCGAGGAACAGCTGCGGATCGCGCGCGACATCTACGACAATATTGGCATCCCGCTCATGGGGGCGCTGCAGAGCCAAGAACCTCAGCGCAAGGATCAGCTGATCCGAGAGACCCTGACCGACTTTCGGGATATCGTGAACAATGCCAGCAGTCCGGCTCTTTCCTTCGAGGAGTTGCTGGCTGATCTGCGCGCTCAGATCTCGGACTCCGTCTTTGCGGCCGGGATGCGCTTCGACCGGGTCACCGACGGCGGGGCGGAGGTCGCGCTGCCGCTGGTCGATGCGCATACGCTGCGCTCTGTGATCCGCGAGGCGGTGCAGAACGTGTTGAAACACGCACAGGTTAAGTCGATCGGATCGTCCATCCAGCAGCAGGAGGGTGAGATCATCGTCACGGTCGGATATGACGGTAATTCGGACCTCCAAGACGCCCACTATTGCGCAGTAGAAGGCCCGCCCAGTATCGGGCGGGCCAGTTGGTCAATTACATCGGTGGCATCAGGACCGCGTCGATGACGTGGATCACGCCGTTCGAGGTCTCAATGTCAGTGGTCACGATGTTGACGCCGTTGATCGTCGCGCCGCCTTCCAGCGAGAAGGTGACCTCGGCGCCGTTGACCGTTGCAGCGGTCATGCCTTCCGTCAGGTCGCCAGCCATCACCGCGCCGGGTACAACGTGGTAAGTAAGGATGCCGGTCAGGGCCTCGGTGTCTTCGAGCAGGCCTTCGACGGTGCCCTCAGGGAGGGCAGCGAAGGCTTCGTCAGTCGGGGCGAAGACGGTGAAGGGGCCGTCGCCCTTCAGGGTCTCAACCAGACCCGCCGCTTCAACTGCAGCGACCAGAGTCGTGAAGTTGCCATTGGCGGCGGCGGTGTCGACGATATCCATCGCATGATCGCCATGGCCGTCGGCCAGCGCGGTGGTGGCAAGCGCGGTGCCGGCGACGAGGGCGAGGGCAGCGGTACGGAACATGTCATCTCTCCTGTGTTGGTGTCGGATGCGCAGTGTTGCATCGGCGGGAAAGACGGCTGAACTGGTCTATCGGATCACTTCCGGATACCTTCAACGTTGTGCGAGGCCCCTTGACCTGGCCCATTTTGTTGCCAAGCCCGGGCTGTCCGATCTTTCCAATCACATTTTCTTGATCCGCAAACGGGCCCCAACCCGCCGATTTTCTGCCGGGTTCTCGAGATTCAGGGGACTCGATTGACCTCTCGGCGTTAGCCCCATGTTGCCTGAGCTAAAGACAGATACAGGGGGAGCCCCAGCGCCACGTTGAACGGAAACGTCACCCCCAAGGAAAGGGTGAGGTAGATCCCCGGCTCAGCCTGCGGCAAGGCGATGCGCATAGGCGTCATGGGCGTTCATGTCCTTGGAGACCAGCGCGACCAGCCCAGCCTCCGCGCTGGAAAACCCCTGCGACATCAGCCAGCCTCGGTGCAGATCGGGTGCGACGCGCTCGACCTCCTCGTGCCAGTCCTTGAGGCTCGACTGTCCGAGCAGAGCCTCCAGAAGGTCGCGCGACCGGGTCTTCTCTACGATCTCCGTGTCCAGCACGGCCAGGCGCTGCCCCAGCATGTCGCGGTCGAGCTTGCCATCGAGGCAGGTCTGGCATTCTTGAAGGCTCAGCCCACCCGCCTGAAGTTGCTGCATAAGCCGCAGCCGCAGCCGCTGCCGGTCGACATCGGAATAGACGCGATAGCCGTTCGCCTTCCGCTTACCCTTCAGCAGCCCGAGCTTCTCGTAATAGAGCAGCGTCGCGCGGGACAGGCCCACGCTATCCGCCAGTTCAGAAATCCGCACCGCCCGCCGCCTCGTCCGTTCACACCGATTCTCGACCTATTAGACCCTCCTAAGGTGTGAAGTTATAGACAGGTCAAGTTCGTTCAGGGTGAAAACCGGTGTCGTCCGGCATAGCCGACGTCAGGGTCAAGAAGGCTGGCTTCGGATGCAATTTCTATCCTTGATGGATGAGGAAGACCGCCGCCTCTCCCCTACCTGAAAACTCTCGCTTCCTGACCCCGGAACTCGGCGGAGGCAGGCCTATCGGTTGGCACCAAGTTTGCTCCTCCAATTGGAGAGGTGAACCCCGACCGATTTCGAGCGTGAGGCGCCAGCAGATCGATGCCAAGGCCACCGTAGAGCGAACCCGGTCTTGGGCAGCAATGACTTGCCATCGCAAGCCCCTTGGGTGACGATCCGCCCATTGATCTATGGAGTTTTCATGTCTGTCTTTCTCCTCCCGCAAACCCACGCCCTGCGCCGTGGTCTTGTTGCGGTCGCCCTGTGTGTCACCACCTCACCCGCCTTGGCGGGATCGATGAATTCCGTCTCAACCCTGCGCCATGATCCCGACCACAATGGCCGCGAGATACGCCAGACCCTCGAAGCTGCGGGTTGGCAGCATGAAGTTGTGGACCGCGACGGCCTCTATACCGAACTCGCCACGGTGATGGTGCTGGAGATCACAGACAGTGCGACCGCGCTGGACGACCGCTTCGCGCAGGCTCCGCGCCTTGCTGCGAATTTCGAACACATGGTGCTGTCAGGCACGGCGCGCATTTACCAACGCGAAGGCGCGTTGCTCTTCGTTTCGATCCAGCTACGGCCAGAGGGGGGCGAGCAAGTCACCTGCATCCTGGGCAGTCCGCCCGACCCCGAGACCCTGACGCTCATGGCGCAGCATGGCAGGAGCGTCGTTGATGTCCCTACCCCTCGCTTAGTCACCCGCGTGACTGAAGAGGATGGCGCCGGCCTGCGCTCAATGCGGTTGTGGTCACGGCTCACGCACGAGCCCGCGCCCACGCCGCTGACAGACCTATTCTATATGGAACGCCTGACGCCGGAGGGCCGATAATGCGCGTAGCCGTCCTCGCGGCAGCGATCCTCGGCGTGTTCAGCCATGCCGCAGGCGCGCAGCCTTTTACCAACCCACAGGAAGCTGTCGACCGGATGATGGCGGCGACCGAAGCTCAGGATGCCGCGGCCATGGCCGGCCTCTATTCTGAGGGCGCGCTGCTGTTGATCCCCGGTCAGCCCGTGGTCGAAGGGCGCGACCAGATCGAGGCCCAATGGCGCACAGCCTTTGCTGACGGGTTTCAGGAACTGCGCATCGCCACACGCGAAAACCGACGCCGAAGCGAGGGCGCCGCAAGCGTCTATCAATGGGCCGCACGCGTGCAGCAGGGCGACCGCCTTACTGTCCTGCGCGCCCGCACGCTCTTGTTTCTGGAGCAAGTCGATGACGGTTGGCTGATCGCGGCCGAGATGTGGCAACCCGCGCCAGACGCCCCCTGAACATTTGTCAAAAGCGAGTCTTACATGATTTTCCGTTCCCCTGCCGTGTCGGCAATCGCCCTCTCAATATTCCTGTGTGGTTCCTTCAACCCTGCCCTTGCGCAGATCACCCTCACACCTGCACCTGAAGTTTCGGCCCTCATGGCGGCGTGCACGCCGACCGATGCACAAGCCGACGCCGTCATCTCCGGGCTGCGCGAACGTGGCTGGAGTGAGCCGGAGGCGAGCGACCAACGCGCCGCGCTGACATCGCTCACCGGAGCCCATCTGTGGTCATTCTTGCCGGGACGCAGCGCCGAGGAACAGAACGATGCGCTCGCCGGGCTCACGGAAAGGGTCGCCGGCGCGCTGCCGGCGAATGGCACGCTCCTAACGCTGGGCGAGGAGAAGGCGCTGATCCTGTGGAACGGCGAGGGTCTGTCTTGCCTCTGGGCCGGGCCTGAGACGCGCACCATCGACACGCTGGCCGTGCAATTGGGCGGCCCGCTTCCCGAAAGCACAGGCACCACGACGCGAGCAATCAATCAGCGGGTTGAGGCCGGTGGGCGGATGTGGCGGCGGCAGATGGCTGTCGGGCGCACCCCTGCTGCGGTGTTGCCGCCCGCGCTTGCCGGTGCCGCGATCACCGACGCGGCACGGCTGGATCGATGGCCGGATTGATGACACAATACGTATCGTCACCTTCCCATTACGCCTCGCCCCTCACCCGGTCGAGGCCCAGCGGGATGCGGTCGCCAACCGGGATCATCCGATCATGGGTGACGTAATCGATCGCGCCGAATGCCCCTCACGTGTTTCCCAACGCAACGAGGCGCCGGCGAGATCGCGCTAAGACAGCCGACGGACCGACGATACGGACGCACACCGCATTGGCGGCCGGCGTATGGCGCTCGGCAATTGCGTTCGACATCACTACTGCCCGGGACGACGGCACAAACCAAGAGACTGAGTGGATCTCGAAGTATGCCCTCCGATCAAGGGGATACCGAACCCTGATCCGGCGTGTTTCCGTGCAAGATTTTTCGCACCCAGTTCCTGACCTCAACTGCCAGAGGTCGCGAAAAAACAATGGTTTGCAATGGCGCTACAAGCTCTGCTCAGACCGAGCAGGCCCGGATCGAAAACGCTCTCCTCTACGTCGTTCAAATGATCGATCTTGAAGGTGGCGAGGTCTATCTTCCGATCTTTCAATGCCTGGAAACGGAGCTCGCCAAGCTTACAGCTAAGGAGACGGCAATCGAGCGGGCGCGACGGATGGCTCGGGCAGCGAGGCAGGCCGCATGATCATGATCTTCTGGTGCAGCTCCAGCCGCTGCTCCAGCGTCTGATCACCGTAGTATTGCCGACCTCTAATACGTCCGACGTCATGGCCCATCAGTGCTCCGCGGGTGTCCATCTCGACGCCGACTGCATCGAGTCTATCTTCAAAAGAGTGCCGGACACCTCCTGCTGTCACATGAACTGGCTTTCGCTTCCCACCTGGCAGTCGCTTGTACGAAGCCGGTTCAGACGGCAACAGCCCAGCAGCGCGCATTGACTTAGATGCGGCGTTCGAAAAGTTCCTATTGTTTCTATATCGGGGGAACCCAGCGGGGTGCCGCTTCATCGCTTCAAGGGCAACGCCTACCAGCGGAACACGGCGCTCCGACGACGATGTCTTGATCTGCCTTGCCCCCTCCCCATTTTCATCCCCCTCCTCTTCTTGAATGAGGATGTGTGGAATTGCGTGATCAAGGACAATCGCATCCTCCGGCAAATTGAAGATCTCGGACTCGCGGCAGCCGGTTTCCAGACACACTAACATGATGTCTCGCAGTTCGTCATTGATGCTCCGCCAGTTCGACAACACCACCCATTTCAGCAGATACGGCATAGGAACTGGCGGCTTACGCGATTTCTTCTGCCGGATCACCTTGTTGCATCGTATCCCGTGTGTTGGGTTTGGCGGATCCCTTCGATCGAGGGATGTGTGGTGATCCCGTATCATCCGCTGTAAATACTGGAGTTCCTTGTTCGCCGTAGATGAGTCCATCTCTCCTGCTTTGACGCGCGTATTTAGGCCATCCCGCAAAGCTCGAATGTGATCGGGCCGAATGTCGTCGACCGGGATATCCTGGACGCCGATTGCATCGATGAGCTTGTTTGCGACCCGCCTCCATTTCTGCTTCCAGTCATGTAGTTGCTGCTTATTCTTGTTGTCGACTTCGTAGGAGTTGAGCTCGTCCATCTCTTCGGCAAGCTCCAACAGTGTCCGGCGCGGCGCCGCGATGCCGCCAAGCAGCGCTTTGGATGCGATCGATCCGGGCGCATCGCCAGCGGATTGCAACCCCTCCACCCGCGCAATTATGTCTCTGGGGTCACCCTCAGCGAGCTCTGCAGCGGTTTGGTACTTGACACCTCGCGACGCCGTAAGTTCCGCCGCGACCAGATACCGAGACTTCGTCGATGGACCCTCCGCACCCGCGAGGGCTGCGTTCCACTCGGCGAGTTTCCTGCGCTTCCACGCAATGCGGAACTCGATCGCCTCGTCTGGATCCGAAGTACCGGTGGCTTGCCAAATCTCAGGCTTGCCGACGATGCCACGGAACTGGACAGGAACCTGAAAGCGCGCGGTAAACAGGCCTTTCTTACCGCGCCGGAAGACCCCATTCGACATGATGACCTCAACCATCTGAAACCCAGCCACGAGATACATCACAGGCTTCAAACCTCAAGGTGTTGCACCAAGATTTGCTACAGAAATTGCTACAGTATGAATGATTGCCTCAAGAATTTTTATCAATAAAATAAAGACTTACAGGTCGAAACTCCGCCTGATATGATTCCGCCCCCGGGCACCATTATTTCCCTCAGAAAAAATGAAGATCGACAGCTAGATACGATTCTGGCCCGTCGCCAATTTCTACGCCGAGCTAGACGTGGGCTGCGTTTCGCGTGCGGAGACCCAAGCAGGGTCCATCAACCTGAACGCACCAATCCACGAAACACCGCCGGAAGAAAATCCCAACCGCAGTTTGCAGCTGCGGTTGGAAGAGGGAGGCCACAATGGCGCCTTTAATGGATCCCTCATCGGCTGCGCATTTCGCTCGGGATGCCGCAGCAAAGAAGGACGCATCATCTCCCAGCGTCTGACGGCTTGCTGAAGCACTGTGTCGCTGGCCTTTCTCGGTGACGTCAGTCGAGCAAGATCCTCGCTCCTTCGCCAGAAACTGGGGTTCGACCGAAAATTCAGGGCGGCTGTGATGATGAGTCAGCGTGGTGATTTGCGCCGCAACGACGCCACGATAACCCAGACCCCGAGCAACAGAAACATCGCCGAGACCGGACGGTTCACCAGGAACCAAACGTCCCCGCCCGTCGCCGCGAAGGCCTGACGGATTGCCCTCTCCAGCGGCGAGGCAAGGATGAACGCGATGATGAAGGGCAAAGGTGAGATACCCAGCCGACGCATCAGATAGCCCAGCACTCCGAAGATCAGCGTCACCACCAAGGTCATCATTTCGGGCGCCTGCACATAAAGCGATGTCAGCGTGACCAGAACCACCGAGGGGAGCAACAGGCTGCGCGGGATACGCGCCATGATCCCGCTCGCGCGCATCACCGCACCACCCAGCGTCCAGTTCAACAGATTGGCGACCAGCATCATGGTGAACAGGCCGAAGGCCACCACCATCTCGGGATTGCTGCCGGTCGTCGGGACGCGGAAGACCCAAGGCCCGGGATTGAAGCCGCCGATACTGTCCGCCGCGAGGATCAGGAAGACCGCCGCTGCATTGCCCGGAATACCCAGCGAGAGGACCGGGATCAGATTGGCGCCTGATACCGCGCTGTTCGCGGCCTCGGTTGCAGCAACGCCCTCGATCGCGCCCTCGCCGAAGGCCGGACTGCCGCCGCGACGGGCGTGCCGCGCGCGGCCCAGCGTGTAGCCCAGCGTCGCCGCCAACGTCGAGCCGATGCCCGGAAGCGCACCGATCACCGTCCCGATCACCGCCGAGCGGCAGACATAGGGCAGGATGCGGCCGAAATCCGCGCGGGTCAGCGCTTGGGGCCCTCGAGGGCGGGTGTCCGGACGGCTTCCGGAACGTGCGTCGCGCAGCCCGTCCTCCAGGCTCTTGAACACCTCGCCCAGTACTAAAACCCCCAGCACCACCGTGACGACCGAGAAGCCCTCGGCCAGGGACGGCATTCCCAAGGTCAGGCGCGGGTAGAAATCCTGTCCGGTGCCAATCGCCGCGATCAGAAGACCGAGCCCCATCGAGATCAGCCCCTTGCCGATCGAGCCCCCCATCACCGCCGCGATGAATGTCAGGGACAAGATCAGCAGTGCCGCCTTCTCGGGCAGGTCGAGAAAGCGCTCCACCATCACCGCAAGAAAGGGCGCGCAGAGGATCAGCACCAGATCCGAGAAGCTGTCACCCATCACCGAAGACGCATGGGCGACCCGCAGCGCCTTTCCCGCCTGCCCGTTGCGTGCCAAGGGCCAGCCGTCCAGCGTGGTCATATAGGCATCGGGCGTTCCGGGCGTGTTGAACAGGATCGCCGGGACCGCGCCGCCCAAGGTCGCGCCCTTCATCACCCCGACCAGAAAACCCATCACCGGCAACAGTGCCTCCGGGCGGAAGCCGAAGATCGAGATCAGGATCGGCAGAGAGATCGCCATGGCCATCGGCCCGCCAAGGCCCGGCGTCGCGCCGACGATGATGCCGGCCACGACACCAAGAAGCACCATGACCAAGGCGACCGGGATGGGCAGACCAAAGAGGCTGAACAGCGCCGGGCCGTGGAAGACCGCGAGGACCCCCAGCCAGACATGGTCAAGGATGCTCATCAAAAGTCTCCGTTCGGTGGCAGCAGCAGGTCATCGAAAGGCAGGTCATAGATGGCGATCAGACCCAGCACGACCAATGCCGCGACCAGCGTTCCGCGCCAGCTGAAGCGCCGCTCAGCCAAGGCGACAAGCCCGGCGACAAGCACGAAGCCACCCAGTCCGAAGCCCAGATATTTCCAAGGCGCGCTGGCCCGCAACGGCCGGTAATCGAGCCCGGCCAGCACCGTAAGCATTGGCCCGGTCCAGCGCATCAACACAAAGCTCAGGGCGATGATCAGGACGGTCAGCCCCAGGAACACGAGGCTCTCGCGCGGCAGACCCGGTGTCGCCTCTCGCTGGCGCTCGAACACCAAGACCACCGCGCCCAGAAGCAAGATCACAGCGGCCACGGCGGGGGCCATCGCATCGCCAATGCTCGCCCGGCGCCGCACCAGCTGGATCACGCTACTGTCGACATCGGCGGGGATCCAAATCAGCAATGTGGCGAGGGCGAAGGCAGCGCAGGCAGCCGCCAGAAGAAGGGTGCGATGGCTCCCGGTCATGATGCGGCCTCAGTTCGACGCCGCGTCCATCAGCGCGCCAGCATCGTCATACTGCCGCGTGAGGAAGTCCGTCAGGGCGGCCCCGGACAGAGTGGAGGCTTCGCCGAAGGCGCGCTGGATCGCCTCACCCGCCGGGTTCGAAGGGTCGCTGGCGATGGCACTGATCGCCTCGGCCAAGGCGGTCCGGGCCTCTTCCGGCAGACCCGCCGGGGCGATGAAGACGAAATAGCCATCCGAATCGAAGGGCAGACCAAATTCCGAAAGCAGCGGCGCATCGGGCGTCTGGGTAAGCGGCGCACTCAACGCCGAGGCCAGATTGACGAGATCGCCGGACGCAACGCCTCTGGATTGTGCCCCCGCGACAAAGCCGACATCGATATCACCTGCGGTAATGCCGTTCATGACCGCCGCCCCGCCGTTGAGTTCGACGATGTTGAAAGCCACGTCATTTGCCTCGCCCAGCAGATACGCCTGATCCGCCAACTTCGCCGACATGACGCCAAAGCGGATGACTTGCCCGCCGCGCGCCGCGTCGAGCAAATCGGGGAAGCTTGCCCAACCAGACCCGGCACTGGCGACAAGGCCCATCTGGAAGCTTGCGGTGGTCGCAATGGGGGTGAAATCCGCTGGGGTCCAAGGGGCCTCGGACGCGCGTGACGAATAGCCGAGGCTGTCCGTCACCGTCATGCCGATGACCGTTCCGTCCGCCGGGTCATCCCGGATATCGGCCAACAGCGAGAGCCCACCGCGCCCCGCAGCCTGCTCGGGGATGATCGTCCATCCATAGCGGCTTTCCAGTTCAGCGGCGATGAGCCGCGCCTGCGTGTCCGCGCCACCGCCTGCCGCGAAGGCGATCTTCAGCGTGATCGGGCCGGATGGCATCCAACCCTGTGCCTGCGCCCCCTCGGAACCGAACGTCGTCGATGCGGCCACCAAGAGGGCCGCGATAGCGCCCTTGTAGAAACTCTGCATGTCGTCCTCCCAACGATGATGCGCAATCATGTGGAGGAGATAGATGTAAAGTCAACTTTAAAGTTGACTTTACATCTTCTTAGTCTCAAGATCATGACAAATAACAAGGTTTTCCGATGACTAACAGTGACTTGGATGAAGAGAAGCTGCTGACCGCCCCCTTGGGCTCGCTGCTGACTTTCCGTATTTCGCGCCTCAACAGCCAGCTGAACGCCCAGGCAAACCGGCTGCTCGACGCGACGGCAGGGCTGACCCTGACCCAATGGCGGATCTTCGCGCTGATCGATCTTCTGGGCCCGATCCCGGCGGCCGAGATCGTGCGGCGCAGCAACTCCGACAAGGCGCAGATCAGCCGCACCGTGGCACGGATGTTGGCCGACGGCCTTCTGGAAGCTGCGCCGAACCGAGCTGACCAGCGCAGCACTGTCTTGTCGATGACGCCGCTCGGTCGCGCCACCGTCGACAAGGCTCGCACCGCGATGCGTCAACGCCAGCAGCGCCTCCTCGGCGCCATGACGGAGGCTGAGCAAGCGACCCTGTTTGCCTGTTTTGACAAGCTCGACAGCGTGATCGCCGACATGGAGGACGAAGCATGAGCCGCAACCTGCTGATCCTGATGTCCGACGAGCATCAAGCCCGCGCCATGGGCTGCGCCGGCCACCCTTTCGTCCAGACGCCGCATCTCGATGCGCTGGCCGCGCGCGGGATGCGCTTCACCGAGGCCTATACGCCCTCGCCCATCTGCGTGCCTGCACGCGCCTCGTTTGCCACCGGTCGCTACGCGCATCAGCAACGGCTTTGGGACAATGCCATGCCCTACACCGGCCAGCCGAGGGGTTGGGGCCATCAGCTGCAGGAGCGCGGCATCGCCGTCGAATCGATCGGCAAGCTGCATTACCGCTATGACGATGACGACGCCGGTTTCGATGTCGAGCATATGCCGATGCAGGTGGTCGGCGGCCATGGCATGGTCTGGGCCTCGATGCGACGCGAGGGCGAGCGAAAGATCCGCGACGGGCGGATGCTCGGCGATTACATCGGACCCGGCACCAGCAAATACACCGAATACGACGCCCGCGTCACCGCCCGTACCGTGGACTGGTTGACCCAGCGCGGCGCGCAAGAGGGGACGGCGCCTTGGTGTCTCTATGTCGGGCTGGTCGCGCCGCATTTCCCGCTGATCGCGCCGCCGGAATTCCTCGATCTCTATCCGCCCGAGATGATGCCCGAGGTGAAGCTGCATCCCTCGACCGGCTACCGGCGCCATCCCTGGGCCGAGGCGCAGAACGCCAATATGGACAGCGAAGCCAAGTTCCGCGACCCCGAGGAGCGGCTGATGGCGATGCGCTGCTATTACGGGCTGACCAGCTGGCTCGACCAGAATGTCGGGCTGATCCTGCAGGCGCTCGAAGACGCGGGCCTCGCCGGGGACACCACGGTCGTCTACACCTCGGACCATGGCGACAATGTCGGCGCGCGCGGGCTCTGGGGCAAGTCGCAGATGTACCAGGAGAGCACGGCGATCCCGATGATCATGGCGGGCCCCGGCATTGCGCGCGGTACCTGCGCGACGCCGGTCAGCCTCATCGATCTGTCGCAGACGCTGGCCGAGCATTTCGGCGGTCATCTGGCGGATTCGCCCGGTGAGAATCTCTACGCCATCGCCCGCGCTCCCGACGCGCCCGAGCGGGTGGTCTTCTCGGAATACCATGCGACGGGCTCGATCTCGGCGGGCTACATGCTGCGGCGGGGGCGGTGGAAGTATCACTACTACGTCGGCTTCCCGCCCGAGCTCTTCGATCTGCATGCCGATCCCGAGGAGCTGGTGGATCTGGGGCAAGACCCGACCCATGCCGCGATCCGCGCCGAGCTGCATGCCGCCCTCTGCGCCATCGTCGACCCCGAGGCCGCCAATGCCCAGGCCTTCGCCGATCAGGATGCGCTGATCGCGCGGCTCGGCGGGCCCGAGAAGGCTTTCAACATGGGCGCCTCGGGGGCGACACCGCCGCCCGAGGCCTGAACCCCTCAGCCCTGCACCGAGGGGATGCGGATGACCATGCCGTCAAAGCTGTCCTCGATCTCGACCTGACAGCCAAGCCGCGAGGTCTCGCCCCGCTCCTCGGCGAAATCGAGCATGTCCTCCTCGTCATCGACCGGCGCGCCGACCCGGTCGAAATAGGCCGCATCGATCTGCATGTGGCAGGTCGCACACGAGCATTGCCCGCCGCATTCCGCGACCACGCCACGGATGTTGTTGCGCATCGCGGCCTCCATCAGCGTGAGGCCGGGCGCGACCGACACCGGCTTTGCGGTACCATCGGGTTCGATGAAGGTGAGGGTGATCATGGCGGGTCTCCGAGGGTGCAAGAGGGGGGCCGGCGCCGTGGGACGGGCCGGTTCGGTGGCGGAAAAGGGGATGCGGTTACAGGTCGGCGGGCCAGTCGGCAGCACCGCCGCCCATGGGCTGCAGGCGCAACAGTGGCCAGGGGCTCGCCATCGGCCCGACCGGAGCCTCGACCAGAAGCGGGCCCTTCGCGGTGACGCTCTCCGTCAGCACCGATTGCAGCGTGGCGGGATCCCCGGCCCGGGCATAGTCGACGCCGAAGGCGCGGGCGAGATCCTCGAAGCGCGGATTGGCGAGTTCGGTGATCGCGTTGCGCCCGAAGGTGCGCGACTGGATCGCCCGGACGTTGCCGTAATAGCCGTCGTTGAACACCACGAGCGTGACCGGCAGCTGATAGCGCGCGGCGGTGGCCAGCTCCTGCAGGCCCCAGCCGAAACCGCCGTCGCCGGTGATCGAGAACACGCGCCGGCCCCGCCCCCCGACCGCCGCCCCGAGGGCCGTCGGAAAGCCATAGCCCAAGGTGCCCTGATAGCCCGGCCCGATCAGCGTGCGCGGCGCCCGCGTCTCGAAGGCGATGCGCGACAGGTAACCTACCTGCGTCAGCTCGTTGACCAGAATACCGTCGTCCGGCAGCGCCGAGCGCAGGGCGCTGACGTAATCCCAGAGCACGCCGGTGCTCTCGATCAGCCCCTGTGCCCAGGCCTTGATCCGGGCCGCCCGCGACGGCTCCAGCGCCTTCCGCCTGGCGACGCTGGCGGTCAGGGCCGCGGTGCCGAGGGCGGCATCAGCCTCGATGCAGACGGCGCCGAGCCGGGGCGGCGAGAAATCGGCCGGATCGATGTTGAGATAGATGAAGGTCTTGCCCTGATCCTGCGGCCAGCTGGCATCGGGCGTCATGATGTCCATGAACCGGCTGCCGATCACCAGAACCAGATCCGCCTTGTCGAACAGCACCCGCCCGGCCAGCGCGTTGAAGGACAGGGGATGCACGTCCGGCAGCACGCCGCGCCCGTTGTCGCTGGCAACGACGGCCGCGCCGAGACGCTCGGCCAGCGCCTGAACCTCGGGGCCGGCGTCCATTGCACCGCCGCCGACATAGATCACCGGGAAGCGCGCCTTGTCGATCAGCGCGGCCGCGGCGTCGACGGCCTTTGCATCAGGCGCCTTGGCCGCAGCCGGCGCGAGGGGTTGCGCCTCCCCTGCCCCAGCCTTGGCGATCAGCAGATCGTACGGCAATTCCACCGCCGTCGGCCGGGGGCGACCCGAACGGGCCTGGGCATGGGCCTCGAACACCGCGGCTTCGATGCGGCTGCGGTCTGTGACCTGCTCGTGCCACTTGGTCAGGCCCTTCAGCACACCGGATTGATCGGTGATCTCGTGCAGGTTGCCATAGCCCTTGCCGATCGCCTGCGAATGGATCTGTCCGACCAGCATCATCACCGGCGCATTGCAGGCATAGGCCGTCGACAGCCCCGCCGTGGCGTTCAACATGCCGGGACCGGGGACGACCATGCCGACGCCGACCTCGCCGGTGACCCGCGCGAAGCCGTCGGCCATGTAGCTGACCGTCTGCTCGTGGCGCGGGACATAGAGCGCGATCTCGGGATGGTCGACCAGCGCATCGACGGCGTAATCCAGCTGGATGCCGGGCAGCAGGAACAGATCGCGCGTGCCGGTCGCCGACAGGGCGCGGGCGAGGGCCTGACCGCCGGTCTGGGTGAAGATGTCCTGTGCGGTCATGCGGTGCTCTCTGCCGTCTGGGTCAATAGTCCGATTGTCTTCAAGGGGATCGAGGGATCAGCCAGCGCCTTTGGGTCGGGCGAGACGCCCTCGGCCAGCCAACGTTTCCCCATCATATAGGCGCGCGGGTCGTCCAGCGCGTCGACGGCGAGGAAGGTCTCGCCGGCATAGTACCAGATGGATTCTGCGCCCGGTTTCTCGCCCACGCGGCGGATCACGCGGTCATGGCCGCGGTTCAGGCCAGCGATCTTCAGGCTGCTGTCGAACTGGTCCGACCAGAACCACGGCTGGGGGGCGTAGGGGCCCTTGGCCGTGCCACAGATATGGTCGGCCACGTATTCGCCCTGATCACAGGCGTTCTGCACCGATTCCAGCCGGGTCGGCTGGCCCCGGAACGGGAAGACCGCGCAATCTCCGGCGGCATAGATGCCGGGCGCGAAAGCCCGGCATTGGCCATCCGTCAGGATGCCGTTCTGCACGCTGAGCCCGGCATTGCGGGCAAGCTGCTCATTCGCCGTCACGCCAATGCCGACGACCACCAGATCCACTCCGACCGCGCTGCCGTCACTCAGCGCGGCAAGCCCGGCACGCTTGCCGTCGCCGAGCAGGCGATCGAGCGACACGCCCTCGCGCAGATCCACACCCTCGCGCAGATGCAGCGCGCGGATGGCGTCGGCGGTCTCGGTCGCGGCGACGCGCTGCAGGATGCGCGGCTGCGCCTCGATCAGTGTCACCTCCATCCCGGCGCGGGCAGCGACGGCGGCCATTTCCAGCCCGATATAGCCCCCGCCCACCACGAGCAGCCGTTGGCCCGGCCGGATATGCGGCCGCAGGGCGTCGGCATCCGAGAGGCTGCGCAGGGTGAAGACATTCTCCAGCCCGCCCCCCTGCGCCTCGGGCAATCTGCGCGGCGTGGCGCCGGTCGCCAGCACCAGATGGCCATAGGGCACATTGGCATTGTCCGACATCGCCACGCGACGGGTCGCCGTGTTCAGGTTCAGCGCCTGCACGCCACTGTGGATCTCGATCCCAAGATTGGCATAGAGCGCGGCGGGACGCAGAAGCAGCCGGTCGGCCTCCATCCTGCCCTTGAGATAGGCCTTCGACAAAGGCGGGCGTTGATAGGGCAGCGCGGGCTCGGCGCCGTAGATCGCTACGCGGCCCTCGAAGCCATTGGCGCGCAGGCGCAGGGCACAGGCACTGGCGGCCTGTCCGCCGCCGATGATCACCACATCATCCATGATCGCCTCCTCAACGGAAATCGTCCTCGAGATAGCCCTCTTCCCATTCCCCGATCGAGACCTTGGCACGGATCTCGCCCAGCTGGTCGCATTCCAGCGTGGCCGAGCCCGCGACCTCGGTCGAGGTGCCGAGATTGGCGATCTCATTGGCGAAGATCCACGCGTATTGGCGCGGCAGCCGCCAGATCAGGTCATTCGCCCCGCGCGCGCGGGGCCAAAGACCGGGCTTTTGCGCGGCACCCTCGGGCAATTCATCCAGCGTGACCTGCGTGTCGGTCGAGAAGACCCCGGCCTCGGTCAGGCTCAGCGTCCCGCCGGTCTCAGAGAACCGCTCGAAGATCGCGGCCAGTGCCAGCAGCTCCGGCTTCTGACCCAGCACCAGCAGGATCGGGTGGAAGTCGCTCGGCATGTAGCTCATGCGCAGCATGGCGGAATCCTCACTCGGGCGAATGGACTTCGGCGATGTCCTGACTGTGGACGAGCTCGCTCTCGCCGTCGAATTCGACGCTCAGCCATTGGCCGTCGCCCATGTTTTCCTCGACGACGCCCTCGCGGCCGTCATGCAGTTTCAGCCTCGCGCCTTCGGGGACGCGCATCAGGTCAGTGGTGGTATTCAGGATCAGCTTTGCCATCGGGGCCTCCCGCCGGTCAGAAGAAAGTCGACAGGTTCTTGGCCTGCAGCACGTTCTGGTCGAGGATGATGCGCCGGTGCAGCACCTTCCATTCGCCGCCCACTTTCTTCAGCCGGTCGTAGCGTTTGCCGACGAAGAAATAGGTCTCGTATTCGACCCGGTTGAGATAGGTCAGGAAGCGGCAGGAGGTGGTGATCTCGTCCGCCGCCTCGACGCTGGGCAGGGCCGTCTGGACCTGCACATTGGTGATCATATGGGTCGTGCGCGACAGCGGTTCCTCGGCGTAATGGACGCCCGTCAGGATCTGTTCGACCCGCTTCGAGACGGTCCATTTGTCCTCGTTGAACCAGCTGATCCCGTAATCCTCGCGGCTGTTCTCGCGCTCGTCATGCTGGCCGAATTTCACGTTGTGGCGCATGGGCATGAAGTACCGCAGGTCTTCGTGCAGCATGCCCAGCCATTCCTCGAAGCGGCGGGTGTCGAGGCATTCGGCCTCGTCGTAGAAGAACTCTTCGATCTCGGCGCGCAGGGCGAAATAGGCGGGATCGCGGCGCAGTTTGGGGTCGGTCTGGACGGCATCCATCAGGGGCGTCTCCTCTGTCTCAGCTTTTTCCGAGCGGGGTCGAGGACCCCTGATGGGCGAAACAGCCCACGTCGATGATCGTGCCCGAGATCGCGGCGGCGTCCTCGGACATCAGGAAAGCGATGGCGCGGGCGAGGTCTTCGCCCTCCATGTAGCGGCCGGCGACGGTGCCGACGGCCTTGGCGCGCAACTTCGACAGATCGCCGCCGACACGGCCCATGCTCATGCCGGCCTTGATGCCGCCGCCGCCCGGAATGACGGTGTTGACCGCGATGCCGTCGGCGAAATGATCGAGCGCCATGGCGGCCCCCAAGGCGATGAGCCCGCCCTTCGATGTCGCATAGGCGGCCATGTTGGGCTTGCCCCAACCGGCGCCCGAGCCCACGTTGACCACCCGTCCGCCGCCCTGCTTCGCCATCACCGGGATCGCGGCGCGGCACAGAAGATACGGCCCCATCAGGTTGACGCGCTGGATCGCCTCCCACAGCGCCGGCGGGGTGTCGAGGATCGTGCCAAGGGGCCCGATCGCCGCGTTGTTGACGATGCCGTGCAGATGCCCGTGACGCTCCAGCGCCGTCGCCACCACGCCCGCCACCTGCGCCTCGTCCGTCACATCGGCGGCCATGAAGAACAGCGGCAGCCCCTCGGCTTCGGCCTCGGCATTCAGCGCGGCGACCGAGGCTTCGGCCAATGAGGAGACCGGCGCGGCCTCCAGCCCGAAGGCCACGACCGGCCAACCGCGGCGGGCCAGAAGGCGCGCGATGTCGAGCCCGATGCCAAAGGTCGCGCCCGAGACGATGATCGCTCCCAGATCCGCCATGGCTTACTCCGCCGCCTGCGCGTGGAACCGCTCGTCACCGGCACCAAGCAGCACATCCCAGGGCTCGCGGTCCAGATATTGCGCCCAGCGGCGGTAGAAGCCGACCGCCATGTGTTCGGTCACCTGCAGCGAGACATCGCCCTTCACCTCGATGCCATTGACCACCGGGTTCAGGCTGCTCGCCCCCATCGACTGCGCGTAGTTGAAATTGTGCCGCCGGGCGATGGTGCCGGTCGAGGCGCGGGTGGCGTAGAGCCAGTTCTCCAGATCGTCCTGCTCGGTCATCCCGGCGGGACCCGAGTAGCGCATGTAATATTCGCGCAGGAAGTCTTTTACCTTGGTCGGCGCGTCGGCGTCGACGAGGAAGAAGCGCCAGCCCTCGGTCTCGTTGGCGGAATGCGGATGCCAGGAACACAGGCTGCGCGGCTGGCGGCCATGGTAGCTGGTGTTGGGGAACAGAGTGCCGACGAAGGGCAGAAAGCGCGCGTTCTCGCCCAGCCGGCGTTTGCGCTCCTCATGGCAATGGCGGAAATACTGGCCGATCTCGGGGTCGTTCTTGAAGGTATCGACGAATTCATAGCCCTCGGGCTGGATCGCCGAATGCACGCCGTGACCGGCGGGGAAGCTGCACCAGATATGCTGCGCCTCCTCCATCTCGTTATCGCGCCGGCCCTTCACGCCCTGCAGCGCCGAGGGGCCGATGCCGATCATGTCGACCGAGCGGTGGCTGGGGTTGTGATAGGTGTCGCCAAGGAAGTTCTCGGCGGCGAATTTCCAGTTGGCCGGGAAGATCCATTTGTGCACGCCGATCACTTCCGAGCCGCCGGGCCGGCCGTCGCGGCAATCGAGCGCCTGATCGAGATGCAACTTGGCATCGCCAAGATAGGTCAGGAAATCAGGGGCTTGCGGGTCCCATGTGGCCCAGATCGTGCCCTTGTAATTGTGCAGCTTGGCGACCTCGATCAGCGACCAGTCATCGCGGTCGAGGTTCCCCTCGTAGAGCGCCTTGTAGAGCGGGATGCCCCGGATGCGCCCGTCGGTGGTGTAGGTCCAGGAGTGATAGGGGCAGGTGAACAGCGAGGTGTTCCCGCTCTCGTAGCGGCAGACCTTCATGCCCCGGTGGCGGCAGGAATTCAGGAAGACATGGATCTCGCCCGCCTTGTCCCGCACGAGGATCACCGATTCCTCGCCCATCCGCGAGGTGAAGAAATCGCCCGGATTGGGGATCTGCGATTCATGGCCGACGAACAGCCAGGCGCGGGTGAACAGCGTCTCCAGCTCCTGCCGGTAAACCTCCTCGCTGACATAGATCTCGCGGCTGATCTGCCCGCGTTTCCAATCGACATAATCGGCCGCCCTGGACGTGAAGCTCATGTCCGGTTCCTCCTGATTCGGGTGTTCTGCTTTGCCAGAACAAGTTGACATGTTTACTACTTGAGCGCAATGAGAACCACCCCGTCAGGAATGGTTTTCCGCCAGTATTTCAAGGGATTTGCCGCGCATCCAACCGCACAGACCCGCCAGCGCGAAACCGGCGATGGCGATCAGCACGGCAAGCGGCGCCTCCGGCCCGAAGAGCGCGGTCGAGGCCAGCGCGAGGAAGGCCGCCGCCGTCATCAGCACCGCAAAAGCGCGGTTCGGCAGGCCCGCCAGAGGGCTCTCCAACATCGACTGTTTCAGCAGGAACGAGGCCGACAGAACCGTCGCGACGACAATGGCGATCTGCAGGGGGGTGCCCTTCAGCAACAGCGCCGGGTTGTAGACCCACAGGAACGGCAGGCAGTATGCCGCGATGCCGATCCGCATGCTGAGGAACCCCGTCTGCCACATATTCGCCCCCGCCACCCGCGCAGCGACGATGCTGCCGATGGCGATGGGCGGCGTGACCATGCTCATCAGGCCGAAGTACAGCAGGAACATATGCGCCGAGATCGGCGTCACACCGAAATCGATCACCGTCGGCGCGACCACCGTGACCAGCACGATGTAGACGGCGGCGGTGGGCATGCCCATGCCCAGCACGATGGCGACCAGCGCGGCGAGCAGCAGCAGCGCGAAGAGCCCGTAGGCCGAGGCCAGATGCGTCAGCGCCAGCGAGAGTTGGAAGGCGAAGCCGGTCGAGTTCATCAACCCGATGATCACCCCCGCCGCGCCGCCGATCAGCGCCAGCGGCACAAACTCGCGGCCCAGCGACAGCAGCGCCCGGCCGAACTCGGCCAGATCGATGCGGAAGCGCGACTTCACCACCCAGATCACCAGCATCAGCGCCGAGGCGATCAGCGCGCACATGCCCGGCTGCAGCCCCGAGGAGAACAGCAGGTACAGCAGCAGGCCGATGGAGATCAGCATCTCCCAACCGCCCTTCAGCGTGTCCAGAAGGTTCGGCATCTCGGACCGGTCGAGCCCGCGCACCTTGTTGCGCTGCGCCATCGCATCGACTTTGAGGAACAGGATGAGGAAGTAGAACAGCGCCGGGATCGAGGCCGCGACCATGATCTCGGTGTAAGGGACCTGCAGGAACTCGGCCATGATGAAGGCCGTGGTGCCCATGATCGGCGGCGCGATCTGCCCGCCGTTCGAGGCGACGGCCTCGATGGCAGCGGCCTGCACGCGCTTCATGCCGGACTTGACCATCAAGGGGATGGTGAAGACGCCCGTGGACATGATGTTCGCGACGGTCGAACCCGAGAGCATGCCGAAGAAGCCCGAGGCAACGATCGACACCTTGGCCGGCCCGCCCCGGCGATGACCGACCATGGCCAAAGCGAGGTTGTTGAAGAAGGCCATACCGCCGACGATCTCCATGACCTTGCCGAAGACCATGAAGGGCAGCACCAGCGTGACGATCACGGTGATCACCATGCCGGGCACGCCGTTACTGTCGGCATAGAGGTACAGCACCGTTCGCGTCGGCGCGAAGACGGCGGCTTGCAGGATGCCGGGGATCCAGTCGCCGACGAAACCATAAAGCGCGACCAGCCAGACGAGGCCGGCGATCACCAGACCCATGGTCTTGCGCAGGGCCTCGACCAGCAGGACCAGCGCGAAGATGCCGGGGATCCACATGTCCGGGGTGCGGAAGGCCATCGAGACCATCCAGGTCTCGAAATTCCACGCATACCAGAGCCAGGACCCGGCGGCGATCAGCGCCAGCGCATAGTCCAGCGCACCCGCGCGTTTGCCATAGGGATAGCCCAGAAGGGCGGCGGCGGTGGAAAGCCCCAGCACCACGGCGACGATCTGCTGGGTGACCAGCCTTACGCCCAGCATCTGCGGGACGTTCAGTGCCCAGAGAATGCCGAGAAGCGGAACCGCGACCAGCAAGGCCGCAAGCGTCGTATTGACCAAAGCGCGCACGGGCGCGTCCTCCCTTTGGTGGATCTGCCACCCCTCGCGATCCCTGAGGACCGCGAGGGGTTTCGGGTGATCTGCCTCGGCTCTACGCCGGATCAGAAACGAGCTTGCGCTGCTTCATGCGCCTCGGTCCACAAGCCGACTTCCTGATAGAAGCGGATCGCGCCCGGATGGTACGGCACCGAGGGCGCCGGCAGCGCCAGCTCGGCCTGCGGGACCGAGCGCAGCGGGCCCACATCCTGCTGCAGGTCGGCCCAATGCTCGTACAGGGTCCGGGTCAGCTGATATGCGTCGTCGTCCGACAGGCTGTCATCGGCCACCAGAAGCGTGTCGTAGACGGTGATCGGGGTCTCACCCATGACGAAGGGGGTCCGCTCGTTCGGCTGCGCGGTCATCATGCCGACACCGGGCACGCGGCTGGCAAAAAAGCCCTCCTCAGCCGCGCTGCCATTGGCGACGATGCGCAGACCGCCGGGGATGGAGGCCTGGGTCTCGGCCAGCACCGGCATCGACGTCGCCACCGGAGCAGCATCGGCGCGGCCCTCGACAATGGCGTTGATGCCGTCCATCAGACCGCCGCTGCGCATGAAGTCGACATCCGACAGCTCCAACCCGCCCGATTGCACGATGGCCGCGTTGATCTGCGTCAGCGCCTGCGAGGTCGGCATGTCGCCCATGATCCGGCGGCCGCGCAGGTCGTCGGCGGTGACAATGCCGCTGTCGGCGCGGACGATGAAGGCATAGGGAATGCGCCAGACGGCGGCCAGCGTGCGCAGGCCGTTGATCTCCTGCGGGTAGCCGGCCGAGCCGGTGTAGGCGAGACCTGCATCAACCGTCGAGGACAGGCCGAGCGTGATGTCGCCCACGTCAATCGACGGCAGGTAGATCGACGAGCCCGCGAAGGGTTGCGCCGTCGAACGGATGCCCAGCTCCTCCTGGAACAGCCGCGCGAAGGCAGAGCCGATGGAATAGAACGTCGACCCCGAGGGGTTGGTGCCGATGGTGATATTACGCAGTTCGGCTTGCGCCGGGGTCTGGAACGCCAGCAGCGAAAGCGCTGCCGCGGTCAGGATCGGTGTAATCTTCATTCTGTCCTCCCGTGCTTGCTTAAAGCATATTTGGTAGATATGTTAATCGTCAACTTGTCAACTATCTTGCGGGACGATTTCCCTCCCCGGCCACGCACACCGCAGCCCTCGTTGAAGAAAGATCAGGAATTTTAGCATGTTGGACGCAGCGATCCGCGATGAGTTGAAAGCCCTCCTTGGCCCGCGCGGTTGGGCCGAGGCCAGCGAAGACAACCCCGCGCTGCGCGACATCCACGGCCTCGGCCTGCCGGCGCTGCTGCTGGCGCGACCCGAATCGACGGATCAGGTCGCCGCCTTGATGCGGTTTTGCGCCCAGCATCAGATCGCCGTGGTGCCGCAGGGCGGGAACACCAATCTCTGCCGCATGGCCCTGCCGACCGAGGCCCGTCCGACGGTCCTTCTGTCCCTCGCCCGGATGAACCGCGTGCTGGAGATCAACCCCGAGGCCGCGACCCTGACGGCCGAGGCGGGCTGCATCCTTGAGGTCGCGCAGGAGGCGGCGCTTGCGGCGGGCTTCATCCTCTCGCCGGACTGGGGCGCGCGCGGCACGGCCAGCCTCGGGGGCGCGGTGGCGACGAATGGCGGCGGGCTCAATGTCGTGCGCTATGGCACCACGCGCGAGCAGGTCAGGGGCATGGAGGTGGTGCTGGCCGATGGCACGGTCTGGGACGGGATGCGCAGCCTCGTGAAGGACAATTCCGGCTATGACCTGAAGCAGATGTTCATCGGCTCCGAGGGGACTCTGGGCGTGATCACCAGGCTGATCTTCCGCCTGCATCCCGCCGAGCCCGAGAGCCGCACGATGATGGCGGCGTTGGCGGATCTCTCCGGCCTCATGGACTTCTTCGGACAGGCGCGGCAGATCGGCGGCACCCATCTGTCGGCCTTCGAGCTGATGCCCGGCATCGGCGTCGAGAAGGCGCTGGCACGCTATCCCGACCTTCGGCGCCCGCTGGAGGCATCCTCCGACTGGTATGTCCTCGTCCGCTTCTCCGGCCGTGAGGCGGTCGAGGATCTGCTGGGCGAGCTTTTCGAGGCGGGCTTCGAGGCCGGGCTGCTGACCGACGCCGTCCTTGCCAGTTCCGAGGCCCAGGCGCGGAACCTCTGGGAGATCCGCGAGCAGATGATCCCGCATCAGTATTTCCCCGGACAGGTCATGCTGAAATGGGATGTCTCGCTGCCCATCGACCACATGGCAGGCTTTCTCGCGCAGGCCGAAGACACGGTCCGCAGCCTCGCGCCGCAGGGGCTGTGCTATGCCGTCGGCCATGTCGGCGACGGCAATCTGCATTTCAGCTGCTTCCTGCCCGCCGGCACAGGGGAGGACACGCAACACGCGGTCTACGAGACCGTCGACGCGCTGATCTGGCGCCTCGGCGGCTCCATCGTCGCCGAGCATGGCGTGGGCGCCCTGTTCCGTGACCGGGTCGCGCGCCAAAAGAGCCCTGTCGAATACGCGATGCTGCAGCGCCTGAAGGCGGCCTTCGACCCCGAGGGGCGGCTCAATCCCGGCAAATTGCTGCACCCGCCCACGTGACGCCCGGCTGCGCCCCCCTTGCCCGACGTCCGGATATTCGCCACAACAGACCATCATCGAGAGGACCCGATGCACAACCCTGAATGGCCAGAAGGCAAGACGCCCCTGCTGAAGGATCTCAAATACGTCGACCGTTCGCTTGCCGTCGCCTGCACCCGCGGGCGCGAGGCCGTGGTATCGCGGTTCCGCAAGATGCTGCAGCGCGAGGACCTCTCCGAGCAGCAATGGCGCGTGCTCAGGATCCTGCATGATTTCGGCCGGTTGAACTCGGTGCAGATCGCCGATCAATCCTGCATCCACAAGACCAGCATCTCGCGGATCGTGAAGACGCTGGAGCAGCGCGATATCGTCGAACGCAGCCCGCATGAGACGGATTCACGGATCAGCTATGTCGCGCTGACCGTCTTCGGGCAGACGATGATGGACCGCTTGATCGTCGAATCCACCACCATCCACGAGAAGATCGCCGACGATTTCGGGCATGACAATTACCTCCGGCTGCTGGAGCTGCTGAAGAAGCTCGCCAAGCTGAACGAGCCCGGCTGAGACCGCGCCCTCACAGCTTGATCCACGCGGTCTTCAGGTCGAGATACTTGTCCAGCGCATGCAGCGAGCGGTCATGCCCGTTGCCCGATTGCTTGACCCCGCCCAAGGGCACGGTGATGTCGGCGCCGCCATAGGTGTTGACATGCACCACCCCCGCCCGGAGCCGCCGCACCATGCGATGCGCGCGCGACAGATCTGCCGTCCAGACCGCCGAGGCGAGGCCATAGTCGCTGTCATTGGCCAGCCGGACGGCCTCGTCTTCGGTGTCGAAGGGCAGGATCGCCAGCACCGGGCCGAAGACCTCCTCGCGCACCACGCGGTCCTCGGGGCGGGCGTCGGTGATCAGCGTCGGTTCCATGAACCAGCCGCCGGTGTCGCTGCGGATGCGCTGGCCGCCGATCACGGTACGGCCGGCCTGCCGCGCCTCCTCGACGAAGGCGAGATTCTGGGCGAGCTGGCGTTCCGAATTGATCGCCCCCGCGCCGGTCGCAGGGTCCAGCGGATCGCCCAGCGTCAACGCCTGTGCGGCCTTGGCGACCTTCTCGACAAATTCCGCATGGATGCGGCGTTCCACCAGCAGGCGCGAGCCCGCGACGCAGACCTGCCCCGAATTTCGGAAAATCCCGAAGGCTGAGACGCGCGCAGCCTCGTCAAGGTCCGGCGCATCGGTGAAGACCACGTTCGGAGATTTGCCGCCCAGCTCCAGATAGACCCGCTTGAAGTTCGACCGGGCCGAGGCCTCCATGAGTTTCCGCCCCGTCGCGCCCGAGCCGGTGAAGACCAGAACATCGACGTCCATCGACAGCGCGATGGCCTGCCCGACCGTCGCCCCCTCGCCCGTCACCACGTTCAACACACCCGGCGGCAGGCCCGCTTCCTGCGCCAGTTCGGCCAGCCGCAGCAGCGCCAGCGAGGCCGTCTCGGCGGGTTTCAGCACCACCGAACAGCCAGCCGCCAAGGCCGGCCCCAGCTTCCAGGCGCCGATCATCAGCGGGAAGTTCCAGGGCACGATGGCGCCGACGACGCCCACCGGCTCACGGTGGATCAGGCCCAGGGTGCCGGGCGGGGTGGGGGCGATCTCGCCCATGATCTTGTCCACGGCCTCGGCATAGAAGCGGATGGTCTGCGCGGCGGAAAGCGGCTCGGCGGGCAGGGCCATGGCGATCTCGGTACCATTGTCGCGCACACCCAAGACGGCCAGCTCCAGCGCGTTCGCCTCGATCAGCGCGGCCCAGCGGAAGAGGATGCGCTTGCGCTCGGCGGGCGCGAGGCCGGACCAGCGCCCGTCCTCGAAGGCGCGGCGGGCGGCGGCGGTGGCATCCTCGGCATCCTGCGCAGTGCCCCGCGCGAGGCTGGTGAAGACCTGCCCGTCGAGCGGCGAATGCACGTCCATCCGCCCGCCATCCGAGGCCGGGACCGATTGCCCGTCGATCAGATGCTGCGCCGGCGGCACCGGGGCCGCGCGCAGGGCGGCGATGCGGTCGCGGTCCATCATGCCGCCTCTCCCTTTACCAGACGGGGCGCCGCGCCGCGCAGTTTGGCGACCAGCGCGGCGGGATCGGCAGGCAGCGCATCGCCGCGCCAGGCGACATGCAGATCAGGCCGCGCCAGCACCAGCGCATGGCGATAGGCCGGATCCGTGATCCAATCCGCCTCCAGCAGCACCAGCGGCAGGCCCTGTGCCTGTGCCGCCGCCATCAGCGGTGCGACATCGACCGAGGGGTCGCAGCGGATCAGCGTGTACCCCGCGCCCAGCCCGTCATAGAGCGAGCCGCCCTCGGGCGTCACCAGATGCGGCAGGCGGCAGCCCGGCACGGTCGAGGCGGTGAAACTGCCCATTGCATAGGGCGGCGGGGTCTCGGCATCCCCCTCGATGATCGGGCTTCGGTCGTAGTAATAGCCGAAGTTCAGCCCGGCGGCGGCGTATTGCTGCACGTTCAGCGCATAGGCCTGCGCGCCCATCTCGGCCCGCGCAGCGGCGCCTTCGGGGGTGTCGTCCTCGATCCCCGCAGGCACCGAGCCGCGCTGTTTCGCCATCGCCTCGGCGTGGCGCATGGCGAAGCGGCTGACCTGTTCGGTGATCGGATGGCGCTCGGCCTCATGCGCGTCGAGGATCGCTACATCGCCCCAGCCCTGCAGATAGGCGGCAAGGATCCAGCCGAGGTTCTCGGCATCCGCAATCCCCGCATTCATCCCGTAGCCCGCATAGGGCACCCAGATATGCGCGGCATCGCCACAGAGGAACACGCGCCCCTTGCGGAAGCGGTCGGCGACCAGACGGCGGCCGAACCAATCCTCGTTGCTGACCACCTCATAGGCGAAATCCGCCCCCACCCCGAGGATCGCGCGGATCGAAGCATCCCGGTCGACGCTGTAGAAATCCGGCTCGTCGGGGCGCAGGTAATTGTGGATCAGCCAAAGCTCGCGCCCGTCGATGGCATAGATATTTCCCTGCCGGCGCGGGTTGAGCGAAAACATCGCCCAGGCGGGTTCGACCTGCATCAGATCAATCAGCTGCGGCGCGCGGATCAGCGTCGATTGCACCCGCTGCACCACCGCATCGCCCTCGAACTTTGCGCCGATGGCCTTGCGCACGCCCGAGCGCCCGCCGTCGCAGCCGATCAGGAACTCGGCCCGGATCCGGGTCTCATCCCCGCTGTCCAGCGCGCGGAGGTGGGCGGTGACGCCCTCAGGCGTCTGGGTGAAATCCACCATCTCGGTGCGGTTCAGGATCTCGATCCCCGGCATCGCCTTGGCATGGGCGAAGAGGATCGGTTCCAGATAGATCTGGTTGATCCGGTGCGGCGGCTCGGGCGTCGGCCAATTGCCGTCCGGGCCGTCCAGATCGGTGAACCGGCGGCTGCGGCTGGGGATCTCGATGCGGGTGAGCTCAGGGCCCACCGTCGTCGTACGGTACGAGATCGAATGCGGGTAATCCGGCGGCAGACCCGCCTCGCGCACCGCCTGCGCCACGCCCAGACGCCGCAAGATCTCCATCGAGCGGGCCGAGACATGGTTGCATTTGACATTGGGCGGCTCGGCCTCGGACCGCGTCTCGACCACGGTGACCGCGATGCCGCGCTGCGCGAGGCTCATCGCCAGCACCAGCCCGACCGGCCCCGCACCCACGACCAGTACACGCGTGGCCCTTCCCTTTGGCTCGTCCATACCGCTCCCCCCTTCGTCCGGTGGCGCACCCCTCCCGGCGCACCATTAGTTGTCTTGTTAACGAAATTACTTGCCTTGTCAATCTTCTTGCCGTGCAGAGCGCCGAAACAGGGTCACCAGCCTGTCACATCCCGGGGCTAAGCGGGGCCATCCATAATCCGAGCCTTCGACTCGGCAATTCCCCGGGGGATTCATGAAACACGCCATCATCGCCGCGCTTGCCACCCTTCCGCTTGCCGGGGCCGCGCTTGCCCAGAACACCGAGATTTCGGGCCCGCTGACGCTGTACACCTCGCAGCCCAACGAGGATGCGCAGCGCACCGTCGACGCCTTCACCGCCGCCTATCCCAATGTCGAGGTCACCTGGATCCGCGACGGGACCACGCAGGTCATGGCCCGTCTGGAAGCCGAATTCGCCGCCGGCGCCCCGCAGGCCGATGTGCTGCTCATCGCCGACACGGTGACCATGGAGGGCCTTGAGGCTCAGGGCCGCCTGATGGCCTATCCGGGTGCGGATACTTCGGCCTATGACCCGGCGCTGATGGACCCCGAGCATCACTACTTCTCGACCAAGCTGATCACCACCGGCATCATCTACAACACCAACGCCCCCTTCGTGCCCGAGAGCTGGTCGGACCTGCTGCGCCCCGAGGCGCAGGGCCAGATCGCCATGCCCTCGCCGCTGACCTCGGGCGCCGCGACGATCCACATGATCGCGCTGACCGGCCATGAGGACCTCGGCTGGGCCTATTACGAAGGCCTCGCCGATCAGGGCACCAACCCGCAGGGCGGCAATGGCGGCGTCTACCGCGCCGTCGCCGGCGGCGAGCAGATGTACGGCATGGTCGTCGACTTCCTGCCGATCCGCGAGATCCCGAACGGCGCGCCCGTTGGCTTCGTCTTCCCGACCGAGGGCGTCTCGGCGGTGACCGAGCCGGTGGCGATCCTGTCGAACGCGCAGAACGTCCCCGCCGCGCAGGCCTTCGTCGACTTCCTGATCTCGGAAGCCGGTCAACAGCTGGCCGCCGACATGGGCTATCTGCCGGCGCTGGAAACGGTGACCCCGCCCGCGGGCTTCCCGGCGCGTGACCAGATCCAGCTTCTGGACTTCGACCCGGCCGCCGCGCTGGAGAATGCCGATGCCGACCGTCTGCACTTCACCGAGATCTTCGGCGGCTGAGCCAAGACGCATGCGGTTTCGCCTCAAAGGCGGCGAGGGCCTGACCCTCGCCGCGCTTTTCCTTTTCGCGCTGGTGCTGATGGTGGTGCCGCTGGTCCTGCTTTTGCGCATGGGCCTGCTGGCCGAGGGCCACCCCTCACTGGCGCCGATCCTCACCGCGCTGGACAGCCGCTCCGTCCCCCGCGCCCTGTGGCATTCCTTGGAGAGCGCCGGGGCCTCGGCGCTGTTGTCGCTACTCGCGGGCACGTTGGTGGCGCTGCTGGTGGGGCTGACCGATTTGCGCGGCAAGGCGGTCTTCACCTTCCTCACGCTGATCCCGATGATGATCCCGCCGCATGTGACGGCCATCGCCTGGACGCAGGCCATGGGCCCGTCCTCGCCTTTGCTGGGGATGTTGGGCCTCGCGCCCGCCCCCGGCTCGCCGCATCCGCTTTACGGGCGGGGCGGGGTGATCGCGCTGCTCGCGGTGCAGCATATGCCTTTGGTGTTCCTCGTCGTGCTGGCCGCCCTGCGCTCGCTCCCGCGCGAGATGGCCGAGGCCGCGCGGATGGCCGGTGCCGGCCCGCTGCGCCTGCTTCTGAAGATCATCCTGCCGCTGCTGATCCCCAGCCTTCTGGCCGCGCTGACGCTGGCCTTCGTCTCGGCATTGGGGAATTTCGGCATCCCGGCGCTCTTGGGCATTCCGGGGCGTTACATCACCCTGCCCGTACTGATCTGGCAGCGGCTCTCCAGCTTCGGCCCCTCGATGCTGGCCGATGTCGCGGTCCTTTCGGCACTGATGGCGCTGATTGCCGTGGCGGTGGTGGCGGTGCAGATGGGCCTCTCGTCGCGCAACCGCGCCGCACTGATCGGCCCGGCACAGGCGCCCTTGCACCTGCGGCTGGGCCGCGCCCGGCCCTTGGCCGAGGGCGCGCTGGTGCTGATGGTCGCGGTGACTTTGGCCCTGCCGATGGCCGCGTTGTTCGGCACGGCCTTGGTGCCGACCTATGGCGTGGGGCTCAGTCTGCAGACCCTGACGCTGGACAATTTCCGCGCCGTGCTCTTCGAGCAATCGGTGACCGCGCGGGCCTTCCTCAACTCGACCCTCGCCGCCGGGATCGCCGCCTTGATGCTGGCCGGCGCGGGCCTTCTGGTCGCGCGTTTCCTCACCGGCCCCAAGCGGGGCGCGCGGCGCTTTGCGACCGGGATCGCGGGGCTCGCGGAGACGACCTATGCCATCCCCGGCCTCGTCATCTCGATCGCCTTCATCCTGACCTTCCTGCGCCCGCTGCCGATCCTCGGACTGTCGCTTTACAACACGTTGGCGATCATCGTGCTGGCCTATCTCTGCGCCTTCTTCGCCGTCGCGCTGAAACCCGTCGCTGCGGCGGCATTGCAGTTGGACCCGGCCTTGGACGAGGCCGCCCGGGTCTCGGGGGCGGGCTGGGGACGGCGGACGCGGCGGATCTTCCTGCCGCTCGTGGCCCCCGCCGCCGGATCGGGCGCGATCTTGGTGTTCCTGACGGCGTATAACGAGGTCACCGTCTCGGCCCTGCTCTGGTCGACGGGGACCGAGACCATCGGCACCGTGATCTACAATTACGAATACGGTGGCTACACGACCCTCGCGGCGGCGATGGCGGCAGTGACGGTGCTGGCAACGGTGGCGTTGATGGTGCTGCTGGACCGCTTCGGGCGGCATCTGCCGCGCGGTGTCGTGCCGTGGAGGATCTAAGAACGGAGGGCCGCGCCCGACCCGAGGGTGGGCGTTTGGCACGATGAAAGCTTGGTGCTTTATCGCCCCACGAACCTCCGGCGGCTGATCTTTCCGCGACGTTGCAAAGCGCCCGCCCTGGGGGCGGGTCGGGCGCGGCCCGGGCTGGTCGCCCGCGCCAAGGGAAGGCGTCAGCCCGGCAGCAACCACCCGCCGCGCACGGCCAGCGACAGGCCCTCACCCGCCCGGACCGGGCGGTTCAGATGCAGCGTGAAGGGATCGACAAGACCCTCGACCGCGACCTTCGCCTCCCAATGCCCGCCCCGATACAAAGCGGCGGTGACGCGGCCCGCGTGGCATTCCTCCAGCCCCTCGGCCCCCGGCACCAGATCGGCGGGGCGGAACAGTGCCTCGCGCGGACCCGAGGCCGCCTCCATCCCGCGCAAGGCCACCCGCCGCCCGGCCAGCCGCGCGACCCCGCCCTGAATTGTCACCGGCTGCACCACGCCCTGCCCGATGAAGCGCGCGACCTCGGCCGAGGCCGGGCGCTCGTAGATCTCGGCCGGGGTGCCGACCTGCAGGAAGCGCCCGGCGCTCATCACCGCCATGCGGTCGGCGACGGCCATCGCCTCGCGTTGGTCATGGGTGATGTAGACCGTTGTCGCCCCGGTGGCGCGGTGGAAACCCAGCAGTTCCTCCTCCATCACCTCGCGCAGATGCGGGTCGAGGTTGGCGAGGGGTTCGTCCATCAGGATCGTCTCGGCCTCCTGCGCGAGGCAGCGCGCCAAGGCCACCCGCTGCCGCTGCCCGCCGGACAGCTCGGCCGGCTTGCGCTCGGCGAAATCGCCCAGCGCCACGGTGTCGAGATGCGCATCGGCCCGGCGCGCGGCCTCGGCGCGGGAATGGCCGGCGGTCTCGGCCGGGAAGGCGACATTGCCGCGCACGCTCAGATGGGGCCAGAGGGCATAGGACTGGAAGACGAAGCCCGTGCGCCGTTCCTCGGGAGGTTGATGCAGACCCGCGCCCGCCGCCGGAACCCCGCCCAAGGCGATCTCGCCCGCGTCCAGCTCCTCCAATCCCGCGATCAGCCGCAGGATCGTCGACTTGCCGCAGCCCGAGGCCCCCACGATGGCGAAGAACTCGCCGCGTTCGATCTCGGCGCTGACCCCGTCGACGGCGGGCTTGCCGGCGAAGGACTTGGTCAGGTTGCGCAGGGAAATGGACATGGCGGGACCTCAGAGCACGGAATCCGCTCTGCCTAAGGGTGAATGGTGACTCTGCCATGACAGCGGGACACAAAGTCGCGTGTCCTCACGCACAGGCGCACAAGGCCCTGCGATCAAGGGCTGTTACCGAAGTTTCATCAACTCGGCACTCAAGTGTCATGCGGCCTCGTTAGCGCGATCACGACGCCCCCGGAGCGGGGTTTTCGCCAACAGAGGTTTCCCATGTCCTTTTCCCGCCGTTCGCTTCTGAAACTGTCCTCGGCCGCGCTGGCCGCGCCGATGATCCTGCGCGCCACCGATGCGCTGGCCACTTCGGGCACCGTCAAGGTCTTGGCCTGGCAGGACTACATCCAGCCCAATATCGCCGAGCGTTTCGAAGCCGAGACCGGCATCACGCTGGACCTGACCACCTTCGGCTCGAACGACGAGGCGGAATCGACCATCCGTTCGGCTGGCGGTCGTGGCTTCGACATCGTCTTCCCGTCGATCACCAACGTCCCGAACTACATCGACGAGAACGGCGAGAGCTATTTCGCCGAAGTCCCCGCCGAGGTGAACTCGGGCAACGTGATCCCGTCCTTCCTGCGTGACTCGGCCGGTCTGGGCGGCATGCATAACGGCCAGCAGATCGTCCTGCCCTTCGACTGGGGCACCGAGGGCATCACCCTGAACCGTGGCGCGCTGCCGATCGCCGATGCCGACCTGTCCTATGGCGATCTGTTCCGTGACGAGACCATCGGCAAAGCCGCCTTCCGCCAGAAATCGGCGATCATGGGCGTCGGCCTCTACCTCGACTCGATCGGCGAAGTGCCGTCGAATCGCATGATGGATGTTTACCGCACCGAAGACGACGCCCGCCGCGTCTGGGGGGCCATCGTCGAGTGGATGGTCGCCCGCAAGGAGCATTTCGGCGCCTTCTGGAACAACGCCACCGAAGCCACCTCGGCCTTCTCGGAAGGCGGCTGCATCATCGGTCAGACCTGGGACACCACCGGCCTGCTGCTGAACCGCGACAATGCCGACTATGTCTACCGCGCGCCGAAGGAAGGCATTATCACCTGGCTCGACAGCTTCGGCATGCTGAAGCAGGCCGAGAACCGCGAGCAGGCCATCGCCCTGATGAACTTCCTGCTGCAACCGGAAATCGGCGGCATGTTCGCCAACAACACCGGCTACAACTCGGCCGTCGCGGGTGCCGCCGACTTCGCCTCGGACGAGTTCCGCCGTCAGTTCAACGAGGTCTACACCGCGGACGTGCTGAACAACATGTGGTGGTGGCAGGCCGACACGCCCTTCTTCGCGCCGATCCGCGACGAGATGGTCGAGATCATCACCAACGCCTGACCCGGCGATCGGACGCTTCCGGCCCGGTGCCGGGGGCGTCCCCCTCTCTCACCATGACAGGGGTGCGCCGCCATCGCGCCCCTTTCCCGCATTCCCCGAGGTCCCATGCAGGGCAATGAAGTCACGCTCGACGGGCTGACCGTCACCTATCCCAACGGCTTCACCGCCGTTCACCCGACCGACTTGACGATCCGTGCGGGCGAGTTCTTCTCCATCCTCGGGCCCTCGGGCTGCGGCAAGACGACGATCCTGCGCACCGTCTCGGGCTTCGTGCAGCCCAGCGCCGGCAAGGTTCTGATCGGCGGGCAGGATATGGGGAGCAAGGCCCCGAATGCGCGGCCGACGGCGCTGATCTTCCAGAACCTCGCGCTGTTCCCGCTGATGAGCGTGCGCGAGAACGTGGCCTTCGGATTGGAGGCGCGCGGCGTGGGGAAGCGGGAGCGCCTGAACCGCGCGGATGAGTTGCTGGACCTCGTGGCCTTGGGCGACCAAGGCAGCAAGAAACCCGGTGAATTGTCCGGTGGCCAACGCCAGCGGGTCGCCATTGCCCGCGCGCTGGCGGTGGAGCCGGCGGTCTTGCTGCTGGACGAACCGCTATCCGCGCTGGACCTGAAGCTGCGCCAGCACATGCGCGAGGAATTGCGGTCGATCCAGAAGAAGACCGGCGTGACCTTCCTCTACATCACCCATGATCAATCCGAGGCGCTGACCATGTCGGACCGCGTCGCGGTGATGAACGAGGGCCGCATCGAGCAGGTCGGCACCGGCGACGAGATCTATTCCAACCCCAAGACCGCCTTCGCCGCGACCTTTGTCGGTGAGGTCAACGCGATCCCCGGCACGATCCGCGCCGTCGATGGCGGGCTGGTGCAGATCGAGACCGCCCTCGGCTCGTTCAGCGCCGAAAACCCACAAGCCATGGGTGTGGGCGAGGCCTGCCTGCTGTTCATCCGCCCCGAACGCCTGCAGATCACCCCCGATCCGCATTGCGTGAACCGCTTCCCCGCCCGTCTGCAACGCCGCGACATGGAGGGGGCTTTCGTCACCTACCACCTGCAGGCCATGGCCAATGGTCAGCCGCTGCTGGCCCAGCGCGTCAACACCGGCCCGCAGCCCATCGCCGGCGAGACCACGGTCGGGTTCGAACCCTCGGCCGCTTCGGTGCTGCCGGTGGGCAAGCTGGCCAAGACCGGGCGGGAACAGGCAGCATGAGGGACCTGCTTCGCAGCTTCGGCCTGCCGCTGACCGCGCTGTTTGCCACGCTGGTCGTGGCCTGGGGGCTGGTGCTGATCATCCTGCCGCAGGTCACCATGGCCGAGCGTGCCCTGACCCCGCCGTCGCGCGCCTTGGACAGCTCGATTGCCGCGACCCTGCGCTTCGACGCCTCGACCTGCCGGTCGGTGCTGGAAACCAACCGCGCCAGCGACACGGCCCCCGCCCCCAGCGGCGGTCTGGCGATCCCCTCCATCGCCATCCCCTCGCCCAACACGGCGCCCGCCCCCTCGCCCAGTGCGGGCGGCATGGCAATCCCATCGATGAACAGCGGCGGCGCGCGCAGCGCCGTGCGGCCCTACATCCTGCAATGCGACCGCGCCACGACCCATACCCGGCTGGTGCGCAGCGACGGCGAGGTCGCGTGGCTCGACGAGGTCTACGACCTGCCCCTTCTAAGCGTCGACGACACCGCCCCGCTGGAGGCGCAGATCGATCAGGCCGGCGCGCTCTACGACCTTGCGATCGACCTGCAAGCCCGGCTGCAAGCGCTCGAAGCCAATGCCCCCGCCTTTACGCTGGACAACTTCCGCGCCCTGACCGCCGCCCGCGCGATCCCGATGTCCGACAGCATGCGCGCTGCCGATGACGCCAGCCTGCTGAGCCAGCTGCAAACGCTGGTCGGCCTGCGCTTTGTGCAGGACGACACGGTCCACCTGCGGCTGGGTCTTGCGAACCTCGCCCGGACGCTGGTCTTCGCGGTGATGGTGACGATGCTCGCCTTGGCGATCTGCTATCCGGTCGCCTACAAGGTCGCGCTGGCCACTCCGCCCGCGCAGGTCGTCTGGCTGGTGCTGGGCCTCGTGATCCCCTACGCCATCGTCGAGCTGATGCGGATCTATGCCTGGACGACGATCCTCGACAATCGCGGCCTGATCAACTCGGCGCTGATGGCCACAGGCCTGATCGACGAGCCCGTGCGCTTCACCCGCATGCCCGGCACGGTCTTTCTGGTGATCGCCTATACCTATGTGCTGTTCATGGTCTTCCCGATGCTGAACACCATGTCCACGCTGGACCGCAACCAGCTGGAAGCCGCGCGCGACCTCGGTGCCAGCCCCTGGCGGATGCATTGGCGCGTGGTCATCCCGCATGCAAAGCCCGGCATCGCGGTCGGCTGCATCGCCACCTTCATGCTGGCCGCCGGTGCCTTCTCGGTGCCGCGGATCATCAGCCGGGGCCTGCAGGCCGAATGGTTCAGCCAGACGATCTACAACAAGTTCTTCGAATCCGAGAACTCGAATGTCGGCGCGGCCTATTCCTTCGCCTACACCTTGGTCTGCGTCCTGATCGTGGCCCTGTTCATGGCGCTGATGCGCACCCGCCTCAAGGATTTCGCGAGAGCCCGATGACCTCCCAGCGCCTTCTGACCGCCTATACCTGGGCCTTCCTCGTCTTCATGTTCGCGCCGCTGGTGCTGATGATCCTGGCCTCGTTCAACGACACCTCGCCACCCAGCGTCACCGATTGGCAGGGCTTCACCACCAAGTGGTACGAGTTCTTCTGGATGCCGGTCGAGCAACTCCGCGCCGATCCTGTGCTGCGCGCGCTGGACCGTGACCGGTTCCTCATGTGCTTCGGCAATTCCCTCTCCGTCGCGGGGATGGTGGTGCCGCTCTCGCTGGCTCTGGGGCTCGCGGGTGCGGTGATGCTGACCCGCTGGCAATCGCGCTTCAACTCGGTGCTGTGGTGGGTGCTGCTTTCGCCGATGCTGGCGCCGGGGATCGTGCTGGGCCTGTCCACGCTGGTCTTCTGGGGCCGGGTCGGCGTGCCGGGGGGCCTGTTTACCATCGTCATGGCGCAGGTGACCTTCGTCGCCGGCTACCCGATGCTGATCCTCATGGCCCGCCTGCAACGCCAGCCGATCGAGATGGAGGAAGCCGCGCTTGACCTCGGCGCCTCGCCCTGGCGGACCTTCCGGCGGATCACCCTGCCGTTTCTGGCCCCGGCTTTGTTCTCCTCGGGCGTCATCGCCTTCCTGGCTTCGATGGAGAATTACAACACGACCATGTTCGCCAAGGGCAGTGCCTGCACCTTCGCGACCGAGATCGGCGCCATGGCCCGCAATCCCAACGGCCACCCGCCGGTGATCAACGCGGTCGGCACGGTGATCATCCTGTTGACCGTCGCCTTCGCCTTGGGCCATGCCCTGTTGCAACGAAAGGAACGCGCCCTGTGATCACGGCCCGCTGCCATCCCGCGCTGAAGGACCTGCTGCCGCCGCCCGTGCCGGCGGGGCGGGCCCTGCCGGGCTGGCTGCGCGAGATGCCTGCTGAGGTCGAGAGTCCCAGCCTCGGCGGGGCGATGGTGCGGACGCTGAAGCATTGCCCGCCCTTCATCGACGCGCTGGCTCTGGGGGTGATCATCCCCCTGCCCTGCGACCTGATCCGTGACGAGGACGGCCTCAGCTGGGACTGGGAGTTTCCCGCGATCCCGGATGCGCCGATCACCCGCGCGCCCTTGGGTCTGCATGTGCCCGAGCAGGCCAAGGGCGCGCCCCTGCCGCTGGACGGGCAAGTGGCGATCAAGTTCACCAACTACTGGACGCTCGAGGCGCCCGAGGGCTGGGACCTGCTCTTCACCCATCCGCTGAACCGCGCCGATCTGCCGTTCCAGACCCTCTCGGGTGTCGTCAGCGGCGACAAGTTCACCCATGGCTATGTGCATTTCCCGGCGCTCTGGACCGATCCCGGCTTCCGGGGCGTCTTGCCGAAGGGCACCCCCGTCGCGCAGGTGATCCCCGTTCCGCGCGCGCAGCCCGGCCTGACGGTCGAGGCGATGAGCGAGGCCGATATCGACGAGAGCCGCGCGGTGCAGGAAGCCCTGCAGGCCGAGCCCGGCGTCTACCGCAAACGCTATCGCGCCTGAGGCAGTCGGAGGGGCAGATGCCCTTTTGCCGTCCGGGTCAGCGCCTTCAAGGCCTCGGGTCGCTCGGAAGCACGGGATAGCAGATCCGCCCGTTGGGCCGAGGTGTCAGAACCCGTCTCGCAGGCCACACGATAGGCCATCGCCCGAGTCTCGGCCGTCTGGGGCAATTGCGCCAGCGCCGCGCCGCAGCCCGCCCAATCCCCCAACCGCAGCCGCAACCGTGCGAGGTTCAGCCAGGCATCCGCCGCCGGTTTCAACGCCACCGAATGCGCGAAAGCCGCCTCGGCCCCGGCGAAATCCGTGACCATCAACGCCCGCCCCAGCTCGAACCAGCCATCCGCATGCCGCGGCTCCTGCGCCACACAACGCCGGAGCCATTCGACCCCGTCCTTCCCCTGCAACTCCAGCACCTTGGCTAGGTTGTAGGCCAAGGCCGCAGGCGCCTTGGGATCAATCAACGCGCGGCGCAGCAGGGCTTCGGCACCGGCCCAATCCTGGCGGGACAGCAGATGCGGGAGGCGGGAAAGGTCGGACATGCGGCGCGCCTAGCAGCGTAAGATGACATTCAGGCGTCACATGAACCTGCGAGGGGACAGAAAACGCAAGCCCGGACCCTTCCCATGAATGATGCCTTCACCGCCCCCGGCCGCTTTTGGCGCGGCAATCTGCACACCCATTCCAACCGCTCGGACGGCGCGCTGGAACCCGAGGAAGTTTGCCGCCGCTACAAGGCCGAGGGCTATGATTTCATCGCCCTGACCGACCATTTCATCGGTGCCTATGGCTATCCGATTATCGACACGAAACCCTTCCGCGACAATGCCTTCACCACCATCCTCGGGGCCGAGTTGCATTCCGGCGCGATGCAGAATGGCGAGCTGTGGCATGTCCTCGCCGTCGGCCTGCCCGAGGATTTCACCCCACCCCATGCCCCCGGCTTCCACCCGGTCGAGGGGCAGGAGAGCGGCCCCGAACTGGCCCGCCGCGCGCGCGAGGCCGGCGCCTTCGTCGCCATCGCCCATCCGCAATGGTCCGGCCTGACGCTGGCGGATGCCCGCTCGATCGACGCCGCGCATGCGGTCGAGATCTACAACCACGGCTGCGCCACCGGGGCCGATCGCGCCGATGGCTGGTCGGTGATGGACCTGCTCCTGTCCGAGGGCCGGCACCTCACCGCCATCGCCACCGATGACGCGCATTTCACCGAGCCCGACCATTTCGGCGGCTGGGTCATGGTGAAGGCCGAGGAGAACACCCCCGAGGCCCTGCTGCAGGCGCTGAAGGACGGGCATTTCTATGCCTCGACCGGACCGCAGATCCACGGGATCGAGATCGAGGGCGAGACCCTCCGCGTCGCCTCCTCCGCCGCCGTCTCGGTCATCGTTCAGGGCCAGGGCTCGGCCGCCGTCGCGCGGCACGGGCACTCGATGACCCGTGCCGAGATCCCGCTCGAACGCTTCGCCAAGTCGCCCTGGCTGCGGGTGACGGTGATCGACGCGGCCGGCAAGCGCGCGTGGAGCAATCCGATCTGGCGCTGACGCCGCGGTCCTCGCCCGGCCTCAGCGCATGAGGTCGGGCAGGAACAGGGTGATCTGCGGGAAACCGATCAGCAGCGCCATCACCACCACCTCGGCAGCAAGGAACCACAGCACGCCGCGGTAGATGGTCCAGATCGGCACCTGCGGCGTCACGGATTTCACCACGAAGACGTTCATCCCCAAGGGCGGGGTGATCATGCCGATCTCGACATATTTCACCACGATGATCCCGAACCAGATCAGGTCGAGCCCCAGCGCCTTCATCATCGGCAGGAACACCGGCAGGGTGATCAGCATGATGCCCAGCGGATCGAGGAACATCCCGAGGATCAGGAAGATCCCCGAGATCGCCAGGATCACCAGCAGCGGATCACCGGCATAGCCACCGACCATATCCGCCAGCATCTGCGACACACCGGTCAGGGCCAGCAGGCGCGTGTACATCACCGCCCCCATGCCGACGAAGAAGATCTGCGCCGTGCCCGACATGGATTCGCGCAAAGCCTCGGTGAAGGTCGCGACCGAGATCCGGCGTTGCAGGATGGCGATCAGAAGGGCCAGCGCCGCGCCGGTCGCACCGGCTTCGGTCGGGGTGACGATGCCGCCATAAAGCCCGCCGATGATCCCGAGGATCAGCACCGTGACCGGCCAGACCTCGCGCAGGGACGCCATGCGGTCGGCCTTCAGCGTGGCCAGTTCCTCGTCCGCAAGCTTCGGCGCCAGCGCGGGGTTCAGTTTGCAGCGGATGACGATCAGCGCGACATAGGCCACCGCGGTCAGCAGCCCCGGCACGATACCGGCGATCAGAAGGCGCGAGATCGAGACCTCGGCGAACACGCCATAGAGCACCAGCATGATCGACGGCGGGATCAGCGCGGCCAGCGTCCCGGCCGAGGCAACGACGCCGGTGGCCAGCGCCTTGTCGTAACCGTTGCGCAGCATCTCGGGGATGGCCAGCCGGCCCATCGCGGCGGACGAGGCCAACGACGAGCCACAGGCCGCGGCAAAGCCGACCGACGCCATATTCGCGGCGACGGCCAGCCCGCCGGGCAGCGCGCTGAACCACAACCGAGCAGCGCGAAACAGCGCCGAGGAGATCCCGGAATGGTTGGCAATCGCGCCCATCAGCAAGAACATCGGGATCGCGGTCAGATCCCAGCTGGCAGCAAAGGCAAAGGGGGTTTCGCGCAGGATCGACCAGGCGATGTTGAAGTTGCGCACATAGGCGAGGCCGAGGATCGACACCACGCCCAGCGCAACGCCGATCGGCACGCGCAGCGCGATCAGGGCCAGCATGCAGGCGAGGGTGATCAGGCCGAAGCTTAGGGGATCCATGTCAGGCCTTCTCGTTCGCGGGGACGCCGGTGATCGGGTTGGTGTTGGTCAGCCGGGCCAGCAGCCGGAAGATCATCGTCAGCACCATCGCGGCGCCGGCGACGGGCAGCACCCAGCGCATCGGCCAGACGGGCAGGAAGCCGCCAAGGATCTCCCAGACCTCGCCGCGGCTGGTACGCGACATCGCGGACAGCCAAGTCTGCCAGACGAAGGCCGAGACATAGGCGATGATCAGCAGGTCGGTCAGCACGCCGATCACGAACCGCGCCGCGCGCGGCAGGGCGCTGACGAAGATGTCGGCGGTGACATGCTCGTCGCGCAGGGTGACCCAGGCCAGCGGCAGGAAGGCCACGGCGATCATGTAGTAGCTCGCGGTGATCTCGCCGGTGCCGGGCAGCGGGTGGTTGAACAGGGTGCGCGAGGCCACGTCCAGCGTGACATGCGCCATCATCAGGACGCCCGCGATCAGGGACAACGCAAAGAGCGCGTCGGCAAGGCGCGAGACGAGGCGGTGCAGGGCTTTCATGGCGGGCTCTGGCTATCGTTTCAGGCTGGCAGCAGCGGCAAGGGATCGGAACCGGGGGTCGCTTGCAAGACCCCCGGTTCGCGCCGGATCACGGCGGCGCGTCGGGCGGGGCCGGCCCAGAGGACCGGGCACCACCCTTCGCGCCGCGCGCTCCGCGTTACAGGCTCGAGGGATCGACCTGCGCGAAGACCTCGTCCCAGAGGCGCTGGGTCCAGGCTTCGATATCGGTGCCCAGTTCGGCCGAGACCGGGCGCCAACGATCGACCGCGGCGAGATAGGTCTCGATCAGCGCCTCGGGGTCGCTGACGCCCAGACGGGTGCCGACCTCGATCAGGCGGGCGCGGTCATGATCGGCAAAGCCTTCGACCATGGCGCGCAGATCGTCCGCCGGCTCGACCAGTTCGACGCCGTTGACCTCTTGCTGGTTCTCGAAGCTTTCCTGATCGCGCAGCACGTAGTTGCCGATCGTGTGCTTGGCGGTGATGAAGGCCGAGGCGTGCAGCAGCGCCGCCTGCTCGTCCGCCGACAGGCCGGTGAACAGGTCGTGGTTGATCAGGAAGCCCACGGCCGGCGCGGCGTTGCCCAGCGGCAGATCGGTGACGTATTTCGCGTATTCGCCGTAGCCATAGGTCTGCAGCCATTCGCGCGTGGCCATCAGGCAATCGAGGCCCCCGCGCTGCAGCAGGCCCACGGCCTCGGTCAGGGTCACGGACATCGGCGTGCCGCCGCCCAGCGTCGCCATCTCGCCGTAACCACCCGTCGCGCGGATGCGGCGGCCGGCCCTGTCAGCCAGCGAGGCGGGCGGCTCGGTGCACATCAGCCGGTACGAGGCCGAGGCGAAGCCGCCCAGCGGCAGCACGTTGTTCTCGCGCGCTTCCTCAAGGCATTCGGGGCAGTTGAGGAAGATCGTCTCGGCCGCCGCCGCGGCTGCGGCCATGGGGTCATCCCCCGGCACGACGATGGAATAGAGCAGCGTCAGGTTCGGCATGGCTTCCGGCGTGTAGACCGGGATCTGCAGGCCGCCCTGCATCAGGTCGTCGGTCACCGCCGCAAGCGTGCCCCGGCCATCGGCCAGCTGGCCACCGGCGATCAGCTCCCATTCCAGCGAGCCGCCGGTCGCTTCCGAGATCATCGCGAAGGCCTCGGGCAGCGTGTCGGTGTTCAGGTAATCGGACGCCGGCGGCCACGAGCCATAGATCGGCGTCTGCGCGCTGGCCGTCGTGGCCATCAGCGCCAAAGCGGCACCCAAAGTCAGGGTCTTGGTCATCATTTACTCCTCCCAGTAAATCGTGCCCTCGGGCACAGGCCAAAAGTCTGTCGGTCGTTCTGTCGGACCGGGCCTTGGGGGCCCAGCCCTGTGTATCGGCGCCTCCGTCAGGCGGGGGTCAGACGGGCCGGCAGGCTGTGGTAGCCGCGCAGCCAGTTGATGTAGACGCGCTCGGGCTCGGCGGTGAGCTCGATCCGGGCGACCTTGCGGGCCAAGGCACCCAGCACCGATTCCGCCTCCAACCGCGCGACCATCTGGCCGACGCAGCCATGGATGCCGGTGCCGAATGCCAGATGCCCGACAGTGCGGCGGGTGATGTCGTAGCTGTCCGGCCGGTCCCAACGCGCGGGATCGCGGTTGGCGGCAGCGAGCCACATCATCACCTTCTCCTCGCCGCCCAGTTGGACACCGGCCAGCTCGGTCGGGCCCGCCGTCGTGCGGCCGATCACCGGCGACGGCGCGAACCAGCGCAGCCCTTCCTCGAAGGCGGCACGGGCGCGGGTCGGATCCTCGCGCAGCAGGGCCCATTGATCGGGGTTGTCGACCAGCGCCTTGATGGCGATGCCGATGCCGAACACGGTCGTATCGATCCCCGCCGAGATGAAGGCCCGCACCAGCATGCCTGCGTCGTCGGTGCTGATCTCACCGCGATGCGCGGCGGCGTAGATCTCTTCGCCGAAGCCGCCGGGGATCAGGTTTGCCTCGGCCATCTGCGCGGCGACATATTCGAAGGTGCCCTGCTCCTCGACCACCTTGCGGGCCGCGGCATAGAGCGCGTTCTTCGGGCCCATCGCGTTGAAATTCAACGTGGAATAGGGCATCAGATGATGGCGTCCATCCGGTTGCAGGCCGACCGCGTCGGGCAGCACCTTGAACGGGAAGGCAAAGGCCAAATCGGCCGCCAGATCCACCTCGCCGCCGCGCTCCAGCAGGGCATCGACCATGCGCTCGGCCTCGGCCTTGAAGTCATCGGCCATCTTGCGCAGCGCGGCGGGCGACAACACGCGGGCAAGCACCTTGCGGTTGGGCGTGTGGATGGGGGGATCAGCCTCGAGGATCACCGAGGGTTTGCGCCACGGCTCTTCGCGCACGACATTGGTCAGACCCGTCCCGAAGGCCGAGGAGAAGCGGCGCCAATCCTCGAAGACCTCGCGCACGACAGCATCCTGCCCCGAGATCCAGAACCCATATTTCGGCACCCAGACGACAGGGCCCGCAGCGCGAATGGCGCGGTCCAGCTCGATCGGGTTGTCCATACTCTCGCGGCTGAACGGATCGATGTCCAATACCGGCCGGTCGAGCGCGTCAGTGACGGGCATGATGGCCTCCTCCTCTGCAGTCAGTTTAATTAGCAACCGATTTAATTTGCAAGCGAGTTGTATCCGCGGAAACGAAAAAACCCGCTTGCGATGGGTCAGCTCAGGCCTGCGCGGCGGCTTTCAGCCACAGCGACACGGCAACGGCGCCCGGATCGGGATGGCCGATCACCCGGTCCCCGACATAGCTGGAGCGCCCCCGACGCGGCTTCATCTGCTTGGTGGCCTCGGCACCCTTGGCGGCGGCCTCGGCGGCAGCGCTCAGACGGGTGGCAACGGTCCCGCCCTGCCCCATTGCCGCCAGCGCAGGCGCCAAGGCATCGACCATCGTGCGGTCGCCCAGCTCGGCCCCGCCCAAGCCGCAAAGCGCCGAAACGCCGCTGGCGAACGCGGCTTCCATTTGCGCGCCGGCATCGCCTGAGGTGTCGTCCAGCGCATTCGCCGCCCCGAAGGCGAGGATCGCATAGAGCGGACCCGAGGTCCCCCCGGTCGAGCGCCGCACCACCGCGCCGACATGCCGCCAGAAGGCCGCGCCGGACAGATGCGCCAGCGTCTCGCGCTCGGCCAGCAGCGCCTCGGCCCCGCCGGCCAGCGAGCGTCCGATATCGCCGTCGCCGACCACCTGATCCATGCGGGTGAGTTCGGGCTCGGCGGCGATCAGCGCCTCGCAGCCGGCGACCAGCGCGGCCATCACGGCGGGATCAGCGGTGCCATTGGCCTCAACCGGTGCAGCGGCGACGGGGGCCGGCAGGGTCATCCCCTGACGCAGGCCCGGCAGCACCCAGGCGGGCGCGCCAGCCGGAGCATCCAGCGCCGCAAGCCGGTCGTCGTCCAGCGCCATCAGCGACAGCGAGACGCCGGCCATGTCGATCGCGGTCAGGAAGGTGCCGGCCCAGACCCGCTCGACCTTCAGGCCCAGCGCGGCGCAGGCGGCCAGCGCGTCACCGGCCATGATCGACACCTCCATAGGCGGCGTGGAGCCGAGGTTGTTGACCAGAAGCGCCACCCGGTCGCCGGCCTTCAGTCTGCGGTCGCGGGCGATGGTGCCGATCAACTCCTCGGCCAGATGGGCGGCGGGACGGAGGTTGACGCGGCTGAGACCCGCCTCGCCGTGGATGCCGAGGCCAAGCTCGATCTCATTCTGCGCCAGCTCGAAATTCGGGGTGCCGGCGGCGGGGACGATGCAGGGGCTCAGCGCCACGCCCATCGAGCCGGTCGCCGCGACGGCCGCCTCGGCCCGCGCCTTGACCTCGGCCAAGGACAATCCGGCCTCGGCGGCGGCACCGGCGATCTTGTGCACCAGCACGGTGCCGGCGATGCCGCGGCGGCCCGCCGTCTTCTCGGCCGAGCCCAGCGCAGCATCGTCATCGACCACCAGCACCTCGCAGGCGATCCCCTCACCCTGCGCGATCTGCGCGGCGAGGCCGAAGTTCAGCCGGTCGCCGGTGTAGTTCTTGACAATCAGCAGCACCCCGCCCGGACCCGCCACCGCACGGATCCCCGTCAGCACCTGATCGGTCGAAGGCGAGGCGAACACATCGCCCGCCACCGCCGCCGTCAACAGCCCCTTGCCGACATAACCCGCATGCGCCGGCTCGTGCCCCGAACCACCGCCTGAGATCAGCGCAACCTTGCCCGCCCCGATCACCGCGTCCAGATCGGCGCGGACGACCACGGTGGTGCCCTCGATCAGGCGCAGGTTGTTCGACGTGTCGACCAGCCCGGCCAGCGCCTGGGGGACCACATCCTTCACCTCGTTGATGAGCTTCTTCATCGCGACCTCCCAGTCGGTTTGCAATTAAACGAGTTGCGTGTAAGACCGAAGATCAGGAGGAACCCCCCGATGTCCGAGCCCGAGCTGATCACCGAAGGCAACCTGTCCGTCCAGGCGGCGCGCTATGCGCCCTATTTCCTGTCGGTCATCAACAACCGGCTGTCGTGGGGCGCCTCGCAGGTTTACCTGCAGCTCTTCGATATCGGCCTGAACGAATGGCGCATTCTTTCGGCCCTGCGCAACGAGCCCGGCATCCAGGCCCTGCGCGTCGGCGAGATGGTGGCGATGAACAAATCGGTCGTCAGTCGCTCCACCCGCCGGCTGGAAGAGATGGGCCATGTCGTCGCTAAGCTGGATCGCACCAAGCGCCTGCTGTGGCTGAGCCGCTCGGGCGCCGAGTTGCACGACAAGATCTTCTCCATCGCCCTGCAACGGGAAACGGCCCTGCTCGATGGGTTCGACGCCGCCGAGCTGGACACGCTGTTCGCGATGCTGGAGCGGATGCGCGCCAATCTGGCCAAGGTCGATGCCGTGGACCGGGGCATGACCGGGCGCGAGCTGCTGCCCGAGTAACACCACCGGTTCGGCACCGGGCTGGCGGATCACACCTGTGCCTCAGGCAGATGCAGGATCAGGCCGTCCATGCCTTCGGTCAGCAGGATCTGACAGCCCAGCCGGCTGCGCTCGTCCGTCGGGGCCGCGGCGCAATCGAGCATCGCTTCCTCGATCTCCTGCTGCGGCGGCATCTGATCGGCGAAGGCCGGGTCGACATGCACATGGCAGGTCGCGCACATGGCCGAGCCGCCACATTCCCCGATGATCCCGACAACGCCGTTCTGCACGGCGGCTTCCATGACGCTGATGCCGGCGCGCACGTCCAGCGTGCGCCGGTCGCCCGCGGCGCTGACGAATGTAACCTGAACCAAGGCAAGGTCCTCCCTTTCCTTAGTTTATGCAGCAACTAGTTTATATTGCAACCCGCTATTTTCTGCGCGGCACCGACGGGTGAGAGGGCGCGCTCAGCGGCGGGGACGGACGAAGATATCCAACCGGTGCGAGACGATCTCGAACCCATGTGCACGGGCAATATCCTGTTGAATCCGCTCGATTTCATCGGAACGGAACTCAACGACCTCGCCGGTTTCGAGGTTGATGAAATGGTCGTGGTGCTCGGCCGGCTGGGCCTCGTAGCGGGCGCGACCGGCGGCGAAGCTGTGGCGCTCGATCAGCCCGTGTTCGGCCAATGTGTTCATCGTGCGATAGACCGTGGCGATGGAGATCCCCGGCTCCAGCGCCTGCGCGCGGCGGTGCAGTTCCTCGACATCCGGGTGATCGTCGGCGGCATCGAGAACCCTCAGGATCACCTTGCGCGGTGCCGTCAGGCGCAATCCGGCCTGCTTCAGTCGCTGGGTCAGGGACAGGCTGTCAGGTTGCGGCATCGGCAGCACTTTCGATTACGGGATAGCCTCGTAGCATGCAGGATAGGTCAGGTCACGCCGATTACCACCAATTGCGACAGATTCGCAGTTGAAACCCGCAAGAAGGCTGCTAGCTTACCTCGTGACACAGCAGTTTTTGCGAATGGATCGCAAGTAGGAGCCAAGATGTCGACGACTCGCCTGCCCCTTGCCGCCCTGGCGCTGGCCTTTCTGCCCGGCATGGCACAGGCCGACGGTCTGAAAGTGGTGACCACCTTCACCGTGCTGGCCGATATGGCACAGCATGTCGCGGGGGATGCCGCCGAGGTCGTCTCGATCACCGTTCCCGGCGCCGAGATCCACAATTTCCAGCCCACCCCGCGCGATCTGGTCCGGGCGATGGATGCCGATCTGATCCTGTGGAACGGGCTGAACCTCGAGGCCTGGTTCGCGCAATTCCTCGACAATCTCGGCGATGTGCCCTCGGTCACCGTGTCCGAGGGGATCGACCCCATCGCGATTTCCGGCGGGGAATACGACGGGCGGCCCAATCCTCATGCCTGGATGGGGCTGGAGAATGCGCTGATCTATGTCGCCAATATCGAGGCCGCGCTCTCCGCCGCCGATCCCGACAATGCCGCGACCTATGCCGCCAATGCCGAGGCCTATGCCGCCGAGCTGCGCGCCACTCTGGAGCCCCTGCGCGACCGTCTGGCCGAGGTGCCCGAGGCGCAGCGTTGGCTGGTGACCTGCGAGGGGGCCTTCTCGTATCTGGCGCGGGACATGGGGCTGCATGAGCTGTTCCTCTGGCCGATCAACGCCGACCAGATGGGCACGCCGCAGCAGGTCCGGCAGGTGATCGACGGCGTGCGCGAACATCAGATCCCGGTCGTCTTCTGCGAGAGCACGGTCAACACCGCCCCCGCCGAGCAGGTCGCCCGCGAGACCGGCGCGCGCTATGGCGGGGTGCTCTATGTCGACAGCCTCTCGACCGCGGACGGCCCGGTGCCGACCTATCTGGACCTTCTGCGCGTCACCGCGACGACGGTGGTGGACGGACTGACCGGAGCGAGTGAGTGATGGACGGCAGCCAGATGGACGGGATCGAGGCCAAGGGCGTCACCGTCACCTATCGCAACGGCATGACTGCACTGCGCGACGCCAGCTTCGCCATCCCGCGCGGGACCGTCACCGCTTTGGTCGGCGTGAACGGCGCCGGGAAATCCACGCTTTTCAAGGCGATCATGGGCTTCGTGCCTGCTGCCAAGGGCGAGATCCGGCTTCTGGGCCTCACCGTGCGCGAGGCGCTGAAGCAGAACCTCGTCGCCTATGTCCCGCAGTCCGAGGAGGTCGATTGGTCCTTCCCGGTGCTGGTCGAGGATGTGGTGATGATGGGGCGCTACGGCCATATGGGCTTCCTGCGTCGCCCCGCGAAGACGGATCACGACGCGGTCGAAGCGGCGCTGAAACGCGTCAACATGCTGGAGTATCGCCACCGGCAGATCGGTGAGCTGTCCGGCGGGCAGAAGAAGCGCGTCTTCCTCGCCCGTGCCTTGGCGCAGGACGGGCAGGTCATCCTGCTCGACGAGCCCTTCACCGGCGTCGATGTGAAGACTGAGGCGCAGATCGTCGCCTTGTTGCAAGAGCTGCGGGCCGAGGGGCGAGTGATGCTCGTCTCGACGCATAACCTCGGCTCCGTGCCGGAATTCTGCGACCGGGTGGTGCTGGTCAAGGGCACGGTGCTGGCCCACGGCCCGACCGAGACGACCTTCACGCGCGACAATCTGGAGCAGGCCTTCGGCGGCGTGCTGCGGCATTTCACCCTCGGCGGGGCCGCGCTGCATGACGATGACGACGCGCGCCATGTCACCATTTACACCGATGACGAGCGCCCGCTGGTGCATTACGGCGACGCGGTGCAAAGGCGGGATCCGTCGTGATCGAGATCCTGCTGGAACCCTTCACCTATCACTACATGACCAACGCCATGTGGGTCTCGGCGCTGGTCGGCGGGGTCTGCGCGTTCCTGTCGGCCTATCTGATGCTCAAGGGCTGGTCGCTGATCGGTGACGCGCTCTCGCATTCCGTGGTGCCGGGGGTCGCGGGGGCCTATCTGCTGGGCCTGCCCTTCGCGCTGGGGGCCTTCCTGTCGGGGGGCCTCGCGGCACTGTCGATGCTGTTCCTCTCGGATCGCTCTGGGTTGAAGGTGGATGTAGTGATCGGCCTCATCTTCACCGGCTTCTTCGGGCTGGGGCTGTTCATGGTCTCGCTGAACCCGATGGCCGTCTCGGTGCAGACGATCACCATGGGCAACATCCTCGCCATCACGCCCGAGGACACGCTGCAACTGGCGATCATCGGTTTCGTGTCGCTGGCGGTGTTGCTGGCAAAGTGGAAGGACCTGATGGTCGTCTTTTTCGACGAAAGCCACGCCCGCACCATCGGCCTGCGCCCCGACCTGCTGAAAGGCGTGTTCTTCGCGCTGCTGTCGGCCAGCGTCGTCGCGGCAATGCAGACGGTCGGTGCCTTCCTCGTGGTCGCCATGGTCGTGACACCCGGCGCGACGGCCTATCTGCTCTGTGACCGCTTCCCGAGGCTCATCGTCACCTCGGTCCTGATCGGCACGCTCACCAGCTTCATCGGTGCCTATGTCAGCTATTTCCTCGATGGCGCGACGGGGGGCGTGATCGTCTGCCTGCAAACGCTGATCTTCCTTGTGGCCTTCGTCTGGGCCCCGAAACACGGGCTGCTGGCGGCGAAAGCAAGGGCGCGCGAGGCGCTGGAATCATGATGGAAACCCTGCTCCTCCCCTTCCGGTTCGGCTTCATGCAGGAGGCCTTCCTCATCGCCGCGATGATCGCCGTGCCGACCGCCTTGCTGTCCTGCTTTCTGGTCCTCAAGGGCTGGGCGCTGATGGGCGATGCCGTCAGCCATGCGATCCTGCCGGGCGTGGTGCTGGCCTATATCCTCGGCTGGCCGCTGCTGATCGGTGCCTTCGCAGCGGGGATGCTGACCACGCTGGCGACGGGCTATCTGGCGCAGAACAGCCGGGTGAAGCAGGACACGGTGATGGGTGTCGTGTTCTCGGGCATGTTCGGGCTGGGGATCGTGCTCTACACCTCGATCAGCTCGGACCTGCATCTCGACCATATCCTGTTCGGCAATATCCTCGGTATCGACGCGGCGGATCTGTGGACCACGGGGCTGATCGCGGGCGGTGTCTCGTTGGTGCTGGTCGCGCGCTGGAAGGATCTGATGCTGCACGCCTTCGACCCGGCGCAGGCGCGGACCTCGGGCCTGCCGGTGGGGCTGCTGCATTACGGGCTGCTGACTGTGCTGTCGCTGACCATCGTCGCGACGATGAGCGCGGCCGGACTGATCCTTGCCGTGGGCCTGCTGATCGCGCCCGGCGCGATCGCCTTCCTGCTGTCGCGCCGCTTCGGGCGGATGATGGCGCTGGCCGTGGGGGTGAACCTGCTGGGGCTTCTGGGTGGGGTCTATGCCAGCTTCTTCTGGGGCAGCGACCCGGCGGCGACGGTGATCGTGCTGCTGACGGCGATGTTCCTTGCGGCCTTCCTCTGGCGGCGCTGGCGGATTGCCCGGATGACCGCGCAGGCGGCGTAAATCCGGCGGCTCGGCGCCTTCGGGCTTCCCCCGAGGCCCCGGCTTTGGCTAAATGCCCGCATTGCTTGATTGATTTGTACGGCCCCGATGTCCCAGCCCAGTATGGCCGCCGGCTTTGCCGCTTCGTTTCTCGACTTCGCCTGTGCGCGCGGGGTGTCGCGTGATGCGCTGCTGGGCGCGTCAGGCCTCACCGAGAGCGACCTTGCCGATCAAGACAACCGCATCCCGGTCGCGGCCTACCAAACCCTCATCGACGCGGCGATGCAGCTGTCCGGCGACACGGCGCTGCTGCTGCGGCACACGATGGAAACCCGGCTGGAGACGATGTCGATCGTCGGCCAGATCGTCCATGCCTCCTCGTCTTTGGCGCATAGCTTCGAGCAGCTGAACCGCTATGTCCGGCTGATGGTCGATACCGGCCGGGCCGAGGGCGACCGGTTCGAGCTGCACCCGGACGGCACGGATCTGTGGATCATCGACCATCTGCCGGTGCCGGATCGCGATTACCTCGTGGTGGAATCCGGTTTCGCCCGGCTGATCAGCGAATTCACCCGCGGCTTTCCCACGAAGCCCTTCGCGCGGGAATTGCAGGTCACCTATCCCGCCCCGCCCCATGCCGAGGCCTATCCCGAGATCCTCGGCGTACCCACGCGCTTCTCGGCCGCTCGCAATGCGCTGCGGGTGGATCGCGACTGGCTGGACGTGCCCTTCGACGCGCCCAACACCTATGTCTTCGGCCTGTTCACCCGCCATGCCGATGCGCTGATGGAGAGCCTGAAGGCCACGGACACCATCCGCGCGCGGGTCGAGACGCAGATCCTGCCCGAGCTGCATGAGGGCAACCTGTCGATGGACCGCGTGGCCAGGCAATTGGGGATGAGCCGCCAGACCCTTTATCGCCGCCTGAAGGACGAGGGCGTGACCTTCGCCGAGTTGCATGACGAACTGCGCCAGAAGATGGCACGGGACTATCTGTCGACGCGCCGGGTTTCGGTCAACGAGGCGGCCTATCTGCTGGGCTTCTCAGAGGCCTCGTCCTTCGTGCGGGCTTTTCGGCGCTGGACCGGGATGAACCCGTCGTCCTTTCGGGACCGGGCTGCGTAAACCGCCGCGTGTTACCGGCGGTCAATCCTTTGAAACCTCCGGTCATGGGGGGAATCGCGGCACGGGCGTAGATCGCGGGGCATCAAGACATCCCGCGAAAGGACCTCCCATGACCGCGACCCGTTTCCCCACCCGCTTCGTCTTCGCCACCGCAACCCTGAGCCTGATGGCCGCCTGCGCGAATAGCGGGGCGAAATACACCCCGATCCTCGACGGACCGACCACGCCCGCCTATCAACGCGACCTTGCCGAATGCCAGTCGCTCGCCGCCAACCAGCGTCAGTTCGACCGCGAGACTTGGGGCGCCGTCGCCCTCGGGGCCGGTGCCGGCGCCCTGCTGGGCGAGGCCGATGACGGCGGCGATGCTCTGGGCGGTGCGATTGCCGGGGCGCTGGCCGGCGGCGCGGGCGGCACGGTCAACGCGAATGAGCGGCGCGAGGGCATCGTCGTCGAGTGTCTGCGCGGTCGCGGCCACCGCGTCGTCGGCTGAGGGGGCTGAGTATGCCGGTCCATCACCGCTTTCACCGCCTGCACGCGTTGCTCACGGGGGACGCCGACCTGCGTCCCGCGCCAACCCGGCGCCGCTGGTGGTACCGCCGATGAACGCGGCGCTTTTCCTCCTGCTGACGGGCCTGCCGGTGGTGGCCCCTCGGCCACCGCAAAAGCCCGCATCGTCAGGCTACAGCGCGGCCAGCCAATCGCCCATCCGGGACAGCTGATCCCGGCACAGGGCCGAGAAGGGCAGCGCATGCAGGTAGCCGTGCACCAAAGTGACGCCGGGGTCGTAGTTGACCGCCACCCCGGCCTTGCGCAGGGCCTCGGCATAGGCGGTGCCGGCGTCGCGCAACGGATCGAACTGGGCGATCGCGACATAGGCGGGCGGCAAGTCGGCATGGCTGTCCGCCAAGAGCGGCGCCAGCAGCGGGCGCAGCTGCGGATCGGCCAGCGCCGCCTCGGCCTCTGGCGCATAGAGCGCGTTCAACGGGGCAAGGTCGCGGGCTTCCAGAACCGGTCCCTCGGCATTCTCCAGATAGCTGGGGCGGGACAGGTCGAAATCGCAGCCCGGATAGATCAGCAACTGGCCGCGCAACTGTACCGGCCCGCCGCGCAATGCCAGCGCCAGACCCGCGGCAAGGTTGCCCCCCGCGCTGTCTCCCGCCACCGCGAAACGCGCCGGATCGAGGCCGAGCGCCCCGGCCTGCGCGTGCAGCCAATGCGCCACCGCCTGCACCTGCCGGGCCGCCGCCGGGAAGGGTGCCTCGGGCGCGAGGGCGTAATCGACGCTCACCACGACATGACCACTGCGGGCCGCCAAATGTGCGGTGACATCGGCATGGGTCTCGGGCGAGCCCATCATGAAGGCGCCGCCATGCAGGTAGATCAGGCAGGGCTGCGCCCCCTCCCCCGCCGGCCGGTACAGGCGGACGCGGACCGGACCGGCCTCGGTCTCGACCCAATGCTCCTCGGTATCCGTGACGCCCTCGGGCAAGGGCATGCGGATCTCACGCGCGATGGCCTCGAACCGCTTGCGACGATCGGCCGGGCGGGCGCCGTCCGGCAGACTGTTCCACCGCTCGTTCCACAGGGCAAGGAAGGGCTCCAGCCCCGGATCGCGCAGTACCTTGGCCGCACTGAGGATCGCGTCGCTCTCGGTGGGATCGACCAGAACCAGACTGAGGATGCTGCGCAGCGCCTGCTCGCGCAGCTCGGCCTGCCCGGTATCGGTAAACAGGCTGTCGCCGAAGGCCGTGGAGAAGCTGGGCCGGTTCGAGACGTTGAAAAACGCCAGCGCAGAGATCTGCCAATGCAGGGCCAGAGGCGTCACATCCGCGCGGAACACGCCGTCCGCGCGCCCGCGCTCTAGGATCCGCTCCAGCTTGGCGATGGCACCGGCGTTGACCTTGTTGATCACGCCCGTGGCGCGCAGGTTCTCGGCCCGGTGCACGTTCTCGATCATCACGAGGCGAATGACCTCAGGATGCTTGCGATGATGGTCGAAGGTGAAGCCAGCCACTGCCACCAGCGCCTGCGCCGGTGGCAGATGGTCAAGCTGCAATGCCGCCTCACGCTCTCGAACAGAGGCGTAGGCGTGGTGAAGGACCTCGCGATAGAGGCCCTCCTTGTCGGTGAAGTAGTAGTACACCATCCGTTTCGAGGTCGCGGTCTTCGCCACGATGTCCTCGATGCGGGTCAACGCATAGCCATTCTGTGCAAATTCGGCCGTGGCAGCCTCCAGCAGGGCGCGGCGCACACCCTCCGGATCTTGCTTCCATCTTTGCCGACCTGCGCCTGCGCTTGTGACCATGCGTATCGCCCTGTCGTCCTTTCCCGGCATTGTTCCTACCAGAACATTTTCAAAAAAACAATTAACTCCTGCGCACATTACGCGCAACTGCCGTCACGTCAGGAAATTCACCGCCGGCAGGGAACGATGCACGGCCAGCCCGGTTTATTCCTTGATTTCCCAAATTTTTAGCGCGCCCCGGGATGGCGCTTTAACATTTGTTAGTGCAGTCTGAGCGCGCGGAGCCCAGAACAGATCCATGACCCATCCAATCCCTGACGCGCTGCGCGATTTCCTGCAGCAAAGTGGTGTGCCCCTCACTCTGGCCGACGCCACGGTCGAGGATTGTCCGCTGGTCTACTGTAACGAGGCCTTCACCCGGCTGACCGGCTTTGGCCCGGACAAGGTGCTGGGCCGCAACTGCCGTTTCCTGCAGCCGCCCGAGGGCGCGGGCCCGGTCCGCGACAGGATCCGGGCCTTTCTGGCCACCGACACCGACAACACGGAACGCTTTCTTCTGCCCAATCGGCGCAAGGACGGCTCGCCTTTTGTCAATGTGCTCTACATGACCAAGATCTACCGCGACGGGCGCTGCGTCTTCGTGCTGGGTTCACAATTCGACGCGGCCCGCATCGATGGCCGCCGGGAGACGCTGTATGACGACGCGCTGCGCGAGGACGTGACGCAGATCGCCATCATCGCAGGCGACACCGGCTATCTGATGTTCGGCTCGGTCGAGACTCTGGCCACCAGCACCGCCCTGATCGCGAAAAGCCGGGGAGAGAACGCGCCATGAGCGTATCGGCCTATCCACTGTCGCATCGGTTCCTGCTGGGCCGCGCGCGGCACCGCCTGTCCGAACACGAACGCGGCGTGGTCGAGGGCCTGATCACCGATGTCGAGCGGTTCACCTCGGCCCATGTGGTGCTGGAGCGCGGCGATGTCGTCAGCCGCTCCACCCTGCTGATCGAGGGCTTCGTCGCGCGTGTCATCAACGAGGGCGGGCGCCGTCACATCGTCGCCCTGCATGTCCCCGGCGATTTCGTCGACCTGCATGCCTTCGCGCTGAAGCGGCTGGACCATTCGATCGTCTCGATCGGGCCGGTGATGGTCGGCTATACCACGCACAAGAAGCTCGAAGGCCTGATGCAGACCGAACCGCATCTATCGCGGATGCTGTGGTTCTCGACCCTGCTCGATGCGGCGATGCACCGTGAGTGGATCATGAAGCTGGAGCACCTCAGCGCCGATGGTCGCCTGGCCCATCTCATCGCCGAGATCTGGCAGCGGCTCGATTTCGTCGGGCTGGCCGATCCGGGCGGCTTCCCCTTCCCGCTGACGCAGCAGGAGCTGGCGGATTCCTGCGGCACCACGGCCATCCACATGAACCGCGTGGTCCGCAAACTGCGCGAGAACGGCATCGCCGAGATCTCACGCGGGCGGGTGACGGTGCTGGACAAGGACGCGCTGATCGAGGCGGGCGGCTTCGATCCCTCGTATCTCTACGGCAAGGGCGACCTGATGCTCGACTAAGGGGCGAGACCATTCGACTTGACGGCCGGATAAGAAACCTGCTCTGGTGTTAACTTCTCCTTCCGGCTGTGCGATATCCCGCTTCATGACCGAGACCTCCTCCACCAAACCCGATTTCCCCATTATCGGCATCGGCGCCTCGGCAGGCGGTCTTGAGGCCCTGCGCGAGATGTTGGAGGGATTCCGCGGCGATCTGCCCATGGCGTTGGTGGTCATCCAGCATCTCGATCCGAACCACGAATCGATGATGGCGCAGCTGATCGACCGCTACACCAGCATGCCCGTGACGCAGATCACCGGCGGCGAGGCGGTCGAACCCGGACACGTCTACGTGATCCCGCCCGGCCACGGTCTGGGCATCAAGAACGGCCAACTGGACCTGCGCGACTTCGAGGCCCCGCGCGGGATGCGCCGGCCGATCGACGATTTCTTCGAGATCCTCGGGGCCGAAATGGGCCGCCTCTCGGCCGGGATCGTCCTGTCGGGCACCGGTGCCGATGGCAGCCGCGGCATCCGCGCGATCAAGGAGCACGGCGGGCTGGCCATCGCGCAAGAGCCCTCGGATGCCCGCTATGACGGCATGCCTTTGGCGGCCGAGGGGACGGGGCTGGTCGATTTCATCCGCCCGGCCCGCGATATCCTGCCGGTGCTGTCCGACTATTTCGCCCGCCAGTCGCTGCCCGATACCGACGACGCGGCCCCGGCCATGGGCGATCATATCGACGAGCTGTGCACAATCCTCGCCCAGAGCACCGGCCACGATTTCACCGGCTACAAGCGGCGCACGCTGGGACGGCGCATCCACCGCCGCATGCAGGTGCTGGGGATTGCCGAGGCAACGGATTACGTCACCCGTGTGCGCGACGACGCCGTCGAGGCTCGGGCGCTGTTCCGCGACCTGCTGATCAACGTCACCCGCTTTTTCCGCGACACCGAGGCCTTCCAGACCCTGCGCGAGAAATGCATCGACCCGCTGGTGCGTGACGCCACCGATTCCGACGAGATTCGGGTCTGGGTCGCCGGCTGCTCCAGCGGCGAGGAAGCCTATTCCATCGCCATGCTGTTTCGCGACGCGATGTCCCGGCTGGACCGGCATCCGGTCGTGTCGATCTTCGCCAGCGACATCGACGAGCAGATGCTGGAGATCGCGCGCGAGGGCCTGTACCCGCTGGCCGCGATGGCCGACATCCCCGAGCCGTTCCGCACCCGCTATACCAATGCCACGGGCGACCATTTCACGGTCGTGCCGCAGATCCGCGACATGGTCCGGTTCAGCCCGCACAGCCTGATCAAGGATCCGCCTTTCTCGCGCATCGACCTTGTGTCGTGCCGCAACCTGTTGATCTACCTCGATGACCGGCTGCAGCGCGCGGTGCTGCCGCTGTTCCACTACGCCCTGCGGCCGGAAGGCACGCTGTTCCTCGGCTCGTCCGAGACGATCGGGCGGTTCGACGACCTGTTCGACGATCTCAGCCACCGCCACCGGCTGTTCCGCCGCCGCTCGGTGCGGATGAGTTACCCGCTGGAGCTGCCGGCTGCCACGACGCGCCGCAAGACACCCTCGGCCGCGCGCCGGCCGCGTGAAATGGCTGCCACCGACTGGCTGGAATCCGAGGCGCTGGCCCATCTGACGCAGCGCCATGTCCCGGCCTCGGTGCTGATCGATTCGTCGGGGGCGATCACCGCCAGCTGGGGTCCGGTCGGCCGCTATTTCGACTTCCCGACCGAGCGCGAACGCCGCCATCACGCACCGGCGCTGGCCAAGCCCGGCCTGCGTGACGTGCTGGGTCCGCTGATGCGCCAGACGGCCAGCGACAACCGCCCCCATGTGGCGCGCGAGGTCACCGTGCAGGCCGATTTCGGCGCACAGGACGTGCGCGTGACCTGCGAGCCGATGCGCGACGGCGCGATGCTGCTGGTCATCAAGGAGATGGGCCATTTCCGCGCCGCCGGCGACGATGATCTGGTCGAGCTGCATCAAGGCGACGGCCAGATGCAGCTGATGGAGGGCGAGCTGCGCGCGATGCGGCACCGCCTTCGCTCGACCGTCGAGGAACTGGAGACGGCGAACGAAGAGCTGAAAAGCTCGAACGAAGAAATGATGTCGATGAACGAGGAGCTTCAGTCGACAAACGAGGAGCTGACCACCGTCAACGACGAGCTGAAAACCAAGGTCGATCAGCTGACGGTGGCCAATGCCGACCTGAAGAACTTCTTCGATTCCACGCAATTGGCGGTGATCGTCGTGGACCGCCACATGGTCATCCGCTCGTTCACCGATGCCGCGGCGCTGCTGTTCCCGTTCCAGCCGACGGACCGTGGCAGGGCGCTGAGCGACGTCTCCTCGCCGCTGCATGATTCCCGTTACCTCGATTTCGCGCGCCGCGTGGCCGAGAACGGCGAGGTCATCGAAGACCGCATGACCGACGAAAAGCGCGGGCGCGAATACGCCGTGCGCATCATGCCCTACCGGCGGTTGGACGGCTCGCAGGACGGGGCGACGCTGATCTTCACCGACATCACCGAGAGCCTGTCGATGGAGCGCGATCTGGCCGACGAGCGCGCGCGCCTGCGGCTCGCCATCGAGGTCGCCGGGATCGGCATTTGGGAATACAACCCGGCCACCGGCGCGACCGATCTGGACCGCACCGAGCGCGCCTTTTTCGAAGTCGACGAGGTCGAGGCGCGGGATATCGAGCCGATCCTCAACCGCGTGCTGGCCGAGGATCGCCCCCGGGTCGAGAAATCGCTGCGCGCCGTCTCGGCCAACCTGCAGGATTTCGACGAAAGCTTCCGTGTCACCAATGCCGATGGCCGCACGCGCTGGCTGCGGGGCCTCGGCCGGTTCACCCGCCGCGACGGCGATCCCCGGATCATGGGCGTGACCTTCGACATCAGCGCCGAGCGCAAGCTGCTGGAAGAGCGCGAGCTGCACCTCGCCGAGATGAACCACCGCATCAAGAACCTCTTTGCGGTGGTCTCGGCCATGATCTCGTCGGTCGAGCGGGAATCGAGCGATGCCGCCGATTTCAGCCGCAACTTGCGTGGCCGGATCTCGGCGCTGGATCGGGCCCATGCGCTGATGCTGCGCGACGACATGCGCGCGCCGATCCCGCTGCGCCAATTGGTGGAACGGGTGCTGGAGCCGACGCGCGGCGGGCAGGACATCGTGATCGAGGGCCCCGATACGCTGGTCCCGGTACGCGAGCTGACGCCGCTGGTGCTGATCCTGCACGAATGGACCACGAATTCCGCCAAATACGGCGCGCTGTCGCGGCGCGATGGCACGCTGGCGATCCGCTGGCAGCTGACGGAGCAGTCGTTCCGGCTGGACTGGCAAGAGAGCGTCGAGAATTTCGTGGACACCGGCAGCTCTGGCGGATTCGGCTCGCGGCTGGTCCGGGCCTCGATCATGCAATTGCAGGCCGAGGCGGATCGCGAGGTCGCCAATGGCACCCTGCGCCATACGCTGACCATGCCGCCGTTCCGCACCAGCTGAGCAAGACCAACACCAAGCGAAACGGGCGCGCCCTTCGGCGCGCCCGTTCGTTTTCATGACCTGTCTTGGGCCGATCACCTCTCGGGGATCAGACCCCGCGGGGCGAAACGCAGCACCAGCAACAGGATGATCCCCATCGTCAGCAGACGCACATGCGCGGCGGAATCCAGCAGATGGGCGCGCAGGCCGCTGTCCTCGGGCATGGCGGCGGTCAGGTTGGTGATGGCCCAGATGCCGATCGGTTCGACCTCGATCCACAGGAACCAGATCAGGAAGCCGCCCAGCACCGCGCCCCAGTTGTTGCCCGACCCGCCGACGATCACCATCACCCAGATCAGGAAGGTGAAGCGCAGCGGCTGGTAGGTGGCCGGGGTCAGCAGGCCGTCCAGCGTCACCAGCATGGCCCCCGCGATCCCGCAGACGGCCGAGCCAAGGATGAACACCTGCAGGTGCCGCTTCTTGACGTCCTTGCCCATGGCCTTGGCCGCGGTCTCGTTGTCGCGAATGGCGCGCATCATGCGGCCCCAGGGCGAGTTCCACGCCCGCTCGGACAGCCACATGATCAGCGCCAGAACCACGACGAAGATCACCGCATAGCAGGCCTTCACGAAGATCGACGAGCCCTCGACCGCATCGAAGCCGAAGCTTTGCGCCCAAGCGACGAAATCGGGGTTGTTCTGCAGGTTGACCTCGTAGGGCACCGGACGGGGCAAGCCGTTCACGTTGCGAACCCCGCGCGAGAGCCAATCCTCGTTCTTCATGATGGCGACGATGGTTTCCGAAATGCCCAGCGTGGCGATGGCCAGGTAATCCGACCGCAGGCCAAGGCTGACCTTGCCGATCACCCAGGCCGCACCCGCCGCCAGCAGACCACCGACGACCCAGCTGAGGATCACCGGCATGCCGGCGCCGCCGAGATAGCCGGCAACGGCGGTGTTGGTGCCCTCGATCGCGTCGACGGCCGGGTCCAGCACCGCGCGGTACAGGAAGAAGCCGCCGATCACGACCACGGCCTGAACCGCCAGACGCGCCCAGCCCTTCGCCATGCGGCGATGGACCTGAACGGCGGCGATGATGGCCAGCACGCCGATGGCAAGGCCACCCAGCACACCGAGGCCACCGGCGCTCCAAGCTTCGTGGACCGGGGGCATCGAGGTCAGCACGACCGCAAGGCCACCCAGCGCGACGAAGCCCATGGTGCCGACCGAGAACAGCCCGGCATAGCCCCACTGGATGTTCACGCCCAGCGCCAGAATGGCCGAGATCAGGCACATGTTGAGCAGGCCCATGGCAACGGACCAGCTTTGCAGCACGCCGACCAGCACCAGCAGGACGGCCATGAGGAGGAAGTAGGATGCGTGGCGCAGGGTCATATCGATTGCCCCTTGAAGAGCCCCGTCGGGCGGAACAGCAGCACGAAGACCAGAAGCACGAAGCTGACCGCGAACTTGTAGTCGGTGGACAGCAATTGCATCAGGCCCGAGGGCTCCATCGATTCCGGCAGCAGGTACTGGAAGAATTTGCGGAAGGCGTAGGTCACGCCGACCTCGGAGAGGGCAATGATATAGGCTCCGGCCACGGCCCCCAGCGGGTTCCCCATGCCGCCAAGGATCGCCGCGGCGAACATCGGAAGGAGGAGCTGGAAGTAGGTGAAGGGCTTGAAGCTTTTGTCGAGGCCGTAGAGCGTGCCGGCCACGGTCACCAGAACGGCGACGATCAGCCAGGTCACGGCCACCACGCGCTCAGGGTTGATGCCCGAAAGCAGCGCCAGATCCTCGTTGTCCGAGAAGGCGCGCATCGACTTGCCGGTGCGGGTCCGGTTGAGGAACCAGAACAGACCCGACATCACCGCCAGCGTCACGACGATGGTGATCAGCTGCGACCAGCGCAGGCCGAGACCCTCGTCGAGGCCGGTGGCCTCCTTGAAGTCGCGCACGGTGAACAGGAAGCGCGCGCCGTCGGCGAAGTTCTGGTCATCCGGCCCGATGATGAAGCGCACGAGACCGTTGACCACGAACATCACGCCCAGCGAGGCCATGACGACCACGATCGGCGGCGCCTTCACCTTGCGGTAGAAGCGATAGATCGTGCGGTCCGTACCGAGCAGCAGACCCGCCGCGACGGCAATCCCCACCGGCAGCGCCAGCAGCGCGGTCGGCAGCGGATCGATCGACACGCCCATGCCCTGCAGCCACCAGGTGACCAAGATCACGGCCATGGTGCCGAAGGCCATCACATCGCCATGCGCGAAATGCGAGAAGCGCAGGATGCCGTAGATCAGCGTAATACCCAGCGCGCCCAGCGCCAGCTGGCTGCCATAGGAGATCGCGGGGATCAGGACGAAGTTGCCCAAGAGAACCAGGGCATTGAGAAAATCCATGGCTCAGCCCCCCAGGAAGGAACGACGGACCTCGGGGTCGGCCAGAAGGGCCTGCCCGGTGTCGGTGTAGCGGTTCGCGCCCTGCACGAGGACATAGCCTTTGTCGGCGATCTCCAGCGCCTGACGTGCGTTCTGCTCCACCATCAGGATCGAGATGCCGGTGCGGGCGATCTCGATGATGCGGTCGAACAATTCGTCCATGACGATGGGCGAGACGCCGGCGGTGGGTTCGTCGAGCATCAGCACCGAGGGCTTGGTCATCAGCGCGCGGCCCACGGCCACCTGCTGACGCTGGCCGCCCGAAAGCTCGCCCGCGGCCTGACGGCGCTTGTCCTTCAGGATCGGGAACAGCGTGTAGATCTGTTCCATCGTGTTCTTGTAATCATCCGTGCGGATGAAGGCGCCCATCTCGAGGTTTTCCTCGACCGACATCGTCGGGAAGATGTTGCGCACCTGCGGCACGAAGCCCATGCCCTTCGCCACGCGGTCCTGCGGCGAGAGCTTGGTGATGTCCTCGCCATTGAGCCGGACCTGACCTTCACGCAGGTTCAGCATGCCGAACACGGCTTTCATCGCCGTCGACTTGCCGGCGCCGTTCGGGCCGACGATGACGGCGATCTCGCCCTTGTTCACCGCGATAGTGCAGCTGTGCAGGATGTCCGCGCCGGTGCCGTAGCCCCCGGTCATGGCATCGCCGATCAGCACGGCCTCGGGGTTGGGGGTGACGGGATGCTCAGACATGGCCCACCTCCGCCTTCACCTTGTTCTTCAGGCCGGTGCCCAGATAGGCCTCGATCACCTGCTCGTTGGCCTTGATCTCGGCCAGCGTGCCCTCGGCCAGCACCTTGCCCTCGGCCATGCAGATGACCGGGTTGCAGATGCGGTCGATGAAATCCATGTCGTGTTCGATCACCACGAAAGTATATCCGCGTTCCTTGTTCAGCCGGACGATCGCATCGGCGATGGTGTTCAGAAGCGTCCGGTTCACGCCCGCGCCCACCTCGTCGAGGAAGACGATCTTGGCGTCGGTCATCATCGTGCGGCCGAGTTCCAGAAGCTTCTTCTGACCGCCCGAGATCTGCCCGGCCTTCTGGTCGGCGATATGGTCGATGGTCAGGAATTCCAGCACCTCGTCGGCGCGGCGGCGGATCTCCTCGTCCTCCAGCGCGACCTTGCGGCGCTGGAACCAGGCGGACATCAGCCCCTCGCCGGCCTGACGCGCGGGCACCATCATCAGGTTCTCGCGCACGGTCATCGAGTGGAATTCATGGGCGATCTGGAAGGTCCGCAGCAGCCCCTTGTGAAACAGCTCGTGCGGCTCCAGCCCGGTGATGTCCTCGCCCGCCATGGTGACGCGGCCCGAGGTGGGCTTCAGCACGCCGGCGATGACGTTGAATAGAGTGGTTTTCCCTGCCCCGTTCGGCCCGATCAACCCGGTGATCGACCCTTCGGCGATGTGCAGAGACGCACCATCGACGGCGTGGAAGCCCCCGAAGTGCTTGTGCAAGTTCTCGACGCGGATCATGCGCGCATCCTTGTATGGAAACAGCCCGGACCACGTCCGGGCTGTCCTGTTGTCACTGCAAACGCCTCAGCGGAAGCGCACGGTCTCGAAGGCGTCGCCGCGGATTTCCAGCTCACGGTAGTTACCGGCGCTTTCACCCGGGCCGATCAGTTCGACAGCCGAGGCACCCACGTAATCGACGTCACCGCCAGCAGCGATGATTTCCAGCGCGCGGCCCAGTTCGCCCGGGTAGATCGGCTCGCCGGGGGCGTTGGCCACGTCCATGACGTGATCCTTGTAATCGGCCGAGGCGGTCGAACCGGCAGCAGCCATCGCCAGCATGATCAGCGCGGCGGCGTCATAGGATTCCGGTGCGAAGGCCGAGGTACCGTCGAAGCCCGCGGCTTCGGCCAGGCCCTGGAAGGTCTCGGTGCCGGGGTTGTCGGCGCCCGGAAGCTGGCCGTACGAGCCCTGGATTTCGTCGCCCATGGCTTCCAGCAGGCTGTCGCCGATCATGCCGTCCACCAGTTCGAACGTGTCGAACGCGCCGAGGTCGAGGGCCGAGCGGATGATGCCGCGGCCGCCTTGGTCGACGTAACCCGCCACGACCAGCACGTCACCACCGGCAGCCGCCAGCGCGCCGACTTCGGCCGAGTAGTCGGCTTTGCCGTCTTCGTGCGAGGCGACCATGGTCACGGTGCCGCCCGCGGCGGTGAAGGCCGCCTGGATCGAGTCAGCCAGACCCGCGCCGTAGTCGTTGTTGGTGTACGAGATCGCGATCGATTCCACGCCGCGGTCGACCAGGATGTCCGACACGACCTGACCCTGACGGGCGTCCGACGGGGCGGTACGGAAGAACAGGCCGTCGTCTTCAGCGGTCGACAGCGCCGGCGAGGTGGCCGAGGGCGAGACCATGACGACGCCGTTCGGGCGCGCGACGTTCTGCAAGATGGCGCCGGTCACGCCCGAGCAGTCCGCGCCGACGATGCCGAGCACGCGGTCCGAGGTGACGAGACGTTCGGCGGTGGCGACAGCCATGCCCGAGTCGATGCAGCCGTCATCGCCGCGCACCGAGGTCACGGTGCCGAGCGAGAAATTGCCCGATTCGTTGACTTCGGCGATCGCCATTTCGGCAGCCTGAGCCATCGCCGGGGTGATCGATTCCAGCGGGCCGGTGAAGCCGAGGATGATGCCCAGCGGCACATCGTCGGCCTGTGCGGCGCCCGCGGCGAAACCGACGAGAGCGGTGGTCAGAAGCAGTTTTTTCATTGGGGTATCCTTCCCTGTGGATGTGGTTCCGGTCGGCGTTCGGGGCCCGCTGTTGCGGTGCGCCTCGATGCTTCTCCCCTGCCGTGTTCTGCGCACGATCATGGGACGTGAAGCCGCCTGCTTCGCGAGTTCGGTTAGATCAAAACTCCCTTCGTCTGCGCGCCGTTGACCGGACGTCTGCTGCGGCGGCGTGGCGTGCCGAAAAATTCGGCGGCCCACCGGTTCGCTGTCGATGACTTTACCGTGCGCCGCGCAATCAGCAACACCCTTCGCCACCTGCCGCGACGAATCCACCCTAAGGGACACGGGTTTGACGCGAAGGCAGGCGATTGGCGTGACGCAGCGTTGCGCTGTTCAGGGTCTGGGCGGATCGGGCAACGCGTGCCAATTTCGCAGGCAACGACCGAACCTGCGGAGTGCCGAGATGACCCTTCCCCCCTCCCGCCGGGCCCAGCTGCCCGCCGCCCTTCAGGCCACCCGTCTGCCCATGGTCGGCTCGCCGTTGTTCATCATCTCGAACCCCGATCTGGTCATTGCCCAGTGCAAGGCCGGCATCATCGGCAGCTTCCCCGCGCTGAACGCCCGTGAGGCCGAGGGTGAGCCGATCCAGCTGGAAGCGTGGCTCAAGCGCATCACCGAAGAGCTGGATCGCCACAATCAGGCCCATCCCGACAGCCCGGCTGCGCCCTTCGCCGTGAACCAGATCGTGCACAAGACCAACACGCGGCTGGAGCGCGACGTCGAGATCTGCATGCGCTGGAAGGTGCCGGTCTGGATCACCTCGTTGGGGGCGCGGACGGATGTGAACGACGCGGCCCATAGCGTGGGCGGCATCGTCCTGCACGACGTGATCAACGACCGCTTCGCCCGCAAGGCCATCGAGAAGGGCGCGGACGGCCTGATCGCCGTCGCCGCCGGTGCGGGCGGCCACACCGGCGCGCAATCGCCCTTCGCCCTGCTGCACGAGATCCGCAGCTGGTTCGACGGCCCCGTTCTGCTCTCGGGCTCCATCGCCACCGGCCGCGCTTTGCTGGCCGCGCAGGCGGCGGGCGCGGACATGGGCTATGTCGGCACGCCCTTCATTGCGACCGAGGAAGCCAACGCCCAGCAGGCCTACAAGCAGATGATCGTCGACACCCGCGCCGATGACATCGTCGCCACGGCGGGCGTCACCGGCGTCACCGGCAACTACCTGCGCCCCTCCTTCGCCAATGCCGGGATCACGCCCGAGGCGCTGGAAGCCATGGGCACCGAGATGTCCTTCGGCAAGGCGCGCGAGGAACGGCCCAAGGCCTGGAAAGAGATCTGGGGCGCGGGTCAGGGCGTCGGCGCCGTAGAGGCGATCGTGCCGGCCGCCACCCTCGTGGCGCGTTTCGCCGCCGAATATCAGGCCGCACGCCAACTCATGGCGGGTATTCTGGACGATTGGGCGGTTTGACCCCCTCGGAACGTTGAACCCGGCAAGGATTTATCCGACAAGACGCGCAGGGCCAACAAGGGGACCGGCGCGATGATCCGAACCTATGCCATCGGCGATATTCACGGCCAGATCGACTTGCTGCGCGCAGCCCATGCCCGGATCGAGGCCGACCGCGCCCGCACCGGCGATGCCGAAGCGCCGATCGTCCATGTCGGCGATCTGGTCGACCGGGGCCCCGATTCGCGCGGCGTGGTCGAGCTGCTGCTGAAGGGTCAGCTCGCCGGGAAGCCGTGGATCGTGCTCAAAGGCAACCACGACCGGATGTTCACCTACTACCTCGAGGGCCGGCGCGACCCGGTTCTGCGCGCGGATCTGGAGTACCTGAACCCGCGGATCGGCGGGGCGGAAACCTTGCTCTCCTACGGCGCGTCGTCCGATGCCACGCCGATCGAGGCCGCCGCTGCCGTGCCCGCCGGCCATCGCGTCTTCCTGCAGGACCTGCCCAGCCATCACCTGCGCGGCGAGGTGCTGTTCGTCCATGCCGGCATTGCTCCGGGCGTGCCGCTGGAGGACCAGACCGAAAACACCATGGCCTGGATTCGCGCGCCGTTTCTTGAGTTCACCGGCCCGCATCCGTGGCTGGTCGTCCACGGCCATACCCACCGCCCCGAGGCAGAACATTGCGGCAACCGTGTCAATATCGACAGCAGCGCCGCCTATGGCGGCCCTCTGACCGCCGTGGTGATCGAGGGGCGCGATGTTTGGGTTCTTGGCCCTGACGGGCGTATCCCCCTGAAACCTCAGGCCGATTAACGCTGTTCGCTGGCCGGCGATTAACTCGAGGTTCATACACCGCTGCTACCCCTGAAGATGGGTGAAAAAGGTAAGGTGGTGGCATGAGCCGGCAAAACGAGGCCAGGCCCATCATCATCAAACGGAAGAAGGTCATTGCGGGCGGCGGCCATCATGGTGGCGCCTGGAAGGTGGCTTATGCTGACTTCGTGACCGCGATGATGGCGTTCTTCCTGATGATGTGGCTGTTGGGCGCAACAACCGAATCGCAGCGGCGCGGGCTTGCGGATTATTTCAATCCGTCGATCCCGGTGCACCGCATGGCCTCAGGCGGCGAGGGGATGTTCGGCGGCTCCGACATCCAGATGCCCAGCCTGACCGCTCCCATGACCCCGGATATGAGCGATACCGAAACCGGCATCGAGAACATGGCCGAGACGGAATCGCTTGAAGATCTTCAGCAGCGCCTGATGGGCCTCGGTGGCGAAAGCGCCGTTCTGGACGATGCGCTGGCCCATGTCGTCACGCGTCTCACCGACGAAGGTCTGGTGATCGAGCTGTTCGATCTGCCCGGCGCGCCGCTGTTCGATGCCGAGACGAACCAGCCGACCATCGTCACGCAGAATATCGTGCAGATCGTCGCGCAGATCTTTGCCATGGTCACCAACCAGCTGGCGATCGAAGGCCACACCCGCAGCTATAGCGTCGTGCAGGCCACCGACCCTCGCTGGACCCTGTCGATGTCCCGCGCCGAGCGCATCCGCGAGATGATGGACAATGCCGGTTTCGACCCGACCCGAATCGCTCGTGTGACCGGCCATGCCGACCGTCGCCCGGCCGATCCGAACCCGATGGCGGTGCGGAACAACCGTCTGGAACTGATCCTCCTGCGTCGCAATCGCTGACGCAGGCGCCGGATCGCTGGCTCCGGCCCCGCGATCCGGCCCTCCGCCCCTCCGGGCGGGCATGACCCTCTCAACACGATCCCAGAAGGGAACGATTCTCGTGACTTGGCCGCTGCAGGCTGGTGTCGGGATCACCTCCCGGCACCGCTGCACCGGCGGTACGCTGCGCGCGCGACCCGCGGCTTGGCCCTTCGATTGATGGAACCAAGCCGGGCTGAGCGGAAAGGCTCTGACACAGGCCGGACCCGCCGTTTGCTGTTAGGGCCGCATTAACGCCCTTCGTGCAGTGTCAGGACAATTGCTTCGCACCAGAAAGGTCACCGAACATGTCCACGTTGTACTCTTCGTTCAATGCCGGCCTCTCCGGCCTGAACGCCAACTCGACGCGGCTCGCCGCGATTTCGGACAACATCGCAAACACGGGTACCGAAGGGTACAAGCGGGTCGTCACCTCCTTCCAGTCGATGGTGATGAGCTCGGGCTCGAACTACGGCCCTTATATTGCTGGCGGCGTGCGCGCCTCCACCACGCGCCTCGTGGACGAACGCGGCGCCCTGACCTCCAGCTCGAACGCCACCGACCTCGCCGTCAGTGGCCGCGGCTTCCTGCCGGTCACCGCCGAATCGGCGCTGGGTTCCTCGGGCGCGCTGCCGCTCATGCTGACCACAACCGGCTCATTCCGGCCCGATTCGAACGGCCTGCTGCGCAACCCGGCCGGCCTGATCCTGCTGGGCTGGCCCGCCGATCCGGACGGCACGATCCCGGCCTTCCCGCGCGACACCATCGGTGGGCTTGAGCCGATTCGCATCAACTCGAACCAGTTCGCCTCGGACCCGACCACCAATATCGACGTCCGCGTCAACCTGCCCGCGACCGGCACCCGTTCGGATTCGGACGGCCTGTCGCATGACGTGGCGCTGGAATACTACAGCCCGCTCGGCACCACCGACACGATGACCATGACCTTCAGCCCGAACGTTCCGGCCACCGGCCAGTCGAACGAATGGACGGCCACGGTCACCGATCCCTCGACCGGCACCGTTGTCGGCGAATACACCATCACCTTCGACGACCAACCCCCGAACGGCGGCCGCATCCTGAGCGTCAGCCAGGCCGGCGGCGCACCGGGCGGTGCCTATGACCCCGCCACCGGTTCGTTCACCGTGACGGTCAACGGTCAGGACATCTCGCTGAACATCGGGATGCCGGGCGATGAGGACAGCATCACCCAGATGGCCGAAAGCTTCATCCCGGTGTCGACCGATCGTGACGGCTCGCCCGTGCAGTCGCTGGTCGGCGTCCAGGTCGATGCCACCGGTTTCGTGAAGGCCTATTACGACTCGGGCCTGATCCGCACCATCGCGCAGATCCCGCTGGTCGACGTGCCGAACGCGAACGGCCTGACCGCCATGGACAACCAGACCTACAGCGTCTCGCCCGATTCGGGTCCGATGTTCCTGTGGAACGCCGGTGACGGCCCCACGGGCGACATCATGGGCTTCACGCGGGAGCAGTCGGCCACCGACGTCGCGCAGGAGCTGACCAACATGATCCAGACGCAGCGTGCCTATTCGTCGAACGCGAAGGTCATCCAGACCGTCGACGAGATGCTGCAGGAAACCACCAACATCAAGCGCTGATCCAGCGTCTAGGAGGTCGAGATGAGCATCAGCTCAGCGTTGAACAATGCCAACTCGGGTCTCGCCGCGTCGGCGCGGGCGGTGCAGGTCGCATCGTCCAACATCGCCAACGTGCTGACGCCCGGCTATGCCGCGCGCAGGCTCGACCTCGCCTCCTCGTCCCTGGGCGGGGTAGGCTCCGGGGTGCGGGTGGCGGGGACGACCCGCATCGTCGATCCGGTCGTGCTGGGCATGCACCGCGACGCCGGGGCTTCGGCCTCGGCGGGCGGCACCTCGGCCTCGTTCTGGAACCGCATCCAATCCGCGATCGGCCTGACCGGCGAGGGGCTTTCCTCGGCCATGTCCGGCTTCGAAAGCGCCCTGATCTCGGCCAGCGAGCGCCCCGATCTGGAAAGCCGCCTTTCCGGGATCGTGAACAACGCCAATGCCTTGGTCAGCAAGCTCGGCCAGATCGAAGATGCTGTTCAGCAAACCCGGGTCGAGGCTGACAACAACATCGCCGTCGACGTGAAGGCGCTGAATGAGGGCCTGCAGCGCGTCGATACGCTGAACGACCAGATCATCAAGATGAAGATGAGCGGTCAATCGACCCTTGGGTTGGAAGATGAGCGGCAGTCCGTGATCTCGACCCTGTCCGAGATCGTGCCGATGCGGGAATACCCGCGCGATAATGGCCGCGTCATGCTCTATTCGACCAATGGAGAGCTGCTGCTGGACACCCAGCCGGTCACCTTCGGCTTCACCCAGACGGTCGCCATCGATGCCTCGATGAGCAACGGCAGCGGCCTGTCCGGTCTGACCATCAATGGCCGCGCCATCTCGACCACCGAGACCGGACCGCTTGGCGGGGGCCGCCTCTCCACCAATTTCAACATCCGTGACGTGGATGCCCCCGGCGTTCAGGCCGAGATCGACGCCTTCGCGTCCGATCTGATCTCGCGCTTTGCCGATCCGGCGACCGATGCCACCCTCGCTGGCGGCCCCGGTCTGTTCACGGATGCGGGTACGCTGGACACCGGCGTTGCCGGCCTCGCGGGCCGTCTGGCGGTCAATACGGCGGTCGACCCCTCGGCCGGTGGCGCCCTGTGGCGCCTGCGCGATGGCATTGGCGCCGCCGCGGCCGGACCTGTCGGTGACGCCACGCAGATCAACAACCTGATGGGCGCGCTTGATCGCTCCATCAGCTCGGGCCCCGGGGCACCGATGCGCGACGTGGCCGGGAACCTTGGCGGTCTGCTGACCTCGATCTCGACCGCACGTCAGGGGGCTGAAGACAGCGCCACCACGGCGCAGACGCGCTTCAACACCCTCAACGATTCCCTGCTGGAGCAAGGCGTCGACACGGACGCCGAGATGCAGCGCCTTCTTCTGATCGAGGAAGCCTACGCCGCGAATGCCCGCGTGATTTCGACCGCAGACGCCATGCTGCGCACCCTGCTGGAGATCTGAACATGAACTGGCTTTCCCTTGGCAGCCTCGCCCTGCCTTCGCAGCTGAACCGCAGTTCGGTGATGCTCCGCAATGAGATGACGCGCCTCGGGACCGAACTGGTCACCGGCGAGGTGCAGAACACCGCCAAGCACCTGAAGGGCAATCTGTCGCCCCTGTCGGCGGTGGACAATCGCCTGTCGCGCATCCTGTCCTACACCGAGGCCAACACCCTCGCCAGCACGGCGGCGGATGTCGGCCAATCGGTCCTGAACCGCATTGCGGATTCGGGCTCGGATGTCGGGGCGCGCATGATGGCTGTCTCGAACGAAGGCGTGTCGCCCGAGACCCTGCGCGCTGGCGCGACCTCGGCCAAAGGGGCGTTGACGGACCTGTCGAATGCCCTGGGCCAGCGCGTCGCAGGCCGGGCGATCTTCTCGGGCACCGTGACCGACGCCTCGCCGCTGCCCAGTGCCGATGACATGATCGCAGCGATCATTCCGCTGGTGAACGGTCTGCCGTCGACCGATGACATCATCGCCACGGTGAATTCGGCCTTCATGGATCCGGGCGGCCTGTTCGAGACCACGTTCTACCAAGGCGGCCCAGCCGCTCAGGGTGCGGCCATCGACACCGGCGTGACCGCCCCCGCAATGCCGACGGCGGATGACCCCGCATTGCGCCGCATGATGGCCGGCATGGTCATCGCGGCGCTGTCGGGTGAGGATTCGATGATCCTTCAAGACAACGAACGTGTCGCGCTGGCCAAGGCCGCCGGTACTGCGATGATGGGCGCGGCTCCCGGCATGGCAGAGCTGCAGGGCTCGCTCGGGGAAACGCAAGCGCGTCTGGATGAAACGCAGACCCGCCTCACTGGCGAGCGCGATGCGTTGAGCCTTGCGCGCAACAACCTTGTGGGCGCGGATCCCTATGAGGCTGCTGGCCAGCTGGAGGTCGTACAGACCCGTCTGGAAACGCTGTACGCCTTCACCGCCCGCACGGCACGCCTGTCCCTGACGGAGTACCTGTAATGCGTCACCTGATCCGTTTCGCCTGCGGTTTCGCTTTGGCTATCATGGTTAGCGCTTCCTTTGCGTCGGCGCAGATCCGGCTCAAGGATCTGGTCGAGTTCGACGGGGTGCGCGGCAACGACCTGATCGGCTATGGCCTCGTGGTCGGTCTGGACGGCACCGGCGACGGGATCCGCAATGCGCCCTTCACCGAAGACATCATGGCGAACATTCTGGAACGGCTGGGCGTCAACATCACCGGCGAACAGTTCCGTCCCCGCAACGTCGCCGCCGTTCTTGTGACCGCGACTCTGCCGCCATTCGCCCGCACCGGCTCGCGCGTCGATGTGACGGTGTCGGCCATCGGTGACGCCAGCTCGCTGTTCGGCGGGACGCTGGTGATGACCCCGCTGAACGGCGCCGATGGCCAGATCTATGCCGTGGCGCAGGGTGCGGTGATTGCCGGTGGCGTTGCCGCACGCGGTCAGGCCGCGCAGGTGGTCGAAGGCGTCCCCACGTCGGGCACGATCCCCGGCGGCGCGCGTGTCGAGCGCGAAGTTGACTTCTCGCTGGCCTCGCTGCCCCGCGTCCGGCTGGCGCTGCGTCAGGCCGATTTCACCACCGCCCTGCGGATCGAACAGGTGATCAACGCCCATTTCGGCCGCGCCGTCGCCGCCATGCAGGACGCCGGCACCGTCGTTCTGGACATCGCCGCGACCCGCGCGCCTTCGGCCGCCCACGCACTGAGCAGCGTCGAGAATCTGGTCGTCGCACCCGGCACCCGTGCGCGCGTGGTGATAGATCAGCGATCCGGGACGATTGTCATGGGTGAGGATGTTCGCATCAGCCGCGTCGCCGTGGCGCAAGGCGGTCTGACTCTCAGGGTCGAGGAAACGCCACAGGCGATCCAGCCCAACCCGTTCAGCCCCGGCGAGACCGTGGTTGTTCCGCGCACCGATGCCACGATCACCCCCGACCCCGGCGTAGGCTTGGCCGAAGTGCGGGGCGGCACCTCGCTGGCCGAGGTCGTGGCGGGCCTGAACGCGCTGGGGGTCGGACCGCGCGACATGATCGACATCCTCAACACGATCAACGCGGCCGGAGCGCTTCACGCAGACCTTGTCGTGCACTGACAACCTCGCAGACGAAACGAAAAGGGCGCCCGGGATATCCACGGGCGCCCCTTTCTGTTCCAACGGAACGGCCGTTCAGACGTCCAGCCGGCCCTCGACGAAATCAATGAGCCGCGGCAGACAAATGCTGTGCAGGTCGTAATTCTCGACGATATGCCGACGGGCGGCTTGCCGCATGCCCCGGAATTCCTCGGGCCGGGCAAGGGCGCGGATCAGCGTCCCGGCGATCTCTTCGGTGTCGAAGAAATCGACCAACAGGCCGTTCTCGCCATCCTCGATCAACTCCTCGACCGGCGCGGTGCGGGAGCCGACGACCAAGGCCCCGGCGCTCATGGCCTCCAGCATCGACCATGACAGCACGAACGGCACGGTCAGGTAGCAATGCGCGCGGGTACATTGCATCAGGCCGGTGAAGGTCGCGTAGGGCACCTTGCCGGTGAAATGCACCCTCGAGAGGTCCAGCTGATCGCGCACCTCGTCAAGGAAGATCTCCTTCCAGCTGCGCCCGCCGCCCGGTCGGGCACCGTAGCTGACGTCGTCGCCACCGATGATCACCACCTGCGCGTTGGGGCGGGCCCGCATCACTTCGGGCAGGGCCCGGATGAAGGAATGGTAGCCGCGATAGGGCTCGAGGTTGCGGTTGATGAAGGTCAGGAGTTCATCGCCCGCCCGGAACTCCACGCCCGAGGGCAACACCACCCGCGCCATCGGATCGGGCTTCAGCCGATCCGTATCGACCCCGTCATGGATGATGGTGATCTTGTCGCGGAAGCTCTCGGGGAAGGTATCGGCCTGAAACTCGGTCGGGGCCAAAGCCGCGTCGCATTGGGCCATCATCAGCGCTTGATGCCCCTGCCGGGCCACAACGGAATAGACCTTGTCCTCGCTGTCATTGGCGAATTCTGGATCAAACCCGACATCCAGCCCGCGCGGAGCGTAGTAGAGCTCGGCATAGACGATGAGCCGCGCCTCGGGCCAGACCTCGCGCAGAAACAGCGTCTCACCCCAGCCGCCGTGGCCGAAGATCACATCGGGCACATAGCCATGCTTGTCGCGCAAGACACGGGCGGCGCGCGCGACGCGCCAGGCCCGGTTGGTCATCTCGCAATAGGTGGTGCCCAGTTGCGCGATCTTCGGATCGGGGCGCGGATCGGGCTTGCGGTAGCGGAAGGTGGTGATCGTCGATTTGCGCGCGTTCGTCTCGTCGGTCAGGGCCGTGACATCATGCCCGCGTTCCACCAGGGCCGGGGCCAGATGCAGGAACTGGCCCGGGAAATTCTGGTGGACAAACAGGATCTTCACGCATCCTCCGACGTCACGCGCCCCATGGTTTTCAGGTCGAAGGCCGCGGCGAGAAGCGCGCGCGTATACTCGTGCCCCGGCGCGTCGAACACCTGCTGCGCCGGGCCGTATTCCAGCACATCTCCCTGTTTCAACACAAGGATCTGATGCGACATGGCGCGTACGACGCGAAGATCGTGGCTGATGAATAGATAGGCCAACCCATGCTTGCGTTGCAGGTCGCGCAGGAGTTCGACGATCTGCACCTGCACCGTCATGTCGAGGGCCGAGGTCGGCTCGTCGAGGATCACCAGCTTAGGTTGCAGGATCATCGCGCGGGCGATGGCGATGCGCTGACGTTGCCCGCCCGAGAATTCATGCGGGTAGCGATCCATCGCGGCGGGGTCGAGGCCGACTTCGGTCATGATCGCCGCGACGGCCTCGCGCGGGGTGCCGCCGGTGGGGACACCGTGGACGCCGAGGCCCTCGGCGATGATTTCCTCGACCGTCATGCGGGGCGAGAGGCTGCCGAACGGGTCCTGAAACACAATCTGCATCTCGCGCCGAAGGTCGCGCAGAACGGCACGGCTGGAGCCCTTTTCCGAGGCCGGCGAGATATCGCGCCCGAGGAAGACGATCGTCCCCTCGGACCGCGTGAGTCGGGCGATGGCCAGTGCCAAGGTGGTTTTGCCCGAGCCGGATTCGCCCACGACACCAAGGGTTTCGCCCGCACGCAGGCTGAGCGAGGCGTCGTTCACCGCCTTGATATGCCCCACCGTCTTGCGCAGCAGACCGCGCTGGATCGGGAACCAGACGCGCAGGCCCTCGGTCCGCAGAACCTCGGGGGCGCCTTGCGGAACGGGATCGGGCTCGCCGGTCGGCTCGGCCTCGAGCAGCTTGCGGGTATAGGGATGCGAGGGATTGGTGAAGACCTGCTCGGTCGGCCCCTGCTCGACGATCTCGCCGTTCTGCATGACGCAGACCCGGTCGGCGACGCGGCGGACGATGTTCAGATCATGCGTGATGAACAGCATCGACATGCGCTCGGCACGCTTCAGCTCGGCCAGCAGCTCAAGGATCTGCGCCTGAATCGTCACATCGAGGGCGGTGGTCGGCTCGTCCGCGACCAGCAATTTCGGCCCGTTCGCCAAGGCCATGGCGATCATCACCCGCTGCCGCTGCCCGCCGGACAGCTGGTGCGGATAGCTGGAGAGCCGGGTCTCGGCCTCGCGGATGCCGACCTTCTGCAACAGCTCCAGCGCGCGGGCGCGGGCGGCGTCGCCGCGCAGGGCTTGGTGCAGTTCCAAGGCCTCGGTGATCTGCTTTTCCACCGTGTGCAGCGGGTTGAGCGAGGTCATCGGCTCCTGGAAGATGAAGCTGATATCGTTGCCGCGCACCCGCCGCAGCTCGGCCGCCGGGGCTCCGACCATCTCGGCCCCCTCGAAGGTGATCGAGCCCGAGATCTCGGCGGCGTCGGACATCAGCCCGACCGTCGACAGGGCCGTCACCGACTTGCCCGAACCGGATTCGCCCACCAGCGCGACGGTCTCGCCCTCGGCGATCTCGAACGAGACGCCTTTGACGGCCTGCGTGGCCTTGCCCCCCTGCCGGAAGGCGACGCCGAGGTCCTTCACGCGCAACAGGGTCATCGGAACGTCTTTCTGGGATCGAACGCATCACGCACGCCCTCGAACACGAAGACGAGGAGGCTGAGCATGATGGCGAAGGTGAAGAAGGCGGTGAAACCGAGCCATGTGGCCTGCAGGTTCTGCCGCGCCTGAAGCGTCAGGTTGCCCAGCGACGGAGCCGAGGCCGGCAGGCCGAAGCCGAGGAAGTCCAGCGTCGCCAGCGAACCGATGGCGCCGGTGACGATGAAGGGCAGCATCGTGACGGTGGCGACCATGGCGTTGGGCAGCACATGGCGGAACATGATGCGCAGGTTCGACACGCCCAGCGCACGGGCGGCGCGGACATATTCGAAATTGCGCGCCCGGAGGAACTCGGCCCGGACGACGCCCACGAGGGCTGTCCATGAGAACAGCACCATGAGGATGACCAACAGCCAGAAATTCATCGGTATGATCGCGGCGACGATGATGATCACGTAGAGCGAGGGGATGGAGCCCCAAAGCTCGATCAGGCGTTGCGCGACGAGGTCGGTGATCCCGCCGAAGAAGCCTTGGATCGCACCCGCCGTGATGCCCACGACCGAGGAGATCGCGACCACGACGAAGGCGAAGCTGACTGACAGCCGGAAGCCGTAGATCACCCGCGCCAGCACATCGCGTGCGGCGCCGTCGGTGCCCAGCCAATGGTCGCCATCGGGCGCCGAGGGGGCCGGGCCGCCGAGGTTGTTGATCGTGTCATAGGAATAGGGGATCGGCGGCCAGACCATCCAGCCCGGCACGACCTCCTCGCCCTCGACCGTGCCGGTTTCGGCGGCTTGGGCCATGGCGTCCTCGGGATCGTCCAGACACCATTCGATGCCGCCGGTGGCAATGAGGCATTGCACCTCCTCGACGCGGTAATCGGCCTGCGTGCGGAACTCGCCGCCATAGGCGGTTTCCGGGTAGAACTGGAAGATCGGGAACTGGATCTCGCCGCGATAGCTGACGACGACCGGCACGTCATTGGCGAGGAATTCCGCAAACAGCGACACGCCATAGAGCAGCAGGAAGACCCAGAGCGACCAGAAGGCCCGGCGGTTCGCGCGGAAGTTCCGCCAGCGGCGTTGGTTCAGGGGAGACAGGGCCATGCGCTCAGCTCTCCCGCGTCTCGAAGTCGATGCGGGGGTCGATCCAGACATACATCAGGTCCGAGATGATGCCGACGATCAGCCCCAGCAGCGTGAAGATGAAGAGCGTGCCGAAGATCACCGGATAGTCGCGGTTGATCGCCGCCTCGAAGAACAGCCGACCGAGCCCGTCGAGCGAGAAGACCGTCTCGATGATCAGGGAGCCGCCGAAGAAGGCGCCGATGAACACCGCCGGGAAGCCCGCGATGACGATCAGCATGGCGTTGCGGAAGACGTGGCCATACAGCACCTTGCGCTCGACAAGGCCCTTGGCGCGGGCGGTCATCACGTATTGCTTGCGCAGCTCGTCGAGGAACGAGTTTTTCGTCAGCAGGGTGAGCGTGGCAAAGCTGGAGATCGTCAGCGCGATGGTCGGCAGCACCATGTGATGCGCGTAATCGAGGATCTTGCCGCCCCAGGACAGGCTCTCCCAGACCTCACGCTCGGAATGGATCCCGCGCGAGGGGAAGATTTGCAGATACGAGCCGCCAGCGAAGATCACCAGCAGCAGGATGGCGAACAGGAAGCCGGGGATCGCATAGCCGACGATGATCACCCCGGAGGTCCAGGTGTCAAAAGGCGAGCCGTCCTTCACCGCCTTGCGGATGCCCAAGGGGATCGAGACGATATAGGCGATGAGCGTGGACCAGAGGCCGAGGGATATCGATACCGGCATGCGCTCGAGGATCAGGTCGATCACCGTCTTCGAGGTGAAGTAACTCGTGCCGAAGTCGAAGGTGAAGTAATTCGCCATCATCGTCAGGAAGCGTTCAAGCGGCGGCTTGTCGAAGCCGAACTCCCGCTCCAGCTGCTCGATGAAGGCCGGCGGCAGGCCGCGCGCGCCGATATAGCGCTCCTCCATCCCGCCGCTGGACCGGGTGATGTCCTCGCCCGCGCCGGTGAAGCCGCGGGTCGCATCCCCCTGCCCCTGCATCTGGGCAATGACCTGCTCGATCGGCCCGCCGGGCACGAATTGCACCAGCGTGAAGTTGATGATCATGACCCCGATCAGCGTGGGGATGACCAGAAGCAGACGGCGAAGAATATAGGCTCCCATGGGGGCGGATTACCTCAGCGCGCCGGTGCTGCGCAACTCGGCTGCCCGGTCGGCATCGTACCACCACCAATCCATGGTCCCGGCCGAGAATTGCGGGATTTCCTCGGGATGGCGGTAGACGTCCCAATAGGCGAACCATTGGTTCGGGCTGTACCACAGCGGCACCATGAACCGCTCATAGCGCAGCACCCGGTCGAGGACGCGCAGCGCGGTGTCGCGCTCCTCGGGGCTTTCCGCCATCAGCGAGATGTCGATGATCCGGTCGACCAGCGGGCTGGCGAGGCCGGCCGGGTTGAACAGCGAATAGGACGCGGCCTCGGAGCCGAAGCGCTGGTGCAGCCCGGTCCCGGTATCGAGGAACGCGACATAGCCGTCGAGGATCATGTCATAGTCGCGGTTGCGCTCGCGCTCGGTGTATTGCGCGGGGTCGATGCGCTGGCCGATGGCGTTGATGCCCATGGCGCGCAGGTTGTCGAGGAAGCTCTCGATGATCGCCTCGGCCGTGGCCGAGCCCGAGCTGGCATAGGGGAATTCGATGGTCAGCTGTTCACCGGCCTCGTTGCGGCGCAGGCCGTCGTCGCCGACGACCCAGCCGGCCTCTTCCAGCAGGCGGTTGGCGCGGCGCAGGTTGCGGCGGTCCTGCAGGTTGTCGGCCGAGGATTCAGGCGGGACATAGGCGGTTTCGGTCAACAGATCGGCGGGCACCAGATCACCCAGAGATTCCAGCAGCGCCAGCTCGGCCCCTTCCGGCACGCCCGTGGCCTCCAGATCGGTCCCTTGGCTGAAGGAATAGCGGCGGCCCATCAGCCCGTATTGCAGCTGCTGGTTCGTCCATTCGAAATTGTAGGCCATGGTGATCGCGTCGCGCACCCGCATGTCCTGCAGGGCCGGACGCGCAAGGTTGAACACGAAGCCGGTGGGCGTCGGCGGGTTGCCGTCGGGGATTTCCTCGCGCACGACCCAACCGTTGGTCACTGCCGGGAAATCGTAGCCGATCGACCATTGGCGCGAGTTCCCCTCGGCCCGGAAAGTGTATTCGCCGGTCTTGAAGGCCTCGAAGGCGACGGCGTCATCCGAGAAATACTCGACGCGGATGGTCTCGAAATTGTGGCGGCCCTGATTCTGCGGCAGGTCCCAGCCCCAATAATCCGGGTTGCGACGATAGGTGATGCGGCGGTTCACCTCGTAGCTGTCCAGCACATAGGGGCCCGATCCCGGCGAGGTCTCGAACCGCGGCTCATCGAGGCGGGCGCCGGTTTCCTCGAACCACGCCTGCGAGAAAACGGGCGTCGCCCCGACCTGATCGATCAGCGACCGGCGCGAGATGTCCGGGGCGAAGTCGAAGCGGACGGTATGCTCGTCCAGCGCCTCGGCCGAGGTGATGCGCTGGCGCACGGCTTCGGAATAGGACGGCAGGCCCTGCTCTAGGAACAGGTTGTGGGTGAAGACGACGTCCGCGGCCGTGACCGGGGTGCCATCGCTGAAACGGGCCTCGGGGCGCAGGTGGAAGATCACCCAATCCTTGGTCGGCGGATATTCCAGGCTCTCGCAGAGCATGCAGTAGTATTCGCCGTAGACATCCGCCGGGGCGGAATCGCCGAAGGGGCCGCCGGTTTCCAGCAGGCTTTCATAGATCGCCCAGGAATAGCGCCCGGCCCGGCCCCGGCGCGAATAGGGGTTCATCGAATCGAAGGTGCCCGAGGCGAATTCCGAATACTCGCCGCCGACCGGCGCGTCCGGGTTGACGTAGCTGAAGTGGTTGAAATCGGCGGGATAGCTGAGATCGCCGTAATAGGAATAGCCATGGGCCTGAATGAGGTCGGCCTGTGCCCGGGCCTGTCCAGCCACCAGCAACCCCGCGAGGGCCAGCGCGGTCCCTCCAGCGAGGAGGCGCAAGGCGGCGGCGGGATCGCGCGTCAGGGTTCGGGCAATGGCGGGACGGGTCATTCGGCTCTCCAGCTTGCGTCTGACTTCTGCGGGTCAGGTAGGCTTTTTCCAGCTAAATCCAGCCGGATGCCCGGTTGCAAGTGTCGATTGCGTGACGACTTGTGCAAATCCTCGTGCGGTCAGGGAAAAATCACCGCCACGCGGGCCCTGTGCCAGAAAACCGGCGCAAGAAAAAAGGCCGCACGCGCGGGGCGTACGGCCTTTTCATCGGGAGAGAGCGACCTCAGGCGGGGTGCTCTTCCAGGTATTTGATCAGGTTCACACGATCCTGCGGGTCGCGCAGACCACGGAAGCTCATGCGGGTGCCGGGAGCGGCCGAACGCGGGTCTTCCAGGAAGTGGAACAGGTTTTCCACGGTCCAGGTGTCGCCGACCTGCAGCAGGGCGCCCGAGTAGTTGAAGCCGTCGACGGCGTCGATTGCACGACCGACAACGCCATCCAGATGCGGGCCGGTGCCGTTGGCGCCTTCCAGCGAGTGGCACGAACGGCAGTTGCGCCACAGGGCTTCACCGGCAGCGGCGTCGGCGCTGGCATAGAGCGCGTCAACGTCGATCTCTTCGGCCGGAGCGGCCTCGGCGGCGCCATGGTCGTCGCCTTCGGTCGGCAGCGGGTAGACAGCCGCGGCATGGTCGCCATGAGCGGGCATGTAAATCGTCTCGGCGGCCCATTTACCGACGAGGAAGAACAGGAAAGTCGCGCAAATGGCGCCAACCGCCTTGGTGATAACCATGGTATCGAACATGTCGCATCCCGTGCCTGAGCAGAAGTCGCGCCCTTCTACCCGCTTCCCCTCGCCCAATTCAAGCGCTAGTTACCGCGACGAATTGACGTTCAGGCAGGGTTTTCGCGGGGTGAGGGACCAATGAGCAAGCGCATCGCATTCCAAGGCGAACTTGGCGCCTATTCCCACGAGGCTTGCGTGGCCTCGCGACCGGATTACGAGCCGATCCCCTGCCGCACCTTCGAGGAGGTCATCGACTCGGTCCGCGAGGGTCGCGCCGAGCTGGCGATGCTGCCGGTCGAGAACTCGACTTACGGGCGCGTGGCCGACATCCACCGCCTTCTGCCCGAGAGCGGGCTGCATATCGTTGACGAGGCGTTCGTCCGCGTCCGCATCGCGCTGATGAGCCTGCCGGGCACCAAGCTGGAGGACGTGAAGCATGTCCGCGCCCATCTGGTGCTGATCCCGCAGGCAGCAAGTTTCCTCAAGTCGCATGGCATCTCGGCCGAGGCCGCGGCCGACAGCGCCGGTGCCGCCGCGGATCTGGCGCAGGACAAGACCCCCGGCGAGGGTGTGCTGGCCTCCGAGATCGCCGCGCAGATCCACGGGCTGGAAGTGCTGGCCACCGATATCGAGGACAATCACCACAACACCACCCGCTTCCTCGTGATGTCGCCCGAGCCCGACCTGACCCATCGCGGCGGCGCGCAGGGCATGGTGACGACCTTCGTGTTTCAGGTGCGCAACATCCCCGCCGCGCTGTACAAGGCGATGGGCGGTTTCGCGACCAACGGCGTCAACATGACCAAGCTGGAAAGCTACATGGTCGACGGCTCGTTCACCGCGACCCAGTTCTACGCCGATATCGAGGGCCATCCTGAGGACCCCAATGTGAAGCTGGCACTGGAAGAGCTGCGCTACTTCACCAACCGCCTGCATATCCTCGGGACCTACCCCGCCTCGCCGGCAAGGGGTTGAGCCGGGCCATCAATCCGCCGTCGCGTCACGCAAGGCGGTGGCTTTCCCTGAGAAAAGGCGCGGTCTAGGCTCGCGCCCGAAACAGGGAGGAACATCATGGATCAAGATCTGAACGGCCGTCACGCGCTGGTCACCGGCGGCGGTACGGGCATCGGCCTCGCCATCGCCCAGATGCTGGCCGCGCGCGGCGCCAAGGTCACCATCACCGGCCGCCGCGGTGCCGTGCTGGAGGAAGCCGCTGCCGCCAATCCGGGCCTGTTCCCGCTGGTGATGGACGTGGCCGACGAGGCCAGCGTGGTGCAGGGCGTCGCCGATGCCATCGCCGCGCGCGGTCCGGTCACCATCTGCGTCGCCAATGCCGGCATCGCCGAGGGCAAGTCGATGGGCAAGATGGACCTCGCCTTCTGGCGCAATATGATGGCGATCAATCTGGACGGGGCCTACCTCACGGTGCGCGAATGTCTGGGCGGCATGCTGGCCGAGAGCTGGGGCCGGACTATCTTCGTGGCATCCATCGCCGGGCTGAAAGGCCTGAAGGGCGCACCGGCCTATTCGGCCTCGAAACACGGGATGATCGGCCTGATGCGCGGCCTGTCCGAGGAATACATGGGGTCGGACCTGACCTTCAACGCCCTCTGCCCGGGCTATGTCGACACCGACATCGTCACCCGCAACACCCAGTCCATCGCCGACCGCGCCGGAATCGACCCCGAGCAGGCGCGTCAGATGATGGTCAAGACCAACCGCCACAAGCGCCTGATCACTTCGGACGAGGTCGCCGCCATGGCCGCCCTGCTGGTCGGTCCGAATTCCGGCAGCCTGAACGGCCAGACCTATGAAATCGCCGGGGGGCAGATGTAACGCCCCCATGCCCAAGACGCGCCAAAGGACCCGATGCCCAGCCTCAACCGCCTGACCGGAGGAATTCCCCCGGCGACCATCTTCGTGACCTATGCGCTGGGGGGCGCCGGGGGATTGCTGGCACAATGGGCGGGTCTGCCGCTGGCCATGCTGATGGGCGGCATGGTCGCCGTCACCGGGGCCTCGGCCATGGGGTTGAAGATCTCTGGCCACGCGCTCGCGGTGCCGCAAAAGTGGCGCTACACCCTGATCCCGATCGTCGGTGTGGCGATCGGGGCCAGCTTCCCGCCGGATTTCGCCACGCAGGCCCTGCATTGGTGGGTCACCATGGTGGCGCTGCTGCTGTTCATCCCCTTCGCGCAATTCCTTGGCTACGCGATCTTCGCCAAGCTGGGCAGGATGAAACCCGCAACCGCCTATTTCGCGGCGATGCCCGGCGGTTTCATCGAATCAATCGAGATGGGCGAGAAGACCGGCGCCGACATGCCGATGCTGATCATGCTGCAGCTTCTGCGCCTGATCCTGTGCATCGTGATGATCCCCATCGCCTTCTCCATTTTCGAGGGCCATGCCGTCGGCTCGGCCTCGGGCCTCAGCGTGGCCGGGCGCGCGCCGTTGACCGCCGTGGACTGGGCGGTGATCGTCGGTCTGGGTGTGGTCGGCTGGTGGGGCGCGCACAAGCTCAAGTTCCCCGCCGCGATGCTGTCGGGGCCCCTGCTGCTGAGCGGGATCGCCCATGCGGCAGGCCTGACGCATGCCGTCCCGCCCGGCTGGGCGATTCAGGTCACGCAATGGGTGATGGGAACGTCGCTGGGCGTGCGCCTGATCGGCTTCGAGCGCGCGCAGGCGGGCAAGGCCGTCGTCCTCTCGGTCATCCATGTCAGCCTGATGCTGATGGTGGCCTTCGGGGTGGCGATGCTGCTGGCGGATGCGGTGGACGAGCCGATCTCGGCGGTGATCCTGGCCTTCGCGCCGGGCGGCGTCAGCGAGATGTCACTGGTCGCCCTGTCGCTGCATGTGAGCGCGGTCTACGTCACGCTGCACCACCTCGCGCGGATCGTGCTGGCGGTGCTGTTCTCACGGATCGGGCAGCGCATCGTCAAACTCTGACGCTGCCCGATTCCGGGGTCTTACTTCGTCAGGATCAGCTTGCCGGCGCGGGTGATGCGCAGGTCATAGACCTTGCCGTCCAGTTCGATCTGGGCCTGCGTGCCGCCTTTGGTCAGGGCGCGGGCCGAATGCACGGGCAGTTGCACCGAGGCAACCGGTTGCGAGCGGGTGAAATCTTGTTGCGAGTAGAGGGACATGGGCTTGCTCCTGTTCGATGACCTATTCCTGACAAAAACACTTTGGAGAGTCAATCCTGATTCTTGCGCTCAGGAATATCCCGTCTTGACCCCGGCCCCTTTCCGCCGCCCCATGCGCCTCAAACACAGGAGCCCGCGATGAGCGCCCTCGACGGTCTTGAGATTGGCTATGACATCCCCGCCCTGCCCGGCTTGACCGAGGCCGAGATCGAGACGCCCAGTCTGGTGCTGGATCTCGACGCGCTGGAGCGGAACCTGCGGCGGCTGGGGGAGTATGTGCAGCGCCACGGGATGAAGCTGCGCGTTCATGGCAAGATGCACAAATCCGCCGATGTCTACGCCCTGCAACAACGGATCGGCGGCGCGACGGGGCTGTGCTGCCAGAAGGTCTCGGAGGCAGAGGCCTTCGTCCGCGCCGGTGTGCGTGACGTGCTGGTCTCGAACGAGGTGCGCGGCGCGCGCAAGATCGACCGGCTCGCCCGCCTGCCCCTCTCGGGCGCCACGGTCGCCGTCTGCGTTGACGATCCCGCCACCGTGGCCGAGCTCTCCGAGGCCACCCAGCGCCACGGCACATCGCTCGACTGCCTGATTGAGTTGGAAGGCGGCGCCGGTCGCTGCGGGGTCACCTCGCCTGAAGGTGCCGTTGCGCTGGCCCAGGCCATCACCGCCGCCCCCGGCCTGCGCTTCGCTGGCTTGCAGGCCTACAATGGCGGGATGCAGCACCTCGCCACGCATGAAGACCGCAAGGCCCGCAGCGATGTCACCGTCGCCGCCACCCGCGCCACGCTCAACGCCCTGACCGAGGCCGGTTTCACAATCGAGACCGTCACCGGCGGCGGCACCGGCAGCTATGAGCTGGAGACCGCCTCAGGGATCTATACCGAGCTGCAATGCGGCTCCTACGCCTTCATGGACGCGGATTACGGCCGAGTGTTGATGCAGGACGGAGCGCGTCTCGATGTGCGCTTCGAGAACGCGCTGTTCCTTCTGACCAGCGTGATGAGCAAACCCCGCCCCGGCCTCGCCGTGGTCGATGCCGGGCTGAAAGTGCAATCCGTGGATAGCGGCCTGCCCGAGATCTGGGGTCGCGACGATCTGCGCTACGTCACCTGTTCCGATGAGCACGGCAATATCGACGACCCGCAGGACCGCTTGCGCGTCGGCGACCGGCTGAAGCTGGTCCCCGGCCATTGCGACCCGACCTGCAACCTGCACGATTGGTATGTTGGCCTCCGGGGCGGCACGGTCGAATGCCTCTGGCCCGTCACCGCGCGCGGCAAGGCCTACTGACCCGGCTTGAGATTTGATCAAAACAGGCCTAGCTAAAGCCGCAGACCTTCCGGGAGCGGTACCATGCGGGTGATGATCAACGGGTTCGGGCGGATCGGGCGCACGGTTCTGCGCGCCTGGCTCAAGGGCCAATGGCCGGAGCTTCAGATCGTCGGCATCAACGACATCGCCAATGCCGAGACCTGTGCCTATCTCTTCGAATTCGACAGCGTCTTCGGCCCCTTGGACGGCATCGCGCTGGACGGCGAGGTGCTGATTGCCCAAGGCCACCGCCTGCCGTTGACCCATACGCCGGACATCTCGACGCTGGACCTGTCGGGCGTCGATCTGGTGCTGGAATGCACCGGCAAGACCGACAGCCGCGACGTGGCCGAACGCGGCCTCAAGGCCGGCGCCGCCCGCGTGCTGATCTCCGGCCCCTCGGACGCCGCCGATGCCACGCTGGTGCTGGGCGCGAACGATCACCTTCTGACGCCCGATCTGAAAATCGTCTCCAACGCCTCCTGCACCACCAACGCGCTTGCCCCCCTCGCCCGCGCGCTGCACGAGGCCTTCGGCATCACCGCCGGCTGGATGACCACGATCCATTGCTACACCGGCTCGCAGCCGACGGTGGACGCGCCGCGCTCCTCGGACCCCGCCCGCAACCGCGCCGCCGCTTTGTCGATGGTGCCGACCACCACCTCCGCCGGCCGCCTTCTGGACCGCGTGTTGCCCGACCTCGCCGGGGTCATCGAATGCGCCGCCGTCCGCGTTCCGACCGCCAGCGTCTCGGCCGTCGATCTCTGCGTCGTGCCCGAGCACCGCGTGGGCGTCGAGGCCGTGCAGGAAGTCCTGCGCCACGCCGGCGGGGTGATCGGCTGGACCGAGAAGCCGCTCGTCTCCTCGGACCTGCGCGCGCGGCCCGAATCGATCGTCATGGCCCTGCCCGAGACCCGCGTCACCGGCGTCGGCCTGATCCGCGTCTTCGGCTGGTACGACAACGAATGGGGCTTCTCCTGCCGGATGCTGGACATGGCACGGCGGATGGGCGACGCTCCGGCATGATCACCATCGCCGACGCCATTCTCCACGCCCTCGACCATCGCCAGCCGATGGCCCCGATCACTGACTCCGACCCCGGCTTCGACCTGACCAAGGCCTACGCGGCACAGGCCGAACTGACCGCGACCCGCCTGCGCCGCGGCGCCAAGGTCGTCGGCGTGAAGACCGGCTTCACCAACACGACGATCTGGGACGAATACAACGTCCACGCACCGATCCACGGCCCGGTCTTCGACACGACCTGGGGCGAGGGACCCATCGCCGCCAGTGCGTTCATCGAGCCAAAGATCGAACCCGAGATCGCCCTGCGCCTCGGCGCCTCGCCCCGCCCCGGCATGGACCGCGCCGCGCTCATGGCCTGCGTGGACGGCATCGCCCGCTCGTTCGAAATCGTCGACAGCCCCTTCCCCGGCTGGCGCTTCCGCGCCCCCGACACCGTCGCCGCCGGCGCCCTGCACGGCGCGCTGCGCACCGGCACCTTCATCGGCGCCACGCCCGAGGCCCTGACCGCCCTCGCCACGCTCGACGTCCGCCTGATGCGCGACGGAGAGACGATGGACCACGGCCATGCCTCGAACGTCCTCGGCGGCGGGCCCCTCGCCGCGCTGGCCGACCTTGTCGAGCAACGCGGCGATGACCTGCTGCCCGCCGGCTGGATCATCTCCACCGGCACCCTCACGCGCGCGCTACCGATCGCCCTCGGCGAAAGCTGGACCACGATCATCGAAGGCCCCGACCTGCCCCCCCTCACCCTGCAGATCACCTGACCCCATCTTTGCTCCCCAAATATCCTGGGGGTGAGGCGCGTCCGCGCCGAGGGGGCTAGCCCCCTCCCTTCGCCCCCGCTAACACGAGGAAAACGACCGGGGTGACGCGATGACAGCGACAGTGATGATCCAGGGCGCAGGCTCGAACGTGGGGAAATCCCTGCTGGTCGCCGGCTTCTGCCGCGTCTTCGCCCGCCGCGGCCTCACCGTCCGCCCGTTCAAGCCGCAGAACATGTCGAACAATGCCGCCGTCACCCCCGACGGGGCCGAGATCGGCCGCGCGCAGGCGCTGCAGGCGCTGGCCTGTGGCGTCGCGCCCTCGGTGCATATGAACCCGATCCTCCTGAAGCCGGAATCCGAGACCGGCGCGCAGGTGATCGTGCAGGGCAAACGCTTCGCCACCGCCAAGGCTCGAGAATACTCCGCCCTAAAACCGCAATTGATGAGCGCGGTGCTGGACTCGTTCGAGCGTCTCAAATCCGAGGCCGATCTGGTCATCGTCGAAGGCGCGGGCTCACCCGCCGAGGTCAATCTCCGTGCCGGCGACATCGCCAATATGGGCTTCGCGCAGGCCGCCCGCGTGCCGGTGGTGCTGGCCGGCGACATCGACCGTGGCGGGGTCATCGCCCAGATCGTCGGCACACAGGCGGTGCTGGACGCGGCCGACAATTCGCTGATCAAGGGCTTCCTGATCAACAAGTTCCGCGGCGATCCGCGCCTCTTCGACGACGGCTACCAGCTGATCCAGGACCGCACCGGCTGGGCCGGCCTCGGCGTGCTGCCGTGGTTCACCCAAGCCCACCGCCTGCCCGCCGAGGATGCCGCCGACCTGCGCCGCACCGGCGGTCAGGGCACCTTCCGCATCGTCGTGCCACAACTCAATCGCATCGCCAATTTCGACGATCTCGATCCGTTGATGGCCGAGCCCGGCGTCTCGGTCGAGGTGATCGCCCCCGGCCTGCCGCTGCCGGTCGAGGCCGATCTGATCCTGATCCCCGGCTCGAAATCCACCATCGCCGACCTTGCGCATTTCCGCGCGCAGGGCTGGGATATCGACCTCGCCGCCGCGATGCGCCGGGGCGCGCGAGTGCTGGGACTTTGCGGTGGCTACCAGATGCTCGGCCGGACGATCTCGGACCCCGAGGGCATCGAGGGCGCGCCCTCGACCGTGCCGGGCCTCGGCCTTCTCGCCGTCGACACGGTGATGACGCCGGACAAGCGCGTGACGCTGACCGAAGCCGTGCATGCCGCCTCGGGCGAGGCCGCGCAGGGCTATGAGATCCATCTCGGCAAGACCGAGGGCCCGGACCGCGCGCGCAACCTCTTCATCGTCGAGGGCCAGCCCGAGGGCGCGATCAGCGCGGATGGGCGGGTGATGGGCAGCTATCTGCACGGCCTCTTCAGCGCCGATGGCTTTCGCGCGGCCTTTCTGCAGGGCCTTGGCGCCGCAGCGGGCAATGGGTCCTATGCCGCGGGGGTCGAGGAGGCGCTCGAAGCGCTCGCCGACCATCTTGAGGCCCATGCCGATTGCGAAGCGCTGCTCAGAATCGCCAAGGCCGGGCTGTGACCCGTAGGGTGGGGTTTCACCCCACCATGCCCAGCGCCCTGAGGAACCCCGCCTCATCGGCAATCTGCAACCGCACTGGCAGCGTCAGCACCTGCCGCCGTTGCGCCGTAGGCAAGCGAACTGCGTCCTTCTCGGTCGTCACCAGCTGCGCCTTCTCGCGCCGCGCCTCGGCATCGAGCCGCGCATAAAGCGCCGAGGTCAGCGGCTGGTGATCGCTCAGCGCCTGCGTCCGGACGACATTCGCCCCTGTATTTCGCAAAGACTCGAAGAATTTCTCTGGCCGTCCGATCCCGGCAAAGGCCAGCACCCGCAACCCGGTCCAATGCATGCCCGTGTTCAGCGGCTCCAGCGAGCCGGTGAACAGCGACACGCCGCCCAGCCGCCCGCCCCATTCCGCCGCGAACCGCTCCTGTGCCGCCTCGGGCCCGATCGCCAAAACCGCCTGCGCGCGCTTCAGCCCCGCCCCCACCGGCTCGCGCAAGGGCCCGGCCGGGATGCAGCGCGCATTGCCGAAGCCGACCTGCGCATCAACCACCACCACCGAAGCGGTCTTCACCACGCCCGGATTCTGGAACCCGTCATCCAGCAGCACCACCTGCGCGCCCGCGGCCTCGGCCGCCTTCACCCCCGCCGCGCGATCCTTGGCCACGAAGACCGGCCCGAAAGCCGCCATGAGCAGCGGCTCGTCCCCAACCTGCGCCGCCGTGTGTTCCCGCTCGGACACCGCGACCGGCCCCTCCAGCGAGCCGCCATAGCCGCGCGAGACGACCGCCACCGACAGCCCCTTCGCCGACAGGGCCTGCATCAGCGCGATCACCGTCGGCGTCTTGCCCGTGCCGCCCGCATTCAAGTTGCCGACGCAGATCACGGGCACCGAGGCGGCATAGCCATCCTTCGCCCCCCGCCGCGCCGTGGCCGCCGCATAGAGCCAACCCAACGGCGCCAGCAGCCGCGCCTGCCAACCGGGGCGCTCGGGCGGGTTCCTCCAGAAAAGCGGCGCCTTCATGCCGGGCCTCCCTCGCCCTGCGGGGCGTGCAAGTTGATCCAGGCGATCACCGCCTTGGCGACGGCCTGCGTCGCCTCCTCACCCTCGGTGGCCAAGGTCCAGGCCTTCAACGCCGCCTCGGCCCCTGCTTCCGGCGATAAAAGCGTACTGATCGCCGGGCCAAGGTCGCTGGCCCCTTCGATCTGCCGCCCCGCCCCCATGAAGCGCAGCCGGTCCATCAACGCCCGCGCCGAGGCATCCCCGTGCGGGCCGAACACCAGCGCCGAGCCCAGAGCCGCCGGCAGGATCGGCGAGCCCGTCCCCGCCCCCCGCGTCAGCGAGCCGCCCAGATAGCTGACCGGGGCCAGCCGCAGGAACAGGCCGGGATCGTCGCCCAGATCGGCCACATAGACCTGCGTCGTCTCGGCGATCTCGTCCTCGGAAGCGCGCTGCGCCGAAAGAAACCCGACCTCGCCGGCTCGGCGGGCGATGGCCTCGCCCTCGGCCATGTCGCGCGGCTCAAGGATCATGAGCAGCCGATGCGCGCGCCGCAGGGCGTGGGAATGGGCCAGAAACACCGCGTCGATCTCGCTGGCCGGCACATCCTGCGCGAACCACACCGGGCGCGCGCCGATACTGTCGCGCAGGGCGCCCAGCTCCAGCATGTTGCAACCGGGCACCGCACCATGGCGGGCCAGCGCACCGCTGGGCAGGATCGGCACCGCGCCTTTCAGGCTGCGCTCCAGCTGGTTGGCACTGATCGCATCGCGGGTATGGATCTCGGCCAGTTTGGACAGGGTCGCGCGCGGGTTCCGACGCAAAAGCCGAAACCCGCCCGAGAGTTGCGGATCGGCGCAATCGACCAGCATCACGCCGACACCCCGCGCCCGCGCCCGGTCGATCATCGGCACCGGCAGGCGGTCACCGGCCAACACCAGCAGCGCCGGGGCGACCGTGTCAAAGGCCGCGTCGAGGCCCCGCAGATCGTCCTCGGGCAGCAGATCGCCGGGCTCGCCCGTGACATGCACCGGCGGGCAATCGCGACGCTCCGTCAGGTGGTCCTCCAGCACACGCAGCGCCGGAACCAGAGCGGGCTCGGTCGCATGCAGCCAGATCCCGCGCGACATCATCCCCGGTCCTTCGCGCCCGTCAGACCGGCCATCAGCGCGGCATGCAGGCGGGGACCGGCGGCGACGACACCGGCGTTCTTCGCCTCGGTCCGGTTGAAGCGCAGCTTGCGGCCAAGGCGGTCGGTCACACGCGCACCGGCCTCGGTGGCGATCAGCGCGGCGCCGGCGATGTCCCAATCCCAGGCGTCGCGGATCGTCAGCATGGAATCGAACCGCCCCTCGCCCACCAGCGACAGCCGCCACGCCAGAGAGGGCCGGAACTCGCGCTTCACCTCGGGCATGCCGCCGGGCCAGAGGATCGGATCAAAGGCCGGGCGCGCGGCCAGCATCGTCGGGCGGTCGCTCAGATCGGGGTCCGAGACCGTCACCGGCTTGCTGTTCAGCGTGGCCCCGCCACCCAGCACCGCGCCATAGGTCAGGCCCAGCTCCGGCAGATGCACCGCCGCCGCGACCGGCTCTCCGCCGCGCACCACAGCCAAGGCATGGGCGAAACCGGGCTGGCCGTCGATGAAGGCGCGGGTGCCGTCGATCGGGTCCACGACGAAGACACTGTCATGCTTCAGCCGCGCGAGGTTGCCCAGAGGGTTGCTCTCCTCGCTGAGCCAGCCGTAATCGGGCCGCGCCTTCGCCAGCACGGCGTGCAGGTGTTCGTTCACCTCAAGGTCGGCTTCGGTCACCGGGCCCTGCCCGTCGCCCTTGTCCCAGACCTTGGGCGCATTGCGGAAATGCCGCTTGGCGATCTCGCCCGCGGAGAGCGCCGCTTCGATCAGCAGCAGCAGGTCGTCTCTGTCGCCCTCAAGCGCCGGCAATCGTCAGCCCCTCGACCAGGAGCGACGGCACCCTCGTCGACAGGTGCTGGCGCGCGTCATTGGCGGCAATCATGCGCATCAGCATGTCGCGCAGATTGCCGGCGATGGTGCATTCGTTGACCGGATAGGCGATCTGCCCGTTCTCGACCCAGAAACCCGACGCCCCGCGCGAATAGTCGCCCGTGGTCGGGTTGATCGTCGAGCCGATGAGCGAGGTGACCAGAAGGCCGGTGCCCATGTCGCGGATGAGGTCGGCACGGCTGGCGGCACCCGGCGTCAGCGTCAGGTTCGACAGGCTCGGCGAGGGCGGGGCCGAGGGGCCGCGCGTCGCGTTCGAGGTGCTTTGCAGCCCCAGTTTCCGCGCCGTGCCGAGGTCCAGCACCCAGCCCTGCAGCACCCCGTCCTCGACCAGAGCGCGCTGGCCGGTCGGCAGCCCCTCGGCATCGAAGGGGCGCGTACCGGCGATGCGGATGCGCAGGGGATCCTCGGTCAGGGTGAAGCCCGCAGGCAGCACCGCCTTCCCCATCGCGTCACGCAGCCAGCTGGCCCCGCGCGAGATGGAGGTGCCGTTGATCGCCGAGGTCAGATGCCCGATCAGCGAGGCGGAGATGCGCTCATCATAGAGCACCGGGAAGCTGCCCGAAGGGGGCTTGCGGCTGCCCTTGCGCGCGGCGGCCCGCTCGCCGGCCTCCACGCCGATGCTCTCGGGGCTGGGCAGATCGGCCTGGAAGATGCGGCTTTCGGACGCCCAATCGCGCTCCATCCCCGTCCCCTCGCCGGTGATCGCGACGCAGGAGGTGTTGCGCGAGGTCCGCGCATAGCCGCCCGCGAAACCGTTGGAGGCGGCGAGGTGGATCGTGCGGCGCGAATAGCTGGCGCCCGTCTGATCGATCTGGCTGATCCCGGCGACACCGCGCGCGGCGGCCTCGGCGCGGCGGGCGTCTTCTTCCAGCTCGGCGGGTTCGGGCTCGGGCGAGAGGTCCACCAGCTCCAGCCCCTCGGCATCGCGGCGGGCGCTCAGCTGGTCAGGGTCTGCGAGGCCGGCATAGGGATCCTCGGGCGCTTCCTTGGCCATGGCGACGGCGCGTTCGGCCATCATCGCCAAGGTGGCGGGCTTCGCATCCGAGGAGGACACGCAGGCCTGACGCCGCCCGACCAGCACGCGCAGGCCGATATCCAGCCCCTCGGCGCGTTCGGCATGTTCCAGACGGCCCTCGCGCACGTCGATCGAGACGGCGGTGCCGTCGATCACCAGCGCATCGGCGGCATCGGCACCGGCCTTGCGGGCGGCGTCGAGAAGGGCTTGGGCGAGGTCTTGCGTCATCGGTCGGCCTGTGCGGTGAAAGCATGCATATGGGTCAAGCAGGCTTAGCGCCAAGGCCGGCGAAAGGAAACCCGGCATGGGGTCACAAGGGTGGGGTGCCGGGACAGCGGTGGCCCGTGGGATGGCGCTGCAACAGTGGTGCGGAGCGCTTTATCTCGCCGCATCCGCTAAACCTCCGTTCGGCGCAGGCGGCTTCCAAAGCGCCAGCCCGTGGGGACGGGCCGGCGCTGGCCCGGCGCCTTCGGCTTGTCCCGGGCCCGTCCCGCGTAGGGTGGGGTTTCACCCCACCTTTGCGCCCCTCATTCGACGCGGATCACCACCGCCATCGCGGAATCGCCCGCCGCACAGCCCTGGAACAACCCCGTGCCGCCGCCGCGCATCTCCAGCTCCTCGATCAGCTCGATCACCCCGCGCAGCCCGGTCGGCCCCTGCGGATGCCCCCAGATCAGCGACGAGCCGTAATTGTTCATCCCCCGCCAATCGATCCCGAAGGCGCGGGCGAAGGCGATGTCGTTGACCGCGAAAGGGTTGTGCGACTTGATCGCGTCGATCTCGCCGATCCCGATCCCCAACTGATCCAACGCGCGCCTTGTCGCCTTGATCGGGGCGGCGGGCATGAAGCCCTTCTCCTCTCGCGCCTGCGTCACCGCCAGAAGCGAGACTTTCGGCCCGCCAGCCCTCCCCAACTCCGCCGCGCGCCCGGCTTCGGCACAGAGCACCAGCCCCGCATTGCCATCCGCCGGATGGGTCTGACCTGCAAACGTCACCGTCCCACCCTCGCGCACCGGCTTCAGTTTGGCCATCTTCTCGGGGTTCACCGGCTGGATGCCCTGATCGCCCGAGATGGTCCCGACCACCTTGCGGAAGCTCGCATCCGGCAGTTCCAGATCCGCCATGTAGCGGCGCTGGAAGGCGCGGTCCTCGGCCAAGGCCTGCTGGTATTGGGCATGGCGATGGATCACCAGTTCATGCTGCTCCTCGGTGCCGATCTCTTCGCGCCGCGCGACATTCTCGGCCGTGTCGACCATCGCGTTCTTGGCCCAAGGATCATGGTTGAAGCTGTCCAGCACCCAGTTCTCGGACGCCCCGGTGCCCCCCGGCCCGGAGGGCGCGGGGTAGTAGACATGCGCGCCGTTCGACAAACGATCCCCCGCCGCCAGCAGCGCCACGCCGGCATTACCGAGGGCGATCTCGCCCGCCGCCGTCGCCAGCAGCCGGGGCCCGGTGGCGCAGGCTTGGTCCAGCGTCGGGCCGGGCAGATGCTCGGCACCGATCAGCGCGGAATACCAGGGCGCGCCGTAGAAGATGTTGGGCTGGATGACCGTGTAGCCATAGGCGCAATAGTCGAAGACCTCGGGCGAGAGGCCGCGAGCCGCCAGCGCCGTCTTCGCCACATGGGCGGCGAAATGCACCGAATGGAGGTGGGCGAAGGCGCCCTGCCAACGCGCGAAGGGTGACGACCAATAGCCGCCATAGGGGATGTAGCCGAGGGCCATGTCGTCAGACCTTGATCGTCGCCGGGTCGGCATCGTCATAGAGCCGGTCCAGCAGAGCCGCGCGCGTCATCAGAAGCTTGCGGAAGTTGAGGTTGCCTTTCGCGGTGATCTCGCCTTCGGCCATCGAGGGCGGATCGCGCAGCACCTGCGCGCGACGGATGGCATGGGCCGAGCCCTCGTTCGGGCCGGGTTTCAGACGGGCGGCGATCTCGGCGGCCTGCGTCACCGCCAGCGCGCCGTCATGGTCCGTGGCACCCGCGCGCAGGGCCTCGGTCGGGACGATCATCACACCCACTTCCGCGCGGTCGGCGCCGGTCAGCACCACGTCCTGCGCGAGGCCCTTCAGCTTGCCCAGAACCTCCAGCCGCAGACCCGCCGCGCGGACCCAAGTGCCGGTGTTGAGCTTGAACTCCTCGGCAATCCGGCCGTCGAATTTCATCCCCTTCGCAATGTCGGCGGGATCGACGAAGCGCATCGCGTCGCCGGTGATGAAATAGCCCTCGTCGTCGAAGGCCTCGGCGGTCTTCTCGGGGTCGTTGAGGTAACCCGGCGTGATCGTGTCGCCCTTCACACGGACCTCGAAGCGGTTGTCGTCATCCGCCGGCACCAGCTTCACCGTCACCTCGGGCAGCGGCACGCCGATGATGCCCGACTGGTCGGTGAACTCGTATTGCAGCAGCGCGGCGGGGGCGGTTTCGGTCAGGCCCCAGCTGGAGTTGAAGAGCGGCATCTCGCCCCGCACCTCATGCGCCATCGCCTCCAGATCCGCCCAGACATCCTGCGGCAAGGAGGCACCAGCATAGAACAGCATGTCGAGATTCTGGAAATACTGCCGCTTGAGCGCCTCGTCCTCCTTCATCGCGTCGCGCAGGACGGCGAAGCCGACCGGCACGTTGAAGGCGATGGTGGGCGAGACCATCCGCAGGTTCTCGATCGTATGCGCGGCCAGCGCGGGGGTGGGCTTGCCGTTGTCGATATAGAGCGTCCCGCCATTCGACAGCACGAGGTTGAAATTATGCGAGCCGCCGAAGACGTGGTTCCACGGCAGCCAGTCCAGCAGCACCGGAGGCTTGGCCGACAGGAAGGGGAAGGCCACGCTGAGCATCGCCTGATTGACGCACATCATCCGCTGCGTGGTGACCACGCCCTTGGGATGCGAGGTCGAGCCCGAGGTCAGCAGGTATTTCGCCACGGTATCCGGCCCGACCTTGGCATTGAGCGCGCTCACATCGCCCTCACCGGCCAGCAGTTCCGCGAAGGGCGTGCCGATGTCGCCGTTGCTGACCACCTTCTCGCAGCCATCGAACACCGGCAGGGCCAGCGCGGGGCCGTAGCGGATGGCGTCGTCGGCGAAGACCATGCGCGGCGCGATCATGCCGGCGATACGCTCCAGCACCGGATGCGCGCCGGGAATGAGGGCGTATTGCTCGGCCACCGGGACCGTCGGCACGCCGATATACTGCGCGGCGAGCGTCAGCAGCGCGTGGTCGACACCGTTGCCGCTGATGATCAGGATCGGCGTCTCAGCCCCCATCCCGCGCGCGGCCAGCGAGGCGGCAATGGCCTTCACCTGCGCCAGCGCCTTCGCATAGGTGACCTCGCGCCAGCCGGGGCCCTGGCGTTCGGCCACGAAGATGCGGTCCGGTGCCTCGGCGGCCCAATGCTCCAGCCAATCGGTAGAGCAGCGCACCACCGGGCCAAGGGGCCAGCCACTGGTCAGCAGGATCGAGCCATCCGGGCGATCCTCGCGCAGCGCCTTATGGGCGCGATATTTCCCCTGCGTCATCCGAACTCCTCCCGTTCGATTCGATCTGCCGCAAGGCGCGGTGCAGGGCTGCGCGTTCCTCAGCGCTCAGCCCCCGCGCCATGCGGGCATCATGCTCGGCCACGGCCTGACCGGCGCGGTCGCACAAGCGCCGCCCCTTCAGCGTGACCTTCAATTCGTAAGCGCGCCGGTCGTCGCGGGCGCGGGTGCGCGTCACCAGATCCATCCCCTCGAGCTCGTCGAGGATCAGCACCAGATTGGGACGCTCGATCATCAGAACCTCGGCCAGCCGCGATTGCCGCAGGCCGGGGTTGTCGCGGATCACCGTCAGGACCGAGAAGGTCAGCATCCGCAGGCCAAAGGGCTGAAGCGTCGCGTTCACATCCGACTGGATCGCCGTGAACGCGCGCTTCATGTCGTAGCCCATGAAGGCCCGCAAACTGGAATCGGCCGGGCTGTCGCCCATCAGCGCGGCGGCAGGCGGGTGGCGCCGTCGAGGCGGATCACCTCGCCGTTCAGATACGGGTTCTCGACGATCTGCGCGACCATCAGGCCGTATTCCGACGGATGCCCCAGCCGGTCCGGGAAGGGGATGTTGGCGACGATCTGGCGCGTCGTCTCCTCGGGCAGGCTTTCCATCATCGGCGTGTTGAACAGGCCCGGCGCGATGGCCATCACCCGGATGCCCGACCGCGCCAGTTCCCGCGCGGCGGGCAGCGACATGGCGGCGATCCCGCCCTTAGAGGCCGAATAGGCCGCCTGACCGACCTGACCGTCCTGATAGGCGGCGGAGGCGGTGTTGATCACCACGCCACGCTCGCCCCCCTCCAGCGGATCCTGCGCCTGCATGCCGCGCACGGCATAGGACATGACATTGTAGGAGCCGATCAGATTGACGCGGATCACCTTCTCGAACAGGTCGATGGAGAGCTTCCCCTCACGCCCGACGATGCGCGCGGCGACACCGATCCCGGCGCAGTTCACGGCAACGCGGGGCATCGCGCCGAGGCCTTCCTCGACGCGGGCGAAGGCGGCTTCGACGGCAGCAGCATCGCCCACATCGGCCTGCACGGCCAGACCGCCGATCTCGGCGGCGACGGCTTCGGCGCGGGCGAGGTCGAAGTCCAGCACGGCAACCTTGGCCCCACGCGAGGCCAGAAGGCGGGCCGTTGCCGCGCCCAGACCGCTGCCACCGCCCGTCACAAGGGCAATCTGTCCGTCGATGTTCATGAAACCCCTCCCAAGGTTATGCTTGATATTGATTACAAGACATAACTGTTTTCGTGTCAAGGATTCTGGCGACAGACCGCAATGGAAACGGGGACCCAAAGGCCCCCGCAACATCCGTCCTCGGACCCAAGGTCAGGGGATCAGGAACAACGTGATCGCCGGGAAGGCCACGAGGATGCCGACGCGGATCAGGTCCGACATGACGAACCACGACACGGCCTTGTAGGTGTGGGTCATCGGCGTCTTGCGGTCCATCGCGTTGATGATGAACAGGTTCATCCCCACGGGTGGCGTGATCAAGCCGGTCTCCACCACGATCAGCACGAGGATGCCGAACCAGATCGCCACATGCTCGGGCGACATGCCGAAATCGAGCGCCATCATCATCGGGAAGAAGATCGGGATGGTCAGCAGGATCATCGACAGGCTGTCCATGACGCAGCCCAGCACGAGGTAAATCGCAAGGATCAGCAGCAGCACCGCGACCGGCGGCAGGCCGAGGCTGACCACCCATTCGCTCAGCGCGTTGGGAACCTGCGTCCGGGCGAGGAAGCCGTTGTAGAAGGCCGCGCCGAAGACGATGAAGAAGATCATCGCCGAGGACCGCGCGGTCGAGGTGAAGCTCTCGAGCATGGTCTTGAAGTTCAGCCCGCGGTTGGCCAGCGCAATCAGGCCCGTGCCCAGCGCACCGACGGCCGCGCCTTCGGTGGGCGTGAAGACACCGCCATAGATGCCGCCGACCACGGCGAGGAAGACCAGCAGCACCGGCCAGACCTGCCACAGCAGCTTGAAGCGCTCGGCCATCGGGACGCGCTCGGCGGTGCCGGCGCGTTCGGGGTAGAGGCGGACATAGACCGAGATGACGATCATGTAGCCGATGGCGGCAAGGATGCCCGGCGCGAAGGCCGCAAGGAACAGCTTGGCGATGTTCTGCTCGGCGAGGATGGCATAGATCACCAGCACGACCGAGGGCGGGATCAGGATGCCCAAAGTGCCGCCCGCTGCCAGAAGCGCGGTCGAGATGCCGCCGTCATAGCCGAAGCGCTTCAGCTCGGGCAGGGCGACGCGGCCCATGGTGGCGGCGGTGGCGAGGGACGAGCCGCAGATCGCGCCGAACCCCGCGCAGGAGGCGACGGCGGCGATGCCGACCCCGCCCTTGCGATGGCCGACGAAGGCCTCGGCCGCCTTGAACAGCGCCTTCGACATGCCGCCGATGGTGGCGAAATAGCCCATCAGCAGGAACATCGGCACCACGGCCAAGGATTCACTGGCGAAGGTCGAATAGGCGGCGTTCTTCAGCTGCGCCATGGGCACGCGGGTCGAGCCGTCGATGATCCAGTAGCCGGCGAAACCGGTGACGAACATTGACAGGCCGATCGGCACGCGGACGAAGATCAGGCCCAGCAGGACCGGGAAGGACAGAAGTCCGATCGCAAGGTTGCTCAATGGTCTGCTCCGGCGCTGGCGACGAGGGTCTGGTTGGTGAAGGCCTCGACGATCCGGACGATCGCCATGTAGACGGCAATGACGGCGGTGGCGATGGCGGGGACGAGCGCCACGGCATAGTTCCACCACAGCGGATACTGCAGAAGGAAGGTCGTCGAGCGGCGGCGTTGCAGGGTTGTCATGCCCTCGTAGAGCTGGATCGCCACATAGACGAGCGCCACGGCAAACAGGATCTCGATGAACATCTGCAGCCAGCGCAGTTTTTGCTGGCTCAGGCTGGCGGTGAACACGTCGACGGTCGCGTGACCGGCGGTGATCTGACACCAGCCGAGGAAGCAGAAGACCGAGAAGGCCATGCCCGCGACGACGAGTTCATAATCCCCGTAGATCGGGCCGACACCGGCATCGAGCAGCGACTGCGCCAGCCCCGGCGCGGTCGATTGCATCCACGCGGAGTGCAGCAGGTCCGAGGCCTCGCGGCCCAGGATCGACAGGCAGATCATCAGGATGAGGATGGCGAGGGTCAGCCCGCCGATAACGGCCATCAGCCAGGCAACGCCGTGGATCGCCTTGTGTATCGTTCTGAACATGGTTCGGTTCCCGTCCCCGGCCGGTTGATCCGACCGCCCTTATTCTGGTGCCGCCGCGCCGCAACAACCGGCGCGGCGGCGGGTTCATTCCCGCAGGACTCAGTGCGAGGCGATGTACTCGTCCATCAGGCCGCGGGCTTCGTCGATCAGCGCTTGACCGTCGATGCCCTGCTCCAGCATGTCGGCAACCCATTCGTCATAGACGGGCTGCGCAGCCTGGCGCCATTCCATCACGTTGTCTTCCGAGATGGTGATGATGTTGTTGCCATGCTCGACCGCCAGCTGACGGGCCGGGCCATCCGAATCCGCCTGCGTGCCGCCGGCGAAGACCGAGAAGTCCAGACCCGAATGCGCGTCGATGATGGCGCGCAGGTCGTCGGGCATGCCCTCATAGACGTCGCGGTTCATCGCCAGCGTGAAGGTTACGGTGTAGGGATACGAGTTCTCGAATTCGGTGTGGTTGTTCACCAGCTCGGCCACGCGCAGGGCGGTGGTCACTTCCCACGGGATCACCGCGCCGTCGATCACGCCGCGCGACAGGCTTTCCGGGATCATCGTGACCGGCAGACCGATCGGCTCGGCGCCGAGGATCTCCAGCAGCTGGCCGACCATGCGCGACGGCGTGCGCAGCTTCAGGCCCTGCATGTCGGCGATCTGCTCGACCGGGCGGTTGGTGTGCAGCACGCCGGGGCCGTGCACCCAGGTACCGATCAGGTGGACGTCCTGATAATCGGTCTCGGCCATATGCTCTTCGAACATCTGCCAATAGGCGGCCGAGGCCGCGCGGGCGTCCTGCACGAAGAACGGCAGTTCGAACACTTCCGAGCGCGGGAAGCGGCCCGGCGTGAAGCCGTTCACGGTCCAGGCGAGGTCGGCGATGCCGTCGATGACCTGATCCATCAGCTCGGGCGGAGTGCCGCCCAGCGCCATGGCCGGGTAACGCTCGATGACGATACGGCCGTTCGATTCAGCCTCGATCTGGTCTGCCCAGACATCGAGAACCAGATGCGGAACGTTGGCCTGCGGAGGCAGGAACTGATGCAAACGCAGGGTGACTTCCTGCGCCAATGCCGAGCCCGCGCCCAGCGCGGCAAGGGTCCCGAGGGCACCACCAACGGCAAGCCCCATGAAATTCCGACGAGTCGACATGCTTTCCTCCCTCATGTCCGCTCCGGCGTCAGCCGGTATGCAAGGGGCGCGGCATGACGCCACGCCCCAGTTCTTACGCGGATCGCACGGAAATCAGTGCGAGTCCTCGTATTCCGTCATCAGCGCACGGGCTTCGTCGATCAGCGCCTGACCGTCGAGACCGCGGCTGTCCATGTCGGCGACCCAGTTCGCATAGAGCGGCTCGACAACGTCGCGCCATTCCTGGGCGTCCTCTTCCGACACGGTGATGATGTTGTTGCCCCGATCCACGGCGACCTGACGGGCCGGGCCGTCCGCATCGGCCTGCGTGCCGCCGGCGAAGATCGAGAATTCCAGACCCGAGTTCTGGTCGATGACCTGCTGCAGGTCCTCGGGCAGCGAGTCGTAGACATCCTGGTTCATCGCGAACGAGAAGGTCAGCACGTACAGCGCCGGGCCCTCGATCTCGGTGTGGTTGTCGACCAGCTCGGCGACGCGCAGGGCGGTGGTCACTTCCCACGGGATCGTGGTGCCGTCGATCACGCCGCGCGACAGCGCTTCCGGCACGCCCGACACGGGCAGGCCGACCGCTTCGGCACCGACGAGCGCCAGCAGGTCATTCACGCCGCGCGAGCCGCCGCGGATCTTCATGCCCTGCAGGTCCGAGGGATGCGCAACCGGGCGGTTGGTGTGGAACATGCCGGGGCCGTGGACCCACATGCCCAGCATGTGCACGCCGGCGAAATCGTCCTGCATGCGCTCTTCGTACATCTGCCACAGGGCCGACGAGGCGGCACGGGCATTTTCCACCATGAAGGGCAGCTCGAAGACTTCGGTCTGCGGGAAGCGGCCGGGGGTGTAGCCGTTCACGGTCCAGATGATGTCGGCAACGCCGTCCATGACCTGATCCATCAGTTCGGGCGGGGTGCCGCCCAGCGCCATCGAGGCGTAACGCTCGATCTCGATCCGGCCGCCGGAATCACGCTCGACGTTGTCAGCCCAGACATCGAGCACATCGCGCGGGACGTTGGCCTGCGCCGGCAGGAACTGGTGCATGCGCAGGGTGAATTCCTGCGCGCTTGCCGTTCCGGCGGTCACTGCCATCACGGCAGCGGCGCCCATCAGGCCGAGAATAGTGGTCCGCTTGGTCATGTGTTGCTCCTCCCAAAGACACATTAGCTGGCATTATCTTGCAAGTGATGGCACAGGCCGCATTATATTGCCAACAAATTTTATGGCCGTCTGCGGTCCCGATTCATCCCTTTTGTTGCGCCTGCAAGGTTTCACGTGGAAACGATTCCCGCAAGGGAAATTTATCGACCGTACGGTCACCCTTTGTCGGCACAACCCTTGCTTGCTTGATGACTCCTGCATTGCGTTGCTGGGTTCGGAGGGGGAAACGGGCCTGTCCGGCCCGCCCCAAAGTCATCGTGACCGCGTCAATCGGTCACCCTGCCGATCACTCGGCGTCCGGCTGTTTCGACGGATGCGCATCGGCAAAGGCGGGCAGTTCGGCACAGGCCTCGGCAATGGCGCGCAGCCGCGGCATGGCCGAGGTGTCGACCTTGAAACGCTGCGCCGAGAACATCTGCGGGATCAGGTAGATCTCGGCCATGCCGGGCGCGTCGCCAAAGGCGAAGCGAGTCGCCGGGCGCTTGGCCAGCAGGGCCTCGCACGCCGCCAGACCATCGCCGATCCAGCGCTGACACCAGGCCTCCTTGCCCTCCAGCCCCTGCGCATAGTTCGCTTCGAGGTACTGAAGCGTGCGCAGGTTCTGCAGCGGATGGATCTCGCAGGCGATGACGTTGCAGAACGCCCGCACCGCCGCCCGTTCCATCGCATCCGCCGGCAGCAGCCGGGGCTCGGGATAGGTCTCTTCCAGCCACTCCAGGATCGCCGGCGACTGGGTCAGCACCTGCCCGCCCACCTCCAGCGCCGGAACCAGCGCCTGCGGGTTCAGGGCCCGGTACTCGGCCGTCTTCTGCTGCCCGCCGCCCTTCACCAGATGGACCGAGACGAAGTCGTACTCGATCCCCTTCAGGTTGAAGGCGATCCGGCAGCGGTAGCTGCTCGAGGACCGGAAATAGCCGTGGAACCGCATCATTCCGCCGCGCCGATGGTCAGGCTGATCGGGGCCAGACCGTCGATGCCACCGGTGATGGAATCGCCCGCGACAACCGCGCCCACGCCTTCCGGCGTGCCGGTCATGATCACGTCGCCCGGCTGCAGGTGATAGAACTTCGACAGATCCGCCACCACGTCCACGCAGCTGTGAATCAGCAGCGCCAGCTGGGAATCCTGCTTGGTCTCGCCGTTCACTTCCAGATGGATGCGCTGCTCGCCGACGGCCCCGAATTCCTCGGCCTTGGTCAGCTCGGCGAAGACGGCCGATTGCTCGACATCCTTGCCCAGATCCCAGGGCCGCTGCTTGGCACGGGCGACCAATTGCAGGTCACGGCGCGTCATGTCCAGCGCACAACCATAGGCGTAGATCGCCGCGGCGGCCTCGTCCTTCGAGGCGCGGAACACCGGCTTGCCGATCACCAGCGCCAGCTCCATTTCGTAATGGTAGTTCTCGGTGCCCGGCGGGTAGGGGATGGTCTCACCCGAGGCCAGCGTGTGCAGCGGGTTTTTGGTGAAGTAGAACGGGGCTTCCCGGTCCACTTCGACGCCCATCTCGGCGGCATGGGCGGCGTAGTTGCGGCCCACGCAGAAGATGCGGGTCACGGGATAGCCCGCGGTTTCGCCCTTCACCGGGATGGTGGGGAATTCGGGCGTCGGGAAAAGGGTGGTCATCGGGCGCGTTCCTCGTAGTAACCCAGCTTGTCCTGCAACGGACGATCGTGGACGCGGATGAGGAAGCTTTCCTCATCGGCTTTGTGGTCGATCACGGCGAAGGGGGGCGCGGTGAAGGTGTCCTTCGGACCCCAGGTGATCTCCTTGCCGTCGATGACAGTGGTACCGCTGCCCTTCACGACATGGAAGGCCGACGAACACGAGCGGATCGGCGGGTTGTCCGACTGGCCCTTGGCCAGCATCATCGCGGTGAAGCCCATCACCGGCAGCACGTCCTGCCCGGTCTCGGGGTTGATGTAATCGACCTCGGCGATGCCGTTGTCGCCGTATTTCGCGATTTCCCGAAGGGCTTCCTCGGTTCGGGCCCAGGGGAAGCGGGTCATCGGATAGCGGCGCGCCTGGCTGCGCGAGCGGCTGGGCACGAGGCCGGCCGAACGGTATTCCACCAGCGAAGCATCCGGCCGGTTGCGCTGCGCTTGCAGCGGGCCTTCGGTCGCGTAGGAACCTTCGAGATAGACGAACACCGGCAGGTCCAGCGCGTCGAGCCAGATCACCGGCTCGGTGCCTTCGTGGCCGTGGTCATGCCAGTCGCCGCCCGGCGTCAGCACCAGATCGCCGTCTTCCATCGGCAGGCGCTCGCCGTCGACGACGGTGAAGCCGCCCTTGCCCTCGACGATGATCCGGGTGGCCGACGGGGTGTGCACATGCGCAGGCGCAGTCTCGCCTGGCAGCAGCAGCTGCATCCCGAGATAGATCGACGAGGTCGCCTGCATCGCCCCATTGCCGCGGCCCGGATCGGACAGCACCAGAACACGACGCTCGGCCTTTTCCACCGGCGTGAGTTCACCGGCGCGCAGCAGCAGCGGGCGCAGGTCGGCATATTTCCAGAAGCCGGGCTTGGTCTGCGGGTTGGGTTTGCCGTGCGGCAACACGTTGCGCATCATCGGCCACAGCGGCGCAACACCGGCCTCGGCCATGGCATCGCGATAGTCCTGCGGCAGCTCCTCAAGCGTCCCCAGTTGGGTCATTCGACTCGACCTCCCTTGCGTATCGATAAAGGTAGTATGCTTACGATGCGTATGCTTGTCAAATTCTTCCCCGTGGATATGCTTTTGCCATGACGCTGTTCCACACCATGCCGGGCCATTTGATCCGGCGCCTCAACCAGATTGCCGTCTCGATTTTCCAGGACCGAATGCAGGCTCTGGGGTTGGATCTGACACCCGTGCAATTCGCAGCGCTGGTCTCGCTGCGGGACAATCCCGGCATCGATCAGGCAACGCTGGCGGGCTTCATTGCACATGACCGGGTGACGATCGGCGGGGTGGTGGACCGACTGCAGGCCAAGGCACTGGTGGCCCGCACGGTGAACGAGAACGACCGCCGCTCGCGCAGCCTCGTTCTGACCGCCGCCGGGGCCGAAATGCTGGACCGCGTCCTGCCCGAGGTCACCGCCCTTCAGGATGAGATCCTCTGCGGTCTGGCCCCCGAGGAGCGCGACGCCTTCGTCGCGCTGGCCTCGAAGGCGACCGAGGCCGCCAATGATCGCAGCCGCGCGCCGCTGCGGGTCAAGGACTAACGCCGCTTTGTCATTGGGATCAACGCAGGGCAGCGGTCAGCCGCTGCCCGGGCCGCAAGAGCGGCGGCCCCGGCGGGGCAGGTCACGACCCTAAAGTGATCCGCCGCGTCAGCCCCAGCGCGTCAAGGAACCGCGCATCGTGGCTGACCACCAGCAACGCGCCATCATAGCCCGCCAGAGCGGATTCCAGCGCCTCGATGGCATCCAGATCCAGATGGTTCGTCGGCTCGTCGAGGATCAGCAACCCCGGCGGTTGCGGCCCGCCCAACGTACAGGCCAGCCCGCCGCGCAGACGTTGCCCGCCACTCAGGCTGCCGACCTTGCGCAGGGCTTCGTCGGCGCGGAACTTGAACCGGGCCAGCGTCGCCCGCGCGCCGTTCTCATCCGCACCGGGATTGAGTCGCAGGAAAGCCTCGCGCAGGGTCTCGTCTGGATCGAGCAAGTTCACCGACTGGTCCAGCAGCGCCATCGCCACGGGGCGATGCACCTGCCCCGCGATGGGCACCAAGGCCCCGGTCACCAGCGCCAGCAGCGTCGACTTCCCGCAACCGTTCGGCCCGGTGATCGCCACCCTCTCCGGCCCCGTCAGCTGCCACGAGGCATCGCGGATCACCGGCACATCGCCATAACCGCCCGTCACCCCCTCCAGCCGCAGCACCACCTTCTCGCGTGGCAGGCCGGTCGAGGGCAGGTCCATCCGCATCGGCTGCAACACTTCCACCTTCGCCCGCGCGGCCTCATGCCCCGCCTCGGCCTCAGCCGCCCGCGCCTCTCGCAAGCGGATGCCCGCGCCCTTCGAGCCCTCCGCCCGCTCCTGCGCCTTGTCCATCAGCATCTTCGGCTGCCCGCCCTTGGCCCGCGACCGCTTGCCCGCCGCATCCTTCTTCGCCTTCCGCTCGGCCGCCTGCTGCGCCTTCTTCGCCGCCTCGTCGCGCTGCCGCTCCGCCGCGCCCAAGTCATGCGCGGCGGCCGCCAGCTGCACATCCTTTTGCGCCCGGTAGGCGGAATAGCCACCGCCAAAGCGCGTCGCGCCGAGGCTGGTCAGCTCGACTATGGCATCCATCCCCTCCAGCAACTCGCGGTCATGGCTGACCACCACCGCCCCGCGCGGCCAAGCGGCCAGCAGGTCGATCACCGCCTGCCGCCCCTCGCGATCAAGGTTGTTGGTCGGCTCATCCAGCAGCAGCATGTCCGGCGCGTCGAACATCACCGCCGCCAGCGCCGCGCGGGTCGCTTGCCCGCCGCTGAGCGTCTCAAGCGGGGTCTCCGGCGCGCAAGACAGCCCGACTGACGCCAGAGCCGCCTCCAGCCGCGACGGCAGGGTCCAGTCGGCATCGGCCAGTTCCTCGGCACTGGCCGTGCCGGCCTCGGCCCGGTCCAGCAGCGCCAAGGCCGCGCGGATATCGAAGAGATCGGCCAAGGTCTCGCCGGGTGCGAAGCTCTGGCGCAGGACGGATAGTCGTCCGTCGACCTGCACGCGCCCCGAAGACGGCTGCAAGCGCCCGGCCATCAACGCCAGCAGCGTCGATTTGCCCGTGCCGTTACGACCGACAAGGCCGGTGCGCTCAGGCCCGAAGGCCAGCGTGAGATCGGTGAAAAGCGGGGTGCCTTCAGGGGTGGCGAAGGACAGGGAAGACAGAGTGACAGGCATGGGAAAACTCGCGGATCGTGACCTTGGGGGTGGCGATGTCGCGAATGATGTCCATGGGGGTGTCCTCCGGGTTTCGTCACGGGGATGTAGTCGATTCTGCCCGATATTCAACCTTTGCAGGGGAAATCGGCGCGCCGGCACCGCGTGAGGACAAACATTCCTTGACAGGAATCGGTCCCGCAGGCATCCCTTAGTGAAACATGAATCATTGATCATGTTTGGGATCAGGGAGGATTCTATGAAACTGCTTTTGAGTGCCGCGCTCTGTGCGCTGGCCACGGCCCCGGCAATGGCGGAAGAGATCCGCATCGCCCATATTCACGACATGACGGGCGCGCTTGAGGCCTATGCGGCGCAAAGCCAGATCGGGCTGATGCTGGGGATCGAATACGCGACCCAGGGCTCGATGCAGGTCGACGGCAATGACCTCGTGGTCACCGAATACGACAGCCAGCTGCGCCCCGATCTGGGCCGCGCCCTGCTGGCGCAGGCCTTCGGCGACGACGATGCGGCGATTGCCGTTGGTCCGACCTCGTCGGGCGTGGCGCTGGCGATGCTGCCGGTGGCCGAGGAATACGAGCGCATCCTGCTCGTCGAGCCCGCCGTGGCGGATTCGATCACCGGCTCGGACTGGAACCGCTACATCTTCCGCACCGGCCGCAACTCGTCGCAGGACGCGATCTCGAACGCCATCGCGCTGGGTCAGGAAGGCGCTGTGATCGCCACGCTGGCGCAGGACTATGCCTTCGGCCGCGACGGCATCGCCGCCTTCCGCGAAGCGCTGGCCGGCACGCCCGCCGAGCTGGTGCATGAAGAATACGTCCCCACCGACACCACCGATTTCACCGCCGCTGCCGAGCGCATCTTCAACGCGCTGCAGGAACACGAAGGCGACCGCCGCCTCTTCGTGATCTGGGCCGGGGGCGGCAACCCGATGGGCCGCATTCAGGCGATGGACCCCTCGCGCTTCGGCATCCAGATGGCGACCGGCGGCAACATCCTGCCCGCCATGGCCGCCTATCGTGACTTCCCGGGCATGGAAGGCGCGACCTATTACTACTATGAGATCCCGCAGAACCCGGTGAACGACTGGCTGGTCGAACAGCACATGGCCCGCTACGGCACCCCGCCCGACTTCTTCACCGCCGGCGGCATGGCCTCGGGCATTGCCGTGGTGGAAGCCCTGCGCGCAACCGGCGGCTCGACCGACACGGAAGAGCTGATCGCCGCCATGGAAGGTATGCATTTCCAGACCCCGAAGGGCGAGATGTGGTTCCGCCCCGAAGACCATCAGGCGATGCAGTCGATGTACCACTTCCGCATCCGCGTCGAGGATGGCGTCGACTGGGCGATCCCGGATCTCGTGCAGGAAATCACGCCCGACATGATGGACATCCCGATCCGCAACCAGTGATCGGCTGATCCCGAGGGGGCGCTCCATCCGCGCCCCCTCCTCACCGGCCCCGAAATGGCGCCGCGCCCCCCTCATCTTTACTCTCTAAATATCCCGGGGGTTCGGGGGCTGGCCCCCGTCCGCCGCTGAACACCCTTGAACCCACGCCTCGAAGCAGGGACCCCCAAATGCCGCAACCCTCCCTCGTGACCCGCGACCTGACGGTCCGCTTCGGCGGCCATGTCGCCGTGGACCGCGTGAGCTGCGCCTTCACCCCCGGCGAGCTGACGGCCATCGTCGGCCCCAATGGCGCGGGCAAGACCACCTATTTCAACCTGATCTCCGGCCAGATCCGCGCCACCTCGGGCCGCGTCGAGCTAATGGGCCGCGACATCACCGGCCTCGCGCCCTCGGCCCGCACAGAGGCCGGGCTGGGCCGGGCGTTCCAGCTGACGAACCTCTTCCCCCGCCTGACGGTCTTGGAGAATGTCCGCCTCGTCGTGCAAGCGCGCGAGCGGCGGGGGTTCAACCTGTGGTCCATGGCGATGGGTCACCGCGACCTCATTGCCGAGGCCGAGGCCGTGCTCGAACGGGTCCGCCTCACCCATCTCGCCGACCAGACTGTCTCGGCGCTCAGCCATGGCGACCAGCGCAAGCTGGAGGTCGCGGCGATGATCGCACTGAAACCCAAGGTCTTCATGTTCGACGAACCCACCGCCGGCATGTCCGTGGAGGAAGCGCCGGTGATCCTCGACCTCATCGCGATGATCAAGGCCGACCCTGAGGCCACCGTGTTGCTTGTCGAGCACAAGATGGACGTGATCCGCTCGCTCGCCGACCGGATCATCGTTTTGCACAACGGCGCGCTGGTGGCGGATGGCAAACCGGCCGAGGTCATGGCCTCCGAGGTCGTGCAAGAGGCCTATCTGGGCAAGGAACTCACCGATGTCTGACCCGATCCTCCAACTCAAAGGCGTCAAGACCGACATTGCCCAGTACCACATCCTGCACGGCGTCGACCTCGATGTGCCGCGCGGGGCGGTGACGATGCTTCTCGGGCGCAACGGCGCGGGCAAGACCACGACCCTGCGCACGATCATGGGCCTGTGGAAACCGCATCAAGGCGAGATTCTGCTCGACGGCGCCCATATCAACGGCCTCAACCCCGCGCAGATCGCCCGGCGCGGCATTGGCTTCGTCCCTGAGGACATGGGCATCTTCTCGGACCTCACGGTCGAGGAGAATCTCCGCCTCGCCGCGCTCTCGGGTCAGCCGATCCCGGAACGGATGGACTGGATCTTCGCCGCCTTCCCGGCGCTGAAGACCTTCTGGAAATCTGCTGCCGGCACGCTGTCGGGCGGGCAGAAGCAGATGCTCTCTGTCGCCCGCGCGGTGGTCGAGGATCGTGAACTGTATCTGATCGACGAGCCCTCCAAAGGCCTCGCCCCGGCGATCGTGGCCACCTTGGCCCGCGCGCTGAAGGACCTGAAGAATCGCGGCGCGACAATCCTGATGGTCGAGCAGAATTTCTCGCTGGCCAAGGCGCTTGGCGACCATGTCGCGGTGATGGATGACGGCCGCATCATCTGGAGCGGCGCGATGGCCGAACTGGCCAGCGACACCAACCTGCAAGAACGCCTGATGGGCCTGAAGATGGAGAGCGCCGGATGACCCACGCCCCCACCCACGCGCCGACGATGGCGAAACTGACGCTGGCCGAGCGCCTGCGCCCCTGGATGCCGGTGCTGCTGGTCCCGGCGCTGATGGTCTTTGGCTTTCTCACCATCGACAGCAGCTCAAGCTGGCTGACGCTGACCGTCTCGGGCCTCGCCATGGGGATGATGATCTTCGTCATCGCCTCGGGCATGACCTTGGTCTTCGGCCTGATGGACGTGATCAACTTCGGCCACGGCGCCTTCATTTCCTTCGGCGCCTTCGTCGGCACCTCGGTCCTGCTGGCCTTGGGCGCGATGACCGGCGTGCCGTCCCTGATGCTGAACCTCCTCGCCATCGCCGGCGCCGTCTTGGCCGCGATGGTCGTGACCGGCGGCATGGGCTGGGCCTTCGAGCGCGTCATCGTCCGCCCGGTCTATGGCAGCCATCTGAAGCAGATCCTCGTCACCATGGGCGGGCTGATCGTCGCCGAGCAGCTGATCTATGTGATCTGGGGCGGGCATGAGATCGTCATCACCCGGCCCGAGACGCTGAAAGGCGCCATCACCTTCGCCGGTGCCGCGCTGGAGAAATACCGCCTGCTCGCCGTGGTCGTCGGCCTCGCCGTCTTCCTCGCCCTGCGCACCGTGATGCGCCGTACGAAAGTGGGCCTCATCGTCCGCGCGGGGGTCGAGAATCCCGAGATGGTGCAGGCTTTGGGCTACAACATCACCCGCGTCTTCGTCGGCGTCTTCATCGCCGGTTCCGCGCTGGCGGGCCTCGGCGGCGTGATGTGGGCGCTCTACCAAGAGATCATCACCGCCCATATGGGCAACGAGATCATGATCCTCGTCTTCATCGTGGTGATCATCGGTGGCCTCGGTTCGGTCGAAGGCTGCTTCATCGGCGCGCTGACCGTCGGGCTGGTGCAGAACTACGCCGCCTTCCTTGAGCCGAAACTGGCGCTGATCTCGAACATCGCGCTGATGGTGGCGATCCTGATGTGGCGGCCGATGGGCATGGTCCCGGTCGTGAAGGCGAAGTGACATGATGAACATCCTCTCCGGCGACCGCCCGAAAAGCGTGATCCTCTCGGTGCTGCTGGCCGTGATCCTGCTGGCCCTGGCCTTCGCCCCCTTCCTCTTCCCCGGCTCACGGTCCCTCGAGACCGCCGCGCGGATCTGCATCTTCATCGTGCTGGTCGCCTCCTATGACCTGCTTCTGGGCTATGGCGGGATCGTCAGCTTCGCCCATACGATGTTCTTCGGCATGGGCGCCTACGGCGTTGCCATCGCCATCGATCGGCTGGGCACGGGCTATGGCGCGATGGGCCTCGGCGCGCTGGTCGGCATGGTGGTCGCGGGGATCGTCGCGCTCTTGATCGCGCTTTTGTCCCTGCGCGTGCGGGCGATCTTCTTTGCCATGATCACGCTGGCCATCGCCTCGGCCGTCGCGGTGCTGGTCAGCCAGCTGTCGCAATTCACCGGCGGCGAGGACGGCATGAACATCCGCATCCCGCGCGAGCTGACCCCGGCCTTCCGTCTGGGCGAGGTCTTCGGCACCCGCGTCAACGGCAAGGTGCTGAACTACTACCTCGTCTTCACTGGCTGCCTCGTGCTGTTCCTCGTTATGCTGCGGCTGGTGAACTCGCCCTTCGGCCGCGTGCTGCAGGCGATCCGCGAGAACGCCTTCCGGGCCGAGGCCATCGGTTACCGCGTCGTCTTCTACCGCGCGATGGCCACCTGCCTCTCGGCGATGATCGCGGCGCTGGCGGGCTCGCTCTTCGCCATCTGGCTGCGCTATGTCGGCCCGTCGACGACGCTGGGGATGGAGATCATGCTCGACATCCTGCTGATGGTCGTGATCGGCGGCATGGGCACGATGTATGGCGCAGTCGTCGGCACGGCGATCTTCGTGCTGGCACAGAACTATTTGAAAGAGTTGATGGGCGGGCTGTCCGAGGCGACCTCGGCCCTGCCGGTGATCCCCGACCTCCTCAGCCCCGACCGCTGGCTTCTCTGGCTGGGCGTGCTGTTCATCCTCTCGGTCTATTTCTTCCCCACCGGCATCGTCGGAAGATTGCGGGGCACCCGGTGACGGAGACGAAACTGCACGACTGGGGCGCCAAGCATCCCGGCGCCCCGGTGATCCTGCTGCATGGCTGGACGATGACCGGCGCGATCTGGGATCCGGTGGCACGGCTGCTGAACGCCCCCTGCCTCGCCCCCGACTTGCCCGGCCATGGCGAGACCGAGGGCTACGCGCCCACGGTCGCCGGCGGCGTTGCGCAGCTGTCGGACTTGATCTCGGATCGCGGGATCGAGGGCGCGACGCTGGTCGGCTGGTCCCTCGGCGCGCTGATCGGCTGGTCGTACTTGGCCCAAGGCGGCACGGGCGTCGCGCGGATGGTGTCCTTGGACATGTCCCCCTGCCCCCTGCCCGCCCCCGGCTGGCACTTCCCGATGCGCGGCCAAAGCTCGGGCAAGGCCCTGCGCGGCGGGCAGCGCTTCCGGCAGGACTGGCCCTCGGCCGCCCGCGCCATCTCGCAGCAGATGTTCGCGCGCCCCGAGGGTGGCAGCGCATTGTCCAGCCTCGCGGCGGAAAAGATCATCCGCGCGCAGGACCCGGACGCCATGGCCAGCTTCTGGGAATCGCTCGTCGCCGTCGATCTGCGAGCGGCGCTGGGCAGAATCGAGACCCCGCTCCTCGCCCTGCATGGTGCCGAGAGCCGGGTCTATCGCCCCGCCACCGGGGACTGGATCGCCCACCATGCGCGCCATGCCGAGGCACGGGTGCTGGAGGGCTGCGGCCATGCGCCGAACCTCGAGGACCCGGACAGCACCGCCGCCGCCATCGCCAATTTCGCCCGGCTTCCGTGAGGGGGCAGGAAGTGAGTATTTCCGGCAGAGTGAAGCCCGAAGGGCGTTACGGGGCTGCCAGCGTCATTTGAGTATTTGAGACAAGGTGAAAGGGCAGCGCCGCGCACATTGAATAACTTGAATCAAATTGTGCGCATCTTTGCTCCCCAAATATCCTCGGGGGGTGAGCCGAAGGCGAGGGGGGGCAGACAGCCCCCCTTTCTGCTGTCAGGCCCCGACGTCCCGCGCCAGAACGAGGGCGCGACCGTCGCAGACCAAGGTGCCATCCGCCGTGCGGCACGTCGTGGCGAGATCGACGAGATGCTTTTCTGGCCGCAGCCGCGTGATCTCGACCCGCGCCGTCAGGGGCTGGTCCAGCGGCGCCGCGGCGTGGAAGGTCAGGCTCTGCTTGAGGTAGTTCGTCCCGAAACCCGGCAGATCGACTCCCAGAAGGTAGGAGAACAGCGCGGCGATCAGGGGTTCGGGCACATGATCCGGCAAAGCGCCACCGGAGAGGGCCGCGAAGGCCTCCATGTCGGCGACGGAATAGCTGCGGGTCGTCTCGGCGAAATCTCCCAGCGTCATGCCAGCACCGCCTTGCCCTGCAGGCAGACCGCGCCATCGGCCACGCGGGTCGCGGTGACCTCCAGCGCCTCGGGCGCGCCGGAAATGCGCAGCCGCAGCGCCTCGCCAGCATAGGCGGGGTTGGGGAACATCATCTCCTGCGCTTGGTGACTGGCGCCGGGATGGGCCTCGCGCAGCATCGCCCAGAGCTTGGTGTAGATCAGCATCCCGTGGCTCACCGTGCGGCCAAAGCGCGTGCGGGCGCTGAAAGCGGGATCCACATGGATCGGATTGTCATCACCCGAGACGCGCGCGAAGGCGTCGAATTCGGCCTGGGTCGGGGTCCAGTCCCGCTCGATCATGGCAGCAGCTTCCTGAGTTCGGGTTTGCGCACCTTGCCGGCGGCGGTGCGGGGGAAATCGTCGACGACATGGAAGGCGCGGGGTAACTTGTAGCCCGCGAGACGCTCGCGCAGCCACGGCAGCAGGGTCTCGGCCTTAGGCATCTGTCCGTTGCGCGCCATGAGGAAGGCGACACCTGTCTCGCCCCATTTCGCGTCCGGCACGCCGATCACCGCGGCCTCCAGCACGGCGGGATGGGTGATCAGCACCTTCTCGACCTCGGCCGGGTACACGTTCTCGCCGCCCGAGATGTACATGTCCTTGATGCGGTCGATGATGCGGTAATAGCCGTCCGCGTCCCGCGCCGCGACATCGCCGGATTTGAGCCAGCCGTCCGGGGTGAAAGCCGCCTCGGTGGCCGTGGGGTTGTCGAGGTATCCGGGCGTCACCGTGGGGCCGCGCAGCAGCAACTCGCCCGCACCGGCCTCGCCATCGGGCACGCCATCGAGCCGCGCTTCGGTCATCATCTGCGGCTTGCCGACTGAGCCGATCTTGGCGATCGCCGCCGCGCGGTCGATGAGGAAGCCAGTGGGCCCCGTCTCGGTCATGCCGAAGCCGTTGCAGATCACCGCGCCACGCTCGGCGAAGAAGCGGATCGTCGCTTCGGGAAGGGCGGCGCCGCCGCAGGCCCAGCCCCTGAGCTGGGACAGGTCCGCGCCCGACAGGTCCATCGCCATCAGCGCCTGATAGATCGCCGGGACGCCGAAGAACTGGGTGACGCGGCCCTGCGCGATCAGGTCCAGAAGGGCGGGCGCGTCAAACTTGCGCAGCACCAAGGAAACGCCGCCCCAAAGGAACAGCGGCATCGTGAAGAGGTTGATGCCGCCGGTGTGGAACAGGGGCAGGAAGTTGACCGTCTGGTCCTCGGACGTCAGCCCCATCGCCTGCGCGATGTTGACCGCGTTGGCGACCACCATGCGCGGGGTCTGGATCACCGCCTTGGGCGTGCCCGTCGTGCCCGAGGTGAAGAGGACGTACCACGGCGCATCTTCGTCAATCTGCACGGGGGGCAGAGGGGCCACGTCGGGGATGTCCAGCGGCATGACCGGCAGGCCCAGCTGGGCGGCGGGCTCGGCGAAGGTCTCGTCATGCAGGACCAGCGCGCAGTTGACGCTGCGCAGGACCGGCAGCAGCTCGGCCACCGGCTGGCGCCAGTTCAGCGGCGCGAGGATCAGGCCGGCCTTCTGGCACGCAAAGAGGGCGACGAAGAATTCGGGCCGGTTGTGGCACAGGATCGCCACGCGGCTCCCCCTCGGGACGCGCGCCAGCAACGCCGCACCCAGCCGGGCGGCGGCGGCATCGACGCGGGCGAAGGACCATTCCGCGCCGGTCTCATGGTCGATGAAAGCTGGCGCTTCGGGCGAAAGCTGCGCGCGGCGGGCGGCGAGGTCAGGGATCAGGCCCATGTCACACGCCCTCCAATTGACGCAGGAAGCGCGCCATGCCGTCCCGCACCTCGGGCAGGTCGATGCGGGTGACAAAAGCCGCGCGCTCGGCTTCAAGGCTGTCGGCCAGATCTTCGGCCAGCAAGGATTTCGTCGCGCCAAGGCTGCCCGCATCATGGCGTGCGAGGGTCTGCAGCCAATCCGCGATCTCGGCATCCGGGCTATCGCTCACCGCTTGGATCAGCCCCAGCCGGAAGGCCTCGTCCGCGCCCAGCCGGCCATTCAGCAGATGGAGCGCCCGGACCCGCGACGTACCGATCCGGTCGGCCAGCATCCGCGTCCAGCCACCATCGGGCGCGAAACCGACGACCGCATACCACGGCTGGATGAAGGCCTCGGGCGTCATCACCACCAGATCGGCGGCCAGAACCAAGCCCAACGCGCCGCCCGTCACCGCCCCCTGCACCCGCGCGATGACCGGGCAGGGCAAGGCCGACAGGGCGAGGATCGCCTCGTTCAGCAGGCCGAGGGTCTGGGTCGCATAACGCGCGCCATTGCCGGCATCGACCTCGCGCGCGAACCGCCCGACATCGCCCCCTGTGGAGAAATTGCGCCCGGCGGCCTTCAGGATCACTGCCTTCGGCGCCTCCAGCGCCTTGAGGGCGACGTTCAGATCCTCCAGCACCTCCAGCGTCAGGGCATTGGCGCGGGCCTCGCGGCGCAGGGTCAGGGTGACGACGCCGGCATCCCGATCGGTGGTGACGAGGCTCATTGCCGCAACCCGCGTTCGAGCATGTCGAAGACCTCGGCCACCACGGCGTCGAGATCGGCCTCGCCCTCCCAGATCGCGAACCGCTCGCCCAGAGTGATCGCCATGCCCATCAGCGCCCAGGCACGGGTCTCGGCATCGCCCTCGCGGATCTCGCCCTCTTTCACTGCGGCGGCGAGGTTCTGCGCATAGCCGCGCGCGAAGGTGGTGTAATAGGTCCGGTAGGCATCGGGCGCGACGAAGCGCGCCTCCATGACGATGTTATAGAGCGTCGGACGCTCGGACACGAAGCCGAGGAAGGCTCGCAGGCCACGCCGTTCGGCGGTCAGGCGGTCCGGCGCATCGGCCACGGCATCGGCGAGGAAGGCGCGGGTCAGCTTGCCCATCTCCAGCACCAGCTCGCGGAAAACCTCGTCCTTGGACTGGAAGTAGATATAGAATGTGCCCTGCGCGATGCCGGCCTTGCGGGTGATATCGGCAATCGAGGCGGCGGCGAAACCGCTGTCGCCGATCACGGCCTCGGCGGCGCGCAGGATCGCATTGCGCGTGTCCTGACCGCGACGGGTGCGCGGACGGCTCGCCGGTTGGCGGTTCTGGGGGGCCTCGGGCATGTCTCCTCCTGACACCTGAGTCAGTCGTCATATTGAGGGTTGCGTGATTCCTGTCAACACGAATCGGCTGTGGGGCTGCTTCGTCGTCCGGGCCCTGCGGGCAGCGCGGGGCCGAGTGGACAGGACAACGATATCAGGATCTTGCCGATGCCGGGGCCGGTTCCCGCTGTCCGGAAAAGAAACCGACCAATTGGTATGGAAGCCGTGCTATGCTGCGTACAGCAACGGGAGGCACGGATGACGGAGAGCATCACGGTACTGGTGGGAACGACCAAGGGCCTGTTCCTGGTCGACAGCGACGGCGCGCGCGAAGACTGGAAACTGAGCGGCCCCTTCTGCGACGGCTGGCCGGTGAACCATGCCTATGGCGACGCGGCGACCGGTCAGATCTGGGCCGCTGCCGGGGGCGAATGGCAAGGCGTGGGCGTCTTCCGCTCGCAGGACCATGGGGCGAGCTGGACGAACTCGGTCCTCGCCAATGGCAAGATGGATGAATACCTCGCCGCCGACGAGAACTTCCGCAAGATGCTCGGCCGCGGCCCCGGTCCCGATGCGCCGTTCAAGGGCCAGCTCAACGCGCTGTGGGTCATCACCAAGATCGGCGACACGCTCTATGCCGGTGCCCGCCCCGCCGCGCTGTTCCGCAGCCATGACGAGGGCGCGACATGGGAGCTGGTCGAGGGGCTGTCCAACCATCCCTCGCGTCCGGAATGGGAAGCGGGCGGCGCCGGGCTGGTGCTGCACACCATTCTGGGCGAGTGCGACAAGTTGATGGTGGCGGTCTCTGCCGCCGGGGTCTTCGCCTCCGAGGACGGCGGCGAGACATGGGAGCGGCGCAACCGGCGCACCAATCAGGCGACGACGCCCAATCCGGTGACCGGCGAATGCGGCAAGGAGATCGGCTTCTGCGTCCATAACATCAGCCGCTCGGCCGACGGGCGGACCTTCTACATGCAGAACCACCAAGGCGTGTTCCGCTCGCGCGATGAGGGCCGGTCGTGGGACGAGATTTCCGAGGGCCTGCCCGCCACCTTCGGCTTCCCCGTCGCCGCGCATCCGGTGGACAGCGACACGCTCTATGTCCTGCCGCTGGATGAATGGAACGGACGGATGCCTCTGGGCGGCAAGGCGACGGTCTGGCGTTCGACCAGCGCGGGCGAGGGTTGGGAGCCGATGCGCTCGGGCCTGCCGGACGACGCCTATTTCACCGTGCTGCGGCAGGCGATGGCGACCGACAAGGCGGCGAAGGCAGGGATCTATTTCGGCACCAACTCGGGCAGCGTCTTCGCTTCGACCGACGATGGCGAAAGCTGGCGCGAGATCGCCCGGCACCTGCCGACGGTGCTGGGCGTCGAGGTCATGCACCGGCGGTGATCAGCCCTCGCGCTCGGCCGCAACCGAGCGTGGCTGTTTCGCCGGCGTCAGCAGGATCGCCCCCAGCACCATCGCGCAGGCGACCGCTTGCGCCGGGTGCAGCGCCTCGCCGAAGGCCAGAAAACCCACCGCGAACATCACCGGCAGCTCGATGCTGCCGGCGACGGCCGTGCGCGCGGTGCCGACCATCGGCGAGCAGATCGTGTAGATCAGCTGCGGGATCAGCGCCGTGCCCAGCCCGATGCCGGCGACCATCAGCCAGCCCCGCCCGCCCTGCGGCACAAGGGCCTCGACGGGTGTGGCCAGCGCCAAGGGGAGGAGCCCGACGATTGCCCCCAGCGAGGTCACGCCGACCCGAACCGTCGCCGGCACCGCCGTCAAGCGATGGACCAGCACCGAGAACCCCAAGCCGAAGCCCGCCGGCGCGCCCAGTGACAGGATAAGGGCCGGCAAATGCTCGGGCGCGACCGATCCGGGCGTGGTCACCAGCGCCGCCGCGCCGACGATAACACCCGCCGCCAGCATCGCCCGCCCTGAAGGGCGTTCGCCGAACAGCAGCCACGCGAAGAACAGCGTGAAGGCGGGATAGGTCATGTAGAGCACCCCGGCGGTCGAGACCGGCACAACCTCGACCGCGCGGACATAGCCGACCCAGCCGAGGCCCATCACCACGCCCATGCCCAACCCCCAGGCCAACACCCGCGCCTGATGCCGCCAGCGCCAGACCAGCGGCAGCATCAGCACGCTGGCCAGCGTGTAGCGGTAGAGGGCGACGGCATGCGGGGCCATCCCGGCCTCGGTCAGCGGGCGCGCGAACAGGGGCACGAGGCCGAACCCGATGGACGCCAGAATGACGCCGAATGTGGCCAGCCCTCTCACGGGATCGGGCTTGGCGGGGGCGAGGGAATCAAGGGACATGCAACTCCGTTATCATGAAAAATGCCTTCTGGACAGCATTGTCCAATATCGAGGGTTTGCCCGCCCCGGGTGAACCGCTACCCTTCCCCGATGAGCAGTGAGTTTCTGACCCCCGACCGTCTGCGCGCCTTCTACCGCGGCTATATCGACTGCCTGAACCACCGGGATTGGGACGCCTTGGGCGATTTCGTCCATGCCGAGGTGCGCTATGGCGACACGCGGATCGGCCTGTCCGGCTACCGCGCGATGCTGGAGCGCGACGTGGCCGCGATCCCGGACCTGCAGTTCCGCATCGAGCGGCTGGTGGCCGAGCCCCCGACCGTCGCCGCGCGGTTGCTGTTCGACTGCACGCCGAAGGGTGAACTGTTCGGCCTGCCGGTAAACGGCCGCCGCGTGCAGTTTTCCGAGAATGTCTTCTACACCCTGCGCGAAGGACGCTTCGCGCAGGTCTGGTCGGTCATCGACAAGGCCGCGATTGCGGCGGCGATCTCAGCCGAGCTGTGAGGCGTTCTCCAGCCGGATCGGCTGGCCATGCGGCGTGGCATGGGCGGCGTCTTCCCAGCGATGGGCCAAGGCGGTGACCTCATCCGGCAGAGCCAGCCCGCGCTCGGCCAGCATCGCTTCCAACGCCATCAGCCAAGCGTCCCAATAGTCGAAGCCTTCGGCGATCTTCGCGCCCAAGGCCTCGGTCCAGAGGGGCCAGCTGAAGACGCCCGCATCGGACAGCGCCACGGTCAAACCGAACAGCTGCGCCTGCCATGGGGCCTGAAAGGCGCCGCCGAAAGGGGTGTCAGGCGTGCTCAAGATAGCTCTCCCACAGATCAGCGCTGACCGTCAGACCGGCCTCGCCGCCCTCGCCCCAGACCTCGGTCCCGTCGAACACCACGGTATAGAGGCGCTGCGGCTGCTCACCCTCGCCCTTGGCATTGCTGTCGGGAAAGACGTAGCCGCCATGTTCCGATTCCACCACGCCGGTATGGCCCATCAGATAGGTCGGCAGCCGGGTATGACCGCGCGGATGGGTCACACGGGTGCGCACGCGGTCGCCGGGACGGAAGCGCGCCTCGGCGGTGACGGCGCGGTCGCAGGGGCCGCCCTTGGCGAGGACGGCGGGCACACGCTCGGGCGGCAGGCGCTTGGGATGCGCGGGGAGGTCCATCGCCTGACCCTCGGCCAGTTCGGTCTCCGTCAGCAGGCCGTGACGGGTCAGCAGGATTTCCAGCGCGCGGGTCCAGATTTCGTAATACGAGGCCGAGAGGTAGATCGACGGCGGCAGGCTTTCGCGCGTGTGGCGCGATTCGTCGATGTTCCACGCCCCCAAAGCGCCACAGGCCAACACCACGCCCATGGCACGGGCCTCCCAATCGCCGTGGAACAAAGGCTCGTCCTGTTCAGGCGCGACGGGGCCGAAACCCATCTTGCCGCCCAGATCATGCGGGCCGTTCATGCCACGCCCTCCGGCGCGCGGGCGATGCCGGTGCCGATCATGCTCTCGCGCGTGACCAGTTCGGCCAGCGCCTCGGCCGACCAGCCCTCCGTCCCCTCAGGCCGCATCGGCACCACGAGGTAACGCAGCTCGGCGGTCGAATCCCAGACGCGGATCTGCGTCTCCTCCGGCAGGACCAGCCCGAATTCCGCCAGAACCGCGCGCGGCTCGATCACCACGCGGGAGCGATAGGGTGGCGATTTGTACCAGACGGGCGGCAGACCCAGCAGGCTCCACGGATAGCACGAGCACAGGGTGCAGACGATCACATGATGCAGCCCCGGCGTGTTGAACACCGCGCGCATATGCTCGCCCTGACGGCCCGTGAACCCCATCGAGGCCACAGCGGCGGTCGCATCGCGCGTCAGCCAGTCGGCGAACTCCGGATCCGTCCAGGCGCGGGCGACCACAGCGGCACCGTTCTGCGGGCCGACGCGTTCGGCATAGGTCTCGACGATGGCATCCACCGCCGCCGGGTCGATCAACCCCTTGGTGGTCAGGATCGTCTCCAGCGCACGGACGCGGGCGTCCATCGGATCGAGATGGTTGTCGTGGTGATCATGCGGCATGGGAAGCTCCGTCTTGCGCCGCCATGCTAGTGCAAAAGTCGGGGGGCGCAAGCCGCGCAGCCGCTAGGCGCTACCGGGGTTTCATGCCATCGTGGCGCGGGGGAAGGCGTTGACGAGGCGGGAGGAAAGGCAAACGTGGGCGATATCTTCGACTACCCGGAGCGGCTGGCCCGGGCCGCCAATGCCGCACAGGCCTGCGCCGAGCTGGTTGCCACGATGGAACCTCTGGGCTTCACCACCTATGCCATCGGCGCCCTGCCCCATCCCGACGCGCTGTTCCCGACCGAGTTCTTCCACCAGAACTGGCCCGAGAGCTGGCAGCGCGCCTATTTCGAGCGGAATTTCGGCGAGCGTGACCCGACGATGCGCGCCATCGCCTGCACCGGCCGTCCCTTCACCATTCAGGACATCCGCCAAGCCAAGGCCGGTTTCCATCCGACGCCCGAGGAGCTGGAGGTGATGGATTTCGCCGCCGGCCTCGGCCTGCCCCATGGCTACATCACGCCGATCTACCGCGCGCAGGGCTATTCGGGCATCGCCTGCCTGATCGGCACCGGCCCCGACCCCGACACCAACACCCGCGCCAAGCTGCAATTCATCGCCGAGCAGACCCACGATCGCCTGCGCTATCTCAGCGCCGTCGCCGCGGCGGGCGGCTCCACCGTCACCCTCAGCCCGCGCGAAATCGAGGTGCTGAACCTCGCCCAGCATGGCCTTGGCGACGCCGCCATCGCCGAGGCCGCCGGGATCAGCATCCGCACAGTGCGCTTCCACTTCGAGAACGCCCGTCGGAAACTCTCGGCCCGGTCGCGCACCGAGGCCATCGCCGTCGCCGTCGCGCGCCATCTGCTGCCGGGCTGACAATCTGGCCGAAACTGGCGCGAACCTGTCACAAGTGACAGTTGCGCAATTTTGACCAAACGTTAGCCTGAGGGTGTTCAGGGAGTTATTTCAAGAGTTTCCGAGGCGGCGCCCCTGGCGCTGCCTCGCATTTTGTCCGGTCCCTCCCCTGCGGTCAGGCGGCGGCCAAGCCGCTCGCCGGCCGCGACGGAGCCCCCGGACGGGTCCGCAGCAGGATCACCACCATCACCGCGATGTTCAGCAGGTTGAAGGCAATGCCGTTCACGAAGGCCAGCGTGTAGCTGCCGCTGACGTCATAGATCCAGCCCGACATCCAGCCGCCCAGCGCCATACCAACAATGGTCGCCATGATGACGAATCCCACCCGCGCGCCGGCTTCCCGCGCCGGCATCGTCTCGCGCACGATGATCGCATAGGCGGGGACGATTCCCCCTTGGCTGAGCCCAAAGATCAGGCTGACGATATAGAGCGAGACCATGCCGTCGAAGGGCAGATACAGGATCAGGCCGATCATCTGCCCGATGGAGCCAATCAGCAGCGTCGGAATGCCGCCCAGCTTGTCGGTGACAAAGCCCGAGATCAACCGCGATGCCACCCCGCCCATCAGCATCACGCTGAGCATGCTCGCACCCACCGCCGGCCCGTAACCGAGGTCCACACAGAAGGCGACCAGATGCACCTGCGGCATCGACATCGCCACGCAGCAGCCGATCCCCGCAAGTCCCAACAACCACATCATCGCGCGCGGCGACCACGGCACCCGGCGCGGCGTCAGACCGGTCGCCTGCGCCTCGGCCGTCAGGCTCTCGGCCGGGACCCGGCGACGCAGAACCTGCGCGCCCGGAACCACCACCACCGGCACCAGAACCGCCAGAACCCAGCAGACCGCCCGCCAGCCCTGCTCGTCCAGCACGCCCGACAGCGCCACCGGCCAGATCGCCCCCGCCAGGTAATTGCCGCTGGCCGCGATGGCCACGGCGATGCCCCGACGCCGCCGGAACCAGAGCGAGACATCGGCCAGAAGCGGCCCGAAGAACACCGCCGTCCCCAACCCGATCACGAATTGCGCGCCCGAGAGCGTCAGGATCGACGGGCTCACCGCCGCCAGCGCGAAGCCGATCCCCGACATCACCGCCGCCCCGGCCAAGGCCCGCGCCACACCGAAACGGTCCAACGCCCCGCCCCAGACCAGATTGCCCAAAGCAAAGCCCGCCATGGTCAGGGTGTAGGGCAGCGAAGCCTCCCCGCGCCCGCCGCCGAATTCGGCCTGAACGGCGGGCAGAAGGGCGATGATCGACCACATGCCGACATTGCCCACGGTGGCGATGGCCAGTGTGAGCAAGAGGCGGGTCCAGGAATAACGACTGTCGAGAATGTCTTGCATCGGCGCATCCTAGACGGGCCGCGACGGGCCCGCCAGAACCATTTCACGGGTTAAGAGATGCCACCAACCCCGGCAGTGCCGACAGGTCGGGGAGCACATGATCGGGCTTGCCGAACAGCCGATCCATCGGCGCGCCGTCGCGGTTCACCCAAGCGGTGCGGAAGCCATAGGCCGCCCCGGCGCAGGCATCCCAACTGTTGGACGAGACGAACATCACCTCGCGTGCCTCCAGCCCCAGACCGGCCCCCACCAGATCATAGACCCGGCCATGCGGCTTGAAGATACCGACGCTTTCCACGGAATAGAGCCCCTCGAACACGCCTTTCAGCCCGGCCGAATTGACCGCGCCCTCCAGCATCCCCGGCGCACCGTTGGACAAGATCGCCAACCGCTGGCTCTGCGCCGCCAAGGCGCCCAACATCTCGGGCACCTCGGGAAAGGCCGCCAGTTCCCAGTACAGACCCAACAGCCGCTCGCGCAGCGACGCGTCGGACAGACCCGCCGCCTCCATCGCCCAATCGAGCCCGTCCTGCGTCACCTGCCAAAAATCGCAGTGATGCCCGGCCACGGCCCGTAGCCAGGAATACTCGAGCTGTTTCTTGCGCCAATCCGCCGCAATCTGCGGCCAGCGCGGCGCCCAGGTCTCGGCGCCCGGTTCGGACGCCGCGATCCGCGCCGCCGCGCCTACATCAAACAAGGTGCCGTAAGCGTCAAAGACGCAGGCCTTGATACGGGTTTCCGTCATGCTCTCCCCTCCCAAAGAGTAGCAAAGCCCGCCCCATCTTTACTCCGAAAATATCCCGGGGGGAGCCGAAGGCGGGGGGCAGAGCCCCCCTCCTGTTTTTTCTGGCGCGCAGGCTTATTCGGCCCGCTCGACCATGCGGCCCATCCCCCGGCCACCGAGGATATGCACATGCAGATGCGGCACTTCCTGCACCCCGTGCTCACCGGCATTCGAGATCGCCCGGTAACCCGCGCCGCCCTCACCGGGCTGCACGCCCAGCTGCTTGCAGACCGTGCCGATCGCCGTCAGGAAATCCGCCTTCTCGGCATCCGAGGCTTCCAGCCCGAAATGATCGAAGGTCACATAGGGGCCCTTCGGGATCACCAACACATGATGCGGGGCTTGCGGGCGGATGTCGTTGAAGGCCAGCGAATGCTCGGTCTCCAGCACCTTGTTGCAGGGGATCTCGCCGCGCAGGATCTTGGCGAAGATGTTGTTGGTATCGTAGGCGTAGGCCATGGCTTCTCTCTGAAAAGACAGGGGAAGCGGGGGCCGATCAGGCCCACCGCCATCAGGTTATGCTTACGCGTCCTCGGGCGACCAGCCCGAAACGGCCTTCACTTCGAGGAAGTCCTCGATGCCCCAGATGCCGCCCTCGCGACCCCGGCCCGAAGCCTTCATGCCGCCGAAGGGCGAACCGCGACCGCGCGATTTGCCGTTCATCTCGACCATGCCCGAGCGCAGGCGACGCGCCATACGGTTGCGCTTGGCGCCGTCCTCGGTCTGGACGTAGTTGGTCAGGCCGTAGATCGTGTCATTGGCGATCTTGAGGGCCTCTTCCTCGGTGTCGAAGGGGATGATCGACAACACCGGGCCGAAGATCTCCTCTCGGGCGATGGTCATGTCGTTGTTGACGTCGGCAAAGACCGTCGGACGGACATAGAAGCCACGGTTCAGCCCGTCCGGACGGCCCAGACCGCCCGCGACCAGCCGCGCACCCTCGTCGATGCCCTTCTGGATCAGGCCCTGAATCTTATCGAATTGCGCTTGGCTGACGACGGGGCCGATGTGGCGCCCTTCCTCATGGGCCGAACCGACCGAGGTCTTCTGGGCGGTCTGCGCAGCGATCTCGACGGCCTGGTCATAGATCGAGCGTTCGACCAGCATCCGCGTCGGCGCGTTGCAGGACTGGCCAGTGTTGTTGAAGCAATGACGCGCGCCCCGCACCACGGCCTTGTCGTCCGCATCGGCGAAAATGATGTTCGCGCCCTTACCACCCAGTTCCAGATGGATGTGCTTCAGCGTCTCGGCCGCGTTCTTCGAGATCGCGATGCCGGCGCGGGTCGAGCCCGTGAAGCTGACCATGTCGACATCCGGATGGCCCGACAGATCCGTGCCCACGCCCGGCCCGTCGCCGTTGACGAGGTTGAACACGCCCGCCGGCACGCCCGCCTCATCGAGGATCTCGGCGAACAGCATCGACGAGAGCGGCGCGATTTCCGAGGGCTTCAGCACCATCGTGCAACCGGCCAGCAGCGCCGGGATCACCTTCAGCGTGACCTGGTTCATCGGCCAGTTCCACGGCGTGATCAGCGCGCAGACGCCGACGGCTTCCTGAATGATCCGGTCCTCGGTCGCGCGCTCGGACAGCGGCTTTTCCCATTCGACCTGATCGAAGGCACGGATGAAGTTCTCGATATGCCAGGTGCCCGAGGTCGCCTGACTGGTCTTCGACATATCGATCGGCGCGCCCATCTCCAGGCTGATCGCTTCGCCCATCTCGTCGTTGCGGCGCTTGTAGACTTCAAGGATCTTCTTCACCAGCTCCAGCCGCTCGGCCGGCGCGGTGGCCATGAAGCCCGGCAGCGCGGCGCGGGCGGCGGCAACGGCGGCGTCGCTGTCGGCGGTGCCACCCAGCGAAATCACGGCGCTGACTTCCTCGGTCGAGGGGTCGATGACATCGAGGTCACGGCCGGCAATGGGGTCGACCCATTGGCCGTTGATATAGAATTTGCGTTTGTCCAGCATGGCGGTCTCCCGAATTTTGGCGCCAGACTGTCACCCCCTCCGGGTCAGGGCAAGGGGCGCTTCCCGCCCCGCGACGCCGCGTCGGTCAGAATTCCTGCCATAGGCCAAAGCGGACCTGCTCGACCTCGCCTGAGGGGGGAATGACCACCTCTCCCACCAGCGTGAAACGCCCCAGATCCACGCCAATCGCCGGTCTGAGGCGGGTGAGGCTGTTGAGCCGCGTCTCAAAATGGGTGAGGCCCAGCATGCCCAGCCACCGCCCGCGCCGCAGCCCGACCATCGAGCTGAGATCCAGCGCATATTCCATGCCCCACGGCGCCTGCGCGGCAAAGACCCGCCCGCCGGCCTGCGCCCATCCGTTCCCGCCCAGCGCCTCGAACCCGCGACCGACCTCGGCCCCGACGAAAGGTTGATACGGCGCCAGACTATAAGGGCGATAGCGCAGGCCGGCGCTGACACCCATCGCCATGCCCTCGGGCAGGATATCCGGATGCCAGCGCAGGAACCCCTCGTATTGATTGATGTAGGCCGTGACTTCGAAGCTTCCGCCGATCGTTAACTGCGGGTGCAGGCCAAATTCGACATAGGACTCGCTCCGCAGGAAAACCCCATCGGCTGAGAAACTGCTGGTCGAGGACATGAACACCGTGCCCAAATCGCGCGGCCATGGGCCGGCCATGGCAATGCGGGGGCCCAACAGGCACAACAACAGACAGGCGACTCGGAACACGGGATGATGGAACATCCTGTCATTGCGCGGGATCAGGGTTAACTATTGGTAAACGCCACTCTGAACGACAGAGGCCGCGTGGCCGGCCGCTTCCGCGACGCGTTGTCGCCGCTCTTGCCTTTTGTCGCCCAGAGGGCTTTTCTTCGCGCCGACGGCACCCTATCTGCCGATTACATATTCACAAACGGGAATAGACCATGGCTCTGCGCATCAACGATATCGCCCCGAACTTCACCGCCGAGTCGACCGACGGCTCGCTGACCTGGCACGATTATATCGGCGACGGCTACGCGATCCTGTTCAGCCACCCGAAGGACTTTACCCCGGTCTGCACCACCGAATTCTCGGCCGCGGCCAACCTGACCGAGGAATTCGCCAAGCGGAACTGCAAGCTGGCCGGCATCTCGATCGACGGTGTCGAAGAGCACAAGCAGTGGATGGACGACGTGAAGACCTATGGCGGCGCCGCCATGACCTTCCCGATCATCGCCGACAAGGGTCTCGAGGTCGCCAAGCTCTATGACATGCTGCCCGCCGAGGCCTATCTGCCCGACGGCCGCACCGCCAATGACACGGCGACCGTGCGCACCACCTTCATCATCGGCCCGGACAAGAAGATCCGCCTGATGCTGATCTACCCGATGTCGGTGGGCCGCAACTTCGACGAGATCCTGCGCTGCCTCGACGCGATCCGCCAGACGGATGGCCAGCCCTTCGCCACGCCCGCCAACTGGAAGCCGGGCGATGACATCATCGTCGCGCTCTCGGTCTCGACCGACGACGCGAAGGCCAAGTTCGGCGATGTCTCGGTTCCGCTGCCCTACATCCGCAAGATCAAGGCGCCGAACTGATCCGACAGTGCCTTCTGGCCGATGATTTCCGCCCGCTCCGGTCCGTCCGGGGCGGGCATTTCAATGCTGTCGCGTGTTTGTGTAGGCCTTGTGAGTGCAGGAGTGATGAAAGGCCGCAAGCGGCACGCTATCTAAGGGGCATGAAACGCCGCATGTTCCTTGCCTCCGCGGGCCTCGCCGCCCTTGCTGTCGCCACCCCCGCCTTGGCGGCGCCAATCTCGCTTGACGAGATCTCGCGCTATTTCAACAGCTTCCGCACCGCCCAATCGGATTTCACGCAGGTGAACCCGGATGGGTCCATCTCCACGGGCCGACTGATGATCCACCGCCCCGGTCGCGTGCGGTTCGAATACGACGCACCCGATCAGTCGCTGGTGCTGGCCTCCGCCGGCTCGGTGAACATCTTCGACGCGCGCTCGAACGCCGGGCCATCGACCTACCCGCTCAGCCGCACGCCGCTGAACCTGATCCTTGATGATACGGTGAACCTTGCCCGCGACCGCATGGTCGTCGAGCATTTCGAGGATGGTCCGACCACCGTCGTCGTCGCGCAGGACCCGTCGCATCCCGAATACGGCAACATCCGTCTGGTGTTCAGCGCGGGTCCGACCGAGCTGCGCCAATGGGTCGTCACCGACGACACCGGCCGTCAGACCACGGTGATTCTGGGATCGCTGCGGACCGGGGTGCAGCTGGGCTCGCTGTTGTTCAACCTCGACGCCGAGATGCAGCGCCGAGGTCTGGTCAGCAACCGCTGATCAACGGCGGCGGCACGCGCGCAGCTGCGCGTCGTACATCACGGCGCGCTCGCCCACGCGGTTGGCAACGGTGACCAGCCACGTCTGATTGCGATAGCTGCCGCGCGCGAAGCCGGCGTTCCCCTCATGATACGCAAGGTACAGGTTGCGCGCGTCCGACGGCTGGATACCGTTCAGGCGTCGCGCTTCCGAGGCATACCAACCGATGAAATCGCTGGCGTCACGGATGTCGTCGCGCTCGGCCCGGCGGTTGCGCGTCGCGGTCTGGTATTCTTCCCACGTCCCGTCCAGCGCCTGGCTGTAGCCATAGGCCGAGCTCTGCCGCCCCATGGGAATCACCCCCAGAGCATAGCGGTGCGGCGTGCGCGCGTCGCCGCGGAACCGGCTTTCGGCGTGGATGATGGCCATTTGCACCGGAACGGGGACGTTCCAGCGACGCTCGGTCGTGCGCATGGCCCGCAGATATTCGGGCCGCTCACCGGCAAGGGCACAGGCATCGTCAAGATTGCGGGGCGGGTCGTAGCTGCGTCCGCCGCAGGACGCCAGCGCGCCCAGAAGGGCGACCGCCGCCAGAAGGCGGGTCAAGCTGCTCATGGTACTGCCTCGAGTTTCTTCTCGTATTTCCTCTGTCATAGCGGATTTCTCGGGAATTTGAAATCACATCGGTGCCAGCCCGGGGACCGGCACGGCGGACAAGGGTTTCTCCACACGCGCCGGGCGAGTGGCGCCACATTCTCGCCGCAATTAAGACTTTGTTGGGACAACTTTCACAGACTGTTTCGAAGGTGAGCGGTCGCGCCATATGGACGTTAACCCAACACCTGCGATACAAAACCTCGAAACGAGGACCGTCTCATGCTGAAGACTCATGCGAAATTCAGTCTTGGCCAAGTGGTGAAGCACCGGAAGCATCCCTTCCGGGGCGTGGTTTTCGATGTCGACGCGATGTTCGCGAATACTCAGGAATGGTATGATGCCATCCCCGAGGAAAGCCGGCCCAAGAAGGATCAACCCTTCTATCACCTGCTGGCCGAGAACGAGAACAGCTACTACGTCGCCTATGTTTCCGAGCAGAACCTGATCGCCGATGACACCGGTGAGCCGGTTGATCACCCGGATCTGCCCGATCTGTTCGGCGACTTCGAGAACGGCCATTACCCACTGCAAGCCCAGCTGAACTGAGCCGGCTTCGGCACGGTTCGCCCTCCCTTTTGGATGGCATCGCGGGACATCGGCATTGTGGCTTTTGCCGTTATGTCCTGCCCGCTTTCTGCAGGCCCGCCGTCACGCCTATAACGATTGCAGTGGAGCGCAGTTCGCTTGACGCACTGACCTCAACTCTGAACGCGACGTGGTTGGTAAGACCCGCTGCAAGCGGCGAAGGCTTCCCAAAACAACTTGCCGATGACACGCCAAACGATCGGTTCGCATTCGGCAGCGTCGCCAACATGGGCTGCGAGGCCAGGACACGTCGGCGCTGCATTCCCGCCGAGCGCAGTTTTGCGCAGCAGCGAGTCATCTATCATCAATCGGGGGAGCCTTCTGGCCAGTCTGTCCGGAGCCCTGTCAAAGCGGCAACATCGGACAAGCATCGTCACCGATGCGGGTTTCCGGTGGTCGGCGATTAGTCCGTCCAGGGAATTTGCAGAGTGAGCCGGTTCTCGCCGCTCTCACGTGTGTAGCTCAGGTCGCTGGTGAGACAGCGGATGATGTGCCACCCAAAGCCACCTTCAGGCAGGGAATCAGGCGAAGCCTCAGGAAGATCTGGCGGCGGCACCATGCCCGCCGGCAAGGGCTTCCCCTGATCGGCGACCTCGCAGCTGAGGCCACCGGGAAGGATGCCCACGGTCAGCTCAACCGGACCTGTTCCCTCGGCATAGGCGTGCTCGACGACATTGTTGAGGACCTCGGCGAGGATCAGCTCGGCATTCGAGACCACGGTTTCGTCGATCCCCTCCTGCCCCAGCACCGCGACCAGCGCCTCAAGCGCATGCCGTGTCTCCAGGTCATCGGCCATGAAACGTCGGTGGAACTCTGCCTTATGCCCATGTTTTCGCCCAGCCGAACCAACCCCTGACGGGGCCGGATGCTCGGCTAAGGACGTGTCGCGGATCGACATATACACCATTCCTCCAGGGCGTTACCCGGCAGCCTTCAGCGCGCCGGGGGCTTGCTGATGGATGGTAAAGACAGAATCCATGCGGGTCAGGCGGAAGACCTTGGCCACCGGAGCGGTCAGGCCGGCCAGCTCCAGCCGACGCTCCGGCGCCAGCAGCTTCATCGCGGCGACCACGGCACCCAGACCGCTGCTGTCCAGGAACGTCACCTTGGACAGATCCAGGATCACCGGATTTCCGGCCGCCTCGGCCTCAGTCCGGACGGCTTCCTTGAATTCGATGGCCACGGCAGCGTCAATCCGACTGTCGTTGACAGTGATGACCAAGGCCGGGCCGGCTTGTGACGTGGTGATGTCCACTTCACCCTCCGCATTACGCTTGTTCAGAAGCCAAGCTAGGGTCTAAGTCTTTCCAAATGGTTCACAGCACCCGGAGGATGTCATGAGTGAGGAAGTCGTCATCATCGGCGCCGCCCGCACCCCGATGGGGGGCTTTCAAGGTGTCTTCACGGGTGTCACCGCCGCCGAACTGGGCGGCACTGCCATCGCCGCCGCGCTGGAAAGTGCCGGCACCCCGCCCGAACGGGTCGAGGAATTGCTGATGGGATGCGTCCTGCCTGCCGGTCAGGGTCAGGCCCCGGCGCGACAGGCGGGCTTCAAGGCCGGGCTGGGCGAGGATGTGCCGGCCACAACGCTGAACAAGATGTGCGGCTCGGGCATGAAGGCGGCGATGATCGCGCATGACCAGATCGCGCTGGGTCAGACCGGCGTGATGGTCGCGGGCGGCATGGAGAGCATGACCGAGGCTCCCTATCTGCTGCCGAAGATGCGCGCCGGCGCGCGGATCGGCCATGGGCAGGTGATCGACCACATGTTCCTCGACGGGCTGGAAGATGCCTATGACCGCGGTCCGGATGGGGGCGGTCGCCTGATGGGCACGTTTGCCGAGGATTGCGCCGAGCATTACCAGTTCACCCGTGAGGCGCAGGACGATTATGCCCTGACATCCTTGACCAATGCACTGTCGGCGCAGGCGGATGGCGCTTTTGACGGTGAGATCGCCTCGGTCACCTTGCACACCCGTCAGGGCGAGGTGACGATCAGCGCCGATGAACAGCCCGGCAATGCCCGGCCCGAGAAGATCCCCTTCCTCAAGCCCGCGTTCCGCAAGGATGGCACGGTGACGGCAGCCAACAGTTCGTCCATTTCGGACGGCGCGGCGGCGCTGGTTCTGGCCTCGCGCGCGGCGGCCGAGGAGATAGGCGCGCCGGTGCGGGCGGTCATCCGCGGCCACGCCAGCCATGCACAGGCGCCCGGATGGTTCACCACAGCGCCGGTGCCGGCGGCGAAAAAGCTGATGGAGCGGTTGGGCTGGAGCGTCGACGATGTGGATCTGTGGGAGGTCAACGAGGCCTTCGCGGTGGTCCCGATGGCCTTCATGCATGAGTTGGGATTGCCGCGCGACAAGGTCAACGTGAACGGCGGGGCCTGCGCGCTGGGTCACCCGATCGGGGCCTCGGGGGCGCGGATCATCGTCACCCTGCTGCATGCGCTGGAAAACCGGGGGCTGAAGCGCGGGATTGCCGCGATCTGCATCGGTGGGGGCGAGGGCACGGCGATCGCCATCGAACGCCCGTAAATATAGAGGCCGGAATGTATTTCGACGCGCGCCGGGGTGGCGCGCGTCGTGAGGGCATGGTCTGCGAGAGACTTAGCGGTCGTCGCGCCAGGCGTGGCCGAGTTGACGGTCTTGGACTTGGCCGGCACCAGCGAAGTTGCTGACGGTCAGCACGTCATTGGCGTCGACGCCCGAATCTTTCAGCTCTTGCGACGAATAGACGTCACCGGCGCGGACTTGCACCTGCTCGCGGGCTTCGAAGGAGATCAGGTCCGATTCCTGCAGGCCAGCCGTGGCCAGTTCGCGGGCCGAGTAGACGTTACCGGCGCGGACGGTGGTGGTTTCACCAGCGTTCAGCGTCGCATCACCGCGAAGGTCGGCGGCATTGGCAGCAACGGCGCTCAGAGCGGCGAAAGCGGCGACGACAGCGGTGGTAGCAAAGCGGTTCATTTCAGTTCTCTAGTCTTCTGTCTGTGTGTGTTGATGTGATCGTTCCCGGTCACGAGAGGGAGGTAAGTCTCCGATCGGCTGTCATCAATCGGTTACACATCTGCCCAAATTATCCGCTCAGTGTGCGAAAATGCGTAGTAAACAAACACGTGAGAACCCTTGAAAAGTGCGGGCGCACAGACGCTAAGTAACATTTGTAAAATAGATCCCAATATCCTGCGTTCGGGACCCCAAGACACCACAACGCCAGCCGCGCCTCGAAGGCAGGGCTGGCGTCAGGTCGACGGGTTACGGGGATTAGAAAAAGGACGGCGCTCAGCCGGCGATCTGCGACATGTCGGCCGAGATCAGCCAACCGTCCTCCCCTTGAACGTAGTAGATCAGCGAACGGCCACGGATGGTCTGCTCCTGCCCGTTCTGACGGACCGTCGCTTGCCAGACCATCAGGGTCGCCGCGCGGTCGGACCCACGCTCGGTCCGGGATTGCAGGATCTCCAGCGCGGCATAGCCCCCGGCAAAGTTGCGGGTCCAGGCCTGCATGATGGCCTCGCGGCCTTGCGACGTCGCCCCATTGGGCGAGAGCACGACAGCATCCGAGGCATAGAGGGCGGCCACGGCATTGGCATCCTGCGCGGCGACGGCTTGCACCATCAGCGCGGGCGCCTCACGCGGGTCGGCCACCTGCGCCGAGGCCGTGGAAATTCCGGCCCCCAACGCGATGAGAAGGGTGATGATCAGGAAAAGGAAAGGGCGGGAAACACGCATCACTGGACTCCGGTAAGAATGCTTCCATCCTACACGGAATTATCCACAGGGCACCCCCTGAACATGTGAATTGCTTTCCCAAAGGTTCACAAGCCCGGCAGCTGCCTGTGAAAAATGCGAAAGGCCCGGCAGAGGCCGGGCCTTTCGACAAGCTTTGAGCGGGATCAGAGGCTCGCGTCCAGCGCGGCGATGATCGCGTCGCCCATCTCGGTGGTCGAGACCGGGGTGCCGCCTTCCGGGCCCATCAGGTCGCCGGTGCGCACGCCGTCGGCGAGGACCTTCTCGACGGCCTTTTCCAGACGGTCGGCCTCGGCCAGCTCGTTGAACGAGTAGCGCAGCGCCATGGCGAAAGACAGGATGCAGGCGATCGGGTTGGCCTTGCCCTGACCTGCGATATCCGGGGCCGAGCCATGCACCGGCTCATACAGCGCCTTCGGACGGCCATTCTCCATCGGAGCGCCCAGCGAGGCCGAGGGCAGCATGCCGAGGCTACCGGTCAGCATGGCGGCGAGGTCCGAGAGCAGGTCGCCGAACAGGTTGTCGGTGACGATGACGTCGAACTGCTTGGGCCAGCGGGTCAGCTGCATGGCGCCGGCGTCGGCATACATGTGCGACAGCTCGACATCCGGATATTCGGCATCGTGGATCTCCTGCACGACCTGACGCCACAGGATGCCCGATTCCATGACGTTGGCCTTCTCCATCGAGCAGACCTTGTTGCCGCGCTTGCGGGCCAGTTCAAAAGCCGAACGGGCGACGCGGGCGATCTCGGATTCGGTGTAGCGCTGGGTGTTGATGCCGACGCGCTCGTTGCCTTCCTTGTGGATGCCGCGGGGCTCGCCGAAATACACGCCCGAGGTCAGCTCGCGCACGATCATGATGTCCAGACCGGCAACCACGTCCTTCTTCAGCGAGCTGAAATCGGCCAGCGCGTCGAAGCACTGGGCAGGGCGCAGGTTGGAATAAAGGTCCATTTCCTTGCGCAGACGCAGCAGGCCGCGCTCGGGCTTCACCGAGAAGTCGAGGTTGTCGTATTTCGGGCCGCCCACGGCACCGAGCAGCACGGCGTCGACTTCCTGCGCCTTCGCCATCGTGGCGTCGGTCAGCGGCGTACCATGCGCGTCATAGGCGCAGCCCCCCACGAGGTCCTCGCTCACGTCGAAGTTCAGACCGCGCTTGTCACCATACCAGGTGATGATCTTCTTCACTTCGCCCATGACTTCGGGGCCGATGCCGTCGCCGGCGAGGATCAGGATGGAAGGATTGGCCACGACGGACTCCCTTTGTGTCGGATGCGCAAGCGGCGTAGCCTGCCCTTGTCGCGTGGTCAAGTTTCGCGCCGGATTTCGTGTGATCCGAGGCGCCCGGCGCGTGGTATTCTGCGCGCGACGCCGCTTTGACCCGGGTTTCCGCCATGCGCCTGTTTCCGATCCTCGCCTTCCTTGCCACGCCTGTCTTCGCCGATGGCGGCGTGCAGGTGCCCTTGCCGACGATCCCGCCCCTCAGCGAGGGAGAGCAGGAGCATCTGCTCATGCAGCTCGTCGTTGCCAATGTCGTGTCCGAGAATTGCCCGGCCTATCAGGCGACGGATGCCGAATGGGCGCTGCTGACCGGCAGCGCGGATCTGGTGGCGGAAAGCCTCGGCCTCAGCGTCGAGGCCTATGACGCCCGCTTCTATCACCCGGCGTTTTCCATGCTGGACAAGGAAGACACCTGTTCGCGCGAAGGCCCGCAAGTGCGTCCCCTTATCGAGCGGCTGATTGCCTGGGGCGGCTCGCTCACCCCGATCGAGTAAGCTCCATCGCCGGGACCAGCGCCTCGGCCAGCAGGTCCCATACCCGGCGTACGCGCGGAGTGCGGCGCATGGCTTCGTGCGCAGTGAGCCAAACCGGCAGGGTCAGCAGGTCGGTACCGAAGTCGATCTCCTCGACCGTGGGGTCGCGCCGCGCGAGGCTTGCTTGCGCGAAACCGATGCCGCAGCCCGCGCGCACCAATTCCCAGCCGGTCGCCACGTCGTCGGTCCTCAGCGCGAACCAATCCCGTGTCGCAGGCAGGCCGAAACCCTTCATCCCGTCCAGAAGCTGCGTCTCGCGGTCCTGCCCGATCAGCACATGCCCGGCGACATCCTGCATCCCGCGCGGACGCCCCCGTTTGTCGAGGTAGCTCTTTGCCGCGAAGGCCCCGATCCGCGTATCGCCGAGGTAGCGCGTGACGAGGTCCTGTTGGGTGGGCCTGTACATGCGGATAGCGATATCGGCCTCGCGGTAGAGCAGGTTCGACGAGCGGTCCGACGGCACGATCTCCAGCGCGATATTCGGCTCGGCCTCGCGGATCTGCGCGGCGATCATCGGCAGGTGCCAGACCGAGACGGCGACCGAGGCGGTGATGCGCACGGTCCCCTCCAGCCTTTCCTCGCGCCCGGCAGCGAGCAGAGCCATCGCCCCCGCTGCCTCGCGCATGGCGCGGGCCGGGGTGAGCAGCGCCTCGCCGGTCTCGGTCAGCTCCAACCCGCGGGGTTGGCGGTGGAAGAGTTCGGCCCCGAGTTGCTGCTCGATGGTGCGGATCTGGCGGCCCAAGGTGGGCTGCGAGCGGCCCAGGGCGCGGGCGGCGGCGGACAGGCTTCCGGTTTCGGCCACCGAGAGGAAGGCCTGCACCAGCGACCAGTCGAGATTGGCGAGTGTGTCCATTCAGAGGGTCCTCGCGTGACAGAGGGCCGGCGCGCTGCGCGCTTGATTCCGGGCCAAGGGCGCGAGTGGTTGGGATCCGCCCCTTATCCATTCAAAAATGAATACACGACATACAAAGTCATGCAATTTCATTTGGAACACGTCAGGCGCAGATTGAGGTCAGCAAAGGAGACATCCCATGACCCAATCCGCCCTGACCCAGACTGCCCTGATCCTCGGCGCCCGTGGCAAGATCGGCCGCCATTTCACCCAAGCCTTCCGCGCTGCCGGCTGGCAGACGAAGCTCTACACCCGTGGCACCGACATGAACGCCGCCGCGATGGGCTGCGACGTGATCGTCAACGGGCTGAACCCGCCCAATTACCACGATTGGGACAACCTCCTGCCCGCCATCACCACGCAGGTGCTGGAGGCCGCGAAGGCCTCAGGCGCGATGCTGCTGCTGCCGGGCAATGTCTATGTCTACGGCACCCAGAAGGGCCCGTGGTCCGAGGAGACGCCGCACCGCCCCGTCGCCCGCAAGGGCCGCATCCGCGCCGAGATCGAGGCCCGATACAAGGCCGCCGCCGAGGAGGGCACACAGGTGCTGATCCTGCGCGCCGGGGATTTCATCGACCCCGACAGCAATGAGGACATGATGGGCCTCGCCCTGCTCCGTAGCCTCGATAAGGGCGTGGTGACGGCCTTGGGCGCCCCCGACGTGACCCGCGCCTATGCCTATCTGCCCGATATGGCCCGCGCCGGCGTCATGCTGGTCGAGAAACGCGCCACCCTGTCCGCCTTCAGCGACGTGCCGTTCGAGGGGCTGGCCTTCTCGACGACCGAGCTGAAATCCCGGCTCGAGGCCCTGACCGGCCGCAGCCTGAAGCTGACCCGCTTCCCGTGGTGGGCGATGAAGCTGGCCTCGCCCTTCTGGGAACTGGGCCGCGAGATGGCCGAGATGCGCTACCTCTTCGACACGCCGCACAGCCTCTCGGGCCGACGGATGGCCGAGCTGCTGCCGGAGTTCCAGCCGACCCCGATGGGCGAGGTTCTGCGCAGGGTGCTGGCGCGGCATCAGGGCTTCGCAGCTGCGGCGTGACTTGTGGGGTCGGCGGGATTACCCTGCCCGTCCGACCCCATCGAAGTCAGGAGGGAATGATGTCCAAGCATCCTCTGGATCACGACCGTGGCGAGTCCAAGGGCCGGATGGCGAAATTCACCGCCGCCGAGAAAGCCGAGATGCCCAGCAACGCCAGCAAGGACCTGCAGAAACGCGCCCGCACGCAGGGTGACGGCAAGCTGAAGGCCTATACCAAGATCGAGAAGACCGGCACCGCCTGAGGGCCGCCACCGAACGGGGCTTTGCGCAGAAGGCCGGGCGACGCCTAACCCGCGTCGCTGCCCCATTCGGCATCCTGCATCTCGCGCAGGCGGCTGGCCGTGCGCTCGAATTCGAAGGCGCCCGCGCCCTCGGAATACAGACGCTCGGGCTCATCCGCCGCGCTGGCGATCAGGCGCACCTTGCCCTCATAGAGCGCATCGACCAGCGTCACGAAACGCTTGGCCTCGTTGTAGTTCGACGCCGACAGCAGCGGGATATCCTCAAGGATCAGCACCCGCACCTTCTCGGCCAGCGCCAGATAATCCGCCGGCCCCAAGGGCTTGGCGCAGAGATCCCAGAACGTGGCCCGCGCCACCGCGTTGTGATGCGCGGGCAGCTCCACCTTGCGGCCCTGCACCTCGAACACCAGCGGCGTGCCGGTGGCATGGCCGGTCAGCTCGTCCCACAAGGTGTCGATCGCCGTGCGCGCCGTGGCCCCGGCGGGGGTGAAATAGACCTGCTGGCCGGTCAGCCGGTGCTGGCGGTAATCGGTCTCGCTCTCCATCTCGATCACCTCCATCTTCTGACGGATCAGCCCGATGAAGGGCACGAACAGCGCGCGGTTGAGGCCGTTCTTGTACAGATCCTCGGGCACCCGGTTCGAGGTGGTGACCACGACGACACCCGCTTCGAACAGGAACTGGAACAGCCGGCCCACGATCATCGCATCGGTGATGTCGGTGATCTGCATCTCGTCGAAGGCCAAGAGCCGCACCTGATCGGCAACGGCCTTGGCCACCGGGGCCAGCGCATCGTCAACGCCGGTCTTGCGGGCCTCGTGCATGCCGTGGTGGATCTCCTGCATGAAGGCATGGAAATGCACCCGGCGCTTTTGCGGAATGTCCACCGATTGCTCGAACAGGTCCATGATCATCGACTTGCCGCGCCCGACCCCGCCCCACAGATACAGACCTTTGTAGCCCTCGGGCGCCTTCTTGAAGAACCCGCCGAGGAGGCCCTTCTTCACCGGCTGCTCCAGAAAGACGCGGCGTTCCTCCAGCGCGGGCAGGAGGGCGCGTTGGGCGGCATCGGGGCGGATCTGCCCGGCGGCCACCTTGGCATCATAGAGTTCGGTCAGGGTCTGTCGGGCGTTCTGGGTCATGGGGGTGACTTAGCGCGCCGCACCCAGCAGCGCCAGCATCCGTTGCAGGGCAGGCTTGCGCGCCTTCGCATGGGGATGGATGGCGACGTAATCATGACCGAGGGGGAGCGTCTGGGGTGAGAGAGGGGTCAACCGCCCGGCCTCGACCATCGGCTCGGCCAAGGCGCGTTGGCCAAGCGCGACGCCAAGCCCCCGCTCTGCCATCTGCAACGCGAGGAAGCTGCCGCCGATCCGGTGGCCCGATCCGGGCGCGGGGGCGGGACGGTCGGGCGCATGGGCGGCGAACCATTGCGCCCAGGTCGGATGCGAGGCGAAACCGGGACCCCAGTCGGTGTGGATCAGCCGGTCATCGGGCAGATCGGGCCAATGCCGGGCCATCGTGGGCGCGGCCAGCGGCAGGACGGTATCGCGGAACAGCGGGCGCGAGACGAGGTCGGGATAGAGCCCGGTCCCATAGCTCAAGCGCAGGTCGATGCCGTCGCGGGCAAAGGCCACCGGGTCCGATTCCAATCGCAGATCGATGAGCGGGGCCTCGGCGCCCAGGCGCGACATCAGCCAACCCTCGGCCAAGGACGGCAGGCAGGAGACCACCAGCCGCCCCTGTACCCGGCCACCCTGCGCGCGCTCGGCCATCTGCGCGAGGTCGCTCAAGGCGGCGGCGGTCTCGGCATAGATCGCCTGGCCCGCATCGGTCAGCGTCACGCGGTTGTTGTGGCGGGTGAACAGGCGCCGGCCCAGATGCTCTTCCAGCTTGCGGACCTGCTGGCTGACGGCGGCGGGGGTCACCCCCATCTCGGCCGAGGCGGCGACATAGCCGCCATTGCGGGCGGCGCTTTCAAAGGCACGAAGGGCGTTCAGTGGCGGGAGTTTCATGGCGCCTGACTTAGTTCATCTATCCCACACTCACAATTTCTGCCGTTGAGCGCCAGTGGATTCCCGGCGATCCTGCGCTCAGACCAAGCGGAGTTTTCCCATGCGCGACATTCTCGACCTCGACCGTTACCCCCTCGACCGTCCCGGCAGCCCCGAATGGCAGGCGCTGGTGGACCGCTGCCGCGCCGATCTGGCCGAGGACGGGATGTTCAACCTCGAAGGCCTCGTGAAGCCCGAGGCCCTGACCCGCGCGATGGACGAGATCCTGCCTTTGATGCCGGAGTCGCATGCCCATGCCCGCGCGCATAATATCTACTTCAAACCCTCGGTCCCCGAATTGCCCGAGGATCACCCGGCGCTGAACAAGGTCGTGTCCTCGAACCGCACGCTCTGCGCCGACCAGATGCCGACCTCTGTGCCGGTCTGGATCTATGAATGGGCGCCTTTCCAAGTGTTCCTCGCCGCCGCGATGGAGCTTCCGGCGCTGTTCCCGATGCTGGACCCGCTGGCCCGCGTGAATGTCATGACATATTCGGAGGGCGAGCGCCTGAATTGGCATTTCGACCGCTCGGATTTCACCACGACGATCCTGCTGCAGGCCCCCGACAAGGGCGGCGAATTCCTGTATCACACCGATCTGCGCACCGACACGGACCCCAATTACGACGGCGTGGCGCAATTGCTGCGCGGTGAGGATCCGGACATGCAGGTGATGCATCTCAGCCCCGGCACCCTGAACGTCTTCAAGGGCCGCAACACCCCGCATGCCGTCACCCCGGTCGAAGGGCCGAAGAACCGCGTGGTCACCGTGTTCAGCTATTATCCGCGCCCCGGCGTGACCTTCACGCCCGAGGAACGCACCGGCTTCTACGGTCGCGCCGGCTGAAACCCGCTTCTGCCCTTGCTTCACCCGGCCTGCATTCGGTAACGAAGTCCGAGTGAAGCAAGGGAGAGCACGATGGCAGACGATCCGCGCACGCTGGTATCCACCGAGTGGCTGGCGGCCCATCTGAACGATCCCGATCTGCGGATCCTCGACGCCTCGTGGCACATGCCGGCCTCCGGGCGCGACGCCAAGGCCGAATACGCCGCGGAACATATCCCCGGCGCGCGTTTCTTCGATATCGATGAGATCAGCGACCAGCGCTCGGCCCTGCCGCATATGGCCCCCCCGCCCGAGAAATTCATCTCGCGCATGCGGGCGATGGGTGTGGGCGACGGGCATCAGGTCGTGGTCTATGACTCGACCGGCCTGTTCTCGGCGCCGCGCGTGTGGTGGACCTTCAAGCTGATGGGCAAGCAGGACATCGCCGTGCTGGATGGCGGCCTGCCCAAGTGGAAGGCCGAGGGACGCGCGATCGAGGACATGCCCCCCGTCGTGCGCGACCGTCACATCACCGTTCAGCGTCAGGCCAATCTGGTGAAGGACGTGAGCCAGGTCGCCTCGGCCTCGAAGCTGGGCGATTGGCAGATCGTCGACGCCCGCGGCGCCGCCCGTTTCAAGGGCGAGGTCGAGGAACCCCGCGCCGGGCTGCGTGCGGGCCATATCCCGGGCTCGAAGAACACGCCGTTCACCGAATTGCTGAATGCCGATGGCACGATGAAGGACGAAGCCGGTCTGCGCGCCGCTTTCGAAGCCTCGGGCGTGGATCTGGCAAAGCCGGTGATCACCACCTGTGGCTCGGGCGTGACGGCGGCAGTGCTGTCCTTGGCGCTGGAGATCCTCGGGCATCGCGATCATGCGCTGTACGATGGCTCGTGGTCGGAATGGGGCATGTATCCCGACCTCAAGGTCGAGAAGGGCTGACATGACGCTCTACAAAGCCGGCGAGAGCATCGACTACCGCATCACCTGGCTGGAGATGGACAAGCGCCCCGCCTATGGCTGGCCGCCGATGCCCGTCGGCCGGGATGCGATCCTGACCCATGCCGACAATCCGCCGTGGTGGTGGTTTCTGACCCTCTACGATGCCGTGGGCCGGGATTACGCCTGGACCGACAAGCACAAGATGCCGCGGGACGAGCTGGAAGCCTGGATCGGCCATGAGGACGTGTCGATCTTCACGCTGATGGGCAAGGGATGGCCGCAGGGCTTCTTCATGCTGGACGGCCGGGAGCCCGAGGAATGCGAGCTGGCCTATTTCGGGCTAGTGCCCGAGGCGGTCGGCAAGGGGCTGGGAACCTGGCTGCTGAAGACCGCGATCCTCACGGCCTGGGACCGGCCCGGCACCAAGAAGCTGGTCGTCAACACCTGCACGCTCGATCACCCGCGCGCGCTGGCGCAATACCAGCGCATGGGCTTCTCGCCCGTCCGCACCGAGATCCAGTCGCGCGTCCTGACGCAGGACTTCACCGCGCTGCAACCCCTGACCTGAGGCCTCTCATGTTCAAGACCCTGCCCGCCCCCGTCGCCGACCCGATCCTGAAGGTCATGACGATGTTCCGCGAGGATACCCGCGACGCGAAGGTCGACCTCGGCCTCGGTGTCTACAAGGACCCGCAGGGCAACACCCCGGTAATGCGCGCCGTCAAAGCGGCCGAGGCACGGTTGGTCGAACAGCAGGCCACCAAGAGCTACACCACCCTCTCGGGCGACCCGGCCTTCCGCGCGGCGATGGCCGGGCTGGTGCTGGGCGATGCCGTGCCGGCGTCGCGGATTGCCGGCAGTGCCTCGACCGGGGGCACGGCGGGGGTGCGGCTGGGGCTGGATCTGATCCATGCCGCCAATCCGAATGCCGCGATCTGGATCTCGCTGCCGACCTGGCCGAACCATTTCGCGCTGACCAAGGCTGCCGGCCTGAAGTACCGCACCTATCGCTACTACGATCCCGAAACCGGCGCCGTGGATCGCGAGGGGATGTGGGAAGACCTCTCGGCCGCCGAGCCGGGTGACGTGATCTTGCTGCACGGCTGCTGCCACAACCCGACCGGCGCCGATCTGAACGCCGAGGATTGGGCGAACGTCGCCGCCTTCTGCAAAGAGAAGGGCGTGATGCCCTTCATCGACACGGCCTATCAGGGCTTTGGCGACGGCCTTGACGCCGATGCCGCCGGCCTGCGCGCGCTGGCCGCGCAGATGGAGCGGATGATCGTCGTGTCGTCGGCGTCGAAGAACTTCGGCCTCTACCGCGAGCGCACCGGCTGCTGCCTGGTGATCTGCCCCGAGGAGGAACGCGCGCTGGTCCAAGGCACGCTGGAGCGGATCAACCGCGAGTCGATCAGCTTCCCGCCCGACCATGGCGCCCGCGTGGTGACCGAGATCCTCACCGATCCCGCCCTGCGCGCCGATTGGGAAGCCGAACTGACCGAGATGCGCGACCGCATGAACGGGTTGCGCCGCGACCTGGCCCGCGCGCTGCGCGATGCCTGCGGGTCGGACCGCTTCGGGTTCCTCGCCGATCAGCGGGGCATGTTCTCGCTGCTGGGGGGCTCGGAGGAGCAGATCACCCGGCTGCGTGAAGAGCATGGGGTCTACATCGTCGGCGGTGGTCGGCTGAACATGGCGGGCCTCACGCCAGAAACGATCCCGATGGTCGCCAAAGCGGTCGCCGCGGTGCTCTGAGCGCCGAGCGGGTGGGTAGCGTCGCTTGGGGGCGCTGCCCCCCGCCTTCGGCTCCCCCCGGGATATTTGTGGAGCAAAGATGCGCAATTTGACTTAAATTGTTCGCATCGCTTCGCCCCACCTTTTCACCTTGTCACAAATACTCAGGCGGCGCGGATCACCCCGCGCCGCCTATCCTCATGCACTCTGCCAAAAATTACGCTCTTCCGGAGCCACCCTGGCCCTTAGGGGTCGTCAGATCTTCAGGAACGGCTGAAGCAGCCGCGGGATCAGACTGTTGAACCGCAGCGGCGCGTCGGTGACCGCAAGGCAGATGCAGGGCTCGCCAGGCATCGCTGTTGGCGTGTGCTCCAGATCCTCATCCGCGGTTTCGACGTCACCACGAGCGAAATGGTCGGTCTCGTCATGGAACGCGCCTTGCAGCACCAGCGTCAACTCGGTGCCACGATGGCCGTGGTCGGGAACCGCCATGCCGCCGGGGATATAGAGCAGCCGCGCGCTGGCGGCGCTCGAGGTCTTCAGGATCGCCTGCCGCACGCCGCCGCCGACCGCACGCCAGCGCACGGCTTCGGCGTCGCCCCCGACATAATCGCGCAGGGGCGCCGGGAAGATCGCGGCAGGGGTTTCCACCACGACGGGCTCGGGCGCTTCGCCGAGGCGAGCGAGGGTCGCAGCCAAGGCGCCATCGGCCATCGGCACGGTCTCGCAGGCGTCCAGAACGGCCCCGCCGACGGCGTCCAAGGCACCCAGCCGGGCGCGGCATTCGTCGCAGAGCGAGACATGCGTGGCCACGAGGAGGTTGAAGGCCTCGGGCAGGGTGCCGGCGCTATAGCCGGTCAAAAGGTCGTCCGAGAGGTGATGACGGATCATCGGCTTGTCCTCAGGTCAGTTTCTGGCGCAGCTTTTCCAGCGCCAGACGGATGCGCGACTTGATCGTACCCAGCGGAAGGCCGGTGGCCGTGGCGATCTCGGAATGGCTGAGATCGCCGAAATAGGCCCGTTCGATCAGCACGCGCTGTTCATCGGGAAGCTCGGCCAGAGCCTGGCCAAGCCGTTCGGTATCCCGTTGCAACGCCAGCGCATCGAGCTGGTCAGGCTCGGGCTCGGGCCCCCAGGGGAGGTCCTCGGGCTCGGGCCGGCGATCCCGGCGCAGAACGTCGATCCGCCGGTTGCGGGCGATGGTGAAGATCCAGGTCGCGACCGAAGCGCGGGACGGGTCAAACTGCCCGGCCTTGCGCCAGACCGTCGCCATGACGTCCTGCGCGCAATCCTCGGCCAGCGCCGGCACCGTGCCCGACTTCATCAGGAACGCTTTCACCCGTGGCGCGTAATGCGCGAAGAGCTGGGCAAAGGCCTGTCGATCGGCCTGCTGCGCCACTCTGAGCATCAGCGCCGCATGGGTGGCGGCGTCGTCTTCCAGTCTCACCGTCGCGCGCTCCTCGGTGCGTGGCCGTTTGGCCGGTACGCGCCCGGGGGGCGGCACCGCAAGGGCCATTCTCTGCGTATCACCGACGGCTTGCAACATGGCCCTGTTACGCCGGTCCGGCGGGGCTGGATCACCATCGCGCGCAGAATTCTTCTGCCTCGCGGGAAACTCATGTGCCGTGGACCCGTAGTTTCAGCGCAGGCGGCAGGAATTTTCGCGGCCGGCTCATCCATTTCCCGCCCTCGCGCGTAGTCCTCACAAACCAGCAGGAGAGCCCCATGCCGTTCGAATCCGTTCCCATGCCGCCCAAGCGCATTGCTGTCATTGGCGGGGGCATCTCGGGCATGGCCGCCGCCTGGATGCTGGCACCGCAACACCATGTCACGCTGATCGAGGCCGCCCCGCGCCTCGGCGGCCATGCCCGCACGGTGATGGCGGGTCGCAATGGCGATCAGCCGGTGGACACGGGCTTCATCGTCTTCAACCACGCAAATTACCCCAACCTCACCGCCATGTTCCGCGAGCTGGAGGTGCCGACCGCGCCCGCCTCGATGAGCTTCGGTGCCTCCTTCGACAACGGCGCCTGCGAATATGCGCTGGCCTCGCTGGACACGCTCTTCGCCGCCCGCCGCAACCTCGCCGATCCGCGCTTCCTGCGCATGGTGCGCGACATCCTGCGCTTCAACGCCAAGGCCGAGAGCGTTGCCACCGACCCCGAGATGTCCATCGGCGGGCTGATGGACCGGCTGGGCATGGGCTCGTGGTTCCGCGAGCGGTATATTGCGCCGTTCTCAGGCGCGATCTGGTCGACGCCCAAGAGCAAGATCATGGAGTTCCCCGCCCGCGCCATGGTCGATTTCTTCCGCAACCACGCGCTCTTGTCGAATGGCGGGCAGCACCAGTGGCACACGGTCAAAGGCGGCTCGATCGAATATGTCACCCGGCTGGAGCGCAGCCTGCGCGCGCGGGGCGTCGAGATCCGCCTGTCCACGCCGATGGCCGGCGTGCGCCGCAACCCGCTGGGCGCCGAGCTGCGGGCCGAGGGTGGCGATTGGGAAGCCTTCGACGAAGTGATCTTCGCCACCCATTCCGACACCACCCTGTCGCTGCTGTCCGATGCCTCCGAGACCGAGCGGCTGGCGCTGTCCGCTGTCGGCTATCAGGACAACCACGCCGTCCTGCACCGCGATGCCTCGATCATGCCGAAGCGGCGCAAGGTCTGGTCCTCCTGGACCTATACCGAGCACGCGCCGGGCGACCGCGACCGCATCAGCCTGTCCTATTGGATGAACTCGCTGCAGCCGATCCCGATGGAGGACGAGATGTTCGTCACCCTGAACGGCTCGCGTCCGATCCGCGACGAGCTGATCTATGACGAACACACCTTCCGCCACCCGGTCTATGACCTCGCCGCCTTTGCCGCGCAGGATGTGCTGCGGGTGCTGAACGGCCATAACGCGACCTGGTTCTGCGGCGCGTGGATGAAGAACGGCTTCCACGAGGACGGCTTCGCCTCGGCGGTGGATGTCGTGCAGAAGATGGGCGCGCAGGCGCTGCCGGCGGCGGCATGAGTGCCGTCGAGCATATCGCCGGGCGCACCTTCCACGGGCGCGACGGGGCGTTGCAGAACCGCTTCGCCTATGGCGTCGACTATGTGCTGGTCGATGCCGAGGCGCCGCAAAGCGCCCCCCGGATCTTCGCCCGTAACCGCGCCGGGCTGCTGTCGCTGCACGATTCCGACCACGGCGGCGAGCGTGGCAAGGGACGCGGGGCGGCATGGGTGCGCGAGGTGCTGTTGCAAGCCGGTGCGCCCCTGCCGCAGCGGATAGAACTTCTCGCCCAGCCCCGCGTTCTGGGCCATGTGTTCAACCCGGTCAGCTTCTGGCTCTGCCACGGGCCTCAGGGCCTGTTCTGCGTGATCGCCGAGGTCAACAACACCTTCGGCGACCGCCATTCCTATCTCTGCCATCGCGACGATTGGGCGCCGATCACCGCCGAGGACACGCTGGAAGCCCGCAAGATCTTCCACGTCTCGCCCTTCCAGCCGGTCGAGGGCGATTACCGCTTCCGCTTCGACCTGCGCCCCGACCGGATCAACATCCGCATCGCGTATGGTCATGCCAAGGGCGGGCTTGTCGCCACGCTGACCGGCCCGCGCCGCGCCGCCACTACCGGCGGGCTGCTGCGCGCGATGCTGCGCCGTCCGATGGGCTCGCGCCGGGTCCTGGCGCTAATCCACTGGCAGGCGCTGAAACTCTGGTGGAAAGGCGCGGGCTACAATCCACGCCCGACACCCCCTGCGCATGAGGTCTCACGATGACCCAGATCCTGCTTACCCTGCTGGCCGTTGTGATGGTCGTGCTGATTGCGCGCCGGTTCCTCGGCTTCACCGCCCAGCGCCCCACCGATTACGCGGCGATGGCGCCGCAACTGGACATCCGTCAGCACCTCTCGGGCCCGATCCTGTGCGAAGGGGTGATCTATGGCCCGACCGGCCGCGTCACCTCGCGCTTCGTGGCCGAGATGGAGGGGCTGTGGGATGGCAATCGCGGCATTCTGGACGAGCATTTCCACTATGCCAGCGGCGAGGTGCAGCACCGGCAATGGCGCCTGACCTTGGGCAATGACGGCGTGGTCAAGGCCGAGGCCGATGACCTCACCGACCCCGGTCGCGGCCGGCAGGAGGGCGCCGGGCTGCAACTGCGCTACCGCATCCGCCTGCCGGACCACGCGGGCGGCTGGGTGCTGGATGTGACCGACTGGATGTACCTGATGGAGAACGGCACGATCATCAACCGCAGCCAGTTCCGCAAATTCGGCATCAAGGTCGCCGAACTGGTCGCCACCATGCGCCGCTTGCCTGAGGGAGAGGCGGTATGAAGGTCGAGACCTGGTGGCTGATCGGCGCCTCCGAAGGGCTGGGACGCGCGGTCGCCGAGGCGATGGCAGCCGAAGGGGCCTCGCTGATCCTGTCGGCCCGGTCCGAGGATCGTCTGCGGTCACTGGCGGACGGGCTGGGGGCGAGGGTTGTCGCGATGGATGTGAGCGACCCGCTCTCCGTTGCGCAGGCCGCGGCGCAGGTGGGCCAGCCGGACGGAGTGCTGTACCTCGCCGGGACCTATTGGCCGCTCAAAGCGCAGGAGTGGGACAGCGCGAAGATCGAGACGATGGTGGACGTGAACCTTCTGGGCGCGGTGCGGGTGCTGGGCCATGTCCTGCCGCAGATGATCGCGCGGGATCGGGGGCGGATCGTCCTGACGGGCTCTCTGGCCGGGTTCCGGGGCCTTCCGGGGAGCCTCGGCTATGGGCAATCGAAGGCAGGGCTGATGAACCTCGCGCAATCGCTGCAGGCGGATCTGGCGGGCACGGGCGTGGCGGTGCAGCTGGTCAATCCGGGCTTCATTCGCACGCGGCTGACCGCGAAGAACGACTTCAACATGCCATTCCTCATGGATCCCGAGGACGCCGCCGCCCATGTCCTGCGCGCGATCCGCAAACGTCGCCCGGCGACCTCGTTCCCCGCGGTCTTCTCGTGGCTGTTTCGCGCGGGCCGGCTGTTGCCGACCGCCGCGTGGAACCGGATCTTCGCGCGCGGGTAAACCTTGCACGCGGCCTCTAACGGCGCGACACTGGATGCGAAAGACAGGAGGCCCCGATGAGCGATCTGGAGATCAACATCAAGAAGGTGGTGCACATCATCTTCCAGGCCCGAGAGAAGGGCCGCAGCACCGAGTTGCATGAGTTCATCGACGCGATGAACGATGACGAGAAGGCCAATCTGGCAGCGCTGGCGTGGATCGGCCGCGGTGCCTTCGAGCCCGAGGACTTCGACGAGGCGCTGGCGACCGCGTACCGCGAAGCGACGACGCCGACCGCCGATTACCTCATGGGCATGCCGCATCTGTCCGAGAATCTGGAAGCCGGGCTTGAGGCGCTGGAGATCGACGTGACCGAGGCCGAGGAAGATTTCTTCGACCGCTGAGCGCGTGGCTGTCGGGGTAAGTGGGGGGCGCTGCCCCCCGCCTTCGGCTCCCCCCGGGATATTTACGGCACAAAGACAGCCGGCGTTTGGTCAGTCGCCGTCTGCATCGCCCCCATCCGCATCGTCGTGGCGGCCCGTGCGGTGGTCGGCCCAAGCGTCAGGCTTGTCGCCCGGCGGCGACAGGTCGCGTTGCGGGTGGGATTGAGGGCGCGGGGCAGTGTCCCGGCCTCGGAACGCCAGGTAGAAGACGGCGAACAGGGCCAACAGCGCGAGGATCGACGCAAGGTAGGCCATGTCCGCCGCTCCCGATCAGCGCGCGAAGGGATCGGCCAGCGCGGGCAGCACCACGCCGGTGCAATCTCCGAAGCCGATGGTGTAGCCCTCGCCGTGGCATTCGCCCTTCAGCGTCAGGCGGTCGCCGTCCTGCAGGAAGCTGCGGGTCTGGCCGCCGGACAGCTCCAAAGGCTCCTTGCCGCCCCAGCTGAGTTCCAGAAGCGAGCCGCGGGCCTCTTTGGTCGGGCCGGAGATGGTGCCCGAACCCAAGAGGTCGCCCACCCGCATCGGGCAGCCCGAGGTGGTGTGATGCGCCAATTGCTGGGCCGAGGAATAGTACATTTCCTTGTAATTGGTGCGCGCGATCTCTGTCGCGGCGCCGCCCTCGGGCGTCAGTTCCACGCGCAGGTCGATGTCGTAGAGCATCGGCCGCGGTTCCTCGAGATACGGCAGCAGCGGCTTCTCCCGCGCGGGGGTCGAGGCGCGGAACGGGGCGAGCGCCGGCTTCGTCACGATCCACGGGCTGATCGTCGTCGCCGTCGCCTTGGCCTGGAACGGGCCCAGCGGCTGGTATTCCCAGGCCTGAATGTCGCGCGCGGACCAGTCGTTCAGCAGGACGTAGCCGAAGATCATCGCATCGGCCTCGGCCACCGTCACCGGACCGGTCGAGGGGCGGCCGACGATCGCGCCCATCTCCAGCTCCAGGTCAAAGCGCGCGCAGGGGGCGAAGCGCGGCGCTTCGTCCTGCGGACCTTTCAGCTGACCCCAGGGCCGGCGCACGGCGGTGCCGGACACGACGACCGAGGAGGCACGGCCGTTGTAGCCGATCGGGATGTGCAGCCAGTTCGGCGGCAGGGCGTTCTCGGGGCCCCGGAACATGGTGCCCACGTTGAAGGCGTGGTTCTTGCCCGCGTAGAAGTCCGTGTATTCCGAGACATGGAACGGCATGTGCATCGTGACCGAGGCCAGCGGATGCAGATAATGCGCCACCTGATCCTGCGTCTCGGCCCCCTCGCGCAAGTGCCCCATCAGGGCCGCACGCATCTTCTCCCAGGTCTCGGGGCCGGCGTCCATCAGCGGGTTCCAGACGCCCGACTGCAGCAGCGGCTTGTCCGACAGGCGCAGAAGCCCGGCCTTTTCCATCGCCGCCACGTCCAGCACCTGATCGCCGATCGCCACGCCGCAATGCGGGCCCGTGCCGGGGGTCGAGAACACGCCATAGGGCAGGTTGTTCAGCGGGAAGGGGCAATCGGGGCTGTTGGCCGCGTCGAGCCAGCTGCGGATGAGGGTCATGGATCTCTCGCTTGGAATTGGGCGTAGGGTGGGATTTCATCCCACCTTAGCGGGCAGGCCGGGCGGGTCCACCCCGCCCACGCCCCTGTGATGCTTACTTGATGCCGGGTTTGCCGTCGAATTTCTTCTCCAGCGTAGTCCAGCAATCCAGGTAATTGTCCTGCAACGGCGCCTCGGTCGCGGCCCATTGCGTCAGATGTTGCGGGAAGCGGGTCTCGAACATGAAGGACATCGTGTTCTCCAAGAGATGCGGCTTCAGATCGACGTTCGACGCGCCCTCGAAGGCATCGCGATCGGGACCATGCGGCAGCATGCAATTGTGCAGGCTCAGGCCACCCGGCTGGAAGCCCTGCGGCTTCGCGTCATACTGGCCGTAGATGTTGCCCATCAGTTCGGACATGATGTTCTTGTGGTACCACGGCGGGCGGAAGGTGTGATCGGCCACCATCCAGCGCTCGCGGAACAGCACGAAATCGATGTTCGCGGTGCCCTCCTGCCCCGAGGGCGCGGTCAGCACGGTGAAGATCGACGGGTCCGGATGGTCGAACAGGATCGCGCCGACCGGCGAATAGGTGCGCAGGTCGTATTTCACCGGGCAGTAATTGCCGTGCCACGCCACCACATCCAGCGGCGAATGGCCGATGAAGGTCTCGTGGAACTGGCCGCACCATTTGATGACGACGCGGCTTTTGACTTCCTTGTCCTCAAAGGCCGCGACCGGCGTCTTGAAGTCGCGCGGGTTGGCCAGGCAGTTCGCGCCGATCGGCCCGCGTGAGGGCAGGTCGAACTTCTGGCCGTAATTCTCGCAGACGAAGCCGCGGGCGGGGCCTTCCAGCACCTCGACCCGGTACACGAGGCCGCGCGGCAGAATGGCGATTTCCTTCGGCTCGACGTCGAGGATCCCCATCTCGGTGCAGAAGCGCAGCCGGCCCTCCTGCGGCACGACCAGCAGTTCGCTGTCGGCCGAGTAGAAATACTCGTCTTCCATCGAGGCGGTCACCAGGTAGACATGCGTCGCCATACCGACCTGCGTGTTCACATCGCCCGCGGTGGTCACGGTACGCATGCCGGTGATCCAGCTGTAGCTCTCGCCCTCGCCCGGCATCGGGATCGGATCCCAGCGGTACTGGCCGAGGCTGATCACGTCCGGCAGCACATGCGGCGCAGTCTTCCAGCCTTCGACCTCGATCTTCTGGAAGCGCGAGGTATGTTTGACCGAGGGCCGGATGCGGTAGCACCAGGTCCGCTCGTTCTGACCGCGCGGGGCGGTGAAGGCGGTGCCCGAGAGCTGCTCGGCATAAAGCCCGTAGTTGCATTTCTGCGGCGAGTTCTGGCCCTGCGGCAGGGCACCGGGCAGCGCCTCGGTCTCGAAATCATTGCCGAAGCCGGGCATGTAGCCCTCATGCGCCCCGGTCACGCTGGGCGCGCGGATCATGCCCTTGGGCAGGCTCAGGTCGGTCATGGCAGGCTCCCCACCTCTGGTTTAAGTGTCATCTCCCGTGCGCCTTATATTTATTGCAATTGCAACAATGTCAAGCCGAGACCGCGGGCCGATTGATTTCGCCCGTCTTCTGTGATCCGGTCTGAAACCCGTCCCGCCCGCGAAAGATCCCCGATGTCCGATGCCGACAGCTTCGACCTGAACCGCTTCCTGCCCTACCGGATGAACGCCGCCGCCTCGCGCATCAGCCGCGATTTCGCGGATCTGTACCGCGAGCAGTTCGGCATCTCGATCCCGGAATGGCGCGTGCTGGCGCATCTGCACCATGCGGGCGACGTCTCGGTCCGGGATATCGAGGCGCGGGTGGATATGGAGAAGTCCAAGGTCAGCCGCGCGGCCTCTCGGCTCGAGGCCTCGGGCTACATCACCAAGGCGGTGAACGACACCGACCGCCGGCTTCTGGCCCTGCGCCTGACGCCCGAGGGCAAGGAGCTGGTCGCCCGTGTCCTGCCGATGGCTATGGCGTATCAGGAGACGATGCTGGCCAAACTGGGCCCGCTGGCCGCGCAGTTGGAAGAGGCGCTCGACGCCCTTCTGGACCCCGAGGCATGATCCGCGCGCTGGCGCTGATCCTGCTGTGCCAATTGGCCGGTGAGGTCGCGACGCGCGCGGGTGGCCTGCCGGTGCCCGGCCCGGTGCTGGGCATGGCGCTGCTCTGGGGCCTGATGAGCGCCTTCGCCCCGGTCGCCGCGCTGGTGAAGCCCGTGGGCGAGGGCATCCTGCGCCACCTCTCGTTGCTCTTCGTGCCCGCGGGCGTCGGTGTCGTCGGCCATATAGACCAGCTGGGCACACAGGCACTGGCACTGGGGCTGGCCATCGTCATCTCCACCGCCCTCGCCATCGCCGCGGGCGCCTTGGCCTTCACCCTGGTCGCGCGGCTGACGGGGTCGCGCGATGCATGATTTCGCCGATATCTGGTCCTATCTCGCGCAGGGCCCGCTCCTCTGGCTGACCCTGACTCTGATCGCCTATGTGCTGGCGGATGCCGCAGCCGAGGCCCTGGGTCGCCCGCCCCTCGCCAATACGGTGCTGATGTCGGTCGTCCTGCTGGGGCTGATGCTCTGGGCCACCGGCACGCCCTACGCGACCTATTTCGAGGGCGCGCAATTCGTCCATTTCCTGCTCGGCCCCGCCACCGTCTCGCTGGCGATCCCGCTGCATGCCCAAGGCGCGCGGCTGAAACGCGCGGTGCTGCCCGTGATCGCGGGCGTCGGCACCGGCTCGCTGGTCGCCGTCGCCTCGGCGCTAGCCATCGCCAAGGCCATGGGCGTCGACATGACCACCCTCGCGACGTTGGCGCCGAAGAGCACCACCGCCCCCGTCGCCATCGGCATCGCGCAATCCTTGGGCGGCTCGCCCACACTCGCCGCCGTGCTGGTGATCCTCACGGGCATCACCGGCGCGCTAATGGCGACACCGCTGCTGAACGCACTGCGCCTGAAAGATTGGCGTGCCCGAGGCCTCGCCGTCGGCACCGCTGCGCATGGCATCGGGACCGCCCGCGCCTTTCAGGTCCACCCCACCGCCGGCGCCTTCGCGGGGATTGGCATGGGCCTTAATGCGATCCTCACTGCGCTTCTGGCGCCTGCGGTGCTGCGCCTATTCCTGTAACGCCTCTGGCCAGCCGCGCAGGGGGCTCTGCCCTCTCACCCCCGGGATATTTAGAGAGTAAAGATTGGGGGCGGCGCGATACGTCCCTGTCTTTGTGCCTCAAATATCCCGGGGGTGAGGCCGAAGGCCGAGGGGGCAGCGCCCCCTTTCTTCCCCTTCCGGAGTATGGCAAGAACCCGCGAAACGGAGGCCTCGATGCCCGACTATCCCGCCCTTGCCGAAACGATCCGCGCCCTTGCCCATGGCGAGACCGACACGGTCGCGCTGATGGCCACGCTCGCCTGCGAGGTACATCATTCGGACGACCGCTTCGACTGGACCGGCTTTTACCGCGTGACCGAGCCGGGCGTGCTGAAGATCGGGCCCTATCAGGGCGGGCATGGCTGTCTGGTGATCCCCTTCGACAAGGGCGTCTGCGGTGCTGCGGCGCGCACGGGCGAGGTTCAGCTCGTCCCCGACGTGGATGCCTTCCCCGGCCATATCGCCTGCGCCTCGAGCACCCGCTCGGAACTGGTGCTGCCCGTGCTCAACGGGGCGGGTGCCCTGATTGGGGTGTTCGACCTCGACAGCGACCAGCCCGATGCCTTCACCGAAGAGGATGCGCGCGAACTGGCGGCGATCCTCAAGGAAACTTTCTCCGGAGTCTGACATGGTTCATCTGTGGGTCCGGGCCGAGCAGCGGCCCAACGAGGAGCGCGTCGGCCTTACGCCCGAGGGCGCGGCCGCGCTGATCGCCAAGGGTTTCCGCGTCACCGTCGAGGAAAGCCCGGTGCGCGCGCTGGCGCTGCAGCCCTATCTCGACGCCGGTTGCGAGGTGGCGCCCTATGCCAGCTGGCCCGAGGCGCCCGCGGACGCGATCATCTTCGGCCTGAAGGAGCTGCCCGCCGATGGCTCGCCGCTGAAGCACCGCCACATCCTGTTCGGCCATGCCTACAAGGGCCAACCCGACGGCCCGGCGCTGCTGGCGCGGTTCAAGGCGGGGGGCGGCACGCTCTATGATCTGGAATCGCTGGTCGACGAGACTGGCCGCCGGGTCGCCGCCTTCGGCTATTGGGCCGGGTTCGCCGGGGCCGGCGTGACGGTGAAGGCTTGGGCCGCGCAGCAGGCGGGCGGGATCTGCCCGCCGGTCGCGCGCTATGCCGATCAGAACGCGATGGTGGCGGATCTGGCCAAGGATCTGGGCGACAAACGCCCCACGGCGATCATCATCGGCGCGCTCGGCCGCGTCGGCACCGGGGCGGCGGACCTGCTGGAGCGGCTGGGCCTGAAGGTCACCCGCTGGGACATGGCCGAAACCGCGCATGGCGGGCCCTTCCCCGAGGTTCTGGCCCATGACCTCTTCATCAACTGCATCTTCGCCCGTCCCGGCTGCCCGGTCTTCGTGCCCATCTCGGCGCTGGAGGCCCAGCGCCAGCTGACCGCCATCGGCGATGTCGCCTGCGATCCGGGCAGTGATTACAACCCGGTGCCGGTCTATGACCACGCGACCGACTGGGCCGCGCCGGTGGTCCGGGTGCATGACAATCCCCCGCTCGACGTGATGGCGATCGACAACCTACCCTCGCTTTTGCCGATCGAGGCCTCGCAGGATTACGCCGCGCAATTGCTGCCCAGCCTCAGCACGCTGGACCAGATCGACCAAGGCGTCTGGGCTCGTGCCAAGGCCGAGTTCGATCGCTTCGCAGGTTAAAATTCCGCCCCGAGGGGGTTCCGTCCTGCCCAAATCACAGGCATAAAACACGCCCGGCCCCAACGCCGGGCGTTTTCGTTGGAACCCACCCATGTCAGTTTCTGCTCAACCCGAGGCCCGCCGCGGCTTCCTGTCCAATGCGCGCGCCGTTCTGGTGCTGGGCCTGCCGCTCGTTGGCAGCCATGTCGCCCAATTCGCCCTGCATGTCACCGACACGATCATGCTGGGCTGGTACAGCGTCACCGATCTTGCAGCCGGTGCATTGGGCGCGACGATGTTCTTCGTGCTGTTCACGCTGGGCATGGGCTATGCGCAGGCGGTGATGCCGATGGTGGCGACCCATGCCGCCGCCGACCGCGACACCGAGGTCCGCCGGGTCACGCGTATGGGTATGTGGCTGTCCATCGCCTATTTCATCGTGGCGCTGCCGATCTTCCTGTTCTCGACGCCGATCTTGAACGCCTTGGGGCAAGAGGCCGATGTGGCTCGCCTCGGCGGGGCCTATCTGTCGGTCGTGGGCTTCGGCCTTGGCCCGGCGCTGATCGCCATGGTGCTGAAGAGCTACCTCGCGGCGCTGGGGCGCACCCAGGTGGTGCTTTGGGTCACGGTGCTGGCGGTGTTCGTCAACGTGGGCGTCAACTGGGTGCTGATCTTCGGCAACCTTGGCTTCCCCGAGATGGGCGCGCGCGGCGCGGCCGTGGCCTCGCTGCTGGTGCAGGTGGTGACGATGGTCGTGCTGCTGGCCTATGCGCTGTGGTTGCCGGCGTTGCGGCATTACCAGCTGTTCACCCGCTTCTGGCGCGCCGATTGGGGCGCCATGCGGCAGGTGAATGCGCTGGGTCTGCCGATCGGCCTCGCGTTGTTGTCGGAATCCGCGCTGTTCTCGGCCTCGGCGGTGATGATGGGCTGGCTGGGCAAGAACACCCTCGCCGCGCATTCCATCGCGCTGGAGATCACCGCGATGTTCTTCATGGTCCATCTGGGCCTGTCGAACGCCGCGACGGTGCTGGTTGGTAGGGCGCGCGGGAAGGCCGATGCGCAGGCACTGAAGGAGGCCGCGCTGGCCTCGGTCGCGCTGTCGATCCTGTTCGCGGTGACGACGATGTTGATCTACTTCCTGATGGCCGAGCAGATGGTCGGCCTGTTCATCAAGCCCGACGATCCCGAACGCGATCTGATCATCCCGCTCGGCGTGACCCTGCTGATGGTGGCCGCGCTGTTCCAGCTGGCCGACAGTGGGCAGGTCATGGCGATGGGGCTTCTGCGCGGGATGCAGGACACGCAGCAGCCGATGATCATCGCCGCCGTGGCCTATTGGCTGATCGGCATCCCGGCGGGCTATGGCCTCGGCTTCCTCGCCGGGATGGGCGGGATCGGCATCTGGCTGGGGCTGGTCGTGGGTCTCACGGCCGCCGCCATAGCCCTGCACGCGCGGTTCTGGCGGGCGATCTAGGTCGCCCCCGGCTTAGGCCGCGTCCTTGGCCTGCTGACGCTTCAGCCAGAGGATCTGGGCCATCAGCTCGCGCGGGGTCTGACAGCGCAGGATGTCGCGGATCATCCCGGCATCGCCCTTCAGGCCCCGCCACATGCCCTGCTTTTGCGACTTCCACGGGCTGGAGACCCCCGGCCAGCCGACCACGGCGACCGAGAGGCCCCGCGCCCGCAGCGCCCGGTTCAGGAAGACCTCGAACCCGAAGCGCGGCAGGGTGGCCAATTGCGGGGCGACCTCTTTCAGCAGGGAGACCGGCAGCACCCGCTCGCCGCTGATGTAATCGACCCCAATCGCCCGCCAGACCCCCGGCGCATTGCCGCGCAGGGACAGGCTGGCCCCCGCGTGACCGTCCAGCACCGGGCGCGCCAGCTTGGTCACAGCCTCCGGCGTCAGGCCGATCAGGTCGGCGTCCAGCAGCATCACATGATCGCCGTCCAGCGCGGCGATGCCCATGGCCAGCGCGGCGGTCTTGCCGCTGTTGACCGGCATCTCCAGCACCTCGACACCCATGGCCCGGGCCACAGCGGCGGTGCCGTCGGTCGAGCCGTCATCGACCACCAGCACCCGGTCCAACAACGGATGCCCGGCCACGGCGCGCAGGACGCCCGGCAGACGAGCCGCTTCGTTCCAGGCGGGGATGAGGCAGGTGAGCCGCGTCATGCCCGCCCCTCGCGCCCACAATGCAGCCACAGGCCGAAGCCCAGCAGCGCCAGCGCCACGACGAGCACGATGGTGCGGTCGAGCCACAGCTCGGCATGCTGCCATTGATCGCCCATCCACCATCCCAAGGCCACCAAGGCCCCGGATTTCACAAGCGTCGCCAGCAAGTTGACAAGGAGGAAGCGCCAGAACGGATAGCGCGCGGCACCGGCGGCCATCAGAACCGCGAAGCCCGCCCCATGGGTCAGCTTGCCGATGACCAGCAGCCGGGTGCCATGATCCTCGATCTCGCGCTTCAGACGCTCCTGCAGGCGGGCATTGCGGGCGATCAGCCGCTCGCGCAGCCGGGCCGGCAGCAGCCGCCCGCCCTGACGCCCGACCCCATAGAGCAGCGCGTCGCCCAGCAGATCGGCGAGGACCACAACCACCAAGAGGCCACTCAGCGACATCAGCCCCCGCCCGGCGAGGTATCCGCCCAAAACCGAGACGATCGGCCCCTCGACCAGCGCCAGAGGCGCCATCAGCAGCAGGCCGTGATCCTGGATCAGGGCCAGAAGATCGGCATTTCCCATTATTCCGCCGGTGCGATCACCGGTCCCCTCTCAGGGCCGCGCGGAGTCTCGTCCGCGCCCATGGCCGTGCCGCGCCAGTCAAAGCCCCGGCGGGCGAAGGTGGCCAGCCACAGCGCCGGCAGCATCAGGTCGCGCAGAGGCAGCACGGTAAGGTCACGCCAGCCACCGGGCCAACGGGCGGCGCGGATCAGGGCGATCTCGGCCCCGTACCACGCCAGCAGGAAGGGCACCCCGGCCTCGGGCCCTGCAGCGGCGAAGGCCAGCAGCGCGGGCACGAGGGCGCCGTTCAGGATCTCCATCAGGAACAGGCCGGGGAAGGCATCGCGGCGCACGCGGCTCCAGCGCAACTGCCGGTCCCAGACTTGCCGCAAACCCCGGCGCCCGACCGGCTGGGTGAACGGCAACGGCGTCAGGCGGACCTTCAGCCCTGCCCCGCGCACAAGGCGGGTCGCGGCGGCGTCTTCGGCCAGATACCGGCCCAGCGCGGCGAAACCGCCCTCACGCTCCAGCAACACGCGGTTGACGAACATCGTCTTGCCCTGCGTATAGCCGTCGCCGAGGCTGTCGGCCGCCAGTTGCAGCCGCGCCTGATTGGAATTGAGGATCGCGCATTCCAGATGCCCGCCCCAGCCCTCGGGCCGGATGCCGACGGGCGGCGAGGACACGAGGCCCGTCTCGGCGTCCCAGCACCCGACGACCACCGACAGATAATCGCGCGGCAGCAGCAGATTGGCATCGGCCATGCAGATCCAGTCCGACCACGCCGCCTGCCAGCCCTTCCACAGGTTGTTCAGCTTGGGGTTCCGGGTAACCGGATCCGAACCGATCAGCAGCTTGGCGGAGACCTGCGGGTGGCGCTCGATCAGGTCGCGAACCAGCGGGATCACCGGGTCGCGCGGATCCTGCGCGCAGAAGATGATGTCATAGGACGGGTAATCCTGCGTGAAGCTCGATGCCAGCGTCTCGGCGTCGAAAGGGTCGATCCCACAGACCGGCCGCAGCAGGGTCACATGCGGCTGGCCCAACACCCCGTCGCGCTGCCGCTTCTGGCCCAGCCGACGCCAGTACAGCGCGACGGTGCCCAGATGCAGCCCAAGGAAGGTGGCCGCGCCCAATGCCAGCAACAATGCCATCTCAGGCCTCCAGCAGGTCGCCATGCGCCGGCAGGGGCGCGGTGGCAGTGTCGGTTGCGGTCTCGGGCTCGGGCGCGAAGACCAGTTGCAGGCGGCCGTCGAAGCCCTCGACGATGCCGCTGGTGCTGTCGACCCAATCGCCGCAATTGGCATAGGTCAGGCCCAGTTCGTCATGCAGGCCGGCAAGGTGGAAATGACCGCAGATCACGCCGTCCAGCCCCTCGGCCCGGGCGAGGTCGACAAGCTTGCGCTCATGCGTCCGCCCGGCATGCATCAGCGTGTTGATTGACCCCAGCAGGGCCTCGACCCAGGATCGCGCTTCGCCCGGCGATTGCCGCCACAGCCGCTGCAACACCCGGTCGAGGCTGCGCAGGGCATGGTCCAGACGGCTGCCGAGGCGGGTGAAGACATGGGCGCGGAACAGGCGGGCATCGACGCAATCGCCGTGGATCACGAGGTAGCGCTTGCCGTTGGCGGCGCGGTGGATCAGCCGGTCGATTGCCTCGACCCTCGGGCGGGCCGCTTTCGGCGCGCGATGGGGATGCGGATCGTGATTGCCGCGCAGATAGACCAGGGTCGCGCCCTCGGCCTGCCGCTGGTTCAGGTGATCGATGACCGCCTGATCCTCGTCCGTCCAATGCGGCAGCAGCGGTTGCCACAGGTCCAGCACATCCCCAACAAGGAAATAGGTCTCGGCCCGATGCGCCTTGAGGAAGTCCAGTACGCGGTCCGATTTGGAGCCCAGCGCGCCAAGGTGAAGATCCGACAGGAACAGGCTGCGGCAGGCACGGGGGCTAGGTCGATGATCGGCGACGGCGGCGGCATTCGGGCGGTGGGACATCGGGAACCTGGTCTCTCTGCTCTCGCGCGCAACCTGCCCCCGGGACGAGACACTTGCGTGACGATTCGTTGACGGTTCTGCAACGCAGCATGAGGGAGAGGCCGTCGCCCGCGCCGCCAAGTCCCAAGGCGAATCGAAGCGACGGAGGCCAGACGCCCGCCGGAAGGGCGATGGGGCGGGGAATTGGGGGAAAAACGGGCGGATTTGGCGTGAGAACCGCGAAATCAGGCCCGGAAAAACCTCAAGGGCCCGGGCGTTGCCGCCCGGGCCCTTGGAAGGAAAGTGGTGAGCCGGATAGGGATCGAACCTATGGCCAACTGATTAAAAGTCAGTTGCTCTACCGCTGAGCTACCGGCCCACTGTGGGAGGCTAACTAGAAAGAACCGGGTCTGGGGTCAAGGCACAATCGACCATTTTTTTCGCACGAATTTCAAGGATCCGCGCATTGCCGTCCCGTCATGCGGTTTCGCCCGTGGAATCACCCGGTCGCGGGCACCCGAACCGCCCGAGTGTCATCCCGTTGTCAGCATATACCCCTCGCCGCGCACCGTCTGCAGATAGCGCGGGCGACGCGGATCGACCTCCAGCTTGCGACGCAGACGGGTGATCTGCACATCGACCGCCCGCTCCTGCGCGGTTTCGGCGCCAAGGCCCCGTTCGCGGCCCAGCTGATCGACCAGAGCCTCGCGACTGACGACCTGCCCATGCTTCGCCGCAAGGATCCGCATCAGGGCCGATTCGGTCTGGGTCAGACGAACCGGATCGCTGCCGTCTCGCAGTTCGCCCGTTTCGATCTCATAGCGCAGCGCGCCGAGCATCAGCACCGGCTGCGCATTGGCGGCGCTGTCGGGGCGCGGGGCGCGGCGCAGGATCGCGTTGATGCGCAGCACCAGCTCGCGCGGTTCGAATGGTTTGGGGATGTAATCGTCGGCCCCGGCCTCGAACCCGGTGATGCGGTCCTTGGCCTCGCCGCGCGCGGTCAGCAGGATCACCGGCGTCGCCATCTCGCCGCGCAGCCATTGCGTCAGCGCCACGCCGTCCTCGCCCGGCATCATCACGTCCAGCACGATCAGGTCGAAGGCCAGCCCGGACAGCAAGCGCCGCGCCTGCGCCGCATCGCGCGCCGCCGTCACCATGAAGCCCTGCTTCACCAGATAGCGCTTGAGCAGCTCGCGGATCCGCTCGTCGTCATCGACGATCAGCAGATGCGCCGTCTGGTCCTGCGGAACCGGGGCCAGATCGGCAGTCATGGCCGCCCGTCCTTCAACGCCGTGTAGTGGCTGCGGATCGAGTCATCCATCATCGCCTCCAGCACCTGCCGGAACCCCGCCACCGCCTGCGGCCCGGCGGCGCGATAAGCCGCCCGCATCCGCGCGCGCTGCGCTTCCGAGAGCTGGCGCTCCAACTCGGCCCCCTCGGCGGTCAGATAGAGGTGCCGCTCACGACGATCCTCACGCCCGACACGGGATTCCACGAGGCCATCCTCGATCAGCGTCCGCAGCACGCGGTTCAGCGATTGCTTGGTCACGCCCAGCACGGCCAGCAGGTTGTTCACCGTGGTCCCGCGCGAGCGGTTGATGAAGTGCAACGCCCGGTGATGGGCGCGGCCATAGGACATATCGGCCAGAATCCGGTCGGGATCGGCGGTGAATCCGCGATAGGCGAAGAACATCGCCTCGATGCCCTTGCGCAGCTGCTCGTCCGTCAGGAACAGCAGGTTCTCGCCTCCTGTCGTGCCGTCCGCCATCATGCTCTCCCGTCTCAGACCGCTGAATTTCGGTGCGCCCCGTCTTAAGTCAGCCTTGTTGACTTTCCAAGAATCAATTGTTAGCAAACCCGCCGGTTGGCGCAAGATTATGTCCGCTCCGAACTTGTCTGGCGCAACTTTCGAAATTCTTGCCAAGGGAGACTCGGATGGCGGGCGCGTATGACGATCGGGACGGCTATATCTGGATGGATGGCACGCTCGTGCCGTGGCGCGATGCCAAGGTCCATATCCTGACCCATGCCATGCATTATGCCTCGTCGGTCTTCGAAGGCGAGCGCTGCTATTCCGGCAAGATCTTCAAATCGCGGGAACATTCGGCCCGGCTGATTGAATCCGGCCGCCTGCTGGACATGGAGATCCCCTATTCGGTCGACCAGATCGAAGAGGCCAAATATTCGATGCTGAAGGCCAATGGCTGGACCGACGCCTATGTGCGCGCGGTCGCCTGGCGCGGTGCCGGTGAGGACATGGGCGTCTCGGCCTCGCGCAACCCGGTGCGGCTGGCCGTCGCTGGTTGGGAATGGGGCGCCTACTACGGCGACGCCAAATGGCAGGGCGCGAAGCTCGACATCGCCAAGTGGAAGCGCCCCTCGCCCGAGACGATCCCGACCGCCGCCAAGGCCGCCGGTCTCTACATGATCTGCACCATGTCCAAGCATGCGGCCGAGGCCAAGGGCTGCTCGGACGCGCTGTTCATGGATTACCGCGGCTATGTCGCCGAAGCGACCGGCGCCAATGTGTTCTTCGTCAAGGACGGCGTGGTCCATACGCCCCTGGCCGATGCATTCCTGAACGGCATCACGCGTCAGACGGTGATCGGCATGCTAAAGGACATGGGTCTGGAAGTGGTCGAGCGTCACATCATGCCCGAGGAACTGGCGTCCTTCTCGGAATGCTGGCTGACCGGCACCGCGGCCGAGGTCACCCCGGTGGGCCAGATCGGCGAGTATCATTTCCAGGTGGGTGATCTGACCCGCAAGGTCTCGGACAGCTACGAGAAGCTGGTCCGCGCCTGAGTCTATGTGCGAGGGGCTCCGCGCCCCTCGCGCTCCCGCGCCAAGGGGGGCACGCCCCCCTTTGGAAACCCCGTGGATATTTTCAGAGTAAAGATGAAGGCAGGGTGGCGCGTCGGGGCGGGCTGACGCGAATTGAATCAAATTTGACTCAATTGCCCCCTCACCTTGTTCCAAATACTCACGCGGCGCCTGCCAACCAGTGTGCCGGCCGGAGGGTCAGCCCTGCTCTTTCAGCAGGCGGCGCTTCTGGCGGTCCCAGTCGCGCTTGGCCGAGGTCTCGCGCTTGTCGTGCAGCTTCTTGCCCTTGGCGATGCCGATCTTCAGCTTCACCCGGCCCTTGTCGTTGAAATACATCACGATCGGCACCAGCGTCATGCCGTCCTTGGCCACCGCCGCCCAAAGCCGCGCCAATTCACGACGGCTCACCAAGAGCTTGCGCTTGCGGCGTTCCTCGTGGCCCCAGGTCTTGGCCTGTGCATAGGGTGCGACGGCCGAGTTGATCAGCCACAGCTCGCCCTCTTCGACCGAGGCATAGCTCTCGGCAATGTTCGCGCCGCCCTCGCGCAGGGACTTCACCTCGCTCCCCATGAGCACGATTCCGCACTCGAGATCGTCCTCGATGAAGTAATCGAAGCGGGCGCGCCGGTTCTCGGCGATCACTTTGCTGTTGGGGTCGTGCTTTTTCTGGGCCATTCTCGCGAGATATGGGTTTGATCCGTAGCTGTCCAGAGGCGCCACCCCTTGGCGCCGCATGTCTTGTTGAAAGGAATCCCGATCGTGAAGCCGTTTTTCCTCGTCGGAGCCGCCAGCCTGCTCGCCGCCTGCCAGATGACCCCGATGCAACCCGCCGCCTATTATTCACCGCCCGCCGCCATTGAAGCCACGCCGCCGGCCGCACCGGCGCCCAACCCGGCTCCGATGTCGCCGCCGATCGCCCAGCCCGCGCCCGAACCCGAGATGAGCCTGCCCACCAGCGCCTCGGACCCTTGTGGTGCCAGCAGCCTGCAGGGCTTCGTCGGATCGGTCGCGCCGCAGCCCTTCCCCGCCCCCGGCCCGGTGCGCGTCTATGCGGATGGCGATCCGATCACCATGGACAACAACCCCAGCCGCGTGAACGTCGTGGTGGACCGTGAGAACCGTCAGCGCGTGGTGGCCATCAGCTGCGGCTGACCAGAGCGCTTGACCCGAACGCGTGGGGACCGGACGCAAAGGGCGCCCGGTCCTGTCGTTCGCGCCGAGAAAGGGGGCCCGATGCCCCTGTCCGGGTGGGGGCCCTTCAAGAGGTATCTTCCCTGCCACGACCCGGTCAGCATGCTGCTGAAACCCGGCGATTCCTTGGCGGGACACCGATCAACTTGCGCATTTGCAGCGAAAAAGCGCCCGGCAGCACGGCTGGGCGCTTGATTTCGCCCCGTCCGAGAGTCACGTTTTTGACATGAACGTGCAAAACATCGGGTCCCCACAGGGGCGTGGCTACGTCGAGCAGGTCGCTTTCGACCGGTTCGAGATGGGCGAGATCCTCGCGGTCTACGGTCGGTATGTCGCCGCCGGTCTGTGGCGCGACTACGGCATCTCCTGCCTGCGGGAACGCGCCGTGTTCTCGATCTTCCGCCGCGCCGCCGAGAACCCGCTCTACCGCGTCGAGAAGATCCCGGCCCTGCGTCAGAAGCAGGGGCTCTACGCGCTGATCGGGCCGGAGGGACAGGTGCTCAAACGTGGGGCCAGCCTGCGCGGCGGCGTGTTGGCGCCCTTGGAGCGCAAGCTTCTGCGCGCGCTGGACTGAACCCCGGGTTGGCGCTAGGCAGGCGGCATGATCTTCCGACCCTATGACCCGCCCGCGGGCGATCCCGTGATCCTGTATCAGGACGACGACATCCTCGTGGTCGACAAGGCCTCGGGGCTTTTGTCGGTGCCAGGTCGCGGCGAGGACAAGCAGGACTGCCTGATCGCCCGGCTGAAGACCGCCTTTCCCGAGGTCCGGCTGGTGCATCGACTGGATTGCGACACCTCGGGCGTGATCGTCTTCGGGCTGACCCCGCAGGCGCAGGCGCATCTGGGCCAGCAATTCGAGCACCGCAAGACGCAGAAACGCTACATCGCCCGTATCGCCGGCCACCCGGCCGAGGAGAAGGGGCGCGTGGACCTGCCGCTTTGCGTGGACTGGCCGAACCGTCCGAAGCAGCATGTCGATCCAGAGAACGGCAAGCCCGCGCAGACGGATTGGAAAGTGCTGGCGCTGGAGGGCGAGAACGCCCGCGTCGCGCTGAAGCCGCTGACCGGGCGCAGTCACCAGCTACGGGTGCATATGCTGGCGCTGGGGCACCCGATCCTGGGCGATCCGCTCTATGCCACGGGCGCGGCGCTGGAGCACCCGCGCCTCATGCTGCATGCCGAGGAGTTGCGCCTGCGCCATCCGATGACGGGCGCGGCGCTGACCTTCAAGGCCCCTGTTCCGTTCTGAACGGGCTCAGGCGGCCTTGGTGTCGGCGGTCTGGGTGAGGATGGCGAAGAGCTTGTCGGTCTCTTCATTGGCGCGCAGCTTGGTGCAGATCGCCGGGTCGCGCAAAGTGCGCGAGACGAGGGCCAGCGCCTTCAGATGCTCCACACCCGCGTCACGCGGGGCGAACAGCGCGAAGACCAGATCCACCGGCGCGCGGTCGACCGAGCCGTAATCCAGCGGGCGGTCCAGCCGGAAGAAGATGCCGCGCACCGATTCGATGCCGTCGATACGCGCATGCGGCAGGGCCACGCCATGGCCAACGCCGGTCGGCCCGAGGCTTTCGCGTTCTTGCAAGGCATCAATGGCCGCCGCTTCGTCGATCCCGTGCGCGACGCCAGCGATCTCGGCGAGATCCTGAAAGAGCCGTTTCTTGCTCTTGACGCCGTTGCAGACCCGGATCGCTCCGGGGGTCAACAGTTCGGCCAGTTCCATGCAGTGCTCCTGCCTAACGCTTGATGGGCGCGGCCCCCGGCAATCTGCCGGAGGCCGTCCCTTTGTTCATTGCGGGTCGATCCACCCGATATTGCCGTCCTCGCGACGGTAGACCACGTTCAGTCCGCCATGCCGCTCGTTGCGGAATACCAGGACGGGTGCATGCGCCAGTTCCATCTGCATGACCGCCTCACCGGCCGAGATCGACGGAATACGTGCTTCCATCTCGGCAATGATCATCGGCTGCAGGCTGTCCGGCTCATCGCCCTCGGCCCCTTCTTCAGCGGCGAGGATATACGAGGAAGCCCCGGCGAATTCAACCGGGCCGCTCCGATCGCGGTGATGGTCCTTCAGACGGCGCTTGTAACGGCGAAGTTGCTTGTCCATGCGTTCGCAACAGGCATCGAACGCAGCATAGACATCATTGGCCTGGCCCTTGGCCTGAGCGGTCAGGCCGGTGCTGAGATGGACGGTCGATTCGCACACATAGGTGTGCGCATCACGGGAAAACACGATGTTGGCGTCGGTCGGGCGCTGGGAATATTTCTCCATCACGTTGCCGAGCTCGTTCTTCACGTGCGTCTGCAGCGCTTCACCGACATCAAGCTGTTTTCCGCTGATCTGGTACCGCATGGACCTCTCCTTCTGACGACAGGGGGCCCGGGCCGACGTGGCGCCGGGCATGCCTGCCCATTCGGCCTGTCGTTGCGGTCATCCCCCGGTTCGGGCTCCGTCCCTGGTTTCGGCCAGTCGACGGCGCGTCGAGGAAGAGGGGATGCGCAGGCCTTGTCGGTATTTGGCGACAGTTCGACGGGCGATGTCAACGCCCTGCTCGCGCAACAGATTAACCAGCGCTTCATCGGACAGGGGCTTTCGCGGGGGTTCGGCAGCGACCAGCTCGGCGATGCGTCGCTGGACCGCACGCGCTGAAATCGCCCCCTCCGGGCCCGGCAGCGCGGTCGAGAAGAACTCGGTCAGCGGCATCAGCCGGCCATCGACATCGATCGCCTTGCCAGCAAGGGCGCGGCTGATGGTCGAGGGGTGCAATTCCAGCGCCTGCGCCAGCTCCAATTGCGTCGCGGGGGCCATCGCGCCCGCCCCGTCACGGAAGAATTCCGCCTGTGTTTCCAGCAGCCAAGCACCGATCCGGGCCAGCGTTCGCCCCCGCTGTTCCAGCGCGGAAAGCAGCGCGCGGGCGCGAGCGAGAAGCTCGGGCGCGAAGTCCTCGGTCGCGGCTTTTTGAACCATCGCGAGGTCCAGCCGAGGCCCCCCGCGGCCCGGATCGGCCAGTTCGATCACCGGTGCGTTCGTCTCGCCCCCCTCCGGCCGGACCAGCCGCAGATCGGCGATCAGCACGGCGGTTTCGGTCTCCGCCGGCGCGGCGTCCGGCACCGGATGCGGCGAGAGCGAGCGCAACAGACGCGCCCGGCTCCGTACCCCTTCCGGGTCGAGGCCCAGCGCCGTGCCGATCCGCTTCCATTCCATCCGCGCGAATTGCGGCAGCAAGCCGACGGTGGCGCGCGCCTCGGGCCGGGGCAGCCCCAGCTCCAGCAATTGCAGTTCCAGACATTCGGGAAGGTTACGCGCGCCGACGCCCGCCGGCTCGCAACGCTGCAGATGCGTCAGGGCTTCGGCCAGGTCACCCTCGTCCAACCCGTATTCGCGGGCCAGTTCGTCCAGCCCGGCGTCCAGATAGCCATCGCCGCGAAGCTCGGTGATCAACAGCAGGACCAGCGCTTGCATCCGCTCCGGCAGGCCCATGCGTACCACCTGCCGGCGCAGATCCTCCTGAAACGGGGCCTCCTGCGCCTGCAGGCTTTCCTCGGCCCCGGCCGGCACGCCTCCGCCCTGATAGCGACGCTCATAGCGCAGGAAGGGATTGCGCGCGGCTTCGGCGGCGAGGGTCTCGTCCAGCTCGGCGGGCGCCATGCGCAGGATGCCCAGACGGGTGCGCAGGGTCGGGGTCAGCGCCAGCTTCTGCTGCGCGCGCAGTTCCAGCCGGGGGTTCAGCGCCATGCGCGGCCCGGCCTCAGGTCAGCGGAAACTGTCGCCCAGATAGACGCGGCGCACGTCGTCATTGGCCACCACCTCGTCGGGAGAGCCGCTCATCAGCACCGTCCCGTCATGCAGGATATAGGCGCGGTCGACGATCTCAAGCGTCTCGCGCACGTTATGATCGGTGATCAGCACCCCGATCCCGCGCGAGGTCAAATCGCCCACCAGCCCGCGGATATCGCCCACCGCGATCGGGTCAACCCCGGCGAAGGGTTCGTCCAGCAGCACGAAGGACGGGTTCGAGGCCAGACAACGCGCGATCTCGGCCCGGCGACGCTCGCCACCGGAGAGGGCCAACGCCGGAGACTTGCGCAGACGCTCGATGTGGAATTCGTGCAGCAACTCTTCCAGCCGCGCAGCGCGGGTGGCGCGGTCGGGCTCGGCGATTTCGAGGATCGCCTTGATATTGTCCTCGACCGAGAGGCCCCGGAAGATCGACATTTCCTGCGGCAGATAGCCGATACCCATCCGCGCGCGGCGGTACATCGGCCAGCCGCTGACATCGATGCCGTCAATGGCGACCTGACCGCCATCCGCCGGCACCAGCCCGGCCACACAATAGAAACAGGTGGTCTTGCCCGAGCCGTTCGGCCCCAGCAGCGCCACGACCTCGCCACGGCGCAGATCGAGGTCGATGCCGCGCAGGACGGGGCGGCGCTTGTAGCTTTTCTGCAGGCCCCGGATGCGCAACCCGTCGACCTGATCGTCGTTCATGGTCATCGAGGAGTCATTCCATCCGGATGATAGTGCGGACGCGACCGAACATCTGACCGCTGCCCGAGCGCAGATCGGCCACGAACCGCTCGCCCGAGAGCATGTTCTGCCCCTGCACCAGCATCACCGCCCCGGTCATCTCCAGCGATTGCGCCTGCAGGGAATAGATCGCCTCGCGGGCCTCCAGCGCCTCGTCCGGGGTGGTCATCGTCACCCCGCCCGAGGCGATCAGCCGGCCGATCCGCTGCGACCCCGTCCCCGAGCCCGAGCCCGCGTATTCCAGCCGCAGCGACTGGGCGGCAATCCGCATCTCGCCCTGAATGGCCAGAACATTGCCGGAGAATTCCGTGGCGCCCGTGGCCTGATCGACGTTGAGCTGATCCGCCGTCACCTCCAGCGCCGAGCCATCGAGACGCAGCGACTGGCCGAAGTTGATCTGCACCCCCTGTTGCGCCAGCGCCGGCGAGGCCAGCATCAGCAGCAGGGCGAACAGTCGGAACATGAGACGCGGCATCGGCTTTCCCTCAGTTTTCTGGCTGATAGTTCAACCGCACCCCAGCGCCGAAAACAAGCACATAAGCCCCTGCATTCTCAGGATCGGCCCGCAACTCGAGGCTTCCGGCCCGGATCTGGCCCGCAGGCGCGCTGCCGCTGACAGTACCCGGTGCGGTCAGTCGCGTGTTGTCCAGCAGCCCCATCAGGCTTTCGGTTGTCAGCCGGTAGCCCGGTGCCGCCGTGAAATCGAGCCCGCCGTCGAGGCGAAACAACCCGCGGCCCCTGTCAATGATCCCCTCGGCGGCGATGGCGTGCATCATCGGCCCGTCCGGCCCCTCGAGCAGCATATCGAGCCCCGTCACCTCAAGCCGCATCGTCGCGTTCACGTCCGAGCGCGCGCTGGCGGCAACGATGGTCAGCGCCGCGCCATCCTCGGTCACGCCGGCAAAGCGGGCGCCGGTCAGGCGCGGATCGCGGGCACGGTCCTCGACGTCGATCTCCGCATTGGCGATGGCCGAGCCCGGATCGACCGTGCGTGCCAGCAGGAACACCAGCGACAGCAGCACCAGCGCGGTGATCGGCAGCACCACTTTCAGCACGTTCACCACCTTGGTGTGAAACGCCTTGCTGCTGATCGGATCCGTCATCGCCATGCCGCCCTCGCCGATCAATGCGCGAAGATGTCGGTATCGGCCCAGCCGGCCAGATCCAACCGGGCGCGCATCGGCAGGAAGTCGAAGCTGGCCTGCGCCATGTCCATCCGGCCCTCGCGCTCCAGCATGGCGATCAGGACATCGCGCAGCTTGTGCAGGTGCAACACGTCCGAAGCCGCGTAGTCGCGTTGCGCCTTGGTGATCTCTTCAGCCCCCCAATCCGAGGATTGCTGCATCTTCGAGATATCGACGCCGACCAGCTCCGTCAGCAGGTTCTTCAGCCCATGGCGGTCGGTATAGGTGCGCACCAGTTTTGACGCGATCTTCGTGCACCAGACCGGCGCGGCCAGCGCGCCGAAACGGTTGTACATCGCCGCAATGTCGAAGCGGCCGTAGTGGAACAGCTTCAGCACGGCGGGATCGGCCAGCAGGCGGCACAGGTTCGGGGCCTCGGTCTGCTCGCGGGTGATCTGCACCAGATGGGCGTGCCCGTCACCGGCCGAGAGCTGGACGAGGCACAGCCGGTCGCGATGCGGGTTCAGGCCCATCGTCTCGCAATCGATGGCAACGATCGGTCCGAGGTCCAGATCGTCCGGCAGGTCCTGCGAATGGAAATGGATCGCCATCGGGCTTTCCTCAGTGTCTTTCGGGGTCTGACCGGGCTTAGACCCGCCTCCGCCGCAGGTCAATCACGCAGCCATCCCAACCGCGCGAGGCCCAATGCGAAACGGGGGCGCGTCGACCGCACCCCCGTTCCCATTCCGCGATACGCGCCGCAATCAGCCCATGCGGTCCGACGCATAGGCGCCGGGCGAGGCCGGGAAGACCACGGTGCGGTGACCGTTCTGGAACACGCGGTGCTGGGCATGGGCGTGCACGGCGCGGGCCAGAACCTGCGCCTCGACGTCACGGCCCAGCGAGACGTAGTCCGAGGGGCTCTGCGCATGGGTGACGCGGACGGTGTCCTGCTCGATGATAGGGCCTTCGTCCAGATCGGCGGTGACATAGTGGGCGGTCGCCCCGATCAGCTTCACGCCGCGGGTATAGGCCTGCTTGTAGGGGTTCGCGCCCTTGAACGACGGCAGGAACGAGTGGTGGATGTTGATGATCCGGCCCGACATCTTGGTGCACAGCGCATCCGACAGCACCTGCATGTAGCGCGCCAGCACGATCAGTTCCGCACCCGAGCTTTCGACAACTTCCATCAACCGCGCTTCGGCTTCGGGCTTGTTCGCCTTGGTGACGTTGATGTGGTAGAAGGGCAGATCGTTGTTCACCACGACCTTCTGATAGGTCATGTGGTTCGACACCACGCCGACCAGATCGACCGGCAGCGCGCCGATGCGCCAGCGGTACAGCAGGTCGTTCAGGCAATGGCCGAAGTTCGACACCATCAACAGCACCTTCATGCGCGTACCGCTGTCATGGATGCCCCAGGTCATGTCGAACGACTGGGCAATCGGGGCAAAGCCGTCGCGCAGGCTATCGGGCGACGCGCCGGTTTCCGCGGTGAAGGTGATGCGCGTGAAGAAATGGCCCGTCTCCAGGTCATCGTATTGCGCGGCGTCGGTGATGTTGCACCCGTTCTCGGCCAGGAACCCCGAGATGGCGGCGACGATGCCGCGCTTCGAAGCGCATTGGACGGTCAGGACGAAAGAAGTCATGAAGAAGTTCCCGGGTCAGAGGGGTGGGGAGGAGGAGCTGTCCGAAACTATGTCGATACTGCATTGCGGCATAAGGGCCCGCGGCGATCTGCGCGACGCAAATCGCGCGATCCGCGACTCGTGGGGGAACGCGGCGACGCCAATGGTGGACTTTCGGCGCCGATAGCGACCCTGACTGGTGCCGGTTGGCTCTCAGGCCCCGGCTGCCTCCAGCACCTGAAGATCGCCCTCGGACAGCTGCAAAGCCGCTGCACGGGCGAAACTTTCGACCTGCTCGACGCTGGTGGCGCTGGCAATCGGCGCGGTGACACCCTGCCTTGCGATCAGCCAGGCCAGCGCGACTTCGGCCTGCGTGGCGCCCTGCCCCTCGGCCACCTGATCCAGCGCGGAGAGGATGCGCAACCCGCGCTCCGTCAAATACTTCCGCACCGATTCGCCTCGGGCGCGGCCGGCCAGATCGGCCTCGGTCCGGTATTTCCCGCTGAGGAACCCCGCCGCCAGCCCATAGTAACAGACGACACCAATATCCTCCTGCAGGCAGAGATCGCGCAGCGCCTCTTCGAATCCCGCGCGGTCGTGCAGGTTATAGCCCGGCTGAATCACCTGATAGCGCGGCAGCCCCTCGGCCTTTGCCACCTCCAGCGCCTTGCCCAAGAGCGCGGCGTCATAGTTCGAGGCCCCGATCGCCCGGATCTTCCCGGCCTTCAGCAGCCGGTCATAGGCGCCCAGCGTATCGGCATGATCGGCCTCGGGGTCCGGCCAGTGCGAGAAATAGAGGTCGATCTCGTCGATCCCCAACCGGGCCAGCGACCGATCGACCGCCGTTTCGATCCAGCCAGAGGACAGGCCCTTCTCACCCGGGCCACCCATGTCGGACCCGACCTTGGTGAACAGCACCACTTTCTCGCGCATACCGGGGCGCTGCGCGAACCAACGGCCCAAAACGGTTTCCGATTCGCCACCCGAATGGCCCGGCGCCCAGCGCGAATAGACATCGGCCGTGTCGATGGCGTTGAACCCGTGGTCGATGAAGGCATCCAGAACGCGGAAACTGGTCGCCTCATCGGCGGTCCAGCCCAGCACATTGCCGCCGAAAACCAAGGGCGCGATCCGCAGCCCCGTCTTGCCCAGATTGCGCGTTTCCATGGGTGTGCCCTCTCGCTGATTGCCGCTTGCTGAACAAGTTAAGCGGCACGGCGGGAAAGGGAAGTCCGGATCTGAAATCGACGGCCCGAGAATCAAGAAACCCCGCAAGGACAAAGCCTTGCGGGGTTTCTGGTATTGGTGCCCAGGAGAGGACTCGAACCTCCACTTCCTTACGGAAACTAGCACCTGAAGCTAGCGCGTCTACCAATTCCGCCACCTGGGCTGGTGGTGTGAGCGGCTGAATATCCGTGCCCCCGAACACTGTCAACGGCCCTTTCAAAAAAATCGTCACGCGGACGAAAAAATGTCATCCAGCCGGTCAGGTCATGGGTGACGGGTCCCCCTGCCCCACCTCGCCGCGACGCAGAAGACGCATCGGATGCGCCCTGCTTTTGGCTTGTCGCGCAAGGGGCTGAGGGGTATTGAGCAAGGAAATACGCTGTCTGCGCGGAGGCCAACATGACGAAACTTGTCACGATCCTGGGCGGTTCGGGCTTTGTCGGACGCTATGTCGCCCGCCGCATGGCGCAGGCAGGCTGGCGCGTCCGCGTTGCGACTCGCCGCCCCAACGAACGCCTTTACGTGCGCACCTATGGCTTTGTCGGCCAGGTTGAGCCCGTCCTGTGCAACATCCGCAACGAAGAGTCCGTCCGCGCGGCGATTGCCGGGGCCGATGCCGTGGTGAACTGCGCCGGCATCCTCGCCGAGAGCGGCAAGAACAGCTTCAACGCCGTGCAGGCCGAAGGCGCCGGCATGGTGGCCCGCCTCGCCGCCGAAGCCGGTGTGCCGCATCTGGTGCATATCTCGGCCATCGGCGCCGATGCCGAGGCTGAAAGCGCTTATTCGCGCACCAAGGGTCTGGGCGAAGCGGCCGTGCTGCAGGCCTTCCCCGGCGCAGTCATCCTGCGCCCCTCGGTGATCTTCGGGCCCGAGGACGAGTTCTTCAACCGTTTCGCCGCCTCGGTACGCGTCTCGCCGATCCTGCCGATCACCGCCGCGAACACCCGCTTCCAGCCGGTCTATGTCGATGACGTCGCCGAAGCCGCTGCCAATGCCGCCATGGGTCAGGCCGAGGCGGGGATCTACGAACTGGGCGGCCCCGACGCGATGAGCTTCCGCGACCTGATGACGATGATGCTGCAGGTGATCCGTCGCCGCCGCGTGATCGTGAACCTGCCGCGCTTCGCCGCCTCGATCGGGGCGACGCTGGGTGGCATCGCGCAGACGCTGAGCCTCGGCATCGTCAAGGCGCCGATCACCAAGACCCAGCTTCTGGACCTGCAGCACGACAACGTCGTGGCCGACGGCGCCAAGGGCCTGCGCGATCTGGGCGTACAGCCGACGCCGATGGACCTGATCCTGCCGAGCTATCTGTGGCGCTTCCGCCCGACCGGCCAGTACGACGCGATCAAGGAATCGGCCAAGGGCCTGCGCGGTCAGGAGTGATCCTGCCGCCACCGAACGCAAAAGGCCGGGCGCATTGCCCGGCCTTTCTCATTTCAAGGCGCCCTTTCACGGTTAGGCGTAGGCCATCCACAGCAGAAACATGCCCAGCAGCACGCGATAGATCACGTAGGGGGTGAAGCTGACCGCTGCGAGGAACTTCATCATCACCTTCAGCGCGAACAGTGCCGCCACGAACGAGATCGCCGCCCCGATGGCGCCGTCGATCGCTGCCTGCGCATTCGCCGTCTCGACGAGGTCCAGCGCCGTGATCGCGCCCGAGGCGATGATCGTCGGGATCGACATCAGCATCGACAGCCGCGCGGCGTCATGGCGCTCGAACCCGAGGAAGCGCGCGCCGGTGATCGTGCTGCCCGAGCGCGAGGTGCCCGGAATCAGCGCCACCGCCTGCCATAGCCCAAGCAGGATCGCATCGCGGAAGGTCCAACCTTCGGCCCGGCGATCCTCGGGGCCCAGCTTGTCGGCGGCATAAAGGATCACGCCGAAGACCAGCATGGTCCAGCCGATCACCGCCATCGAGCGCATGGCATCGACAAGGCCCGTCGCCTTCAGCACCAGACCCAGCGCCATCACCGGCACCGTGGCCACGAACAGCAGGAAGGCCATCCGCGCGCCGGGCGAATCAAGGCGGCCGCGCAGCATCGCCGGGATGCCGCGTAACACCATCGCCACATCGGCGCGGAAATAGAGCATCACGGCCAGCAAAGTGCCGACATGCACAGACACGTCAAGCGCCACGCCCTGATCCTGCCAGCCGGCCAATTGCGGCAGGAGGATGAGATGCCCGGACGAGGATATCGGAAGGAATTCGGTAATGCCCTGAATCAATGCAAGAATCAGGATGTGATAGAGCGGCATTGTCAGCGCCTCTGCCATGGTTCGGGGCACCATACCGCCTTTTGAAAAAAGGGGAAGCCGTGAAGATAGGTATATTTTACTGACCTATTTTGCAGAGGCGCGCTCAGACAAAGCGCGTTGCGATGTAAAATAAGTTGGATATAGGTCAGTCTTGCTGACTTTTCTTGTCTTTCATTCCAGAGTATCCCTGCGCGACAATTGCGGGAGACCCAGCCATGGCCACACAGCGCATGCTCAAGTTCGTGACCAAGCCCAAGGAAATGCCGACCAAGCGGTCGGCGGGCGAACGCCGCGAAGACTTCGACGAGATCTATCGCGAGTTTGCGGCGGAAAAGGCTGCGGAGCAAGCCAGCCGTTGCAGCCAATGCGGCGTGCCCTATTGCCAGTCGCATTGCCCGTTGCACAACAACATCCCCGACTGGCTGATGCTGACCGCTTCGGGCCGTCTGCAGGAAGCCTATGAGCTGTCGCAGTCGACCAACACCTTCCCCGAGATCTGCGGCCGCATCTGCCCGCAGGACCGTCTGTGTGAAGGCAATTGCGTGATCGAGCAGTCGGGCCACGGCACCGTCACCATCGGCGCCGTCGAGAAATACATCACCGACACCGCTTGGGAGCAGGGCTGGGTGAAGCCCGGCGTGCCCATGGCCGAGCGTGATCAATCCGTCGCCATCATCGGCGCGGGCCCCGGCGGTCTGTCGGCGGCTGACCGTCTGCGTCGCCTCGGCGTTCAGGTCACCGTCTATGACCGCTATGACCGCGCGGGCGGCCTGCTGACCTATGGTATCCCCGGCTTCAAGCTGGAGAAGGACGTGGTCATGCGCCGCATCGAGCAGCTCGAAGCGGCCGGCGTGCAATTCGTGCTGAACTGCAAGGTCGGCGAGGACATCAGCTTCGACGCGATCCGCGGCAAGCATGATGCCGTGCTGATCGCCACCGGCGTCTACAAGTCGCGCGACCTTTACGGCCCCGGCGCGGAACTGCCCGGCATCGTCAAGGCGCTGGACTATCTGACCGTCTCGAACCGCCTGAGCTTCGGCGACGAAGTGGCGGAATTCACCTCGGGCGCGCTGAATGCCGAGGGCAAGCGCGTCGTCGTCATCGGCGGCGGCGATACCGCGATGGACTGCGTGCGCACCGCCGTGCGTCAGGGCGCGACCTCGGTCAAGCTGCTCTACCGCCGCGACCGCGACAACATGCCGGGCTCGCAGCGCGAAGTGCAGAACGCCGAGGAAGAAGGCGTCGATTTCGTCTGGCTGACCGCGCCTGCGGGCTTCGAAGGCGATGAGGCTGTGACCGGCGTCAACGTGCAGAAGATGCGCCTCGGCGCGCCGGATGCCTCGGGCCGTCGTTCGCCCGAACTGATCGAAGGCGCCGATTACATCGAGCCGGCCGATCTGGTGATCAAGGCGCTCGGCTTCGAGCCCGAGGAAATCCCGACCCTCTGGGGCGTGCCGGAACTGACCGTGACCCGCTGGGGCACGATCCGCTGCGATCACGCAACCCACGCGACCAGCCTGCCCGGCGTCTATGCCGTGGGCGACATCGTGCGCGGTGCCTCGCTGGTGGTCTGGGCGATCCGCGATGGCCGCGAGGCTGCGGATTCGATCCTCGACTACCTGTCGCAACCCGCCTCGGTGGCGGCTGAGTAACACGGCCCGGGGTTCAGCCCCCGGCCAGGCGCCCTCCCCCGCAACGGGGACCGCGACCGGACCCCGGGCTGGGCCCACATCTTCTGACCCGGCAGGACTGCATCCCTGAGATCAGCCTGACCGCCCGCAACTGAAAAGGAGCAAGCCATGACCGTCTACGACGAAAGCTGGGTCGCCGCCGAAGAGGCGAAGCGCCGCTGGATGGATGAGAACGGCCTCTACAAGACCGATGACGAGCATGCCTCGTGCGGTGTGGGCCTTGTTGTGTCGATCAACGGCAAGCCCTCGCGGCAGGTCGTGATGAACGGCATTAACGCGCTGAAGGCGATCTGGCACCGCGGTGCGGTCGATGCCGACGGCAAGACCGGCGACGGTGCGGGCATCCATGTGCAGATCCCGGCGCCCTTCTTCTACGACCAGATCCGCCGCACTGGCCATGAGCCCGACATGGATTCGCTCATCGCCGTCGGTCAGGTCTTCCTGCCGCGCACCGATTTCGGCGCGCAGGAGCGGTGCCGGACCATCGTCGAGACCGAAGTCCTGCGCATGGGCTACTATATCTACGGCTGGCGCCATGTCCCGGTGGACACGCTGGTTCTGGGCGAGAAGGCCAATGCCACCCGCCCCGAGATCGAGCAGATCCTGATCAAGAACACCAAGGGGACCGACGAGGAAACCTTCGAGCGCGAGCTCTACATCATCCGTCGCCGCATCGAGAAGGCGGCGATCGAGGCGCAGGTGACCGGGCTCTACATCTGCTCGTTGTCCTGCCGCTCGATCATCTACAAGGGGATGATGCTGGCCGAGCAGGTCGCGACCTTCTACCCCGACCTGATGGACGAGCGTTTCATCTCGTCCTTCGCGATCTATCACCAGCGCTATTCGACCAACACCTTCCCGCAATGGTGGCTGGCCCAGCCCTTCCGCATGCTTGCCCATAACGGCGAGATCAACACGCTGAAGGGCAACGTGAACTGGATGAAGTCGCACGAGATCCGCATGGCCTCGTCGGCCTTCGGTGAGATGGCCGAGGACATCAAGCCGATCGTTCCCGGCGGTTCCTCCGACTCGGGCGCGCTGGACGCGGTGTTCGAGGTTCTGGTGCGTTCGGGCCGTTCGGCGCCGATGGCGAAGACCATGCTGGTGCCGGAAGCCTGGTCCAAGACCACAGTCGAGCTGCCGAAGCCGTGGCAGGACATGTATTCCTACTGCAACTCGGTGATGGAGCCGTGGGACGGCCCCGCCGCTCTGGCGATGACCGATGGCCGCTGGGTCTGTGGCGGTCTGGACCGCAACGGCCTGCGCCCGATGCGCTATGTCGTGACGGGTGACGGCATGCTGATCGCCGGTTCGGAAGCGGGCATGGTGCCGGTCGACGAGATGACCGTGCGCGAGAAAGGCGCCCTCGGGCCGGGGCAGATGATTGCCGTCGACATGAAAGAGGGCAAGCTCTACCGCGACACCGCGCTGAAGGACCGTCTGGCCTCCAGCCAGCCGTTCGGCGAGTGGACCGACAAGATCGTCGAGCTGAACAACCTGCTGCGCGACGTGCCGGAGACCCCGATGCACGCCGGCGAAGAGCTGCGCCGCCGCCAGATCGCCGCCGGCTATTCGATGGAAGAGATCGAGCAGATCCTCTCGCCGATGGCCGAGGACGGCAAGGAAGCCGTGGCCTCGATGGGCGATGACACGCCGTCTGCGGTGCTGTCGAAGGTCTATCGCCCGCTCAGCCACTTCTTCCGCCAGAACTTCAGCCAGGTGACCAACCCGCCGATCGACTCGCTGCGCGAAAGCCGGGTGATGTCGCTGAAGACGCGCTTCGGCAACCTGAAGAACGTGCTCGACGAGAGCTCGGCCCAGACCGAGATCCTGATGCTGGAATCCCCGTTCATCGCGAACGAGGAATTCAAGATGATGGTCCAGCAATTCGGCGATGGCGTCACCTTCATCGACTGCACCTTCGAGGCCGATGCCGGCCCCGAGGCGCTGCGCGAAGGTCTGAACCGCATCCGCACCGAAGCCGAAGATGCCGTCCGCTCGGGCGCCGCGCATCTGGTGCTGACGGATGAGAAGCAAGGCGCCGACCGGGTGCCGATGCCGATGATCCTCGCGACCTCGGCCGTGCACAGCTGGCTGACCCGCAAGGGCCTGCGCACATTCACCTCGATCAACACGCGTTCCGCCGAATGCATCGATCCGCACTACTTCGCGGTGCTGATCGGCTGTGGCGCGACGACGGTGAACCCCTACCTCGCGCAGGACACCATCGCCGACCGTATCGACCGCGGCCTGCTGGACGGCTCGCTGATTGACGCCATGCGCCGTTACCGCGACGCCATCGACGCGGGTCTGTTGAAGATCATGGCGAAGATGGGGATCTCGATCATCTCGTCCTATCGCGGCGGTCTGAACTTCGAATCCGTGGGCCTCTCGCGCGCGCTGGTCGCCGATTACTTCCCCGGCATGCACTCGCGCATCTCGGGCATCGGTCTGCACGGCATCCAGATGAAGCTGGAAGAGGTCCACACCAAGGGCTGGCGTCAGCCGGTGGGCCCGCTGCCGGTCGGCGGCTTCTACAAGGCCCGTCGCTCGGGCGAGAAGCATGCGTGGGAAGCGCAGACCATGCACCTGCTGCAATCGGCCTGTGACCGCGCGTCGTATGACCTGTGGCGCAAGTACTCGGCCGCCCTGCAGGCGAACCCGCCGATCCATCTGCGCGACCTTCTGGACTTCAAGCCGCTGGGCCGTCCGCTGCCCATCGAGGAGGTCGAATCGATCACCTCGATCCGCAAGCGTTTCGTCACCCCGGGCATGTCGCTCGGCGCCCTCTCGCCCGAGGCGCACCGCACTTTGTCCATCGCGATGAACCGCATCGGCGCGAAGTCGGATTCGGGTGAAGGCGGCGAGAGCCCCGACGATTTCACGCCCGAACCCAATGGCGACAACGCCTCGGCGAAGATCAAGCAGGTGGCCTCGGGTCGCTTCGGCGTCACCGCCGAATACCTGATCCATTGCGAGGAGTTGGAGATCAAGGTCGCGCAGGGTGCCAAGCCCGGCGAGGGTGGTCAGCTGCCCGGCATGAAGGTCACCGACCTGATCGCCAAGCTGCGCCATTCCACGAGGGGCGTGACCCTGATCTCGCCGCCGCCGCACCACGACATCTACTCGATCGAAGACCTCGCGCAGCTGATCTACGACCTCAAGCAGATCAACCCCAAGTGCAAGGTCACGGTGAAGCTGGTGGCGTCCTCGGGCGTCGGTACGATTGCCGCGGGCGTGGCCAAGGCCAAGGCCGACATCATCCTGATCTCGGGCCACAATGGCGGCACCGGGGCCTCGCCGGCGACCTCGATCAAGTATGCGGGTCTGCCGTGGGAGATGGGCCTCACCGAGGCGCATCAGGTGCTGGCGATGAACAACCTGCGCGACCGCGTGACGCTGCGGACGGACGGTGGTCTGCGCACCGGTCGGGACATCGTCATGGCCGCGATGCTGGGCGCCGAGGAATTCGGCATCGGCACCGCTGCGCTGATCGCGATGGGCTGCATCATGGTGCGTCAGTGCCAGTCGAACACCTGCCCGGTCGGCGTCTGCACGCAGAACGACGCGCTGCGCCAGAAGTTCACCGGCAATGCGGACAAGGTGGTCAACCTCATCACCTTCTACGCGCAGGAAGTGCGTGAGATCCTCGCCTCGCTGGGCGCCCGCTCGGTGGACGAGATCATCGGCCGCGCGGATCTGCTGGCGCAGGTCAGCCGGGGTTCGGCGCATCTCGACGACCTCGACCTGAACCCGCTGCTGATCACCGTCGATGGCTCGCGCTCGATCCGTTACGACCGCGACAAGCCGCGCAACGCCGTGCCCGAGACGCTGGACAGCGAGATCATCCGCGACGCTGCCCGCTTCTTCGAAGAGGGTGAGAAGATGCAGCTGTCCTACGCCGTGCGGAACACGCATCGGACCGTGGGCACGCGTGCCTCCAGCCACATCGTCAGCAAGTTCGGCATGCGCAACAAGCTGCAGCGCGACCACCTGACGGTGAAGCTGGCCGGTTCCGCCGGTCAGTCGCTGGGAGCCTTCGCCGTGCGCGGGTTGAAGATCGAAGTGTTCGGCGATGCCAACGACTATGTCGGCAAGGGCCTGTCGGGCGGTCTGGTGGTGGTGCGTCCGCGCATGTCCTCGCCGCTCAAGGCCTCCGAGAACACGATCATCGGCAACACCGTGCTCTATGGCGCAACCGATGGTCAGCTGTTCGCGGCCGGTCGTGCGGGTGAGCGCTTCGCGGTGCGGAACTCGGGCGCCTCGGTGGTGGTCGAGGGCTGTGGCTCCAACGGTTGTGAATACATGACCGGCGGGATCGCGGTGATCCTGGGCTCGATCGGTGCCAACTTCGGCGCCGGCATGACCGGGGGCATGGCCTATCTCTATGACCCCGAGGGCACGGCGCTGAACCTGATGAACCTGGAATCGCTGGTGACCTGCCCGGTCACGGTTGATCACTGGGAGAACCAGCTCAAGGGCCTGATCGAACAGCATGTCGCCGAGACGGAGTCGGTGCTGGGCACCGAGATCCTGCGCCGCTGGGATGTGGAGAAGGCGAACTTCCTGCAGGTCTGCCCGAAGGAGATGCTGGTGCATCTGACGCATCCGCTGGCCCACGAGGTCAAGGCAATGCCCGCCGAATAAGGCGCGACCCGCGTAGGGTGGGGTTTCACCCCACCTGTCGCTCCCCTCATTGCCAGAACAAAAAAGGGGCCGCAGATGCGGCCCCTTTTCTTTTGCCTTCTGGAGGGATTACTCGCCGACCGCCATGGCTTCACCGGTGTCACCGTCGATGCTGACCAGCGTGTTCCACTGACCATTGCCGACCTGGCTGATGAAGATGTCGTTCGCGCCCTGATGATCAGCCCCGAAGTTGATATGGGTGCCCAGCAGCGCGTCATCGTAATCCAGCGCTTCCATCGCCGCGACGAAGCCCTCGGTGGTCAGGTCCGGCCCGGCCGCTTCCAGCGCGCGCACGATCTGTCCCGCCGCAGTGTAGCCCAGCATCGCAAAGCCCGAGGCCGGCTGGTCATAGGCCGCCTGATAGGCCGCGATGAACTCGGCCGGGGCCTCGTCCGACGCGCGAGCATAGAGGTCCTGCCACCCCGACGAGGCATAGAGCCCGTCCGTCACGCCACCCGGCACCATGGCCACCGGCTCGAGGAAGCCGGCCGAGGTGGTCAGGAACAGCGCGTCGTCCCAGCCCAGACGCTTGGCGGTGCCGACGATGGTGATGCCGGCGCGCACGCCCACGGCCTGCGTGATGATCTGGCAGCCCGCGTCGCGCAGACGGCTGACAGCACCGACGAAGTCCTGCTCATCGGGACGGTGGGTGGTCTCGTCGACGAAGGTCAGGCCCATTTCCTCGGCCGCCTCGCGCGAGGCGGTGGCGATTTCCTCACCGAAATCGGTCGGCAGGTACATCGAGCAGACATTGGTCGCGCCGGTCGTCTCGTGCAGGTAGCGGATGCCCGCGACGGTCTGGTCGTAATAGCTGGAGAACGAGGCGAAGTTCATGCCCGGCGGCTCGGGCAGGATGGCGCGGGCAGCGGTCAGCGGCGCCACGTTCGGCACGCCCCGGCGTTCCATCAGCGGGTAATGCGCGAGGTTGTGCGGCGTCCCGAGGTTCAGCAGCATCGCGAAGACGCCGTCACGCTCGATCAGCTTGTTATAGCCCTGCGTGGCGCGCGGCAGCTGGTAGCCGTGATCTTCCACCAGATAGCGGATCTGGCGGCCATGCACGCCGCCGTTCGCGTTCACCTGCTCGAAATACAGGTTGGCGCCGTTCACCGCCGGCGTCGAAACCGCCGCGAACACGCCCGAGAGGTCATGCACGCCGCCGATCAGCACTTCGCTGTCGGTGACGCCACGGGTCTGGGCCTGCGCGCCGGTGGCCAGCGCCGCAATGGCAGCCGCCATCAGAAACTTGGTCTTCATGTCGTCCTCCCCTTTGGACCCTCCTCCGGGCCCTTATTGCAATCGTCTCAATACATCGCGTCGATCAGCGCCTTGTGCCGCGTTTCGACGGTTGCGCGTTTCAGCTTCATCGTGGCCGTAAGCTCCTCATCTTCGGCCGTCAGAAGCACGTCGATCAGGCGGAAATCCTTGATCTGTTCGACGCGCGCGAACTCCTTGTTGACCGCCTCGATCTCGCGGCGGATCAGCGCCAGCACCGGCTCGGCGCGGCACAGCGAGCGGAAGTCGCTGAACGGCACCTTGTGGTCCTGAGCGTATTTCTCGACGTTTTCCTGATCGATCATGATCAGGCAGGTCAGATATTTGCGCCGGTCGCCGATGATCACCGCATCCGAGATGTAATGGCTGAACTTCAGCCGGCTCTCGATCTCGGCGGGGGTGATGTTCTTGCCGCCCGCGGTGATGATGATGTCCTTGATCCGGCCGGTGATGGTCAGGAAGCCCTGATTGTCGATCCGCCCCACATCGCCGGTGCGCAGCCAGCCGTCCTCGGTGAAGGCCTCGGCGGTCTTCTCGGGCTTGTTGAGATAGCCCTTGAAGATGTTGAGCCCCTTCAGCTGGATCTCGCCATCCGGCGCAATGCGCATCTGGATGCCGGGATTCACCTGCCCGACCGAGCCGGTGGCATTCGAATCCGGCAGGTTGATCGTCGCCACGCCCGAGGTCTCGGACATGCCGAACCCCTCATAAAGCGGCACGCCGATCGCATGATACCAGCGCAGCAACTCGGGCGAGATCGGCGCGGCGCCGGTCAGGCCGCGGGTGATGCGGTCCATGCCCAGCATGCGGCGCAGGTTGGCCAGCACGAGGAAATCCCAGACCCGGTAGCGCAGCGCCACACCGCCCGGCACCGGCTTACCCTCAAGGATGCAATCCGCCCGCGCCAGCCCCGCCTTGATCGCCTGCCCGAAGGCCCAGCGGCCCAGCGCCGTCGATTCCTGCGCCATGACCAGCACGCGGGAATAGACCTTCTCCCAGACGCGCGGCACGGCGACGAAACCATGCGGCGAGATTTCGCGGAGGTTGTCGAACACCGTCTCTGGGCTCTCGGCGAAATTCACCGTCGAGGACACGACCAGCGGCGTGTAGAGCGACACGATCCGTTCGAGGATATGGCACAGGGGCAGGAAGCACAGCTGCTCGGCCCGCTTCTGGAACGGCAACCCGTAGAGCGAGGCCTCCATCCCGGCCGTGATGTTCTCCTGCGTCAGCTGCACGCCCTTGGGCTGACCGGTGGTGCCCGAGGTGTAGATCAGCACGCAGACATCCTGCGGCCCGGTCTTGTCGATCTCGGCGTTGAAGACGGCCTCGTCGTCGTGCTGGCGGCCCAGATCGTAAAGCTCGTCGAGCAGCATGCAGTTCTGGTTGTCGAAGGCATGCAGCCCCTCGGGATCGAGGATGATGACCTTCAACAGCGAGGGCATCTGGTCCGCGACTTCGAGGTATTTATCCAGCTGTTCCTCGTTCTCGACGATCAGGAACTTGGTCTGGCTGTCATTGACCAGATAGGCCAGCTGCGCGGCGGAATCGGTGGTGTAGACGCCCGAAGAAATGGCCCCCATGCATTGGGCGGCCATGTCGAAATACATCCACTCCTTGTTGTCCTCGGACAGGATCGAGATCACGTCGCCGCGCTGCAGGCCCAGCGCGCGCAGGCCCATGCCGATATGGCGCGCGCGGGTCAGGTAGTCGGTCCAGCTATAGGCCTGCCAGATGCCGAGGTCCTTCTCGCGATGCGCGACCTCGGCGCCGTTCTCCAGACAGCGGGCGCGGAACAGGGCGGGGACGGTCATATGGCCGTCGATGCGCACCGGCGAGACACCGGGCTCGGCATTGACGCGCACGCCCTTGAGGTCCTTTTCGGAAAGCATGTTCATCGCCACGTCTTCCTCTTCTTCCAGCGCCGTTCGCCGCGCGCGCCCTCATTGGCATGGCCGAGATAGAAGCTCTGGATGTCCTCGGATTGTGCCAGCTTTTCCGCCGAATCGGCCATCACGATCCGGCCAAGCTCCATGACATAGCCCTGATCGGCCAGATCCAGCGCCACGGCGGCGTTCTGTTCGACCAGCATCATGGTGACGCCCTCGTCCTGATTGAGCCGCCGCAGGATCGCGAAGATCTCCTGCGTCAGCAGCGGCGACAGGCCCAGCGAGGGTTCATCGAGCAGCATGATCTTCGGCCGCAGCATCAGCCCGCGCCCGATGGCCAACATCTGCTGCTGCCCGCCCGAGAGCGTGCCGGCCTCCTGCAGGCGACGCTCGGCGAGGATCGGGAAATAGCTGAACACCATCTCGCGGTCGCGCTCGATCTCGGCACGGTCCGAGCGGGTATAGGCCCCAAGCGTCAGGTTTTCCTCGACGGTGAGCAGCGGGAAGACCTCGCGTCCCTCGGGCACCTGCACGATGCCGCGACGGACGACCTGATGCGGCTCCTTGCCCTGGATCTCCTCGCCCTCGAACAGGACCTGACCCTTTTCCGGGTCCATGATCCCCGAGATCGTCTTCAACAGCGTCGTCTTGCCCGCGCCATTCGCGCCCAGCACGGTGACGACCTGACCCTTGTGGACCTCCAGCGAGACACCGCGGATGGCCATGATCGGGCCGTAGAAGGTTTCGAGGTTCTTGACCTCCAGAAGCGCGCTCATACCCGCTCCCCCTTCGCATTGGCGGTCTTCGAGATGGCCGAGGTGCCCAGATAGGCCTCGATCACCGCCGGATGCGATTGCACCTCGGCCGGGGTGCCCTCGGCCAGCTTCGCGCCATCGGCCAGAGCCAGCACCCGGTCGCAGACCTTCGACACAAGGCCCATGTCATGTTCGACCATCAGCACGGTGATCCCCATCTGGCGGCGGATGTCGTCGATCCACCAGCGCATGTCCTGCGTCTCCTCGACCGAAAGGCCCGAGGCTGGTTCATCGAGCAACAAGAGACGCGGCTTCGTCGCCAGCGCGCGGGCAAGTTCCACGACCTTGCGCACGCCGTAAGGCAGACCCGCGATCATCTTGTCGCGGTAAGCCTGCAGGTCGAGGAATTCGATCACCTCCTCGACGGCGAGGCGATGCTCGCGCTCCTCCTGCCGGACGCGGCCCATGAAGAACATCTGCTCGGGCAAGGACGACTTGCGGTGACGGTGACGCCCGACCAGCAGGTTCTCCAGCACGGTGGCGCGCTCGAACAGCTCGATATTCTGGAAGGTCCGCGCGATGCCGAGATTGGCGATCTCATGCGCGCGGTGATTCAGCAGGTTCTCACCGTCGAAGCTGATCTTCCCCCGCACCGGGCGGTAGAAGCGCGAGATCATGTTGAAGACGGTCGACTTGCCGGCGCCGTTCGGGCCGACCAGCGCGAAGACCTCGCCTTCATTGACCGACATCGACAGGTTGTTCACGGCCGTGACGCCGCCGAATTTCAGCGTCACGCCGTTGAGGTCCAGAAGGCTCATCTCAGGCGCTCCGTCTTCAGATAGGACTTCTGGCGACGGAACATGTCGCGCCGGGCGAAGGGGAAGAGCTCGAGCCAGGTCCGCATCTTCAGCCAGCGTCCGTAAAGGCCCATCGGCTCGAAGAGGATGAAGGCGATCAGGATCATGCCGAACACGCCGGTTTCCAGCCCCGGCACGGTGATGTGCAGCACGTCGGTGGCGATGGACAGGAACTGCGGCAGGAAGGCGATGACGATGGCGCCGAGGAAGGCCCCGTGGATGAAGCCAAGGCCGCCGATGATGATCATCATCAGCAGCTGGATCGAGATCAGGAAGTTGAAGGTCTCGTTGTTGAAGGCCCCGGCAAACAGACCCATCAGCGCCCCGCCCAGACCGGCAAAGGCGCAGCTGAGCCCGAACGCCATGGTCTTCGTCCGCGCCACATCGACGCCCATCGCCTGCGCCGAAATCTCGGAATCCCGCACGGCGGCGAAGGCGCGGCCCAGGGGCGAGCGCAGCAGGTTGCGGTAGATCAGCGTGACGAAAAGCGCGGTGCCGAGGGTGAGGAAATACCAGGTCTCAGGCGCGGCCCAGCGGTTGATCTCGATCCCGAAGACCCAGATCTCGGGCGCGAAATAGCCGTTCACACCGCCGGTCCAGGGCTCGAGGATGACGATGAAGTCATCGGCCAGAATCGCCAGCGCGAGGGTGAAGATCGACAGATAGACCCCGTGCAGCTTCAGCGCCGGAATGGCAACCAGCGCGCCGATGATCCCGGTCACCACACCCGCCAGCAGGAAGGCCGCGAGGAAGGGCAGCCCGGCCTCCATGAAGTTGACGCAGGTATAGGCGCCCAGCGCCATGAAGGCGGAATGCCCAAGGCTCACCTGCCCGGTCTGCCCCGTGAGCAGCATCAGCCCGAGGCCCGCGACGGACCAGATCAGAACGTTGGTGACCTCGCCCAGATAGAAGCTGTCGATGATCCAGGGCAGGGCCAGAAGGATCAGCAGCAGCACGGCGTAGAGCGAGAATTTGTACCAGTCGGGGAAGAGGCGGATGTCGTGGTCGTAAGAGGTCTTGAAGTGGAACCGCATGCGCTCAGACCTTCTTCACGCGGACCTGCGCGAACAGGCCGTGGGGACGGAACACCAGCACGATGATGAGCAGCGCATAGGGTGCGATCTGGCTGTAGCCCGCGGGCAGATAGCGCGCCGCAAAGGGCTCGATGATCCCGACGATGAGGCCGCCCATCAGCGCGCCGGGCAGGCTGCCGAAGCCGCCGATCACCGCCGCCGCGAAGGCCTTGATGCCGATGAAGCCCGACGAGATGTCCAGCGTGCCCTTCGAGGCATAAAGGATCCCCGCCACGCAGGCGACGACGCCCGCCAAGGCCCAGACCGCGCCCTGCACCCGCTTCACCGGGATGCCCATGTAATAGGCCGCCATCTGGTTCTGCGAGGCCGCCTGCATGGCCAGCCCCAGCTTCGTGCGCTGGAAGAACTGCCACAGCAGCATGGTCATGATGACGGTGACGACAATCACCGCGATATCCGCCATCGACAGCACCACGCCGCCGAAACGCACATCGCCCAGCGCCAGCGGCGAATGCAGGTTCTGCGGCTCATGGCCCCAGATCACGCCGGCGATGAAGCGGATCACGAAGCCCAGGGCGATGGTCAGGATGACAACCGCGGTCTGGCTCTGGCCGAACATGTGGCGCAGGACCAAGAGGTCCAGAAGGTAGCCCAGCGTCGCCATCAGGATCAGAGCGATCGGCACCGCCAGCCAGAAATTCAGGCCCATGAATTGGGGATTGACCAGCCCGACCATGATGAAGGCGCCCAGCATCATGAAATCGCCCTGGGCGAAATTGACGGCCTCGGTCGCCTTGTAGATGAGCACGAAGCCCAAGGCGACGAGTCCGTACACACAGCCGTTGGCGAGACCGCTCAACAGCAGTTGCAATACGTCCATGGATGGCCCTCCCAGACCCTCGCCCCTCCTGCCCGACGTTGCTCGTCGGTGCCGGTCCTCCCGGGGCGGTTGCATCCAGAATTGCCGCTTCCCTGCAGTGATTCAACAATTTTCCCGCGATGTCGAAAAAGTGGACGTTACGGAAACCGCTGAAAACCGAGGGGAATCGTCAGGGAATCGCTCGCCCGGTAGCTGTATTGCACGCGAGAAACAATCCTAGATTTTGTTGCCACGAGGGAAACAAAACTCTTCTTCTACGTGCATCCGAGGGGTAACTTGTTGTTAAGGCCCGCGCCTTTTCGCTGCCCGTTGGGGCCCGGGTCGTTGCCATCTGCCAATCGCATCGGACCTTGGGGGGCCACATGCAGACGACTGCTGCCAAAACATTCAACCCTGAATTGCTCGAATTGTTCAAGGATACAACCCTTGGACTCTACCTAGATGGGTACGAATCCGACATTTTTGCCCGTGGTGAAGTGCGCCAGCTCTCCGCCGGCGGCGTTTATGACGCTGGGTCGGATCGCCCGCTCAACGTCGTTCTCGACGGCCGACTGACCGGTGTGACCGACTGGTTCGGCCCGGGGAATCACTTCGGCCCGCAGGAACACACGCTTCAGGTCGCCGATCAGGCCGCCCGCATCTGGACCCTTGATTCGGCGGCCCTGCCCGCTTCGCTCAAGCGCGTGCTGGCCAAAGCCCTGATCGCCGCCGACGCGGCCGAGGCCGACGCCACCCCGCCGACCGACCTGCCCGATCCCGCCGCGCTGTGCGACGTCGATCACCCGGAAATCCGCCGCGCCGCCGTGCGCCTGCGCCGTGCCACGCCCGCCTCGACCGCCGAGGCCGTGCTGAAATTCGTCCACGCCATGCCTTACCGTTTCGGCGCGTGGCAGGAACGCGCCTCGGACACGCTGGCCCGCGGTGTCGGCATGTGCACGACCAAAACCAACCTGCAGGTCGCCCTGCTGCGCGCCGCCGGTCTGGAAGCCGGTTTCGTCGAAGTGCCGATGCCGACCTCGGTTCTGGGCAAGCTGATGCCGACCGGCTGGCTGGCCCTGCAGCGTCCGACCGTGAAGCACTATTTCGCCGCGGTGAAGCTGAACGGCGTCTGGCATGGCTGCGACTCGTCCTATGACTACGCCAGCTACCGCATCTTCCTCGAGATGTTCCCGTGGATGGCGCATCGCGAAGAGCCGGTCCTGACCGAGGGTGCGCCCTACATCCCCTGTCTGGAGATCCAGCATGCGGATTTGTTCGACATTGAAGTTGTCGAATCAATTGGAGGCGAGATGGGCAAGAAGAGCCGCTTCCTCACCCGCCATTTCGAGGCCCTGAACACCCGCGTCGACCGCGCGCGCGGCGCGCATCAGAAATGGCGCAAGGGTCTGGAAATGCCGGCCGCCGACGCCACCGAAGGCGAGGTGCGTGCATGAGCCTCTACGACTGGGACTTCTCTGCCCCCACGCCGTCCAGCATGGGGGACCACGACGTGCCTCCGGCCTCGGAAAGGCTGAAGGGCAAGCGCATCGCGCTGTTGGTCACTGGCGGCATCGCGGCGATGAAGACGCCGGAACTGGCCCGTGGCCTGCGTCGTCATGGCGCCAGTGTCACGGCCTTCGCCAGCGAGGATGCGCTGCATTACGTCGCGCGTGAGGCGCTGGAATGGGCCACCCTCGGGCCGGTCGTCACCAACCTGACGTGGCGGGCCGAGCATCTGTCGGACAACGATCCCTTTGACGCCTATCTGGTTGCGCCGGCAACGCATTCGACCATCGCCAAGATGGCGCACGGGATCGGCGACACGGTCGTCACCTCGACGCTGATCTCGGCCCTTGGTCGGATGGAGCAGGGCCGCACGCAGGTTCTGGTCGCGCCGACGATGCATGGCACGATGCACAACAGCCAGCTGGTCGACAACGCGCGCCGCCTTGCCGCGCAGGGCGTGCATTTCGTCGCCCCGCGTGACGCCTATGGCAAGCACAACCTGCCCAGCACCGAAACGCTGTGCATCGCCGTCGGGCGGGCGCTCAGCACCTCGCGGCTGCGCGGGCGCAAGATCATGGTCACCGCCGGTCCGACTCCGGTGCCGATCGATGGCGTGCGTCGGATCGTCAACCGCTTCCGCGGCCGTCTGGGCGCGCAGGTGGCCGAGGAGCTGACATGGCGCGGCGCCGATGCCGAACTGATTCTCGGCGACGGGGCCTGGCGGCCGAAGACGCCGATGCCGATCACCATCACCCGCACTTACAGCGAGTACCGCGACACGGTGGTCGAGCGGGTGAAATCGGGCGTCTGGGCCGGGGTCTTCTCGGCCGGGGTGGCGGATTACCGGCCGAAGCAGGCGGTGACGGGCAAGATCGCCTCGGGCCAGTCCAGCCTGATGCTGGAGCTGGAGCCGACCGAGAAGGTGATCGACATGGCCATGGCCGCCGATCCCTCGATGCACACGGTGGCGTTCAAGTACCTCGAAGGCGTCAGCGAAGAGGAACTGGTGAGCGTCGCGGCCAAGCGTCTGGACCGCGCCGGCCTCGTCGTGGCCACCCGGGGCGAGGATACCCGTGGCACCGATCAGCGCGCGCTCTTCGTGCGTCCGGACGGGGTGACCCCGATCGACGACAAGCGCGCCATCGCCCATGCCATCGCCGACCATCTGGAGGCTTTGGCCGCCGCGCCGGCGCTGCTGAACGCCGCAGAATAAGCGTGACCCGAAGGCCCCTGCCCAGCGTGGGGGCCTTCGACCAAGACCAAAATTCTTGCGACATCAGATTTGGAATGCGACCCTGCGGGCATTGAAACAATGCCATTTGAGGTGTCCCATGCGATTGTCGCCGCGCGTTTGCGCGCTCTTCCTCACATTCCTCGCCGCCCTTGCCGCGCCCGCACTGACGCCGGAGCGGGCCGAGGCGCAACAACCCGAACTGATCCAGATCGAGGCCGGACAGCATTTCACCTGCGCGCTGGACGCGGAAGGTGGCGTCTGGTGCTGGGGGATAAACCTGTCCGGACAACTTGGGGACGGCACGACCGAGAATCGCGCCAACCCCGTTCAGGTGCAGGGCCTCGACCCGGCGATTGCCATTTCTGCCGGCGGCTATCACGCCTGTGCCCTGCACGAGACCGGTCGGGTGTCGTGCTGGGGAAGCAACAACCAAGGCCAGCTGGGCAACGGCCAGTCCGGTGTCGCCGTACAAAGCGCCCCTGTTACGGTGCTGGACCTCCGCAATATCACCGCCGTTGCCGCGGGCGGGCAACATACCTGCGCGCTGAATGGCCGAGGTCGGGTGTTCTGTTGGGGGGACGGCTATTCCGGGCAGCTTGGCCTCGGCTCGAACGAGGATTTTCCGGTGCGCCAGATCGTCCCCGGCCTAACCCGCGTCAACGCGCTGTCCGCAGGATCGGCCACGACCTGCGCCACGACCCGCCGCAGCGAGGAATTCTGCTGGGGCCGGAACTTCGCCGGGTTGCAGGGCGATGGCACGGGGAATGCCACCAACGTGCCGACCCTGCTTGCCCGGGACAACATGAGCGATCTGGACCCGGCCTCAAGCCACACCTGCGGGCTGAACGCCCGCGGCTTCCTGATGTGCTGGGGCTCCAACCAGTATGGCCAGCTGGGCAACCCGAATGCGGAGCGCCGGCAATACCTTCCGATCCGCGTCAACGGCCTGCGCCGGGTGCGTGATTTCGGCACGGGCCACGGGTCGCACAGCTGTGCCCTGACCCGGACCGGGCGTCCGTTCTGCTGGGGCTGGAACGCCTTGGGCCAGCTGGGCGACGGCACCTTCACCGACCGGGGCGAACCCGTGCCGGTGTTCTATTCACGCCTCCGGTATCAGGAACTCGCCGTCGGCAGCCGCCACACCTGTGCCTTGCAGACCAACAACCGGGTCCGGTGCTGGGGTCAGGGGCAATATGGCCAGCTGGGCAATGGTGCACTCGACAACAGCGCCCTGCCCGTATTCGTGCGCTGGCCCTGATCGCATGCTGCGCCCCCGGCCTTAGGTCGGGCCCAAGGTCGGGGGCGTGGCGTCAGATCATCCGGATCACGTCCTTCTCGACGGCCAGCATGTAGCCCTGCCGCGGGATGTTGCGGACCAGAAGCTCACTGACCATCTGGTTGCCCAGCGAATCGCGCAGCCGCTTGATCCGGGTGGCACCGGCGGCTTCCTCGCAATCGGCCTCGCGCTTGCCCGAGATCACCGATTCCAGCGAAGCGCCCGACATCATCTCATCGTCCATCCGGGCCTCGGCCAGAACGGCGAGGGCCTCGACCGCGGCTTCGGTCAGGTTGAATTCCAGATCGTTGATATAGACCTTCCGCTCGCCCCGGCTGATCACCAGAGACGAGACCTGAATGCCCGTCCGCTGCACCTGGGCCAGCTTGCGGTTCAGCCCGATGAGGGCCAGCACCAGAACCAGCGCGGTGATCAGCAGCAGGCTTGCGAAGACGATCAGCACGAAGATCACGCCACGATAGCTGACCAGCACCTCGGTGAAGGTCGTCCCCGATTGCGCAAGGATCTCCAGCAGGCGCAGCTCGGCCTGTCCGGTCAGATCGGCATTGTCGGCGAAGATCTGCGTGACGCGGGCGTTGAATTCGTTCGTGTCCGGCAGGTTCACGAACAAAAGCACGGCCGCCAGCGCCAGAATGGCAACAATGGCGGCCAAGCCCAACATGATCGTGCGGGAGCCCCCGCGGGTCAGATCAATAACGGAGGTAGAAGCTTCCGGCATTCGCGCGCCTCGAGGACAATCCATCGTCCCCGAATGTGGACAAAACATTGACCAAGGTCCAGCCACCAGAGGCCAGACGGCCGCGCAAAGCCTGCGTCGCGGCGTTCACGTTTCCGCAGGCGTTGTCGGGGATCTGGGCGACGCCATAGTGGAATCGCACGGGGTTGTTCTGTTGCGCGCGGTAATCGGCATAGCACGCGGCCGAAGCCGGAAGCGCCATGGCCAGCGTCGCGCCAAGGGCGAGAATCGCAGTCTTGAATCGCATGGTCACAGCTCGATTGGTTGCAGGGTTACGGGTGGTGTTCATAAGCCGACCATGCCGATGCCGACCGCGCTATGCAATATCAGGGGCATGGAACCCCCTGCGCAGCAAGGCGTTATTGGATAACCAGCGCCCGATATTGCCTCTCATCGACCCTGGGCGCACCGTCGCTGCATCCCGGCAGATCGCCACGGCCCTTTCCCGCCGCCGCCCCTGCCGTCCCTCCGACACGCGCCCGCTTCGGGTCCTTGAAAGGTCAGCCGATGACATTGCTATCCACCCTCCCCCCCCCCCGCTTCAGGATGCCGCGCTTCCTGACCCGCCGAGTCACCACCATGGTCGCCGCTGGCGCTGTCGCCGTGGCCGGCTTGTCCGCCACCGCCCGCCCGGCCGAAGCCGATGCCGACGACCTGCTGCGCTTCCTTGCCGGCGCGATCGTCGTCGGGGCCATCGTCAACGCCATCGATGACAACCACACACCGCATTACTACAGCCCGCGCGTGTTGCCCGGCTCGTGCATGGAGACGATCCGCGTCAACGGCCGCAACATCCAGAGCTTCAATGAGCGCTGCCTGAACCGCGCCGGCTATCGCGGGCTTCCCCAGCATTGCCGATACGAGTTCCGCGTGAATTACGGCCGCACCCGCACCGGCTACATCGCCGAATGCCTGTACGAGGCCGGCTACAACGTCGGCAACGGCGGCTGGGAAAACGGCGGGGGCTGGAACAACGGCGGCCACGGTGGCTATCGCCCGCCGATCTCGGCCCGACCGCCGCGCGTCGACCCGCCCTACATGAGCCCGCCGCGCCACAACGCCAGCCTGCCCGGCCATTGCTCGATGACCTATCGCCAGCAGGGCCAGCGCGTGAACGGCTATTGGGCCGGCTGCCTGCGCGATGCCGGTGTCCGCAACCTGCCCGGATATTGCCGCGTGACCTCGACGGGCGGCGACCGGATCTTCAACGCCAACTGCCTTCGTGACGCGGGTTACCGCACGCGATGATCCGAGCGGGACGAAAAGTTCGCTTTTCGTCCCCTTTTTGTTTCCAGAAGTAAACTTTCGATAACGTATTTATTGCACCGTGATCTTGTAGCGAGTGGGTCTGGAACCGGTTCCGACTTGTTGCGTTGGTCATGCATGAGGACCGGCATGTTGCCGGGCGAAGGTGGGCTCTCGGGCCCACCTTTTGTCCGGGCAAACGCCGTTCCCGTGGGTGGACCACCCCAAAAAGTGGGAACCGGTTCCAAACCACCTCCCTCAAAAAAAAAGGGGAAATAAAAACTTCTTTTTAAACACATACGAACGTTCCATCGACGAGGAATAGAAAAGCTGTATATGCTGCACATCTTTAGAATAAAATATTACAAGATATAGT
>NZ_LRRR01000060.1 GCF_001691415.1 Pararhodobacter sp. CCB-MM2
ACCCCGCGCGCCCCGGCCGCCCCCAATCGGTGCGAGGGGCGATATGACGGCTCCGCCAGCCCTGTTCATCTTTGCTCTCTAAATATCCCGGGGGCCCGCGGGCAGAGCCCCCGGCTTGATCGCCCGAGAAGCACGCGCCCGAAGGGCCGGGGGACGAGGGCGAAACCCCTCCCCCTCAGGCCGCCCGTCGAACCCGCGCCGCTGGCGCCACACCCAGCATCGGGTGCAGCCGCCCGGCCAGCAGGTACATCGACCCCAGCGCCAGCCCGACCGCCGCGAAGATCCCCTGGATCGGCGCGACCAGCAGGATCACCGCGCCAATGCCCGGCGTGAGGATCCCCGAGACATCGCGGAAGCTCGAATAGACCGCCGCCATCTCGGTCCGCTCGGACGGTTTCACCGCCATCAGGAACGGCAACCCGCCCGAGATATCCAGCAGGATCAGGAAGGCCGAGGACAGGAACAGGCACGCCACCGCGACCTCAGGCAGGGGCGAGACCGCGGCCAGCAGGAACCCGGTCGCCGCGCACAGGAAGCCCGTACGCACCGCCACCCGGACCGAGCGCTTCTGCACCCAGCGCAGCATCAAGGGCGAGACGAACAGGAAGGCATTGGTGATGGACACCAGCACCCCGCCGAGTTCGTCCCAGAGCCCATGTTCGATCGCGTAGATCGGCAGGTAGACGATATAGCCCCACCATCCGCAGGAGCGGATCACCGCAAACAGCCACCCCGCGATCAGCCGCGGCTGCGCGAAGAAGCGGGACAGGAAGGCCAACGGGTTCGGCGCCGGGCCGCGCGCCTTTTGGATCAGCTTGCCATTGCCAAGCCGCAGCCACCAGAACACGGCCACAAGCACCAGTGCGAAGCCGCCCGCGAAAAGGAATGGCAGAGGGGCCCAGATCTTCATCAGCGCCACGCCCGTGACGGGCCCGCCGCTCCAGGCAAGGGCCGAGTAGAACATCCGCAGCGTCTCGGTTTTCCCCAAGTCGTTCTTGGCCACGTAATCCAGCACATAGGCATTGAGGCAGATGAAGCAGGTCACCGTCGCCAGCGTGCAGGCACAGAGCGCAACGACGATGCCCATGCCCCCCATCGCCCCGGCAATCCCGCCCACGACGTAAAGAGCCCCGCCAATGGTATAGAGCCAACGTCGAGGGATCAGGCGGTTGACCCAAGGCAACAGCAGCCCCACGCAAAGCGACACCAGCCCGATGACGAAATAGACCGACGAGACGCGTCCCGCGTCCTGCAGCGCGCCGTACATGGCCAAGGGGAAGACCGACAGCAGCATACCCCGGATTGCGGCCTCCAGCCCGGAAAGCGTGGCGAAGGCCTTCGCGCCCGGCTTGCGGGCGGCGGCGGCGGGGGGGTGGCGCAGCCACTCGGGGACGGAACGTTCAAACATCGGGGAGGACCTCCAGTCCCCAGCCCTCTGCTATCTGGACAGGTCTGTCTCCTCCTCGCGCGACACGCGCATGTCGAATTTCACCCGTGAAGATTTCGCGCCAAACGAGTAGCCTTGCGCGAGGCGGCGACCCCGGGGAGGGGGCACGCCTCCTCCCCGGACCCCTCCCGTGGATATTTATAGAGTAAAGATAAGGGGGCGCAGCTCAGCGGGTCGGAACAGGGACCGGGCCGCGGTAATCGTAGAACCCGCGCTGGGTCTTGCGGCCGAGCCAGCCAGCTTCGACATATTTCGTCAGCAGCGGGCAGGGCCGGTATTTGGTGTCCGCGAGCCCGTCATAGAGCACGTTCATGATGGCGAGGCAGGTGTCGAGGCCGATGAAATCCGCCAGCTCCAAGGGGCCCATCGGGTGGTTCGCGCCGAGCTTCAGCGCCATGTCGATCGACTGCACGTTACCCACGCCTTCATAAAGCGTGTAGACCGCTTCGTTGATCATCGGGATCAGGATGCGGTTGACGATGAAGGCCGGGAAATCCTCGGCCGAGGCGGCGGTCTTGCCCAGTTTCTCGACCACCGCATGCAGCGACTTGTAGGTCTCCTCCGAGGTGGCGATGCCGCGGATCAGTTCCACCAGCTGCATCACCGGCACCGGGTTCATGAAGTGGAAGCCCATGAATTTCTCGGGCCGGTCCGTGCGCGAGGCGAGGCGGGTGATCGAGATCGACGAGGTATTCGACGTCAGGATCGTCTCGGGCTTCAGATGCGGCAGCAGGTCCTCGAAGATGGCCTGCTTGACCATCTCGCGCTCGGTCGCGGCCTCGATGATCAGGTCCGAGGGGCCGATGTCGGCCAGCCGCGTGGTGGTGCGGATGCGGGCCATGGCCGCGTCCTTCTCCGCGGCCTCGATCTTGCCGCGCTGCACTTGCCGGTCGAGGTTCTTGTCGATCAGCCCCAAGGCGCGCGAGAGGGCGTCTTCGGAAATGTCATTGAGCAGCACGTCATAACCGGACACGGCAAAAACATGGGCGATTCCGTTGCCCATCTGACCCGCACCGACGATCCCGACGCTCTGAATTTCCATGTCCCGCTCCCGGCTGAATGTCCGAGGCGACCTTATGCGCCGCGGCGCGGCGGGCGCAAGGGCTACGCCACGGCGCGCGATGACGGGGCTGCCTTTGTCTCGCCACATTGGGGCGTGAGCGGGGCGTTGGTAAGAACATTGTAAGATTTGGCTGCCACATTTGAAGGAAGGTGAAGAATCGGGAGTCTGTCCCATGCACGCAACCACGCGGCTGCCGGAGGGTGGCCAACCTCCGCTGCTCTTGCAGCCCAAACGTCAGGTCGGCCCGCAACACAAGGGGCTGATGTTGATCGGCCCGCGCGGAACGGGACGGCTTCGTGCTGCCGTGGCGGACCGGGTGCTCGCGCGTCTCTTGGCGCCGACGGCGCTGGTGGAAGGGGTGGATTATCATCTCGGCGACGCCTTGCTGCTCGATCGGGCCTCGCGCGCGCAATCGGTTCTGATGCTGCTGCCGTCGCTGGGCAATCTGTCGAACGCGTTCTACCGGGTGCATCCCCGCCGCAACGACCGTTTCGTGGTGGCCCGTGCGCCACTACGCGCATTGTTCCCCGAGGTCGATTTCGCGCTTTTTACCTTTACCGGTCATGCGCTTGGCACCTTGCACGCCACCTGTCCGGAGCGTTTTGGCCTGGTCCGACAGGCTCTCGTCGAAGCATGGCTGCTGCGGATGGGCATCTTGCTCGACATGCTGCCGCAGGACGGGGTGCTCATCTCGACCCCCGCGCCCAGCTATCTCGCCCGCCCCCCGGTGCCCACCCGCAATCTCACGGTACTGGCTCTCCGGCCCGAGGATCGGGCTGGTGCGGCGCAGGCTCTTCGGCATGCGCTGCTGCCGATGGCCGCCTGAAAACGCGAACGGCCCGCCTTGTCTGGCGGGCCGCTGGTCTTTGCGTAGGGTGGGGTTTCACCCCACCATTTCGAGGCTCACAGCTTCTCGGTCAGCTCCGGCACGACGGTGAAGAGATCGCCCACCAGCCCGTAATCCGCGACCTGGAAGATCGGCGCTTCCTCGTCCTTGTTGATCGCCACGATCACCTTCGAATCCTTCATGCCCGCGAGGTGCTGGATCGCGCCCGAGATGCCGACGGCCACATACAGATCCGGCGCCACGACCTTGCCGGTCTGACCGACCTGCCAGTCGTTCGGCGCAAAGCCCGAGTCCACCGCCGCGCGCGAGGCGCCGACAGCGGCGCCCAGCTTGTCGGCGAGGCCCTCGATGATCTTGAAGTTCTCTTCCGAACCCACGCCGCGCCCACCCGAGACGACGATCCCGGCCGAGGTCAGCTCGGGACGATCCGAGGTCGCGACCTTGTCTTCGATCCACGACGACAGCGCGGGATCGGCAGCGGCGCCGACGGTCTCGACGGCGGCCGAGCCACCCTCACCAGCCGCCTCGAAGGTCGAGGTGCGGATGGTGGCGACCTTGACGCTGTCCGAGGACTTCACGGTCTGGATCGCGTTGCCGGCATAGATCGGGCGCTCGAACGTGTCGGCGTCGACGACGGCGGTCACGTCCGAGATCACCATGACGTCCAGCAGCGCAGCCACGCGCGGCAGCACGTTCTTCGCGTCGGTCGTGGCGGGCGCGACGATGTGCGAATAGCCCGAGGCCAGCGACACGATCAGCGCCGCGGTCGGCTCGGCCAGACGATGGCCCAGCGAGGCATCCTCGG
>NZ_LRRR01000061.1 GCF_001691415.1 Pararhodobacter sp. CCB-MM2
GCCTCGAAGCCCGGGAAGCCCGTCTCGGGGTCAAGTGTGCTGGCGGCTGCGACGTAGGACACCTCCCCTTCCAGATCCGGCGTGGTGCGCTGATTGAACGATGTCAGACGCAAGCGGGCGGGCTGGCCCACAACGATCTGGTCGATATCAATCGGATTGACCTGGAACGCCACCACGAGCGAGGCGTCGCTCGGCACAATCGAGGCTACCGTCTCGCCCGGTGCAATCACCTGGCCGATCGTGTTCACCATCAGCTCGTTCACCGTGCCACCCACCGGCGCTCGCAGAACGCTGCGCGCAATCAGCGCACGCTGGCGCTCGATCAGCAGCCGCAACTCTCCAATCCGCGGCTGCAGTTCCCGAAGTTGGCGCTGTGCTTCAAGCGACGCCGTCGCAACAACCTCCGCAATCTCGGATTGCATCTCACGCTGGCGGATTTCGTTGCTCCGCTGCTGGCTCACCAGCACATCGGCGCGACCGGCAAGCACCGCACGCTCATTCTCGCTCTCAGACAGCGTCGCATCCGAGACCGCGCCCTGAGCATTCAACCCACGATTCCGCTCAACCATCTCGTCTGCAAACATCAGCTGCACAGACACCGTGACTTCCTGCATGTTCAGAGACCGAGCCTCCTCCAACACACCATCAAGCCGCAGTTGAAGGAGATCCACACGCGCTTGCAGCGCAGCACGGTTGTGCTCAAAGCGCTGCACCTCACCCTCAAGCGCATCGACCAGGAAGCCGTGGCCCGCATAGGCCGCGTCGATCGACGGCAGCCTGTCGAGATTATCACGCTCCGCCGTCAGCCGCGCGCTGCGCACCAAGAGCTCCACGAGTTCCGCCTCGTGCAGACCAAGTTGCATCTCATTCTCAAGCGTGTCGAAGCTCGCGATCAGCTGCCCTTCCTCGATACGGTCACCGGGCGCGACATGAATCTCAGAGATCGCCCCTCCGTGCAGATGCTGCGCAAGCCGGAGTTCACGGTCCACCTCCACCACACCAGACGCAATGATGGCCGAGTTCAGGCTGGCTTTCGCCCCCCAAGTCCCCAAAGTCCCCACAAGGAGCGCAGCAAGGGCGACCGAGGCAATCATCGGCCCACGAAGGCTATAGGTTTTGTCTTGTGTCATCGCTCAAACTCAAATCAGAAAAATTTCAGGCTCCGCCGCGAGAGCAGTCTCGTCGGCAGGCAAAGGCAGATCACTCTGGGTGACCAGGAGATCATCGGAACCCTCGGCAGGCTGACCCGCAGACCGGTCGGCATAATCAAGCTGGAAGATCCGCTCCGCAAACTGCATCCCGTAGGGCGTGCCGACCTGCGCGGCCTCGCTCAACACATGCTCCATCGGCACTTCCGCAAGAACGTCACCGACCGTGAACTGCACGATCTCTTCGACCCGTGTCGGCCCCAGATCCGCCACCACTTCCCCCAGATCCTCGAACAGCTCCGCAAGGTCGTAATCGGCAGCCGGGAGATCGTCAGGCTCCTGCGCAACAACCGGATCGGGCGCGGGCGCCTCAGGAGCGGCCTCATCGGGCACCACTGGCTGTGAGGTCTCGCCAACAGCGGCCGCAAGCTCCACGCCCGCAACCGCACCCCCGGGGACCACCCTTCCAAGCGCGTCACCGGGCATGCCAAGCTGGCCACCCGAGGTCGCATACAAGTCCGCGCCCCGGTCTTGCCCCAGACGACCGGCGGCAAGCTCAGCCTCCCGGAACCCGTTCCCCGTATCTGCCAACGCATCCCCTGCAGACCGTGCCTGGCTGGTATCCCGCTCTCCAAGCGGTGCCCCCGTCTCCGGGAGCGCCGCCGATGTCTCGAAGCCGCTCTTCACACTCGAAGACGCGGCCTGCTTGGCAAGATCCCGCGCAGGCTCCTCCGCAACGCCCTCAGAGACATCGCCTCGGACGAAGAACGCAGACAGAACCGCTCCAAAAGCCAACAAAAACCCAAAGACCATCTTCGGAGCATGGCTCTTGCCCTCTTCCGAGCCGCTCTCGTCCACAAGCGCCATGAAGCGATCGGTCGCAGAACTTGTCTTGACCCGTGATGCCGCGCTGATCATGCCGCAGCCCCCGCATCAAGACCTTCACCCGCAACCGTCGCATACATCTGGCCACCACGACCCGGCATCACCTTCTCTTTCGGGCCAAACGAGACAAGACGTCCCTTGTGAACCACCGCAACCGTGTCCACCGCCTCCAGAACGCTCGGACGATGCGCAACAACAATCGCAATGCCACCTCGTGCCTTGATCTGCGTGATCGTCTCGTTCAGCGCCCGCTCCCCCAGCGCATCCAGTGACGAGTTCGGCTCATCCAGCAACACAAGGAACGGACGCTGATAGAGGGCGCGAGCAAGTCCGACACGCTGACGCTGGCCCGCAGACAGAACCGTGCTGTGGGGACCCACATACGTATTATACCCTTCCGGGAAGCTCGCGATCAGCTTGTGGATCCCCACTTCTTCCGCCGTCGCAAACGCATCCGAACGCTCGCTCATGCTCCCGAAGCGCGTGATGTTGTCAAAAATTGTCCCCTCGAACAGCGTCACATCCTGAGGCAGATAGCCCAGCATCCGCGAGCGGTTCTCCGGCGAGTAATGCTGCAGGTTCATCCCATCCAGGCGCACACTCCCCCGGATCGGCGACCAGACACCACTCAGCGCCCGCATCAACGTCGACTTGCCACCACCGCTCGGCCCAATGATCGCCAACGCCTGACCCGCCTGCAGCTCAAAGGACACATCCGACAGAAGCACACGACCGCTCGCAGGCGAGGCCACCGTCATGTTCTCCACGCACAGCGTCCGGCTCGGAACAGGGAGATCCATGTTCTCCTCGACATCCTGGGCCGCCTTGACCGTGTCTTTCAGCTGCTTGTTCGCATAGCGCGCAGACAGAATGTTGCGCCAGTTGCCGATGATCTGGTCGATCGGCGCCAGCGCACGCGACGACGCAACAGACACCGCGATGATCGCACCCGCCGACATCTGACCCTGGATCGTGTAATAGGCACCGATGCCCAGCAACGACGATTGCAGCAGCATGCGGAGCATCTTTGAGTAGGACGAGATCGCCGCGTTGATCGTCGCAGAGCGGTTCTGCATCTCCAGATGCTCGCTATTGGCCGTCACAAACCGACCCAGCGCCCGATCCACCAGCCCCATCGCCGCAATCGTATCCGAGTTGGCCGTGTTCGAATCCGAGATGATGTTGCGCTTGACCATCATCGACTGCGTATCCCGCGTCAGACGCCGCGAGCGCAGTTCCGCCACGATCGTCATCGCCGTCAGCACCAGCGCACCGCACAGCGTCACAAGCCCCAAAACAGGGTGCAGCAGATACACAAACCCCAGAAAAATAGGCACCCAGGGCAAGTCAAACAAAGCACCCGGCGCCGAGCTCGCAAAGAAGCCCCGAAGCGTATCCAGCGCACGCCCCTTCTCCGCAGCCTCCGCACGCGAGAAGCCATAACGGGGCATGTCCAGCGTCACCTTGTGCACCAACGGCGCAAGACGCTGATCAATCCGGGTGCCAATCTTGACGAAGATGTTCGAGCGCAGCGACTCGAAAGTTCCATGAAACAGGAACAGCGCTGCCGCAATCACCGACAGCGCGATCAGCGTCTCTTGCGAGCCGCTCGTCAGGACACGGTCGTAAACCTGCAGCATGTACACCGAGCCCGTCAGCGCAAGCAGGTTGATCAAGCCCGAAAGAAGAAAAAGCGCGATCCCGTAGCGGTAAAGATCCGCCTTCAAAAGAGACCCGATACTGGATGACTTGTCGCCTGAGCGCGACCGCGAGGAAGAGGAGG
>NZ_LRRR01000062.1 GCF_001691415.1 Pararhodobacter sp. CCB-MM2
CGTCACTTATTCCCGTCGATCCATTTTGACATCAGCCCCTTGTCGCGGAAACACTCCTCTGGCACGGCGCGCTGTTTGACCCGGGCAAGTCGTTCTGCGAAGGCCATCTGCTTCGAGCTGGGAAGCCGGTCAAACTCCGAGACCGGCTTCAAGCGGGCTTGCACCTCGATCCAGGCACTGAGGGACCTGCGGTCTTGCTGAACGTCCCAAGGCAGCAGGGTCTGGTTGCGCAGGGCGAGCGAGCGGGCATAGGCAACCTGCTTGGGCGTCGCGGGCAGGGTATATGTGTGGCTATCCATCGGGAGCTCCCTTGCTGGCTTGGCTGCAATAATAGAACATAAAGGGAACGAATTCAAGTCAAGCGAAGGGAACGACCCGGTTCGAGAGCGAGAGGTGGCCTGAGAACGGCAAGGCCTGAGGGCGCTCTGGGGAGGGCGTCCCGGCCTATCTCTCATCTTGCAGCTTCCGGGTGACCTATCTCGCGTCTGTTTCGCGCCGAGGTGCTGTTCGCTCTCGCGATCCCGCGCTTGCGCCTCTGCCGTAGCCGAGGCACTGCAGCCAGCTTCGCCTCAAGGCATCCAGATTGACGCGCCGCGTCTGCCGATTGAGATGGAGCGCAACCTGCGGCTCAGGCGGCGTCGCGGTGGACCGGCTCCTTGCCGTGGTTTGAGCGCCTGTTTCGCGGGTTTGCCGGCCGGTCGGGCGCGGCTGGGGGTTTGTTGGCAGGAAGGGCTTTGTGGCCTGGAGCAGGGCTCCAGGCCTTTGCCTGCGGCCGGGGTTTCCCCCCTTGTAGCGGGCACGAACCTGTCCGCCCGACCGCTACTCCGACGTTGGGTGCTTGTGCAGGCCAAGCTCATACCATTTCGTGCGTGACATCCCGGCGCGCACCCATGGCTTTTCCCGGGCAGCGGAGTTCTCTGCGAGCCACGCCGCCCGCGGTGTCGCACCCGCCTCAAGACGCCTTCGCTTTTCCCGCGATGCTTTCCTACGGGCGCGTTCCCGTGCCGAGAAGACCTGCTCCAGACCCAGCGTGCATGCGACCGGATCAGAGATATCCAGCAGCTCGGCGACCCTCGCCCCGGAATAGTGCAGGCGCCCATCCAGAGCTGGCGAGGACGAGCAGGCTTTCTGTGCTTGGCTTTCTGCGCCTCTGATGATCCCCGCCACCTCGCGATCAGAGAGGTCCGGCGTGGCGATGGCGGCAATTCTGGCTACTTCCCTTTCGATCTGCGCCACCCGACCCGTGTGCGTGAGGCATGTTGCAACCAAATGGAGGTACGTGTTCCGCTTGCCCTCAGGGACCCGTCCCCCCCAGTGCGCTACGATCTTCTCGAGATCGCGCGCGATCATCGCAAAGCGCTTACCAGGAGAGAGGCCACGAGACTGACCTGATTTGGTTTTGTCTGCTTTCTTTCTTTGGCAATCCAAAAGTTGACGACGTGTAGGCCGTCCCGCAGCACGAAAAATTTGGTCCGCCAGATCGTCAAAATTGTATCGCTGCAATGTCCCGTCGATCGTCCGCACCTCTTCGCCTGTCTTGAGGTTGATAGTGCCCGGGACCCGGAAAACTCTCGATACGTCGCTGCAGGCGCTGTCCGCGCCCAGGTGCCGGAACAAGTCGATGAGGCAACTGAGGCAGGCGCTCCATCTCGGATGTGCCTTTATCGGGAGCGGGTCGATCAGCCAGACCGCTGCAAGTCCGCGTCCGGTGAAAGTCAGAACTGTTGGCCGGGGCAATCCGTGCCCATCGATCTCTGCATGTAATCGCTCGACCCAGAAATCGTGCGGTAGATTACTGCCTGGCAGGCGGTGCACATCAAGATCGAGGTAGAGTGCGTTGATCTGGGCAAGGCGATCAGACTTTCGAGGACCATGGAACCTGTTGAGTGTCAGATACGTGCTTTCGTCGAGCAACGACTCTACGATGATTGGTGCCGTCTCGACCGAGTATGTCCGCGTGAGTGCCTCGTCACGGCCTTGGATGATTGTGAAGGACACTTTGCCGATGCTTCCGCAAGGGTGGAGCAGTCGAACATAGTCGACAGCGGAAAGATCGGCGGCGGCCGGTGAGTTTGGGCGGGCGTGAGGCGATGAATGTTCCATCGCGGGGATTTGGTATCGCGGGAGTCACCACGGAAATCGATGCGAAGCCACGACGCAACGGGGGGCATCTGACGCAAAGATTGGCCCTTGGATAGGCTATTGCAGGCATCAACCCTCGAAGATGCGTGGGAACAGCATTTCGGGCGTCACGCTCGGAAACCGGAGTTCGAGCGCGCCACGCGGGGTCTCCGACCCAATGAGGGACTATCGTGAATTTTGTGCGCTGACGTGGCAACTGCTCGAAGAGGAGACCCCGTATGAGCACCGAAAAAGACCGCTGGACCGATTGATGGAAGCACGCCCACGCGGTGACCGTGTTTCGGTTTGTGTGCCTGCTATGGCAAGTATTGCGATAGCCTTCGTTGCTTCCTTCGCGGGTTTGCCGGGCGGTCGGGCGCGGCTGGGGTTTTGTTGGAGGGAAGGGCCTTGTGGCCTGGAGCGGGGCTCCAGGCCTTGGCCTGCGGCTGGGGTTTCCCCCCTTGTAGCGGGCACGCACCTGTCCGCCCGACCGCTACTCCGACGGTGGGTGCTTGTGCAGGCCAAGCTCATACCATTTCGCGCGTGACATCCCGGCGTGCATCCAAGGCTTTTCCCGTGCAGCCGCGTTCTGCGGGAGCCACTGCGCCCGTAACAGATCTTGGAAGTTTCGCGCGACGATTTAGCGTGGCGCCTGCAAACCCTGGTGCTTTAGATTGTCTGTGCGGCACTGCGCGCTGCCGTTCACGCGATTTGTTTTGCTCAGGGAGCGCTTCGCCAGTCGAGGGGCCGGGAATCCCGGTTCTCGTCTGCGTCGAAGGCCTCGCTCATCAGCGCGTCGATCATGTCCTGGCCGCGTCGACGCTGCGCCTGGGCGACCGCCGCCGACTGGTAAGCGTGCCGCGTGCGGGGGTCACGCTGCGCGTTGAGCGCCAGGGCCATCTCCACACCTTCCGGTCCGAGTTGCCCGAGCTCGGAATGGATCTGCATCCGCGCTATGTGGGCTCCTGTGCCCATATGTTTGCGCCAGACCGCGGAAGGATAGCCCTGTGAGAGTTGTCGGCCGCGAATGTCGCGGAACAGTGGGAGCTGATCTCTGATCGCCTCGGCGCGGAAACGCTCCAGATAGGCTGGATCCATGCCGCGACAGAGCAGCGCATCCAGAAACGGCGCCAGACGTGGGTGCAGACGACCTCGAAGAGGCTCCCCTTCCTTGTTGGTGTCGATGTCGACCCTGTAGCGCGCCCCGTCGAAATCAATGCCATCACCCCAGTTGATCCCGCCATCCTCCAATCGGAGCGGGATCAAGGTCCACAATGCGATGCAGCACGCCTCGTTGATCAGACGGATCTGCGACTTGCGACGTGTTTCGGTGCGGCTTTCCTCGAGCAAGGAATGGGCGAGGCGCCAGATCTCTGCGAGATCCGGCAGTCTCTTGTACCGACCCGCCTTGAGCCCCACAACACTGTCGAGATCCGTGCGCAGGGTGACCTCGTGGGCGCGGATGGCGGCCAGCGTCAAGGTGTCGATCCCGAGCGCCTCGGCAAATTGCCGCAAGCGCATCACGGCTGTGTGCCGGGTTGCGGGGCGATCCCCCTGGTGCGCGTAGCGGGCGGTTTCAGGGTCCGGTGCCAATTCGGTGCGCCGGGCCTCCATTCGGCGGATGCCATCGATGGTGATTGCCACCTCGGCCCCGGCATCGATCTGGACCCGTGCGTACTCTCGGAGCACCTC
>NZ_LRRR01000063.1 GCF_001691415.1 Pararhodobacter sp. CCB-MM2
CTTTGAAATCGCCGAAGTATTTCGTGATCGCCGCGGTCAGCGTGGTCTTGCCGTGGTCAACGTGGCCGATCGTGCCGATGTTGACGTGCGGTTTGTTCCGTTCAAACTTTGCCTTCGCCATGATGGCTTCTCCTCAAGTCTTAGGTCGGCGCGGCGGGGGAGACCCCGCCCAGTTGGGTGTCGAGCGCGGCGGGGGATGCCCCGCTATTCGGCGAGCCGCGTCGCGCGGGTGATATTGGCCGAATTGGGAAAAATCAAGCGGATTGGCACGTTCCGGGCACAGTTTTGCCACGTCCTATGCCTGTCGCGCCCCATGAAAGAAGGGGTGCGGCGGCCGGTCCGGGGTCCGGCGGCGGGAATGGGGGGGAAGCCAGCGTCCGCCGGCTGCCGATTGCCGTCGGGTCAGCGGCGACCGCAGGCCGCGCCGGCGCTGCCTTCCGGACCGCTGGAGGCCGCCGAGGTGGCTGGTTCGGCCTCGGGCTCGGCCGCGGCTTCGGCGGTGGCGGGGCTGTCCCCGTCGACGGCCTGATCGGCGCGTTGGGCCGGATCGAACCATTCGGGATGCTCGGACATCCAGGTCTCGATGCGCAGGGCCGCGTTCTGGGCCAGCATCGTCATCTGCTCCTCGGCGCTCATCGTCAGGCCGGAGCCCACGACCGACGAACCGCCCGCGCTTTCGAGGATGGTGAATTGCTCGGCACCGTCGTTGACGGGTCCGCCCAGCGCATCGTCCCACAGGTTCGCGGAGACGATCAGCGCCGAGCGCGGCGAGGCGATCAGCGGCACGCCCGGCACGGCGAGGACATAGGCGTCGAGATGCAGCGCGATGTGGAACAGGCGATCGCCTTCGTAGCGGCCAAAGCGGCGGTCGATCTCATCGCGGATACGGTCGGCGAAGACCTCGACATCGGCCTCACGCGAGAGGGGCCCCTGAACGGCGTCATTGGTGGTGACGATGTTGTAGCACAGGCGGAAATCACCCAGTTCGTCGCGCGATGCCCCCAGATTCTCGCCACTGGCCGAGCAGCCTGCGAGGAAGGCAGCGGTGGCCAGCACGGCCGAAGTCCGGAGCAGAAAGCGCGGCAGGGGCATGGGGGATCCTCACTGGTTTCGCGAAAGGCTTAGCGGAACCCGGCAGATGTGGCAACGCCGGGGCCCGTCAAGGCCCCGGCGCGCAAGTCAGGTGTGGCGGATCGGTCGATCCGGCGCAGGCAGGCTCAGCCGTTAAAGCGGTTGTCCCGCGGGAAGCCACGCGGCGCCATGCGGCCCGCGGTGGCGCGCTTGGCCAGCCATTCAGTGAGGTCGGGCTCGGTCCGCGTGCGCCCGGCCGGGTCCTTCCACGACAGGCCTTCGGCCAGCGTCAGCGTGGTCAGGTCCGAGAGGCCGCCGTCCTTGAACTTCTGCAGCCGCACGCCCTTGCCGCGCGACATCTCCGGCAGCTCGTCCAGTGCGAAGACCAGCATCTTGCGGTTCTCGCCGACACAGGCGACGTGATCGCCCGAGACCGGCTTGCAGATCAGCGCCTTCGCCCCGTCGCGCAGGTTCAGCACCTGCTTGCCCGAGCGGGTCTGCGCCAGCATCTCGTCCGAGGGGATGATGAAGCCGTCGCCATCCGACGACGCCACGATCATCTTGCCGCCCGAGGCATGCACGAAGATGTCGACGATCTGCGCCTCGTTCGGCAGATCAACCATCAGGCGCACGGGCTCGCCCATGCCGCGCCCGCCGGGCAGGTTGGCGCCCAACAGGGTGTAGAAGCGACCGTTCGAGCCGAAGATGATGATCTTGTCCGTGGTCTCGGCATGGAGGGCAAAGGCCCCCTCGTCGCCGTCCTTGAACTTGAACTCGGTATCCAGCGCGACATGGCCCTTCATCGCCCGGATCCAGCCCATTTTCGAGCAGACCACGGTGATCGCCTCGCGCTCGATCATCGCCTCGGGGGCAAGCACCTCGACCTCACCGGCATCGGCGAAGGTCGAGCGGCGGGCGCCCAGACGCGTGCCCATGCCGAACTGGTCGCGGACCTTGTCCAGCTCCTGCGCGATGCGGGTCCATTGCAGCTTTTCCGACTCGAGGAGCTCGATCAGCCCCTCGCGCTCGCGCATCAGTTCGTCACGCTCGCGCCGGAGTTCCATTTCCTCAAGCCGACGCAGGCTGCGCAGGCGCATGTTGAGGATGGCTTCGGCCTGCACCTCGGTCAGCTCACCTTCCGAGGCGGGGGGCGACACGTAATCGGCCTCGGAGGTCGCGCGCTTGAACTTGTGGCCCCATTCCTCGCGCATCAGCGCGGCGCGGGGCTCCTCATCGTAACGGATGATGTCGATCACCCGGTCGAGGTTGAGGAAGGCGATGATGAAGCCTTCCAGCACTTCCAGCCGGTGGTCGATCTTGGCCAGCCGGTGTTTCGAGCGCCGTTGCAGCACCTCACGCCGGTGGTCGAGGAAGGCGCGTAAGACCTCACGCAGGCTGCAGACCTTGGGGGTCCGACCGTCGATCAGCACGTTCATGTTGAGCGAGAAGCGGATCTCCAGATCCGTCACGCGCATCAACATGCCCATCATCTGTTCCGCGTCCACGTTCTTCGAGCGCGGCTCCAGCACGATGCGCACATCGTCGGCGGATTCGTCGCGCACATCGGCGAGAAGCGGGACCTTCTTCAGCTGGATGACCTCGGCCAGCTTCTCGATCAGCTTGGATTTTGGCACCTGATACGGGATCTCGGTGACCACGACCTGCCAAGTGCCGCGGCCCAGATCCTCGACATTCCAGCGGGCGCGCAGGCGGAAGGCGCCGCGGCCGGTGCGGTAGCTCTCGAGGATCGACGCGCGGGGCTCGACGATGACGCCGCCCGTGGGGAAGTCGGGGCCGGGGATCATCTCGACCAGCTCTTCGTCGGGCAGATCCGGGTTGCGGATCAGCGCCTGACAGCCGGTGACGAGTTCATCGAGATTGTGCGGCGGGATATTCGTCGCCATGCCGACCGCGATCCCCGACGAGCCGTTGGCCAGCAGGTTCGGGAAGGCCGCGGGCAGCACGATCGGCTCACTCAGCGTGCCGTCGTAGTTGTCTCGGTAATCGACGGCATCCTCGGCCAGGCCTTCCAGCAGCGCCTCGGCGGCGGCGGTTAGGCGCGCTTCGGTGTAGCGGCTGGCGGCGGGGTTGTCGCCGTCGATATTGCCGAAGTTCCCCTGGCCGTCGACCAGCGGGTAGCGGACGTTGAAATCCTGCGCGAGGCGGGCCATCGCGTCATAGATCGCGGCATCGCCGTGGGGGTGATAGTTGCCCATCACGTCGCCCGAAATCTTCGCCGATTTGCGGTAGCCGCCGGTGGCGGTGAGGCGCAGCTCGCGCATGGCGAAGAGGATGCGGCGATGCACGGGCTTCAGCCCGTCGCGGGCATCGGGCAGCGCGCGGTGCATGATCGTCGACAGCGCGTATTGCAGGTAGCGGTCGCCCAGCGCGCGGCGCAAAGGTTCGGCCAGCGGCGCGTCAGAGGCGTCGTCGGGACGGTCGTCGGAGAAATCGTCGGTGGGTTCGTCGGTCATGCAGCGCTTTTAGCGCAAGCCCGCGCCCGGGGGGAAGCGCCGAATGCGGCCAGAGCGCACTCCCACCC
>NZ_LRRR01000064.1 GCF_001691415.1 Pararhodobacter sp. CCB-MM2
TGTTGATTTCCACCCAGAACTGACCCGGGTTTTCCATCGAGAAGTGACCCACCTTGGATTATGCTGAGCGGGTCATGTTTGGGTCAAGACATGGCTTCCCTCCCTCTTTTTCCGCGTTGCTGCAGCGGCGCTGTCCTTGAAGCGGAAGCTGTCGTTTCCGGTCTCGAGGATGTGGCAGCGATGGGTGAGCCGATCGAGGAGCGCGGTGGTCATCTTGGCGTCACCGAACACTGTGGCCCACTCACTGAAGCTGAGGTTCGTAGTGATGATCACGCTGGTGCGCTCGTAGAGCTTGCTCAGCAGATGGAAGAGCAAGGCGCCCCCTGACGCGCTGAACGGCAGGTATCCGAGCTCATCCAGGATCACGAGGTCGAGGCGAGTGAGGGTCTCCGCGATGTGTCCGGCTTTTCCCTTGGCCTTCTCCTGCTCGAGAGCGTTGACGAGTTCGATGGTCGAGAAGAAGCGCACCTTCCGGCGATGATGCTCAATTGCATGAATGCCGAGCGCAGTTGCAACGTGGGTCTTCCCGGTTCCGGGGCCGCCGATGAGCACAACGTTCTGCGCCCCTTCCATGAACTCGCCGCGATGCAACTGGCGCACCGTTGCCTCGTTCACCTCGCTGGACGAGAAGTCGAAGTTGGGCAGATCCTTGTAGGCCGGGAAGCGTGCCACCTTCATGTGATAGGCAATCGAGCGCACCTCGCGCTCCGCGACCTCAGCCTTCAGGAGCTGCGTCAGGACCGGCACGGCGGCTTCGAATGCCGGCGCACCCTGCTCGATCAGGTCGGTCACGGCTTGAGCCATCCCGTGCATCTTGAGGCTGCGCAGCATGATCACGATGGCACCGCTGGCTGGGTCATGACGCATGGCGGCCACCAGCATCGCGAGGCCGCAGCTCGTCATAGCGCTCCACATTGGCCCGGGGCTCTCGCTTGAGGGCCAAGGAGACCGGCGTGTCGATGGTGGGAGCGTCGGTCGACTTCCCGTCGATCAGGCGGTGCAGAAGATTCAGGACGTGGGTCTTGGTCGCTACGCCCTCGGAGAGGGCCAGCTCGACCGCGGTCAGCACCACTTGCTCGTCGTGATACAAGACCAGGGCAAGGATATCGACCATCTCCCGGTCTCCCCCGGGCCGTCGTAGCAATTGGCTCTGCAATTGCCGGAAGGCGGGTGGCAGATCCACGAAGGGGGCGCCATTGCGCAGGGCTCCGGGCTTTCGCTGGATGACGGCCAGGTAGTGGCGCCAGTCGTAGATCGTTCTGCCGGGCAGATGGTGAGATCGCTGGATCAGCCGATCGTGCTCGCACAGGATTTGCCCCTCCGCGGCGACCACGAGGCGATCGGGGTAAATCCGGAGGCTGACTGGTCTATTGGCGAAGGAGGCGGGGACGCTGTAGCGATTGCGCTCGAAGCTGATCAAGCAGGTCGGGGACACGCGCTTGCTCTGCTCGACAAAGCCGTCGAAGGCGGGTGGCAACTGCATGAGCGCCGCTCGCTCCCAGCCCCAGACATCCGCGATGCTACCCGCGAGGGTGCCATGGGGTGTCTCGCGCCAGAACTCCATGCAGCGCCGCTCCAGCCATGCGTTCAGCGAAGCAAGGTCGGGGAAGGTCGGCATGGGGTTCCATAAGCGCGGGCGGGCGTCCTGGACGTTCTTTTCGACCTGACCTTTTTCCCAGCCCGCCGCCGGATTGCAGAACTCCGGCTCGAACACGTAGTGGTTTGCCATAGCCAGGAAGCGCATGTTCACCTGACGCTCTTTGCCACGGCCAACCCGATCCACCGCCGTCTTCATGTTGTCGTAGATCCCACGCTCCGGAACGCCACCAAAGACGCGGAAGCCGTGCCAATGGGCATCGAACAGCATCTCGTGGGTCTGCAGCAAATAGGCTCGGACGAGGAAGGCACGGCTGTGAGACAGCTTGATATGCGCGACCTGCAGCTTCGTGCGCTCTCCACCAAGCACCGCGTAGTCTTCGCTCCAGTCGAACTGGAAGGCCTCCCCAGGCCGGAACGACAACGGGACGAAGATGCCGCGCCCAGTGGTCTGCTGCTCGCGTTGGCGCTCAACCCGCCACTTTCGGGCGAAGGCCGCAACCCGGTTGTAGGACCCCGTGTAGCCGAGCGCTACGAGGTCGCCATGCAACTGCTTCAGGGTTCGGCGCTGCTTGCGTGACTTTGCAGCCTCCGTCTTCAGCCACGCGGCAAGCTTGTCGGCGTAGGGATCAAGCTTGCTCGACCGGGCCGGAATGCTGAACTTCGGCTCGATCGTGCCTGCTCTCAGATACTTCTTGATGGTATTCCGCGACAGACCGGTTCGGCGCGCGATCTCTCGGATCGGTAGCTTCTCCCGCAAGGCCATGCGGCGGATGACGTTCAAAAGTCCCATGTGGATCACTCCGGAATCCCCCGCTGCAAGCTGCGTCGCGGGGAGGGTCACATGGGTCAATTCTCAATGGAAACTAAGTGCTCTCCCGGGTCAGTTCTGGGTGGAAATCAACA
>NZ_LRRR01000065.1 GCF_001691415.1 Pararhodobacter sp. CCB-MM2
GGCTAAACTCACGATCCCTTCCCGAACTCGATGGATAAGGGCCGGAACGCCAATGGTACTGCGTCTTAAGACGTGGGAGAGTAGGTCACCGCCAAACTCGATAAGAAACAGCCTCTCTATAACGATGATAACACCACCGAACAGACAACCCTGTCGCGGGGTGGAGCAGCCCGGTAGCTCGTCAGGCTCATAACCTGAAGGTCGCAGGTTCAAATCCTGCCCCCGCAACCAGCGTTACAGCACCAAGCCCCGGCAAACCGCCGGGGCTTTGCTTTTGCGTCGAAAGCCCAAGAATTCCAGCAATATCGCCCACAAGCTCGATCGACAGACCGTCGCCTTCGGGGTGTAGACGAACTGTCGTCAATAGGCTCCGCAGCACCTCCGTCGCCTCGACACGGGTTCCGGGCGCGTTCAACGCGTCTGCCAGTGTCGAGACCTTCTGGCGGTAGAGATCGCTGAGTCCAGGGTGGAGACGCAATGCGCTGGGTTCCTCGGGTTTTGCGGCAAGCGCGGCCTCCAGCGCGACCTTGCGGTCTTCGAGCTCGGTCATCTTCGCCTTCATGCTCGGGTGGTAGAGCCCGTCCGTGATGGCCTCGATCAACTGATCGATCTTACGCGACACTTGAGCGAGGTCGCGCTCGGTCTTGGCATGTTCCATACGCTCCGCCTGCATCAGCTGGTTCCACTCGCGCTGGTACTCGGACACGAAGGCCGCGATCAGCTCTGAAGCAAGGAGATGCTCGCGGATGCCGGTGAGGACGCGCGCTTCGAGATTGATGCGATCAATGGTGCGGCGGTTCTGGCACGTTCCCTTGTTGCGGGCGCTCGCGCAGCCATACCGGGTCTTTCCGACCAGCGTGTATCCACCACCACAGCAGCCGCATTCAAGAAGGCCGGAGAACAGGTACTGAGGCCGTCGCGCTTTCTCCGGGCGAGGACCGAGGGGTGCCCCGATGACACCCCGCGTATCATCCTGGCGCCGTTTGGCGGCGAGCCACGTCTGGTCGTCCACGATCCGGAGCTCAGGAACGTCTTCGGTGATCCATTCCTCGGACGGATTCAGGCGAGCCTGCCGCTTGCCGGTTGAAGGATCTTTGATGAAGCGCTGTCGGTTCCAGGCAATTTTGCCCACGTAGAGTTCGTTGTTGAGAATGCCGGTCCCGCGTCGCCAATTCCCGTAAATGGTCGAAGGCCCCCATGTGGTGCCCCGCGGACCGGTCACTCCCTCAGCGTTGAGCCGTTGCGCAATCGCACGCGGGCTGTGTCCCTCGATGAACTCACGAAAGATGCGGCGGACGACATCGCCTTCGTCGGGATCAATGCTGCGCTCACCGGTCGTGAATGTTCCGTCGTCTCGAAGCCGGCGCTCCATGCGGTAACCGAAAGAAATTCCGCCTGCCGATTTGCCCTGCCTGACCCGGCCTTCAAGGCCACGATGGGTCTTCTGCGCAAGGTCCTTGAGGTAGAGTGCCGACATCGTGCCCTTGAGCCCGATGTGCAACTCGCTGATCGGCCCCTCGGCGACAGTCAGGACAGGCACGCCAAGGAACGTCATCTGTTTGTGGAAGGCGGCGATGTGTTCCTGATCGCGGCTGATCCGGTCAATGCTTTCGGCAACGACGACATCGAAGCGGCGCGAGCGGGCATCCGCGAGCAGTTGCTGGTACCCCGGGCGCAAGTGGGTGGCGCCCGAAATGCCCATGTCAGAGTAGACCTGCAGGACTGACCAGCCCCGGTCCTGGACCAGGCATTGGCAGACGCGAACCTGGTCCTCTATCGAGGCCTCGCGCTGCATCTCGGTTGAATATCGGGCGTAGATCACCGCGCGCATGGCCATCCTCCATCACGTGTCACTGCGGCCACCGGAGGACCGCTTCTGCTTGCGGTTACCCATCTTACTCATGTCTCGACCGATGTCTTCAACAAACGATTGCAACTTGTTGCAACTCTCCAGGCTGGTCGCCCGGTTGTAGTGGAGTTCCGACATCGTCATGGTCTGGTGGCCAAGGACATCCCGGATAGTGCCATGATGAAGGGGATCCTCGATGGCGATCGACGTTGCGGCGATGTGCCGAAAAGCATGGCTGTTGATTTCCACCCAGAACTGACCCGGGAGAGCACTTAGTTTCCATTGAGAATTGACCCATGTGACCCTCCCCGCGACGCAGCTTGCAGCGGGGGATTCCGGAGTGATCCACATGGGACTTT
>NZ_LRRR01000066.1 GCF_001691415.1 Pararhodobacter sp. CCB-MM2
AGCGCAAGCAGGTTGATCAAGCCCGAAAGAAGAAAAAGCGCGATCCCGTAGCGGTAAAGATCCGCCTTCAAAAGAGACCCGATACTGGATGACTTGTCGCCTGAGCGCGACCGCGAGGAAGAGGAGGGGGATACCATGGGAAACCTCGTTGATTTGCGGGTGTCCACACACAGAAAACCGCAGTTCCCTCAACGCCCGCCGATGCCCCAGAATCGCCACAATCTCGCCTTTTTTTCGAATCCCAAAGGCCGACAATCGATCAGACCTTGGGAGACACCCCCTTCAGACCTTGGTCTGATTCTGACCTGAAGAAATCGCTCAAGAAACATCCGCAAAGCACTGATATAAAATCATTATATAGGAAACACGGAGCAGGCCTTCCCCACGGCCGGTGACACCGGAAAACATGGCACCAAGAAGGCAAAACCCCCGCTCGCCAACCCTCGTGCCACGTGCCTGCCATGGGATCACGCCTGGCCAACCAGTCTCCTTAAGCCTCGCCCCCATGCCCTCGTGTCAAAAGAACATCGGATCAACGGCTTCGGCTGAGCTTGGATCGCAGCCAAGCCAGCCGAGGATGGCCTCTCGGGCCCGCAGAAGATAGGTGCCTACGGTCGACTTGCTCAGCTTCAGCCGAAGCCCGATCTCCCGCACCGAGAACCCCTGCTGTGAGTGCTGGACGTAATCTCCCCAAAACTGCTGGATGAAAATTCCCCAGTTCGGCGCTGATGCCAAGAGAAGGGCGCGCAGGTGGTAGGACTGAGGGAGATAGTGATGATCTTGGAATTGAAGCGTCAGGGCCTCGGTGTCAGCGCGATAGCGCGGCAGACGGGGTTGGATCGCAAGACGGTGCGGAAATATCTCGAGAGGGGTCTGGACGAGGAAAAGCCAGTGTGACCGCCAGAGTCACCGAACTCGCAATCTAGATTGAGCCCTTGTCTGCACATCACAATAGCGGCCAACAGCTTCTGGACATGCCACATCCAAAGGCCTGACAGAGGACCGCGCTCGATCACCTGCTTTGGGTGGTCAGAAATTCCTGGCATAACGGACGCCAACCTCAAAGGCTGTTACGAAGAGAAGGCGAGGAGCAGTGCTCCTCGCCTTGGCTTTGGGGTATCCCTCTCACCATCGCCAGGGGAGTGTGCTCCCCTCTCCTCAACAGCACACCGCTGGAGCCTTAATGGCCGCCTCTCACACCAGGTACCCAGTGGATTTGGGGGAGGTACCCGAGAAAGTTTGCAGCCATGGTGCTGCAAGGCTCCTGCAAGTGTTCACCGCCAGCCATGCCAATAGAGCAAGCAAAGCAGTGAAACGCTGTTGAATAGTCCCGACATCAACGCAGTCGCCGGATTCAAGAGCATCGCATGGGCATGCCCCTGAACTTGCTCACCCGCTGATCCAATTGAACGGCTCGGGAGATGACGGCGCGACATTGAGGCCTCCTGTCTTCGAAACCCCACCCGGCTTGTCCGGGTGAGGCAGTCTCATAGGGGTATTCAGAGACGGAAGTCATCCACCGTCAGGCTGTGATCGCTGCGGATGCGAAGCGTGAAGTCGGCCTCCCCATCCCCATCAACATGCCCGGACAGCTCGACAACCCCGTCCTCGCCCTCGCTCATCACCAGCGAGCCTGCACCCACACCCGTATCTGCGCTCTGCAGTGTGAACGACTGGTTCCCATTGACGCCACGGACGGCATCGATCGCCGAAAGGTCGATCAGGTCGCCCACCGAGAAGTCAAGGATCTCATCCCCATCCGCGGCGGCCGCGCTGTTGAACAGGATCGTAT
>NZ_LRRR01000067.1 GCF_001691415.1 Pararhodobacter sp. CCB-MM2
CCCGCCGCGACCATGCCCGCGACGGTGCCGATCCGGCGGGCGCGGGCGGCGATCTCGCCCTCGGTCTTCAGCCCCAGCCAAGCCGCGCCATGCATCAACAGCATCGACAGCGACACCACGCCCGTGAGCAGCGCGAAGGGATTGAGCAGCGCGAACAGTTTGCCAAGGGCCGATCCCTCGTAGATCGGCATCAGCGACGGCGTGAAGTGGAAGGGCACGCCCTGCAGCACATTGCCGACCGCCACGCCGAACAACAGCGCCGGCACCGCACCGCCGATGAACAGCGCCCAGTCCCAGCTGGACCGCCACAGTGCGCTCTCGCGCTTCGAGCGGTATTTGAAGCCCACCGGCCGCAGGATCAGCGCGGCGAGGATCAGGAACATCGCCAGATAGAAGCCCGAGAAGCTGACCGCATAGAGCGGCGGCCAGGCGGCAAAGATCGCGCCGCCGCCAAGGATGAACCACACCTGGTTGCCTTCCCAGACTGGCCCCACGGTGTTGATCACAACGCGGCGTTGGGTGTCGCTCTTGGCGACGAAGGGCAGCAGGGCGCCGACGCCCATGTCGAAGCCATCCGTCAGCGCGAAGCCCGTGAGCAGCACGCCCAGCAGCAGCCACCAGATGACGCGGAGAATATCGAGCGAGATGAGATCATGCAGGATCATGGCCGGTTACTCCGCAGGGGTGGCAAGCGGGTCCTTGCCATCGGTGGTGCGCAAGCGGTGGTGATGCCGCTTCATCCAGGTCTCGGTCTCGGCGACGTCTTCCTGCGGGCCCTTGCGGATCGTCTTCAGCATCAGCGTGACCTCGACGATGAACAGCACGGTATAGAACAGGATGAAGCCGATGATCGTGATCCAGACATCGGTGACGGTCAGCTGGCTGACGGACAGGGCCGTCGGCAGGATGCCGTCCACGGTCCAGGGTTGCCGGCCATACTCGGCCACGACCCAACCCAACTCCGCCGCGATCCAGGGCGCGGGGATCATCACCACGGCCAGACGCAGGGCCCAGCGGGGGAAGCCCATGCCCTTGAAGGACGCGCGCCAGAAGAAATAGGCCATCAGCGCGATGAAGCTGAAGCCAAGCCCGACCATGATGCGGAACGACCAGAACAGTACGGCCACGCCCGGCACGGTGTCGAAGGCCGCGGCGGCGATCTGTTCCTCGGTCGCGTCGCGCGGGTCGTCGACATATTGCATCAGCAGCAGCGCGTAGCCGAGGTCCATCTGGTGCTGCTCGAAGGACAGCCGAACCGCTTCGGGCGTGTCGGC
>NZ_LRRR01000068.1 GCF_001691415.1 Pararhodobacter sp. CCB-MM2
GTACGGCCGCCTTCACGGATAGCGAAGCGCAGCTTCTCTTCCATGGCGATCGGGGCGATCAGCGAGACTTCGAACTTCAGGTTGTCGCCCGGCATCACCATCTCGGTGCCTTCCGGCAGCTTCACGGTGCCGGTGACGTCGGTGGTGCGGAAGTAGAACTGCGGACGATAGTTCGCGAAGAACGGGGTGTGACGGCCGCCCTCTTCCTTGGTCAGGATGTAGGCTTCGGCTTCGAAGTCGGTGTGCGGGTTGACCGACTTCGGCTTGCACAGCACCTGGCCACGCTCAACGCCGTCACGCTCGATGCCGCGCAGCAGGACGCCGACGTTGTCGCCAGCCTCACCACGATCCAGCAGCTTGCGGAACATTTCCACGCCCGTGCAGGTCGACTTCTTGGTGTCGCGGATGCCGACGATTTCGACTTCGTCGCCGACGTTGATCACGCCACGCTCGACACGACCGGTCACCACGGTGCCGCGGCCCGAGATCGAGAACACGTCTTCGATCGGCATCAGGAACGGCTGGTCCACGGCGCGAGCCGGGGTCGGGATGTACTCGTCAACGGCAGCCATCAGCGCCTTGATCGAATCTTCGCCGATTTCCTTCATCTCGCCGATCATGGCCTGGAAGGCCGAGCCTTTGATGATCGGGGTGTCGTCGCCCGGGTACTCGTACGAGCTCAGCAGCTCGCGCAGTTCCATCTCGACCAGCTCGATCAGCTCTTCGTCGTCAACGAGGTCCACTTTGTTCATGTAGACGACGATGTAGGGGATACCCACCTGACGGCCGAGCAGGATGTGCTCGCGGGTCTGGGGCATCGGGCCGTCCGAAGCGGCGCAGACCAGGATCGCGCCGTCCATCTGGGCAGCACCGGTGATCATGTTCTTCACGTAGTCGGCGTGGCCGGGGCAGTCGACGTGGGCGTAGTGACGCGCTTCGGTCTCGTACTCGACGTGGGCGGTCGAGATGGTGATGCCGCGGGCTTTCTCTTCCGGCGCGCCGTCGATCTGGTCGTAGGCTTTGAAATCGCCGAAGTATTTCGTGATCGCCGCGGTCAGCGTGGTCTTGCCGTGGTCAACGTGGCCGATCGTGCCGATGTTGACGTGCGGTTTGTTCCGTTCAAACTTTGCCTTCGCCATGATGGC
>NZ_LRRR01000069.1 GCF_001691415.1 Pararhodobacter sp. CCB-MM2
CCCATGAAAGTGCTCGTACCCGTGAAGCGGGTGATCGACTACAACGTGAAGGTTCGCGTGAAGGCGGACGGTTCTGGTGTCGATCTTGCGAACGTGAAGATGTCGATGAACCCGTTCGACGAAATCGCCGTCGAAGAGGCCATCCGTCTGAAGGAAAAAGGCGCCGCGACCGAGGTCGTCGTCGTCTCGATCGGCGTGAAGCAAGCCCAGGAAACGCTGCGCACCGCGCTGGCCATGGGCGCCGACCGCGCCATCCTGATCACCGCCGCCGATGACGTGCATACCGACATCGAGCCCCTCGCCGTCGCCAAGCTGCTCGCCGCTGTCGTCAAGGACGAAGAGCCGGGCCTCGTGCTGGCCGGCAAACAGGCGATCGACAACGACATGAACGCCACCGGCCAGATGCTCTCGGCCCTGCTGGGCTGGTCGCAGGCGACCTTCGCGTCCGAGCTGGAAGTGGCTGACGGCAAAGCGAAAGTCACCCGCGAGGTCGACGGCGGCCTGCAGACGATCGAGGTCGCCATGCCGACCATCGTCACCGTGGACCTGCGCCTCAACGAGCCGCGCTATGCCTCGCTGCCGAACATCATGAAGGCGAAGAAGAAGCCGCTGGATGAGAAGACCGCCGCCGATTACGGCGTCGATGTCACCCCGCGCCTGACGGTGGTGAAGACCTCGGAACCCGCCGCGCGCAAGGCCGGCGTGAAGGTCGGTTCGGTCGACGAGCTGATCGCGAAACTCAAAGACGAAGCGGGGGTGATCTGATGGCCGTTCTGCTGCTGGGTGAAGTGACCGACGGCGCGCTGAACCGCGACGCCACCGCCAAGGCCGTCTCGGCCGTCAAGTCGCTGGGCGACGTGACCGTTCTCTGCGCGGGCGCTTCGGCTGCCGCTGCGGGGGCTGACGCCGCCAAGATCGCCGGCGTTGCCAAGGTGCTGGTTGCCGAGGATGCCTCGCTGGGCCATCGTCTGGCCGAGCCGACCGCGGCGCTGATCGTGTCGCTGGCCTCGGGCTATTCGCACATCGTCGCGCCCGCCACGACCGACGCGAAGAACGTGCTGCCGCGCGT
>NZ_LRRR01000007.1 GCF_001691415.1 Pararhodobacter sp. CCB-MM2
CGATTTCGTCGAACGGGTTCATCGACATCTTCACGTTCGCAAGATCGACACCAGAACCGTCCGCCTTCACGCGAACCTTCACGTTGTAGTCGATCACCCGCTTCACGGGTACGAGCACTTTCATGGGAACCCCCTTGGCTGATCCAAATTTCACCACGACTACCTGACAGGGCGCGTCCGGACAGGCAAGAAATCATCGACAATCGAAAGCAATAGTTTTCTGTACGCCGCGCCTCTATGCGCCGATGCCTGAGGATTGCGCGGCGCGCGGACAGCGCCTAGCCTGCCACCATGCACCGCCTCCGCGCCAGCCTGCCTTCGGCCAATGTCCTCTTCACCTTCGAAGCCGCCGCGCGGCGACGCAGCTTCACCGCCGCGGCCGAAGAGTTGAACGTCTCGCAACCCGCCGTGTCGAAGATGATCCGCCAATTCGAGGCGTCCTTAGGCTTTCGCCTGTTCCACCGCGACACCCGCCCGCTGGAACTGACAGCCGAGGGCAAGCGCCTGTTTCAGGAGGTCGAGCGCAGTTTCGACAGCCTGCATGGCACGATCCAATCGATGCGGCAGGGCGTCCGGCGCGAGACGGTTCGCGCAGCGTTTTCGGCCTCGTTCATCCAGCTTTGGCTCTTGCCGCGCTTGCCGGACTTCCATGATCGGCACCCCGGTATCTCGCTGTCTCTGGAAGAGAGCAGTCAGGAAGATTTCGACCTGTATTCAGAGGGGTTGGACCTGTCCTCGCGCCTCGGTTTCGGGGAATGGCCCGACCTTGAGGCCCGGTTTCTGGTGCCCGAGGTGATCTTCCCCGTCGCCCATCCGTCGCGCGCGACGGAGGCGGAGCCGAGGCTTCTGCATTTCCGCGAACGGCACCGGGTTCGCTTCGGTTGGGGGGATTGGTTCGCGCAGGTTGGCGGGGCGCCGGTGCGGGACGAGGAGAAGGTGGTCTTCGCGGATGCGCTCGGGTCGCTGGGGGCTGCGGCCTCGGGGCACGGGATGGCGATCGGCTGGGCGCATCTGGTGCTGGATGCCATCCGGCAGGGGCGGCTGGCCCCGGTCGGCGAGCGGCGGATCACCACCGGCAAGGCGATCTGGCTGGTGAACCCGCGCAAGCGCCCGTTGGGCCCCGCCGCTCAAGCCTTCGCCGATTGGGTGGTGCAGCGGATGCAGGCGGATATGGCGCAGGATGCCGCGCTGTTCCAGACCGAAGCCTGAGGAACCAACCGGCCTGCACCATGACTTCAGGTTATGCTCCGCGGCATATTTTCGAGACTTCCCACAGCCCCGCCGCCGGTCGCACACTGTTGGGCAAAGGAGAGCCTCATGGAAAAGCAGTGCAGGGTGGTGGTGATCGGCGGCGGTTGCGTGGGGGCGGGGATCCTCTATGGCCTTGCCAAGCGCGGTTGGACCGATGTGGTGATGCTGGAGCGCACGCAGCTCACCGCGGGATCGACCTGGCATGCGGCGGGTCTTATCCCCAGCTATGCCCGCCACCGGCCCATCGGCACGATGATCCAGAAATCCATCGAGATCTATGAGGGCTTGGAGGCAGAGACCGGCCTTTCGGTCGGTTGGCACAAATGCGGGCAGCTGCGGATCGCCAAGACGCAGGATCGGCTGGACGAGTTCCGCAGCTACCTCGATACGGCGGATACGCAGGGCATCCGGGCCTCGCTGCTGGACAAGGCCGGGGTGCATGCGCTCTGGCCGCTGCTGCGCGCGGATGAGGAGATGCTCGGCGCGCTCTATCATCCGGACGACGGGCATATCGCGCCGGCGGATGTGACCATGGCCATGGCCAAGGGCGCGCGGGATCTGGGCGCGCGGATCTACCAGCAGACCGAGGTGCGCTCGGTGCGCCGCTCTCCCTCGGGCGAGTGGGTGCTGGAGACCAACCGCGGCGAGATCACCTGCGAGCATGTCGTCTCGGCCACCGGGAATTACGCGCGTCAGACCGGGGCGATGTTCGGGCTGGACCTGCCGGCGATCCCGATCCTGCACCAATATTGGATCACCGAAGCCGTCCCGGCCATCCGCGCGCGCAAGGAGGCCGGCCTGCCCGAGATGCCGATCCTGCGCGACGAGGCCTTCGAGGGCTACATCCGCGAGGAAGGCGACGGGCTGATGTTCGGCCCCTACGAGCGGACGGAAAAGCTGAAGTTGTTCGCCGAGAACGGCGTGCCCGACTGGTTCGGGGCCGATCTGGTTGAGGAAGATTTCGACGCGGTCGAATGGAACTGGGAAGCAGCGATCGAGTCGGTGCCGGTGCTGGGCGAGGTCGGCATCAAGGCCAATGTCCGCGGCCCGTTCCAGATGACGCCCGATGAGCTGCCGCTGATGGGCAAGGCCTGGGGCGCGCCGAACCTCTGGCTGGCCGAGGGCGTACCGGGCGGCATCCTGTGGGGCGGCGCGATCGGCCATTACCTGTCCGAACAGATCGTCGAGGGCGGCAACGCGCTGGATACCTCGGCGCTGGACCCGCGTCGCTATGGCGATCACGCCAACAAGAACTGGCTGAAGCCGAAGATCCTGGAAAGCTGGGGCACGCATGGCCAGCAGCATTATCCCGGCGAAGAGCGTGAGGCCTCGCGTCCTGCGAAGACCGCGCCGTCCTATGATTTCCTCGATGCCAAGGGTGCGGTCTGGGGGGTGTTGAACGGTTGGGAACATCCGAACTGGTTCGCGCCCGAAGGGATGCCCAAGGTCAATCAGGCCGGCTGGCGCTGGACCGAGAAGGGCGTGCAGGTCGGGCGCGAAGTGAAGACCGTGCGCGAGGCTGCCGGGCTGATCGAGATGAGCTTCATGGCGAAGTTCGAGGTCTCGGGCCCCGGGGCGGGGGCGTGGCTGGACGGCATTCTGGCCAACCGGCTGCCGCGTCCGGGGCGCGCGAACCTCAGCCACATGCTGTCGCCGCGCGGGACGGTGATTGCGGAATACACGGTGTCCTGCCTTGGAGAGGACCATTATTTCCTGATCGGCACGCCCTCGGCCGAGCGGCTCTATTTCGACGAGCTGGAGCGGGTGAAGCCCGACGGGGTGAGCCTGCGCAATGTCTCGGGGCAATGGGCGGGAATGACCGTCGTCGGCCCGCAGGCGCGTGCGATACTGCAGGGCCTGACCGAGACTTCGCTGGAGACGGCGGATTTCCCGTGGTTCGGCGTGAAGGAGGTCAACCTCGGGCTGGCCAGCGCGGTCCGGATGCTGCGTCTGAACTATTCCGGCGAGCTTGGTTGGGAGCTGTATTGCCCGATGGAGTACCAGCGCGGCCTCATCGCCCAGATCTTCGCGGCGGGCGAGCCCTTGGGGCTGAAACCGGTCGGAACGCAGGCGCTCGAGAGCCTTCGGTTGGAGAAGAGCTACCGCGCGATGTACCGCGATATGGGGCCCGAGCTGACGGCGTGGGAAAGCAGCCTCGACCGGTTCATCGCGCTGGACAAGGGGCCGTTCACCGGGCGCGAGGCGCTGATGGCCGCCAAGCCGACGCACCGCAGCGTGACGCTGTCGATCCCGACGGACGGCGTCAGCGTGATCGGCGGCGAGGCGCTGTATCGCGAGGGGCAGATGGTCGGGCGCGTGCTGTCGGGCAGCTATAGCTATACCCTCGGCCACGACATCGCCATCGCGCTGCTGCCGGTGGGCACGGCGACCGGCGACACGGTGACGCTGACGCTGCTGGGCCAGCCGCTGGAAGGAACGGTGATCGCCGAGTCGCCCTATGATCCGACATCGGCCCGCGCGCGGGTTTGATGCCTCCCCGGACTGCGGCGGGATTATTCAACGGTTTTATACAATCCGATGCACGTTGATGGGCGACTGTCCTGCCGGGATAGTCGCCCTCAGACCGTCACATCTGGTTTTGGGAGGAACCGCATGACCATCCTGTCGCTTTCCCGTCGTCACTTCGCCGCGCTCGGTGCCTCGGCCGCCGTTCTGGCTGCGCTGCCGCTCGCCGGCCATGCGCAGAGCTGGCCCAATGGCTCCGTCCAGCTGATCGTGCCCGCGCGCGCCGGCGGCGGTACCGATGCCATCGCCCGTGTCGTCGGCGCGGCCATGCAGGAGGCCCTCGGCGCCCCGGTGGTGGTGGTGAACAACGCGGGCGGCTCGGGCGCCGTCGCGGCCGAGCAGGTGCGCACCGCGCGGCCCGATGGCCAGACGCTGTTCTTCGGCAATTCGGGCCTGTTCGCGGTCTATCAGACCGGCGGCTATCAATTCGACCCGACCGGCGATTTCACCTCGATCGCCGCGCTGACCTCGCCCGTGACCTATTCCGTCGTGGTCGCGGCGGATAGCGAATACCAGAGTGTCGCCGATGTCGTCGCCGATGCCGAGGCGCGGCCCAATCAGGTGGTGTTCGGCATCCAGCCGCGCGGCACCACGCATTTCATGGCAGGCCTGCTGCAGCAGGATACCGGCGTGCAGTTCCGTCTGGTCGATGCCGGCACCGATGCCGACAAATGGGTGCAGCTGCAGGGCGGGCAGATCGACGTGACGCTCACGAACAGCCCCGGCACGATCCAATATGTCGACGCTGGCGCGGTGCGCATCCTCGGCACCATCGGCGGCGAGCCGGGCCGCGATCCGATCCTGCCCGATGTGCCCTCGCTGGTCGAGGCGGGCTATCCGAACGCGACGCTGCCGGTCGACCTGATCGTGCTGGGGCCCGAGGGCATGGACCCGGCGGTGGTCACGGCGATCAACGCCGCACTGGCCGAGGCCGCGCAGGATCCGACCGTGATCGAGCGTCTGACGCAGATGAACACCTCGGTCACCGCCCTGTCGGTCGCCGACAGCACCACCCGCATGACTGAAACCAACGCCCGCATCGGCGAGACCGCGACCGCACTGGGTCTGCGCTGACCTGCCGGGGCGCGGCTGCGGCGGCGCCCCCCTCACCCGGACATCCCATGACTATCGATTGCACCCTGACGGCCGGCGCCCGCGTCGCGCTGGCCGAGGAGATGCGCGCAACGCCCGTGCCGCCGCTCGCGCCCGAGGCCGAGGCGCTGATCGCCCGCTGCCAGCGCACCGAGTTGGCCGTGCCCACCCGCCACGGCCCGGCCCGCGTCTACCGGCTGGACCCGCCCGGCCCGGCGCGCCAGCGTCCGGTCTATGTCAATGTCCACGGCGGCGGCTTCGTGCGGCCGCACCGCATCCACGACACCGCCTTCTGCGCCGAGATCGCGCTGGCGCTGGACTGCACTGTCTTCGACCTCGATTACCGACTGGCGCCCGAGCACCCTTTCCCCGTGGCGATCGAAGAGGCGCATGACCTGCTGGGCTGGCTCACGCAGGAGGCCGAGGCGCTGGGAATCGACGCCACGCGCATCGTCCTCGGCGGCCACAGCGCCGGGGGCAATGTCGCCACCGTCGTCTGCGGGATGCTGGCACAATCCGCCGCGGCGCGGGTGATCGGGCAGCTCTTGGACTATCCGTTTCTCGATGCCGTGACGCCGATGGCCGACAAGGTCGAGCCCGGCAGCACGCTGCCTCTGCGCCGGATGGAGGCCTACAACGTCCTCTATGCCGCCACAGAAGACCGGCTCTCGGATCCGAGGATCTCGGCCGTGCTGACCCCGCCCGCGCTGCTGGCACTGATGCCGCCGGCGCTGGTGATCATCGCGGGCCTCGACCCGCTGCGGCACGAGGCGCGGCGCTATGCCGGGCAGCTGATCGACGCGGCGGTGGATTGCGAGGTGCGGCAATTCGCGGCCTCGGACCACGGGTTCACCAATCTGGGACAAGCCGAACACGCGGAGGCCCGCGCGGCGATCCGCGACTGGCTGTCCCGCCGTTTCAAGGGAGAGCGCGCATGACCCGCGACCGTATCCTGGGCCTCGGCCTGATCGTGCTGGGCGGGATCGGCGTTGCCCTGTCGCTCGGCATCCACGCGATGACCTTCAACAATGACCCCGGCCCGCAACTGTTCCCGATCTTCGCCTGCACGATCCTGGGATTCTGCGGGCTGATGATGCTGCTCACCGGCAAGAGCACCCCTAACACCGGCCCCGCCTTCACCGCCGAAACCGCCCGCGCCGGCATCATGGCGGCGTTGATGGTGGCCTATGGCGTGGGGCTCTGGCTTCTGGGTTTCGCCCCCGCCACGGCGCTGATGGCCTTCGCGGTCTATTGGGTCATCGCCGGCCCTAAACGCCACGAGGCCTGGATCGGCGCGCTCTATGCCCTGCTCGTCACCGGCGCGATTTGGCTGCTGTTCGCCAAGCTTCTCAACGCCTTCCTGCCGCAAGGCATCCTGTTCTGAGGTCCCGCGATGAGTGACATCCTGACCGCCCTGACCACGCTCCTGGCACCGGGCACCTTCCTGATCATCCTCGTGTCCTCGGCCCTCGGCATCGTGTTGGGCGCGATCCCCGGCCTGTCCGGCGCGCTGGGGGTGGCCCTGCTGCTGCCCCTGACCTTCGGCATGCCGCCCGAGATCGGCCTCGCCATGCTGGTGTCGATCTGGGTCGGCGGGGTTTCGGGCGGCATGGTCGGTTCGATCCTGCTGGGCATCCCCGGCGCGCCGTCCTCCATCGCGACGACCTTCGATGGCTACCCGATGACCCGCAACGGGCAGGCGGTGAAGGCCCTCGGCGCTGCCATCGTTGCCAGCTTCATCGGCACCTTCCTGTCGATCCTGATCGCCATGGTCGCCTCGCCGCTGATGGCCCGCGCGGCGCTGCTGCTGGGTCCGTGGGAATATTTCGGCCTCGGCATCTGCGCGATCTCGCTGGTGGCGGCCCTGTCGCGCGAGAAGGTGTTCCACGGCCTCGCCGCGGCGGCGATCGGCCTGATGCTGGCGACCGTGGGTTTCGCGCCGATCGACGGCTCGCCGCGCTTCACCTTCGGCTTCGTGCAGCTGTCCAGTGGCTTCGACCTGATCCCGGTGATGCTGGGTCTGTTTGCGATCAAGCAGATCGTGCAGGATTTCGGCCGCGGCGAACAGCAGGTACCCAAGATCGACGTCAAGGATATCAAGGGCTTCGGCGTCACCATGCGCGAATACCGCGACAACGCCTGGAACATCACCCGGTCCTTCCTGATCGGCCTCTGGATCGGCTTCCTGCCCGGCATGGGCGCGGCATTGTCCAACATGGTCGCCTATGCGCAGGCGAAATCGGCCTCCAAACACCCCGAGCAATTCGGCAAGGGCTGCGTCGACGGCGTCTTCGCCTCCGAGACCTCGAACAACGCGGCCGTGGGCGGCGCGCTGATCCCGATGATCGCGCTGGGGATCCCCGGCGATGGCACCACGGCGATCCTGCTCGGCGGGTTGATGATCCACGGCATTCAGGCCGGCCCCCTCCTGTTCACCAACAACGCCGAGGTGGTCTACGCCCTGTTCCTGACCGCGCTCATCGCCTCGGTCGTCGTGCTGGCGCTGCAATTCTTCGGCATGCGGCTGTTCCCGGCGATCCTGAAGGTGCCCTATCACTTCCTCTATCCCGCGATCGTCGCGCTGGCCTTCATCGGCGTCTTCGTCGCCAACGCCTCGCCCTTCAACTTCGCGCTGATCCTCGGCTTCGCGGGCCTCGGCCTCGTGATGGACAAGGTGGGACTACCGACCAGCCCCTTCATCCTCGCCTTCATCCTCGGCCCGATGCTGGAGCTGAACCTGCGCCGGGGCATCACCTACACCGACGAGGGGCTTCTGCCTTTCGTGACCCGCCCGATCTCGGGTCTGCTTCTGGCCTTCGCCGTGCTCAGCATCGCCTGGCCCTATCTGAAACCCCTGTTCCGCCGGACTGCCCGATGATCATCACCCGTATCGCCACCCGTGAGGCCGGCCCCTATCTGTTCACCGAAGTCGAGACCGCCGACGGAAGCATCGGCATCGGCGAGGCCGGCGATTGGGCGCATCTCGACGCGGTGAAGACCGAGATCGGCAAGCTGGCCGCGTATTTCATCGGCAAGGACGCAAGCCGGATCGAGCATCACTGGCAATATATCCAGCGCGCGACCTTCTTCCGTTCCTCGGTGCTGCTGAGCGCGCTGGCCTCGATCGACATCGCCTTGTGGGATCTAAAGGCCCGCGCGCTGGGGGTCTCGGTGGCGGACCTCCTGGGCGGACGGACCCGCGACCGGGTGCGGACCTATGCCGTCGCCCATGGCGAAACGCCCGAGGAACTGGCCGCCGCCTGTCTGCGCGTGCAGGCTCTGGGCTTTGATGCGGTGCGGGTGATCCTGCCCTCGATGCGTCATCCCGGCATGAAGGCCGAGGAGCATATCCATGCCCGGCGAGTGGGAAGCGCCATCGACAAGGTTCTGGCCTGCCGTGACGCCGTCGGCCCCGATTTCGACCTCTGTGTCGAGGCGCATCGGGCGTTTTCCGTCACCGAGGCCGTCGCCATCGGTCGCGGCATCGAGGAAGCCCGCCCGCTGTTCTTCGAGGATCCGATCCCGCCCGAAAGCCCCGAGGCCATGGCCGAGGTCGTCCGCCGCGTGCCCGTACCGATTGCCACCGGTGAACGCGCGGTGTCGCTTCAGGAATTCGCCACGCTTCTGCGCATCGGCGTTCAGGTGCTGCGCCCAGATGTCTGCGCCATCGGCGGGCTCACCCCCTCGATCAAGGCCGCGCATCTGGCCGAGGCCGCAGGCGCGACCATCGCCCCGCACAACCCGCTGGGGCCGGTGTCGACGGCGGCGTGTCTGCAGCTCGATCTGATGTCCTCGGCCTTCCTCATTCAGGAATTCCCCAGCTTCAACATCGACGGCTCCGAGAATTCGATGCTGACCGAGCCCCTGTCCCTGTCTCGCGGATACCTTGAGGCGCCGACCGGCCCCGGTCTGGGCATCGCCCTTGCCCCCGACATGGAGGCACGGTTCCCGGCCAAGCAGCGCGCGCTGTATCCCGCGATCGGCTACGACGGCTCGGTCGTCGGCCGCTAAGCCGTCGCGGCAATCGCATCGAGATGGCGGTCCAGCACCGCCATCACCGTATCCCGGCGCGGATCGCGGGTGCCGCGGGGCCAGACGGCGGTGATCACGCTCTGCGGCCATTCCGCGCTTTTCGCCGGGTCCAGCGGCAGGAAGATCACCCCCGGCGCGGCCATCCGCTCGGTCCAGCGCGGCAGGATGGCGAGGCCGGTGCCGGTGCTGACCAGTCCGACGATCGTGTGCTTCTCGGCCGCGTATTGCATGATCTTCGGCTGCATCCCGGCATCCGCGAACAGCTTGATCGTCAGGTCATGCGAATAGCGGCGCGAGCGGCGGTCGGGCAGGATCATCGGCTGGTCCCGCAAATCGCCCAACTCCAACCGCGCGCGGCCGGCAAGCGGATGGGTGACGGGCAGGGCGACGACCATCGTCTCGTAGAACAACGTGCGGAAATAGAGCTTCGGATCGCGCACTTCGGGCGGGCGGCAGAAGGCCAGATCCAGCCCGCCGCTGAGCAGCTTCGGCAGCAGGATGTTGGTCTTGTTCTCGATGAGTTCGATCTCGTAATCTGGCGCCTCGGCGCGCAAAAGCGGCAGCAGCTGCGGGATCAGCCCAGTCGCGGCGCTGTCGATGGCCCCGATCCGCAGCACCTGCGATTCCGCGCGTCTCAGGCCCTGAAGCCGCGCCTCGAAGGCGTCGAAATGGCCGACCAGCGCGCGCGCCTCCTCAAGGATCTCGCCCCCCGCCTCGGTCAGCGCGACCTGCCGGGTGGTGCGGTCAAACAGCCGCCGGTCGAGCTGTTCCTCCAGCAATCTTATGTGCCGCCCCAACGAGGCCGGCAGCATGTCGAGCGACTGGGCGGCCTGCCCGAAATGTAGCGTGTCGGCGACGGCAAGGAAGGCGCGGAGCTGGATGATGTCCATGTCTGACAAGGGCTTGAGGGGCAGGGGGCCAGCATAGCGTCTGGCCCCCTTTTGCCAAGCGCCTAGCGGTAGGTGGCGACGCGGATGTTGTTGGTGCTGCCCGATTGGCCGAAGGGGACGCCGGCGAGGATGACGAAGCTGTCGCCCGGCTCGGGGCCGATCAGCCGCGCGCTTTCCTCGCGCGCCATCGAGACCATGCTGTCATAGTCCAGCGCGGCGCTTTCCAGCACCGAGCGCGCGCCCCAGACCAGTGCCATCCGGCGCGAGACGCGGGCGTCGCGGGTCAGCACGATCAGGGGCAGGGCCGGGCGGCGGGCGGCGACCCGTTGCGCCGTGGCCCCGCTCATCGAATAGGCGACGAGGCAGCGCGCGCCGATCGCGCAGGCCAGGACCGCGCCGCTGTCGGCGATGGACAGGGCCGTGCCCTCGGCGTGCGAGCGGGTGGCGGCGATGGTGCGCGCATAGGCGCCGTGACCCTCGGTGCGGCGGATGATGCGGTCCATGACTTCGACCGCCTCGGCCGGATAGGCGCCGGTCGCGCTTTCGGCGGACAGCATCACCGCATCTGCGCCGTCATAGATCGCGGTCGCCACGTCCGAGGCCTCGGCCCGGGTCGGCGCCGGGGCCGAGGTCATCGATTCCAGCATCTGCGTCGCCACGATCACCGGGCGGCCGAGGTTGCGGCACAGCGCGATGATCTCCTTCTGCCGGGCGGGCACATCCTCGGGCGGGATCTCCACCCCCAGATCGCCCCGCGCGATCATCACCGCATCCGAGCGCGCGGCGATGGCGTCGATTTCCTCCAGCGCCGAGGGTTTCTCGATCTTCGACACAAGGCCCGCACGGCCGTCGATCAGCCTCAGGATCTCGTCCAGATCGGCGGCCCGTTGCACGAAGGACAGCGCGACCCAATCGACGCCCTCGGCCAGCCCGAAGGCCAGATCGGCGCGGTCCTTTTCCGTCAGCACCGGGAGGTCCAGCACCGTATCGGGCAGGTTCACGCCCTTGCGGTTGCTGAGCATGCCGCCCTCGGTGACCTCGGCCTCGATCCGCTCACCGACCGAGACAACCCGCAGCCGCACCCGCCCGTCATCGATGAACAGCCGGTGGCCGGGGGCGATGGCGGCGAAGATCTCGGGATGGGGCAGGGGAAGGAGGGCCGGATCTTCGCTGCGATCGGCCTGCACGAAAGTGACGCGCTCATGCCGGTCGACGGGGCGGGCGCCGCCGGGCAGCCGGCCGAGGCGGATCTTCGGGCCCTGCAGGTCCTGCAGGATGCCGATCGGCACGCCGACCTCGGCCTCCAGCGCGCGGATGGCCCGGAGGACGGCGGCATGGGTCGCGTGGTCGCCATGGCTGAAGTTCAGCCGGAAGGTATCGACGCCCGCGTTGAACAATTTGCGCAGCATGAAGGGCGCGGCCGAGGCCGGGCCGACGGTGGCGATGATCTTCGCCCGCCGGGTGCGGATCATGGGATGTTCCTTGGCTCAGCGGACCAATATGGCCCGGAAATCGTTGACATTCGTCAGCGTCGGGCCGGTCTTCACCAGCGCGTCCAACTGGTCGAACAAAGTGTAGCTGTCGTGGGTTTGCAGGGCATAGGCGGGGTTGAGGCCGGCCCGGCGCGCGTTCTTCAACGTGTCCGGGCCGATGATCGCGCCGGCGGCGTCCTCGGTCCCGTCGATCCCGTCGGTGTCGCCGGCGAGTGCATGGATTCCGGGATGACCGTCCAGGGCCAGCGCCAGCGACAACAGGAATTCGGTGTTCCGCCCGCCCCGACCCGGCGCGGTCTGGCCGATGCTGACGGTGGTTTCCCCGCCCGAGAGCAGCACGGCGGGTGCCTTCACCGGCGTGCCCTGCGCGGCCGTAGCGCGGGCGATGCCGGCCATGAGGATGCCCGCCTCGCGCGCCTCGCCCTCCAGCGCGTCGCCGAGGATCAGGGGGGTGAGGCCGGCCTTCAAGGCGAGTTCGGCTGCGGCCAGCAAAGACATCTGCGGCGTGGCGATCAGGCGGAAATCGGGGGTGAAATCCTGCGCCGGAGAGGGTGTTTCGATCAAGCGACGGGCTGCATCGGGCAGGTCGGGGAGCTTTGCCAGCAGTGGCGTCAGATCGTCCGAGGACGAGGGGTCCGGCACCGTGGGCCCCGAGGCGATGGCAGCGGGATCATCCCCCGGCACGTCGGAAATCGCCAAGGTGACCAGCCGGGCAGGGGCCGCCGCCAAGGCCAATCGCCCGCCCTTCACCGCCGACAACCGCCGCCGGATGCGGTTCATGTCGTCGATGGCGAGGCCGGATTTGAGCAGCGCCTTGTTCACCGCGATCTTGTCGGCGAGCGTCAGCCCCTCGGCGGGCAAGGCCAGCAAGGACGAGCCCCCGCCCGAGATCAGCGCCAGTACCAGATCCTCGGGGCCGGCGGACTGAGCCAGCGACAGGATCTCGCGCGCCGCTGCCTCGCCCGCCGCATCGGGGACTGGATGCGCGGCCTCGCGGATGGTGATCCGTTCGCAGGGGACGGCATGGCCGTAGCGGGTGACGACCACGCCCGACAGATCGACATCGGGCCAGGCCCGCTCCACCGCCCGCGCCATCGCCGCCGAGGCCTTGCCCGCGCCGATGACCAGACAGCGGCCCTTGGGTTTTTCGGGCAGATGGCGGGCCAGCACAACGGCGGGATCGGCCGCCGCGATGGCCGCGTCGAACAGGGCCCGCAACAGGGCCGCCTCGCCCGCCATGTCAGATGTTCTCGCCACGGATCGCGTCGCAGACGGCCTCGGTCACCTGCACCGTCGTCGCCTTGCCGCCCACATCCGGGGTCATCACGCCATCGGCGCAGACCTTCTCGACCGCGCGCATCAGACGCTCGGCCGCCGCCGGTTCGCCCAGATGCTCCAGCATCTGCGCCGCGGTCCAGAAGGTGGCGACCGGGTTGGCGATGCCCTTGCCGGTGATGTCGAAGGCCGAGCCATGGATCGGCTCGAACATCGAAGGATAGCGCCGCTCAGGGTCGATATTGCCGGTCGGCGCGACGCCGAGGCTGCCCGCCAGCGCGCCGGCCAGATCCGACAGGATGTCGGCATGCAGGTTGGTGGCAACGATGGTGTCGAGGCTGCGCGGGTTCTTCACCATCCGCACGGTCATCGCGTCGACCAGCATCTTGTCCCAGGTCACATCGGGGAATTCCTTCGACACTTCGGCGGCAATCTCGTCCCACATCACCATGCCGAACCGCTGAGCGTTGGATTTCGTCACCACCGTCAACAGCTTGCGCGGACGCGACTGGGCCAGCCGGAAGGCGTAGCGCATGATCCGCGTGACGCCGACGCGGGTGAAGATGGCGACCTCGGTGCCGACTTCCTCGGGCAGCCCCTTGTGCGCGCGGCCGCCGTGGCCCGAGTACTCACCCTCGGAATTCTCGCGCACGATGACCCAGTCGAGATCCCCCGGACCGACGCCAGCCAGCGGCGACTGGATGCCCGGCAGAATGCGGGTGGGGCGGACGTTGGCGTATTGGTCGAAGCCTTGGCAGATCGGCAGGCGCAGGCCCCAGAGGGTGATGTGATCGGGCACATCGGGCGCGCCGACTGCGCCGAAGAAGATCGCGTCGAAGGCACGCAGCTGCGCCGGGCCGTCCTCGGGCATCATCGCGCCGGTGGCCTTGTAGCGGGCCGAGCCCCAGTCGAATTCCGTCACATCAACGGAGAAACCTCCGTCACGGCGGGCGGTCGCCTCCAGCGCCTGAAGCCCGGCGGCGATGACCTCGGGGCCGATGCCGTCGGCGGGAATGGCGGCGATCTTGTAGTGTTTCATGGCGCTGTGATCCTCCTCGATCCCCGCCCGGACGGGGCAGGGTGCCTTGCATGGGCCCACGCTATCCGCGCCGCTCTGGACGGGGCAACGCGCCGATGATTATATACAATTCCGCAATGAAAGGGTCCGGCATGGATATCGCGCAGCTCAGGTGCTTTCTGGCCGTGGCCGAGGCGATGCATTTCGGCCGGGCCGCGCAGTCGCTGGACATGCTGCCCGCGTCCTTGGGGCGGCAGATCCGCAGCCTTGAGGATCGGCTGGAGGTGAAGCTGTTCCTGCGCACCACCCGCAGCGTGTCGCTGACCGAGGCCGGCTCGGCGATCCTCGAGGACGCGCGCGCGCTGGTCGCGCAATCCGACCGGCTGGAGGAGAAGCTGCGCGGCATCCGCAAGACCGAGATGCCGGTGCTGCGCGTGGGCGCCATCGACAGCGCGGCGGCCGGGCTGATGCCGCAGCTGTTGCAGCATCTGCGGGCCGAGCATCCGGATATCGAGGTGCAGCTGATCGAGCAGAAGACCATCCACCTGCTGCCCAAGGTGCTCAGCGGCTCGATCGACGTGGCCTTCTGCCGTCCGCCCGATGTGCGTGACCCTCGGATCGCGTTCCGTACGCTGTTCTTCGAATCTGCCGTGGTCGCGCTGCCGACCGATCATCCCTTGGCCGGACGGGCCGAGCTGGACATCGCCGATCTGGTCGATGCGCCGCTGATCGTGCCGGACCGACGCTCGCGCCCGCATTCGCATGACCTGACGATCAAGCTGTTTACCGAGGCCGGGCTGACTGCCCGCGTCGCGCAGGTGGCCGAAGAGAAGCACACGATCGTCAACCTCGTCGCCACCGGCACCGGCCTTGCCATCGTGCCGCGCTGGACCAGCCGCATCGCCATTCCCGGCGTCGCCTATGTGCCGCTGGCGATCCCGCCGGGGGCGACGCGCTCGAAGCTGATCCTCGCCGCTGCTTGGGCTCGGGGCACGCGGGACGCACAACGCGACGCGCTGCTGGAGGTGCTGGAGGCGCATCTGGAGGGCATCGAGGCCTCTGCCTGACTATATCGACATAGAATATAATGTCTGGCGCATTGAGCCGCGCCGTCCTTGCCGACACTCTCCCCCTTCATGGGAGCCCGCATCGCCGGGTTCGGAGGTTCTTTTGGAGGAGAGACCATGAAACTGACGCTTCTGGCCACCCTGGCCGCCACCGCGCTGGCCGTGACCCCCCTGGCCGCTCAGGACCGCGCCGGCTGGCCGGACAATCTGCGCATCTCGACCGGCTCGCAGGGCGGGGCGTATTTCGTCTGGGGCTCGGGCCTCGCGACGCTGATCGGCGAGGCGCTGGGGCAGGCGGCCTCGGTCGAGATCACCGGCGGCCCGGTGCAGAACGTGGCGCTGGTCGAGGCCGGCGAGACGATGATGGGCTTCACCACCACCGGCCCGGCGCAGGAGGCGATGCAGGGCGAGAGCGAACTCATGCCGGGCGTCGAATTCACCCAGCTGCGCGCGCTCTTCCCGATGTACCAGACGCCGCTGCAGGCCGTGGTTCTGGCCAACAGCGGCATCGAGACGATCGAGGGGCTGGACGGCCACCGGGTCAACATGGGCCCGGCGACCGGAACCTCGGCGACCTATTGGCGGCGCTATTTCGCGGCCAATGACATGAACGTCACCGAAAGCTACGCGGGCGCCTCGGACGGCGCGGGCCAGCTGGCCGACGGTCTGATCGACGCCTTCGTCTATGCCGCGGGCCTGCCGACCGGCGCCTTCAGCCAGCTCGCCATCGAGAACGAGGTGACCTTCCTGCCGCTGAGCGAGGCGAACATCCAGTCCTTCCTCGATGCCGTGCCGTCGATGCAGCGCTTCACCATCCCGGCCGGCACCTACAACGGGCAGGATCAGGATGTGGCCAGCGTGGCAATGTGGAACTTCGCCATCGCCAATGCCGAGATGCCCGAGACGCTGGCCTACGAGATCACCAAGCTGGTGCTGGAGAACAACGAGCGGATGCGGCAGGTCCATGCCTCGGCCATCGAGGCTTTGGCCGAGAATTGGGACACCAACAATTTCGTGCCCTTCCACCCGGGTGCCGTGCGCTACTACGCCGAGATCGGCATCGAGATCCCGGCCGAGCTGCAGTAACCGCCGCTCCTCCCCCGGCGCCCGCGTGTCCTGCTCCCGACGCGCGGGCGTTTTTCATCCGCTGACCAGCCCGGTGACCCGAATGTCCGACACTCTCGATCCCGACCGCGCCGCCCCCGACCATGCCAGCGACGCGCCGATCCTTGCCACCGAGGCCGTGGACGAGGATCCGCCCTCGTCCAACCAGCGCCGCTTCCTGTCGGCGGGGCATTGGGCCTTCGCCTCGGCCTGCGTCGCCTATTCGCTGTTCCATCTCTTCGTGATGAACGTCTACCCGCTGGAAACCTGGACCTACCGGCTGCTGCATCTGGGCGGCGGATTGATCCTCGGCTTCCTGCTGTACGCGGCGCATGGCGTCGACGAGGCCGCCCCGGCCCCGCGCCGGTCGCTGGCGAGCGTGGCCTTGCTGGCGCTGGCCGCGGCGGGGGTGCTCTATGGCGGGATCGCCATCGGCGCGGTCTGGGTCAACGGCGTGGTTCTGGGCAATGCCCGCCCGCTGGGCTGGGCGGTGAGCAGCTTCGGAGTGCCGCTGACGATCGGCACGGCGGCGGCGGTCGCGCATGGCTGGATCTTCGCCGATCATCGCATCGGAAGGGTCACGCTGTCGGATCTGCTGCTGGTCGTGGCGACCCTCGCCTCGGTCGGCTACACGATCTTCTTCTCGCGCCAGCTGCAGATGCGGGCCGGCATGCCGATGGCACAGCCCGGCGACATGTGGGCGGCGGTGGCCGGGGTGATCCTGATCCTCGAGGCCGTGCGGCGGATGGCGGGGCTGGCGCTGGTGATCATCGCCGGCGTCTTCGTGCTCTATGCCTTCGCGGGGCCGTGGCTGCCGGGGATCTTCGCCCATGCCGGCTACGCGCCGCTGCGCTTCTTCTCATATATCTTCACCGACAACGGCATCCTGTCCGCGCCGATCGCGATCTCGTCGACCTATATCATCCTGTTCGTGATCTTCGCGGCCTTCCTGCAAGCCACCCATGTCGGCGCCTATTTCGTCAACGTGGCCTTCGCCGCGGCGGGTCACAAACGCGGCGGTCCGGCCAAGGTGGCGGTCTTCGCCTCGGGGCTGATGGGCATGATCAACGGGACCTCGGCGGGCAACGTGGTCGCCACCGGGTCGCTGACCATCCCTCTGATGAAGAAGGTCGGCTACAAGGGCCAGACTGCCGCCGCGGTCGAGGCCGCCGCCTCCTCGGGCGGGCAGATCATGCCGCCGATCATGGGTGCCGGCGCCTTCATCATGGCCGAGATCACCGGCATTCCCTACACCGAGATTGTCTGGGCGGCGGTGATCCCGGCGGTGCTGTATTTCGCCTCGGTGTTCTTCATGGTCGACCTGATGGCGCAGCGTTTCGCCATGGTGGGCCTGCCGCGCTCGGCCCTGCCGAAATTCGGCGCGCTGATGAAACAGGCCTATCTGTTCGCGCCGATCGTCGTACTCGTCTGGGCGCTGTATTCGGGCTATTCGGTGATCCGCTGCGGCACGCTGGCGATGATCACCGCGGCCGTCGTCTCGTGGCTGACGCCGAACCGCATGGGCCCGCGCGCGCTGTTCCACGCGCTGGATCTCGGCGCGCGGATGGCGCTGCAGCTGGTCGCGGTCTGCGCAGCGGCGGGCATCATCGTCGGCGTCATCGCGCTGACCGGGATCGGCACGCGCTTCTCGGCCCTGCTTTTGGGCATCGCCGATCAGTCGCAGCTGCTGGCGATGGCCTTCTCGATGCTGGTGGCGGTGGTGCTGGGCATGGGGATGCCGACGACGGCGGCCTATGCCGTGGCGGCTTCGGTCATCGCGCCGGGCCTTGTGAACCTCGGGATCGAGCCGCTGACCGCGCATTTCTTCATCTTCTACTTCGCTGTGATGTCCGCGATCACGCCGCCCGTGGCCTTGGCCGCCTATGCCGGCGCGGCCTTGGCGGGGTCCGATCCGATGAAGACTTCGGTCGAGAGTTTCCGCATCGGCCTCGCCGCCTTCGTGGTGCCCTACATGTTCTTCTTCTCGGATTCGCTGCTGATGCAGGGGGACTGGCTGGACACGGCGCACGTCCTCGCCTCGGCCCTTCTGGGGATCTACCTGCTGTCGGCGGGGATCATCGGCTGGTACTTCGGGCGGATCGGCTGGGCGGCGCGGGTGCTGCTGATCGGGGGCGCCTTGGCGATGCTGGACGCAGGGCTGGTGACGGACCTCGTGGGCTTGGCTATCGGCGCCGGTCTGTTCGCGGTGCAGCGGCGGCTGGTCCGGCCTCAGGACGTAGCGCGCGGTGCGGATTGAGGGACCGCCACCGAATTGCGCAGGCCATCGCTGATCCGAGCGATGGCCCCTATCCAGCAGCCGGTGTTATCGCTTAGAAATCCTCCAGCCCCTGTGCCTGAGCTGGAGGATTTCGCGTGCTCGACAACAAACCCAACGACCTTTCGGCCTTCTGGATGCCGTTCACGGCGAACCGGCAGTTCAAGCAGAACCCGCGCATGCTGGTCGGCGCGAAGGACATGCACTACACCTCGGCCGACGGTCGTCAGATCCTCGACGGCACCGCGGGCCTGTGGTGCTGCAACGCCGGCCATTGCCGCCCGAAGATCGTCGAGGCGATCCAGAACTCGGCCGCCGAGCTGGATTATGCCCCCGCCTTCCAGATGGGCCATCCGGCCGCTTTCGAGCTGGCCAACCGGCTGGTCGAGATGTCGCCCGAGGGCTTCAACCATGTCTTCTTCACCAACTCGGGCTCGGAATCCGTCGATACCGCGCTGAAGATCGCGCTGGCTTATCACCGCGCTCGCGGCGACGGCGCTCGCACCCGTCTGATCGGGCGCGAGAAGGGCTATCACGGCGTCGGCTTCGGCGGCATCTCGGTCGGCGGTCTGGTCAACAACCGCCGCGTCTTCGGCTCGCTGCTGAACGGCGTCGACCACATGCAGCACACCTATCTGCCCGACGAGAACCGCTGGGCCAAGGGCCTGCCGGACCATGGCGCCAACCTCGCCGATGAGCTGGAGCGCATCGTCGCCCTGCACGGCGCGGATACCATCGCCGCGGTGATCGTCGAGCCGGTCGCGGGCTCGGCGGGTGTGATCCTGCCGCCGAGGGGCTATCTGCAGAAGCTTCGGGAAATCACGAAGAAACACGGCATCCTGCTGATCTTTGATGAGGTCATCACCGGCTTCGGTCGCCTCGGTACCGCCTTTGCCGCCGATTATTTCGGGGTGATGCCGGACCTGATGACGACGGCGAAGGGCCTGACCTCGGGCACGGTGCCGATGGGCGCGGTGTTCACGACCTCCGAGGTGCACGACACCTTCATGAACGGCCCCGAGCATATGATCGAGCTGTTCCACGGCTATACCTATTCGGGCTCGCCCATCGCCTGTGCGGCGGGTCTGGCGACGCAGGCTCTGTACAAGGAAGAGGGCCTGTTCGAGCGCGCGGCCGAGATCGCGCCCTATTGGGAAGAGGCGCTGCACTCGCTCAAGGGCGTGAAGCATGTGATCGACATCCGCAACCTCGGCCTGATCGGTGCGATCGAGCTGGAGCCCATTCCGGGCGAGCCGACGAAGCGGGCGTTCTCGGCCTTCCTGAAGGCCTTCGAGAAGGGGATCATGGTGCGCACGACGGGCGACATCATCGCCATGTCACCGCCGCTGATCATCGAGAAATCCCATGTCGACCAGCTGGTCGGCACGATCAAGGACGTGCTCGAGACGCTCGACTGACCAACAATCCGGCGCGCGGGGACTGCCCGCGCGCCGATACACTTCTAGGCGATTAAGCGCCCTGGAACTTCGGGTCGCGCTTGCCGGTGAAGGCGGCCACCCCTTCGGCGAAATCCGCCGTGGCGGTGGTGCGGATGAAGGCGGCGCGTTCGGCCTCCAGATGCTCGGCGAGGCCCATGTCGCTGTCCATCAGCGCCTTGAAATGCCCGTAGGCCTGCGTCGGACCCGAGGCCACGCGCAGCGCCAGCGCCTCCAGCTCGGTGTCGAACGCCTCGGCATGGGCGGTGCGGTCGACGAGCCGGCAGGCGAGGGCCTCGGGCGCGGTGATGACCCGGCCGGTGAGCATCATTTCGAAGGCCATGCCGCGCCCGACGCGCCGGGGCAGGAACCAGCTCATGCCGCAATCGGGCGGGGCGCCGACGCGGTCATAGGCGACGACGAAGCGGGCCTTCTCCTCGGCGAGGATCAGGTCGCCCGACAGCGCCAGCGACAGGCCAGCCCCCGCCGCGACGCCCTTCACCGCAGTGATCACCGGCGCCGGGTGCTGGCGCAGCGCGATGATCGCGGTGTTCAGCGGGTCCAGCAGGGCATGGATGACCTCGGGCGCGCGCTCGATGCCGTTGGCGGTGAAGGTCGCAACATCGCCGCCCGCCGCGAAGGCCCGGCCCGCGCCGGTCAGCACGATGCAGCGCAGGCCGGGTTTGGTGGTCAGCGCGCGCACGGCCGTCAGGAAGTCCTGCGCGGTCGCGGCGTCGAGGGCATTGAGCACCTCAGGGCGGTTGAGGGTCAAGCGGCCGATGCCGGTCGCCGGGTCGAAATCGGTCAGGACGTTGGACATCTCAGGCCTCCAGCAATTCGACGCCGACAGCGGTGGCTTCCCCGCCGCCGATGCAGACCGCCGCGACGCCGCGGGTCTTGCCGGCGCGCCGCAGGGCGTTGAGCAGGGTCACCACGATCCGCGCGCCCGAGGCGCCGATCGGATGCCCCAGCGCGCAGGCGCCGCCCAGCACGTTCATCTTCTCATGCGGGATCGACAGGTCGCGCATCGCCACCATGGGCACGACGGCGAAGGCCTCGTTCACCTCCCACAGGTCGACATCGGCGACGGTCCAGCCGGTGTTCGTCAGCAGCCGGTTGATGGCCGAGACGGGCGCCGTGGTGAACAGCCCCGGCTCATGCGCGTAGGAGGCGTGGCCGGTGATCCGGGCGAGGGGTTTGAGGCCCCGTTTTGCCGCTTCCGATTCCGTCATCAGCACCAGAGCCGCCGCGCCGTCCGAGATCGACGAGGAATTCGCCGCCGTCACCGTGCCGTCCTTGCGGAAGGCGGGTTTCAGCGTCGGGATCTTGTCGGGGCGGGCGCTTTTCGGCTGCTGGTCCTCGGCCAACGTCACCGTCGCGCGGCCCGAGGGCGCCTCGACCGGCACGATCTCGGCCGCCGCGACGCCATTGGCCGAGGCCTCCAGCGCGCGTGACAGCGAGGCGAGGGCATAGGCATCCTGCTCCTCGCGCGTGAAGGCATAGGAGCCCGCGCAATCCTCGGCGAAGGTGCCCATCAGGCGGCCGCCCCCGTTTTCACCGCGGTCATAGGCGTCTTCCAGCCCGTCGAAGAACATGTGGTCGATGACCTGCTGATGGCCTAGACGGGCGCCCGCGCGCATCTTCGGCAGCAGGTAGGGCGCGTTGGTCATGCTCTCCATCCCGCCCGCGATGGCGACGGTGGCAGAGCCCGCGCGCAGCTGGTCATGGGCCAGCATCAAGGCCTGCATGCCCGAGCCGCACATCTTGTTCAGCGTGGTGCAGACGGTGCCGAGCGTGAGCCCGGCCTTCAGCGCCGCCTGCCTCGCCGGGGCCTGCCCCTGACCCGCGCCCAGCACGTTGCCCATGAGCACGGTGTCGATATCGGCGGGTTGAAGTCCGGCCTGATCGACCGCGCCCCGGATCGCGGCGGCGCCGAGGTCGCTAGCGGGAAGGGACGCGAAATCGCCGAGCATCCCGCCCAAGGCGGTGCGTTTGGCGGCGACGATGACGATGGTTTCACTCATGGCAGCACTCATTGGGCAAGAGATCGGGCGATGACGAGGCGCTGGATGTCGCTGGTGCCCTCGTAGATCTGGCAGACGCGGACATCGCGCCAGATGCGCTCGACCGGGAAATCGCGGGTATAGCCGTAGCCGCCGAAGGTCTGGATTGCGGCCGAGGCGACGCGCTCGGCCATCTCCGACGCGAACAGCTTCGCCATCGAGGCGGCCTCCAGCGCGGGTTGCCCCGCATCCTTCAGGGCGGCGGCGTGCAGGACCATCTGGCGACCGGCCTCGACCTGCGTGGCCATGTCGGCCAGACGGAAGGCGACGGCCTGATGATCCATCAGTTTCTTGCCCATGCTCTCGCGCTCCATCGCATAGGCGACGGCGGCCTCCAGCGCCGCGCGGGCCATGCCGACGGATTGCGCGGCGATGCCGATGCGCCCGCCTTCGAGGTTCGACAGCGCGATGCGGTAGCCCTGACCCTCCTCGCCCAGCAGCGCCTCGGCCGGCAGCTTCAGATCCTCCAGAGCGATCTGCGCGGTGTCGGACAGATGCTGGCCGGTCTTCTTCTCGATCGAGGCAACGCGCCAGCCCGGGGTCTTGGTCGGCACGATGAAGGCCGAGATGCCCTTCTTTCCCGCCGCCGGATCGGTCACGGCAAAGACGATGGCGATGTCGGCGTTCTTGCCCGAGGTGATGAACTGCTTCACGCCGTTCAGCACCCAGCCGTCATTCGTGCGCACCGCACGGGTCTTCAGCGCCGAGGCGTCCGAGCCGGCATGCGGTTCGGTCAGACAGAAGGCGCCGAGCAGCGCGCCCTCGGCCATCGGCTGGAGGTATTCCTGCTTCTGAGCTTCCGTCCCGAAACGCAGGATCGGCACGCAGCCGACCGAATTGTGCACCGACATGATCGTCGAGATCGCGCCGTTGCCGGCGGCGATTTCCTCCAGCGCGCAGGCATAGGCGACGGCATCGGTCATCGCGCCGCCCAATTCCTCGGGCACCAGCATTCCCATCAGCCCCAGCGCACCCATCTCGGCGATGACCTCGCGCGGGAACTCGCCCGTCTCGTCCCAGCGGGCGGAATTGGGCGCCAGTCGCTCGGCCGCGAAGCGACGCGCCATGTCGCGCACCATCGTCTGGTCTTCGTTCAGGATCATCGGGCTCCTCCTCCAGTCGCCTTCGCATCGGTAAAAATACGTCTTGCTGGTAATCTCTATACTCGCTAGTAAACAAAAGACGCAACAGTAATCCTTCGAGTCGCATGCCCCGCAAAGCCGCCCAGATCGACGCCTCGCCCTGGTCCCAGCCGGGGGATCGCGAGCGTGAGCGGGCGGCGAAGCGTGAGGCGGTGCTGCGCACGGCGGCGCGGTTCTTCAATCAGAAGGGCTTTCACGCGACCTCGCTCGATGATGTGGCGACGGCGCTGAACGTGACGAAGCCGACGATCTACCATTACTTCGCGAACAAGGATGAGATCCTGTTCGAATGCACCCGCCGGGGTCTGAGCGCGATCATCGATGCCTCGCGTGAGGCGGCGGCGCAGGGTGGCACCGGGGCCTCGCGGCTGCGCAGCGTGCTCATGGCCTATGCGATGGTGATGCTGGATGACTACGGCATCTGTGTCGCCCGCACGCAGGATTACAACCTGACCGAGGCGAGCCGGAAGCAGTTCCGCGCCCTCAAGCGCGACATCGACGCACTGATCCGGCAGGTGGTGGCCGAAGGGGCCGAGGATGGCTCGCTGAAAGTGCGCGACGTGCGCATCGCCACCTTCACCGCCGCGCAGGCGCTGAACGGGATGGGCAATTGGTATAATTCGGACGGGCCGGTGGGCAAGGAAGACACCGCGCGTCAGGTCGTCGAGACACTGATGGACGGGTTGTCGGGCTAAACGTGGCGTGCGCCGGGGCGAGGAGGCCTTGGGTGCCGCGCCGGGACTGAAAAGGGGAGGAGCCGTCATGGCCACCGGATCGATTGACACGCTGGACGCGCTGCCGGTCATCGCCGCGACCGCGCAGGCGAGCCTGTTGGACCTCGGCGACGGCGTCGCGCTGTTCCGTGCGCGGAGCAAGATGAACACCTTCGCGCCCGAGGTGCTGGACCTTCTGGAAGAGACCATCGCCCGCGCCGGCAAGGATTTCTCGGCGCTGGTTCTGGGCAATGATGACCCGCGGGCCTTCTCGGCCGGAGCGGATCTGGCGTTCTTCTGCGCCATGCTGGACGGCCCCGACGGCCCCGCGCGCATCAACGCCTACGGCGGCCGGGGGCAAGCCTTGTTCGTCGCGATGCGGCAGGCGCCGGTGCCGGTCGTCGCGGCGGTGCACGGCTTCGCGCTTGGTGGCGGCTGTGAGTTCCAGATGCACGCGGACGCCACGGTGGCGCTGGACACGGCCGCCATCGGCGTGCCGGAAACCGCCGTGGGTTTGTTGCCCGGCTGGGGCGGCTGCACTCGCTTGCTGGCCCGTGCGTTGGAGCAAAGTAGCGACCCGATTGCCGCCGCACAGCAGGCTTTCGCGACGGTGCTGGCGGGGCGGATCTACCCCTCCGCCGCCGAGGCACAGGCGGCCGGCCTTCTTCGCGCCACGGATGGCATTGAAGCCAACCGCGCCGCGCTGATCCCTGCCGCCAAGACCCAAGCCTTGGCCCTTGTTCCGGGCTACGCCGCGCCCGCTGCCCGCACCTTGCAGATCACCGGGGCCGAGGGGCTTGCCGCGCTCATGGCGGCCCCCGATGCCGACCACGCTGCCGGGCGCATCAGTGAGGTCGATCACCATCTGGCGCAGACCATCGCCTCGGTCCTCACCGGCGGTGGCGAGGGTCCGGCCCGCGCCCTGCCCGAGGCCGAGATCATGGTGCTGGAGCGCGAGGCGCTGACCATGCTGGTGCAGCGTCCGACCACGCGGGCGCGCATCGACCACATGCTCGCTACCGGCAAACGCCTGCCCAACTGAACCCTTGCGGGCCCCTTTCCCAAGGGGCCTCGTGCCGTCACGTCAAAAATTAGGTCACTGTATGATTTTCTTGGAACCTGAGCGCGAAGCATGGCAGGGTGGGCCCCGGAGCGTGGCAGCAAGCCATGAGGGAGGACCCCGCGATGGGCTTTGACTACCAGCGCCGCGACGATGGAATCGTCGTGGTGACGATGGATATGGACGGCCAGTCCGCCAATACGATGAGCCAGGTTTACCATGACCTGATGGGCGCCACGGTGGCGCGGCTGGAGGGCGAGGCCGGGCTGAAAGGCGTGGTCATCGCCTCGGCCAAGAAGACGTTCTTCGCGGGCGGCGATCTTCATGCGCTTCTGGCCAATGAGGGGGCGGATGCCGCCTACCGGGCGTGGTTGAACGAGGACAAGGGCTTCCTGCGTCGGTTGGAGCAATTGGGTGCGCCGGTCGTCGCCGCGATCAACGGTGCGGCCTTGGGTGGCGGGTTGGAGATCTGTCTCGCCTGTCACCACCGGGTGATCGTCGAGGACCGCGCCGCCGTGACGGGCTTACCCGAGGTCACGCTGGGGCTGTTGCCCGGTGCCGGTGGCTGCGCGCGTCTGCCGTGGCTCACCGGCTTGGCCCCGGCGTTGGACCTGCTGCTGAGCGGCCGGATGATGGCCCCGGCCGAGGCGCTGGACTTGGGCGTCATCGATGAACTCGTGCCCTCCCGCGAGGAGTTGCTCCCGGCCGCGTTGGCGTGGATCCATGCGCAGACCGAACCGCCAGTGCAGCCGTGGGATCGCCCGGTCGCACCCCGCTCGGAAGTCGAAATGGCCAAGGCGCGGACGCTGCTGGCCGAAACCCGCGCCCGGATCATGGCCGAGACCCGTGGCCTGTTGCCCGGCCCGTTGAAGATCGTCGAGCTGGTCGAGGCGGGCTTGGTGATGGAGGTCGATACGGTTCTGGCACTGGAGTCGCGGCTGTTCTGCGACCTGCTCGGCCTGCCCGAGACCCGTGCGGCCATCACGCTGAACTTCTTCGCGGCCAATGCCCTGCGTTCGGGCAAGCTGCGCCCGGACGGCCCACGCCACCGGATCGAGGCGCTGGAGATCACCGGCGACGGGGCCGACGCCCTGACGGCGCTCGCCCACAAACGCCGGATCACCGTCGGCCCCGCGCCGCTGAAAGCGCAGGTCGCGGGGGACGAGATCCTGCTGGGTGAGGCCGGTAAAGACCCGCTGCGCCTGCACCGCTCGGGTCCCGTGGTCGAGATCCACGCCGGCGCACCCGCTGCCACGGCACGGGCCTATGACCTCGTGCAGCAACTCGGCCTTATGCCGTTGGTCGTCCGGGGCGCCTTCCTCGACCGGCTCCGCGCCGCGCTGCAAGACGAGGTCCAGCATCTGCTGACCGAAGGCAACGCACCCGGAGCCTTGGCCGCGCGAGCCCATGCCGCGGGGCTGGACCTGACACTGCCCGAGGGCGATGGCCCCGTGGCCGACGACGCCACTGACCGGCTGCTCACCCGCCTCAGCCTCGCGGCGCTGACCTGCCTCGCCGAAGGCGTCCTGCAGCATGAGGCCGAAGCGGATCTGGCAACGGTCCAAGCCGCAGGCTTTCCACGCCACCTTGGCGGGGCGGTGCAATACGCGCGGGAGCAGGGGCCTGACGCCTTCCTCGCCCGTTGCGACGCGCTGGCCGACCGGCTGGGCGACCGCTTCCGCCCCTCCTCCGCCCTGCGCGCGTATCTGCGTGACGCCAAGTCCTACGCCGCCTGACAGGAGCCGCCATGATCCGCCGCCGCCTTTTCGAGCCCGAACACGAGATGTTCCGCGACACGGTCCGCCGCTGGGCCGAGGCCGAGGTCTATCCCCATGCCGAGCGTTTCCGCGAACAGGGCATGGTCGACCGCGCGGTCTGGCTCAGCGCCGGCGCGCAGGGGTTCCTCGCCATGTATGCCGATGAGGAATACGGCGGGCTGGGGCTCGATGATTTCCGCTATGACATGGTCCTGTCCGAGGAGCTGTCGGCGCGCGAGAACGGCCTCTATATCCCGCTGCACAACCGCATCGTCGCGCCCTATCTGCACAAGTTCGGCACTGATGAGCAACGCGCGCGCTTCATGCCCGGCATCACCTCGGGCGAGACGGTGCTGGCCATCGCCATGACCGAGCCTGACACTGGCTCGGACCTCTCGGGCATCCGCACGCGGGCCGAGGACAAGGGCGATCATTGGCTGATCAACGGCGCGAAGACCTATATTTCCAACGGCATCCTCTGCGGACTGGTGCTGGTCGCCGCGCGCACCGGACCGAACCGGCACGACATCGGCCTGTTCTGGGTCGAGGCCGACCGGCCCGGTTTCTCGCGCGGGCGGAAGTTGGCGAAGATCGGCTTGAAGTCTCAGGACACGGCCGAGCTGAACTTCGACAACGTGCAGATTCCCAAGGAGAACGTGCTGGGTGATCCCTTGGGCGGGTTCCGGATGATGATCCACAACCTCGCCGAAGAACGCCTGATGGGCGCGGTGCAATTCCTGTCGCATGCCCAACGCGCCTTCGCCATCACGCTCGATTTCGTGCGCGAGCGGAAGGTGTTCGGCAAGCCTGTCGGCACCTACCAGAACGCCCGCTTCAAGCTGGCCGAGATGCGCACCAAACTCGATGCCGCGCAGGCCTTCGTCGACCATTGCGCGCAGGAGCATCTGGAGGGGCTGCTGACCCCGGAATTGGCGGCTGAGGCGAAGCTTCTGGCCTCCGAGACCGAGGGGTTCGTCGTTGATGAATGCGTACAGCTGCACGGTGGGGCCGGTTTCATGGAGGAATATGAGATCGCCCGCATGTACACCGCCGCGCGCGTCAGCCGGATCTATGCCGGATCATCGGAAATCATGAAGGAAATCATCGGTCGGGGCCTTGGCCTCGACGACCGGAAACCGCCAGCGGCCCGTTGACGGGTCGCCTTGCGAGGAGGAGCGCATGAAACACCTGTCGTCTTTCGCGACCATCACCCCCGACAAGCCCGCCTATCGCATGGCGCGCTCGGGCGAGGTGATGACTTACCGGCAGCTTGACCGGATCTCGAACCAGGGCGCGCAGGCCTTTCGCGCGCTGGGGGTGGAGCAGGGCGGCAATGTCGCGCTGATCTTCGAGAACCGTCTGGATTTCCTCGGCCTGTGCTGGTCCGGGCAGCGCGCGGGCGTGTTCTACACCGCGATCAGCCACCATCTGAAATCGGCCGAGATCGCCTATATCGTCACCGATTGCGAGGCGAGCGTCTGCATCATCTCGGATACCTACGCCTGCCTCCTGCCCGAGCTTCAGGCCGCCTGCCCGGACTGTCGGTTCTTCATCGCCGGCAAGGTTGACGATCCGGCGCTGGATTGGAACGCCTTTCAGGCCGGGATGCCCGCGGAACCCATCGCCGATCAGGCGGCCGGGGCGGACCTGCTCTATTCCTCGGGTACCACGGGGCGGCCCAAGGGGATCGTGCGCAAGTTCACGCCGCAGCCCGTCGACACGGTGATCCCCGCGCTGATGACCGTGCTGTGCGAGACGATGGCGGGGATGGGGCCGGATACGGTGCTGATCACGCCCGCGCCGCTCTACCATGCGGCCCCGCTGCGGTTTGCGATGATGGCGGTGATGTTCGGCGGCACGGCCCTCATCAGCGAGAAGTTCGACGCCGAGGAAACGCTCGCCTTGATCGAGCGATGGGGCGTGACGCATGGCCAATTCGTGCCGACGCATTTCGTCCGCCTGCTGAAACTGCCGGATGACGTGCGCGCCAGGTACCGCCACGACAGCCTGCGCGTCGTCTTCCATGCCGCCGCCCCCTGTCCGCGCGACGTGAAGCAGGCGATGATCGACTGGTGGGGCCCGATCCTGTGCGAGTTCTACGCAGGCTCGGAGGCGAATGGCGTGACCTTCTCGACCTCGCAGGATTGGCTGCGTTTCCCCGGCACCGTCGGCAAGTCGCTGACCGGCCCGATCGTCATCGCCGACGAGGACGGGAACGAGCTGCCCGCGGGCCAGATCGGCGGGGTCTATTTCGACAGCGGTGTCGAATTCGCCTATCGCAACGATCCCGAAAAGACCGCCGCCGCCTATCTGCGCCCCGGCTGCGCGACCTTCGGTGACATCGGTTATCTGAATGACGAAGGGTTTCTCTTCCTCTCGGACCGGAAGGCCTACACGATCATCTCGGGTGGCGTGAACATCTACCCGCAGGAGACCGAGGACCTGCTGATCACCCATCCCGCCGTCGCGGATGCCGCCGTGTTCGGCGTCCCGAACGAGGAAATGGGCGAGGAGGTCAAGGCGGTGATCCAGCTGGAGCCGGGCATCGCCCCGAACCCCGAGACCGCGCGCGAGATCATCGACTGGTGCCGCGAGCGTCTGTCGAACCTGAAGGTCCCGCGCAGCATCGACTTCCGCGAGACCCTGCCGCGCACGCCCACCGGCAAACTGATCAAGCGCAGCCTGCGCGATGAATACTGGCCCAAGGCCAGCTGACCTGAAGGAGAAAGACATGGATATCAAAGGACATGCGGCGATCGTGACCGGCGGGGCCTCGGGCCTTGGCGGGGCGACGGCCGAGATGCTGGCCAAGGCCGGCGCGAAAGTGGCGATCTTCGACATGAACGAGGATCTGGGCCGCAAGCACGCCGAAGCGATCGGCGGCGCCTTCTTCAAGGTCAACGTCACCGATGAATCCCAGGTTGAGGAAGCCGTCGCCGCCGCCGAGGGCCTGCATGGCAAGGCGCGGATCCTCGTGAACTGCGCCGGCATCGGGCCGCCCGCCAAGGTCATCGACCGCGAGGGCAAATCGATCCCGCTGGCCTCGTTCGCGACGATCATCAACGTGAACCTGCTGGGCTCGTTCAACGTGCTGTCGAAATTCGCAGCCGCCCTGCACACCGCCGATCTGGTCGGCGAGGAGCGCGGCGTGGTCATCAACACGGCCTCGGTCGCGGCCTATGACGGGCAGATCGGGCAGGCGGCCTATGCCGCGTCCAAAGGCGGCATCGTCGGCATGACCCTGCCCATCGCCCGCGAGTTCGCGCGTTACGGCATCCGCGTCATGACCATCGCGCCGGGCCTGTTCCTGACCCCGCTGATGGCGACCCTGCCGCAAGAGGCGCAAGACAGCCTCGGTCGTCAGGTGCCCTTCCCGCCGCGTCTGGGCGATCCCAACGAATTCGCCCGCATGGTCGCTGCCATCGTCGACAATACCATGCTGAACGGCGAGGTCATTCGTCTCGACGGAGCAATCCGGATGGCGCCGAAATGAGCATCCTGAACCGCACCGGCATCAGCGACCGCGCGCTGGCCCTCGCCGACCGGGTCGAGGCCTTCGTGCGCGAGACCGTCGCGCCCTATGAGAAAGACCCGCGCCGCACCTCGCATGGTCCGACCGATGAGTTGGCGATGGAGCTGAAACAGAAGGCGCGCGAGGCGGGCCTTCTGACCCCGCATATCCTCGGGGGTGGCGACCACCTGACCCAGCGCGAAACGGCCGCCGTGCTGATCCGCTCAGGGCTGTCGCCTCTGGGCCCCATCGCCTGCAACACCGCCGCGCCCGACGAGGGGAACATGTACCTTCTCGGCAAGGTGGCGAGCGCGGATCTGAAGACGCGGTTCCTCGATCCGCTGGTGAAGGGCGAGAAACGCTCGGCTTTCTTCATGACCGAACCGGCCGAGGATGGCGGCGCGGGTTCGGACCCGTCGATGATGCTGACCACTTGCCGGCCTGATGGCAACCACTGGGTGATCAACGGTCGCAAGACCTATATCACGGGGGCCGAGGGCGCGGGCGTGGGCATCGTCATGGCCAAGTCCGAGGACGGCGCCTGCATGTTCCTTGTGGACCTGCCGGACCCGGCGATCCGCATCGAGCGGGTGATGGACACGATCGACAGCTCGATGCCCGGCGGCCATGCGGTCGTCACCATCGACAATCTGCGCGTGCCGGCGGATCAGATGCTGGGCGACAGCGGTGAGGGCTTCCGTTACGCGCAGGTCCGCCTGTCGCCCGCGCGGCTGTCGCATTGCATGCGCTGGCTCGGCGCCTGCGTCCGCGCGAACGAGATCGCCACGGATTATGCCAACCGCCGCATGGCCTTCGGCAAGCAACTGGTGGATCACGAGGGCGTCGGCTTCATGCTGGCCGAGAACCTGATCGATCTGAAGCAGGCCGAGCTCATGACCTATTGGTGCGCCGATGTCTTGGACACGGGCGCGCAGGGCACGGCGGAAAGTTCGATGGCCAAGGTCGCGGTGTCCGAGGCGCTGATGCGCGTGGCCGACCGCTGCGTGCAGGTGATGGGCGGGCAGGGCGTGACCGGCGATACGATCGTCGAGCAGGTGTTCCGCGAGCTGCGCGCCTTCCGGATCTACGACGGCCCGACCGAGGTGCACAAATGGTCGCTGGCAAAGAAGATCAAGCGCGACTGGAAGAAGGCTCAGGAGGCATGAGCGAGGCCACCGACGCCAGCCTTAATGCCGGTGCCGAGCCGGTGCGCGAGGGGTTTCACTTTGACGAAGCCGCCCTCGCGCGCTGGATGGCGGAGCATGTCGAGGGGTTCGCGGGCCCTCTGACGGTGATGCAGTTCAAGGGCGGCCAATCGAACCCGACCTACAAGCTGCTGACGCCCACCCGCGCCTATGTCCTGCGGCGCAAGCCCCCCGGCCCCCTCGCTGCCGGGGCCCATGCCGTCGACCGCGAGTTCCGGGTGCTGAAGGCGCTGGGGCAGGCCGGGTTCCCGGTCGCGCGGGTGCACGGGCTTTGCACCGATGACAGCGTGATCGGCAGCTGGTTCTTCGTCATGGACATGGTCGAAGGGCGGATCTTCTGGGACGCGAGTTTCTCGGATCTGCCGAAGGAACAGCGCGGGGATTACTTCGCCGCGATGAACCGGACCCTGGCGCAACTGCATGCGATCGACCCGGATAGCGTGGGTCTGGGCGATTACGGCAAGGCCGGGAATTACTTCCAGCGCCAGATCGGCCGCTGGACGAAATCCTACCTCGCCGACACCGACGCGGGCCGCGATCCCGGCATGGACCGGCTGATCGACTGGCTGCCCGGCGCGATCCCCGAGGGCGACGAGACCTCGATCGTGCATGGCGATTTTCGCTGCGACAACATGATCTTCCACCCGACCGAGCCGCGCGTGCTGGCGGTGCTGGATTGGGAGTTGTCGACGCTGGGCCATCCTTTGGCCGACTTCGCCTATCACGCGATGATGTACCGCATGCCGCCCGACATCGTGGCGGGGTGGGGGGGAATGGACCCGCGCGCATTGGGGCTGCCCAGCGAGGCCGAGTCCCTCGCGCAATATTGCGCCAACACCGGCCGCGCGGGCCTGCCGCATTACGACTTCTACCTCGCGTTCAACTTCTTCCGCATGGCCGCGATCTTTCACGGGATCAAGGGGCGGGTGGCGCGTGGACAGGCGGCCTCGGCCCATGCGGCGGAGCGGGCGAAGGCCTTTCCGCGGCTGGTGGCCTTGGCGCTTGAGGCGATGGAGGCCTGCCGCTGACAGGCGGCGGGCAGGGAAATTCAGGGCCCGAAGCGGGCCGCACAGGAGGATGACATGGCCGAGGCCTATCTCGTGGAACTGGTCCGCACGGCGGGCGGCAAACGCAATGGCGCGCTGGCGGCCTGGCACCCGGCCGATCTGGGCGCCGAGGTGATCGACGCGCTGATCGCGCGCTCGGGCATTGATGGCGCGGTGGTTGACGACGTGATCGTCGGCTGCGTGACGCAGGCCGGCGAGCAGGCCTTCGCCTTTGGCCGCAACTGCGTGCTGGCGTCGAAACTGCCCGACAGCGTGCCGGCGGTGACCATCGACCGGCAATGCGGCTCGTCGCAGCAGGCGGTGCAATTCGCGGCGCAGGCGGTGATGTCGGGCACGCAGGACGTGGTGATCGCCATGGGCGTCGAAAGCATGACGCGCGTGCCGATGTTCTCGAACATCAAGTACCACCTGAAGGAGGGCCTCGGGATCGGGCCGTTCTCGGACCGGATCGAGGCGCGCTTCGGCACCCGCGATTTCAGCCAGTTCAAAGGCGCGGAGATGATCGCCCGTAAGCATGGCTTTCACCGCGACACGCTTGACCGTTTCGCGCTGGAGAGCCACCGCCGCGCGCAGGCCGCCAGCGACGCAGGCGCGTTCGACGCCGAGATCGTGCCGCTGGCCATCGACGGCGGCTTCCACACCCGCGACGAGGGCATCCGGGGCGATGCCTCGTTGGAGGGTATCGGCGGGGTGAAGCTGCTCGAGGAAGGCGGAATGATCTCGGCCGCCAATGCCTCGCAGATCTGCGACGGCGCGGCGGGGGTGCTGGTCGTGTCCGAGGCCGCGCTGAAGAAATACAACCTCACGCCCAAGGCGCGGATCGTGAACCTGACCGTCACGGCCGGCGATCCGGTGATCATGCTGGAAGAGCCGTTGCCCGCCACCGTCAAGGCGCTGGCGCGCGCAGGCATGAGCATCGACGACATCGACCTCTATGAAGTCAACGAGGCCTTCGCTCCGGTTCCGCTGGCTTGGGCAAAGCACCTAGGCGCCGATCCGGCCAAGCTGAACGTCAACGGCGGCGCGATTGCGCTGGGGCATCCCTTGGGCGCCTCGGGCGCGCGGCTGATGACGACGCTGGTGCATGCCCTGCACACGCGCGGCAAACGCTACGGGCTGCAGACCATGTGCGAAGGCGGCGGCATCGCCAACGTCACCATCGTGGAGGCGCTGTAAATGGCCCTGAAGACGCGGATCACCGAGATGCTCGGCATCGAGCATCCGATCGTGCAGGGCGGGATGATGTGGGTGGGCACGGCCGAGATGGCCGCCGCCGTCTCGAACGCGGGCGGGCTTGGGATCCTCACCGGCCTGACCCAGCCCACGCCGGACGCCCTGCGCGCCGAGATCGACCGCTGCCGGGCCATGACCGACAAGCCCTTCGGCGTGAACCTGACGATCCTGCCCTCGGTCAGCCCGCCACCCTATGCCGAATACCGCCGCGCGATCATCGAGAGCGGCGTGAAGATCGTCGAGACCGCCGGCGGTAAACCGCAGGAGCATGTCGAGGATTTCAAGGCGCATGGCTTGATCGTGCTGCACAAATGCACCTCGGTCCGGCATGCGCTGTCGGCCGAGAAGATGGGCGCGGATATCATTTCGATCGACGGGTTCGAATGCGCGGGCCATCCCGGCGAGGATGACGTGCCGGGGCTGGTGCTGATCCCGGCGGCGGCGGATCAGGTCACGGTGCCGATGCTGGCCTCGGGCGGGATCGGGGACGCGCGCGGGCTGGTCGCCGCGCTGGCTTTGGGGGCCGAGGGCGTGAACATGGGCACGCGCTTTTGCGCCACCAAGGAAGCGCCGATCCATGACAGCGTGAAGCAGTTCCTCGTGGCGAATTCCGAGCGCGATACCAAGCTGATCTTCCGGGGCTTCAAGAACACCGGCCGCGTGGCGAGGAATTCCGTGTCGGAACAGGTGGTCGAGATCGGCACCCGCCCCGGCGCGGTGTTCGAGGATGTGCGCCCGCTTGTCTCTGGCGCAAACGGGCGGCAGGCGCTGAGCACGGGCGATCTGGATGCCGGGTTGATCTGGGCCGGGCAGGTGCAGGGGCTGATCCACGACATCCCGACCTGCGCCGAGCTGATCGGCACCATGGTGGCCGAGGCGGAAGCGATCATCGCCAGCCGCCTGCGCGGGCTGGTTGCCTGAACACGACGCGACGCCGGGCGGGGGGCGGGGGGCTTGACGCGCCCTCCGCCCTGATCCACGGTTCTCCCATTGTCTCATCCCTGAAAGATGAAGCTCTCGCGGATCGGTCGTGTCACCGACGGGGAATGTCCTTCTTCAGCTCCCTGAAAGAGGACCCCTCATGAGTATTCAACTGACCATCCTCGTCGTTCCCGGCCGCTATGCCGTCTGTCGTCTGCAGGCCGAGGCCGCCATCCCCGACTGGCTGCAGGGCCCGGGATTCAAGGCCGTTGTCTATGCGGATGACGAAGTGACCCTGGTCTGCCTTGACGAGCGGGTGCCCCTCGGCACCCCGTCGGAACCGGGCTGGGCCTGTCTGCGCACGGTGGGTCCGTTTCCGTTCGACGCAGCGGGGATCGTCAAATCCCTGATCGATCCTTTGTCCGGCAATGGTATCGGTGTCTTTGTCCTCTGCACCTTCGATGGCGAGCACGTCTTGATCCCGGCAGACCAACTCGATGCGGCGCGACAGCATCTGGAAGCCGCCGGGCATGAAGTGCTCGCGTAGGCGGGCGATCACACCTGCCGCTCGGCCCCTTGCCAGAACCGGGCGCGCAGGGCCTTCTTGTCGATCTTCCCCAGCGCGGTCATCGGCAGGGTCTCGACCACCTCCAGCCGCTTGGGCTTGCTGATCGAGCCTTTCGCCGCCTGCACCGCCGCCAGCAGCACGGCTGTATCCGGCACCCGGCCGGGGCGCGGGACGACGAAACCCACGACCGCCTCGCCCCATTTCGCGTCCGGCACACCGATCACCGCCGCGGCCGAGACGCTGTCGTCGGCGGTCAGCACGTCCTCGATCTCCTTCGGATAGACGTTAAAGCCGCCGGTGACGATCATGTCCTTCAGCCGGTCGACGATGGTCAGCCGTCCCTCGGCATCGCGGATCGCCACATCGCCCGTGTGCAGCCAGCCGCCCGCCAGAGCCTGCGCCGTTTCCTCGGGCCGGTCCATGTAGCCGCTCATCACCATCGGCGCGCGCACGCAGATCTCGCCGGGCTCGCCCCCCGGCGCTTCGCTGCCATCCGCGCGCATGAGAACCACCTGCGCCGAGGACACCACCCGCCCGCAGGAGGCCAGCGTCCGGGGTTGCGTCGGGTCGTGATCCGCCCGGTCGAGCAGCGCGATCGGATAGCATTCGGTCTGGCCATAGAGCTGGGCGAAGATCGGGCCCAGCCGAGCGATCCCCTCGGCCAGCCGCGCAGGCGACATGGGCGCCGCGCCATAGAGCAGGAGCTGCAACGACGACAGATCCTGCGCCGCCCCCTCCAGCCGGTCAAGCAGCGCGTAGATCATCGTCGGCACCATCAGGGTCATGGTGATCCGCTCGCGCGCGATGGTGGCGAGGACCGCGTCGGGGTCGAAGCTGGTCATCAGATGGACCGTGCCGCCCTTCAGCAGCACCGGCACGATCTTGGTGCCGCCGACATGGCTGATTGGCGCGACGGCGAGGTATCGGGGGGCCTCGGGCAGGCCGAAATCGGACAGGATGGTGCGGGTGATCGCCGCGAGCGCCCCCGCGCTGCGCGAGACGGGCTTCGGCCGGCCGGTCGTGCCGCCGGTGAAGTTCAGCGTGCCGGGCAGGTCGGGCTGAGACAGGTCCAAGGGGTCGGTGGCGGTCTCGCGCGCGGCCAGCGCCAGCAGGTCGTCGCCCCCGCCGCCCAGCCGCAGATGCCGTGCGCCGGGGCAGGCAAGCGCCAGTTCTTCGGCCCGCGTGGCATGGGACAGGCCGCAGACGATGACAAAGGCGGGGCAGAGCTCATCTACCTGCAACGCCTGATCGGCCAACGCGCCCAAGGGGTGCAGGTTGCACACCCCGCCGCCCAAGGCCTGCACGGCGATCACCAGGCACCATGCTTCGGCCCGGTTCGACGACAGAAGCGCCACGCGGTCGCCTCTCCCAAAGCCCTCGACCTGCAGCACCGCCTGCATCCGGGCGATGAGGGCCAGACCTTCGGCCCGGGTCATTGCGCCGCCGTCCCAGCGGAAGGCTTCACGGTCGGGCCAGGCCCTCAGCGCGCGCAGGGCGAGGGTGGCGTCGGTCGGGCCATCGTGAACCGCGTTCATCATCCGATTGCCCCTCCGTCACGCAGAGCTTGCAGTCGGTCGGTAGTGAAACCGAACCGCGCCAGCACCGCGTCGGTGTGCATCCCGTCGTGCATCGCCGGCGCCACGGTCGGGCTGTGCGAATAGCGGGGCGCGGGGGCGGGTTGGGTGATGCCACCCGCCACCGGGAAAGCCGCGCGCGAGAGGCCGTGGGCGTGGCGCGTCGCCTCCTCCAGCGACAGGACCGGGGCGTAGCAGGCGTCCGAGCCGAGCAATACCGCGTCCCAATCGTCGCGCGGGCGGGTCAGGAACAGCGCGGTCAGGCGTTCGTGCATCCGGGGCCAGCGCGCGCGGTCCATCTGGGCGACGAAATCCGGGTCGCCCGTCAGGCCCAGCCGGTCCAGCAGGACGGCGTAGAATTGCGGCTCCAGCGCGCCGATGGTGACGTATTTGCCATCCGCCGTCTGGTAGCTGTCATAGAAGGGCGCGCCTCCGTCCAGCAGGTTCACCCCTCGCTCATCGCGCCACAGGCCGATCTGGCGGAAGGTCTGGATCATCGACGACAGCAGCGCCGCGCCCTCGGTCATCGCGGCATCGACGACCTGTCCCTGTCCGGTGGCGCGGGCATGGTGAAGCGCGGCCAACATCCCGAAAGCCAGAAGCATCCCGCCGCCGCCGAAATCGCCGAACAGGTTCAAGGGTACGACGGGCTTGTCGCCGGCACGGCCGACCGCATGCAGCGTGCCCGACAGCGCGATGTAGTTGAGGTCATGCCCGGCCATCTGCGCCATCGGCCCGGTCTGGCCCCAGCCGGTCATCCGCCCGATCACCAGCGCGGGATTGGCCTGATGCAGCACCTCGGGCGACAGACCAAGGCGCTCCAGCACGCCAGGGCGATAGCCCTCGATCAGCCCGTCGGCTTTGGTGACGAGATCCAGCAGCACCGCACGCCCCTCGGCGCTCTTCAGGTTCAGCTCGATCGTCCGGCGCGAGCGGAGCAGGATGTCCTTCTCCGCCGGGATCTCGGGCCCGGCCTTGCCGGCGCCGATGCGCTCGATGCGGATCACCTCGGCGCCATGGTCGGCCAGCATCATGCCGGCGAAGGGGCCGGGGCCGATGCCGGCGAGTTCGAGGATCGTCAGGCCGTGCAGGGGGGGCTGGGTCATGCGGGGGCTCCCTCATGGACGGTGACGACGATCTTGCCCACGGCCTTGCGCGAGGCCAAGAGTTGCAGCGCCTCGATCCCGCGCTCCAGCGGGAAGCGCGCCTGGATACGGGGGCGGATCCGGCCTTCAGCATGCAGCGCACAAAGGGCGGAGACGACGCGCTGATGGGCCTCGGGCTCGCGCAGGATCCATTGCGCCCAATAGACGCCGCGGATGTCGGCGCTTTTTAGCAGCGGCAGGTTCATCCGCAGGCGAGCGATCCCGGCGGCAAAGCCGATCACCAAGTAACGCCCGCCCCAACCCAAGGACCGGAACGCCGGCTCGACCAGAGCACCGCCCACCGGGTCGAGGATCACAGACACGCCGTCGGGCCCCGCCAAGCGTTTGAGGTCGCTGGTGAACGCGCGCTGTTGGTCGCGGGTCAGCGGCGCGCCGGAGGGGTAGGGCAGCGTCTCGTCCGCGCCAGCCTCACGCGCGATGGCCAGCTTGTCGTCGCTCGACGCCGCCGCGATCACCCGCGCGCCGAGGGCCTTGCCCAGCTCGATCCCGGCCAAGCCGATCCCGCCTGAGGCGCCGGTCACCAGCAGGGTCTCGCCCTCGGCCAGCCCGCCGCGTTCGGTCAGGGCGTAATAGGTCGTGGCATAGGTCACCAGCAGCGCCGAGGCCTCGTCGAACGGAATGCCGTCGGGCAGGTGCGAGACCTTCCCGGCCGGGCAGAGCGCGTATTCCGCCAGCCCGCCCGAGCTGGTCACGGCGATCACCCGCTGGCCCGGCGCGAAACCGGTCACGCCGGCGCCGACGGCATCGACGATCCCCGCCACTTCCGAACCGGGGGCGAAGGGACGGGTCGGGCGATCTTGGTATTTGTCCTCGATCATCAACAGGTCGGGCAGGTTCAGCGCCGCGGCATGGACGCGGATGCGGATCTCGCCGGCGGCGGGCTCGGGGATCGGCGCATCGGTGCGATAGACCAGCGTTTCGGGCCCGCCGGTGGCGGTGCTCAACAGGGTGCGCATGGCGCGATCCTCCTCCCAAAGGGCTCCATTCCCGTCTTGGGTAGGGGGCGTGGCGGGGTCTGTCAACAAAATTAAGCCAGTGACCTAAAAAGCTGGAAAGGGCGCGGCGAGGCTGTTATCCCGGTGCCGAGGATTGGAGGACATCATGCATCAACCCCGCCCCTTGCCGGCCCCGCTGGACCGTTTGCGCCTGCCGGTGATCGTGGCGCCGATGTTTCTGACCTCGACCCCGGACATGGTGGTTGAGGCCTGTCGCAATGGCCTGCTCGGCGCGATTCCGGCGCTGAACCAGCGCAGCAGCGAGGGGTTCGAGGCGTGGCTGACCGAGATCGATGCGCGGCTCACCGCATACCCTGACGCCGCGCCGCATGCGGTGAACCTGATCGTCCATGCCTCGAACCCGCGGCTGGAGGCGGATCTGGAGATCGTCATCCGCCACCGCGTGCCGGTCGTCATCACCGCCTTCGGCGCGCGGCCCGAGGTGATTGACGCGGTGCATTCTTACGGCGGGTTGGTGTTCCATGATGTCGCCACGCGTCGCCATGCCGAGAAGCTGGCTGACTCAGGTGTCGACGGGCTGATTGCTCTGGCCTCGGGCGCGGGCGGGCATACCGGGCATCTGTCGCCTTTCGCCGTGCTGGCGGAGATCCGGCAGGTCTATGACGGGCTGCTGATTCTGGCGGGTGGCGTGACCAACGGGGCCGAGATCGTGGCGGCGCGGGCGATGGGGGCGGATCTGGTGAGCATGGGCACCCGTTTCATCGCGACGCAGGAGGCCGCGGTGCCTGAGGCGCAGAAGCAGATGATGCTGCAGGCCGGCGCGGGCGATGTTCTGGTTACGCCGAACCTGACCGGCGCGGCGGCATCGTTCCTGATCCCCTCGATCCGCGCGGCGGGGTTGGATCCTGCGGCCTTGCCGGCTGTCGGAGCCCCAGACGCCAAGCGCGAGAGCAAGGCCTGGCGCGACATCTGGTCGGCGGGGCAGGGGGTGGGCGGCATCCAAGACCTGCCGACAATCGCCGAGCTGACCGAGCGGCTGTCGCAGGACTACCGCGCGGCGGTGGCGCGGATCGCCGCCGATCCCTTCGCAGGCTGAGAGTTAGCCGGCGCGGTCGCGGTCCACGGCGGCGCGGGTTTCCTCGGTCACCGGGGCGGTGATCATGCCGGCCATCACGTCGGCAAGGTTGCTCTTGGCCGATTGCTGGCCCCAGAGCCGCGCCCAGTTGCGATGATCCTCCTTGCCGGATTCCATCGAGGCCCCCGCGGACAGCGCGAACAACAGCATCAGCTGCAGACGCTGACGGATGATCTCGCGTGGCATTTCCGGCGCGAGGCGGACGATGTGCTGGAAGCAGCGCCGCGTCGCCCGGTCGGCGCCCTCGGTCGCTTCGAACAAGAGGTCGCGGCGGGTGATCAGCACCGAGGTGAAGAACTGAAGCTGATACTGACCCTCGGTCGTATCCTCGCCCTCGCGGTCGACGATGGGGAGCAGGATCTCGGCCACTTCCCGCACCGAGGCCGGGCCGCCCCGCGCTTCCAAAGCATCGAGGCGCCGGTTGTTGTCGGCATCGAGGACCGCGGCGACATCGCCGACGATCTCGCGGATCAGGGCATCGCGGGACGAGAAGTAATAGGTGATCGAGCCGTTGTTCTTCTGACCGGCCGCCGCCTGAATGTCGCGGACCGAGACATTCTCGATGCCGCGCTGCGCGAAGAGCTTCAGCGCGGTCTTCTTCAGCCGCAGCCGCGTCCGCTCACCCTTGCGAAGCTGGTCGTTCTCCGTCGCCGTCATGCGGCCTCGCTCTCTGTCCGAGATTTTCAGCGGTTGTAGAAATTGCCGCGCGCTCGCGCAAGCGGGAGTGACGGCGAATCCCTGCGGGACGGCGGGGCGTTGCGGAAGGAAATCGCAATGGCCTTGGGGGGCGCCAATGCCGGCAGTTCGTCAACGCATTGAAAATATGAACATAAATCCAAGATTCCAAAAAATAGTGCATCGCCCTAAAAATGTTGATCGGTCCCGATGCTTTTGCTACGTTGTCCTAGATCCGGCTCGGGAGCAGTCCGCTGCGGCCGCCGGAACGGGAGGATACCGATCGACCGAAGGCCCCATGCCGTCGCCCCGCTGGCGACGTCCGGAGGCGTTTGGCCGACGCAAGGACAAGCGGGCCGCGGGAGCATTCCGTCGGCGCGGGGAGGGGACAGACATGCAACACCGCGAACCCGAAAACGGGGCGGCGCAATGAAGCGCGCAAGGGACTGGCTGGGCCGGTTGCTGACCTTCTGCGGCGGCGCGGCGCTGATCGTGATGATGCTGCATATCACCGCCGAGATGCTGCTGCGCTCGGCCTTCAGCTACACCATCCCCGGCACCATCGAATTCGTGTCCTTCTACTACATGGTCTGCGCGGTCTTCGCCGGGCTGGCGATGGTGGTGCTGGTCAATGAGCAGGTGATCGTCGAGATCTTTCTCAACTGGATGTCGCCGCGCGCGCTGATGGTCGTCGATGGCCTCGCCGCCCTGCTGACTGCGGCTTATGCGGCGGTCATCGCCTATGGCGCGTGGCTGGAGGCCAAATCCTCGACCCGCTACGGCGAGATGGTGCCGGTGCATGGCTTCGACATGCCCACCTGGCCCAGCCGCTGGGTCGCCTTCGCCGCCCTCTCGTTCATCGTGCTGGCCTCGTTGGGCCATGCCATCGCCTATCTGCGCGGCAAGAAAGTCGACCCGTCATGAGCAATCTGGAAATCGGCTTCGCGGCCATGGGCGTCCTCTTGGCGCTGCTGGCCTTCCGCGTGCCCATCGGCGTCGTGCTGGGCGGCGTCTCGCTGGGCGGGATCTATGCCATCATGGGCGAGCGCGCGACGATCGGTGTGGCCAAGACCATGGTCTTCGAATTCGTCGCGAAATGGGAGCTATCGGCCATCCCGATGTTCCTGCTGATGGGGGCGGTCGCCTTCCGCTCGGGCCTGACCAAAGGTCTGTTCGACTGCGCGCGCCTGTGGCTGAGCCGCCTGCCGGGCGGTCTTGCTGTGGCGACGAACTATGCCTCCGCCGGCTTTTCGGCCGCGTCGGGTTCCAGCCTTGCGACGGCGGCGGCGATGGCCCGGCTGGCCGTGCCCGAGATGCTGCGCTACCGCTATGACCCGGGTCTCGCCACGGCGGTCGTCGCGGCCTCGGGGACCATCGGCACGATGATCCCGCCGAGCATCCTGTTCGTGCTCTATGGCATGTTCACCGGCCAATCCATCGGCCTGCTGCTGATGGCCGGTATCCTGCCCGGCCTGCTGACCGCCTTCGTCTATGGCGCGATGATCATCATCCGCTGCTGGCTGAACCCGCGTCTGGCCCCGGCCATCGACGAACAGGTCACATGGGCCGACCGGCTGGCCGCGCTGAAGGATATCGCGCCGCTGCCGCTGCTGATCCTTGCGGTGATCGGCTCGATGTATTCGGGCCTTGCCACCGCGACCGAGGCCGCCGGGTTCGGCGCCTTCGCCTCGATGGTGATCGCCGCGGCGCGGGGCGGGATGAGCCTGCGCGTTCTGGCCGACAGCATCAACGATACCCTGCGCTCGACGGGTTCGATCTTCTTCATCGCCATCGGCGCCACGCTGTTCTCGCGCTTCCTGACCTTCGCGGGCGTGCCCCAGTTCATGAGCCAGCTGGCCGAGAACTTCGCCTATGACCCGATGCTGCTGCTGGCGGTGATCGCCGGGGGCTATCTGGTGCTGGGGATGTTCCTCGATCCGATGGGCCTGCTGCTGCTGACGATCCCGATCTTCCTGCCCTTCTTCGAGGCGGCCGAGCTGGACCTGATCTGGATCGGCGTGCTGGTGGTGAAGATGATCGAGATCAGCCTGATCACGCCGCCTGTGGGCCTCAATGCCTTCGTTGTGCGGGGCGTGATCGGCAACGCGGTGACGCTGGGGACGATCTTCAAGGGGCTGGTGTGGTTCCTTGCGGCCGAGGTGCTGATCGTCGGCCTGCTGGTGGCCTTTCCGCAGATCAGCCTGTGGATCCCGATGTCCATGCAATGAGAAAGGCGCAACCGCGCCGCCCCATCACTTCGATCATGTCTTAGGGAGGAAACCATGACGACGATCATCAAGACGACCGCTGGCGTTCTGGCGCTGAGCCTGCTGCCGCAACTCGCCGCAGCCCAGACCGAGATCAGCTATTCCAGCTGGTTCCCGGGCTCCAGCACCCTGCACACCCGCGTGCTGACCCCGTTCTTCGAGCGCGTCACCGCCGAGACCGACGGTGCGCTGACCTTCAACGTCTTCACCGACGGCACCGTCGCGGGCGGCCGGACCACCCTGCCGGCGATCCGCGATGGCGTGGCGGACATGGGTCTGCTGGCCACCAGCTATCACCCCGGCGAGCTGCGCACGGCGGCGTGGTTGTCCGAAGCCTCGATCCTCGTGAGGGACGCGCTGGTCGGCGCGGGCGCCTATAACGAGATGATCTTCCTCAACTGCGACGCCTGCATGGCCGAGATGGCCGAGCAGAACATCGTCCCGATCGCCTATCACGCGACCCCGCCCTACGAGATGATGTGCAACCGCCCGCTGGAATCGGCGGCGGACATGCAGGGTTTGCGCGTGCGGACCATCGGCAGTTGGGCCAGCTGGGTCGATGCCGCGGGCGGTGTCGCCGTCAACATGACCGTGCCCGAGGCCTATGAGGGGCTGGAGCGCGGGCAGCTCGATTGCGTCGCCGGCAGCCCCGCTTGGCTGATCCAGATGTCGCTCTATGACGTCGTCACCCATGTCAGCACCATGGGCATCGGCACCTTCGCCGGCGGCATCCCGATCAACATGAACGCCGACACCTGGGCCGAGCTGACCCCGGAACAGCAGCAGGTTCTCTACCGCGAGGGTGCCTATGCCGCCGTTGACGTGGCGCTGGAATTCGCCGCCGAGGACGAACAGGCGCTGGCCGAAGCCGGCGAGCATGACGTCACCCTCGTCGATCCGGCCGAGGATCTGAGCAGCGCCTTCGCCGCCTTCTCGGCCGAGGAGCGCACGCGCATTCTGGCGATGGCCGAGCAGCGTGGGATCGAGAATGCCGAGGCCCTGTTCGACCGCTACATGGAGCTGCTGGCGAAATGGGAAGGCATCGTCGACGAGGCCGGCGGCGACCGTGAGACGATCGCCGAGCGTCTGTACACCGACGTGACCTCTCAGATGCACTAAGGCGCCAAGACGCGCCACCGGGCCCCTAGCGGGCCGGGATCGAGGTTGCTCCCGCCTCGAATCGAAGGGCTCCGCGATGATCGCGGGGCCCTTTTCCGTATTCAGTTTCGATTGAAACTCATCCGGATGGTCGAAAATCGGGGCGGAAAGCGGCGCCCGAGGTGAACTAATGGGCGACTTTGGGCGCATTTCGCCTGCAATTTGGGCAAAAACTTTTACTTGTTTTATGACGCTTCAAGCTTAAAGAATACAGTTGTGTCGAATTTCGGCTTCGTCTTAGCTCGATCTCACGGATTCCGGCACCACGACTCCGGCCTACCGAACCCAGTCCAGCCATGGAGACCCTGATGACCTTTTCCCGCAGCCTGATCGCCGCCAGCCTCGGCTTGTTGACGGCGTTTCCGGCCCTCGGCCAGCAGGCCGACAACGCCGTCCGTTTCGCCTATGGCCAGGCGCTCGAGAACCCGAACCCCTATTACACGACCCTGCGTCTGGGCGTGATCCTGGGTCGCAACGTCTGGGATACGCTGGTCACGCGCGACCTCGATACCGGCGAGTTTGCGCCGCTTTTGGCCACAGAATGGACCTGGATCGACGATACAACGCTGGAAATGACGCTGCGCGAGGGGGTGACCTTCCATGACGGCACCAGCTTCGAGGCCGATGACGTGGTCGCCACGCTGACCTATGTGTCGAACCCCGACAACCGCATCGTGTCGCAGCAGGTGGCCTCGTGGATTGCCTCGGTCGAGAAGACCGGCGAGCACACGATCCGCATCCACACCAACGGCCCGGCCCCCTCGGCGATGGAGTTCCTGTCGACCCAGCTGGCGATCTTCCCGGCCGAGTATTTCACCGGCCCGGCCGGCGAATCCGCCGCCGCGCTGCCGGTCGGAACAGGCCCGTTTCAGTATACTGAATACAGTCCGGGCGGTGTTATCGTCCTGTCGCGCTTTGCCGACTACACCGCGACGGACGCCAAAGGGGCCGCGTCGCTGGACCGTGTGACCATCCGCACGATCCCCGATATCCAGACGCAGGTGGCCGGCATGCTCTCGGGCGAGCTGGACTTCCTGATGGGTCTGCCGCGCGATCAGGCCGACCAGCTGGGCACCCTGCCGATGGTCCATGTGGAAAGCGGCGAGACGATGCGCATCGTCTTCCTGCAGATCAACACCACCGAGACCAGCCCGAACGAAGCGCTTCGCGATGTCCGCGTCCGTCAGGCTCTCAACTTCGCCATCGACAAGGAAGCGATCTCGACGAACCTCGTGGGCGAGGGCTCGACCCCCATCAACGCCGTGTGCTTCATCGACCAGTTCGGCTGCACCGAGGAAGGCATTACCGCCTATCCCTACAACCCCGAGCGCGCCCGCGAATTGCTGGCCGAGGCGGGCTATGCCGACGGGCTGACCATCGAGCTCGCTGCCTACCGGGATCGCAACCTGTCGGAAGCGATCATCAACTACCTGAACGAAGTCGGCGTGACGGTGACGCTGAACTACATGCAGCCGGCCGCGCTGCGGGACGGGATGCGCGCCCATACGACCGAATTGGTGCAGATGGCTTGGGGCTCGTATTCGATCTACGATCTCTCGGCGTCGACCCCGGTGTATTACGGTGGCCAGCCCGACGACAACAACAACGACCCCGAGCTGATGGCGATCCTTGATCAGACCGCGCAGACCGTCGATGCCGAGGAGCGCGCCGCGCTGTTCCAGCAGGCGCTGGCCCGGATCTCGGAGCAGGCCTATGCCGTGCCGATGTTCTCGCTGCCGATCTACTACGCCGGCGCCGAGGGTCTGAGCTACCAGACCTATCCAGACGAAATCCTGCGCTTCTGGGAATACAGCTGGCAGTAACCGCCTGACTTTGCGGGCCGGCTCACGGGCCGGCCCGCCCCCTCCTGTGACGGAGCCCCCATGCTCATCTATCTTGCGAAACGCCTCGGCCTCTCGGTTCTGGTTGCGCTCTTCGCCTCGATCCTCGCCTTCTCGCTGCTGCGCCTGCAGGGCAATGCCGCCACCGCTTTGGCGGGCGAGGGTGCCCGGGCCGAGGATATCGCGTTGATCATCCAGACCTACGGCCTCGACCGGCCCATCGTGCTGCAATACCTGTCGTGGCTGGGCGATGTGCTGCAGGGGGATTTCGGCACCTCGTATTTCTTCCGCACCCCGGTGGCCGAGCTGATTGCCTCGAAGGTCGGCAACACCGTCATTCTGGCGATGCTGTCACTGGCCATCGCGCTGGCGCTGTCGATCCCGCTGGGCGTCTTGGCCGCGGTCTATTCCGGCACCTGGATCGACCGGCTTTGCGCCACGATCTCCTTGCTGGGACAGGCGCTGCCGTCCTTCTTCCTCGCGCTCTGCATGGTCATGCTGTTCGCGATCAAGCTGCGCTGGCTGCCGGCCTCGGGCGATGCGACGTGGCGGCATTTCGTGCTGCCCGCGCTGACCCTGGGCTATTACATCACGCCGCCCTTCATGCGGCTGGTGCGCGCGGGCATGATCGACGCGCTCGGCAATGATTACGTCCGCACCGCCCGCGCCAAGGGGCTGCCGGCAAGCCGCGTCGTGCTGAAACACGCGCTGCGCAATGCGCTGGTGCCGGTCGTCGGCCTCGTCGCGGTGCAGCTGGGGCTGCTCATCGGCGGCTCGGTGGTGATCGAGAGCATCTTCGCCCTCGATGGCCTGGGCTACCTTGCCTACCAATCGATCGGCTATCGCGACTTCCCGGTGCTGCAGGCCGTCGTGCTGCTGCTCGCCGTCGTCTATGTCGTCCTCACCCTCGTGGCCGACCTCGTCAATGCCTGGCTCGACCCGCGGCTGCGGGTGAGCTGAGGAGATCCCATGACCGACCTCGCCCCTCCCGCCGCGCCCGGCCGCTATTCCTGGACCCGCCTGAAGGAGCATCCCTCGCTTCTGCTGGGCGGAGGCATTGTCCTCGTGATGGTGCTGATGGCGATCTTCGCACCGCTGATCGCGCCGCATGACCCGCTGACGCAGAACATCACCGCCCGCACGATCCCGCCCGTCTGGTACGAGAACGGGACCTGGGAGCATATCCTCGGCACCGATCAGCTGGGGCGGGATTACCTGTCGCGGCTGATCTACGGCGCGCGGATCTCGCTGTTCATCGGATTTGCCGCCGTCGCCATCGCCGGGGTGATCGGCACGGTGCTGGGCCTGTTGGGCGGCTATTTCGGCGGCCGGATCGACATGTTCGTGACCTTCGTCACCACGATCCGCTTGTCGCTGCCGGTGATCCTGGTGGCGCTGGCCGTGGTCGCGGTGTTCGGCGGCTCGATCACCATCGTCGTCATCGTGCTGGGCCTGTTGAAATGGGACCGTTTCGCCGTGGTGATCCGGGCCACGACCTCGCAGATCGCGCGGCTGGATTATGTGCTCTCGGCGCAGGCGGCGGGGGCTTCGACCTTCTACATCCTCACTCGCGAAGTGCTGCCGAACCTGATCCCGCAGCTCATCGTCATCGCCACGATCGAGATCGCCTCGGCGATCCTGATGGAAGCGGCGCTGTCGTTCCTCGGGCTCGGGGTGCAGCCGCCGACGCCCAGCTGGGGGCTGATGATCTCGGAGGCCAAGGCCTACATGTTCTTCTCGTTCTGGCTGATCGCCATTCCGGGGCTGGCACTGGCGCTGCTGGTCTTTGCCATCAACATGGCGGGGGACGGTCTGCGCGACCTCGTCTCGCCCGAGCGGAGGGGCTGAGCATGACGCTTCTGACCGTGGACAATCTGAGCGTCGATTTCGGCCGGGGCGCCAAGGCGCTGCATGCCGTGCGGGGATTGTCGTTCAGCGTGGCCGAGGGCGAGACCCTGTGCATCGTCGGCGAATCCGGTTGCGGCAAGTCGATGACGTCGCTGGCGATCATGGACCTGCTGCCGCGCATCGCCCGACGCTCGGTCGACCGGCTGACGATGGGCGAGACGGATCTGACCCGCGCCGCCGGCATCCGTGCCGTCCGGGGCAACCAGATGGCGATGATCTTTCAGGAGCCGATGACGGCGCTGAACCCGGCCTTTCCGATCGGCGATCAGATGACCGAAGCCTACATCCACCACACCGGCGCCAGTGCCGGCGTGGCCCGCGCCCGCGCGATCGAGATGCTGGCCGAGGTCGGCATCGCCTCGCCGGAGAAGCGGCTGGGTCAATATCCGCACCAGCTGTCAGGTGGCCTGCGCCAGCGGGTGATGATCGCCATGGCGCTGATGACCTCGCCCAAGCTGCTGATTGCCGACGAGCCGACGACCGCGCTCGATGTGACCATTCAGGCGCAGATCCTGCGACTGCTCCGCGATCTGCAGAAGCGGCTGGGGATTGCCATCATCTTCATCACCCATGATCTGGGCCTCGTGTCGCGGATCGCCGACCGGGTGGTGGTGATGTACGCGGGCACCCGCGTCGAAGAGGGCACGGCGGCCGAGATCTTCGACAAACCCCGCCACCCCTATACCCGCGCGCTGATCGACTGCATCCCGCAGCCCGGCAAGACCGAGCGCGGGGCGATGCTGGGCACGATCCCCGGTGTTGTCCCGGCCATGGTCGGCGAGGTCCGGGGCTGCGCCTTCCGCACCCGCTGCGCCGTGGCCACGCCCCTCTGTGACGGCGCGATCCCGAAGCGCAGGGCGGGCAGCCACAGCTGGGTCTGCATCCACGAAACCTCTCCGGTGGAGGCCTCGGCATGAGCCAACCGATCCTTGAGACCGTCGCCCTGCGCCGCCGCTTTCAGGTGAGCCAAGGGGTGTTCAAACCCAAGGCCACGCTCAACGCGGTCAACGGCGTCGATCTGCGGGTCCATCGCGGCGAGACGCTGGGCATCGTCGGCGAATCCGGCTGCGGCAAGTCCACGCTGGCGCAGATGCTGCTGAACCTGCTGCCGCCCTCGGACGGCGAGGTGATCTTTGACGGCAAGCCGGTGTCGCAGACCAGCCGCGCGGCCTTTGCCCGCCGGGTGCAGCCGGTGTTTCAGGACCCGTTCTCGTCGCTCAATCCGCGCAAGACGATCCTCGATATTGTCAGCGTGCCGCTGCGCGTCCACGGCATCGGCTCGCGGGCCGAGCAGGACAAGGCCGCCCGTGCGATGATGGACCGGGTAGGCCTGCCCGCGCGCTTTGCCGACCGCTATCCGAAGGAGCTGTCGGGCGGTCAGCGGCAGCGGGTGGCGATCGCCCGTGCCTTGGTGATGCGGCCCGAGGTGGTGATCTGCGACGAGCCGACCTCGGCGCTGGATGCCTCGGTCCAGAGCCAGATCCTGAACCTGCTGATGGAGCTGAAGGCCGAGTTCAACCTCACTTATGTCTTCATCTCGCACAACCTCTCGGTCGTCGAACACATCGCCGACCGGGTGGCGGTGATGTACCTCGGCCGTGTCGTCGAGATGAACGCGACCGACCGCATCTTCGACGCGCCGCAGCACCCCTATACCCGCGCATTGCTGGAGTCCGTCCTGACCGTCGCGCCGGGGCAGGGGGTGCCGGACCTCGCGCTGGGGGCGGGCTTCCCCGATCCGCTGCATCCCGCGCCCGGCTGCACCTTCCATCCGCGCTGCCCGCTGGCCTTCGACGCCTGCCGCAGCCGCGTGCCCGAGGCCGTCAACGTCGTCACCGGCGGCGCGGCCTGCCATCTGACCGAACGTGAGACTGCCCATGCTTGAGCCCACCCGCGACCAAGCCATCGCCGCCGCCCTGTCGCATCTGGAAACCGGCCGGTTCGAGGCGGATCTGCGTCGCCGTGTGGCGATGCCGACGGAATCGCGCAACCCGGCCCGCAAGGCGGAGCTGGAGGCCTATCAGACCACCGAGATGATCCCGCTCTATGAAAAGCTGGGCTTCACCTGCCGTCTGCTGCCGCATGACAGGGCTCCGGGCCCCTTCCTGCTGGCCGGGCGGATCGAAGACCCCGCGCGCCCGACCGTCTTGATGTACGCCCATGGCGACGTGGTCACCGGCATCCCCGAGCAATGGTCGCCCGGCCTTTCGCCCTTCGAGATGACCGAGCGCGACGGCCGTTGGTACGGGCGCGGCACGGCGGACAACAAGGGCCAGCATTCGGTCAACCTCGCCGCGCTGGAGGCGGTGCTGGCATTGCGCGGGTCGCTGGGCTTCAACCTGAAGTACCTCGTGGAGATGGGCGAGGAATCCGGCTCGCCCGCCTTGGACGCAATCTGCGAGACCTATCGGGACGAGCTTTCCGCCGATCTGCTGATCGCCTCGGACGGGCCGCGCATGACGCTGAAGGACCCGACGATCTTCCTCGGCTCGCGCGGCGGGATCGACATCCATATCGAGCTGACCGCGCGCGAAGGCTACCACCATTCCGGCAATTGGGGCGGGCTTCTGGCCAACCCCGGCGTGGAGCTGGCCCATGCCATCACCGCGCTGATCGGGCCCAAGGGCGAGTGTCTGGTGCCCGAGCTGACGCCCGGCGTGATCCCCGATAACGTGCGGGCGGCATTGAAGGATTTCGTCATCGAGACCGCGCCGGGCGATCCCGATCTGGATCCGTGGTGGGGCGCGCCGGGTCTCACGCAGCCGGAACGCGTCTATGCCTGGTCGACGCTGGAGGTGATGGAGATCGAGGTCGGCAATATCCCGAACCCGCTCTATGCCATCCCGCCCAAGGCCCGCGCGCGGCTGCAATTGCGCCATCCGGTCGGTGTCGATCAGTCCCGCGTGAAGCCCGCGATCCAAGAGGCGCTCGATGCCGCCGGCCATGGCCGCGTGCGCGTGGTAATGGATGACACGCCGGGTTTCCCGGCGAGCCGTTCCGATCTGGACGGGCCCTGGGTGCGGTTCGTCGCCGCCTCGATGCAGCAGACGGCGGGACGGGCGCCGGTGATCCTGCCGAACCTCGGGGGTTCCTTGCCGAACGCGCTGTTCACCGATGTGCTGGGCCTGCCGACGATCTGGGTGCCGCATTCCTATCCCGGCTGTCGTCAGCATGGCGCGGATGAACACCTGCCGATCTCGATCGTGCGCGAGGGGCTGGCGCTGATGGCGGGGATCTTCTGGGATCTGGGCGCGGCTTAAGCCTTGTCGATGTTCTGCGCGCGGTAGCTGGCTTCGCCCGCAAAGACATAGCGCAGGGTGCAGTTCGCGGCCTCCAGCGCATCCTTGCGGGTGATCGCGTCCAGCAGCGCCTTCTGGCCGGCGATCACAGCGCGATGGGCGGCCGGGTCGCGCATCGTCATCAGCCGGACGGTCTGCACCTGACCCGACAGCCGATGGATCGCCGCGCGCAGCTCGGGGTTCGGGACCTCGCCGAGCCAGAGGTTGCGGTAGAGTTCCGAGGCGCGGAGGAAAGGCTCGAACTCGCCGTTCTCCAGCGTCGAGGCCGAGGCGGCGACGGCCTCCTGCATCTGCGCCAGTGCCTCCTCGCTGCGGGCCTGCGCGGCGCTGGCGGCGGCATGGGGTTCGAGGAGGCGGCGCAAGAGATAGATGTCCAGCACCCGCTCATGCGAGAGGCTGGGCAGCGAAAACCCGCGTGAGGTGCCCTCGAGGTAGCCCTCGCTCACCAGCTGCATCAGCGCCTCGCGCACTGGCATGCGCGAGACGCCCATCTCGGCGGCGATGACGGTATCGACCAGCCGGTCCTCGGGTCCGATCTCGGCGCTGAGGATGCGCGCGCGGATGGTGTCGTGGATGCGTTGACGGTGGCTGGTGCGGGACATTCAGAGGCTTTCTGCGGTCAGATCGGGCGCTTAGAAGTATACTGTTGATCTATGGCTTTGGTCGAAGATCGTGCATTTCGCGCCAGCAATCAAGCCATTGCCGTAAAAATCCTTTGAGTTTGAAAGATTATCCGTTGACAAAAGAATACAGTTTTCTAGCCTCATGGTCAGACCACAAGGGAGTCGCCGCAGGGAAGGAAGCCCCGGCACCCCCTCTGGCGCCTCGCCCCGATCGGGGCCGCGCAACGAGAAGGACAGGGCATGACCCGCAATACCAAGGCCGCCGGCTATTTCCTATATCACTCCATCGGGCTCTATCCCGGCAAGGAGGAAGATATGGCGCAGGCGATGGCCGAGTTTTCCTCCGTCTGGGCCGCCCCCGATGACAAGCAATGGGGCTATGTCCTGCGCAAGCGGCAGGATTTCTGCGAGGCCTGGGGCCGGCTGATCAACGCGCCGAAGGGCTCGGTCACCCATGTCGACAACGTCACCGAGGCACTGCACAAGCTGGTGCGCGCGCTGCCCGAGGGCTGGCTGAAAGGGCGCAAGATTCTCGTCGGCGCCGATTGCTTCCCGTCGTTGCATTTCATGCTGGCGGGGCTCGCGCCGAAGATCGGCTTCACGCTGGTCACGGTGCCCCTGTCCGACGGCAAGGCCTGGGTCGAGACCGAGGATTTCCTCGCCCATTGGGACCGCGACGTGGCGCTGTCCCTGCTGACCTGGGTGACTTCGACCGCCTCGGCCAGGATGGATTACCCGGCGCTGGTGGCGCATGGGCGGGCGATGGGCAGCCTGATGGTCGCCGACATCACGCAGGCCGCGGGGCTTCTGCCCTTCGACGTGACGGAACCGCGGGTGGATTTCGTCATCTCGACCAGCCTGAAATGGCTCTGCGGCACGCCGGGCGCGGGCATTCTATACGTCGATAAGGGCATCGTCGCCGAGTTGCAGCCCGAGGCGCGGGGATGGTTCAGCCAGAACAACCCGTTCTCGTGGGATCTCGACAAGTTCGAATACGCCCCCGATGTGCGTCGCTTCGACAGCGGCACGCCGGGATCGGTGGCGGCGATCGCCTCGTTGCCCGCCTTGCGCTGGTTCACGGCGCAGGATCAGGCACAGATCGCCGCGCGCAACCGGGCGATGGTCGATCAGATCATCACCCATGCCGATGACCTCGGTCTGCCGCTCCTTTCCCCGCGCGAGGTCGATCGGCGCGGCGGCGCGGTGATGCTGCGGATGCCGTCCAAGGCCGAGGCCGCCGCCATCGTCGGCGCGCTGGGGGTCGAAGGCTATTCCGTGGATTTCCGAAATACGATCCTGCGCCTGTCGCCGGGCATCGTGACGGAAGACAGCGCGATTGAAACGGTGTTCGATATCACCCGGGCCACGATGAACCGCCGCAAGGCGCGCTTCGCGGGGCAGGGGGTCAATCTGGAACGAAAGGGGCAGGCGATGGACGGAACGCTTCTGGGGAACCTCGGGCAGGCGCTGCTGACGGGCGCGGTGCGCATCGTCGATTGCACCGCCGTGCTGGGGCCGGACACGCCGCTTCTGCGTCTGCCGAAAGATGTGGCGAAGAACACGCCGCAGGTGAAGATCCACAAGATCAGCGAATACGACATCGACGGGCCCTATTGGGCGTGGAACTGGATGGAGCTAGGCGAGCATTCCGGCACCCATTTCGACGCGCCACATCATTGGCTCAGCGGCAAGGATTTTCCCGACGGCTTTACCGATACGCTGGACGTCCAACGCCTGATGGCCCCGGTCAACGTGATCGACTGCACCGCCGAGGCCCAGGCCGATCCCGATTTCCTGCTGACCGCGCAGCGGGTCAAGGAATGGGAGGCTCAACATGGCGAGATCGGGCCGGGCGAATGGGTCGTCATGCGTACCGATTGGGACAAGCGCAGCCATGATGTGGAGCTGTTCCTCAACGAGGATCCCGACCCGCTTGAGGACGGCTCGCATTCGCCGGGGCCCTCGACCGATTGCATGGATTACCTGTTGTCCAAGGGCATCGTCGGCTGGGGTACGCAATGCGTGGGCACCGACGCGGGCATGGCCGGCAAGTTCAGCCCGCCCTATCCCGCGCATAACTTCCTGCACCGCGACAATTGCTTCGGCCTCGCCAGCCTGTGCAACCTTGACCAATTGCCGCCCAAGGGCGCGATCCTGATCGCCACGCCGTTGAAGATCCAGAACGGCACGGGCTCGCCCATCCGCGCGCTGGCCTTGGTGCCGCAAGCCTGACCCTTCATCCCTGTTGTATCGAGACATTCCATGACCGAGCCAAAGATCCTCGCCGAGATGGTCCTGCCGACGCAGGAGCTGCGCGACGACATTCCCTTCTTCACCAAGACCCTCGGCATGCGGCTGGAGAATATCTATCCCGCCGACAGCCCGGCGGTGGCCAGTTTCTCAGGCCACGGGCTGCGGGTCCGCGTCGAGAAGGGCGCACAGACCTCGCCGGGCCTGATCCGCATCCTGACCGATGATCCGGGCAGCTTCGCCGGCGGCCAGCGCCACCTGACCGCGCCCAATGGCACGCAGGTCGAGGTCGTCCCCCTGACCCCGCAGGTCGAGACCTTCACCACCGAACACAGCTACACCGTCCGCCGCCTGCGCGACGGCGCGCCTTGGGTGATCGGTCGGGCGGGGATGCATTACCGCGACCTGATCCCGACCCGTTTGGGCGGCTCGGTCATCGCCAGCCACATCCGCATCCCGGACGGCGGGCCGGTGCCGGACATGGTCCATTACCACACGGTCGGCTTCCAGCTGATCTTCTGCTATCGCGGCTGGGTCGATGTCCTCTACGAGGATCAGGGCGAGATGATCCGCCTGCATGCGGGCGATTGCGTCAACCAGCCGCCGGGCATCCGCCACCGCGTCGTCCATGCCTCGCCCAATATCGAGGTGATCGAGATCGGCGTGCCGGCCGAGCATGTGACGACGATCGACCATGCGATGACCCTGCCCAACGGCAAGGGCGATCCCGACCGCGAATGGGACGGGCAGAAATTCGTCCATCACCAGAAGGACAAGGCCCATTGGGCGCCGTTCCGCGTGCCGGGCTTCACCGCCCGCGACACCGGCATGAGCACGGGCACCAAGGGCGTCGCCGGCATTCAGGTCATCCGCAAGGGCGAGGGGCAGCCGGTGGCTCATGCGCATGACGCCGACATCCATTTCACCTTCGTCATGGACGGCACGATGCGGCTGGAGGCCGAGGGTGAGGCGCCGCGCGATCTGGAGGCGGGCGATGCCTTCGTCATCCCGCCCGGCATGAAGGTCCGCTACGAGGCCGCGTCCGAGGATCTGGAGCTGCTGGAAGTCGCCTTGCGCGGCGATTTCACCACCACGCTGGAAGCCTGACGCCGGCTTTCTGCCGATCGAGGGGCGAAAACGGTGGCAGCCGGGGACGGATGCGCTATGTCAGCCGAAGGTGGCCGGGGCCTGCGCGTGTGACGCCAACCCCTTGGCCAGCATGAATCCGGGACGTCGCCGTCGGGTGGCGTCCCGTTCCCATGCTCGCCCCGCCCAACGGATTTTGGAAACGAACGTGGTGACATGACCTTCCTACGCACCCGGATCGCCCTGATGCTGATCCTTGCCCTGGCGTCGCTTGGCGTCCTGCCCCCCGCGAGCCTTCAGGCGCAGACCGGCCTGCTGCCCTCCTCCTCGACCACCAGCGAGACTGATGCGACGCCGGCCACGGAAACGGCCGCGCCGAGCAGCCTCGATCTGCTGCTGAACGTCATTGAGGACGATCAGGCCCGCGCCGCCCTCATCGACGAGTTGCGCGCCGCGCAAGGTGCCGCGGCACAGACGCCGGCCGATCAGGTTGTCGAAACCCTCGCCGGTGACAATGCCGTGCCGCCGGAAAGCCTGTCGTTCAGCCGCCGCGTCGCGCTGATCACCCAGCAGGCGGTCGAGGATATCTCGACCCGCGCGGCGACCCTCTGGACCCAGCTGACCCGCACGCAAGACGCCCTCGACGGCCTCAGCGGGCGCGAAGCCGGGGTGCTTTGGACCGCCTTGCAGGAACTGGCGCTGATCATCGTCAGCACCGTGGCCGTGTTCCTCGTGCTGCGCCGGATCGGCAAGACGATCTACGCGCGTATGGGCGCGAAGGCGGCGGAGAGCGGCTTCATCCGCACCGTGGCGCTGTTCCTCGGCTCGGCGCTGATTGATGCCTTCATCGTCATCATCGCCTGGGCCGTCGGCTATCTGATCGCCACGCTGTTCATCGGGCAGGTCGGCACGATCGGCATCCGTCAGACGCTGTATCTGAACGCTTTCCTGCTGGTGGAGCTGGCCAAGGTCGTGGTGCGCATGGTGCTGTCGCCCTCGACCCCCAGCCTGCGGCTGATCCGGATGTCGGACGATGCCGCGCGCTACACGACGGCACGGCTGAACCTGATGGTCGGTCTCATCGGCTATGGGCAGCTGCTGGTGGTGCCGATCATCAACCAGAATGTCTCGTATGCGGCGGGCAGTGCCGTGTCGGTCCTGATCGCCCTGTTGGTGATGGGGCTCGCCTTCTGGCTGGTGCTGCGCAACCGCAAGCCGGTCGCCGAATGGCTGGAGCGCGGTGGTCAGAGCGAGGCCGACTACCAGCGCACGCAGGAGATGGCCGCTCAGGCAGAGCGCGAAGCCGCCGAGGAAGAGGCCGCCCAAGCCGCCGCCGCGCAGGAAGCGGCCCGTGCCTTGGCCGAGCGTCAGGCAGAAGCCGGCGGTGCGCCCAACGAGTTCACCATGAGCGATACCGCCGCCGAGGAAGCGGCCGAGGAGCAGGCGTTGGTGGCCGAACAGGCCGCTGCCGATGAGCGCGCCGCCCGCGAAGCCGCCGCCGAGCAGGAAGCCGCGCGGATCGCGGCCGGCCCGGCAGTGGTCGAGGGGCCCGAGAAGAAGCGCGGCCCGCTCGCCTTCCTTGCGCGCAACTGGCACTGGCCGGCGATGCTGTACCTGTTCTCGATGACGGTGATCGTGCTGTCGCAGCCCGGCAACGCGGCCTTCCGCGCCATGGCGAACTCGGGGCAGATGCTGCTGGCGGTGCTGATCGGCCTGATGCTGTCGGGCGTCCTGACCCGCGCCATGGTGCGCGGCGTGCAACTGCCGGACAACGTCACCGCGCGTCTGCCGCTGCTGGAAAAGCGCCTGAACACCTTCGTGCCCAAGGCATTGTTCGTGCTGCGGATGGTGATCTTCGTGCTGGTGGTGGCCTTCGCACTGAATGCCATCAGCCTGATCGACCTGCGCGGTTGGTTGGCCAGCCAGATCGGCCTGCGACTGACCAGCACGCTGTTCTCGGTCGCGGCGGTGCTGCTGGTGTCCTTCGTGGTCTGGGTCGCGCTGACCTCGTGGGTGGATTACCGCCTGAACCCCGAATTCGGCACGGTTGCCACGGCCCGCGAACGCACCTTGCTGACGCTGCTGCGCAACGCGGCGACCATCGCGCTGATCATCATCACGCTGATGTTCGTGCTGTCCGAAGTGGGCCTCGACATCGCACCGCTGCTGGCTTCAGCCGGGGTGCTGGGTCTGGCCATCGGTTTCGGTGCGCAGAAGATGGTGCAGGACATCATTACCGGCATTTTCATCCAGTTCGAGAACGCGATGAACGTGGGCGACGTGGTGACCGTCAGCGGCACCACCGGCGTCGTCGAGCGTCTGACCATCCGCTCGGTCAGCCTGCGCGACGTGACCGGGGCGTTCCATGTGATCCCCTTCTCGTCGGTCGACATGGTGACGAACTTCATGCGCGATTTCGGCTATTTCGTCTGCGACATGGGCGTCGCCTACCGCGAGAATATCGCCGAGGTGAAGCAAGCCATGCTCGACGGCTTCGAAGAGCTGCGCCGCGATGCGGATCACCGGGGCAACATCCTTGGCGATCTGGAATGGTTCGGGATCAACAGCTTCGGCGACAGCGCCATCGTCTGCCGCGCGCGCATCAAATGCGTGCCGGGGACGCAATGGGGCGTGGGCCGGGCCTATAACGGCGTGCTGAAAGAGATCTTCGACGCCCGTGGCATCGAGATCCCCTTCCCGCACCAGACCCTCTATCTGGGCGAGTCGAAGAAGGGCGAGACGCAGCCCTTCCGCCTGCTGGTGGAAAAGGACGAGGCTGGCCTGACGGGCTGATCGTCGCTGTACGAACACGGGAAGGGGGCTGGACCGAGGGGTCCGGCCCCCTTTGCCTTTGCGCTCGGGCGGTTGCGGCAGACCGACGCCACGACTATCCCTCAAGGGGGACGCGCCGGGGGATGACATGCGGTTTCGACAGCTCGACCTGAACCTGCTGGTGGCACTGGATGCGCTGTTGGACAGCCGCAGCGTCACCGCCGCCGCGCAGCAGATGAACCTGTCGCAAGCGGCTATGTCGAATGCTCTGGCCCGTCTGCGCCGCCATTTCGACGACCCGCTGCTGGTCCGGGCCGGGCGCGAGATGGTGATGACCGCCCGCGCCCAATCCCTGCGCGGCGAGGTGCGCGAGCTGCTCGACCGGATCGAGGCCAGCGTCTTTACTCCGGCGCCCTTCGACCCGGCACAGCGGGCGCGTAACATCACCTTGCATGCCGCCGATGCCGCCGCCATCGGTGTGATCGCGCGGCTGGGTCGCCACCTGCATCGCCACGCACCGGGGATCACCCTCTCGCTGCGGCCCCTCTCGGATGACAGCTGGCGCGCGCTGGACCGGGGCGAGGCCGATCTGCTGCTGGTCCCGCGCCAATATGCCGCCACTGACCAACCGATGGCGCAGCTCTATACCGAGCCCTTCCGCGTCCTCGCCTGTCGCGAGGGAGCCTATGCCGAGGGGCCGTTGACGCAGGCGGCTTACCTCACGGCCGAGCATGTCACGGTCGAGCTGGGCGGTGACCGCAAGGTGCCCGTTGACCGCGCGATCATCGAGCATGGCCATGGCCGCCTGCGCGCCGGGATCACCGTCTCCAGCCAGGCGATGGTGGCCTGGCATGTGACCGGCACCGACCGTCTGGGTACGGTTCCCGCGAGCCTCGCCGCGGAGCAATGCGCGGTGCTGCCCTTGGTCTCGCACCCCCTGCCGCTGGAGGTGCCGCCGTTGCAGATGGTGCTGCAATGGCGCCGTTTGGCCGAGGGCGATCCGACGCTGGAATGGCTGCGTGGAGTGTTGACCGGGTTGCTGGATCATTCACCAGACTGATGCGGGCCCTTCCGAACAATCAATTTCCCTTGTGACTGCGCCGGGCGCATGATGCCGGCAAGACGACCGCTGCCGGGAGGGCGGTGGCTCTGTAGACGGGGGGATTCCCAGCGATGGACTTCAATATTCTGCCGGGTCAGCCCGGTGCCTATGGCATTCGCAACGGGCAGGGGCCACGGCACCTGTTGGGCGGCATGGTGGCCTCGGCCTATGCCACGGGGGCGGAGACGGACGGCAGCTTCGGGCTGACCATGCTCACCGGCGGGGCCGAGGCGGGCCTGCCGATGCTGCGCCACGCCGAGGCACACGCCGGGCTCTATGTTCTGGACGGTGTGGTGGCGCTGACGCTGAATGGTCAGCGGTATGAACTGGTGCGCGGCGATTATGCTTCGATCCCGGCGGGGACCGATTGGGGCCTGTCGATGCAGCGCCTGCGCAATGTGGCGATGCTGTTCCAGACCGGCGGCGCGGCTTGCGGGGTGTTCCCGACGCTGGGCCGCCCGTTCGACGGCCATGTCCAGCCGGACAAGGCCCCCGGCAGCTGGCGCGATCTGGCCTCCGGCCCCGTGCCGGGATGCGACACGACGATCCTCGGGCCGCTGCCCAAGGGGCTGCCGCTGGCTCAAGGGCGGCGCGATCTGCCCGAGGGGACCGAGCCCTTCGTCATCCGCGCGGGCGAGGGCGATCATGTCATCGTCGGCGAGCAGCTGTTCACCTATACCTCGCGCAACCGCAACACCGGGGGCGAGTTCTTCACCCTGCTGACCGAGGGCCCGGAAGGTCCGATGATCCCCCCGCACAAGCATCTGCGCCATGACGAGATGTTCTTCTGCGTCGATGGTGCGGTGCGGATGAAGGCCGCGGACGAGATCCTTGAACTGGCGCCCGGCGACTTCCTGTTTGTGCCGCGCGGCACACCGCATGCCTTCCAATTCCTGCGCCCCTACACGCGGCTGATGGGCTGGCTGAAGCCCGGCATCTTCGAGCCCTTCTTCGAGATCCTCGGCGATGCGGCCGAGGCGACGGTCTATCCCGAGCAGCCGCTGCCCTTCCGCTTCGACCGGGTGTTGGCGCGGTTGGGCGAGCTGGACATCGTCCCCCTCGGCGCGCCTCCGGGGGCGGGCAAGCCGTGAGCCAGATGCGCGTCCTTCCCGATCAGGTCTATTCGCACGCCGGGGGCATCGACCGGCTGGCCGATGTCCATCTGCCGGCGGGCGAGGGGCCCTTCCCGGTGCTGATCTTCCTGCATGGCGGGGGCTGGCGCTTCGGCGACCGGCGGCTGGGGCCGGACCTGTCGCGCCATTTCGCGGCGAAGGGCTTCGCGATGGTCTCCATCGACTACCGCCTGTCGGGCGAGGCGATCTTCCCGGCGCCGGTCCTCGATACCGTGGACGCCGTGCATTGGGTCCGGGCCGAGGCCGCGCGCTATGGTTTCGACGCGGGGCGCATTGGCCTGTGGGGCTCCTCCGCCGGGGGGCATCTGGCGGCTCTGGCGGGATTGGCGCCAGAGGGAGAGTACGGCGCCGGCGCTCCGGCGCAGGCGATCTGCGCGGGCTATCCGCCGGTGGCCTTTCTGGCGATGGACGACCAGCGCGACCCGATGATCCAGCCGGGCGACGACCCGGAATCGGCGCATCTGCCGACGCCCCGCCCGGTCTCGGACCCCGAGGCGTTGGAGAGCCTGTTCCTCGGCGGGCCGGTGCCTGACCGCGCGGATGTGGCGGCCGAGGCCGATCCGCGCCGCTTCGCCCGCGCCGAGGCACCGCCGATGCTGCTGATGCACGGCACCCGCGACGCGGCCGTTCCGTCAGCGCAAAGCCGGATGCTGTTCGACGCCTTGGCCAGCAAAGGGGCCGAGGTGATGCTGATCGAGGCAGAGGGTCTGGGCCACGGCTTCTTCAACCGGACGGATCTCGATGACCGCGGCGCGCTGCCGCTGACCGAGATCCGTCCGGGCGCCGCGGCGATCCGGCGCGAGGGTTTTATCTTCGAGACGGTGGCTGCGTTCTTCGCGCATCATCTGGGCTGAAGCGCCGCGTTACCGCCGGGGAGGGCGGTGCGGCACAGGGAGGATATCATGGACAGAAGATTGGGAGCGCTGGCCCTCGCCGCGCTGGTGATGGGGCATGTCGTCGGCATGGTGGACCTTGTGGCCCTACCGGTCTGGGTCGGCGCGCTGGTCGACCGCTACGGGTTTCAACCGCAGCAGGCGGGCGCGTTGGTGACGCTGTTCCTGCTGGGCGCGGTGGCCGCCAGCGTAACCTTGGCCCGCCGCTTTGGCCGGGGGAACGGGCGGGCCGTGGCCTCGGGCGGGTTTGCGGTGGCGGCGTTGGCGTTTCTCGCGGCCACGACCCAGACGGACTTCGTGCCGCTGGCGCTGTGTCACGCGCTGGCAGGGGTCGCGGTCGGCAGCGGGTTGTCGATGGTGCATGGCGCGATCGGGCGCAGCGCCAGGCCGCATCGCAACTTCGCGCTGGCCAACGTCATGCTGGGCTTCTTCGCCATCGCCTTCCTCGGCGGGGTGCCGCAGCTGATGCTGGCGCAGGGGCCGCAGGCCTTGTTTCAGGTCTATGCCGCGGTCATGGCCCTCGCCGCACTGGCGTTGCTTTTGTTCTTCCGCGATCCGGGCGCGGGTCAGGCCGCTGCTGTGGGCGGTCCCCTGCCGCGGCCAGTGAAGCTGCTGGTCGCCGGGGTCTGCCTGATGACCTTCAACCAAGCGATGATCTTTTCCTTCGTCGAGGTGATCGGCGCCGCGCGGGGCTTTGCGCATGAGGCCGTCTTGGGCGCGCTACTGGCACTTGGGCTGGTGAATGCCCTGCTGGCCGGACCGGGTGCTGCGCTGCTGGAACACCGCTTGCCCGCCTTCACCGTGATCCGCGCAGGCGCCGTGGTGCAGGCGCTGTTGGCGCTGGTGATGGCGACGACGGGCGCCTTCCCGCTCTGGGCCGGGGTGACGGCGGTGTTCGTGGGGGTGCAGATCTTCACCCATCCCTTCGCCTTTGGGCTGTTGGCGGGCATGGACCGCTCGGGCCGGGTGGTGGCGGCTACGCCGGCGATGCTGATGATCGGCTCGGCCTTGGGGCCGGTAGTCGGCGGGGCGCTGGGGCAATCCTTGGGCTTCGGCGCGCTGGGTGTCGCGGCCTTGGCGCTGGGGGCGCTGGCCTTCACCTGCTTCACGCTGGCCCGCCGCGCGGCGCCCGAGGCGGTTCCGGCCTGAAGGGTCAGGACAGCGCGGCCAGTTCGGCGGCGCTGTCCGGCATCCGCGATAGGCTGGCCTCGATCCGCTCGCGCCAGCGCGGTCCGCGTGAAAGGGCGTCGGCATGGGCCTCGGCCAGATCGTCGGGCCGGTCCTGCGCCAGAATGCGGATCAACAGCGCCGCCTGCGCGCGGTCCTTCTCTGCCTTCAGCTGGTCGGGGCCGCCGATCCGCCGGTCGGCCACAATCAGCTTGTGGATCGCGTAACGCTCGGGCCGCGGGATCTGCACCAACACGCCCGAGCGGTAGAGGGCCACGGCATGGATCGGTTCGGCCAGCAGGAAGTTCAGATAGTTCAACGCCTGCGCGCTGACGCCGAGGGCGGGCAGGGGCTTCACCCGCTCGTCACCGAAGGCGGGCGTGAGGAATTCGACCATCGCCGTGCCCCGGTTCTGACGCCATTTCCAGACCTGCCGGTCCTGCAACCCCGGCACTGGGTCGAATTTCAGCGCCTGCAGGATGTCGCCGGGATCTTCCTCGACCCGGTCGCCCAGAGCGACGGAAAGACGTTCAAAACTGGCGAAGTCGATGTCGCCGGTCTGCGCGAGGTCATCGGCGCCGAAGCGGACACCCAGTTCGCCCTGATACAGCGCGAAGGCGCCGGTGCCGATCAGCGTGCCGCCCAGTCGGAACAGCCCCGCGCGGGCAAAGGCATAAAGCAGCGAGCCGGTATCCCGGTCGGTCGCGACATAGCCCTCGGCCCGCAGGATGCGCGCCAGCCGGGTCATCGCGGCGCGACGTTCCTCGGCCCCGGCGCGGATCTCGGCGGCACGGGCAAGGCGGGCGCGCAGCTCGGGCGTGGCCTCGCCGAGGTACCGGCTGCGCATCTCGGTGCCGAGCCGGAACTTGTCATAGAGATAGACCCGCCCGTTGCGCGCCCGTTCCTCGAGGCTGCCCAGAAGCGCCGAGGCCTGTTCATCCAGATGCAGGCGCAGCAGGTCGGCATAGGCCACCTGCGCGATGCGGGAATGCGAGACGGGGGTCGGGGTCATAGGTGGCTCACGGCTGTGTGCAGCAAGTATATCCTTGCTGCACATCGACGCAAGTGCAGCAAGAAATCATTTGCTGCACATAAGGGCAAGCACCTGGTTTCAGGCCGAAAAATGCTGCCGGACCAGCTCCAGCGTCTCGCGCAGTTCGACCTCGACCGTTTCGCGCATCGACAGGAAGCGCGGGGTCGGCACGGGCACGGAAATCGCGTGGATCTCGCCGTTGCGATCCCGGAACGCGCCGCCAAGGGCAGAGATCCCGATCGTATGCTCGTCGGCATCCTCGGCGATGCCGCGCGCCCGGATCTCGGCCAGCAGCGCCGCGAAGGCGGGCCAGTCCGCCTTGTGGTGCGCGCGCTTCCATTCGGCCTCGACCAGCGGGCGGGCCTCGGCATCGGGCAGCAGGGCCAGAGCAGCGCGACCGTTGGCGCTGGTGGTCAGCGGGAAGACATCGCCCACGGCCGAAATGGTGCGCAGCCGATGCGTGCCCGGCACCTGATCGAGGAAGATCATCCCCGCGCCGCGCAGCACCGACAGATCCGCCGTCTCGCCCAGACGACGCGAGAGTTCGGACAGGTGCAGCCGGCATTCCTCGACGACGTTATAGCGCGTGGCTTCGGACAGCGCGGTGATCTCGGGCCCCAGACGGATCGAGCCGCCGGTCGAGGTGGCGATCACCAGCCGCTCGGCCTGCAGGGCGCCGACGATGCGCTGTACCGTAGAGCGAGGCAGATCGACCCGTTCGGCGATCTGGCCGAGGCTCATCCCCTCGGTGTTGTCGCGCAGCACGCGCAGGATCGCCGCGGCGCGCGCGATGACCTGGATGCCCGATCGTCCCTGATCGCTGTCGCTCATGCCGTCCTCCCGTTCCTTGCCCGCATAGCAATACAGCAGAACAGGGCTGATCTGCAATGCGATACAGGTGTCCCAGAATCTTGTTGACGAGTCGCGACTTGCGTGTGTACCGTCTGGCGAACCGAACGCACCATATTGCGGTGCAGCATCGGGGAAACGCATCGGAAGGGAGGAGCCGATATGGTCAAGGTCCGCGGCATCGAATTCGAGGGGAACCTCGACAACAGCATGGGTCTGGAATTCTACAACCTGAGCCACCGCTTCGGTTTCCAGAACCCGAACTGGCCGTATTTCGAGGATACGAAGATCGAGCGTATCCACTACATGGCGAAGTCGGGGGTGTTGTCGCAGCGTATCACGACGACCATGCATGCGACGACTCATATCGACGCGCCGGCGCATGTGGTGCAGGGCACGCCCTTCATCGACGAAGTGCCGCTGCCGCATTTCTTCGGCTCGGGCATCGTCGTGTCGATGCCGAAGAAGAAATGGGAGCCGATCACCTATGACGATCTGGAAGCGGCCTGCGGCAAGTCGATCCGCAAGGGCGACGTGCTGATCATCAACACCGGCTGGCACAAGCAATACGAGGACGGCGATTACTTCGCCTATTGCCCGGGCTTCGTGAAATCGGCCGGCGAATGGATGGTCGAGAAGGGCGTGAAGGTCGTGGGCCATGACACGCAAGCGAACGACCACCCGCTGGCGACCGCGATCGGCCCGCAGCGCAATGGTCCGCTGCTGCCGCACCTCGCCGAGGAGTACAAGGAATGGTCCGGCGGCGTGGACTGGAAAGACGCCTTCCCTGAGTGGGAGCCGGTGCACAACATCCTGTTCAAGAACGGGATCATGGGCATCGAGAACGTCGGCGGCGATCTGGATGCCGTGACCGGCAAACGCTGCACCTTCGCCTTCTTCCCCTGGAACTGGGATCGCGGTGACGGCTGCATCGTCCGCCTCGTGGCGATGATCGACAAGAGCCAGAACTTCCGCATCGAGCGCGGCGACGCGATCTGACTTGGGAACCGGGGGCTTCGCGCCCCCGGACCCCCGCGGAGTATTTCTGACAAGGTGAAGCACAGCCGGAAGGGGAGGTCTGGCCGATGTTGATCAAGCGTTTTCAGGACGCCCAGCCCTATGAGGCGCCCAATCATTGGGGGGTCTCGGGCCTGCGCCTGCAGGGTTTCGAGGCGGGCGGGCCGACCAACCAGTGGATCGGCTACAGCCAATTCCTGCCGGGGGGCGGCGCGGGGCCGGATTCCACGCCCTTTGAGAAGGTCTATGTCGTGCTGGAGGGGGAGATGACCCTCGAGTGGGACGGCCGCACCGAGGTCCTGCGGGCGATGGACAGCTGCACCATCCCGCCGGGACAGGTGCGCCGCATCGAGAACCGCGCGAACCACGTCTGCAAGATGCTGGTCGTCATCCCCTATCCGCCAAAGCCGAAAAGCGAGTGAGGCCATGAGCCTGATGAATCCCCTGTCGATGTTCGACGTGAAGGGCAAGGTCGCGGTGATCACCGGGGCCTCGGGCGCCTTCGGCATGGTTGCGGCCCGGGTGCTGGCCGGTGCCGGTTGCCGTCTGGTGCTGGCCGCGGGCAACGCGAGCGCGCTGAACGAGATCGCCGAGGAATGCCGCGCGGGCGGTGCCGAGGTGCATGAGGCGAATGTCCGCCCCGATAGTGAGGCGGCGTGTGAGGGACTGATCGCCTCGGCCGTTGAGGCCTTCGGTGCCTGCGATATCCTAGTGGTCGCGTCCGGCATGAACAAGGTCGCCAAGATCGACGAGATGACGCCCGACACCTTCCTGTCGGTGATGGACGCCAACGTCACGCAGAGCTGGCTGATGGCCCGCGCCGCAACGAAGCAGATGAAGGCGCAGGAGACGGGGGGCAAGATCGTGCTGGTGTCCTCGGCCCGCGGGCTTCTCGGGCATCCGGCGGGCTACACCGCCTATTGCGCGTCGAAAGCGGCGGTCGATGGCATCACCAAGGCCTTGGGTTGCGAGTTGGGGCCGACCGGGATCACCGTCAACGCCATCGCGCCGACGGTCTTCCGCTCGCCGCTGACCGCATGGATGTTCGGCGAGGACGACAACGCCAAGACCGTGCGCGCGGGCTTCCTCGCGCGGGTGCCGAAGGGGCGTCTGGGCGAGCCCGAGGATCTGGCGGGGCCGCTCCTGTTCCTGTCGTCGAAGGCGTCGGATTTCTACACCGGCCACATCCTCTACGCCGATGGCGGCTATACGGCGGGCTGATCCATGACGCAGGACCGTATCATCGGGGTGATCGGCGCGGGGCTCATGGGCCATGGCATCGCCCTGGTCATGGCGCGCGCGGGGCTGCGCGTCGCGATCACCGATCCCATGGCCGAGGCGCGGGCCGCCTTGCCCGCCCGCGTGCGCGAGTCGATGACGCTCATGGGTCATGACGAGGCCACCATCGCCGCCGCCCTGTCGAGGATCGAGGTGCATGAAACCCTCGCCTCGACCGTGGCGAAGGCGCATGCGGTCTTCGAGGCCGCGCCCGAGAAGATGGCGCTGAAACAGTCGATCTTCGCCGAGATCGAGGCTCATGCGCCGCGCGATTGCATTCTGGCGTCGAACACCTCGGTCATGCCGATCACCGAGATCATGCAGGGCCTGAAGCACCGCGACCGCGCGCTGGGGACGCATTGGTGGAACCCGCCGCACATGATCCCGCTCGTTGAGGTCATCCGCACCGAATGGACGGCCGAGCCCGCCATGGCCACGATGATGGCGCTGCTGGCCGAGGCCGGAAAGACCCCGGTGCGCGTCGACAAGGACGTGCCGGGCTTCATTGGCAACCGCTTGCAGCATGCGCTCTGGCGCGAGGCGGTGAGCCTTGTCGAGCGCGGGATCTGCGACGCGGAATCCGTGGATACCGTGGTGAAATCCTGCTTCGGGCGGCGGCTGTCGGTGCTGGGCCCGCTGGAGAACGCCGATCTGGTGGGCACGGATCTGACGCTCGCCATCCACGAAACGGTTCTGGCCGACCTCGAGAACCGCCAGGGCCCCTCGCCCTACCTTCAGCAACTCGTAGCCGACGGCAAGCTCGGCATGAAGTCGGGCGAGGGGTTCCGTACCTGGACACCCGAGCAGGCCGCCAAGGTCCGCAACCGGGTCACCACGCATCTGAAGAAACTGGACACGATTCTGGACGACTGACGCTTTTCAACATCTCGAACTGGGGAGGACGAGACGATGAAGACCCTGAACAGACGCAACTTTCTGACCGGAACCTCGGCGCTGCTGGCGGCCCCCGCGATCCTGCGGGCGACCCGCGCCTATGCGCAGACGCCGACGATCAAGGTGGGGCACGTGAGCCCCCGCACCGGCCCGCTCGCGGGTTTCGCCGAAGCCGATGACTATATCCTGCAGGCGATCACCGAGCGTTTCGGCGCGGGGATCGAGAACAACGGGCGCAGCTGGCAGATCGAGATCATCTCGAAGGACAGCCAGTCGAACCCGAACCGCGCGGCGGAAGTCGCCAGCGAGCTGATCCTGTCCGACGAAGTCGACATCATCGTCGCCGCCTCGACCCCCGACACCGTGAACCCGGTCTCGGATCAGGCCGAGATCAACGAGGTGCCCTGCATCACCACTGACTGTCCGTGGCAGCCGTATTTCTTCGGCCGCGGCGGCAATCCGGCCGAAGGCTTCCTGAGCACCTACCACTTCTTCTGGGGGCTGGAGGACGTGATCGGCGCCTTCCTCGCGATGTGGGACGGCTCGGGCGTGGCGAAGAAGGTGGGCGGGCTGTTCCCGAACGACGCCGACGGCAACGCTTGGGGCCATCCCGAACTGGGCCTGCCGACGCCGCTGGCCGCCGCGGGATACGATCTGGTCGATCCCGGTCGCTACCAGCCGATGACCGATGATTTCTCGAACTACATCAACGCCTTCAAGGAAGCGGGTTGCGAGATCGTCACCGGCAACATGATCCCGCCCGACTTCGGTACCTTCTGGAGCCAGGCCGCGCAGCAGGGCTTCAATCCGAAGATCGTCACCATCGGCAAGGCGCTTTTGTTCCCCTCGGTCATTCAGGGGCTCGGCGACCGGGGCATTGGCCTGTCGTCCGAGGTCTGGTGGTCGCCCTCGCATCCTTTCTCGTCCTCGCTGACCGGGGCCTCGGCTGGCGATCTGGCCGGTGGCTACAGCCAGGCGACGGGGCGGCCCTGGACCCAACCCATCGGCTTCAAACACGCGCTGTTCGAGGTCGTGGCCGACGTCATCGCCCGGGCCGAGGATCTGGAAGACCCCGAGGCGATCATCGCCGCCATCGCCGCCACCGACATGAACACCATCGTCGGGCCGGTGAACTGGGCGAACGGGCCGGTGCCGAATGTCACCAAGACCCCGCTGGTCGCCGGTCAGTGGCAGCGCGAGGGCGACGGCATCGATCTGAAGATCGTCGCCAATGCCACCGCGCCCGAAATCCCCACGACCGGCGAGCTGATGCTGCTGGCGTGAGATCAGTGGGGGCTGCCGGTTGGCGGCGGCCCCGAACCTGCGGGAGAGACCATGTCTCCGATCCTTGAACTTCAGGGCGTGAAGAAGGCTTTCGGCGCCGTCGTGGTGGCGGACGACCAGTCGTGGTCGCTGCAGCCCGGCGAGGCGCTGGGGGTGCTCGGGCCCAATGGCGCGGGCAAGACCTCGATGTTCAACCTCGTGACCGGCACTTTGTCGACGGATGCGGGGTCCATCCGCCTGGACGGGCAGGACATCACCGGCTGGTCGGCGGCGAAACGCTGCCGCGCCGGCATCGCCCGCAGCTTTCAGGTGCCGCAGCCCTTCGCGCATATGACGGTGTTCGAGAATGCCTATGTTGCCGCGACGCAGGGCGCGGGCCTTTCCGGTCGTGCGGCCGAGGCGCATTGCCTCGATGTGCTCGATCGCACCGGGCTCGTCGCCAAGTCCAACGTGCAGGCGGGCGGGCTGACGCTTCTGGAGCGCAAGCGGCTGGAACTCAGCCGTGCGCTCTGTGCGAAGCCCCGGGTGATCCTGCTCGACGAGATCGCCGGGGGTCTCACGGAGCACGAATGCCAATCGCTGATCCAGACCATCCGCGATGTGCATGCGACCGGCGTGTCGATCGTCTGGATCGAGCATGTCGTGCACGCGCTGCTGGCCGTGGTCAGCCGCCTGATGGTCATCGATTTCGGCCGCAAGATCGCCGAGGGCGAGCCCCATGCGATCATGCAATCGCGCGAAGTGAAGGAAATCTATCTGGGGATCGAAGCCGATGCCTGACGCCCTTCTGAGCCTTCAGGCGCTGAACGCGCATTACGGGGATTTTCAGGCGCTCTATGGCGTGAACCTGAAAGTCGAACCCGGCGAGGTCGTGGCCGTGATCGGCGCGAATGGCGCGGGCAAGACGACCATGCTGCGCTCCATCGCCGGCCTTTTGCGCAACGCCCCCGAGGCGATCCGCTGGAAAGGCCAAGCCATCGGCGCGCTGCGGGCCGATCAGGTCGCGGCCCTCGGGATCGCGCTGGTGCCCGAGGGGCGGCTCCTGTTCCCCTCGCTCAGCGTCGAGGAAAACCTGATCATCGGCGGGCAGTTGGGGCGCAAGGGGCCGTGGTCCTTGCCGCGCGTCTACGAGCTGTTCCCGATCCTCAAGGAACGCCGCCACCAGCAATCGACCTCGCTGTCCGGGGGCCAGCAGCAGATGGTCGCCATCGGCCGGGCGCTGATGGCGAACCCGGAACTGGTGCTGATGGACGAGATCAGCCTCGGCCTCGCCCCGGTCATCATCCGCCAGATCTACGAGGCCCTGCCGGGCATCGTCGGCGAGGGGCTGACGGCGATGATCGTCGAGCAGGACATCGCCAAGGCGCTCTCGGTCTCGCAGCGGGTCTATTGCCTGCAGGAGGGCCGGGTCTCGCTGGAAGGCCAATCGCAATCCGTCCCGCGCGAGGAGATTACCCGCGCCTATTTCGGAGTCTGACGCATGGATTGGCTCAACGCCATTCTTCAGGGGACGCTGCTGGGCGGGCTTTATGCCCTGTTCGCGGCGGGGCTGTCCCTGATCTTCGGGGTGATGCGCCTCGTCAACATCGCGCATGGCGATCTGATCGTGCTGTCGGCCTATGTCGCTCTCAGCTTCGGGGTCAGTCTAGGGCTGAACCCGCTGGTCGCCCTGCTGCTGGTGGTGCCGAGCATGGCGCTCATCGGCTATGCGCTGCAGCGGCTCATCCTGAACCGCACGATGGGCGAGGACCTGCTGCCGCCGCTCTTGGTCACCTTCGGCCTTTCGGTGATCCTGCAGAACGTGCTGCTGATGGGCTATTCCGCCGATCCGCAGAACCTGCAGGCCGGCACGATCGAGACGGCATCGGTCAACCTCGGGCCCGTCGCGGTCGGGGTGATGCCGGTGCTGGTCTTCATCACCGCCGTCGTGGTGATCGCCGCGCTGCAATGGATGTTCTACCGCACCGCCTTGGGGCGGGCCTTCCGGGCGACCTCGGACCGGCAAGACGTGGCGCAGCTGATGGGGCTCAATCGCGCGCATGTCTTTGGACTGGCGATGGCCCTGTCGCTGGCGGTCACGGCACTCGCCGGCGTGTTCCTCGGCATCCGCACGGCCTTCGACCCGGCGGCGGGCGGCGCGCGGCTGATCTTCGGCTTCGAGGCGGTGATCATCGGCGGGCTCGGCAACCTCTGGGGCACGCTGGCGGGCGGGGTGATCCTCGGCGTCGCGCAAACACTCGGGGCGAAGATCGACCCAGGCTACCAGATCCTCGCCGGACATATCGTCTTCCTGATCATTCTGGCCCTGCGTCCGCGCGGCCTGTTCCCGAGGATCGACGGATGACCCTCATCGTCACACGCCGCACCCGCCTCTCGACCGCCTGGCTGATCCTGCTGGTGCCCATTGTCCTGCTGCTGATCGCCGCGCCCTGGTGGGCGGGACGGGCCGATCTGCGGCTGATGGGCGAGATCGCGCTCTACATGTCGCTGGCCGTGCTGTGGAACCTGCTCGCGGGCTATGCCGGCCTCGTCTCGGTGGGCCAGCAGGCCTATGTCGGTTTCGGCGGCTATCTGTTCTTCGCGCTGACCATGCTGGCGGGGCTGCATCCCTATGCCGCGCTGCCCTTGGTGGTGCTGGCGGGCTTCGTGATCTCGGCCCCGGTCGCGGTGCTGATCTTCCGCCTGCGGGGCGCCTATTTCGCCATCGGCACCTGGGTCGTGGCCGAGGTCTTCCGGCTGTCCTTCGCGCAGGTCTCCGCGCTCGGCGGCGGCTCTGGCACCTCGCTCTCGCCCAATATCGTCCGCTCGCTTGCCGATGGCCGCGACGCGCGCGAGGCCGTGGCCTGGTGGCTGGCGCTGGGGGCGGTGTCGCTGGTGATCGGCGCGGTGGTCTGGCTTCTGCGCTCGCGCCAAGGCGTCGCGCTGACCGCGATCCGCGACAACGAGCTCGCGGCGCGCTCGCTCGGCATCGACATCTGGCGCACCAAGTTCACCGTCTATGTCCTGGTCTCGGGCCTGACGGCACTGATCGGCGCGCTGATCTTCCTGCAGAAGCTGCGCATCTCGCCCGATGCGGCCTTCAGCGCCAATGACTGGACCGCCTTCGTCATCTTCATCGTCGTGATCGGCGGGATCGGCACGCTGGAGGGCCCGATCCTCGGGACGCTGGTGTTCTTCGCCCTGCGCGAGACGCTGGCCGATCTCGGCACGGTTTACCTGATCGCGCTCGGCATCGTGGCGATCGTCATCATGCTCTTTGCCCCGCGCGGCCTCTGGGGGTTCCTGCGCGACCGCTGGGGTGTCGAACTCTTCCCGCTCAGCCGACGCGTGAGCGGCCTTGCCAAGAAGGAGGCCTGAGTTGGCCCGCAAACCCAAGACCATCATCACCTGCGCCGTCACCGGGGCGATCCACACGCCCACCATGTCGGACGCGCTGCCCTATACCTACGACCAGATCGCCGAACAGGCGATCGCGGCGGCCGAGGCCGGGGCCTCGATCCTGCACCTGCACGCCCGCAACCCTCAGACCGGCGCGCCCTCGATCAACCCGGACGATTTCGCGCCCTTCCTTCAGCGCATCAAGCAGGCCACGAATGCCGTGGTGAACATCTCGACCGGCGGTTCGCTGACGGCTTCGATCCAGCAGCGCATCGCGCCGGCGAAGACCTTCTCGCCCGAGATGTGCTCGATGAACATGGGCTCGTTGAACTTCAGCTTCCACGGTTTGGCCGCGCGCTACACCGATTGGAAATTCGACTGGGAGAAGGACTATGTCGCCGGCTCCGAGGGCAACATTTTCCGCAATACCTTCAAAGATATCAAGGAAGCGGCCGAAACGCTGGCCCCGCACAAGATCAAGTTCGAGCACGAGATCTACGATGTGGGCCACCTCTATAACCTGAAGTTCATGATGGATCAGGGCCACTTCAAAGCGCCGATCTTCCTGCAGTTCGTGCTGGGGATCCTCGGCGGGATCGGCGCGGATGTCGAAAACCTCGTGTTCCTGAAGCGCACCGCCGACAAGCTGTTCGGCGATCAATACCGCTGGTCGGTGCTGGCCGCGGGGGCGGCGCAGATCCCGCTGGCGGTCACGGCCAGTCAGATGGGCGGGCATGTGCGCGTCGGTCTGGAAGACAGCCTCTTCATTTCGCGCGGCGAGCTGGCGGAGTCGAACGCCCAGCAGGTCGCCAAGGTGCGCCGTCTGGTCGAAGACCTCGGCCACGCCATCGCGACGCCCGACGAGGCGCGCGAGATCCTCGCGCTGAAAGGCGGAGATCAGGTCGCGTTCTGAGGCGCGGCCTTGAGGGAGAATGACAGGGCGACCGGCGGCGGGAACCGGCGGCGCCACACCCAGACCATGTCAAACAGGGGAGTGACGACATGAGACTGATGACCACCACGCTGGCCGCGATTGCGGCGCTGTCGACGGGATGGAGCGGCATGGCCTCGGCCGAGACCCTGCGCGTTTCCAGCTTCCTGCCACCCAACCACACCTTCAACCGCGCCATCGAAGCCTGGGGCGAGGAACTCAGCGAAGCCACCAATGGCGAGCTGCAGGTCGAGATCTTCCCGGCCGGGCAGCTTGGGCCGCCCCCGCGCCAGTTCGACCTCGTACGCTCGGGCGGTGCGGATATCGCCATCATCCTGCACGGCGCGACGCCGGGCCGGTTCCCGATGACCGAACTCGCGGGCCTGCCGCTGACCCACCCGTCCGCCGGTTTGGACAGCGCGATCACCTCGCGTCGGCTGACCGAACTCGCGCCCGACTACCTCGCGGCCGAGCATGAGGGCACGCATATCCTGTGGATGGCCGTCACGCCGCCCCTGAAGATCCACCTGACCAGCGCCGACCCGTCCGATCTGTCGAACCTGAGCGGCCTGCGCATCCGTTACGCGGGCACGATCTGGCAGCAAATCATCGAGGCCATGGGCGCCTCGCCCGTGCCGGTGCCGCCGGCGGAATCGGCGGATGCGATGAGCCGCGGCATCGTCGACGGCGCATCCTTCCCCTTCGAGGCGACGCAGGCCTTCGACCTCGCGCCGGTGACGCAATACTCGATGGAGCCCGGCCTCGCCTCGGCCACCTTCGCGCTGGTGATGGGCGACGCGGCCTATGACCGCCTGACGCCCGAGCAGCAGGCCGCCGTCGATGCCACCACCGGCCCGGACCGTGCCCAATGGTACGGCGCGCGCTGGGACGAGGGCGAGACCGCCGGCCGTCAGTACATGGTCGATGCGGGCGTCAATATCGTCACGCTGTCCGACGAACAGGTCGGCAGCCTGACCGAGGCCTTCTCGGGGATCGTGTCGCAGGCGGTCGAAACCGTCGGCGGCCAGGCGCAGGCCTTCGTCGACGCCTATACCGAGTAAGAGGGTAGCGGCCCGCTCAGGCGCGGGCGGGCCGCTATTCGCCATCCTTCGAGGAATTTCGAATGAACAGCCCCTCCGGGTCCAGACCCACCTCACGCCTGAGCCAGCTCTTCCTGTGGATCGCCTCGGGCGCGCTGGTCCTGATGATGCTGGTGGTGACCGGCGACGTGATCCTGCGCGCCGCTTTCAACACGCCGGTGCGGGGCGCCTATGACGCCGTGTCGATCCTTTTGCTGATCATGGTCGCCTTCGGCTTTGCGCCGGTACTGGCCAACCGCGGCGAGATCGTCATCGACATCCTCGACGAAATCCTCGGCCGCCGCGCGGTCCGGGTCCTCGCCTCGCTCGCGGCCCTGCTGACGATGGCCGTCATGCTGTTCTTCGCCTGGTCCGCCGTCGACCCCGCCCGCAACGCCTGGCGCTATGGCGACCGCTCGCTGGAGCTGGGCATCCCGCAATGGGCTATGTGGGCGGTGCTGGCCTTGGGGGTGCTGGGCATCCTCTGGGCCGCCTTCGTGCAGGTCCTCTCCTATTGGCGGGAGGGCTCGGAATGAGCGCCTTCGCCCTCGGGCTTTCGGGCATCGGCGTGATGTTCGTAATGCTGTTCCTGCGCCAACCCGTCTGGCTGGCGCTGGCGATCACCGGGATTGTCGGGAACATCCTGCTGAACAGCCTCGGCATGGCGCAATACGTGGCAGGGACGGTGTTCTTCGACACGGCGTCCAACTACAACCTCTCGGTCATCCCGCTCTTCGTGCTGATGGGCGAGGTCGCGTCCAATTCCCGCATGTCGGCCGAGCTGTTCCGCGCCGCCCGCGTCATGCTCTCGGGCGTGAGGGGCGGGCTGGCGGTGGCCTCGCTCGCGGCCTCGGGGGCCTTCGGGGCGATCTGCGGCTCGTCGGTGGCAACCGCCGCCTCGATGACCCGCATCGCGCTGCCCGAGATGCGCAAAGCTGGCTATGACGACGGCTTCGCCGCGGGCTCCATCGCCGCCGGCGGCTCGCTGGGCATTCTGATCCCGCCCTCGATCATCCTCGTGATCTACGCCTCCATCGCCGAGCAATCGGTGGCCCGCCTTTTCGCCGCCGCCTTGTTCCCCGGCATCGTGCTGATGCTGATCTATATCGCCGTCGCCCTTATCGTCGCCCGCCGCGACGGCTCGACCCCGCGCGAAGCGGCGGCGTCCTTCATGGAGCGCCTCCTCGCCCTGCGCCACGCCTGGCAATTCGCGCTGCTCTTCGGCCTGACCATCGGCGGCATCTATGCGGGCATTTTCAGCCCCAACGAGGCCGCCAGCATCGGCGCTTTCGGGGCCATCGTGCTGGGCACATTGCGCCGCTCGCTCAGCCTGCAGGGGCTGGTCAAGGCAGTGCAGACCTCGGTCATCGTCAGCTGCGCGCTGTTCATGATCATCCTCGGCGCCACGCTGTTCTCGCAATTCATCGTCCAGACCCGCCTGCCGGTGACCCTGCTCGCGCTGGCGCAAGAGGCGAACCTCTCGCCCGCGCTAGTCATGGCGCTGATCATCGTGATCTACATCGTCATGGGCTGCTTCCTCGAGGGCATCGGCATGGTCCTGATCACTGTCCCCGTCTTCCTGCCGGTGCTCACGGGCTACGGCTTCGACCCGATCCTGTTCGGGGTGCTGGTGGCGATCCTTGTGGAACTCGGCCTGATCACGCCCCCCGTCGGCATGAACCTGTTCATCATCCGCGCGCAGGTGCCCGACATGCCGATGGCCGCGCTCTACCGGGGTATCCTGCCCTATCTGATCGCACCGCTGATCCTCGTGGTGCTGATCCTCGCCTTCCCGCCCCTGACGCTCTGGCTGCCCGAGGTCCTGTATTGATGAAACCCAAGGTTCTGATCTTCGACAGCGAGGCGCCGTTCTACGCGCGCGAATTGGCGGCCCGGCTGCCGGAGGCCGAGTATCTCGCCACCAACGACCCCGCCGAGGCGGTTGCTCTGGCGCCCGAGGCGAAGGTGATCATCGGCCTCGCGCCCTTCATCCCGGCGCCGGCGATTGCCGCGGCCAAGGGGCTCGACTGGGTGCAGGCGTTGACCACGGGCATCGACAACCTTCTGACGAACCCCGGCCTTAAAGGCGTCGCGCTGACCAATTGCGGCGGCATCCACGGGCCGCAGATGTCCGAACTGGCGATCCTGTCGATGATGGCTCTGGCGCGCGATTTCCCGGCTATGCTGGCGAACCAGAAGGCGGGTGTCTGGGACCGGCGCAAGCAGTCGCTCTTGATGGGCAAGACGCTCTGCATCATCGGCCTCGGCGCGATTGCCGAGACCTTGGCCAAGGTCGCGCGCCCCTTCGGGATGCGGGTCACCGGCGTCTCGGACGGTCGGGCCGAGGTGGCGGGCTTCGACCGCATCCACCGCCGCGCCGATCTGCCGACAGCGATGGCCGAGGCCGATTTCACCGTGGTTCTGGTGCCTTACAGCCCCGCGACCCATCACATCATCGGCCCCGAGGCGATCGGCGCGATGAAGCCCACGGGCTATCTGGTCAACCTCTCGCGCGGGGGCTGCGTCGATGAGCAGGCGCTTCTGGCCGCGCTGACCGAGGGGCGGATCGGCGGTGCCTCGCTCGATGTCTTCGCGCAGGAGCCTTTGCCCAAGGACAGCCCGTTCTGGCACGCCCCGCGCTGCATCGTCACGCCGCATATCGGCGGCTTTTCCGACACCTACCACGAACAGGCCCTGCCGGTCGTCGCGGCGCATATGGCCGAGTATCTCTCGGGCGGGGTCGCGGCGCTCACGCATCGTCTGGACCGGGAGTAACCCATGCAGACCAATTCCCCGATTTCCGACGCCGAGATGGAGCGCCGCTGGGCCATCGCCCGCCGCGTCATGGCCGAGCTGGGGCTCGATGCGCTGGTGATGCAGGCACGCGAGGATTGGATCGGCGGCTATGTCCGCTGGTTCACCGATGTGCCCGCCAACAACGGCTATCCGCGCACGGTCGTGTTCTTCGCCGACCGGCCCATGACCGTGATCGAGATGGGCGCCTTCGGCACCGACCGCGCGCCCGAGGCCGGCGATCCCGCGTGGCGCGGCGTGGGCCGGGTTCTGGGCACGCCCTCCTTCCATTCCATCGTCTACACCGTCGATTACGACACGGCGCTGCTGCTCGACGCGCTGAAAGGCTGCAAGCGGATCGGCGCGCTGGTGCCTTCCGCGATGCCCCACGGCATGATCAAGGCGCTGTCCGAGGGCTTCGATCTGGTCGATGCGACCGACACGCTCGATCCGCTGAAGGCGGTCAAAAGCCCCGAGGAAATCGCCCTCATCCGCCAGATCGCCCATCTGCAGGATCAGGTCTTCGCCGAGGTCTGCGACTTCATCCGCCCCGGCGTCACCGACCGCGAGGTTTCGAACCATGCCGAGGCCGTGGGCCGCAGGCTGGGCTCGGATCAGGGGATCACTTTGGGCCTCTCGGCTCCGGTCGGGCAATCGAGCCGCTTCCTCAACCGCCCGTTCCAGACGCGCGAGATGCAGAAGGGCGACCACCGCGCCATCCTGATCGAGATCAACGGGCCGGGGGGGCTGTATCTGGAGATCGCGCGCACCATGGTGCTGGGGACGGCCGACGATCACCTGCTGTCGACCTTCGCGCTTATGAAGGAGGCGCAGGATCACACCCTCTCGCTGATGAAGCCCGGCGCGAAGCCGGCCGAGATCGCCGCCGCGCATGACGCATGGATGCAGGCCCATGACCTGCCGCCCGAGACCCGCCTCTACGCCCATGGCCAAGGTTGCGAGATGGTCGAGCGCCCGCTCATCCGGCGCGACGAGACGATGCCCTTGGCCGAGGGCATGTGCCTCGCCGTGCATCCCGGCTTTGATGATGGCCGCGTCTTCGCGGTCATCTGTGACAATTACCTGATCGGTGCGCAGGGGGCGTCCGCCTGCCTGCACGCGACCGAGAAGAAGATCTTCGAACTCTGACGGAGCCAGACCCATGACCCATACCCCCAAGATCGCTCTCGAAGAGCATTTCATGCACCCCGACTTCTTCGAATACTTCGGGAAGACCGCCGGCAATATCTCGCCCTCGCTGTTCGGCAAGGCGCGCGAGGCGCTGCTGGATTTCGGCGACCGGCGGCTTGAATCCATGGATGTGATCGGCGTCGAGAAATCGATCCTGTCGCTCGCCGGTCCCGGTGTTCAGGCCGAGAAATCCGTGGCGACCGCCACGAAGAAAGCCCGTCAGGTCAATGACTTCCTCGCCGAGGAAATGCAGAAGCGTCCGACCCGTTACGGCGGTTTCGCCCATCTCGCCGTGCAGGACCCGAAGGCCGCCGCGGACGAGCTCGAGCGTTGCGTGCGTGACCTCGGGATGCAGGGCGCGATGATCAACGGTCAGACCGGCGGCACCTATCTCGATGACGCCCGCTATGCGCCGCTGTGGGAGCGGGTCAGCGATCTGGGCGTGCCGATCTACATCCATCCCAACAACCCGCCCGAGCAGGTGGCGATGTATCACGACCACCCCGAGCTCTGGGGCCCGGTCTGGTCCTGGACCGTCGAGACCGCGACCCATGCGCTGCGGCTGGTGTTCGCGGGCACCTTCGACCGCTTCCCCAACGCCAAGCTGATCCTCGGCCATATGGGCGAGACGCTGCCCTATCTGCTGTGGCGTCTGGACAGCCGGTGGGAGATCTCGAACCGCGGCGCGATGACACTGTCGATGGCCCCATCGGCCTATTTCCAGCGCAATGTCTGGGCCACGACCTCGGGCGTCTGCGCCGATGCGCCTTTGCGCTGTGCCTTGGACACCTTGGGCAAGGATCGCGTGCTGTTTGCCGTCGATTACCCGTTCGAGACGCCGCAGGAAGCGGGCGAATGGATCGAGGCCGCACCGGTCTCGGACGCGGAACGTCTCGCCGTCTGCAAGGGGAACGCGGCGGCGCTTTTGAAGCTGTAAGTCGTTTCACTCAGGGAGGATGACATGAAACGAATGATCCTTGCGGCGGCCCTCGGGCTCGCCGCGCCGATGGTGCATGCCCAGATCGCCAACACGCCCGAGATCGCGGCGGCGCTGCCGGGGCTGGGCAATGAGCTGACGCGCGAGATGGTCGGCGGCACGATGCAGCTCTACGGCCCGCTGCACGCCGCTGAGACGAATGATGGCCTCACTGTCACCGCCGATCAGGCTTACGGCGAGCACGAGCGTCAGCGACTCGACGTCTATGCGCCCGAGGGGGCGACGGGTCTGCCGGTCCTGCTGTTCGTCCATGGCGGCGGCTTCGTGCGGGGCGACAAGGCGGGGGCCGCGAATATCGGCCGCTGGTTCGCCCGGCACGGCGTGGTCGCGGTGGCGATGAACTACCGCTATGCGCCCGAAAGCACCTTCCCCATGGGGGCCGAGGACGTGGCCGGCGCGCTGGCGTGGATCCACGAGAACATCGCGGCCTCGGGCGGCGATCCTGCGCGGATCGTCATCGCCGGCAATTCGGCGGGTTCGGTCCATGTCGGCGATTATGCCTTCCATGAGGAGCTGCAGGCCGAGAATGACGGCGTGGTCGGCGCGATCCTGATCTCGATGCCCTCGGCGAACCTGTCGGACCACGACCTCGATCCGATGCGCGATCTGCTCTATTTCGGCGAGAACGGTGACCGCGCGGCGCAATCGATGCTGAACGCGCTGGACGGTCGCCCGATGCCGGTGATGGTGGCCTGGGCGCAGAATGAACCGGCGTTGATCGCCTCGCAAACGCGTCAGCTGGTCGAGGGGCTGATTGCCCGCGACGGCGCCCTGCCGGCGATGGCGACGGCGATGGGCCATAACCACATCTCGATCGTCGAGCATATCGGCACGGCGGACGAGACGCTGGCTCCCGACATGCTGGAATTCATCCAAGCGGTCAGCCGCTAAGACAAAGGGCGGGCCGATCCACCGGCGCGCCCCGATCTCATGTCCTTTCCCGATGGCAGGTCAGTGGGCCATCCAGCTCTGATCGTACCAATCCGAAATATCGCCTGGCCATGCCAGCGCCGCGCCATCCGCTCCGCGCAGGACACCGCTGTCGAACAGGAACTGCGCCATGCGCGCGATCCGCGCGGGGTCGATCTGTCCGACCGGGGTGTCGCCGTCGCGCAGATAACCGCCCTCGACGATCGCTTGCATCGAGCCTTCGACCAGCGCGGGGTTGGGGAAATCACCGGCGGCGAGCATCAGCGCGGCGGCCTCTTGCGGGTGGTCGGCAGCCCAGGCGTAACCCTCCTGCGTGGCGCGCATGAAACGCTCGATCAGCGCGGGGTTGGTCTCCAACAGCGCGGATTGCGCACCGATATAGCCGCTTTGCTGGTCCGGGATGCCGTAATCCGCAAAGGCAAAGGCCGATTGGCGGCGGCCCAGAAGCTCGCTGTTCACACCCTCCCAAGTGACGACCTCCAGCGTGAAATCGACGGCACCGGTGGCGAGAGCCTCGTAGGCGCCGGTGCCCAAGGTCACGGTGTCCCATTCCGGGGTGCCGCCGTCCGTCTCGATCATCGTCGAGATCAGCGCCTGTTCCCATTGGCTGCCGAAGCCGGCGTAGACCTTGCCGGTCAGATCGGCCGGGCGGGTGATCTCGGCATTGTCGCTGTTGTAGACCAGCCGCCCGGTCTCGTGCTGCATGGTGACCCAAAGGGCGGTGATTTCCGCACCGCCGGCCCGCGCGCTGAGGAAGCCCAGCGAGGTCATGTAGGCGAAGTCCACCGCCCCCGCGGCCAGAAGGGCGGTGGAGCTGGTCTCGGAATAGGGCAGCAGCTCGACCTCAAGCCCGGCGGCCTCGTAAAGACCGCGATCCTGGGCGACGACCATGCCGACGTGGTTGGTGTTCAGCGTCCAGTCCAGCGCCACGGCGACATGGTCCTGAGCAAGGGCAGTGGTGGTGAGGCCGGGCAGCAGCAGGGCGGCAGCCATCAGGTTACGCATGGGGATCTTCCTCCAGTAGCAGGGATTTCAGGGTTTGACGGATCGGGGCCAGCGCCGGGTCACGACGCAGGTGTCGGGGGGTGTCGAGCGTCAGATCGGCGAGGATCCGGCCCGGCCGCGCCGACATCACGAGGATCCGGTCGGCCATCTGCGTCGCTTCGAAGAGGTCGTGGGTGACCATCAAGACGCCGCGCGGGGCCTCAGCCAGACGGGCGCAGAGCCAATCCTGCATCCGCATCCGTGTCACCGCATCGAGGGCCGAGAAGGGCTCATCCAGCAGAACGAAGCGGGTGTCCTGCACCATGGTGCGCAGGAAGGCCGCGCGTTGGCGCATCCCGCCGGACAGCTGGTCGGGGAACAGATCCTCGCAGCCTGACAGGCCGAAGGTGGCGAAATAGGGCCGGACCTGCGCGCGGGCCGCCCGGTCGGAGAGCCCGCGCAGGCTGAGACCCAGCGCGGCATTCTCCGCCACGGTCAGCCAGGGGAACAGCGCGTCCTGCTGCGGCTGATAGGCCAGCGCGGGGGCGGGGCGGGGCATCGCCGCGCCGTCCAGCAGGACCAAGCCCTCGGCTTGCAGGCCCGGCGCCAAGACCCCGGCCAGCCATTTCACCACCGAACTTTTCCCGCAGCCGGAGGGGCCGATCAGGCAGGTCACCTGCCCGTCGTGCAGCTCCAACGACAGGTCGTCGACCAGCAGGCTGTCCCCTGTGCGGACAGTCAGGCCCTCAAGCGCCAGCATGGGTCACATCCATGCGAAAGCGGCGGGCAGTGAGGCGCTGGACCAACGCAATCAGGGCCAGCAGACCCAAGGTCAGCAGGGCCGAGGCGACGACCCCGGCCAGCACCAGATCGGCGCGGAACGAGTTCTTGGCGGTCAGAATGAAGATGCCGATCCCGCTGCGGGCGCCCGCGTATTCGGCAAAGATCGTCGCGACGATGGCATAGGTGGCCGAGATCCGCAGACCGGTGAAGAACGACGCCCGCGCCGAGGGCAGGCGCACCCGCCGGAACCGGGCCCATTGTCCCGCGCCCATCGAGGCCAGCAGGTCCAGATGCGCGGCCTCCGCCGCCCTGTAACCCGACAGCAGGCTCAGCAGGATGGGGAAGAAGGTCACCAGAATGACCAGCAGCACCTTGGGCAGCAGGCCGAAGCCGAACCACAGGATCATCAGCGGCGCGAGGGCGACGAGGGGGATGGTCTGGCTGGCCACCAGCAAGGGCATCAACCCGCGCTGCAGCCACGGAACGAAATGCAGTGCCAGCGAGGTGGCGAAGGCAAAGGCGATGGACAGCGAGAACCCCAGCGCCGTGACTTGCAGCGTGCTGAGGGCGTGCCGTCCGAGGCTCTCGCGTTCGGTCAGCAACGCGCGCAGCACCCCGCTGGGGGGCGGCAGGATCAGCGCCGGCACCTCGGCAAGGCGGCAATAGGCCTCCCATCCGGCCAGCAAGAGCGCGGCCAGCAGAAGGGCAGGGGCAAGGCGGAAGAAAGCGGACATGGCTCCTCAGTCCGCGCCCGAGGGGGACGCGGTTTCAGATCAGGCGATCAGCAGGGGATCAGCGTTTGCTGGGCGAGTTGGCCGAGGCGGTCAGGTCGATGGTGACATGCCCCTCGGCGGGGCCGAAGCGCAGGAAAGCCTGACGCAGGGTTTCGAACACGGCGCCTGCATCGCCCCGAAGCCGGGTGCAGAAGTTCTTCGATTTCAAGAAGGTGCCGGATTCCTTGAGGAAATCGATGCAGCCGTAGATCTCGTCCATATGCCGGTCCTGACCCAGCACATAGAGCGAGAATTGCACGTCGATCTCCACCCCCAGAACGGGCGCGCCCTTGACCGCCTCGCGCGCCTCCGCCCCGCGGACGGCAAGCGATTGGTCCTGCGCGCGGGTCAGCGTCTCGCAGCGGCAGGAGGGGTCGTCAGGCTCGCCGGGGCAACCGCGCGAGAGGGTGACATGCATCGTCACATGCTCGGGCCGGCGGGCGGCCGAGGCGAACAGGTCGCGGATCGCGTCCAGAAGCGGGCCGGGCGCGCCGACCATCAGGGTCGACATGTCGTCGGTCTCGATCCGCAGCTGGTCGCGATAGGGATCGAGGCCCTTGAGCCCGGCAAAGATAACCTCCACGAAATCGGACGTCATCGGATACAGCGACACTTGCGCGCCTATGAACATGAGAAACCTCGCTCCGCTGGCATGACCCAGATCAGCTGTGAAGGGTTCGCGCCACCTGCGCATCTCAGCCCCTTGCGGGACACCCCTGGTGATATGCGCGGAACATCCGGGTTTCCGCGCGGGGTGTCAATGGGGATCGGCGGGGATTTCTGACGGCGCGCCCGCCAGCGCCAGTCGGGCCAGTGCGGCGATCAGATCGGTGCGGGTGACGATGCCGATCAGCCGGGTTCCGTGCAGGACCGGAACGGCATCGGTCGCGCCTTCGGCCATCATCGTCAGCAGCACCGGGATCGGCGTCTGAGCCTGCGCGCGAGGCCCGGCGACGGCCATCAAATCGGCGGCCACCGGTGGCTTCTCGCGGCTTGGGTCGATCAGCCGGCGCAGCGCGGGCAGGAAGCCGCGCCCCAGCCGCTGCGCATCCTCGGCGGCGCGGCCGATCAGGTGGCGCTGGAAGATCACGCCGAGGAAGCGCCCCTCGCCCTCGACCACGGGGATCGAGGTGAAGCCGTGGCGGCGGAACAGATCGGCCAGCGCGGCGGCGTCCGTTTGCGGCTCGACCGTGGTCAGATCGCGCGACATGATCGCCCCGGCGCTCAGATCGTCCAGCGCGGGACGGTGGGTCGCGGCTTGACGCTCGGCCGCGCCGACCAGCCGGGCCAGATCCGCCGCACCAAGGTTGAACGATTGCTGATACCGCTCGAGGATCGATGTCAGCTCGTCAGAACTGAGGCCCAGACCGTCGGGCGCGGGCTCATCGCGGGCGGGTAGCTGGCGGAACGGGTAATGCCGGCCGGTCAGCCGGGCATAGAGAGCCGCGACCGCGACCAACAGCACCGTGACGCTCATCACCGGGGTCAGCACGAACCAGACGCCCAGCCGGTCGATTGCCTCGGGGCTCATCACCGCGACCATCGCCACCGCGCCAGCCGGGGGATGGACCGCCCGGCAGAGCAGTGTGAGCAGGATCGCCAGCCCCACCGCTAGCGGGATATGCAGGGCGGCCTCGGGGACCAGCCGGTAGACCGCGACGCCGACCAGCGCGGCCAGGCCGTTGCCGGCAATCGCCGAGAAGGGCTGCGCGAGCGGGCTGTTGGGAACAGCGAACAACAGGACCGAGGTCGCCCCGAAGGGCGCGATCAGGAACAGGCCTGCCTCCGTCGGCACCAGTGGCGAGGCGATCAGCAGTGCCGCGACGCCCAATCCGACAAAGGCACCCAGCCCGGCGCGAATCGCCTCCGTCGGTGCGGCGGCGGGCATGGCGGGTCGCAGCGCCTGCCAAAGGGCCTGAAATGCCGACATTTGCGCCTCTCCCGTCCGCGATTTGCGCAATCTTTCAGCGTCTCGCTGAATGCGCAAGCAGTCAGGGGCTCACGCGCCGTGCTGACGCTGCCTCTCGGCCTCGAACAGATCGACCAGCAGGTTCACGGCGGGCGGGGCATCGTGGCGGGCCTTGTAGAGGTAGTAATTGACCATTGGCAGCGGCGGCAGGCCCCGTTCCTCGCCCAGAATTCGGACGGGGAAGGTGAAGGCGCTTTGCGTCCGCGCCGTGATCCCGAGGCCCGAGGCCACGGCCAGTCGCACCCCCGCCAGCGACGGCGTGGTGACGCGCTCGACATAGGACAATCCGTTCACATCCAGCGCTGCAAGGGCGATGCGGCGGAACATGCTGGGCTCGTCGGCAAGGATTAACGGCACCGGCAGGTTGCGGTCCCAGTCGAAATTCGGCGCGGCGATCCAGCAGGCCTTGAGCGAGGCGATCAGCCGGCTGTCCAGCACATCCGAGCGCCGGGTGGATATGGTCGCATCCAGCCGCCCCTCCTGCACCATGGTCATCAGCTCAGGGCTGCGGCCAACGTTGAGGATCAGCCGGACCGAGGGCATGGCCTCGGCGAACCGGGCCAGAACGGGGGGCAGAAGACCATCGGCCACCTCGGGCGGGGCGCCGAGACGCAGGACCCCGCGCTCGTCGGCCTGTTCCATCGCGGCAAGGGCGTAGCGCGACATCGACAGGATCTCGCGGGCATAGACCACCAGCGTTTCCCCGGCCGGAGTCAGCAGCCGGCGCCGCCCGTCCGTGCGGAACAGGCTGGTGCCGCTTTGGGCCTCAAGCTTTTGCATTTGCTGGGTAACAGCGGATTGCGTGCGGCCCACACGCTCGGCTGCGGCCTCGAAACTGCCGGTGTCGGCAATGGCCAGAAGGGTGCGCAGATTGGCGAGGGTAAAGTCAGGTGTCATACGGCGTTCACATTAGAGAATATGAAGGATATATGAAAACTTCTAAATAGACCTAATGTTTTTTGCTGGCTAGCGTCGCCTCACAAGCAAAAACCCGGTGCCCCAAGGGCCCCCGACACAACCGACGACAGGAGACCCGATCCATGACCCCCATCCTTTCCCCGCTGAAGCCCGCTGCCCTGGGTGTCACCCTGTCGCTGGCCGCGCTGGCCCCGGCTTTCGCACAGGATTACCCGACGCAGAACATCGACCTCGTGGTGCCCTTCGCGCCGGGCGGGGCCGTGGACACCACCGCGCGGCTGATCGCCGATGCGGCGAATGCCCATCTCGACGGTGTCGAGATCCAGGTCTCCAACCGCGCTGGTGGCGGCGGCATCGTCGGCCAGAACTATGTCGCCCAAGCCGAGCCCGATGGCTACACCGTGCTGGCGATCACCAGCTCGGTCGTGACCAACCCGCGCCTGTCGGGCGCGCCCTATGCGATCACCGATTTCACCCCGGTCGCGGCCTATAACCTCGACCCGCAGGTCATCGCCGTGCCGGCCGACTCGCGCTTCGCCTCGATCGAGGATTTCGTCGCCGCCGCCACCGAAGCCCCGCTGACCATGTCGGTCGCCGGCATCGGCACCTCGCACCACATGTCGGGCCTCGCGCTGGAAGCGGCGGGCGACATGCAGTTCACCTACCTGCCGTCCAACGGTTTCGGCCAGCAGCTGCAGATGGTGCTGGGTGGCCATGTCGACGGCGCCTTCTGGCCGCTGGGTGAGGCTGCGAGCCATGCACAAGGCGGCACCGTTCGCCTGCTGGCCGTCGCCGCCGAGGAACGCGATCCGAACTTCCCGGATGTCCCGACCTTCGAGGAAGCCGGCCTCGGCCTGCCGCTGTGGGCCACCTTCCGCGGTCTGGCCGTGCCCGCCGGCACCCCGGACGAGGTCGTGGCCTTCCTGTCGGACCTGATGCAGACCGTGGCCGAGGACGAGGGCTTCCAGCAGCGCTTCACCGAGGCGGGCTACACCGTCAGCTTCCGCCCGGCCGCCCGTTTCGCGGAAATCATCAACGCCTATGACGCCACCTCCTCGGCGATCATTGAAGAGCACGGTCTGGGCCAGTAACCGGACCGCGACGCCCCGGCCCCCTGCTCCCGGGCCGGGGCGCTCGCCTTTCTCGACTTGCTGACCCATTCCGGAACGACCATGTCCTCCTCTCCCTCCGCGCGCTGGCGCAACATTGATCTCTGGACCGCCCTCGCGCTGATCGGCGTGGCCGCCTATGCCGCCCTGCAAGCGCTGTCCTTCGACGCGGGCTCGCGCCCCTTCCCGCTGGTCGTGGCTTCGGTTCTGGGCCTTGCCGCCGTGATGCAGCTGGTGCTGTCGCTGCGCGAGGACCCGAAGGCCCCGCTGGGATCCGCCGACCTTCTGCCCGCCGGCGCCTGCGTCGCCCTGATGGCCGGATGGGCCACGGCGCTGTCGATGGGTCTGGGCTTCGGCCTGTCGACCTTCGTCGCGCAGCTGGGCTTCCTCGCCCTCGCCGGGATGCGCCAACCGGTGAAGATCGCGGGCGTCGCCCTGCTGATCACTGCCGTCAGCTACACCATCTTCGTCCTGCTGCTGGAAGTGCGTCTGCCGCGCTCGATGCTGCAGGCCATCGCTCCGGGGCTGTGAGACCATGGACCTGATCCTTCTCGGCTTTTCCGTCCTGCTGCAGCCCTCGGTGCTGATGATGCTGGTGCTGGGCGTGTTCGTCGGCCTCGTCGTCGGCTCGATCCCCGGCATCAACGACAACATCGCCTTTGCCGTCTTTATCCCCTTCTCGTTCAGCCTGCCCGTCGAACAGGCGCTGGCGCTGATGGTCGGCGTCTATTGCGCGGCCGCCACGGGTGGGGCCATTCCTGCCATCATGCTGCGCGTCCCCGGCACCGCCGCCGCGCTGCTGACCACGCTTGACGGCAACGCCATGGCCCGCCGCGGTCACGCCGGTCGCGCGCTGTCCATCGCAATGACCTCGTCCGTGGTGGGCGGCATCCTCAGCGCGCTGGTGCTGCTGATCTGCGCCCCGTTGCTGGCGCAAGTTGCCCTGCGCTTCGGCTATGTCGAGAACGCGGCGCTGACCGTTCTGGGCCTGTCCTGTGTCGTAGGCCTGCTGAAGAACAACATCCTCAAGGGCGTCATCTCGGCGGCTCTGGGTCTGTTGGTGGCCATGGTCGGCTTCAGCCAGTCCACCGGCTTCCCGCGCTATACCTTCGGCAACGTCAACCTGATCGAGGGCATCCCCTTCGTGCCGCTGCTGGTCGGCCTGTTCGGCGTCGCCGCCGCGCTGGAACTGATGCGCGACATCGTCAAGGAACGCGGCGATGAGAGCGCCCAGACCGGCCTGCCGAAGATCGGCTCGATGCGGCTGGAGGGCAGCCTGCTGCGCCGCCTGATGCCGACCTGGCTGACCGCTTCGGCTATCGGTAACTTCATCGGCGTCCTGCCCGGTGCGGGTATGCTGATGGCAATCTACCTTGCCTATGACCAAGCCGCGCGTCGCTTCCGCCGCCGCTTTGCCGGCCAGCCCGGCGAGCCGGAATGGGGCCAGGGCACGCCCGAGGGCATCGCCGCGCCCGAGGCCGCCAACAACTCGGTCACCGCCTCGTCGATGGTGCCGCTGCTGTCGCTGGGAATCCCCGGCAACTCGACCTCGGCGCTGTTCATCGGCGCGATGGCCCTGCACGGGCTGGTCCCGGGCCCCCTGCTGTTCACGCAAAACAGCGGCATCGCCTGGATGATCATCGTGGCCTTCCTTGCCTGCAATCTGGTGATGTGGCCGCTGGCCTTCGTGGTGATCCGCCTCGTCTCGGGCACGGTCTTCGCCATCCCGCGCAGCGTGATGGTGGGGGTGATCCTGCTGCTCTGCGTGCTGGGCGCCTATTCGGACGGGAACAACCTGTTCAACGTCTGGGTCGCACTGGTCGCCGGGGTCGTCGCCTATGTGATGAACCGGGCTGGCATCCCGCTGGGGCCGGCCATCCTCGGCCTCGTGCTGGGCGCGCAGATGGAAGCCTCGTTCGCCAATTCGCTGCTGATTGCCCGTGGTGACTGGCTGGTCTTCATCGACCCGGTCGCCCACCCGATCTCGGCCGCGATGATCGCCGTCTCCGCCCTAATGTGGCTGGCCCCGATGCTGGGAAGCCTCGGCCGCCGCATCGCCAAGGCCCGCTGATCCGGGCCCCCGACATACCGTCGCGCGGGGCAGGGGCCCCGCCGACCCAAGACCTTAAGTGAGTGAAAGGAAACCCCATGTCCGCCAATGATGCCGTCGCCGCGCGCCGCGCCGAGATCGTCTCGCGCCTGATCGCCGACACCCGTGGCCGCCTCGATGCGGCCGCGCTGGACCGCGACGTGCTGGACCGGATCCGCCAGGATGTGCAGGTGCTGGCCGAGGATGCGAGCCTCTGGGCCGAAGCCGATTTCCCGCCGCCCGACGCCGACGAGAAGCAGGCGCGCTACCGGATCGGTGGCGAGGGCCCCGAGGGGATCACGCTGTATCTGAACGTCATGCGCTCGGGCAAGAAGATCCCGCCGCATGACCACACGACCTGGGCCTGCATCGCCGCTGTCTCGGGCTCCGAGCACAACACCGTCTACCGCCGCGAGGATGACGGCCAGACCGAGGGCGTCGCCCGTCTGGGCGTGGACCGCGTCGTCGAGATCGCGCCGGGCCAATCGCTGGGCCTGATGCCCGACGACATCCACAGCGTCGAGATCCGGGGTGACCAGATCATCCGCCACCTGCATTTCTACGGCCGCCCGCTGGAGACCCTGACCGAGCGCAAGGCCTTCGACACCACGGCCAATACCTACAAAATCATGTCGGTCGGCGTGAAAACGCGGACCTGATCGGAAGGACCTTCGATGAAACGGATCGATGCGAACGCGCTCAAGCAACTCTTGAGCGCGAACGGGGAAATTGCATTCCTCGACATCCGCGAACATGGCCAATACGGCGAGGGGCATCCCTTCTTCTGCGTGAACCTGCCCTACAGCGTGATCGAGACCCGCGCCCCGGTTCTGGTGCCGCGCAAGGCCACGACCTGTGTGCTGATGGATGACGGCGACCGCGTGGCCGATCTGGCCGCCGCCCGGCTGGAGGCCATCGGCTATACCGACGTGCAGGTTCTGGACGGCGGCGCGCCGGCCTGGGTTGCCGCAGGCTATACGCTGTTCAAGGGCGTGAACGTGCCGTCGAAGACCTTCGGCGAGCTGGTCGAGCATGCCTTTGACACACCCTCCATCTCTGCCGAGGAGCTGAAGGCCTGGCAGGAGGACGGCACCGAGATGGTGGTGCTGGACGGACGTTCGCCGGCCGAGTTCCACAAGATGGCGCTGCCGGGCGCGCAGTCCTGCCCCAATGCCGAGCTGGGCTACCGCTTGCCGACGCTGGTGGCCGATGCGCAGACGCCGATCGTCGTGAACTGCGCCGGCCGCACCCGGTCGATCATCGGCGCGCAATCCCTGCGCAACCTCGGCCTCCCGAACCCGGTCTATGCGCTGCGCAACGGCACGCAAGGCTGGCGTCTGGCCGGGTTCGAGCTGCGCTACGGCGCCGAGCCGGGCCAGCTGGCGGCGCTGGACGCGAAGGGCGAAGCCATGGCCAGCGAGCGCGCTGCCGAGCTGATCGTGGCGACCGGCCAATCCGTCGTCTCGCCCGAGACGGTCGCGGAGTGGCTGCGCGATGACAGCCGCACGACCTATCTGTTCGACGTCCGCACCCGCGAGGAATACGAGGCCGCGCATTGGGCCGGGGCCCGTCACGCCGCCGGCGGCCAGCTGGTGCAGGCGACGGATGAATACCTCGCCACCCGCCGCGCGCGGATCGTGCTGTCCGACGATCTGGGCCTTCGGGCGATGACCACCGCCATCTGGCTGCGCGGCATGGGCCATGAGGTGCATTTGCTCAACGCCGATGCGCGCAAGGGCCGTGAACAGGGCCAGCCGGTCGCGGCGGAACCCAACCTCTGCCCCCGCGTGCCGCCGTCGGCGCTGGCCGGGGCCACGCTGCTCGACGCCTCGCGCGGGCTGGACTACCGCGCCGGCCATGTCGACGGCGCGCGCTGGGTCACCCGTGCCCGCCTGACCGAGGCGGACGCGCAGGGGCGGATCGTCGTGCTGGGTCGCTCGGCCGCGCTGATCGCAGGCGTGATGCAGCGCCTGAAAGAGCTGGGGGCCGAGGATGTGGTCGCCGCTCCGGGCGGTCCGGCCGATTGGGCCGAGGCCGGTCTGACCGTGGTCGAGACGCCTGACACGCCTGTACAGGAAGATTGCATCGACTATCTGTTCTTCGTACATGATCGTCATGACGGCAATCTCGAGGCCGCGCGGCAATACCTGAGCTGGGAAATGGGCCTGCTGGAGCAGCTCGATGCTCAGGAACGCGCCGTGTTGCAGCCCCTCCCCCTGAACGCGGCGGAGTAAGTCATGCATCGCGACACCAAGCTGTGCCATTACGGACAGGCGCAGCGCCCCGGCCCGGCGAACCCGCCGGTGGTGCGGGCCTCGACCATCCTGCATGACACGGTCGAAAGCTACAAAGCCGTCAAGGCCGCACGCGAGAGCGACGAGTACATCCTCTCCTACGGCCGTCGCGGCACGACCACGGCGCATGCGCTGATGCAGGCGATTGCCGATTTGGAAGGCGGCGAGGGGGCATGGCTGTTCCCCTCGGGCGTCGCGGCGATCTCGGCGACGTTGATGGCCTTCCTGCGGCCGGGCGATCACCTGCTGCTGGTCGACACCGTGTTCGGCGCGACCCGCACGTTTTGCGACGAGGTGCTGGCACCGCTGGGCATCACCTACGACTTGTTCCCCTCGGACGCGGTGGACCTGTCGGCCTATGTGACGCCGAAGACCAAGCTGGTCTGGGTCGAAAGCCCCGGCTCGCAAACCTACGAGGTCATGGACCTGCCCGCGCTGACCCAATGGGCACGCGGCGCGGGCTTGGTGACGATTGCCGACAACACCTATGCCTCGGGCTGGCTGTACCGCCCGCTGGAGCTGGGTTGCGACGTTTCGGTCGTGGCGGGCACCAAGTACCTCGGCGGCCATGCCGATGTGATGATGGGGGCCGCTGCGGCCAAGGGCGAGGCGGCCGCCGTGCTGCGCCGCGCCGTGCATCTGACCGGCCAGACGCTGGCCCCGGACGAGGCCTATGCCACCCTGCGCGGCATCCGCACGCTGGGTCTGCGGCTGGAGCGTCACGGCCAGAACAGCCTTGCCCTGACCGAGTGGTTTGCCACCCGGCCCGAGGTGCTGCGCGTGCTCCATCCGGGGCTGCAGGACCATCCCGGCCACGCCCTGTGGCAGCGCGACGGGCAGGGGGACAACGGCCTTCTGACCGTGGTGTTCAAGCCCGGCTTCGACACCACCGCCTATCTGAATGCGCTGCAGCTGTTCGGGATCGGCAGCAGCTGGGGCGGATTCGAGAGCCTCGCCATGCCGATCGAGCCCGAACGGACCCGCGCCTCCCTGCAAGGCCTGCCCGAGGAGGCGCCGATGGTGCGTTTCCACGCCGGTCTGGAGCATGCCGACGACCTGATCGCCGACCTGTCCGCCGGGTTCGAGAGCCTGTCATGACGGCGGGCGGGCTGGTGGGATCCCTGCGCGGTCTGATCGCGACACAGGGGCGGGGGCTGATGGTCGTGGCGCTGGTGGCGTTGGCGGCGAAGTTCCTGTCGCTGACCTATGGCGCGCCGGCGATGCTGATGGCGCTGCTTCTGGGCATCGCCGTCAACTTCCTGTCCGAAGACCCCCGCTGCGCCCCCGGCATTCAGGTCGGCGCGCGGGCGATCCTGCGCATCGGCGTGGCGCTTCTGGGTGTGCGGATCAGCGTCGACATGCTGCGCGACCTCGGGGCCGGGGTGATCGGTCTGGTGATCGCCGGCGTGCTGGCGACCATCGCCTTCGGGGTGCTGCTGGGCTGGATCTTCCGCCGCGACACGCAGTTCGGGCTTCTGTCCGGCGGGTCGGTGGCGATCTGCGGCGCCTCGGCCGCCATGGCCTTGAGCGCGATCCTGCCCGACCGCGACAAGGCCGAGCGCGACCTCGGGGTGACGATCCTCGGCGTGACGATCATGAGCACGCTGGCGATGGTCCTCTATCCGGTGCTGGCGCGGCATCTGTCCCTTGATGACATGACCAGCGGCATCTTCCTCGGGGCGTCGATCCATGATGTGGCGCAGGTGGTCGGCGCGGGCTTCTCGCTGTCGGAGCCGGCAGGCGAGGTGGCCGTGCTGGTCAAGCTGATCCGCGTGGCAATGCTGGCCCCGGTGGTGGTGATCCTGTCGCTGTGGTTCCGCCGCCGTCGTACCACCTCGGCGGGCGAGCATCCCCCGGCAGTGCCCGGCTTCCTGCTGGCCTTCGCGGTTCTCGCCATCATCAACTCCTTCGGCCTGATCCCCGAGCTTCTGCGCAGCTTCCTCGTGCAGCTGTCGGGCTGGGCACTGCTGTTGTCGATGGCTTCGGTCGGTATCCGCACGGCACCGGGCGCGATGATCCGCATCGGCGGCTGGCCGCTGTTGATGATCCTTGCGCAGACGCTGTTCCTGCTGCTGTTCGTGCTGGGCGGGCTGCATTTCGTCACCGCCTGACCAAGGCGCTGGCGGGGTCTATCCCGCCAGCACCCGACGCAACAACTGGATGCAGTCGCGGATCAGCCCGTGATTGCGGTCGCCGGGACGGTGCACGGCCCAGACCGGAAAGCTCAACGCCGGTTCGATCGGGATCACCCGACAATCGCCCAGACGCCGATCCCCGACCGAGAAATTGTCGAGGATATGCGGAATGCCCAGATGCGCCGCAATCGGCAGCGCCAGTTGCAGATTGCGCAGGATTACCGTGTCGCGCCCATCCTCGGCAAAGGCCGGGAAAGCCGTGACCACCGGCAGCGTCATCGGGCTGTTCTGTGGCAGCGAGGCCAACTCGTGCCGCGCCTCCAGCAACGCCTCCCATGTGAGCGAGGCCTCGGCGTGAAAACGGTGGCCGGGCCCGGTGACCAGTACGTAATGGCCTTGGCCGACCTTCACCTTGGTCAGGTCGTTGCAGCTGACCTCGCCGATCATCACCCCAAGGTCGATCACGGATTCGCGGATCTTGCGGATCTGCTCGGCCGCGCCGGCGACGGCGATGTCAAAGCGCTCGTCCGGGAATTTCTGGATGCGCGCGGCGATAACGCCCGAGAGGACCTGCTCGGCCAGACCCGCCACACAACACAGGGACAAGGGACGGTGACTGCCCCGGCGGATCGCCTGAAGCGTCTTCTCCACCCGGTCGGCGCCTTCTCGCAACAGATCGCTTTCGCGGTACAGAACCCGCCCGGCCGAGGTGGGTTGCATGCGGCCATCGATGAACACGAAGAACTCCGTATCCATCGCCGCCTGAAAATCCTTGAGGTGACGGCTGACCGTCGGCTGTGACAACCCCAAACGCCGCGCTGCGCCCGAGATGCTCTCGGTCTCGAAGATCGCCCGGAAGACTTCCATCCGCTGAAGGGTCACGCTGCGCATGCGATGGGCATAGAAATATGCTATGCAGAACGCAAATAGTTTCTGTTTCCCGATACCCATCGTCGCGCTTACCGTCACGGAAACGATAAGAACGACAGGGTCGCCCTTCATGTATCTCTTCTTGCTGCCCTTTCTGGGCATCGCCTTGGCTGCGGGGGCGGCGATCGCCTTCGTCATCGGGGCGGGCGCGGTGCTCAGCTTCGTGGCTTCGGACAACCTGCGCTATCTGGCGGTGCTGCCGCAGCGCATGTTCAGCCAGCTCGATGTCTTCGCCTTTCTGGCGATGCCGCTGTTCATCCTTGCGGGCGACCTGATGAACCGGGGCGGGATCACCAAGGCGCTGACCGATCTGTCGATGCTTCTGGTGGGCTGGCTGCGCGGAGGGCTGGGGCATGTGAACGTGCTGACCTCGGTGTTCTTCGCCGGTGTCTCGGGCTCGGCCATCTCGGACGCGGCGGCGCTTGGCAGCGGCTTGGTCCCCGAGATGGAGCGGCGCGGCTATACCCGCGATTATGCGGCGGCAATCACCGCGGCCTCGTCGATCATCGGGCCGATCATCCCGCCCTCGTCGATCCTGATTTTCTACGGCGCGCTGATGAACACCTCGGTCGCGGCGCTGTTCGCGGCGGGGATCGTGCCGGGGTTGTTGCTCGCGGCGATGCTGATGGGCATGAACGCCTTCTACGCCCACCGCGACAACCACCCGCGCGGCATCGATCCCACCGCCCCGCGAGAGCCCGCCGCCCGCGTCGTCCTGCGTGCCCTTCCGGCCCTGCTGATGCCGCTGATCATCCTGGGCGGCACGGTTCTGGGCGTCGCCACCCCGGCCGAGGCGGCGGCGCTGGCGGTGATCGTCGCGCTGGTGGTCGGCGTGTCGACCCGGCACCTGAACGCCGCCGCGATCCGCGAGAGCCTGATCCGTTCGGGCACGCTGCTGGGCGCGATCTTCCTGATCCTCTGCGCGATTTCGACCTTCAGCTACCTCGCCGCGCTGCTGCACTGGCCCGAGGCGGTTCTGGCCGTGGTCGAAGGCTGGGGCCTGTCGCAGACCGGCTATCTGCTGCTGATCAACGTGATCTTCCTCGTCGCCGGGATGGTGATGGACGTGAAGGCCGCCGTGGCCCTGCTGGCCCCGATCTTCGTGCCCGCCGCCGTGGCGCTGGGGGTCGATCCGGTGCAGCTGGGGATGATCATCTGCCTCAACATCACCGTGGGCCTTTTGTCGCCGCCGGTCGGCGGGGTGCTGCTGATCCTCGGCACCACGGTGCAGCTGGATTACTGGCGCCTCGTGCGGGCCACGCTGCCCTTCCTGATCGCCGAGATCATCCTGCTTTTCGTCATCACCTATGTGCCGGCCCTCAGCCTCGCGCTGCCGCAATGGCTGGGCCTGATCTGACCCGAAACAACAACAAACCAACAGGAGTAACCCCATGACCCGTCCTTTCCGTACCCCCCTTGCCGCGCTGCTTCTCTGCTCGACCGCGCTCGCCGCGCAGGCGGCCGAGATCAAGCTGGCGATGAATGGCGTCAATGATCCCGTCCTGAACGCCGAGGCCGCCTTCGTCGCAGGCTTTGCCGAGGCGCTGGAAGGCACCGAGTTCACCGTCACCGTCTTTCCCAACGGCACGCTCGGCGGTGAAAGCGAGGCCTTCGATCAGGTGAGCCAGGGCCTTCTGGAAATCGACCTCGCGGCCTCGCCGACGCTGTTTCGCGTCTCGGATTACGCCAAGGGGATCTTCCTGCCCTTCCTGTTCGACGACGAGGCCCATTTCGACCGCGCCTTCGCCGGCTCCGACCTGCGCGGCCAGATCAATGCCGAGCTGGAGCGCACGGGCGTGGTGCTGGCCGGGTTCAACATGATCGGCGTGGGCGTCGGTATCCACACCACCGACCGCGCCGTCACCCGGATGGAGGATTTCGGCGGCCTGCGCATCCGCGCCCTGAACCCCGAGCAGCTGGAGCAAATCGAAGCCATGGGCGCGACGGGCACCATCATCGCCTGGTCCGAGGTGGCGAATGCCATCCAGACGGGTGTGGCAGACGGCTATCTGAACGCGCCGAATTCTGCCTTGCGGACGGGCCACACCGAATTCCTGCACAACTTCACACAGCTCGACATGTCGCCCTCGGCCCGCAGCATCGTGCTGTCCCTCGATTGGTACGAGGGCCTGTCGGACGATGAGCGCGCCCAGATCGACGCAGCGCTGGAGGCCGGGATCGCCGCCAACCGCGCTTGGGTCGACGCCTGGCGTCCCGAGGTCCGCAGCCGTCAGGAAGCGGCCGGCGTCACCGTCAGCGAACTGGCCGAGGGCGAGCGGGACCGTCTGGTCGGCGCCATCGCCACCGTGCTGCCCGATCTGGCCGCGCCGCAGGTGATCGAGGCCTATACCGCCGCCGCAGAAGCCGCCCGCGATGAGTGAGACGCGGCATCCGCTGGTCCGGTTCAGCGACGGGCTGGACCGGGTGGCGAGCCTCGCCTGCCAATTGGCGCTGGCGCTTCTGGTGTCGGTGGTCTTCCTGCAGGTCGTGGCGCGCTACGTCTTCGCCAGCCCGCCGCCCTGGACCGAGGAACTGGCGCGTTACTGCATGATCTGGGCGGGCCTCATGGGGGCGACGCTCAGCTTCAAACGGCGGTTCGACCCGGCGCTGATGACGGCCAGCCTGTCGTCGCCGGTTCTGGCGCTGCTGGCGGGCCTCGTGCGGGGGGCGGTGGTGCTGATCTACCTGCTGCCGATCCTGTGGTTCAGCGTCTTCGGGCCGAACCTGCGCGTCGAGCGCGGCTACCTGATGCGCAACTGGTACGCCGCGGCCGACACTCTGCCGTTCTCTCTGGTCTGGGTCGCGGTGGCGGTGCCGCTGATGATCCTGATCCTGCTGGCCCACCTCGCCGCGCGCGCCGCGGGCGACAGGGGACCGGCCAAGACGGCCTCCGGCGACGATGCCGGGGGCACCCCCCTCAAGGAAACGACCTGATGCACGCCGATACGATCCTCCGCAACGCCCTTCTCATCGACGGAACGGGCGCGCCCCGCCGTGCCGGCGACCTCGCCATCCGCGATGACCGTATCGCGGCGATCGGCGACCTCTCGGGCTGGGCGGCCGGGGTCGAACACGACGCGGGCGGCAAGGTTCTGGCGCCCGGCTTCATCGACGTGCATGTGCATTACGACGAGGCCGTGCTGGTCAATCCGCAGCTGGAATCCGCCCTGAGCCAAGGCGTGACCACGGTGGTGAACGGCAATTGCGGCTTCTCCATCGCGCCTTTGACCACGGATGCGCCGCTGCCGATGCCCTTGGGCGCGGTGGTCAACGACGCCTTCCCGCGGTTTCGCACCTATGCCGCCTATGACCGCTTCCTGCGCGACAACCCGGCCTCGGTGAATGCGGCCTGTCTGATCGGCCATTCGAACCTGCGGGTGAACATGATGGCCGACCTGTCGCGTCCCGCCGACCGGGCCGAGCTGAAGGCTATGTGCGCGCAGCTGGATCAGGCGCTGGCCGAGGGCGGCAAGGGTCTGTCGACCGGCCCGTTCTACCCGCCCGCGCGCGGCTCGGATACCGACGAGTTGATCGAGGTCACCCGCGTCCTGCGCAACCATCCGGGCAAGATGTACGTCACCCATATGCGGGACGAGGGCGACCGGGTGATCGAGGGTCTGCAAGAGGCCATCGACATCGGCCATGCGACCGAGGTGCCGATCCATATCTCGCACCACAAATGCGCGGGGTTGGCGAACCATGGCAAGTCCTGCCAGACCCTGCCGATGATCGACGCGGCCCGCGCCAGCCTCTCGATGGGGCTGGACACGACGCCCTATATTGCCTCGTCGACGATGCTCAACTCGGGCCGGCACAAGCAGGCCAGCCGGGTGATCGTCGCGGGATCGAAGCCGTACCCGGAGATGTCGGGCCGGGATCTGGAAGACGTGGCGCGCGAATGGGGCGTCGATCTGGACGCCGCGATGGAGCGGCTGCTGCCGGCCATGGGCGTGTTCTTCATCATGGGCGAGGACGATGTGCAGCGCATCCTGACCCATGACCTGACGCTGATCTGCTCGGATGCCATCGCCGAGGGCAACCATCCCCACCCGCGTGTCTGGGGCACCTTCCCGCGCGTTCTGGGCCATTACGCCCGCGACAAGGGCCTGTTCCCACTGGAAAATGCCGTGGCGCGCATGACCGGCATGTCTGCAGACCGCTTCGGCCTGACCGATCGTGGCGTCCTGCGCGAGGGGGCCTTCGCCGACCTGGTGCTCTTCGATCCCGAGACGATCATCGACCGCGCGACCTATGAGGTTCCCAAGCAGACCGCCGCCGGGATCGAGAAGGTCTGGGTCAACGGCCGCCTGACATGGCAGGACGGCGCCCATACCGGCGCGCGCGCGGGCCACACGCTGTAACCCCGATCACGCGACCTTGCAGCCGGCGGCGATTGACCTTGCCGCCGGTCCCAAGCGATGATCCGCACACGGAGGTTCCTCGTTGCGCGTCATCTGGCTGTTCACCTTGTTTGTCTGGCTCTCAATCGGCCTTGCCCCGCAACTGGCGGTGCCGGCGGAGGAAATGCCGCATGCGCAAATGAGCTGCCACGACGATGCCTCGATCACTTGCCACGATCCGGCCCCCTGCGACGGGCAGGATTGCGCCGGTAGCGCCGGCTGTTGCGCTCCGCTGGCGCTGATGTCCCCGGTGTCGTTGCACGGGACCGCCCCGACCCGCGCGGCTCCACGGCCCACGATCCTCAACCGGATGGCCCGCAGCCAGCCGATGGCGGACCCCCCTCCACCCCGCGCCTGACAGATCCGCATTCCTTCAAAGGCCCGCCCGACGGCGGGTCCGGCTGATCTTATTGTCAGGACAAACCTATGAAATTCCGCCGTCTTCCCTCCCTCGCCCCCGTGGCTGCGCTGGGGATCGGGGCCAGTTTTCTGATCCCGCGCGCCCCCATCTCGCAAACCGCCGAGCCCGAGGGCGACGCCATCGTCGCCGTCACGCCGCTGGAGACCCTCAGCGACCGCGAGCAACTGGGCCAACAGGCCTTCAACGCTGTCTGTGCCGAATGTCACGGTGCAAATGCCGCCGGGCGCGAGGGCTTCGGCCCGCCGCTGATCCACCGCATCTACGAACCCTCGCACCATGGCGACATGGCCTTCCTGATGGCCGTCGCGCAGGGCGTGCGCGCGCATCATTGGCCGTTCGGCGACATGCCGCCGCAGCCGCATGTGACCCGCGGCGATGTGGTGGCCATCGTCACCTATGTCCGCGCCCTGCAGCGCGCGAACGGGATCGAGTGAGATGCCCCGCACCCGCCTCTTTCTGATTGCCCTACCCCTGACCCTCGCGCTTGTCGCGGGGGGATGGTGGGTGGCGAGCCGGCTTCAAGCGCAGGTGCGGATCGGAGAGGGGCGGGTGCTCTACGCCGAGACTTGCGCCGCGTGTCATGGGGCGCAATTGCAGGGCCAGCCGGATTGGCAACGGCCCGGCCCGGACGGACGCCTGCCCGCCCCGCCACATGATGCGAGCGGCCACACATGGCACCATGACGACGCCCTGCTGTTCCGCATCACGCGCGAGGGCAGCGCCGCCGTCATCGGCAATGGCTACGAGAGCAACATGCCCGGTTTCGCCGGCGTCTTGACGGATGATCAGATCCGGGCGGTGCTGGCCTATATCCGCTCGACCTGGCCCGCGCAGGAGAGGGCCTATCAACGCGCCCTGAACACGCAATAGGGGCGACCTTTCAGTCGCCCCTCTGCTCACTTGCGTCCGGTGCCTGCCGGGGTCACGAGGCCTCGCCGTTGCGGGCGGCCTTGCGAGCCTTCAGCCAAGGCGAGAGATAGGGCCAGGCGATGCTCAGCAGCGCCACCAGCAGCAGCAGGGCCGAGATCGGGCGGGTGAAGAACGGCACGATCCCCTCGTCGGTGTAGGTGATGCCGCGGCGCAGGTTCAGCTCCAGCATCGGGCCGAGGATGAAGGCCAGAATGAAGGGGCCGACCGGCAGTTTCACCCGGTCCATCAGCAGGCCCAAGGCCGCAAATCCCAGCAACAGCAGGTAATTGAACGCGGTGGAGGAGCCGACGAAGACGCCGATGAAGCCCAGAACCACGATCGCCGGATAGAGGTAATGGTACGGGATCTTCAGGATCGCCGGGAACAGGCGCATGCCGAAATACTGCAGGAACAGCACCAGCACGGCAGCCAGTAGCGCGGTCAGGAACAGCGCATAGACGATGTCCGGGTTGTTGGCGAACAGCAGCGGCCCGGCCTGAATGCCGTGGATCATCAACCCACCCAGCAGGATCGCCGTGGTGCCATCGCCGGGGATCCCCAGCGCCACCATCGGGATCAGCGACCCGCCGACCGAGGCGTTGTTCGAGGTCTCGGAGGCGAAGACCCCGTCGACACAGCCCTTGCCGAATTTCTCCGGGTGTTTGGAGGCGGATTTCGCCTGCGCATAGGCCACCATGTTCGACAAAGCCGCGCCCATGCCGGGCAGGAAGCCGATCCACAGCCCGATCAGGAACGAGCGCGCGATGTTCCACGCATTGTCGATGTATTCACGCAGACTGACGCCGAAGCCCTTGATGTCGCGCACGTCGACTTCGGGGATCTGCTGCTCGCCGCGGGCATGGTCCTGCACAATCTGTTTGAGGGCAAACAGGCCCAGCATCAGCGCCACAAGGTCAATCCCGCCCGACAGGTAGATCGAGCCGAAGGTGAAGCGCGCATTGCCGTCGATGGGCGCGAAGCCCACGCAGGACAGCAGCAGCCCCAAGGCGGCGGCGGCCATGCCGTGGAAGATCGACCCGCGCGACAGGGCGGCGACCAGCGCGATGGCGCAGAAGCCCAGCGAGAAGTATTCCCACGGCCCCAGCCGCAGCGAGAGGCGGGCCATCACCGGCGACAGGAACATCGCGATCAGGATCGAGAAGGCGGTGCCGATGAAGCTGGCGACGATGGCCGCGCCGAGCGCCTTCACCGCTTCGCCGTTGCGGGTCATCGGGTAGCCGTCGAAGGTCGTGGCAATGGAGGAGGGCGAGCCGGGGATGCCCAGCAGGATCGAGCCGATCATCCCGCCCGAGACGCCGCCGACCCAGATCGACACCAGCATCGCCAGACCCACATGCGGGTCCATGCCGAAGGTGATCGGCAGCAGGAGCGCGACGCCAAGGCCGCCCGACAGGCCGGGAATGGCGCCGAGGATGATCCCGAGGGTCGTCGAGAGCAGGATCACCAGAAAGGTGGTCGGCTCGAACAGGGCGAGGAGAGAATCCAGCATGTCAGGCCTCAGAACAGGATGCCGCGGGGCAGGAAGGCCCCCAGCGCGGTGGCGAACAACAGGTGGACTCCGACCGTGGTGGCGACTGCGTAAACGATTCCGCGCCACCAGACCCGGCGCTCAGGCCCGGCGATGATCCAGTAAAGGCCGAACACGGCGACAAGGCTGGCCGCATGGAAACCGACGAGCCACAGCGCCAGCGCGAAGACGCCCAGCATGGCGGCCATACTGGCGCCACGCAGCAGGGCGTCGCGGTCCATGGGGCGCTGGTCGTCGGCCGGGCGCTGCAGGATCAGGCCCAGCCCGCAGATCACGAGGATCACGCAGGCGAAGATCGGGAACAGCTTGGGTCCGGGGTCGTTGTTGAAAGTACGTACGCTCAGCGTCGAGGCCAGCGCGATCCCGCCTGCGCCAAGCGCCAGAAGCGCGGCTCCGAGGGGGCGGTCGGTGTTCATGATCTCTCTCCTGCCGGGAAAGGGGGCACCCGTGGGCGCCCCCGGTCTGGGTCAGTTAGCCGCGAGGCCGAGGTGTTGGGCAAGGGCCGCGATATGCGCGTCCTCGTCCTGGACGATGGTGTTGGCCTCTTCCAGCGAGTGCGGCACGAAGCTGCTGTCCGCCGTGGCCAGCGCATTCGCGACCTGTTCATCCTCGCCCATCGCCTGAATGACGGCGTTGATCTCGGTCGCGACCTCAGGGTCGATACCCGCCGGGCCCAGCACCAGAAGCGGCGCGATCCACGAGACATCGACGCCCTGATCGAGGCAGGTCTGGAACTCGGGATAGTCGGGGTCCGGGGTCGGATCGACCATGCACAGCACGCGCATGTCGCCCGCCGTCACGAACTGCCGGGCCGAGGCCGCACCAAGATTGCCCAGCGTGATGTGGCCGCCCTGAATGCCCGCGACCTTGTCCACCTCGGCCGAGGCTTCGACCAGACGCAGGTTCACGTCCTCGTTCATCATGATGGTGCCGGCGATGAAATGCGTGGCCTGACCCATCGAGACGCCGACCGTGTATTGGCCGGGGTTGGCGCGGGCATCATCGATGAACTCGCGCATGTTCTGCCACGGCGCATCGGGGGCCACGGCATAGACCTGCGGCGGATAGGATTGCGCGATGCCCAGCACGCGGAATTCGTCGATGCCGTGGTTGTAGCGGCCGGTCTGGATGCCGACCAGCATGCCGGTGTGCTGGAACAGCAGCGTCTGGCCATCGGGATCGGCGGTGCGGACGGTCTCTTGCGCGACGACGCCACCGCCCTCGGGTTGGTTGATCACCGCGACAGCCGCGCCGGTCGAACGCTGCAGGTAATCGGCGAAGATCCGGCCCATGATGTCGGTGCCGCCGCCCGGACGGGACGGGATGATCAGCTGGATCGGGCCGTTGGGCCAATCGGCCGCCTGCGCGCCGGTGGCGGCAAGGGCAAGGGACAGCGCAAGGCCGAGGGTCTTGGTCGTGTTCATGGGGTCTCCTCCCTGATGAAAGTCAGCGTTCGTAGAGCGCAGCCAGCCAGCGCACGATCTCGGCGCGGGCTTCGGCAAAGCGGGTGTGGCAGGCGATGAGGAAGCCGTGATCGGCATCGGCGTATTGGCGCACGGTCACGTCATTGCCGCGCATGATGAGGCGGCCTGCGTATTTCTGCGCCTCAAACCGCAGCGGATCGAGGCCCGCGGTGATGATCAGCGCGGGCGGCAGATCGGTCAGCGCCTCATCGGTCGCCAGAAGCGGCGAGAGCAGCGGGTTGTACAGGTTCTCCTCGACGCCGGCATAGAGCGCGCTGAAGGCGCGGATGCGGGCGGCGGGGAAGATCGAATGCGGCTCCAGCTTGTCCTCGGCCGGGGTGACGGCATCGACCATCGGATAGGTGATCAGTTGCCCGAGCGGGGTGAAATCGCCGCTTTCCTTGGCCATCAGGCAGATCGCGGCTGTCAGGTTGCCACCGGCGGAATGGCCTCCCAGCGCGAAACGCTCGGGGTCCGCGCCCAGCGATTTCGCATTGGCGATGGCCCAGCGGGCGATGTCATAGCCCTCGTGCAGCGCGGTCGGGAAGGGGAATTCCGGCGCGAGGCGGTAGTCGAGATCGACCACCACCGCATCGAGCTGCGTCGCCAGATGGGCGCAGAATACCGTGTCGCGGTGCTGATAGGGCCGCACGAAACCGCCGCCGTGGATGTTGAGGAACAGCGGCCGCGGCCCCGTGGCGGGGGCCTTCGGCGTGACGATGACGATCCGCGTCTCGCCGGCGCGGGTGGGGATGAAGCGTTCCTCGGCGGTGCAGAGGTCGAGATCGGCCTCCAGCTCGGGCGTCAGGTTGGTCTCGACAAGGTTCGTCCCGCGCAATTGGGCGGCCAGCTCGAGGCGTTGCGCCTGATCAAAGGCGAACTCGGGCAGGGCGGTGCTCATGCGGCTTTCTCCAGAATCTTGCGGATGCCCGCGATGCGTTGGTCCATCAGACGTGGCCAGACGGCGGGGTCGTGGAAGGGGTTGTGGCCGTCGCGGATGTCGTCGACGCGGTCCATCATGCCAACCTGCGCGGGATGCGAGCCGAGCGTGATGTCCACGTTCATCGCCCTGAGCCGCACGAGAGAATCGTGGAAGTCCTGCTGCAGCGAGAAGGGCAGGTTGTGCTCGGACAGCCATTCGTCGGTGACGGTGATCAGGCCGATGCCGCCATGCATGCCGACCTGAAGGGTCTCCCCGTTCTCCTCGACCTCGAAGAAGAAGCTGGTGGTGCCCGGCGTGTGGCCCGGGGTGAGGACGGTGCGGATCACGCGGTCGCCGAACACGACGGGCTGGTTGTCGGAATAGAACTCATCAGGCTCGAACGGGCCCCAGGGATAGCCGTCGTTCAGAAGCTGATCGGGACGGTCGCAGAGGAATTGCCAATCCTCGCGGCTCATCATCACCTTGGCGCCCGAGGCCTCGACCAGCGGACGCACGCCGCCCAGATGGTCGTAATGCATGTGGCTGACGAGGATCAGCTTCAGATCCGTGATGTCGAAGCCCAGCTTCCGGATCGCCTCGAACACCAGATAGACCTGCGGTTGCATGGTGGTGTCGATCAGGATCAGCCCCTCGGTCGATTGCAGCAGATAGGCGCCGACCCAGTTGTTGCCGACATACCAGGTGCGCGGCGCGACGGGGAAGGGATCGACGGCCACTTCCCAAGGGCGCTCGCAGCCCTGCTTCAGGCAGTCCTGCGGATCGGTGGGAAGGGGCGGCAAGGGCTTGCGAGCGGGGCGGGAGGCCATTGGGTCATTCCTGAAACTTGGGTATGCGGGATCGGGCGGGGCGCCGGGGCGCCCCGCTCCAGGCTCGTCGGGAGGGAAGTCCTCAGTTCAGGCCAAGCAGCTCGGCCGTCTGCGCAACGCGGGCATCCGTCGATTCCAGCCGGGCGCGCGTCTGATCGGCCGGGACCATCGTCAGCGGCATGTGCATGGTCTCGAACTGCGCCGAGATCTCAGGGGCCGAGACCACGCCCGCGAAGGCATCGTGGATCGCCTGCGTCGTCGCCTCATCCATGCCGGCCGGGCCCATGATCAGGAAGTCGAGGCCGTAGACCACGTTCTCATAGCCCTGCTCGGCCACCGTCGGGATTTCCGGCGCGGAGGGGTCGCGCACCGGCTCACCGGCAATTGTGCCAAGGATCCGCAGCGCGCCGGATTCGACATATTGCAGCGTCCCGGCGGTGTTGATCATCGCCGCATCGATCTGATGGCCCTGCAGCTGCACCAGCTTGTCCGCGTCCGATCCTGCATCGACAACCCGGAACTCGGCGCCCGAATCCATCATCAGCAGGCCGGCCATGAAATGCGTCGAGCCGCGGATCTGCACGCCCATCGAGATCGCGTTCGGGTTCTCCTCGGCCGCGGCGACCAGATCGGCGACGTTCTGCCACGGCGAGTCCGCGGCAACGACGACCGAATAGGTGCCCCCCACGGCCAGCGAGGCGGCGGTGGTGAAATCTTCCAGCGGGTTGGCCTCGATCGCGCCGGTGTGGTGCATGGCCAGAATGCCCGAGTGGAAGAACAGAAGCGTCTGCCCGTCCGGCGCGGCATTGCGCACGGTTTCGGCAGCGACGACGCCGCCACCGCCCGGATTGTTCACCACGACGAAGGGCTGGCCGGTCTGCTCCTGCAGGGCCGCGGCGATGAGGCGCGCGGCGCCGTCCGTGCCGCCACCGGCGCGGGCCGGGACCACCAGCTGCACCGAGCCATCGGGCCAGCCGTCTGCCAGCGCGGGCATCGCCGTCAGCATCGCCACGCCGGTGCCGAGTGCCAGAAGGGCGCGGCGCGACAGGATGGGGTGATTCGTCATCTTTGTTCCTCCCAGAACTCTCCTCTGGCATCGAGAGTATTGACACAGACCCCATTCCGGAAATTGGATATCAGCGCCAGCCATAAGGATTGCTTTTACCATGGCCCTCAATGCGCAGACCCTTCTGACCCGCCTGACCACCCGCGCGCGGCTGCGCCACATGCAGGCCTTGGTGATGCTTGACGACCTGCGGTCGATGACCCGCGCGGCACAGGCGATGGGCATGACGCAGCCGGCCATGACGCAGCTGGTGGCAGAGCTGGAGCAACTGCTGGAGGCGACCTTGTTCCTGCGCCATTCGCGCGGCGTCGACCCCACACCGGTGGCGCAGGATCTGCTGCCCGTGGCCCGCCGGATTCTGGGCGCAATGGAGGAGGGGGCCGAGGCCGTGGCGAACCGCATCCGCCGCGATTCCGGTCCTCTTCGCGTGGCGGCAACGGTGGCGGGGGTAGGGGCGCTGCTGGACCGCGCCTTGCCCGATCTTGTGCGCCGTCACCCCGACTTTCAGCTTCAGGTGGAGAGTGTCGTCGGGCAGGCGCTCGCCGCGTCCTTCAACGACGATGACACCGACGTGGTGCTCTGCCGCAAACAGCGCGCCGTGCCCGAGGGCTGGGTATTCGAGGAATGCTGCCCCGACGCCGCGGTCATCGTCGCTGGCGCGCGCCATCCGCTGGCCGGAAGGGCACAAGTCACCGCGGCCGATCTGGGGCAATGCGCTTGGTTGCAGAACCACGTGGCCAGCATTGCCCGCCACGCTCTCGATGATCTACGTGAGCGTCATGGATGGGACAATATTCAGGAAATACACGTTATTTCTCGCATCCCCGAGCTGGTTTGGTCCATGTTCCGGGATGGCACTCTGGTCGGCTTGCTGCCCCGCAGCGTGGCCCGTCCGAGGCTGGCCGACGGCAGTCTGATCGAGCTGCCCTTCGATACCGAAAGCCAGATGGAACCCGTCGGTTTCTATTGGCGGCCCGAGGGGGCGACGCCGTCCATGCGCCTCCTCGCGCAGGCGCTGATGGCGCTGCGCGAGGAGGGCTGAAGCCTCACGCCAGGTCGGCGGGGAGCAGGGCTTCGGGCAGGTTCTGGTAGCAGACCGGCCGCAAGAAACGGCGGATCGACAGGGTGCCGACCGAGGTCGCGCCGAAATTGGTTGAGGCCGGGTAGGGCCCGCCGTGCACCATGGTGTCGCAGACCTCGACGCCGGTGGGGAAGCCGTTGGCCAGAAGCCGGCCGGCCTTGCGTTCCAGCACCGGCATCAGCTGACGGGCCAGCGCGGTGTCGCCCTCATCGAGATGCAGGGTGCAGGTCAATTGCCCCTCCAGCGCGCGGGCGATCTCACGCATCTGATCGGCGTCGCGGGCGCGGACGATCACACCCAGCGGGCCGAAGACTTCCTCGCCCAGTTCGTGGTTCGCCAGCCAATCATCGCCCGAGACTTCGTACAGATACGGCGTCGCGTTGCGCAGGTCGCAGACCGAGGTCAGCACCTCGCGCACGCCCACCGAGCCCCGCACGCGGTCGCGCCCCTTGCGATAAGCATCGGCTATGCCATCCGTCAGCATGACCTGTGGCCCGACAGCCCCCAGCGCGGCGCTGGCGGTGGCGGCGAACGCCTCGGCCTCGGGGCCGTCGATCACCACGGCGATGCCGGGATTGGTGCAGAACTGGCCCGCGCCCATGCTGAGGCTTCCGGCCCAACCCTGCGCCAGTGCCGCCCCCCGCGCCGCCATGGCCGAGGGCAGCAGGAACATCGGGTTGACCGAGCCCAATTCGCCGAAGAACGGGATCGGATCAGGCCGGCGTGCGCAGAGGTCAAACAGCGCGCGACCGCCGCCGAGCGAGCCGGTGAAGCCGACCGCCCGGATGCGCGGGTCTTGGACCAAGGCCTCGCCCACGTCGCGCTTGCCACCTTGGACGAGGCTGAAGATGCCCGCGTCCATGCCCTGCGCCGCGATAGCCTCGGCGATGGCTTCGGCGACGATCTCGCCGGTGCCGGGATGGGCGGAATGGCCCTTCACGACGACCGGGCAGCCTGCCGCCAACGCCGCTGCCGTGTCCCCACCAGCGACCGAGAAGGCCAGCGGGAAGTTCGACGCGCCGAACACCGCGACCGGGCCGATCGGGCGCTGCATCATCCGCAGCTCGGGGCGCGGGGCGGGTTTGCGATCGGGCAGGGCCGCGTCGAAGCGGCGGTCGAGGTAATCGCCCTTCAGGATATGCTCGGCGAAGAGGCGCAGCTGGCCGGTGGTACGGCCGCGCTCGCCCTCAAGACGGGCGGCGGGCAGGCCGGACTCCTGACAGCCGATCTCGGTGATCTGCGGGCCACGGGCCTCGATGGCGTCGGCGATGGCGTGCAGCAGGGCCGCCCGCTCCGCGCGTGAGGAGTAGCCGAAGGTCCAGAAGGCGCGCTCGGCGGCCTCGCAGGCTTGGGCGACCAGCGCGGGGTTGCCGGTCGAGAAGCTGTGAGAGGGGCCGGACGAGGGCGAGGATTGCCACTTCGGCTCGGTCGCGACGCGCTCACCGGCGATCAGATGCTGGCCGTGGGGTTGATAGCTCATCGGCCGGTCCTTTCGCGCCACGCCTGATACTTGGCGAGGTTCTCTTCCTTGGTGGCGGGGTAGAGGCCGATCACGCCGGCGCCTTCGTTGAGCTGCTCCAGCACGAAATCTTCAAACGATTCCATGCCGGTGCATTCGTCCGCGATCTCATCGGCAAGATGCGCGGGGATCACCATCACGCCATCGTTGTCGCCCAGAAGGACGTCGCCCGGGAACACTGCAGCGTCGCCGCAAGCGATCGGGCCATTGATCTCGATGGCTTCGTGCAGGGTCAGGTTCGTCGGTGCCGAAGGGCCCGCGCAATAGGAGGGCATGTCCAGCGCGCCGATGCCGGTCACGTCGCGGAAGCCGCCGTCCGACACCACGCCCGCAGCGCCCCGCAGCGCCAGCCGGGTGATGAGGATCGAGCCTGCGGTCGCTGCGCGGGCGTCCTTGCGGGCGTCCATCACCAGAACCCAGCCCGGCGGGCAGGTCTCGATGGCGACGCGCTGCTTGTGCTCGGGGTCGCGGAAGATGGTGATCGGGTTGCGGTCCTCGCGCGCGGGGATGTAGCGCAGGGTGAAGGCCTGGCCGACCATCGTCGGCTTGCCGGGCTGAACCGGGCGCGCGCCCTGGATGAACTGGTTGCGCAGGCCGCGCTTGTAGAGCGCCGTCGCGACCGAGGCGGTGGAGACCTTCCTCAGTTTCTCGCGCGTGGCGTCGGAGAGAATGTATTCGGTCATAATCTGCCTCAGATCAGTCGGTTATCAGTCAGGAACCCGGCCATGCGGGCGCTTTGGTCGGCGGTCAGCGGCCAGGCCGAGGGGGCGCGGGTCGGGCCGCAATCGAGCCCTTGGGCGATCAGCGCGGATTTCACGCCGGTGACGTTGGTGCCGCCCATTTCCTCGGCCCGGATGTCCTCGAACACGCGCATGTCGGCGATGAGGGCGTTGGCCTTGGCGTAGTCGCCGGCCTCGAGCGCGGCGTGGATCGCCAGCGAGCGTTCCGGCCAGACATTGATCAGGCCCGAGGTGAAGCCCCGCGCGCCGACCGCGTAGAACGAGGGCGCCCAGACCTCGGCCAGACCGCCGACCCAGACGATCGACGGATCACAGGCCGCCTTGGCCTCGGCCAGTTTCATCGGGTTGGTCGTCGCCCATTTCACGCCCTTGACGCCCGGCAGGGCGCAGAGAGCGGCGATGTTCTTGGTGCCGATCGCGTCGTTGCGCAGATAGAGCATCATCGGCAGCCCGCCCGAGGCATCCGACACCGCGTTCAGGTAGTCGAGGATGCCGCGCGGGCTGACGAAGGGATCGGGCGGCTGGTGGATCATCAGCGCAGCGGCCCCGGCCTCGGCCGAGGCTTTCGCCAGACGCTGGGCATCGCGCAGTCCGCGCCCAACCCCGGCCAACAGGGGCGCGCGGCCGGCGACCAGCGCAGCGACTTCCTGCACCATGGTGACGGCCTCGTCGGTCGTCAGCGCGTAGAACTCGCCAGTGTTGCCGTTGACGACGGGCATGTGCAGCCCGGCCCCCAGCGCGCGGTCGAGGATCGGGGCGAGGCGGGCAGGGGCCACGTCGCCTTTCTCGTCGAACGGGGTGACGAGGATTCCGGAAATGCCGGTCAGGGCTTGGTCGAGGGTCAGACTCATCAGTAGATATCCGGTTCGCCGGCGGCTTTGCCGAAGCCGCGCTCAAGGAAGTCGAAGTCGCAGCCCTTGTCGGCCTGCGTCACGTGTTTGGAGAACATCCAGCCCCAGCCGCGTTCGAACTTGGGCTCGGGCGCGCGCCAGGCGGCGGCGCGGGCTTTCAGCTCGTCCTCAGGGACCAGCATGTCGAGGCGCCGCGCAGCAAGGTCGAGGCGGATGATGTCGCCGTTCTTCAACAGCGCCAGCGGCCCGCCGATGTAGCTTTCGGGCGCGACGTGGAGGACGCAGGCGCCGTACGAAGTGCCCGACATCCGCGCGTCGGAAATGCGCAGCATGTCGCGATGGCCCTGCTTGATCAGGGCCTTGGGGATCGGCAGCATGCCCCATTCCGGGAAGCCGGGACCGCCCAGCGGGCCTGCATTGCGCAGGACCATGACGTGTTCCGGGGTGACCTCGGCATTCTCGTCATCGACGAATTTCTTCATCTCGGGATAGCTGTCGAACACCAGCGCCGGGCCTTCGTGCACATGGTACTTCGGGTCGCAGGCGGCGGGCTTGATGACTGCGCCGTCAGGGCAAAGGTTGCCGCGCAGAACGGCGAGCGAGCCCTCCTTGTAGACCGGGTTCGACAGCGGGCGGATGACGTCGTCGTTGAAGACCTTCGCGCCTTCGAGATTCTCGCCCATCGACTTGCCGGTGACGGTGAGAGCGCTGAGATCCAGCCGCTCCTTGATCTGCGCCATCAGCGCGCGCAGGCCGCCGGCGTAGAAGAAGTCCTCCATCAGATAGTCCTTGCCCGAGGGGCGGACGTTGGCGATGAGCGGCGTGACCCGGCCGAGGGCATCGAGATCGTCGAGCGTCAGGTTGACGCCGGCGCGGCGGGCCATGGCGATCAGGTGGACGACGGCGTTGGTCGAACAGCCGGTGGCCATGGCGACGATCGCGGCATTCTTCACGGCGCCTTCGGTGACAATCAGGTCGGGGGTCAGATCCTCCCAGACCATGTCGACGATGCGGCGGCCGCAATCGGCGGCCATGCGCTGGTGGCCACTGTCCACCGCCGGCACCGAGGACGCGCCGGGCAGCGTGAGGCCCATCGCATCGGCGATCGCCGTCATGGTCGAGGCCGTGCCCATCGTCATGCAGACGCCCGGCGAACGGGCGATGCCACCCTGCAGGCCCTGCCATTCCGCGTCCGAGATGTTGCCCGCGCGGCGCTCGTCCCAGTATTTCCACGCGTCCGAGCCCGAGCCCAGCTTCTGGCCCGCATAATTCCCGCGCAGCATCGGCCCGGCGGGCAGGTAGATCATCGGCACGCCCGCGGTGATCGCGCCCATCACCAGACCCGGCGTGGTCTTGTCGCAGCCGCCCATCAGCACCACGCCATCCAGCGGGTGCGAGCGGATGTTCTCCTCGGCCTCCATCGCCAGCATGTTGCGGTACAGCATCGAGGTCGGCTTGGTGAAACTCTCGTCAACCGACAGCGAGGGCAGCTCCACCGGGAAGCCGCCCGCCGCCAGCACACCGCGTTTCACATCCTGCGCGCGCTCGCGGAAATGGGCGTGGCACGAGTTCAGCTCGGACCAGGTGTTGAGAATGCCGATGATCGGTTTCCCCATGAAATCGGCTTCGGAATAGCCCAGCTGCATCATCCGCGAGCGGTGACCGAAGCTGCGCAGGTCGTCGGGTGCGAACCACCGGGCAGAGCGCAGTTGCGCAGGCGATTTGCGGGGTCTTGCAGTCATGGGGATCCTCCTCGATCCCAAGTATGTATGCGCATACATTCGAACCTGTCAACGCCCGAAAATGCCCTGCCATTGCTGCGATAAATTGATCAAATACGCACATATCCCTGCAATACCTGGAGTGTTTGCGAAAACATCAAGGCCGAATTTCTCAGCGCATGAAACCGCAATCATCACGAATCGGGATTGCCTTCGCGACCAATCGCCGGAAAGAATGCCGCCATGAGCCAGAGCGACGACCCCACCCCGATTTCCCGCAAGCGCAACCCGCGCGGCGTGACGATGGAGGCCGTGGGGCGCATGGCCGGGGTCAGTCAGGTGACCGTCTCGCGCGCGCTGTCGGACCCGTCGAAAGTCTCGCCCGAGACGATGGCGCGAATCCGCGAGGCAATTGCCGTCACGGGCTTCGTGCCCAACGCGCTGGCCGGAGCATTGGCGTCGCGCAAGAGCATGATGGTCTCGGCGCTGGTGCCGTCGATCACCAATATCGTCTACGCCAGCATGCTCGCGCCGTTCAGCGAGGAGCTGAAAAGCCGGGGCTACCAGATCCTGCTGTCGGAAACCGGCTTTGACCCGGAGGAAGAGGCGGCGACCGTTGAGGCCCACCTGTCGCGCCGGCCGGACGCCATCCTGCTGACCGGCGTGCACCATGCCCCGCGCACCCGCCGCATGTTGCTGGGTGCCGACGTCCCGGTGGTCGAGGTCTGGGACATGACCGAGACGCCTATCGACCTGTGCGTCGGCTTCTCGCATGCGGCCTCGGGCCGGGCGGTGGCGGATTTCGCGCGCGAGGCGGGCTATCGCCGCGCCGCCGGCATCTGCGCAGGCGACGAGCGCGCGCAGCGCCGCCTCGCCGCCTTTGCAGAGAGTTTCGGCCAGAGCAGCGGCACCGAGGTGCCGGTAGCGCGCACCACCCGCGGCAATCTCGCCGCCGGCCGGGCGCTGTTGGCGGAGCTGATCGACGAGAGGGGCTTCACCGGCGGGCTGGTCGCCTGCAGCTCGGACGTGCTGGCGCAGGGCGTGTTGATCGAGGCCGCGGCGAGGGGCCTCTCGGTGCCCGGCGATCTGGCGGTCGTGGGCTTCGGCGATCAGGAATTGGCCGCGGCGGTGGAGCCGGGCCTGACCACCATTCGCGTCAACCGCGAGGCCCTTGGCCGGGCGGCCGCACAGGCGTTGCTGGCGCGGATCGACGGCGGCAACCCGTCGCAAGACCTGATCGATGTCGGGTTCACACTGATCCGTCGGGCCTCGGCCTGACGCAAGGAGATTGCATGCTAACTGACGCTCAAGCCACGGAAGTCCTGTCTGAATTCCCGCCTGAAACCCTCGGCGCCGAGCTGTTGTGGGAGGCGGTCGTCGACATCGCCGACCGTGAGGATCTGGGGATGGGTCCGCGCGGCGCGCGGGGTATCGTTCCGATCCTCGGCGGTTCGTTCCGGGGTGGTCCGGGCATGGGCGCGGATCAGGCGGAGTTCCATGGCGGCATCGAACCCGGCGGCGCGGACCGGCAATTGCTGCGTCCTGACGGCGCCAAGGAACTCGATGCCTTCTACGAGATGCGGGTCGCGGATGGCACGCTGCTGACGATCCGCAACCGCGTGATTATCGACGAAACGGTGGACGGCCCCCGCTATGCCCTGTCGCGGATCGAGGTCACCGCCCCGCAAGGCCGCTGGGACTGGCTAAACCGCCGGCTGATCGTGGGCACGCTGCAAGGGCTGCGCCCGCGTCATCCGGCGGTCCTGATCCGGGGATGGGTGCTGAAGTCGCTCTGACCCCGTGACCCGTCACACCAGACGGATCACGGTGCCCCAATCGTCCTGATGCTCGGCCTGCGGGCCGGGCGTCGCGCGACGCAGCTCGACGAAGTCGAGGCCCGTGCGCCCCTCACCCCGGCGCCCGACACCCTGGCTCTGCCATTCGTTCACCGCGATATGGTGGTGGTAGCCGCCGGTGGACAGGAAGACCGCGCCGTCGCGCTGGCGCACCGGATCGAAGCCCATCGTGTCGACCCACCAACGCCCGGCCTGCGCGGCATCGCCGACCTTCAGATGGACATGGCCGACCATCGTGCCCGACGGCGCACCGGTCCAGGGCAGGGGCATGCCACCCACGCTGTCCATGATCGCCGGCACATCAAGCCGGGTGGAACCCATGGCGACCTGCCCGTCTTCCCAATGCCAGCTGTCCTGCGGGGTGTCGGCATAGATCTCGATCCCGTTGCCCTCAGGGTCCGAGAGGTAGATCGCCTCGCTGACCCCGTGGTTCGAGGCCCCGTCGACCGGCAACCGGTTCATCGAGGCCATTCCGATCCACCGCGCCAGATCCGCGCGCGTGGGCAGCAGGAAGGCGGTGTGATAGAGCCCGGCCTCTCGGGGCGGCGCGATGGCGAGGTCGTCTTGCTGGGTCAGGGCCAGCAGCCGCTCGCCGCCCGCGCCCAGCCAGATGGTGGCGCCGTCGCGCTCGATCTCGGCAAGGCCGACGGCGTCTTGGTAGTAGCGGCTCATGCGTTCGGCATCGAGGACCTTCAGCCCGACAGTGCCGACATGGATCGGCGCCTGCCGGGGCAGGGTGTTGGCTTGGGACATGCGGGGGGCCTCCGTTTGGGCGTGGGCCATCGCGGGCACCATTCCGGCCAACGTAAAGCCTGCCGAGGAGGCAAGGAAGTGACGTCGTTGCATCGTCTGAATTCCCGATAGGGGGCGAGGGGGCACGGGTGTGCCGGCCCGCCTCGCCATTCCGGTCAAAGGTTGCGCGGCAGCAGCAGGCGGTCAAGGGACAGCCGGCCCCCGCCCACACCGACGAAGAACAGGGTGACGGCCGACCAGATCAGCGACAGCTCGGCTCCGCCATAGCCTTGGCCCAGCTGAACCCAGTGGAAATAGACGGTGACCAGCAGGATCACCGTGCAGCCCGCGGCGGCAAGGCGGGTCAGCAGGCCCAGAACCAGCAGCAGGCCGCCACCGAATTCGGTCACGGCCAGCGCCACGGCCCAGAAGGCGGCGGGCTGGAAGCCGATGCCGGCGACCATGTCGACCGTGCCCAGCGGGTTCGAGATTTTGGGCCAGCCATGCACCATGAGGGCCGTGCCGCAGATCACCCGCAGCCAGGTGAATGCCAGCGGGATCAGCAGGTCATACAGGGCGCCAAGCGTCGGGAAGACCAGCGGGCGGCCGGTCGTGAAGGTAGAGGTTTTCATGTCATGTCTCCTGTGGCGCGCAGGGGATTGGCGCGCCGGAATCGGGGGTCGAGGCCGCAGCCTCGAGGTTGGATTGGGGTCAGGAGATCAGGCGCGCGGCGGGCGGCGGGGCGGGCTGTCCGCGCGCGAGGGGAGGGGAGCCTGCCCCTCGGCAAAGGTGAGGACCTGCGCCTGCGGGTGGAACCGCGGCAGGGTCAAGTCGCTCGGCAGCATGCAGGTGGCGCAGAAACCGCCGGGCCGCTCCACCGGGCCCGAGCCGGACAGGCCCGCGCCGGGGGCCGGGCACTGGTCCAGCGCGCTGACCGATCCCCCGCAGGCCGAAGCCTGTGACGACACCGAGGGCGGCACCGCAAGGGTCACCACCAGCAGTATCACGGCAAGGGCAAGGGTCAGGAAACGCACATCGGGTCCGGGTTGGTCTCGGCGCCAAGATCCGCATCCCCGCGCGGGGCACAAGGGGAAAGGGCGAAGCCTCACGCCCTTGTCAGCCACCCCGGCCGCCTTTTCAGGCAGGCCGGGGCAGGGGAGCGCTCATCTGCCGAAGCCGGCGGCATAGGGCAACCAGGTCGCAAGGCCCGGCACCAACAGCAGGATCGCCAGCCCCAGCACCATCAGCGCCACATAGGGGGCCGAGCCGCGGACAACGTCGGACAGGGGCGCGTCGGTGATGCCCTTGATGACGAACAGGTTCATCCCCACCGGCGGGGTGATCATCGCCAGCTCCAGATTGACCATGAGCAGCACGCCGTACCAAACGAGATCGATGTCCAGCGCCACCAGTGTCGGCAGCAGGATCGGTGTGGTGATCAGGATGATGGCGATGGATTCGAAGAACATCCCCATCACGAAGATCATCGCCATGACCGCCAGCAGGAAGGCGTATTTTCCCAGACCCAACGCGGTGACGGCCTCGGTCACGCCGACGGGCAGGCGGATGATGGTGATCGCATGACCGAACATTGCGGCGCCGGCGATGATCATGAAGACCATGAGCGAGGTGCGCAGCGTGGCCGTGGTGCAGTCCCACAGATCCTTCAGGCCGAAATTGCGGTAGACCAGCGTCGCGACCAGCAGCGCGTAGAGCGTGCCGAAAGCGGCAGCCTCGCCCGCCGTGAACACGCCCAGATAGATGCCCCCCATCACCAAGGGGGGCGCCATCACCGCCCAGATCGACCGGCGGAACGCGCCGCCGACCTTGTCCCAGCCGGCCCAGGCCGGGCGCGGCGTGCTTCCGGCGCGGATCATGCACCAGATCGCGAAGATCGCGGCCAGCATCAGCCCCGGCAGGATCCCCGCGAGGAACAGCGCGCCGATCGAGGCCTGACTGACGATTGCATACAGGATCATCGGCCCCGAGGGCGGGATCAGGATCCCCAGCGTGCCGCCCGCCGCGATGACGCCCAGGGCGTCGCGCTCAGGATAGCCGAAGCGCTTCATCTGGGGGATGGCGCTCGATCCGATGGACAGGGCCGTGGCCACGGACGAGCCCGAGATCGCGGCGAAGATCGTGCAGGACAGCACCGTCGCCACGCCCAGGCCGCCGCGCACATGGCCGACGACGGTATTGGCGAGGTCATAGAGGTCGTCGATCACCTTCGCCCGGATCAGGATCTGCGCCATCAGCACGAAGAGCGGCACGGTCATCAGGATCGGCTTGTTGAGATGCGCGAAGACGGTATCGGCGACCGAAGACGTCCGGCCCTCGAAGATCCACAGGATGCCGCTGGCGGTGAGGCCCAGGGCCGCGAAGATCGGCATGCCGGTCAGCAGAAGCACGATCAGCGCCGAGAAGACGAGGAAGGCGGTCATCCGTCATTCCTTGCAAACAGGTGGTCGATGATGCGGCCCAAGGCCACCAATCCCAGCAGCACCGGCCCGATGATCAGCGGGATCTGCACCAGCCAGAGCGGGATCTGCACATTGCCGGGGGTATAGGCCATGAAATCGCGGTTGAAGGCGACCGAATGCCAGGCGCTGAGGCCAAGGATCGTGGACAGCGCCAGCACAGAGAGATCCGCCCAGAGGCGTTGCAGCCGCCGTCCGTTCCCGCTCAGGCGGCCGACCAGCAGGTCGATGGCAATATGGTCGCCACGCCGGTAGGTCTCGGCCACGCCGGCCATGATCATGGCGACCAGCATCCAGCCGATGGTCTCGTCCGGCCAATGCAGGGGCGCGCGCAGGACGTAGCGGTAGAAGACGGCGATCAGGGTGATGGCAAAGGCCGCGAGGATCATCAGGCCGCTGACGACGGCCATCAGCCGCGCCAGCGCCCCGGTCAGTTTCGCGGGCCAGAGCGCAGCCCCATCGGCGGGGCCGCCTTTGTCATGAGGCTGCGCCATGGCTCAGTTCGCGCTGCGCAGCTGGTCGATGAGGCCCAGCAATTCCGCCGCGCCCTCGACTTCCGAACCGAAGGCCGCGTCGAAGGCCGGACGCATCACCGCCTCCAGCGCCGCGTTCTGTTCGTCAGTCAGCACTTCGACCGTGACGTCATGCGCGCGCAGGTCGTCCACGGCTTGCGCCATGCCGGCCTCGGCGGCCTCGACGGCCCAACCGGCAGCGGCGCTCCCCGCTTCATCCAAGGCGGCGCGGGCGGTGTCCGAGAGGCCCGCATAGAAGCCCGGATTGACGTAGCCGTGGAAGAAAACCGAGATCACCGGCACGACGGTGAAATAGTCCTGCACCTCGTAATACCGGCGCGAGACGGCGGCGTCGGTGCCCGTAATGGCCCCGTCCAGCGTGCCGGTGGCCAAGGCCTGATAGACCTCGGAGCCCGGCATCGCGGTGGGGGCCGCGCCAAGGGCTGCCAACGAGGCGTCGAAGGCCGGGGTCAGGCCCCGCAGGCGCATGCCGGCGAAATCTTCGGGCGCGGCCAGCAGGTGGTCGTTCGAGGTGAAGACGGAATCGTTGGTCTGGAACAGCCAGACGACATTCTCGACACCCCGCTCGCGCAGCCGATCCTCAAGGAAATTCGCCGCCGCCGAGCCGTCCCAGTTGCGCCAGATATTCATGTCGGCGAAGGCATAGGGCGCGGTCGTCACGGTCATGATCGGCAGGGTGCGGCCCCATTGGAACTGCACCGAGAAGGCGCATTCTATATCCCCGCGCGCAACCGAGGTGATGTTCTCACCCGCCCCCACGAGGCTGTCCGCGCCGAAGATCTGCACGTCGATCTCGCCGTCCGACAGGCGCTCGACCTCGGCGGCCCAGCGGTCGATGACCTGCGCCACGGCATGTGCGGGCGGCAGCTGGTGGCTGCAGCGCATGTCGACGGCTTGGGCGGCGCCGGTGGTCAGGGCCAGCGTCGCGGCCAGCGAAAGGGTCTTGGTCAGGATCGTCATGGGAAGCTCCTCCAACTTCATGTGACTGTGTTTCAGGGTCAGGCGGCTTGCCAAGCCATCGCCGGCGCACCGGCCTTGGCCAGCGTGCCGTGCAGCGCCTCGCCGGGCAGGGCCTCGGCCAGCAGGCGGCGGGTGTCGATCAGGGCGGACAGGTCAATGCCGGTGGCAAAGCCCTGCCGTTCGGCGAGGAAGACGAGGTCCTCCATCACCACATTGCCGGTCGCACCGGGCGCGAAGGGGCAGCCACCCAGCCCGGCCAGCGAGGCGTCGAAGACCCGGCACCCCTCGGCCATGGCGGCGGCGGCATTGGCGATGCCCATGCCGCGCGTGTCATGCAGGTGGATGACATAGGGCAGGCCAGGATAGGCGCGCTCCATCCGCCGGCAGAGCGAGGCGATCTGGCGCGGCCCGGCATAGCCCACGGTATCGGCGAGGCCGACGAGGTCGACGCCGGCCTCGAAACACCGCTCGACCATGCGCATTACCTCGTCCTCGGCTACGGCGCCGGAGAGGGAGCAACCGAAGGCCATGGCGATGCCCGCGTTGATCAGGGCCGTGCCGCCGGTCTCATGGCGCAGGGCGCTGACTTCGGCGATCTCGGCCAGCGACTGGTCGCGCGGGCGGCGGACATTGGCCATGTTATGCGCCTCGGTCGCCGAGACAACGACGGTGATCTCGCCGACGCCGGTCGCCAGCGCATCCGTCGCGCCGCGCTTGTTCAGGGCCAAGGCGACGCCATGCGCGCCGGCATGATCGACGGCCGCGATCACCTCGCGCACATCGGCAAAGCGCGGGACCTTGTCGGCGGGCAGGAAGGAGCCGACCTCGAAATGCTTCACCCCCGCGGCGGCTTCCCGCGCGACCCACTCGCGTTTCTGCCCGGTCGAGGGCCAACTCTTCGTCAGCTGCAACCCGTCCCGCAGCCCCACTTCGCGCAGACTGAGACGGCCGGCGGGGTAGATCTGTTCCGGCGCGGGTCTCATCGCGCACCTGCTTTCAGGCTGGCGAGGACGGCCTGCGTATCCGCACCGATCTCGGGCACATCGACCGAGGCGCCGACCACCGGACGTCCATCGATCTCCAAGGGCAGCGCCGGCGCGCGGAAATCGCCTTTCGAGGCGTAATGCGAGGTGAAAAGCCCCCCCTCGCGGTTCACATGCGGGTCGTCATACATCTCGGCCGGACGGGCGACGGGGGCGAAGAGCAGGTCGTTCGCCTCCATGATCTGCACCATCTCGGCATAGGGGCGGCTGGCGACCACGGCGGCGATCTGCGGCAGGGTGCGATCGCGCCCCTCGATCTGCTGCGGGCGGGTCTGCAGGGCCGGATCGTCCAGAAGATGCTCCAGCCCCAGCCCGCGGCACAGCTTGGCCCATTGGCCATCGGTGGCCGCGCCAACGAAGATCTGGCGCCCATCCGCCGTGGGGAACAGGTCATAGACCGGCCACGAGAAGACGCGCTCGGGCATCGGCGGGGATTCCGTGCCCTCGATATCGAACTGCACCATGTGCTGCGCGACGAGCAGCAGGCAGTTCTCGAACAGCCCCGAGCGCACCGCCGCGCCTTGACCCGATTTGCCGCGCGCGATGAGCGAGGCCAGCACGCCGAAGGCCGTGAACAGCCCGCCCATGATGTCATTGGCCGAGGACCCGATGCGCAACGGCCGCCCGGTCGGCCCGGTCATATAAGCCATGCCGGTCATCATCTGCACGACCTCGTCCATCGCCGCGCGATGCTCGTAGGGCCCCTTCAGGAACCCCTTGCACGAGGCGACGATCAGCTGCGGATAGACCGCGCGCAGCTGGTCAGAGGCGAGACCCATCTTGGTCAAGGTCTCGTCCCGGAAGTTCTCGACGAAGACATCGGCGGTCGCCAGCAGCGCATGCAGGGTCTTCAGATCGCCCGCATCCTTCACGTCCAGCACCACGGATTTCTTGCCCCGGTTGAAGGTCGGGAAGAAGCCCGCGCCCATGCCGGTCAGGTTGCGCGTCTTGTCGCCCTGCGGCGGCTCGATCTTGATCACCTCGGCGCCCAGGAAGCCCAGAAACATCCCCGTCGAGGGGCCCATGACCATATGGCTCATCTCGACCACGCGGATGCCGCTGAGCGGTAGATCTGTCTGCATCGGGCCGTCCTTCTCGTCCTTGCAGGGACGATGGCAAAGATGCAGGATGAAGAAAATTATATCCTTCTGAACCTACCATTCTGAAAACCAGAACGATGGACACACGACAGCTGCGCTACTTCACCGCCGTCTGCGAATTCCGGAACCTCTCGCATGCAGCCGACCATTGCCACACGGCGGCCTCGGCACTGAGCCATCACATCGCCGCGCTGGAGGAGGAGCTGGGCACGCCGCTCTTCACCCGCAAGCCGCGCGGGATGGAGCCGACGGCGGCGGGGTTGCGCCTGCTGGACCACGCGCGCCGGATCCTCGACGCCTTCGAGACCGCGGCCACGGATGTGCGCACGGGGCAGGCCGAGATCTCGGGCCAGATCGCCGTGGGCATGCCGTTTTCAGTGATCAACGTGATCGGCGCCGACCTGATGCGCAGCGTGATCGAGGACATGCCCCGCGTGCGGCTCCTGATCCGCGAGGGGCTGTCGGGGCTGACCTATACGACGCTGCGGCAGGGCGAGGTCGAGGCCGCGCTGATCTTCAACCCGCCGCCCGACACGCTGACCCGCCGCCAGCCGCTGCTGGAGGAGGCGCTGTTCTGCATCGGCCATCCGCAGCTGCTGGGCACCCAGCCCGCGCCGATCACCATCGACGAGATGGCGCAGCTGCCGCTGTCGATGCTGCAAAGCGGGAACCTGTTGCGCGCGCTCAGCGACCGGCCGGGGCAATTGGCTCGGCTGGAGGCCGGGGCGCAGATCCAGCTGGCCTCGGTCGCGGGGACGCTGGCGGCGCTCAGGGCCGGGCTGGCCTGCACGCTGGCGCCGAAGGTGCTGGTCTCCGATGATCTGAAGCGCGGCACGCTGGTCGCGCGCCCGGTAATCGAGCCGCAACCGATGCGCACGCTCTATCTGGTCACGGATCAGGACCTTGTGCCGACGCCGTTGAACGAATGGATGCAGGCGCGCATCACCACCTTGGTGACGGAGGCCGTGCGCGACGGCCGTTGGGACGGGGCGCGCCTGCCCACGGGCGGTTAGAGCGGCACGAAATCCGCGGCGAAACGGGCGGCGTTGGCCACGTAATTGTCAGCGGATTGGCGGATCGCGTCTTCCGCCTCAGGTCCCAATTGCCGGATGGCCTTGGCCGGCGCGCCGACGATCAGGCTGTTGTCGGGGAAGTCCTTGCCTTCGGTGACCAAGGCATTGGCGCCGACGATGCAATTCTTGCCGATCCGCGCATTATTGAGGATCGTCGCCCCCATCCCGATCAGGCAATTGTCGCCGATGGTGCAGCCGTGAACGATGGCGCCATGACCGATCGTCACGCCCGCGCCGATCGTCAACGGCGCGCCGGGATCGGAATGCAGCACGGCATTCTCCTGAACATTGGTCCGGGCGCCGATGCGGATCGGTTCGTTATCGCCCCGGATCGTCGCGCCGAACCAGACGCCGGTCTGGTCGCCCAGCGTCACCGCGCCGATGACATGGGCATTGGGCGCGACCCAGCAGGCGCCCTCGGTAACCGGGGCCTGCAATCCCAGCGAGCATAACGGCATGATGGTCTCCTCCTTACGAATGGGACCGGCATAGCAGGCGGCACGGCTTCGGAAAATCATGCGTTGCCGAAAGCAGCCTTCTACGTTCCAGAAGGCTGGCGGAGGCCGCGCCGCGCTGTCATCATCTACCCATTGATCACCGCTATTTTCACCGGAGTTTCCCTTGCCCCCTTTCCGTTTCGCCCTGACCGCAACTCTCGCCCTGGTGGCGCCGCCGGTCCTCGCCCAGTCCGTCACCCTCACCCCCGCGCCCGAGGTTTCGGCCCTGATGGCCGCCTGCACGCCGACCGATGCCTCGGGCCCGGCGGTGCGCGATGACATGCTGACGCGCGGATGGAGTGTTCCCGCGGACGAGGCTTGGGCCGAGGGCGTCGCCGTCCTCAGCGCCGCGCATCTGTGGTCCTTCCTGCCCGAGATGATCCGCGAGGATCAGGTCGCCGCGCTGCCCCGCCTGATCGAGGCCGTCGACGAAGGCACACGTCGCGAGACCTCTGCCTTCCTGACCCGCGAGGGTGAATGGGCCCTGCTGATGTGGTCCGGGGACAATCTGTCGTGCCTCTGGGCCGGGCCGGAAACGCAAACGCTGAACATCCTCGCCACCCAGCTGGGGGGCTTCCCGCCGAGCGAGGGCGTGGCCACGGCCGAACTGATGCAGCGGCTGGAGGCCGGCGGCCGCAACTGGGTCCGCCGCATGGCCGTCGGCCGCACCCCGCCTGCGGACCTGCCGCCCGAGGTCGCCGCCCAAGCCGTGACCGATGCCGCGCGGCTGGACCGCTCCCCGGACGAAGGTTGATCCGCTCCGTCCCCGGCACCGTATCTGGAGAAACGGCGGGGCATCATCGCCCCGTCCGATCCGGAGCCTGACATGATCCTCTATGCCGTGACCGCGCTGATCTTCCTGGCGCTTGACGCCGTGATGCTGACGCTGGTGATGAAACCCTTGTTCACGCGCCATCTGGGCGAGGCCATGCGCGACTCGCCGATGCTGGGCGCGGCTGGGGTGTTCTACCTCGCCTATGTCGCGGGGCTGGTGATCCTCGTGTCGCTGCCGGCGCTGAATGACGGCGATCCGTGGCGCGCGGCGTGGCAGGGCGCGCTGATCGGCGCGATGGCCTATGGCACCTACGAGTTCACGTCGATGTCCATCATGCGCGACTGGTCGTGGCAGATGGTCGCCACCGACACCCTGTGGGGCTGCGTGCTGACCGGTTTCTCGGCCTGGGCCGGGGTGGCCTTGTTGATGCGCTGGCAGGGCTGACACCAAGGCGAAACCCTGCCCCGACGGCGCGGCGAATGCGCAACACTCTTCGCCGCGTTTAGCGCCGTCCATTGCGACGACAACACCTTGCGCGTATCCGCGACACCAGCAAGGTACCTCCAAGACACCCCGCCAGCCTGTCAATTCTCAGCTGTCGGGGGACATCTTGCGACAAATTACCAAACCACCGTTCCTTTCGGTCTCGATCCTGGCCCTGACTGCGGGCCTTGGCCTGCCGGCGGCCGCACAATCGACCGAGGCGGCGGCCTCGACCTTCCTCGGCACGATCCGCATCGACAGTCACGCCGCGCAGGCCGTGCTCGGCAATGACGAGATCACCGAAGAAGAAATCGACCAGCGCAACCCCTCGTCCATTCGCGACGTCTTCGCGGGTGTGTCGTCGGTGCAGGCCTCGGGCGGGGCCTCGATGGCGACCAATGTCTTCGTGAACGGGCTGGAGGAAAGCCTGCTCGCCGTCACCATCGACGGCGCGCGGCAGAACAAGTCGCCCTTCCATCACACCGGCAACGTCCTGCTGGACCCGGCCTTGCTGCGCCGCGTCGAAATCAGCGCGGGCCTTGCCCCGGCGGATGCGGGCGCCAATGCCACGGGCGGCGTCATCGCCTATGAATACGCCGATGCCATCGACCTGTTGCAACCCGGCCAGACCTTCGGCGGCCGCTTCACGCTGGCCACCGGCACCAACGGCTACGGCGTGCGCACGGGGATGGCGGTCTATGGCCTTGTCGGGCAGCTTGATTACCTGCTCAACATCTCCGGCCAGTCGGGCGACCATTACGAAGACGGCTCCGGCACGACGATGTTGGGCACCGAGCCCGAGCTGCGCAACTACATGGCGCGGGTCGGCTACACGATGGACGACGGCAGCCGCCTCCGCTTTGCCGCCTCGCGCACCGAGGACACCGGCGAGCGTCTGGCGCAGGCGGGACCCGGAGGCCTGCTGTTCATCCGCCCCGATTTCGCCGGCGTGGTGGGGCGCGACAGCGTGCTGGTTACGCCGTATTCCGGCCGGACCTCGTACACGCTGACCTGGCAGGGGGCCGAGACCGAGGCCACCGATCTGGAAGCCCAGCTGACCTACAACGAGCAGGAACTGGACGGCATCGGCATCTGGGGTGAGAACACCTCGTTCAGCGGCTATCTGGAGAATGTCTTCCACCTGAGCAACGGCACCGTGACCGCCGGGATCGACGGCTTCCGCGAGCGGGCCCATGGCTTTGGCCGCGGCACCGGGGCCTATGGCGACAGCGGCACCGAGCGGTTGAGCAGCGTCGGTCTCTATGCCCAAGCGCGGCAGGATCTGACCGAGCGTCTGTCCGTCTCGTATGGCGGTCGCTACGACTGGCAACATTTCACCGCTGCCACCGGCGAAGACTTCCGCGACAGCGGCGCCAGCGTGAATGCCTCGCTGGACTATATCCTGACCGATACGCTGACGCTGAACGCCGGCGCGGCCTCGACCTGGGGCGGGTTCGAGCTGGGCGAGGCGGCGCTGATCAACTTCGGGACCACCTGGGATTACACCGGCTTTCGCGCCTCGCAATCGCGCGCGGCCCGGATCGGTTTGCGCTATGCGCAGGGGCCGTGGGAAGTGTCCGGCGCCCTGTTCTACACCGCGGTTGACGACATCGCCGCTGTCCTGCCGACCGCCGGCGCGCGTGGTACGCTGACCGACGTCGTCAGTCAGGGCTTCGATGGCTCGGTCGCCTATCAGGGCGCGCGCGGCTATGCCCGTGTCAACCTGACCTGGGCCGATGTGCAGGCCAACGGCAGCGACATCGCGACCACTGCCTATTACCTCGGCCGCCCCGTCGGCAGCACCGCCGCGCTGGAGCTGGGGGTCGATGTGACCCCGGAATGGACGCTGGGCGGCTCGGCCCAGATTGCCTTCGAGAACGAGCTGGAGACGGTCACCCTGCCGTCCTACGAGGTGCTGAACCTCTTCGCCACCTGGCGTCCGGTCCGATACGACGGCCTCCAGGTCCGCTTCGATGTCGATAACGTCTTCGACACGACCTATGCCAGCCGCAGCTCGGACGGGATCGGGCTGAGCAACGTGGTCGCGCTGAACGAAGCCGGGCGGACCTTCCGTGTCTCGGCCGTGGTTGAGTTCTAAGACCGTCAGGGCAGGGCCGGCGAACGTCCGGCCCTGCCCGACATTCAGACCCCCGAATCCACATATTTTGCTTAACATGCAATTGCATGTTTGTGACACTCATGCTATCTGCGCCCCAGCCAAGACGTTGTCCGAGCCATCCAACCCGATGCCGGAGGCCCCGATGACGTACCCGCTTTCCCTTTCCCGTCCCGCTCGTGCCCGGCTGATGGCCGGCGTTGCCGCACTGGCCCTTGCCTCAGGCGCGCCGCAAAGCGCAGGGGCGCAGGAAGACGGCGGGTTGGTGCAATTCCTCGGCACGATCCTGTTGGACCCGGCGCATGCCCGCGCCCGCGACCCCGAGGGGACGGCCGCCGACCGGGGCAACAGCCATTACGTCGCCGATGCCGAGCTGGAGCGGGCGCGGATGGGCGATCTGCGCGACCTCTTCGCGGGTATTGCGTCGGTGTCGGTCGGCGGGGCGATCCCGATCGCGCAGAAGATCTTCGTCAACGGCATCGACATGCTGAACCTCGCCGTGACGCTGGACGGCGTGTCGCAGAACAACCGGCTGTTCCACCACATCTCGGCCAACGCCTTTGATCCGGGGCTGCTGCGCTTCGTGCGGGTGGATGCAGGCGCCGCCCCTGCCGACGCGGGCCCCCATGCCATGGCCGGGGCCGTGGTGATGGAGACGGTCGATGTCGGCGACATCCTTGAACCCGGTCAGCAATACGGCGGCAACGCGCGGCTGAGCTTCGGCTCGAATGGCGAAACCTTCGGGCGCTCGGCGACGGCGGCGGGGCGGATCGGCATGCTGGAATGGCTGGCCTATGCCCGCACCGTCACTGGCGAGGATTACCGCGCCGGCGACGGCAGCGTGGTCGAGGGCAGCGCCGCCGATCTGTCGACCCGGCTGCTGAAGCTGGCCTTTGAGAGCGACGACGGCCACCGGCTGGAATTCTCGGCGCAGGAGATGCAGGACGACGCCCTGCGCCCCTACCGCGCCAACATCGGCAGCGTCGGCCGCCCCTTCCCGCTGCGCCGGCATGAGACCACGCGCAGCAGCTATGCCCTCAGCTACGAACGGCTGGACGCCGAGGGGTGGTGGGACCCGCATCTGGTGATCGGCCGCTCCGAGGTCGAGGTCGGCGTGGACCAACCCTATTACCCGGCGCTCGGCGTCAGCCGCGGCGTGACCAGCACCACCTCCGCCACCTTCGAGAACCGCTTCCATTTCTCGCCCGACAGCACGCTGACCGCGGGTCTGGATTTCTACGACCGGCACAGCACCTACAGCGACGATGCCACCGCCGCGATGAGCGAGACGGCCCGCAACTGGGGGATCTTCGCACAGATGCGCATGGACCCCAGCGATGCGCTGTCGCTTTCCTTCGGCGCGCGTTGGGACCAGCAGGACTTCACCGGCACGAACGGCTGGCAGGAGCCGTTCTCAGGCTTCAGCGGCAATGCCTCGGTCTCGTACCGGGTGACGGATGCGCTGCGCCTGCGGGCCGGGATCTCGTCGGTGTTCGGCGGCATGACCATCGAGGACAACTTCATCTTCAACCCCGGCTGGGACTACACCGGGATGCGCGCCTCGCGCTCCGAGAACCTGACGCTGGGCTTCGACTGGGAAGCCGGCGACCTGACGCTGGACGGCGAGGTCTTCATCACCCGGCTGAGCGACGTGCGACTGGCCTCCTATGCCGCGAACGCGATGGGGGACGCCGAAAGCCGCGGCTTCAACCTGGGTCTGGGCTATGGTTGGGACAACGGCTACCTGCGGGCGTCCTATGCCTGGAGCCAGGTCGATGTGAACGGCGCGCTCTCGGACAGCTACAGCGCGCTGGATTTGGGCGCACCCTTGGGCGGCGTCGTGTCGCTGGAACTGCAACACCGCCCTGACGGCAGCAATTTCACCTTGGGGGGCAGCATCGACGCGGCCTTGGCCTATGACGACGTGGCGGCGGGCTCGGATCAGGGGCTGCCGGGCTATGCGGTGCTGAACCTCTTCGCCGAATACCACTCGCCGACGATCCGCGGGCTGACCTTGCGGGCCGAGGTCAACAACGTGTTCGACCGCCATTACGCCGACCGGGCGACGTATGGGGGCGACTTCGCCTCGGTCACGCCGCTCTATGAACCCGGCCGCAACGTGCAGCTGACGGCGACCATGCGGTTCTGACCTCAGCCATAGAGACGGTTCAGCAGACGGACGAGGTCATAGGCCTCGTCCGTCGACAGCCGCGGAGCCATGGCTTGCTGGATGCGGTCCATGTAGACCGCCCAGACCTTCTTTTGCAGCCCCTCCGCAGCCTCGGTCAGGAACAGGCGCTGGCCCCGGCCCGCGCCCGGCGTCGCCTCGCGCCGGATCAGCCCGGCCTTCTCGATCCGGGCGACATGGCGCGACAGGGCATATTGCGGGACATTGAGGCGCCTTTGCAGATCCAGCATCGGCACGCCCTCGGCCCCGGCTTCCTCAGTCGCGAAAAGGATCTCGTACCAGATGGGGTCGGCAATCCCGAGGTCGCGCAACGCCGCCGAGATATCCGGCACCAGCGAGCGTTCGACCCGCAACAGCGCGAAGAACGCGCGGTTATAGGCGATGCGGGCGTCGGCATCGCCGAATTGCGGAGCGGAAGGGGCAGGGCGGTCGTCGCTCATGGCGTCCAAGGGCTAGAGAAAGAGCGGCAAGACCCGCCCCCCTCTGTATCCCCCACGCCGAATGATCGCTACCCTTGCCAAGTCTCATTGAGCGACGGGCAAGTTGAGCCTGCGCTGACGACCGCCAGATACCGGAACCTACGCCAGTCGCCGAGAGCCATCGGCCGGCGTCGGCACGCCACCACGCGCCTTCGCGCCGACGGCGACCCATTGCGCCACGGCGTCGCGCAGCTGTGCCAGACGGACGGGCTTTGACAAAACGCTGTCCATGCCCGCCTCGGTGCATCGCTGGGTTTCGTCATTCAGGGCATTGGCGGTGATCGCGACAATGGCGCTGCGGGGCAGACCTTCGGCCGCTTCGATCTCCCGGATGCGGGCGGTCATCTCGAAGCCGTCCATGCGGGGCATGTGGCAATCGGTCAGCACCATTGCAACGTCCTGACTGCGCCATTTCTGCAGCCCTTCCTCACCGTCCGAGGCCAGCACCACGCCATACCCAAGCGCGCGAAGCTGGCGCGACATGACCTCGCGGTTGATCTCGTTGTCCTCGACGACCAACACGCGCGGCATTTCCGCCACCTCGGCATTCGCAGCCACAGCGGCCTCGGCGCTGGAGACCTCGGGCGCGGGGCGTTGCTGACGGGCGGAAACGGCGATGGCCTCCCAGAATTCCGACAGTTTCACCGGGCTCCATTGCACCCGCATCATGGTCGCCGAAATCGCCCCGAACCGATCCGAGGGCTGGGCGGAGAAGGTGATGAACGGCGCCGTCGGGAAAGCGGTTTCGAACCGATCCACCAGTGCGTCGTCCACGACGCGCGGCGCGGTCTCAGGGGCGATGATGTAGACCGCGTTCGCCCCATGCTCCTGCGCCAGACGGTGGAGGTTCTCCTCGTCCCGCGCCTGAAACAGGGTCGCTCCCGTGGGCTCAACATAGGTGCTGGCGATCTGTTGTTTGAAGGCCGAGGTGAACAGCATCACCACCGGGCGGCCCGCCAGCGCCGGAGGCAGCAGACGGCCCTGCGGCTGCACCAATGGCAGCTTGACCGAGATCGTCGTCCCCTCACCCAACTGGCTGTTGACAGCGATGGAGCCCGACATGTGCTTCACCAGCTGATGGACGATGGCCAACCCCAGACCCGTTCCGCCAAAGCGCCGGGTGTTGACGGCATTCGACTGAATGTACCGCTCGAACGCATGGGCGAGGGTCTCTTCGTCCATGCCGATGCCGTTGTCAGTGACCGTGAAGGCAATCATCCCGTCGTCGACCTCGACCCGCAAGGTCACCAAAGACTCGCGCCGGTCACCCGACGGCCGTTCGGAGAATTTGATCGCGTTGCCAAGGAGGTTCACGAGGATCTGCCGCACCCGGTCCCCGTCCAGCGACACCCGCCGGGGCAGGGCGGGATCGAAGACCTGGTTCAGCCAGATACCCCGTTTGCGGGCGAGCGGCACCAAGGTGTCGCTGATCCCCTCGACCAACGCCAACAGGTCCAGCGGCTCGGGGTTGATCTGCAGTTTCCCGGCCTCGGCCTTGGAGACATCCAGAATGTCGTCGATGATCCGCAACAGTGCGAACGAAGATTCCCGCACCGTGGCCAGCATCCGCTTCTGTTCCTGCGACAGCGGGCTGGTCTCCAGCAGTTCGATCATGCCGACGACGCCATTCATGGGCGTGCGGATCTCATGGCTCATCGCGGCCAGAAGATCGCCCTTCGCGCGCGTGGCGCTCAACACGTCTTCGCTGGCCTGCGTCAGGCGGCGGCCATAGGCTTGGAAGGTCGCGTCGAAATAGGCGATCTCCAGGATCAGCACCACAAACGACGTCGCCCCCGCGGGGAGGGCGTAATAGCGCAAAGCCTCCTCCGCGCCGACGGCGGGAGGGCCGAAGTAATCCGCCCCCAGCACCCATTGCGTGAACCAGGCCAGGACGTTCAGCGCCACCATGGCATAGAGCCACGGCCCCTCGGTCCGGCGCGAGAACACCAGAAAGGGTGCCGCGACCATCGCCGCATACATGAAGCCGATGTTGCCCAGCGGGTGGATGAGGAATCCGCCCATGAAGACGCTGGACGTGCCCCCAAGGAACCAGACAACGCGGCCAAGCAAGGAATAGCCAAGGTCTATCAAGAGGATACACAGAATGGAGGCAATCACCGCCACCAGCGCCGAGATCGCCACCGAGGGATGGCCGGTCAGATAGGCAAGCCCTACCCAGCCGATGCCCATGGCCATCACGCTCCAGGCGGTGACACGGACCATGCCGATGCGACGGCCGCCCAGAACGCGCCCCTCGCTGAGGCCCTTGCCTGCCTGACTGTTGTTCCGTGCCATTCCGACCAAGTCCCCGGAGCCGCGCGACAGCCACGCCATCGCCGGGGCGCGATTCGCCCAACCTCCGGTTTTGACGCCTTCGGGTTAAGGAATCGCTGCCCCCCGTCGCATCAGGGACCGGCTGCGCGCTTACCAGCCGAAGCTTTCGGGCGAGAGGTAGCGCCCGGTGCGCGTGGGTACCCGGCTGTCACGACGCGCCACGCCCTGGGCGTCCAGCGCGCCAAGGCAACAGGCCATCCGCAGCAGTCCCATGAGGATCGTGGTCATCGTGTGCTTCCTTTCCGAGTGGATCAAACCCGCACTCACGCCGAATCCGGCGAGGCGAGCTTGTGGAAGGGATAGGCCGAAGAGCCTTTTCACGACAGACACAGTCCAGTACAATAGCGCCAAACTGTATGGGTTCATGAAGCCATACAAACCCGGACCAAGAGGGGGCCGTGATGTCTGACGCCGCGCTGACCAAGACCGAGAGCCTGATGCAAAGCCTGCGCGACCGGATCGCCGCGCGCAGCCTTGGCCCCGGTGATCGCATGCCCTCGATCCGGCAACTGGCGGGGCAGGCGGGCGTCTCGCCCTCGACCGTGGTCGAGGCCTATGACCGGCTGGCGGCGGAGGGCGTGATCCGGGCCCGTCGAGGCGCGGGGTTCTTCGTCACCGGCACCAAACTGCCGCCGATGGAGGTGGCGCGGATGGGCCAGAAACGGGCGCCCAACATCGACCCGTTCTGGGTCTCGCGCCAATCCCTGGACCTGCCGCCGGGGGCCCTGCAGCCAGGCTGCGGCTGGCTGCCTGAGGACTGGATGCCCCATCAAGCCCTGCGCAAGGGCTTGCGCGCGCTGGCAAAAACCGAGGATTCCGTCCTGACCAACTATGCTTCCGCACGCGGATCCGTGGCGTTGCGGCGCTACCTGTTGAACCGTTTCGCGGATGAAGGCCTGCCCATCGGGCCTGAGCAATTGATGCTCACCGGCTCGGCCTCGCAAGCGGTGGATCTGATCTGCCGCCTGATGCTGCGTCCCGGCGACACGGTGCTGGTGGACGATCCCGGTTACTTCAATTTCCACACGCTGCTGCGCGCCCATCGGGTACAACTGCGCGGCGTGCGCTGGACCCCGGAAGGGCCGGATCTGGCGGACTTCGAAGCCGCGCTGGCCGAGAAGCCGCGCCTCTACATCACCAACTCCGCGCTGCACAATCCGACCGGCGCGACCCTTTCGGCGCAGGTCGCGCATCGGCTTCTGGTGCTGGCCGCGCAGCACGATCTGGTTGTGGTGGAGGACGACACCTTCGTCGATCTGGAGTCCGAACCGTCGCCTCGCCTTGCCTTGCTCGATGGCCTGAACCGGGTGCTGCGGATCGGCGGCTTCTCCAAGACGCTCTCGGCCTCGGTGCGCTGCGGCTATATCGCCGGGCGCAGCGATTGGATGGAATCGCTGCTGGACCTGCAGATCGCCACCCGCTTTGCCGGCCCCAGCCCTGTCGCAACCGAACTTCTGTCCGGCGTGCTGATCGGCGGTCACTACCGCAAACACCTGTCCGAGCTGCATCGGCGCCTCGCCGTGGCCCGGAAGCGCGTGACGACGCAGCTGTCGACGCTGGGGATCGAGCCCTGGGTCCAGCCGCGCGGCGGCTTCAATCTCTGGGGCCGCTTCCCTGACGGCGTCGACACCGGGGCGCTAGCGCTGGAAGGCGCGGAACAGGGCGTGATCTTCTCGCCCGGCAACGTGTTCAGCCCCTCGCAGACGGCCGGGCGCTTCATGCGCTTCAACGTCACGCAGATGAACGACCCGCGCATTTTCGAGGTGCTGAAAGGCGCGCTTGCCTGACCTGTTGGCGCCCGTTCACCCCGTCCGCCGGACGGAGGGCGCGGCCTCGTCGCGCAGGATCGCCTTGATCCGACCGATCAGCCAGACCAGCGCCGGATCCTCGGCGTTGCGCCGGTGCCAGGTCATCTGGAAGCTCTGGTTGAACTCCGGCAGCGGCATGGCAAAGACCTGCAGCTGGTCGCGGTAGGGCGAGGCCTCGACCTGCGCGGGATGAGCGAGGCCAATCAGATCGCTCTGCGCCACCAGCTCGATCACGCTTCCGGGGCGCGAGACCTGCACCACGTCGTGGCGCTCGATCCGGCTGGCCGGACGCAGATTACCCGCATTGGCCAGCACGCCCGGCGTCATGTCGATGGTGACGTGACCGATGCGCCTGAACTGCTCTTGCGTCAGGCCGCCGTTAATCTCGGGGTGGCCGACACGGGCGATGGCGACGACCTCGATCGGCAGAAGGCTTTGCCATGACAACGCGGGGTCGTTGGGTGGCGGCATGCCGATGGCCAAATCTGCCTCACCGCTCTCCAACGCGTCGCGGATCGGTGTGCGCGAGGCCGTCAGCAGCCGATAGGTCACGCCGGGAAAGGCCGCGGCATCGCGCAACAGGCCGGGCATCACGAGGGTCTCGAACAAGTCGAGGATGTGCAGCTTGAATTCCCGGCTGTCGCTGGTCGGATCGAAACTGGCCAGCGGATCGGTAATCGCGCCCACCTCCTGCAATATCCGGCGCACGCCCCCAATCAGTTTGTCCGCCCGCGGCGTCGGAGCCATTTCTCCGCCACGCCGCTGGAAAAGCGGATCCTCCAGAACGTCGCGAAGACGTGCCAGAAGGTTCGACATCGTGGGCTGCGCGAACCCCACCATTTTTGCCGCCCGAGAAAGATTACGCGTCGAATAAATCGCCTCGAATGCAACCAAGTGCTTGATATCAAGCTGCAACAGACGATTGGTGAGATCCCGGCGCGGCGTCGGATTATCCGTCATTCTGCATTCCGATAGTTCGGTATTTTTATTATTGATATTTAATACAGATAATCTCTCGGCTAATTCCGGAATGCAACGAGTACTTGCATCGCGCAAATCATTCCACGCGGAAGATGTAAAAACACCCGCGCGCGTCGCCCCGTTTCTTGATGACTTTGCCTTACGGCCGGCCCGCCTCGAGCCCCGCAATCAGGCTGTCGATCAGCCGATCATAGGCCTTGCCCATCGGCTGATGCTGCCCGTTCTGCCAGCGCAGGACAAAGCTGCGCCCCAACAGCGCTTCGGCATTCTGGGTGAGCAGGGGGTGCCGCAGCGGATCGGCCCGGCGCGCCAACTCGGTGACCCGATCGCGCAGGGACGGGTCCGCGGCTTCGGGCGGGCGCGCGAATTCCTGCGTGACGAAACCGACCAGCGCGCCCATCACCATGTTGTATCCCTGCACCAGTTCCTCGCCCGTGAGCCCGGCTCGGGACAGTGCCCCCAGCAGCCCCTCGATCACCTCTAGGTCACCGGCCGCGTTCGACACCAACTGCCCCCCGATCAGCGGCGCGACATTGGGATGGCGGACAATCGCCGCGCGCAAGTTGGCGGCAAAGGTCCGAAGCCACGGCTGCCACGCCAAATCCGACGCCGGAGCGATCCCCGCCATGACGTGCTGTGCCACAGCTTCGAGAATGTCGTTTCGCGCCGGGAAATACCAATACAGCGCGGTCGGAAAGACCGAGAGCGCCTCGGCCAACCGTCGCATCGACAGCGCCTCCAGCCCCTGATTGTCGATGATCTGCAAGGCCGCTGCCGTGATCTCAAGGCGCGAGACGGATTTCCGGGGCTTGCGTTTCTCAGCCATAAGGCGCCTCAAGGAATCATTGTACAGTGTTATTATCACTGTTACGCAAGAGGTCGACAACGGTAAAGAGGGCCCTGCCATGACCAAACTCGACGACGCCTTGGCTGCTGCCATTGGCCGTTACCGGCAGGCCCATCCGCGCAGCGAGGCCGCCTTGACGCGCGCGCGCGCTGTCTTGCCGGGCGGCAACACCCGGTCCTCTCTATGGAACGCGCCCTTCCCGCTCTGCGTCGTCGGCGGTCATGGCTGCCGGATCCGCGACGTTGACGAGCACGAATACATTGACTCCCTTGGGGAATTCACCGCCGGCATCTTTGGCCATTCTTCGCCCGTTCTGGCCGCGGCCGTAGCGGATGCGCATGCGCGCGGGATCAACCTGTCCTCACATACGCCCTATGAGGTGGCGCTGGCCGAACGTCTGGTCGAGCGTTTCCCGTCGATTGACCGGGTGCGCTTTGCCAATTCCGGCACCGAAGCGAACCTGATGGCGATCAACGCGGCGCGACTGGCGACCGGGCGCGAGCGCGTGATCGTGTTCGAGAATGGATACCACGGCGGGGTCGCGACCTTCATCCCCGGCGCCGACCGGGTCAACGCCCCCTACGCCTTCGACGTCCTGCCCTTCGACGATATCGACGCCGCCGTCGTGGCCTTCGCAAAAGGGCCCGAGGTTGCCGCCGTGCTGGTCGAGCCCATGCAGGGCGCCGGTGGTTGCCGGGTTGCCAGCCCGGCGTTCCTGCAAAGCCTGCGTGATCTGACACGCAAGTCCGGCACCGTTCTCATCTTTGATGAGATCCAGACCGCGCGCATGGCATTCGGCGGACTGCAAGAACGCCTCGGCATCGTGCCGGACATGACCACCTTGGGCAAATTCTTCGGTGGCGGCATGGCCTTCGGGGCGTTCGGCGGCAAGGCCGAGATCATGGATCTTTTCGATCCCTCCCGCCCCGGCGCCTTGCCTCATGCCGGGACCTTCAACAACAACAGCCTCACCATGGCCGCCGGCATCGCCGCCATCGACCATTACCTGAGCGCCGACACCCTCAATGCGCTGTTCGACCGGGGCGAGGCCTTCCGGAACCGGCTGAACGCGGCCTTCATCGCCAATGCCGCGCCATTTGAGGCGACCGGGATCGGCTCCATCCTGAACATCCACGCTTGTCTTGATGCTCCCCAAGACGCAGTCGCCGCCCGGCGCCTCCTGCAATTCGAGGTTCTTGCCGAGGGATGCTATTTCGCCCCACGCGGGCTGATCGCCCTCTCGCTAGCCATTACCGAGGCCGAGATCGAGACGTTCTTCGCGGCGCTGGATCGCGCGCTAGGGCGCCTCATGCCCGTGCTATCAGAGGTGCACTAGCCCGCCAGAACCCCATTTCTCTGGCGATATTGCTCGAACGGAGACATCGCGCGCGGGCTTTGCATGGCAGCGACCGCCCGCCGCGCCGCCCGCGCGGCCGCAGCATCGGGCGTCACCACCAACCCCTCCAGCGGCGCGATTGCCGCGGAGTCCGGGAACACGGTCTGTGCCAACAAGTCCGGCTCGACCCCCAGATGGGTCGAGAGCACGCCTTTGAAAACGCTGCGGATATCCATGACGGGGCGCAGGTCGTGGCCGTCGATCAGACCGGCCTCTGAAAGGCCCGGCCAATCGCCATGAATGCCCCCCTGAACTGCGCCGCCCACCATCAGAACCGGCATACCGACCCCGTGGTCCGTCCCATGGGTGCCATTCGACACGGCGGTTCGGCCGAACTCGGTCGCGCAAACCACGACCGTGTTCTCCCATTGCGCCCCCATTGCCCCCCGGAACGCCTGCAAGGCCTGATCCAGCGCACCGAGTTGCGTCGGCAGGGTCCCCGTCAAGGCGCCCTGATAGGCATGCGTGTCCCACCCGTCGACCGAGAGAACCGCCACCCGTGGTCCGCCGACCGAACACAGCAAGCGCCCGGCGCCGAGGAAGCCGTTGACGAGCGAGCCGAGGCTAGGGTCCTCTTCGGCACCTTGCCCGCCGGCGCGGATATCGATCTCGCGACCCAGAGCAAAATTCTCGGCCATGACACGGTCACGGGCGGCATAGATATCGCTGAGATTGGTGACCAGCCCATCGAAAGCGCGGGTGAACCAGGTGCTGGACCAATTCAGCACGGGCTCGGACCCGCGGACGATCAAGGGGTTGCTTTGCAAGGCGAGGATTCGGCCGTCACGGATCGCCTCGCCGCGGGGCATCACCGACAGCAAGCGGTTGATCCAGCCGCTGGCGCCGCGATCGTTCCCGGCGAGGCCGTTTTCCAAATTCTCCTGACATTCGAAATGCGAGCGGACCTGCAAGGGCAAGCCCACCGACGGCACGAAGGCCGCTTGTCCAGCCTGGTAGAGGGCGTGGAGGTTAGGCATCGCGGGGTGCAGTCGGAAGCCGCCGCTCAGGTCCAGCGTCGCCTCGACCGGGAGGGCCAGATCGCGGCGGACACGCTCGTAATCCGGGTCAAAACTGGGCACCAGCATCGACAGCCCGTCGAGGCCGCCGCGCAAGACCACGACCAGCAGCCGCGCCTCGCCCAAGGTGTTGGCGCGCGCTAGGTTGGGCATGAAGGCCGTCGAAAACAGTCCCGCGGTCATGCCCAACATCTGGCGCCGATCCATCAGCAGACGGCCCTCGGAGCAGGTCGTGTCGACAGGGGAAGACAAGGAACGGGTCATCGGCGCTGGAACTCCGGGGAGAGGAACAGGATCGAGAAGGCTTCAAGCTCGTTGCGGGTGTCGCGGATGCGGGTGCGGGTGATCCGGCTCATGCGCGGGCCGAGCACGGAATTGGCAAGGCGGATCGGCGTCTTCCCCGGCTCTTGCCGCTGCATCAGGGCCCAAGTGGTCATCTGGATCGCGTCGGCCCGCACGCGCATGCCGTTGGGCGAGAGCCAATGATCGGTCTCATCGGGATAGCCGTCAGGCGTCCACCAATGCCACGGGTAATGCCCCAAGGCCTTGAGGAATTCCTGCACCCGCCAGAGGTCGTCTTCCAACCACTCCTGACCCAAGGCCCGCGCCTGAGCGATCAACAGCTCCTGCGGGGTGCGGAACTTGGCCATCGGTAGGGTCCAGGCCTCTGGCAGCATGACCAGAGCGCGGGCGGTTTCCTTCAGGTCGCCTTCGCTGTCGAGGAAGGCACGGGCGACCGGATCGACCAGCTCGGGTGTCGGATCGTCGGTCAGGAAATGCGCCACCAGCTTGTAGGCGATGTGTTGCGCCGTTTGCGGCAAGGTCGCCAGATGGTCCAACATGCGCGGCAATTGCCGGCTGTTGTTGGCCGGCCGATAGCCGAGGACGCGGTGGCGCCCCGGCTCGTGCCAGGTTTCGTGGAATTGGTACTGGCCACGCTTGCTTTCAGGCTCATAGCCGTTGTCGACCTCCCACCCGCGCACATAGGAGTGGCCGCTGAGGACCTTGGCCAGATTGCCCACGTCCTGTTCGGTGTAGCCGCCACCGACACCAACAGTGTGCAATTCCATCAATTCGCGTGCGAGGTTCTCATTCAGCCCGGCATGCCAATACTGGCCGGCGGGCGAGTTCGGACCGATGGAATCCGCGTTATCGAGATAGCAGATCATCGCCGGGTGGGTCACCGTCCGGCGCAGCATGGTGCTGAAACGCCCGGTCAGTCCAGCGCGGATCACGTCGCGCTCATACTGCCCGACCATGGCGCGGATCTGGCCCTTCTTCTCGACGGACATGTTGAAGTGGTTGGACCAGAACATGACCAACCGCTCCAGAAACCCGATCGGGGTCCGCAGCTGCAGCGAGAGCTTCGCGGTCTGCTCGGCCAGAAACACCTCCTGCTGCTGGGGAAACAGCTGGGTGCCGATGGCGCCGGCTTCCTCATAGCTGGGCAGCGCGCGGACACGGATCCGCGCGCGCGCGGGGCGGTCAAGTTCCTCCAGCAGGGCGCCGCGCGCATCATCAGCGATGGCACGCAAACCGGCACGCTTGGGACCGAGGCCGAAGCGCTGAAACGCAACGGCCGCCTGTAGCAGCTGTTCTTCACTGGGCATGGTTGCTCGTCGGATTGCCTGGGCCCCACGGATCCGGACCCTTCCGGTCCTGCACCTGACTTCGGGGCACGTCCTGTGTTTCCGATCATAGCGAAATCACCGTTTTTCTCAACGATTGCTGACGGATGCAGGGCCCCTATCTACCTAGGGTTTTAGTCAATTCAGGCTCAACCACTCAAACCTCTGACGCAGAACGAAAAAGCAACGTCAGCGGCGGATCCGATCAACGCGTGCCATCGGACTTCTCCGATTGCGCCAGCCGATAGGCCATCTGCGGGCGCGTCAGACCCATCAGCCGCGCCGCGGCCGCAACATTGCCATCGGCATGGTGCAGCGCCGCCCGCACGAGCCCTGCGTTCAACGCATCCAACGTCATCGCACCCGACACGAAGGCAGGCGCCAGCATGTCCCAAGGCGTGCCGTCAACGCCCGCGGGCGGCGGCGCCTCCATCTCGGCGGCCCTGCGAAGATCCTCGACGTCAATCATCCCGGGCGCCTCGGCCAGAAGAGCCGCGCGATGGATGAGCGTGCGAAGCTGCGGAATATTACCGGGCAGCGCCAAGCCCGAGAGGAAGGTCTGCGTCGCGGCGGAGAGGGTAGGGCTGATCTGCCCCTCTGCCGTGGCCGTGCCGGGCAAAAGCGCCGCTGCGAGGGCGGGAATGTCCTCCGGGCGCGCGGACAGGGCGGGCATATGGATCGGCAGCACGCTCAAGGCATGGGCCAGTTCCGGCAGGAAGCCGGGGAGGGCGTGCAGCGCCATAGCCTCCACCCCGGACAATGCGATGATCTGCGGCGCGCGGGCCCGCTCGGTCGTCATCAGCTCCAGCAGCATCCATTGCCGATCCGGCGAAAGCGTCTCGATGGCCGAGATCGCCAGCACGGGCACGGTCGGACGCTGCGCCCCTGCCGGCAAGGCGAGGGCGGACAACCGTTCGCCCAGCTCCGGCGCCTGCGCGTGCAAGATGGCGAAACTGCCCTCCGCCATGCGCTGGCGCGACAGCCATCGCGCCGCCGCGCGCAGTCCGGCACCCGAAGGCCCGGTGATCAGCGCCGGCGTCCCGCTGCGGGCCAAGACCTGCAACCGGGGCATGACGGGCGCCACGATCAGCGCATCGAGGTCGCGCACCGGAGTCGGGCGTTGGGGTTGCGCGGGGCCGCGATGCGGCTCGACCGAGTTGCCAAGCACTTCTTCGAGGAACATGCGGACAAAGGGATCGTCCCGGCCCCAGCCATCGACGGTCTTGCCAACCACACGGCAGGATTTGTGGCCCATCGCCGAGCAGCTGGTCTCCTTGTAGATCACCAGCTTGCGGAAAAAGACGCTGGCATAGCCCGCAGCATAGCCCGTCTGCAGCCAGCAAACCGGCCGCGTCGCCCGCCCGTGGCGGCGATGATAGGCGGCGGCCTCAACGGATTCATGCCAGAGGAAATCGCCCGAGAAGCGGTCGTTGTCGAAGTCGAAATCGTTGGACAATGTCTCGACTTTGACCGAGCCCGTGACCATGTGCAGCCGCGTGCCAGCGGTGAAGGCATCGCCCGGGTCCAGCGCGGGCCACGACTGGCGGATGAATTCGGCATCCTCCCGACCCGAGCGGAACCCAAGGCGCAGCATCAGCACCATCGCCTCATGCTCGGAATAGCGGCGGACCAGTTGATCGCGCAGATCGCCACCGAAGCTGGCGCGGGTCAGCAGCATGCGCTCGCCATTGAGGGTGATCGACCCCTTGGCCGGGTTGAATTCCAGCCGGTCGAGCAGGTCGCGCAGGGTCGGGCGACCGCCGCGGGTGAGAAGGTCGTTCTGGGCGCTATCCGTCTTCATGGGCGCCACATCATCATATCGTAATGCCCCTGTCACCAAATGATGAAGCCGCAACGCAGCGATACTTGCCGTTGCGGAAGGTCCGCCAAGGGGCCCGCCTCGAAATTTCGCCCCTTGAGCCCCCGGTTTCCTTAGCAACTTGCCGCAACCGGGCGCTTTTCCGCAGCGCAGAGAGGTTTTTTCCGTTTGACGGATTTCGCAGCCGGCCTGTCCGATGAAGGCATCAAATCGGCAAGGTCAGAGGAGGACCAGATGCCCAAGCCCGAATTCATCACCGCCCTGCCACCAGAGCCGCATGAGGCGATGATCAACCGCTTCGGCAAGGAGGGGGCCTTCATCCCCGGCGACGACGCCAACAACCCCTGGGTGCCGTTCGGCGATCAGGCAGCGATCAAGCATCTGGCCTTCGACGTGCGCTCGAACACGGCGGCCAACATCCTGTGGGTGAAGGGCGGCGGGCGGATCGGCACGCACAAGCATCGCGGCGTCGTCTCGGCAGTGACCCTGGAGGGCTCGTGGGGCTACTACGAATACGATTGGGTCGCCCGTCCCGGCGATTTCGTCTACGAGCTGCCGGGCACCGCGCACACGCTCTATTCGGACGATCCCAACGGCATGAAGGCGCTGTTCTGGCTCAACGGCGCGATCGAATTCTTCGACGACAACGGCAAGTACGACTTCACCGCCGACGTCTTCTGGTTCATCGATCATTACGTCAGCTACTGCGAGGCCAATGGCATCGCCGTCAACAAGGACATGTTCATCTGAGCCCGGCTCGGATGGATGCGGGGAGGAGAACGCGCATGTCCCTTGAGACGATGTTCGATGTGGCAGGCAAGTCGGTGATCGTGACCGGCGGGGCCTCGGGCATTGGACGGGCCTATGCCGAGATCATGGTCGAGATGGGCGCACATGTCTGCGTGCTGGATCTCAATGCGGAGGGGCTGGGACGCACCGTGGCCGAGATCGCCGCGATGGGCTGGCCCGGCACAGTCTGGGGGCATCCGCTCGATGTCAGCGACCGGCCAGCGCTTGCCGCTGCCTTCGACGCGGTGGCCGAAAGGCACGGGCGCATCGACGTGGTCTTCGCCAATGCCGGCGTCGATGCCGGTCCGGGCTTCCTGACGCCCGAAGGCGAGCGCGATCCCCACGGCCAGATCGACGCGATGCCCGAGGATCATTGGGACCGGGTGATCGACGTCAATCTGAACGCTGTCTTCTCGACCATCCGCCATGCGGCGCGGCACATGAAGCAGACGGGGGGCGGGCGGATCATCGTCACCTCCTCGGTCGCGGCACGGGTGAACGAGAGTTTCGTCGGCACGCCCTACATGCCCGCCAAGGCCGGCGTGGACCATCTGGTCCGCAACGCGGCGATGGAACTTGGCGCCTTCGGGATTCTGGTCAACTGCATCTCCCCCGGGCCCTTCGTCACCAATATCGGCGGCGGGCGGCTGAAGAACCCCGCCGACCGCGCCGCGTTCGAGGCGCAGTCGCTGCTGGGCCGCATCGCCGATCCCGACGAGATCAAGGGATTGGCGCTCTATCTCGCCTCACCCGCTTCGGGCTACGTGACCGGGGCGCAGATGACGATCGACGGCGGGTCCTCCCTCAGGGGGTGATCCGCGACCACCGCACGGGGCGGAGAGGACCCGTGCATTGCCAAGGCAATTGCTTTTTCCCAGGGAGGAAATGGAATGAGCAAGCAGAAGATCTGGACGCCCTCGCGGCGCACCATTTTGCAGGGCATGGGGGCCAGCGTGGCCGCCCTGTCCGCCCCCTCGATCGTCCGTGCGCAAAGCGCCGGCACGGTGAAGGTGGGTTTCATCACGCCAGCCACCGGCCCGCTCGCGCTGTTCGGCGAGACCGACGGCTTCACCGTCGATCAGATCCGCGACGCGCTCGGCGGTCGGATCGAAACGGCCGCCGGCACCTATGATCTGGAGATCCTGGTGCGCGATGGCCAATCGGACCCGAACCGGGCAGCCGAAGTCGCCGCGGATCTGATCCTGAACGACGAGGTGCACATGCTGCTGCCCGCGTCGACCACCGACATCATCAATCCCGCCGCCGATCAGGCCGAGCTGTTCGGCGTGCCCTGTCTGTCGACGGCGGCCCCTTGGCAGGCGATCGTCTTCCCGCGCGGCGGGGCGGAACAGCCGTTCCAGTGGACCTACCACTTCTTCTGGGGTCTCGACGAGGCGCTGAACACCTTCGTGGGCCTGTGGAACAGCCTCGAGACCAACCGCAACGTCGGCATGCTGTTCCCGCAGAACGCCGATGGCGAGACCTGGGGCAATACCGATTACGGCCTGCCCTCGCCGACGCAAGCGGCCGGTTTCCAGACCAACATGCCGGGCTTCTTCCAGCCGCGCACCAACGATTTCTCGTCGATCATCTCGTCGTTCAAATCGTTCAACGCGGATATCGTCGGCGGTATCACTTATGTGGACGACCTGACCACCTTCGTGAACCAATGCGCGCAGCAGGGCTTCCACCCCAAGGCGATCACCGTCGCCGCCGCGCTGCTGTTCCCCTCGGGGATCGAGGCGCTGGGGGATCTGGGCGTCGGCATGTCGTCCGAGGTCTGGTGGACGCCCGCCTTCCCGTTCCAATCGTCGATCACCGGCCAGAACAGCCGCGCCGTCGCCGACGCATGGGAGGCCGAAACCGGTCGCCAGTGGACGCAGCCTCTGGGCTACAGCCATGCGATCTGGGAAGTGGCGATCGACGCGCTGAAACGCTCGACCAACCCGCTGGACCGCGAAGCCAACCGCGACGCCCTGCGCGCCACCTCGATGCAGACGCTGATCGGGCCGGTGGATTTCGGCACCGGGCCGCATCCCAACGTCTCCACCACGCCGATCTTCGGCGGCCAGTGGGTGCGCGGAGAACGCTGGCCGTTCGAGCTGAAGATCGTGGACAACACCGTCAATCCCCTGTTCGAACCGGAACAGGCGATGGTGCCGCTGCCCTGGTCGGTCTGAGGTCATAAGACGATGGAAAGAAACGGAGACAGCGCGCCGCTTTTGGTGGCGCGCGGGCTGGGCAAGTCCTTCGGGGCGGTCCGGGTTCTGCACGATCTCGATTTCGAGGTCCGGCAGGGCGAGGTTCTGGGCATCCTGGGCCCCAATGGGGCAGGCAAGACCACGCTGTTCAACCTCGTCAGCGGCGATATCCGCGACCATGCGGGAGAGATCCGTTTCCGGGGTCGGCCTTTGGCCGGCCCCCCGTTCCGCCGCGCGCGGGCCGGCATCGGGCGTACCTATCAGATCCCGCGTCCCTATGCGGGCATGACCACGTTTGAAAACCTGCTCGTCGCCGCGACCTTCGGCGGCGGCATGACCGAGGCGCAGGCCTATGCCCATTGCGCGCAGATCCTCGAGGAGTGCGAATTGGCCCCCCGCGCCAATACCGAGGCCGGCTCGCTGACGCTTCTGGACCGCAAGCGGCTGGAACTGGCGCGGGCGCTGGCCTCGAAACCGGATCTGCTGCTGCTCGATGAGATCGCCGGGGGCCTGACGGATGACGAGGGCAAGGCGCTGGTCGCCCTGATCCGCCGCATCCGTGATGGCGGCACCACGATCGTCTGGATCGAACACGTCCTGCACGCCCTTTTCGCCGTGGCCGACAGGCTGATGGTCTTGAACTTCGGCGAGAAGATCGCCGAGGGCCTGCCCGCCGCCGTGATCGAGGACCCGGACGTCAAGCGCGTCTATATGGGAGTCGAGGCATGACGCCCCTTCTGTCCACCCACGGGTTGATCGCCGGCTATGGCGATATGCGCGCCCTGCACGGGATCGACCTCAGTGTGAATGCCGGCGAGACGGTTGCGCTGATCGGCGCGAACGGCGCGGGCAAGTCCACCCTTCTGCGCGCGATCATGGGCCTTCTGCCCGTCGCGCCCGAGATGATCCGGCTCGACGGCCAGCCGGTCGGCGGCCGCGCCCCGCATCGCATGGTGCGCGAGGGGCTGGCCATCGTGCCCGAAGGACGTCGCCTGTTCACCGGCATGAGCGTCGAGGAGAACCTACGCGTCGCCAGCGAACACGCGGCCAAACCCGTGGCCGAGCCCTGGACGCTGGAGCGCGTCTATACGCTCTTCCCGATCCTGAAGGAGAAATCCCGCACGCCCGTCGAGAACCTGTCCGGCGGACAGCAGCAGATGGTCTCCATCGGGCGAGGATTGCTGGCCCAGCCGCGCATCCTTCTGTGCGATGAGATCAGTCTGGGCCTCGCGCCCAAGGTGGTGCGCGAGATTTACGCGGCCCTGCCGGAAATCACCGCGAATGGCACCGCGCTGGTCTTGGTCGAACAGGATGTCGGCCTCGCGCAGCGCGCCTCGCATCGTCTGTACTGTCTGCTGGAAGGGCGCGTGACCCTGCACGGCAGTTCGGCCGAGATCAGCCGTGACGCGATCTCGACCGCCTATTTCGGAGCCAGCCATGCACTGGATTGACGGCATCGTCCAAGGCGTCCTTCTGGGCGGCCTTTACGCGCAATACGCGCTCGGCATGGCGCTGATGTTCGGCGTGATGAAGATCGTCAACGTCACGCATGGCGATCTGGTCGTGCTGCTGGCGCTGATCGGCATTTCGCTGGCCAATGTCGCGGGGCTGGGCCCCTGGGCCGTGCTGGCGACGCTGGTGCCGATCGGCGCGGCGCTTGGCTGGCTGCTGCAGCGCGCGCTCTTGAACCGGGTGGTGGGGGATGACCCGCTGCCCTCGCTCATCGCCACTTTCGGGCTGTCCATCGCCCTGCAGAACGCCATGTTGGTGATCTGGTCAGCGGATACGCGCTCGCTCTCGGGCGGGGGGATCCAGCAGGCCTCGATCGCGCTGGGGCCGATCTTCGTGGGCGTGCTGCCGCTGATCGTGCTGATCTGCGCGACCGTTTTGACCGGGGGGCTGGACGCCGTGATGCGATACACCCGCTTCGGCCGGTCCCTGCGCGCGGCCTCCGCGGATGTCGAGGCCGCGGCGATGGTCGGCGTCAACCCGCGCAACGTCTATGCCGCCGCGACCGCGATTGCCGTCGGCATCCTCGGCTTTGCGGCGACTTTTCAGGCCATGCGGTCCACCGTGGCGCCGGCCGATGGCCCGTTCCAGCTGATCTATGCCTTCGAGGCGGTCATCATCGGCGGTTTGGGCTCGATCTGGGGCGCCTTCGCCGGGGCGATGATCCTCGGGATCAGTCAGGCGATCGGGTTCCGCATCTCTCCGGGTTTCGGCATCCTTGCCGGGCACCTCGTGTTTCTGGCCGTGCTGGCGATCCGCCCGCAAGGCATCTTCCAGCGCAAAGCCTGAGGGGGCCGTCATGAGCAACTATCGAGTCGCGCGCATGACCCTCTCGGGTCGGGTGGCGCTGATCATCTTCGCGGCGGCCCTCTTGGGGATCTGCGCCATGCCGTGGTGGGCCTCGCAGGGGTTGATCCGGGACGTGGTGACGCTGGCCTGCTATATCGCCGTCGCGCAGATGTGGAACATGCTGGCGGGCTATGGCGGGGTCGTCTCGGTCGGGCAGCAATCCTTTGTCGGCGTCGCCGCCTATGCGATGTTCGTCCTCGCCCAGACCTTCGGTGTAAACCCGTTCCTTGCCGTGTTCCTCAGCCTGATCGCCCCCGCGATCCTGGCCGTGCCGATCTATGGCCTCTTGCACCGGCTGGAGGGCGCGTATTTCGCCATCGGCACCTGGGTCGTGGCCGAGGCCCTGCGCCTCATCGCCACCAACATGCCGATGCTGAACGGCGGCGCGGGCATGAGCCTGCGGGTGATGACGCAATTCTCGGCGCATGAGCGGGCGGTGGCCTCGTCCCTGCTGGCGGCGGCGCTGCTGCTGGTGACCTTGGGCGGCAGCTACCTGCTCCTGCGCTCGCGCTACGGGATCGCGCTGACGGCGATGCGCGACAACCCGATCGCGGCGGCCAGTCAGGGCGTCGATGTGGGGCGGCTGAAACTCTTGATCTTCATCGCCACGGCAGTGGGCACGGGCTTCGCGGGCGCCGTCTATTTCATGGCCCAGCTGCGCATCACCCCGCCGTCCGCCTTTGACGCGAACTGGGCGAACCTTGCGATCTTCATCGTCATGGTCGGCGGCATCGGCAGCCTCGAGGGGGTCATCATCGGCGCGGTGATCTACTTCTTCGCCGACCGCTGGTTCGGCGAATACGGCGCAAGCTACCTGATCGTGCTGGGCCTGCTGACCCTCACCTGCGCGCTGTATTTCCGGGGCGGCATCTGGGGGATGTGGTCGAAATGGGTCGAGGCCCCATGGTTCCCGACACGGCGGCGCCTGATCCGGCTTGAGGGAGAAAAGGCATGAAGGCGCTGGTGTTCGATGCCTTCGGGCAACCGCTGCGGAAGGCGGATGTGGCCGATCCGACCTGTGGTGCGGATGAGGTGGTGCTGAAGATCTGCCGCTGCGGCATCTGCGGCAGCGACCTGCACATGACCGAGGATCAGACCTTCGGCCTGCAGGGCGGCGAGGTGATCGGCCATGAATTCGCGGGCGAGGTGCTGGAGGTCGGGCGCGAGGTCACGACGCTGAAGCCCGGCGATCTGGTCGCCGCCGCGCCGATCCGGGGGTGCGGCCATTGCCCCGCCTGCCGGGCCGGTCAGCCCGCGTGGTGCGAGAACGGCATGACGCTGATCGGCGGTGGCTATGGCGAGTTCACGGCCCTGGCGCATCATCAGCTGCGCAAGATGCCGGTGGATGTCTCGCTGGCCGATGGCGCGCTGGCCGAGCCCTTGGCCGTGGCGCTGCACGGGGTCATGCGGTCCGGCATGAAGCCGGGCGACCGGGTGCTGGTGGTGGGCGCGGGAGCGATTGGCCTCGCCGTGGTTTACTGGGCACGCAGGCTTGGGGCGCAGGCCGTGGTTGCGGCGGATTTGCACCGCCATCAGGAGGAGCGCGCCGGCAGCCTCGGCGCCACGGCCTTCGTGCAATCGGGGCCGGAGATGGCGCAGCGCGTAGCCGAGGCCTGCGGCGGCCCGCCGGACATCGTGTTCGAATGCGTGGGCAAGGTGGGGCTGATCGATCATTGCATCGACCTCGTGCGGCCGCGCGGCACGGTCTGCGTGCTGGGACTTTGCACGGGCACCGACCGGCTGGACAGCTTCCGCGCGATCTCGAAAGAGGTGGTGATCATCATGTCGGTGTTCTTCGACATGCACGAATTCCGCACCTCGATCGACGCGCTGGACAAGGGACGCTTCGCGCCGCAGCACCTCGTGTCGGATGTAGTCGGGCTCGATACGGCGCCTGAGGCCTTCGAGGCCCTCCGCCAGCGCACCACCCAATGCAAGGTGCTGATCGACCCCTTCGGCTGAGGCCCGCGGACCCACGGTCAGATCGGCAACCGCTCAGAACGTGTTGATCGAGAAGCCGATGAAGGCCTCTTGCGCGTTGAAGCGATAGCCCGCGCGCAGCCGGAACGGGCTGTCACCCAAACGGTAGCTGCCCGCCAGTGTCGTCTCGCGGAAGCCCTGATCGTTGCCCTGGTAGCTGAGCTCTGCCGCCAGACCGGTCGGGATATGCCCCAGTTGGCCAAGGATCTGGAACTCGTGCTGGATGGTATTGGCATCGGCCAGCAGGAACAGGGTGCGCGTGTCGGTCATCGTGAACCGCTCCAACGCCATGCGCACACCGGCTTCGGTGACCCCGGCCTGATCGACGCGCAGGGACGGGCCCAGCCGGAACCACGTCGGGCCATCGACCTGAAAGCCGTAGTTCACCCACAGGGCCGTCGCATGGCCGCCGACATAGCCGGACCAGCCCAGCGACGCCGTCACCCGGTCGCGCTGGATCGTCGCGGTGATCGATTGCGCCTCGTCGCCGTAATCCGCCTGAACGAACTCGCCATCCGCATGGGCCGGCGCGCCCGTCAAAGCCGCCATCGCCGCAAGGGCGAGCAGGGCAGGGCGCAGGGCGCGGGGCGTCGAAGGGGTCACGGCTGTCTCCAAAGGCCGGCGCGGCCCTCCCGGCAAATCTCGCCTGACCGGCCGCCGGGCGCAACGGGTTTTCGACCTAAAGGCGAGCAACCGCCGATCCGCCCCCCTTTCGCGGCCCTGCGCGGCATGGCAGGATCAAGGCTGCCCAAGCCATGACACGTCCCTGAATGTCCCGTCTCTCCCGCCGCTGTGTTCTTGCCGGCCTCGTGCTGGCGGGGCCGATGGCGCAGGCGCAGGTCCCGTCGGTCCTGCTGAGCCGGTGGGATCAATGGAAAGCGCGGTTTCTGCGGTCCAACGGGCGTGTGGTCGATCCGGGGCAGGGCGGCATCACCCATTCCGAGGGGCAGGCCTATGCCCTGCTGCTGGCGCAAGCCTTCGGCGACCGCGACGCCTTCGAGGCGATCGAGCTTTGGACCCTCCGCCACCTCGCCACCCGGCAGGATGCCTTGATGGCCTGGCGCTGGCAGGACGGCGAGGTTCGGGATTGGCGCAATGCAACCGATGGCGATCTGCTGCGTGGCTGGGCCCTGCTGCGCGCGTCCCGCGATTCCGATTGGGCGGGTCATGCTGCCAAGGCGCAGGCGATTGCCGGGGCACTGGTGACCATCTGCCTCGCCCCCGATCCGCGCGCGCCGGGCGAGGACCTGCTGAACCCCGCCGATCAAAGCCCCGCGTCGCCCACGGCAGTGCTGGTGAACCCGTCCTACTACCTGCCGCGCGCCTTGCGGGAACTGAGCGCCGCCTTCGACCAACCGCGCCTGATCCGGACGGCCGACCACGGCGAGACGCTTTTTCGCGACCCGCTGGCCCTGCGCGACTGGATCACCGTGACCCCTGAGGGCGTAACCCCGCCCGAGGGCCATGACGACCGCTTCGGCTGGGACGGGCTGCGCATCCCGCTCTATCTCGTGTGGTCCGGGCGGGCAGACCACCCCGCGGTCCGGCAGGCCGCCGCGCGCTTCGCCTTGGCCAATGCGCCCGGCCACGTCGCCGGCGTCACCGATGCGGCAGGCCGGGTCCTGTCGGAAAGTGACCTCGCGGGCTTCCGGGCCGTGGCCGCGCTGGCGCAAGACGGGGCGGAGGGTCGCCTGCCAGCACACGCTCTGGTTGACGACGCAACCCGGAGCGGCGAGTATTATCCCGACACTTTGGCCCTGCTGGCCGCACTGGCCCGGGCGGAGGGCGGCGCGGATTAGCCCTAACGCCGCGACATATTGCCGAAATGCTCGTCAGGAACGACGGGACTGGCCGGCAGCGGCCCGATCCTGATCCGGCTCACACGGAGATCTTCATGAAGTCCTTTCGCCTGCTCCTTAGCGTGGTGCTCATCGTCGCGGCCCTGTGGGTCATCATCGGCGAGCAGATGTCAGGCGCCAGTGCCGATGCCGTGCTGAACGCCCCGGTCATCACCGTGCGCGCCGGTACCGCAGGCGACCTGACCCTGACCGAGCGCCCCTTTGGCGCACGGGTACAGGCGGGGGAGGTTCTGGGCTCGATCACCGATCCGCGCGTCGATCAGATCCGCCTGAACGACCTGCAGATGGAGCTGGCACTGGCGCAGGCCGAAACCGCCCGGATCGCGGCCGATCTGACCGCGACCGAGGCGGTTCACGCGGCCCTGCTGGACCGCACGGCCATCTTCCATACCGAACGACTGGCCGAGATCCGCACCCGGCTGGACCACGCCCGCCTGCGTCTGGCCTTGCTGGAAGGCGGCGAGGTGCCGGACGCGCTGCAGCAACGTCTGGCCGATCTGCTGGACGATGCCGGCGACCGCCTGCCGCAGGAGCCGCTGATCACGCCCCTCGTCATCGATCATGCGCGCGAACGGGTGGCGGTTCTGGAAATCGCCCTGCGCGCGGCGGAGCAGGGGGTCTTCCTTGGCGATGGCTACAATGATTCCCCCAATGCCGAACAGCGCGCGACCGAGCTGGAGAGCGTCCTCTCCGGCCTGCGCAACGCTCTGGTCGAGGCGCAGGCGCGCGAGGCCGCCTATACGCAGCGCCTCAACCGTGAGCGGGTGCGCGTCAACGGGCTGACCGGCGGAGAGATCGTGGCCCCCGTGACCGGCGCGTATTGGGAGATCCTCGAAGCCAGCGGCGTCAATGTCCAGCGCGGCGACCCCTTGCTGCGTCTGGTCGATTGCGGCTCCAGCATCGTCACCCTTTCGGTGACCGAGCGGATCTACAACAGCCTGCGGGTGGGGCAGGGCGCGACCTTCAGGCTGGCGGGCAACAACGATGTCTACCGCGGCACCGTGGCCCGGCTGGCGGGCAGCGGGGCGGCAACGATCTACAACCACCTCGCCGTGGCCCCCAGCGAACGGCATCTCGAACGCTTCGACGTCACCCTGCTGGTGCCGGCCCTGACGGCCGATCCGCAACTCGGCTGTGCCATCGGGCGTACCGGGCGGGTGTTCTTCGATGACCGCCCGCTGGACTGGCTGCGCGGCCTGTTCGACTGACATGCTGCCCTTTCCCCATCTCACCGAGCTGGGCTCCGCGATCGTGCAGGTGCTTCTGGTGATCGGCATCGCCGGCCTGTTGCCGGTGCTGATGGACAAGCGGCGCACGCTGCACCGGGCCTTGCTGCTGGGCGTCGCCGCCCTGTTGGCGCTGCGCTATATCTGGTGGCGCGCGACCGAGACCCTCGCGCCCGCCGGGCTGACCCTGGACGCGCTGGCCAGCTGGTCATTGTTCGGGCTGGAGGCGCTGTCGATGATCGGCTCGCTCAGCGCCTTCCTGATCTTGTCACGCGTCAGCCTCCGCAGCGCCGAGGCCAACAGCCATGCCCGCTGGTGGGGCCATGAAGAACCTCGTGTCGCCATCCTGATCGCCACCTATAACGAGGATCGCGACGTGCTGGAGCGCACGATCGTCGGCTCCAAATCCCTGCGCCACGCCAACAAGGAGATCGTCGTCTGCGACGACAGCCGCCGCGACTGGCTGCGCGATTTCTGCGCGGAGCAGGGCGTGCGCTACCTGCGGCGTCCCGACAACAAGGGTCAGAAGGCGGGCAACATCAACCACGCGCTGGACCGGCTGGCCGAGGATGCCGTGCCGCCCGATTACATCGCAGTTCTGGATGCCGATTTCGTGCCGCACCGGGGCTTCATCTCGCGGTCGCTGGCGCTGTTCCATGACCCGCAGGTCGGGCTGGTGCAGACCCCGCAGCATTTCTTCAACCCCGACCCGATCCAGCATAATTTCGGCCTCGGTTCCTCCTATCCCGACGAGCAGCGCTTCTTCTTCGACTATATGCAGCCCTCCCGCGATGGCTGGGGGATTTCGTTCTGCTGCGGCACCTCCTCCATCTGCCGCTGGCAGGCGCTGCGCGATGTCGGCGGCTTCAACACCGAGAGCGTGACCGAGGATTTCATGCTCACGCTGGTCTTGCAGAACAAGGGCTGGAAAACCGTCTATCTGGCCGAACCGCTGACCGAGGGCCTCGCGCCCGAAGGGCTGAAGGAATACGTCACCCAGCGCGCCCGCTGGTGTCTGGGGCTGATGCAGATTGCGCGCTCGTCAATGGGCCCGTTCGCCAAGAACACCCTGCGCCTGCGCGACCGCTGGTCGGTGGTCGACTCGGTCCTGTATTGGAGCACGACCTTCCCGTTCCGGCTGGCCGCGATCTTCTTCCCGCTGCTCTATTGGTTCTTCAACGTCACCGTGGTGAATGCCGCGCTGACCGACGTGATCTCGTATTTCGCGGTCTATTACGCCTGGGTGCTGATGTCGCTGAACCTGCTCAGCCGCGGCATGGTGGTGCCGATCCTCAACGACGTGAGCCAGCTTCTGGGCGCGATCCCCATCACCCGCGCGGTCTTTGCCGGCCTGTTCCGGCCGCATGGTCAGCCGTTCTCGGTCACGGCCAAGGGCGGCGACCGGTCGAAGGTGGTGATCCAGTGGCGGCTGATGATGCCCTTCCTCATCGGCTTTGCCCTGACGCTTCTGGGCCTGTGCATGGGCATCTTCTCGGACAATTTCGCCTTCTACGATGCGGGCGACGGCAAATGGGTGATCCTGTTCTGGACGGTCTACAACCTGCTGGTGCTGGCCGTGACCTGCCTTGCCTGCGTGGAGCTGCCGCGGCGCGAGATCCATGTCGCCGACAAGCCCGAGATGGTGGCGCTGCAGGTCGACAACACCGAATTCAAGGTCTGGATCACCTCGTTGACGATGGACACGGTGCGCGTGCGGGGCGCGGCCTTCCCGCCGCAGACGCGGGGCGCGCTGGCGATCCCCGAGGTGCCGGGGCTGGTGGCGATGCATGTCATCTCCCGCGGGAAGGATGCGATGCGCCTGCAGCTGTTGCCCGATCCGGCGCAGCGTGATGCCCTGTTCGTCCGCTTCTATGCCGAAGGTGACGAGCCGGGCGTGGGTGCCGTCAGCGCCAGCGCCCTGATCGGCGACCTCATGCGTCGCTTCCTGCCGATCCGTTCGGGCCGCGATTAGACGCGGTTGGACTGGCCGGCCTGCAAGCGCGCCAAGGCGCCCGAGATCTGTTCGGCCTCCAGTGTCAGCGCCTGCTCTTCCGGGAAGATCTGCTCCCCCTCGGCGATGCGCCCGGCCTGCCATGCCAAATGGCTGATCGGCCGCATGAACAGGCGCACGAAGATCACCGTCAGCACCAGCAGGATCGCCAAGGCCACGCCGCCCGCTAGGATCGCGCCACGTTGCAGGCTGGCAAAGCCCGGCCGGAAGGCGGATGGCTCGATGCGGCCCGCCATGCGCCAGCCGAAGCCCGGAAGGTCGCGATAGCCGACATCGGGCACCAGCGCGGTGAAGTAATCCTGCCCGTCCGGCCAGACCTCACGCCCGGAGCTGACGCTTCCTGTACGGGCCGCGCCAAAGACCGACAGGCCGGACAGGTCCGGGCGGTCGTCGCCGGGCGCCATGACGACATTGCCGCCGGGCCCCAGAAGGAACAGCTCCATCTCCAGCACCGCGCCCGTCTCGCGCAGCATCTGTGCCACCCATTCCGCGTTCAGATGGATGCCGAGGACGCCGACCACATCGCCCTCCGCGTTGGTGACCGGTGTCGCCAGATCGACGAAGCGCAGCGGCTCGTCGCCCTCATTGGGCAAGAGATTGGCCAACAGCACCGCCTCGTGCAGATCGCCGCCGAATCCGCCGCGCAAGCCATTGGTGAACCATGGCCGGCTGGAGACATCGGCCCCCTCCAGCATGCCCTCCGTCGCATCAACGACGACGCCGCTGACATCCGCGAAACCGATCCACGACAGCCGGCTGCCATCGCCGCGCAGCCCGTCCATCATCGCCTGCAACGGCGCCCGGTCCAGCCCGCCCGCTGTCTCGGCCAGATGGTGCAGGTCGGTCCAGTCGTCGTGCAAGCGCCGGGCGAACAGCTGCGCCGCGGCCACCGTGCGCACCCGCACGACGCTGTCGAGCGTGTCGTCGATGACGCCTTGCGAGCGGGTGAAGACCACGAAGGCGCCACCCGCGCTCATGGCCAGAAGCGAGATCAGCACGAAGGCATAGACCGCCCAGGGCAAGGTCAGCCGGGGGCCCGAGGATCTGGCGCGCGCCATGGGGAACTCCTGTTCTGGAACGAGCCTTGCAACCCGCGATGCTGACCGGGCCGACCTCATTCTGCGCCGGCCCCGGATCGACCGGTAATCCCCTAATTTCTTCAGGGCCTTGGTCCATCCGTCACGCCGGGAGTATCCCTGCCTTGCGCGGGGGACTCAACCCTGAATTGCGCGCCCTGCGCGAGGGTCAGCCGATCGCCCGCGCCAGAAAACGTCGCGCCGCGTCATGGACACGCTTGAGCACGGCCTCCGATCCCTGATCCGCCGCCAGTGCCAGCATCGGCACCTCCAGCCCGACCGGCACGTCGGATGGCATCGCGCGCAGGATCGCCGCAAGGTCGATCTGGCCGTCGCCGGGCGGCAGACGCTCGGCCCGCGCGGTGTGCAGAAGCTGGTCTTCCGAATAGGGCGCGGCGACGGGGGCGTCGCAGAGGTGCAGGAATGGCAGGCGGGCCGGATCGGTCACCTTCAACTGCGCCAGAGACGAGGCCGAGCGGTCGAAATGCAGGCTGTCCACCAAGACACCGGCCCCGGTGCCCTCGGTCACCGTCAGCGCCGTCGCGAGATCGGGCACCACGGTCCACGGGAAGAACTCCAGCACCGTCCCCAGCCCGCGCTGACGGGCGCGGGCGCTGAAATCGGCTAGGGATTCGGCCAGTCGGGACAGATCGGGATCATAGGGCGCGCAGATCACCTGCGTGGCACCCAGCTCCGCCCCGGCATCGAGGAAGCCTTCCAGCGCCGACTGGTCCATGCCGGGCGTGATCTTCACGAATTCAATGTCCTGCACGCCGATCCCGGTCACCCGCAACGCGTCCTTCGTCGCCCGCATCATCGCCGCGTCGCGGTCCAGCGCATAGCCCGGCGTGGTCGGCGTGACCTGAATCAACCGCAAGCCCACCGCGTCGAAACCCACCCGCGCCGCGGCCTCGATCAAGGCGGGCGGCGGCAGGTCCAGCGCGGTCAGATGCGCGACAGAGACGCGGCGGGTCATGCGCGCACCCCCGCGGCGGTTTCGGCCGCGATGAAGCCGAAGGGCAGCGCCGGCCCGAGGGTGGTGCCCCCGGCCGGATAGAAGCCTCCGAAGGGGCTGGCGTTGTCGGTCCCCGCTGCGAACAGTCCGTCGATCACCGAACCATCGGCGCGCAAGACCTGCGCCCGACCATTGCAGCGCAGACCCGCGAAGGTGCCGAAGCTGCCCGGCTGGACCTCGACGGCGTAGAACGGCCCCTGCGCCAAGGGGGCAACGTTGGGGTTGGGCGAGACCTCAGGATCGCCCTGCAGCCGCATGTAGGCGCTGGTGCCACGCCCGAACGCCGGGTCCTCGCCCCGCGCGGCGTGGCGGTTCCACTCGGTGACGGTGGCGCTCAGCCCCTCGGGATCGATGCCGCAGGCCCGCGCCAGCTCGGCCACCGTCCCGCCGTGCTTCAGATAGCCCGAGCGCAACCATGCCCCGAACGGCACCGGCGCCGGACGTACGATCCCGAGGCCATAGCGCCGCAAGAAGCGGTGATCGCAGACCAGCCATGAGCGCGCCGGCTCCCCCTCGGGCACTGCGCGCAGCAGGGCGTCAACATAATCGTGGTAGCCCAAGCCTTCGTTACAGAAGCGTTTTCCGTCAGCCAGAACGCCGATCACGCCGGGTTTGCCGCGGTCTATGATATGCGGGAACACGCCTTCGGACCCATCGGGCCAGCGCACGCGCGACACCGGACAGAAGGCAGCGGGACGCGCGAGATCGTCCTGCATCGCCGCGCCCAATGCCTCGGCCAAGGCGAGACCCTCGCCACGGGCGGAGGGGACGGCAAGCGACAGATGCTCGCCATCGCGGGGGAAAGTCGCGGCGCGGCGGCTGGCGTCGTGGCCATAACCGCCGGTCGCCAGCACGACGCCATGACGGGCGGTCAGCACGGCGCCCTCGGCCAGCCGGACGCCGGTCACGCGGCCATCCTGCTCGATCAGTGCTGCCACCTCGGCCTCGGTCCGCAAGGCCACGCCAAGGTCCAGCGCCGAGCGCAAAAGCCGCGCGATCAGCGCATTGCCGTTGCGCAGGTCCATGCCGCGCCCGTGCAGCAGCATGTCCCGCTGGTGGCGCAGGACGCGCTTCGTCGCATGGGCAAAGGACCGGGCCGAGCGGGTCATGGTCATGAAGGCGCGCAGATCGGGGCCAGCCTGAATGGTCATCCCGTTGAAGCTGGTCTCGCGCAGGGGTTTCCGCAGCAGTGCCAAGGCCTTGCCCAGCCCTCGGCCGTCAAAGGGCTTGGCGATGACCGAGCGTCCGCCCATCCCCGCGCCGGGCTGGTGGCCATAGGTATCCGGGATCGCCGCGCCGGGGTCGAACTGCAGCGCGGTGCGGCCCTCGAAGAAGCCGACCATGCGTGGCGCGGCCTCAAGAAAGGCATCGACCTTCTCGGCGTTGAAATGGTTGCCGGTGACGGCCTGCAGATAGCTGCGCGGCCCCTCGGGGCCCTCAACGATGCCGGCCCGCTGGCAAACCGGGTTGCCGGGCGCCCAGATCCAGCCGCCGGACCACGCGGTGGTGCCGCCCAACACGCGCTCCTTCTCCAGCAGGCAGACGCGCAGGCCCAGAGCCGCCGCCGTCACCGCCGCCGACATCCCGCCGGCGCCCGAGCCGATCACCAACAGGTCGAACGCATCCTCATCGCTACCCATAACGCCCCCAAACGCAGGCCGGACTCCTCCCGGCTTTGCCCAAGGGTTCCAAACCGCCAAGCTAACGTCAAATGCCCTGATCGCCGGTGGCGTAACATGACGTTATCCCACCAGATCTCGGACCATCATAACATCACGTTACGGTGGATGACCTTTGGGCATTTGACGTTACTGTCCCGGACGGGGAAACTTTTGCCATGACGGGGCCTGGAGAGGTGATTCCCCGGTCATGTGACATCGTCTGGGAGGACAGCATGCGTACTATCGTCTTTGGCGCCATGACGGCGCTGGCTTTCGGAGCAACCGCCGTTTCGGCGCAGGATTACCCGAGCCGCGAGATTCAGGGCATCATCCAGTGGGGGGCCGGTGGCTCGACCGACACGGTGATGCGGTCGGTCACGCCCCATGCCGAGGAAGTGCTCGGCGGCACCGTGGTGATGCAGAACATGACCGGCGCCGTGGGCGCCATCGCCCTGAACTACGTCGCCGATGCCGAGGCTGACGGCTACACCGTGCTGATGGGCGCCGAGAACCCGATGCTCTATCGCACCATGGGTCTGGGTGAGCGCGATTATTCGGAATTCGTGCCGATCAACCTGCTGGCCCGCGGCACGCCGATCCTCGTCGCCGGTCCCGACGCGCCCTATTCGACCTATGCCGAGCTGATGGCCTATATCGCCGAGCATCCGGGCGAGGTACGCTTCGGCTCGACCGGTCCGGGCGGCCTGCCGTCGGTCATCACCGCGATGATGCAGTCGGTCGAGGGTGAGCTCGACGTGATCTTCGTCCCCTATGACGGCGACGGCCCCGCGCTGACCGCCCTGCAGGGCGGCGCCATCGACGTGATGCCCGCCGTTCTGGGCGCCGCGATCGAGAACATCCGCGCCGGCACCATGAAGCCGCTGGCGATCTTCGACACCGAGCGCAACGAGCGTCTGCCCGACGTCGCCACTGCCGTCGAAGGCAACGAGGGCTATTCGACCTATCTGCCCTGGGGCCCGTTCTTCGGCGTCTTCGTGCATGAGGGCACCCCGGACGAGGCCGTGACCGCCCTGACCGCCGCCTATGCCCAAGCCGCCGAGGCCGAGGATTTCCGCGCCCTGATGGATACCCGCGGCTTCACGATGATGAACATCTCGGGCGATGAGGCCCGCGAGTTCCTCGCCGCCTGGCAGTCGACCACCGCCTGGCTGATGCAGGAAGCCGGTCTCGCCGTGAACAACCCGGCTGATCTGGGCATCCCGCGTCCGGGCGAGTGATCCGCTGATCCGACAATGATCCGGCGCGGCCCCGCTGTCGCGCCGGATCCCTCCTTGGACGCACGGTCGACCGCCCCGCGCCTTTGCGCGCCCGCCGGTCCCGCGTCCCCCCTTCACCGTCAGGGAAGCGCCGATGTCTGTCCAACCCGATCCCGAATCCGACCGCGCCCGCGAGGGCTCGTCCGACGCGACGCCCGGCGGTCTGCCCGAATTCCGCCGCCCCGGCGAGCTGGCCTTCGCCGTCTTCCTCGCGCTGGCCTCGGCGGGGCTGTTGTTCAGCGCCCATGACATCGCGGGTTTCCGCGCCCTGTCCTCACCGGGCGCGATCCCGATGGCGACCACGGCGGCGATGCTGGTCACGGCCCTGCTGGTCCTGTGGAAGACCGCCCGCCAGCCGAAAACCGGGGACGAGACGCTGCGCATCGCCGTCTTCCCGGCCTCGGTCATCGCCATGGCCGTGCTGCTGATCGGCTACGCCTTGTTGTTGAAACCGCTGGGTTTCCTGCCGACCTCGGCGCTGTTCCTGTTCATTGCGATCAAGCTCCTGTCGGGCCGGTCGATTGTTTTCACCGGCGTGGTCACACTGGCCAGCGTGATCGGCATCTGGCTGATCTTCCGCATCGTCTTCACCGTGCTGATGCCCGCCGGCATCGTGCCTGAGGCCGAGATCATTCAGATCTTCCGCGACCTGTTCAACGGAGGCGCCTGACATGTCCGCGCTGATGGATTTCCTCACCGTCTTCACCCAGCCGCAGCTTCTGTTGCTGGTGGGTCTGGGCACCTTCGCCGGCGTCTATGTCGGCGCGATCCCGGGTCTGTCGGTCACCATGGCCGTGTCGATCCTGATCTCCTTCACCTTCGCTTGGGACGTCTATCCGGCGATCTCGCTGATGATCGGCATCTATATGGGCGGGGTCTATGGCGGCTCGCGCACGGCGATCCTGCTGAATATCCCCGGCGCCCCTTCGGCCATCGCCACGGCCTTAGACGGCTACCCGATGGCGCAGAAGGGCGAGGCCGGGACGGCCATCGGCGTGACCACGGTCATGTCCTTCTTCGGCGGCTTCATCGGTATCCTCGTCTTGGCCGCTGCCGCGCCCGCCGTGTCGGGCTTCGCTTTGCGCTTCCAGCCGCGCGACTACATGCTGCTGGCGGTGCTGGGGATCCTGCTGGTGGGCTCGCTGTCGTCCGGGTCGCTCCTGAAAGGCATCTTCGCGGGTGCCTTCGGCATTGCCATCGGCTCTGTCGGCATGGACCCGCTGACCTTCACCCCGCGCTTCACCTTCGACCAGCCGATGCTGCGCGGCGGGATCAACTTCATCGCGGTGATGATCGGCATGTTCGGCGTCTCGGAGGTGCTTCTGCAGCTCCATCACGTCAACACCCCGGCCGTCCGGCAGAAGATCAGCCGGATCGTGCCCTCGTTCGGGACGATCAAGCGCTACCTGCCGCTGTCGCTGCAAACCTCGTTCATCGGCGTGATCATCGGCGCGCTGCCCGGCACTGGCGGCGACATCGCCGCGCTGATGTCCTACGACCACGCGAAGCGCATCACCAAGAACCCCGAGACCCCCTTCGGGGAGGGCGCGATGGAGGGGCTCGTGGCGCCCGAATCCGCCAACAATGCCGCGGTGGGCGGGGCCTTCATCCCGATGATGACGCTGGGCATTCCCGGCGACGCGGTGACCGCGATCATGATCGGCGCGCTGTTCATCCACGGCCTCAACCCCGGCCCGATGCTGATGATCGACCACCCGGACATGTTCTGGTTCATCGTCGGCGCGCTGGTGACCGCCAACTTCTTCATGCTGATCTTCGGCCTGACCGGCATCCGGCTTTTCGTGAAGATCGTCGAGATCCCGCGCGCCGTGCTGATCCCGCTGATCATGCTGCTGTCGATCGTCGGCGCCTATGCGGTGAACAACTCGATCACCGATGTCTACTGGATGCTCGGCTTCGGCGTGTTCGGCTATTTCATGCGGCTCTACGGCTACCCGCTGGGGCCGGTGATCCTCGGCGTGATCCTGTCGCGACTGCTCGATGACAACTGGCGCCGGGCGATCATCTCGGAACGCGAGGATCTGGGGCGCTTCTTCTCGGGCATCTTCCACTCGCCGCTCTCGACGGTGCTGCTGCTGGCCGTGGTGCTGATCTTCGTCAGCCAGACCCCGCTCTGGCGCCTGATCCGCCGCCGGAAGGCCTGAGCATGTCCCGCCTGCCCATCGCCGTGGTCGGGGCCGGAGCCATCGGCCGCAAGCATGCGGCGGCTCTGGCACAAAGCGACAAGGCCCGCCTCGCCGCCATCGTCGATCCCGCGCCGGGCGCGGCGGCGCTGGCCTCGGCGCAGGGGGTGGCGCATGTCACCTCGCTGGCCGATCTGCCGCCTGAGACACGCGGTGTGATCCTTGCCACGCCGACCGGGCTGCACCTGCCGCAGGCCTTGGGCTGCATCGCGCGCGGCCTGCCGGTGCTGGTGGAGAAGCCGGTGACCGCCACCGCCGCCGAGGCCGCCGAACTGGTCGCCGCCGCCGGGGCCGAGGGGGTGCCGGTCCTCGTCGGCCACCACCGTCGCCACAACCCCCGCATCGCCGCCGCGAAACAGGCGCTGGCCGAGGGGCTGCTGGGCCGGGTGATTGCCGCCCATGTCTCGGTGCTGCTGTGCAAGCCCGACGATTACTTCCTGCCCGACTGGCGGCGTCAGGCCGGAGCCGGGCCGATCCTGACCAACCTGATACACGAGGTCGACACCCTGCGTCACCTGCTGGGCGAGGTGGCCGAGGTTCAGGCGCTCTCCTCCAACGCCGTGCGTGGCCATGCCGTCGAGGACAGCGCCGCCGCCTTGTTGCGGATGGAGAGCGGGGCCTTGGTGACCATCTCCGTTTCGGACGCGGCAGCGGCACCCTGGTCGTGGGAGCTGACGGCGGGCGAGAACCCGGATTACCCGGTGACCGGCCAATCCTGCCTGACCCTCTCCGGCACGCGGGCGTCGATGGAGCTGCCGTCCCTGCGGATCTGGCGCCCCGATGGCCCGTTGAGCTGGTTCACCCCCATGGCGACCGAGACGCTGCCGGTCACGCAAATCGACCCGCTGGTCGCGCAGATCGACCATTTCACCGCGGTGATCCGCGGGCAGGCGGTGCCTTTGGTGACGGCCTCGGATGCGGCGGCCTCGCTGGGCGTGGTCGAGGCTATCGCCCGCGCCGCGCAGGTCGAGAGATTTCAAACGGAAGGAATGGCCTCATGAGCCTCAAACTGGGCCTCATCGGCGACAATATCGCACGCTCGCGCTCGCCCCTGCTGCACCGCCTCGCCGGGGAGCAGAACGGCCTCTCGGTGCAATACGACCGGCTGATCCCGCGCGACATGGGCGAGGATTTCGACACCGTCTTCGACAGCTGCGCCGGGCGTGGCTATCGCGGCATCAACGTCACCTATCCCTACAAGGAGCTGGCGGCGAAGAAGGTCCGCATCGACGATCCGATGGTCCGGGCGATCGGCGCGGTGAATACCGTCCTGTTCGACGCGGGCGGCCCGGTCGGACAAAGCACGGATTATACGGGCTTTCTGGCGGCCTACCGGCAGGTCCGGGGCGCGGCGCTGCCGGGCATCTGCTGCCTGATCGGCACCGGCGGCGTCGGGCGCGCGCTGGCCTTCGGTCTGGTCGAGCTGGGCGCGACCGAGGTCCGGCTCGTGGACCGCGACGCCGCCAAGGCACAGGCGCTGGCCGAGGATCTGGCGGGCTTGGGCAAATCGGTGACCATCCGCGTCGACACCGATGCCACCAAGGCCGCCGAGGGCGCGCAGGGTCTTCTCAACGGCACCCCGGTCGGCATGGTCGGCTATGGTGGCACACCGCTGCCGGCCTCGGCCATGGCGGGTGCGGAATGGGCCTTTGACGCCGTCTACACCCCCGTCGACACCCAATTCCTGCATGACGCCGAGGCCGCCGGTCTGCAGACCATCTCAGGCTACGAGCTGTTCTTCTACCAAGGCGTGCAGGCCTGGACGCTGTTCTCGGGCCTGTCCACGGATGAGACAGCGATGCGCGAAGGCTTGGCGGCAAGCGGCGACTGACCTTTCGCCCGATCACCCTCGGCTTTCCCGGCGATCCGCCCTATATCCCCCTTGTCCGGCGCGGGAGAGAGGTGCCGGATGCGCCGGGCCCGTCCGGCCCCCACAGGAATTGACCGAGGAAGACCATGTCCGATTTCACCCCCCCGTTCCGCGCCGACCATGTCGGCAGCCTGCTGCGCCCGGCCGCGATTGCCGAGGCCCGCAAGGCCGGACTGACCGGCGCGGCCCTGCGCGAGATCGAGGACCGGGAAATCCCCGCGCTGATCAAGATGCAGGAGGAGGTCGGCCTCAAGGTCGTCACCGACGGCGAGGCGCGCCGGGCCTTCTGGCACTACGACTTCATGGGCATGCTCGACGGGCTGGACATCATCGAGACCGGCTCGGACACGCTGGGCTTCAAGGGCGCCACGGTCACGCAGATCGCGCAGGTCAACGGCCCGCTCGACTTCCCGGCCGATCACCCGATGCTGGAGCATTTCCAGTTCGTGGCCCAGAACACCAAGGTCTGCCCGAAGATCTCGATCCCCGGCCCCTCGGCCGTGCATTTCCGCGTGACGCCCTCGACTAACAAGCACGCGCCCTATGCCGATCAAGACCTGTTCATGGCCGATATTGCCAAGACCTACCGCAAGGCGGTGCAGGCCTTCTACGATGCCGGCTGCCGCTATCTGCAGCTCGATGACATCTTCTTTGCCTATCTCGGCGATGAGAACCAGCGCGAGATCCGCCGCCAGATGGGGCAGGCCCCCGACCGCCTGATCAAGCAATATGCCTGGATGCTGGAAGAGGCGATCAAGGACCGCCCCGCCGACATGCTGATCGGCATGCATATGTGCCGCGGCAACTTCCGTTCGACCTTCGTGGCGACGGGTGGCTATGACGCGGCGGCGGATGCGATCTTCAACCAGACCAGCGTCGATGTCTATTTCATGGAATACGACAGCGAACGCGCCGGGGGGCTGGAGCCGCTGCGCCTGCTGCCGAAGGGCAACAAACGCGTTCTGCCGGGCTTCATCACCACCAAGACCCCGCAGCTGGAAAGCCTCGACGATCTGAAGCGCCAATTCGACGCGGCGTCGAAATTCGTCGACATGGACCAGCTGGGCATCGCCCCGCAATGCGGCTTTGCCTCGACCGAGGAAGGCAATGACCTGACCGTCGACGATCAGCGCCGCAAGCTGGAGCTGGTGGTGAAAACCGCCGAGGCGCTGTGGGGCGAGGCCTGATCCACAGGCCGCCCGAAAAGGGCCGGATCTAATAAACGGGGGCGGGGCCGACATGCGGCTCCGCCCCCTTTTCGTTTCGCAGGTGCCGGTTACTCGGCCACGCAATCCGCGAAGTGATGGATCTGCCCGTCGGCGCCCTTCTCCTGCACGAGGCCGTGGATATCAGTCTCGAAGCCCGGACATTCGCGCGCGAATTCGCGGTTGAAGCGCAGGTAGTCCACGATCTTCGCGTTGAAGACCTCGCCCGGAATGAGCAGCGGGATGCCCGGCGGGTAGGGCGTCACGAGGCTGGTGGTCACGCGCCCTTCCAGCTCGTCGATCGGCACGCGCTGGGTCTTGCGCTGCGCGATGCGGGCGAAGGCATCCGACGGCGTCATCGCCGGCGTGTGGTCGGTCAGGTAGATCTCGGTCGTCAGCCGCGCCACGTCGTATTTGGCATAAAGCGCATGCACATGCTGGCTGAGATCGCGCAGGCCCATGCCCTCGTAGCGCGGGAACTTGGCGCAGAACTCGGGCATTACGCGCCACAGCGGCTGGTTCTTGTCGAGGTCGTCCTTGAACTGCTGCAAGGCGGCCAGCAGCGTGTTCCAACGGCCCTTGGTGATGCCGATGGTGAACATGATGAAGAAGGAATAGAGCCCGGTCTTCTCGACCACCACGCCATGTTCGGCCAGATATTTGGTGACGATCGAAGCCGGGATGCCCCAATCCTCGAACCGGCCGTCGATGTTCAGGCCCGGCGTGATGATCGTCGCCTTGATCGGGTCCAGCATGTTGAAGCCCGGCGCCATGTCACCAAAGCCGTGCCAGCTGTCCTCGCCATCGGCCAGTTGCACGCCGTCCTCGTCGGTACGGCGCAGGACCCAGTCCTTGTTGCGGCCGATGCCTTCCTCTTCCAGCGTCTCGGGGCCCCAGACCTTGAACCACCAATCGTCGTCGCCGAATTCCTCGTCCGTCTTGCGCATGGCGCGGCGGAAATCGAGGCATTCGAGGATCGATTCCTCCACCAGCGCGGTGCCGCCCGGCGGCTCCATCATCGCCGCCGCCACGTCGCAGGACGCGATGATCGAATATTGCGGGCTGGTCGAGGTGTGCATCAGATACGCCTCGTTGAAGAGGTGGCGGTCGAGCTTCACCTCCTCGGCGTCCTGCACCAGAACGTGGCTGGCCTGACTGATGCCGGCCAGCAGCTTGTGCACCGATTGCGTGGCGTAGGTCACCGATTTCTGCGTCCGCCCCCGCTTGCGGCCCATCGCGTGATAGGTGCCGTAGAACGGGTGGAAGGCGGCGTGGGGCAGCCAGGCCTCGTCGAAGTGCAGGTTCTCGACCCAGCCGTCCAAGAGGCCCTTGATGACCTCGGTGTTGTAGAGAACGCCGTCATAGGTCGATTGCGTCAGGGTCATGATCCGGGGCTTCACGGCCTCGGCGTCGTAATCCTTGAGCAGCGGGTTCGCGCGGATCTTGGCCTTGATCGCCTCGGGCTCGAATTCCGATTTCTGGATCGGCCCGATGATGCCCCAATGGTTGCGCGTGGGCTTCAGGAACACCGGGATCGCGCCGGTCATGATGATCGAATGCAGGATCGACTTGTGGCAGTTGCGGTCGACGACCACCACGTCACCCGGCGCGACGGTGTGGTGCCAGACCATCTTGTTCGAGGTCGAGGTGCCGTTCGTCACAAAGAAGCAATGGTCGGCATTGAAGATCCGCGCGGCATTGCGCTCGGACGCGCCAATCGCGCCGTTATGGTCCAGAAGCTGGCCCAGTTCTTCGACCGCGTTGCAGACGTCGGCGCGCAGCATGTTCTCACCGTAGAACTGGTGATACATCTGGCCGATCGGCGATTTCAGGAAGGCGACGCCCCCCGAATGCCCCGGGCAGTGCCACGAATAGGAACCGTCCTCGGCATAATCCAAGAGCGCCTTGAAGAACGGCGGCTGGATCGCTTCCAGATAGGTCTTGGCCTCGCGGATGATGTGCTTGGCGACGAAATCCGGCGTATCCTCGAACATGTGGATGAAGCCGTGCAGCTCGCGCAGGATGTCGTTGGGCAGGTGGCGCGAGGTCTTGGTCTCGCCATGCAGGAAGATCGGCACGTCGGCGTTCTTCCAGCGCACTTCCTCGATGAAGTCACGCAGGTGCTGCACGGCGGGGTCCAGTTCGGGCCCCGGCGTGAATTCCTCGTCGTCGATCGACAGCACGAAGGCCGAGGCGCGGCTCTGCTGCTGGGCGAATTGCGACAGGTCGCCGTAGCTGGTGACGCCGAGGACCTCGAAGCCTTCGCTCTCGATGGCCGAGGCCAGCGCGCGGATACCCAGACCCGAGGTGTTCTCCGAGCGGAAATCCTCGTCGATGATGATGATGGGAAAACGGAACTTCATCGATCTTCCTTTCGATCGGCGTCGCGTGAGCCCCGTTCTTTCCGATGCCGGGGCCGCTGCGTCAAGGGCGGCTGCGGGCGGAAACTGGCGCCCGCGGGAAACAACAACGTGACAGTCTTGGCCGGCCCCGATTACCGGGACAGGCGCGTCAGAATGCGGTCGCGCAACTGCGCCAGCGCGGCCCCATGCGCCGCCGCCAGCGCCGGCGCGGTCACGGGGTCGGCGGCAATCGGCACGGCGATGTCGAAGCGTTCGATGAACTCACGCATCACCAGATCCGGCGAGGAGACGGCGAATTGCCCGCCCAGCTGCAACTGCCCGTCCGCCCCGGCCAGCATCCGGTCTATGCGCACGGACAGCCGGACCTGCGCCGGTTCGGACAGCGGCCAGGGCTCTGCCGCGACACTGGCGGTCGAGCCCAGATCCAGCCCCCGCGCCAGTTCGGCGGTGATCGCCTGCGCGGTGGGGGCGGCCCATTGCGCGCCCTCGACCGCGACCAGCGCGCCGTCGGCGTTGCGCAGCTGCATCTGGCTGTCCTCGGCATAGGCGGGCAGCACCACGTCGCGCAGCTCGATGGTCGAGACCCGCAGCCGCATCGGCACGCTGGTGCTGCTGGCGGGCGCGGTTTCGACCGGATAGCGCAGCCCGTCACCCGAGCAGGCGGCGAGGGCGGTCAGGGCAAGGATCGGCAGGAAACGGGTCATCATCAGCGTCCGAACAGGATGGAATTGGGCGAACGCTCCAGCGTCCGGGCGAGTTGCGCGAAGGCGCGGGCGGCATCGCGGGCCTCACGCAGGGTGGCGAGCGCTTCCTCGTTCACCGGCGAGCGTGCGCCATAGGCGGCGACCAGCCCCTCGGCTTGCGTGACGAGGGCGTTGAGCCGCTCGGCCAGCGCCGGAAGGTCCTGCGTTGCCGTGGCAATGGAATCAGCGGCCGAGCGGGCCGAGGTCAGCGTCTGGTTCACGCCCTCGACGATACCCGACTGTCTGAGTTCGGCCAAGGCAGCCTGCACCTCGTCCAGGGCGCGGGTCAGCGCAGGCGGCAGCGAGCGTGTCCCCTCCAGTCCGAGGAACTCGTCGGTGGTCTGCATCAGCTCCGTCGCAGCCGTCACCAGCCCCTCGGCATCCAGATCGCCGACACGGCCGACGACCCGGCGGATTTCCGAGATCAGCGCGGGCACTTCGGTCGTGGCGGCGTCGACATTGGCGGTGAGGGTCTGCACCGAGGTCATGGTGTCGACCAGCGTCTCGATGGCGCGTTGCTGCTGGAAGTCCTGCAGGATGGCGCGGAACTCGGCGACGGTCGACTGAACCTCGCCCGGCAGGGCCTGCATCTGGTCCGACCCGACCAGCGCGCCGATGTCATCCACCAGCGCCACTACGGCCCCCGGTGCGGCGCGGGTGCTTTCGTCGGCCAGCAACGTCTCGGCGGCCTCCATCAGCGACACGGCCTGATCGAGAACCTGTTCGATCGGCAGATCGGTCACGCGGCGGATCAACCCCTGCGCAGAGGTCGTCAGATCGCTCAGATCCGACGGGGCCGAGGGGATGACGGAGGGGCCATCCTCAGGGTGCAGGATGCGGTCGGGATCGGCATTCTCAACCTCGACCAATTCGACCACCAGCGATGTCGAGAACACACCCTGCGCCGCCAGTCGCGCCCGCAGGCCCGAGGCGACGAGGGTTTCGAGGTAATTCTCCAGCTGTTCGGGCGTGGTCGCCTCGCGCAAGCCGAAGGCCGCGGGATCGAGCGACAGCACCGCCTGCATCCGCACCAAAGGCGCCGGGCCCATGTCCACCTGCCGCGCGGCGATGCCCGCGACCTCGCCGACCCGAACGCCGCGATAACGCACGACGGCGCCCGAAGTCAGGCCCTGCACCGAGCCATCGAATTCGGCGGCGATGCGCAACCGGTCCGGCGCCACGACGGAAGTCGAGGCCGCGCGGGCGGTGTCTTCGTCGGAATAGAGCTCGAAGACGGTCTCGCGACTGATGGCTTCACCGTCGGTGCCGACGGAGTCAAAAGCGATGCCCCCGGTCAGGATCGAGGCGAGGTTGCCCACGCTCAACCGCAGCCCGCTGGTGTTCAGCGACACCGAAAAGCCCGAGGTATCCCAGAACCGCGCGGCGGTGCTCAGGCGCTGGTCGTGCGGCGCCTCGATGAAGGCATCGACGGCGACACCCTCGGCACCCGGCAGGAGGCGCGGCTCTTCGATCTGGCCGACCTGCACACCGCGAAACAGCACCGGCGCGCCGGGTGTCAGGCGGTTGCCATCGGGCGCGTGCAGGGTGATCAGCGTGCCGCGACGGCCCGGCATCAACAGCGGCGCACGGTCCTGCCCGACGAAGCTGCGGCTGCCATCGGGCTGGGCGTCCGGGTTCAGCGCGGCCTCGATATAGACGCCCGAGAGCACGGTGTTCAGCCCCGAGATCCCCTGCGCCGAGACCTGCGGTCGCACGACCCAGAACTGCGCTTCAGAGGACAGCGCTTCGGCCGCGGTGTTGTCGATCCGGGCCGAGACGATGACCTGCGACAGATCGGCGGTGAAGGCGACGCTCTCGGCCACACCGATGGAGACGTCGCGATAGCGGATCTCGGTCTCGCCGGCACTGACGCCCGCCGCATTCTCGAAGGCGATGGTGATCAGCGTGCCGCGCTCGGCATAGCTGCGCCACGCGATGCCCACGGACACCGCGACGGCCAGCACCGGCACCAGCCAGACGGGCGAGAGGTTGCGCCAGAAGCTGGGGCGGCCCGGGGTGATCTCCATCTCGGCAGGGTCGGGGAGGCGTGGGGTGTCGTCAGCGTCGCTCATGCGGTGTCTTTGTCAGCGGCGCGCCAGATCAGGCGCGGGTCGAAACTGAGCGCAGCCAGCATGGTGAAGACCACCGACAGCGCGAAGGAGATGGCGGCAATGCCCGGCGCAATACTGGCCGCGAGGTTGAAGCGGACCAAGGCCGCAAGGATCGCCACGACGAAGACGTCGATCATGGACCAGCGCCCGATGAATTCGACGGCTTCGTAGAGATGAAAGCGCGTGCGTCCCTGCAGCGGCCAGCCGCGATGCACGGCCAGCGCCAGATAGCCGATCACCGCGAACTTCGCCACGGGGATCAGGATAGAGGCCACGAAGACGATAGCCGCCACGCCCCACGAGCCGTGATGCGCGAGGTCGATGGCGCCGCCGAGGATCGTGCTCTCGGTCGTGTGGCCCAGCAGCGAGGTGCGCAGCATCGGATAGGTGTTGGCGGGGATATAGACGACCAGCCCGGCGAACAGCCATGCCAGCACGCCTTGCAGACCCGACGGCCCGGACAACGCGCCGCCGCAGCGCGCGCAATGATGCGCGTCGCCGGGATTGGCGCGTCCACAGACCCGACAGCCGAGCAACCCGGCCGCACGGGCGGTCAGGACCGGCTGCGATGTTCGAGCGTGCGCCATAGGGTCAGCTTGCACATGAAGGTGTCGTTGAGGATGTTGACGAGGACCAGAAGCACCAGCGCCCAGAACGCCGTGCCGAGGCCGACGGTCGCAAGGCCTGCGACCTTCACCAGCGCCACGGCCACGCCGATGACGAAGATCTCGGCCATGGCCCAGGGTTTCAGGGTCTCGGCCAGTCGGAAGGCCCTTTTCGCATAGGGCGCGGCGTGCCAGCCGAAGGACATCGGCGCCAGCGCATAGACGATGGCCGCCAGCCGGATCATCGGCAGCACAACGATGAAGGCCGCAACAGCCAGCGCCAGCGGCACCGTGATCCCCTGTGAGAAGGTCAGCGCCGCATCGAGCACCGAGGAGCGTCGCGTCATCCCGCCGGCGGAGAGTTCGATGAAGGGAAAGAAGATAGCCGCCGTCATCAGCACCAGTGAGGTCGATGCCAGCATGACGATCCGGGCCATGGCGTTCTTGCGCGGCGCGGCCAGCGAATGCCCGCAGCGACCGCAGCGACCCCGCCCGCCGATGGGGACATCCGGCACCCGGTACAACGCATCGCAGGCCGGGCAGACGATCAGGTCCTCCAGCGCGGCGTCGGTCAGGTCTTGGTGGGCGTGCTGCGTCAAATCATTCCGTTTCGGCAGTCCTTCCGGCGCCGAAGCGCGCCATGGAATCGGGGGATACCATGACGGAAACGCACGGAAACGGCCAGCGGTTCCCGTGCGTTCGCCGTTTTTGCGGCCTCAGCCGCCGATCATCGCGTGGATCTCGGCCTCGGTGCCGAAACCGAGCTCGACCGCCGTGGCGACCACCGTCTGATCCTTGGCCAGCGCCGTCTTCGCCACCTTGGCCGCCTTCGTGTAGCCGATATGCGGCACCAGCATCGTCGCCAGCACCAGGCTGTTCTCCAGCGCGCCCTCGCATTGCGCGACATTGGCACGGATGCCCGACACACACCGCTCGGCCAGCGTGTCCATCGCTTGCATAAGAATGCGCATCGACTGCAGCACGTTCAGCACGATGATCGGCTCCATGGCGTTCAGTTGCAGCTGCCCGGCCTCGGCCGCCAGCGTCACCGTCAGTTCGTTGCCGATCACCTGGAACGCAACCTGATTGACCACCTCGGGGATCACCGGGTTGATCTTGCCCGGCATGATCGACGAGCCGGCCTGAACCGGCGGCAGATGGATCTCGTTGAAGCCCGAGCGCGGCCCCGAGGACAGCAGCCGCAGGTCGTTGCAGATCTTCGACAGCTTGACCGAGATCCTCTTCAGCACACCCGAGAAGGTGACATAGGCGCCGGTGTCCGACGAGGCCTCGATCAGGTTCGCGGCCAGAGTCGCCGGCAGGCCCGAGATCTGCGCCAGTTCTGCCACCGCGCGCTCGGGATAGCCGTCGGGCGTGTTGACCCGCGTGCCGATCGCGGTGCCGCCGAGGTTCACCTCGGTCAGCAATTGCGACAGGCGGCCGATGATGGCGATGTCCTCGTCGATGGTCGCCGCGAAGCCCGCGAATTCCTGCCCCAGCGTCATCGGAACCGCATCCTGCAGCTGGGTGCGGCCGATCTTGCGCACCTCGGCAAAGGCCCGCGCGCGCTCGGGAAAGGCAGCCGACAGGCGCTGCTGCGCCTCCTGGAACGGGGCGCATTGGCTGACCATCGCAAGGCGCATGGCAGTCGGATAGACATCGTTCGTCGATTGCGAGCGGTTGACGTCATCGTTGGGATGCAGATGGGCATAATCGCCGGGCAGATGGCCCATGCGGATCAGCCCGAGGTTGGCGATCACCTCGTTGGCATTCATGTTCGTCGAGGTGCCGGCCCCGCCTTGGATCATGTCCACACGGAAGGCCTGCAGATGCTCGCCGGCGATGATCTCGTCGCAGACGGCGTCGATCACCGCAGCCTTGGCGGGCTCGAGCACGCCCAGATCGCGGTTCGCGCGGGCGGCGGCCTTCTTCACCCAGGCCAGCGAGCGGACGAATTCGGGGAAATGCGACAGCGGAATGCCCGAGATCGGGAAATTCTCGATCGCGCGCTGGGTGTGGATGCCCCAGAGGCAATCGGCGGGCAGGGTCATCGTGCCCAGGCTGTCTTCTTCGATGCGCGTCTCGGGACGGCGCAGGTCGGCGCTCATGGATCTCTCCGTGGAGAAGTTGGTTGGTCTGAAAAGGGCCGCCCCGAAGGGCGGCCCGATGTGTCACTTCCAGCGACCGGGGTTCCAGGCCTCGTGATCGATATCCAGATCCGAGAACTTGGCAGGGTCGAAGATCGGGCGCTCGACGCCGGCCTTCAGCTGGGCGCGGAAGTCGGTGACCACGCGCATCGCCGTCGGGAACAGCATCAAGATCGCCACGAGGTTCACCACGGCCAGAATGCCCATCATCGGGTCCGAGAAGAAGAACACCGAGGTGGCCTCCGGCGCGACGGCCCCCAGGAACACCAGACCCAGGATCAGCAGGCGCAGCACGATGGTCGCGACCTTGGATTCGGTGATCGCGGCCAACGCGTTCTCGCCGAGGTAGGTGTTGTAGATGATCGACGAGAAGGCAAACAGCAGGATCGCCAGCGTCAGCGCATAGCGCGACCAGTCGCCGAAGTGGCTGGCCAGCGACTGCTGGGTCAGGACCACGCCGTCGACACCCTCGGCGCCCGGCACATAGACGTCACCCAACAGGATGATGAAGGCCGTGCACGAGCAGATGATGATCGTGTCGATGAACACCGAGAAGCTCTGCGTGATGCCTTGGCTGACCGGGTGACGCACCAGCGCGGTGGCCGCAACGTTCGGGGCCGAACCCAGGCCCGCCTCGTTTGAGAACAGACCGCGACGCAGACCCTGCGCGATGGCCGCACCCATGCCGCCGGCAATCGCTTCCTCATAGCCGAAGGCGCTGGAAACGATGCGCGAGATGATCGCCGGGATCTCGGTGATGTTCATGACGATCACCAGGAAGGCGAGGGCGAGATACCCCAGCGCCATGACCGGCACGACCACGTCGGCGGCCTTGGCGATGCGCTTGATGCCCCCGAAGATCACGAGGCCGGTGATGATCACCAGCGCCACGCCGGTGATGGTGCGGTCAAGGCCCAGCGAGTCCTGAACGGCGCCCGCAACGGTGTTGCCCTGGAAGGCGTTGAAGCCCAGACCGAAGGCCGCCAGCAGACAGATCGCATAGACGATGGCCAGCCAGTTGTACTGATGACCCAGACCGCGGCGGATGTAGTCCGCAGGGCCGCCCCGGAAGCTGTGCTCGCCGTCCTTGCGCTTGTAGATCTGCGCCAGCGTGCATTCGACAAGGCTGGTAGCCATGCCGACCAGCGCGATGCACCACATCCAGAACACGGCACCCGGCCCGCCCAGCGTGATCGCCACGGCGACACCGGCGATGTTGCCGCCGCCGACGCGACCGCCGACCGAGACCAGCAGCGCCTCACGCGCGCTGATCGCATTGGGGTCCTGGTTCTGGTTCTTGCCCGACAGCACGCGGAACATGCGGCCGAAGAAGCGGAGTTGCACGAAGCCCGACATGATCGTGATGAACACGCCGAAGACCACGAGGATGGGGATCAGTGCCCAGCCCCAGGTCAGGCTGTCGACATAGCCGAACAGCGTTTGCAGGAATTCCATGGGTTCCTCCATGTTGGCGGCCACAGCCGCGGTCCCGTTTCTTGGTTCTGCGACCCGGTTGTCCCGGGCCGGTCGTGCAGCAGGATACAACCCTGCCGAGTATCAGATCGTCCGAGGGATCAATCCGACAAGTCCAGCCAGAGACGCGCCAGCGCCGCCTCCGGTGTTTCTCCGCCGCCGTTCTCAACGCCCGCGCGCCACAGCGCGGCCCCGGCGGCATAGGTTCCGGGCACCAGCCCGCCGTTCTCACATTGGCTGACCGCACGCAGGCGGCAGCCCCGCGCGACGGCCTCGGCCAGCGTGTCGGCAAGGGCGGGGTCCGACATCACGGTGCCGGTGCCGAACACCCGCAGTACCGCGCCATCCAGCTCGGCCAGCGCGGCGCGCAGGGCAGGGACGGGCAGGCCGGGGGTGATGGTCAGCACGGCAACGCGACGCTCGGCAAAGCGGCGGGGACGGAAGGGGCCACCGGGGGCCGGAAGGTCCACGCTGCGGAAGGCGTCGTCTTCCTGCGAATCCTGCTTCACCAGCCCCGCCGCCGGCAGAAGCGCACCGGCGAAGGCCAGCCAGACGCCCGCCGCCCCGGTCTGCGCAGTCTCCAGCGCCAGTTGCAGATTGCCCTCGGCATCGCCCCCGGTGCCCAAGGGATGCATCGCCCCGCACAGCACCACCGGCCGGTCGATGCCCGCCAGCGCCTGCGCCAGCGCCGCGCCGGTATAGGACATCGTATCGGTGCCATGGGTGACGATGACCCCGCCGTCATGGGCCAGCACCGCGTCGACAAGCCGGTTCCAGTGGCGCGGCCCGACCTCGGCGCTGTCGACCAGCGGATCAAAGGTCTCGACACGCACCGACAGACCGGCAGGCGTCAGCCGCGCCACCGCCGCCTCGACGAGACCCTGCGCCGGCAACAGGCCGTCGGGGCCGGGCTGCATGCCGATCGTGCCACCGGTGTGCAGGATCAACAGGCTCATGCCGTCACCTCGCCATGGACGCGGGCGACCATCGCTTCGGCCACCAGATCAGTCACGTCGACCAGCTGCTTGGCGCTGTCGAAACGGGCGATCAGCGGCAGCTCGGTGCAGGCCAGCAGCACCACATCGGCCTCCAGCCCCTCGACCAGCGCCTGCAGCCGCAGGGGCAGCGAGGGATCATCGCCGCCGAGGCGCTTTACATCATGGATCAGCGCGTGCAGGGCAGCGGGGTCGGCGGGCAGCTCGACCTCGACCAGCTCGCGCAAGAAGCGGTAGGCGGACCATTCGCCCATCTCGGTCACCGGGCCGGCGCCCAGAAGCGCCAGCTTCGTCACCCCCTGCGCGGTGATCCAGTCGGTTAGGACAGATTGGAACGACAGCAGCCGGGCGGGCAGGGCCAGCGCCTCGATCCGCGGGGCGTACCAGTTCAGCGTGTTGCAGGCGATGGCATAGGCGTCGACCTGCGGCGCCAGCACCGCCAGCGCGCGCTGCATGGCTGCCCAGACCTCGGCGTCATTGGCGCGCAGGTCCATGGAGAGACCCAGCTCGGGCTCGGAGACGACGATCACCCGCGGCGCATCCAGATCGCCGCGAAAGGCATCGCCCATCGCCGCCTTGTTGGCACGCAGGACCTTGGCCCACAGGTCAATCCCCGCCTCGGGCCCCGAGCCCGTGACGATGCCCAGCGTGGTGCCGGTTTTCGACTGTCCTGACTGGCTCATGTGGTCCTCTCCCCCGAGGGTCATTTGAGTTGGCGCACCATCTTGACGAAGCCGTGAACAGGCAAGTATGCACTCTGGCGCCATGTGGTGCATTTCGGTGCAGATAGAGGGTCAAACCGCATCATGGACGATTTCGGCGCCAACCTGAGGCTTCTGTGCGGCTACCGGCCGACAATAACACGGGTCGCCCAGGATCTGGGCATCAACCGCAGCCAGTTGAACCGATACATGGCGGGCAGCAGTTTCCCGCGCGGACCGTTGATGCGCCGGATCTGCGACTACTTCGGCGTCGACGCGCATGAGATCCTGCTGCCCGAGGCCGAATTCGCCCGCATCGTCCGCCTGCGCGGGCTGGAGAGCGACGGCATGGCGCAGCAGATGCGCCAGCATCTGGACCGGATCCGGCTGCGTGCCGATCGCAGGGTAGGGGCCCTGAGTGGCCAGTTCTTCGAATACTACTACTCGATGTCGCAACGCGGCCGGATCGTTCGCGCGCTGGTGGTGTTCGACGGCGAGGGCGATCAGATGTTCTATCGCCGGCTGGAGCGGATGGGCCCGCGCGACCGGCCGGGCCACCGCCACTATCGCTATCAAGGCGCGGCGATGCTGCTGGGTGACCGGATCTTCCTCAACGACTACGAGTATGACACCGGGATCGAGCTGACGCAGAGCGTCCTCTATCCCGATTATGCGCACCGCTGGACCCGGCTGCATGGCGTGAAGGTCGGCGTCTCCGCCAACCGCGATCACACACCCTGCTGCGTCCGATCATATCTGGAGCGCACGCCCCCCGGCCTGTCGCTGATCGGCGCCCTGCGCCGCTGCGGCTTGTTCGAGGCCAAGGACCCCGAGGTCCCGTCCCACGTGCGGCCCTTGATCGACAACATCCCATCGGGGCCCCACGTGTTCGAGGCTTGGTCCGGATCCCGCGTTTGAACGAAGCAACAGCCGGGCCGCCTCCTCAATTCTGTCGTGGCTGAAGACTGACCTGATGAACCACGACGCCTATGCCCGGTGTGCCAAGCAAGTCGAACGGACCCTGCGGGCCGGCCAATCCAACCTCGGCGAGGCGCGGAAGCACCGCGACAAACGGATGCGGGACCTTGAGCGAGTGAAGAGAAACCTGCTGAACATCCTCAAGCTGGGTGTTGGGTCAGAGGCAGTCGTGATCGAGCTGAACCGGCTCGATGCCGACCACAAGGCTCTTAGCGCGGGCCGGGACAAACTGGTCCCGGTGCCCCTCGAGCTGCCGGCCGATCTGCCGCAGATGTATCGCGTCTATGTCGAAGATCTGACGACGATTCTCATGGACGAGGTTGTCGTGGGCGCTGGCGGCGACGAGCTGCATCGCCTGATCGACCGGATCGCGGTGACCTGGTGACCTGCCCCCCGCGAAATCCCTCGCTGTTGATTTCCACCCAGAACTGACCCGGGTTTTCCATCGAGAAGTGACCCACCTTGGATTATGCTGAGCGGGTCATGTTTGGGTCAAGACATGGCTTCCCTCCCTCTTTTTCCGCGTTGCTGCAGCG
>NZ_LRRR01000070.1 GCF_001691415.1 Pararhodobacter sp. CCB-MM2
CTCGGCGCGCTTGTTGCGGGGTCTGGTTGCCCAGCGAGGAGTGCGGTCTGACCGCGTTGTAGTCGTAGCGCCACAGGGCCAGCTTCCGCCGCGCATCGTCCAGGCTGTCAAAGAGCTCCTCGCTCAACAGCTCGTCTCGCAGGCTGCCGTTGAAGCTTTCGACGAAAGCATTCTGCTGGGGCTTGCCCGGATCGATGTAGTGCCATGGCACCTCGTTCTCGTCGGCCCATTTCAGGATCGCCCGGCTGGTGAACTCGGTCCCGTTGTCACTGACAATGCAACCGGGCTTGCCGTAGATCCGGATCAGCGCGCTGAGCTCACGGGCAACCCGTGCGCCGGACAGGCTGGTGTCCGCTACGAGGCACAAACATTCCCGGGTGCAATCATCGATCACGACCAGGATCCGGAACTTCCGCGAGGCGCCGAAGCTGTCAGACACGAAGTCCAAGGACCAGCGCGCGTTGGGCCACGCGGCAACCGGCATCGGCGTCCGTGTACCGCGTGCCCGCTTCCGGCCGCGTCGTCGCTTCACCGACAGACCTTCCTCGCGGTAGATGCGATAGAGCTTCTTGTGATTCATGCTCATGCCCTTGCGTTCAAGCAGCACGCCGATCCGGCGATAGCCGAACCGACGCCGCTTGCCGGCAATCTCCTGCATCTCCTTGCGGATGCCAGCACAGTCCGGCGGACGTTCTCGCCGGACTGTCTTGGGATCGACACCGACTAGCCGACAGGCCCGGCGCTGCGAGATGTCATGATCTCGCATCACCCGGAGCGCCGCGTCTCGCCGCTTGATCAATGTCGTCAACTCTTTCCCAGAAGGTCCTTTAGGACGACGTTGTCCAGCATGGTATCTGCCAACAGGCGTTTGAGTTTGGCATTCTCCTCCTCAAGCGCCTTCAGCCTGGCCGCCTCGGACACTTCCAGGCCGCCATACTTTGACTTCAGCTTGTAGAACGTCGCGCTGCTCAGGCCGTGCCTGCGGCACACCTCCGCAGTCGGCATTCCCGCCTCTTGCTCCTTGATCATCCCGATTATCTGCGC
>NZ_LRRR01000071.1 GCF_001691415.1 Pararhodobacter sp. CCB-MM2
GGAGCAACGATCATGGACTTCGACCTCGTCGAGCTGTCGCGCTTTCAATTCGCGATGACGGCCATGTACCACTTCCTGTTCGTGCCCCTCACCCTTGGTCTGTCGATCCTCGTCGCCATCATGGAGACGGTCTACGTGATGACGAACCGCCCGATCTGGCGGCAGATGACCAAGTTCTGGGGCACCCTGTTCGGCATCAACTTCGTGCTGGGCGTGGCGACAGGCATCACCATGGAATTCCAGTTCGGCATGAACTGGGCCTATTACAGCCATTACGTCGGCGACATCTTCGGCGCGCCGCTGGCCATCGAAGGGCTGATGGCCTTCTTCATGGAAGCGACCTTTGTGGGCCTCTTCTTCTTCGGCTGGGACCGATTGTCGAAGGTGGCGCACCTTGTGGTGGCATGGCTGGTGGCGATCGGGTCGAACTTCTCGGCCCTGTGGATCCTCATCGCCTCCGGTTGGATGGTCAATCCGGTGGGGGCCGAGTTCAACCCGGACACCATGCGCATGGAGATGACCTCGTTCTTCGAGGTGGTGTTCAACGAGGTGGCGCAGGCGAAATTCGTGCATACCGTCTCGGCGGGCTATGTCACGGCGGCGGTCTTCGTGCTGGGCGTCTCGGCGTGGTACCTGCTGAAGGGCCGGCATGTGGAACTGGCGCGGCGCTCCATCGCCATTGCCTCGGCCTTCGGTCTGGCCTCGGCCCTGTCGGTCGTCGTGCTGGGCGACGAGAGCGGCTATTCGGC
>NZ_LRRR01000072.1 GCF_001691415.1 Pararhodobacter sp. CCB-MM2
TCTCGTGGGCGCGGGCGCGGTGCGCTGCTGCGGACCGGCGGCGGGGGCCGCCGTCCGAACGGCGGTTTCGGTGGCGAGGTAGGTGGTCCACCATGCGTTGTCGCGGGCGGTGCGGGACCAGAAGGTGCGGAAGGCCCAGCGGGTTTCGTCGCCCGTGCCGACAGGGCACCGTACGCGTCGCAGATGTCCGGCGACGGAGAGGGCGTTGAGGGAGGTGCCGATGGCCTGCTGCCCGTAGAGCGGGAGTTGTCTGGTGAGCTGCTTCACGCTCATCGCGGCCCCGTCGGGCAGGTGGTCCACGAACCCGGCGATGTACCGCTCACGGGCCGGGAGCAGCGCGAAGTCATGGGGCGTGCGGGGTTGTTGGTCCGGGGCGGAGCGTTTGCCGTAGCCGGGCTTGGCCATCGGGTACGCGGCGGAGACTGCGGGGACGGGCAGGGCGGAGCTAAGGTGCTGGATAGCCACGGGATCGTCCTTCTAGGTGCTCGATCTTGCGGTGAGACCCCGGCTGGTGCTCCAACACCGTGTCGGGGTCGTTCAGTTCTCGCACCGTAAGCGGCCGTCACGCTCCGCCGCAAGCCGTCACGATTAGTCATACTGTCGGTCCGTGACGGGGTAGGGAGGTGGGGGAGGTTTTCCCTAACCCCCTATGT
>NZ_LRRR01000073.1 GCF_001691415.1 Pararhodobacter sp. CCB-MM2
GCCTCGCATGACTTCCCCGAGATCCCCGGTGCCGAATTTTATACCTATGCCTACGCAATCGAATTGGACTTCGCCGGCGAGACGCGGCTGGTCCATGCCGGCATCAATGGCGGCGCCCTTTCGCTGAGCGGCGAGTACCCGGTCACGCCGGCCGCCATGCGTGAGCTGCCGTCGCCAGCGGCGGACGCCAGCCCTGCGGAAACCGATGGGGTCAGCGCAATGACGCCGGCCATGACCACCATGCGCGCCTTTGCGCGGGAATGCCTGCGCAACTATCGAACGCCGGGTCTGGCGATCGCGGCCCTCGAGGCGCAGGGCTTGCGGGCGGCGGCCGGCATGGATGCCGGAAGCTGGGAGCTTTCCGCGCCAGGCCTGCAGGGCCTCGTCACCGTCGGAGACGCCCTTTACTGCTCGATCCAGTCCCCCGATATCCCGCTGGACGAAGCCACGACGCTTGGCTGGGAACTTGCGAATGAGCTGTTCCCGGATCTGGTCGAGAAGGGCTCACCGGAAGGGGCAAACGGGCTTTGCGACGGCCTGACGATCCTTGCGCCGCGGCAGATGATTTGGGTGAGCTATGCGCAAGCCGGGAATTCCGGAGCCTGCATCGATGATGGTAC
>NZ_LRRR01000074.1 GCF_001691415.1 Pararhodobacter sp. CCB-MM2
GCGATGGCCGCCGCCCACCGCGAGGGCCTCTCCCATCTGCGCCTCACCCCGGGCGCGGTCCTGCGCAGCTCCACCGGCCAGTACCGGATCCGCGGCCTCGCCGTGAACGCCGCCCTGCGGGGCATCACCGCGGAGCACCCCCTCCGTACGGACACCGAGGCCATCGGCGCCCTCCTGTACGCCGCCCTGACCCACCGCTGGCCGTACGAGGACGACGCCCACGGACTCGCCGGGCTGCCCAAGGGCCTGGGCCTCATCGCCCCCGACCAGGTACGGGCCGGCGTCCACCGCGGCCTCTCCGAGCTCGCCATGCGGGCGCTCGCCAACGACGGCGCCACCGCCTCCCGCCAGGAACCGCCCTGCACCACCCCGGACGAACTGGCCAAGGCCGTCGCGGCGATGCCGCGCATCCTTCCGC
>NZ_LRRR01000075.1 GCF_001691415.1 Pararhodobacter sp. CCB-MM2
TACGGGACGAGCGGACCGTGCGGGACCTGCTGGTGTCGGTGGCGCAGCCGCGCGTCCGGGAGGCGGCGAAGGCGGTCGACGCGGCCGAGGAGAGGATCCTCACCGTCGACGACGAGGCCGCGCAGATGGCGTACGCGCAGGCGCTGAGCGACTGGGCCGAGGCGCGCGGGTACGAGGCCGAGACGGTCTGGGACATGTGCACGACGGCCGCGCTGGGCGTCCCGTACGAGAAGGCGCAGTGGCGCGAGGTGCGCACGCTCAGCGGCGGCGAGCAGAAGCGGCTGGTCCTGGAGGCGCTGCTGCGCGGGCCCGACGAGGTGCTGCTGCTGGACGAGCCGGACAACTATCTGGACGTCCCCGGCAAGCGGTGGCTGGAGGAGAAGCTGAAGGAGACCCGCAAGACGGTCCTCTTCGTCTCCCACGACCGGGAGCTGCTCTCCCGGGC
>NZ_LRRR01000076.1 GCF_001691415.1 Pararhodobacter sp. CCB-MM2
AGCGCAAGCAGGTTGATCAAGCCCGAAAGAAGAAAAAGCGCGATCCCGTAGCGGTAAAGATCCGCCTTCAAAAGAGACCCGATACTGGATGACTTGTCGCCTGAGCGCGACCGCGAGGAAGAGGAGGCCATTACAGCGCCTTTTTGTCAGGGCTGGACTGCAGCAAGACAGAATGCGCTAAAGCACATGTGTCCTGCAGTCCTCAGCCTTCGGTAAGAAGGCCAGTACCATTCCGGGATAAGCCGGCCGCATGTTTAGGGGCATATGCGCTCCCCAGAACATGCGGCGGCCTGTTGCACGAGGCGGTTCAGAGACGGAAGTCATCCACCGTCAGGCTGTGATCGCTGCGGATGCGAAGCGTGAAGTCGGCCTCCCCATCCCCATCAACATGCCCGGACAGCTCGACAACCCCGTCCTCACCCTCGCTCATCACCAGCGAGCCTGCACCCACACCCGTATCTGCGCTCTGCAGCGTGAACGACTGGTTCCCATTGACGCCACGGACGGCATCGATCGCCGAAAGGTCGATCAGGTCGCCCACCGAGAAGTCAAGGATCTCATCCCCATCCGCGGCGGCCGCGCTGTTGAACAGGATCGTAT
>NZ_LRRR01000077.1 GCF_001691415.1 Pararhodobacter sp. CCB-MM2
GGAAGCGATAGCCTGGCAGGAAGCGAGCACGATGACGTGCTGCGCGGTGAAGGCGGCAACGACGTCCTGCGAGGCGGGGGCGGAGCTGATCTACTGCTGGGCGGTGATGGTCAGGACGTTCTGTACGGCGATGGCGGTGCAGACATGATCATGGATGGTGCTGGCGAGGATGTTGTTTATGGCGGTGATGCCAACGACCTCATCTTCCTGAGCGACGATGGTGTGATCGACTTCGTCTTCGGTGGTTCGGGGCATGATGTCGTCGACGTGTCTGGGACGAGCCAGAACCTGGTGATCGATCTGGGCAGTCTGTCGCCTGTTGGCTCCATCGCAGGAGCCGGGGTTGTGGATCGCTTGTTCTCGGTCGAGGGTGTCGTTGCGGGCTCTGGCGATGACGTTGTGAAGGCCTCTGAGGCTGCAAACACGATCGCGACGGGTGCCGGGCAGGATACGATCCTGTTCAACAGCGCGGCCGCCGCGGATGGGGATGAGATCCTTGACTTCTCGGTGGGCGACCTGATCGACCTTTCGGCGATCGATGCCGTCCGTGGCGTCAATGGGAACCAGTCGTTCAC
>NZ_LRRR01000078.1 GCF_001691415.1 Pararhodobacter sp. CCB-MM2
AGCGGCATGAAGATCGCCGTCGCCACCAGCATCACGAAGAGCGTGGTCTGCGAGGACGAGGCATCCCACACGGTCAGCGAGCTGTCCGGCGCGCTGGAGGACGGCAGGATGAACGGGAACATCGTCAACCCCACGCTGGAGACGATGCCGGTGATCGCCAGTTTCGACCACAAAAGCGTCGTCCCCTCGCGCCCGGCCCGCAGCCCGCGGACGGCCATGGCGATGCCGGCGAAGGCTGCGATAGGGGCCGCGATGATCCACGGCCGGGTGACATAGGCCGCCAGCCACGAGGTGTCGCGCGCGACCTCGCTGTAGAGCGGGTTGGACGGGCCGTTCGCCACGACCTCGGTTACGATGCGGTAGCCGTCGATCCCGACCGCCAGCCAGAGCCCGGCCAGCAGATAGCCACCCGCCGCGACCATGCCCGCGACGGTGCCGATCCGGCGGGCGCGGGCGGCGATCTCGCCCTCGGTTTTCAGCCCCAGCCAAGCCGCGCCATGCATCAACAGCATCGACAGCGACACCACGCCCGTGA
>NZ_LRRR01000079.1 GCF_001691415.1 Pararhodobacter sp. CCB-MM2
GCCTGGCGCATGGCCTCCGCGAAGAGCATCGGATCGTGCCACCGACCGGCGACGGCACCGTAGTAGCTGTGGCCGCGCGACCACTGCGCTCCCATGCGGAGGCGGTCGCCCCCACCGGATCTGACCCCCGTCAGCAGCACCTCCGATATCGCCGCCCGGTGCACCAGCGCCCGGGGAACAGCCTGGTCGAAGAGCCCTGACTCGTCACCCTCGATCTCCAGGAAATCCGGGCGGTCGGCTTGTATGGCTACGGTCATCCTTGGCCTCCTGGCATGTGCGCGATTCGCGGCATTACATGGCTTGAGCAGGACAAACGTCGGGCAACGCGGCCCGGGAATCTCTCATGGAGCGAGCTATAGCGTACTAGGTGGCTGGTTTTTTTTGGCAAGAGGAAGGAAGATTGCCATCAGTGGTAGCTGCGGTGATGGCCGGGAGGATGGAAGACCACCATCCGCATCGCGGCGGACAGGAGCGGGAAGTGGCGAGAGCACGGCAAGAGCGGGCAGAGGTGACCCGCGAGGCGATCCTGGAG
>NZ_LRRR01000008.1 GCF_001691415.1 Pararhodobacter sp. CCB-MM2
GAAAGGACCACCGCCGGCGCCGACACCCGCCCCGGCGAATGACGGCCCCAGCTCCTCGGCGGTCGAGGATGCCTTGGCGCAGGCTCTGGGTGGCGCGCTCGACGGGGCGTTCGACCAGCCCACGGCCAGCCTCAGCCAGTCCGACATGGACGGCCTGCGTTTGAGCGTGGAATCCTGCTGGAACGTCGGCATCCTGTCGACCGAGGCGCTGAACGTCGTCATCACCATCGGTTTCGAGATGACGCAGGATGCCCGCCCGATCGAAAGCTCCATCCATTCCGTCAGCGCCTCGGGCGGATCGGTCGGGGCACAACAAGCCGCTTTCGACGCCGGACGACAGGCCATCGTTCAATGTGGTATCAACGGCTACGGCCTGCCGCAGGACCTGTATGACCAATGGCGCAGTGTCGAGATTACCTTCAACCCCGCACGGATGAGTACCCGATGACCGAACTGAAACGCCGCCCCGTGCTTGGCCTTCTGGCCGGGCTTGCCGTCGCGCCCAAGGTCGCGATGGCCCAGCAGCCGCTACGGATCGAGATCACCGAGGGCGTGATCGAACCCGTGCCCTATGCGATCCCCGATTTCGTCCCCGAGAACGCGGCCGGCGCCGAATACGCCGCCTCGATCGCGCGGGTGATTGCGAACAACCTGACCAACACTGGCCTGCTGCGCGAGATCCCGGTGACCGCCCATGTCGGCCGGATCACCAATTTCGACGCGCCGGTGCAATTCGCCGATTGGCGCGCGATCTCGGCTCGGGCCTTGATCACCGGCGCGGTGCGGGTGAACGGCCAGCAGATCAGCGTGAAATTCCGCCTGTTCGACGTGGTGTCGGGTCAGCAGTTGGGCGATGGCCTGCAGCTGGATGGGTCGACCCAGGCATGGCGCCGCATGGCCCACCGCGTGTCGGATCAGGTCTACATGCGGCTGACCGGCGAGACCGGCTATTTCGACAGCCGCGTCGTGTTCATCGCCGAATCCGGGCCCGCCAACAACCGCCGCAAGCAGGTGGCGATGATGGATCAGGACGGCGAGAATGTGCAGTACCTGACCGACGGCACCGCGCTGGCCTTCGCGCCGCGCTTCTCGCCCTCGGGCGACCGCATCCTGTTCACCAGCTACGAGACCGGCTTCCCGCGCATCTACCTGATGGACGTCGCCTCGCGCCGGCGTCAGGTGCTGGGCGACCAGCCGGGCGAGATGACCTTCGCCCCGCGCTTCTCGCCGGACGGGCAATCGGTGGTCTATTCGCTGTCGGTGGACGGGCGCACGGATCTGTACCTGCTCAACCTCGGCAGCGGCCAGCGCTATCAGCTGACCACGACCGACGCGATCGACACCGCGCCCAGCTTCTCGCCGGATGGCTCGCAGATCGTGTTCGAGAGCGACCGCACGGGCAATTCGCAGATCTACACCATGTCGCTGCAAGGCGGCGTTGCCTACCGCATCAGCCAGGGGCAGGGGCGCTATTCGACCCCGGTCTGGTCGCCGCGCGGGGATCTCATCGCCTTCACCAAGCAGCACAACGGTCGCTTCCACATCGGCGTGATGCGCACCGATGGCTCCAGCGAGCGCCTGCTGACCGCGAGCTACCTCGACGAGGGCCCCACCTGGTCGCCCAACGGCCGGGTGATCATGTTCACGCGTGAGGAGCCGGGTAGCAACGCCAGCATGATGTCGGTCGACATCACCGGGCGGAACCTGCGCCGCATTCCCACGCCCGGTCCGGCCTCGGACCCGTCGTGGTCGCCGCTGCTGCCGTGACGCAAGGCTGGGTCCAGCGCCGTTAACCCTTTCGCGCGGGACGCCGCGCAACGTGATAACCCCCCGATTCCCCCGCGCCGCGGCCTCTGCTAGGATGGGCCACGGGCAGGACCGGACAACAAGGACGAGAGACATGAACCTTCTGACCAAAGCCGTGCTGCTGGTCGCCTCGCTGGCACTGGCCGCGTGTAACAACCCCCGCGGGGGCGAAGACGATTACACCTCCGGCATGGGCGCCGGCGGCGGCATCGGCTCGACCGCGCTGGGTGATCCCAACGATCCCACCTCGATCGCCTATTTCAACCAGACGATCGGTGACACCGTGAACTTCACCGTGGATTCGAGCGACCTCTCGCCCGAGGGTATCACCATCCTGCGCACGCAGGCCGCCTGGCTGAACCGCTACCCGGAATACCAGATCCTGATCGAAGGCCATGCCGACGAGCGCGGCACGCGTGAGTACAACGTGGCGCTGGGCGCCCGTCGTGCCGCCCGTGTGCAGCAGTTCCTCGCGCAGGAAGGTGTGAACCCCGGCCGCATCCGCACCGTGTCCTACGGCAAGGAGCGCCCGATCGAGGTCTGCGCCGAACAGCGCTGCTGGGACCTGAACCGCCGCGCGGTCACGGTCGTTTCGCGCTGAGCCAGATGGCGGGTGCGGATGGAGAGGCCGGGGGGCTGTCTGCCCCCTCGCCATTGTCGCTCGGACCAATGGCGCGACAATGCCTCGCCCCCCGAGAGTACTTGGGACAAGGTGAAAGGGCGGCCCGGTGAGCGAGGCTGCCCTTTCCTCATTGTTGAGTGGTGCCTGCGAGGGTTTGAGCCGGGTCGGCGTGGCCGTATCGGGTGGCGGGGATTCCGTGGCGCTACTGGTGCTGGCGGTCGAGGCGCTGGGGGCCGCGCGGGTGGCGGCGGTGACGGTGGATCACGGGCTGCGGGCCGAGGCGGCGGCGGAAGCGGCGGGTGTGGCCGCTCTGTGCCAGCGGTTGGGCGTCAGGCACGAGGTGTTGCGCTGGGACGAGGGCCCGGCTGGCGGCAACCTGATGGATGAAGCCCGGGCCGCGCGGTTGTCGCTGATCGGCGGCTGGGCGCGGGGCCGGGTGGATGCCGTCTTGCTGGGGCATACGCTGGACGATCAGGCCGAGACGGTGCTGATGCGGCTGGCGCGGGGCTCGGGCGTGGATGGCCTGTCGGGCATGGAAGCACGGCGCGAGAGCGGCGGCCTGCTGTGGCTGCGGCCGTTCCTTGGCGTCTCGCGCGACGCGTTGCGCTCGGAGCTGCGGGCGCGGGGCATCGGCTGGGTCGAGGATCCCTCCAATGCCGATCCGCGCTTCCTGAGGGTGCGGGCACGGCAGGCGCTGTCGGTGCTGCGAGACCTTGGGATCGAAGCGCAGGGGCTGGCGGAAACGGCCGACCGGATGCGGCGCGCCCGGCAGGTGCTGGAGGGCGAGGCACAGCGGGCGCTCGACGCGCTGGTCACCGAGGAGCGCGGGGTGCTGCGAATCGACCCTGCCGCCTTGGACCTGCCGGGCGAGACGCGCGACCGGCTTTTCGCGCATCTGTTGATGCAGCTGTCGGGCCATCCCTATCGTCCCCGGCTGGAGGATCTGCAGCGATTGCTGGCGGCAGGGCAGGGCACCTTGATGGGCTGCCTGTTGCAACGGCGCGGCAAGGCACTGCTTCTGGGGCGCGAGGCGCAGGCCTTGCGCGGTGTGGTCTGTGCGGCCGATGCAGCGTGGGACGGGCGTTGGCAGGCCGAAGGGCCTGACGCCGCCTGTGAAATTCGCGTGATGGGCGAGGCCGGGTTGGCGCATCTGAGCCGCCTCGCGGCAAAGGGCGAGATCCCGCATTGGCGTGAGACGCAGCTCCCGCGATCCTTGCTGCAGGGCCTTCCCGGCCTCTGGCGGGGCGAGGCGCTGGTGGCCGCGCCGCTTGTGTTGTGGCCGCAAGGCTGGACCCTGAGCGCGCGACCTCTCGCCGCGATCTGCACCAAGACGTCACAATCGCATTGAAGTCGACCACTCACTCACTATTTTAGGACCAACTGGCCAAAGCTGGCCGTGGTTTTGGGAGAGCCCCGTGGGCAACGCGCGTAATTTCGCCTTCTGGATCGTCCTGTTCTTCCTGATGATCGTCCTGTTTACCCTGTTTAACAACGGGTCGACGACGGCCAGCGGGCGGACCATCGGCTATTCGGATTTCCTTCAGCGAGTCGAGGCCGGCGATGTCAGCCGGGTCGTGATCGACGGCGAGACGCTGCGCGTCACCGACCGTTCGGGTCAGGCCTATACGACGATCCGTCCCTCGGGCGAGAACCCGACCGAGCGTCTGATCGACGCCAACGTCGCCGTCGAAGCCCGCGCGCAGGAGCGTTCGGGCCTGATGTCGGCGCTGTCGGTCTGGCTGCCCTTCCTCTTGCTGATCGGCGTGTGGATCTTCTTCATGAACCGCATGCAGGGCGGCGGGCGCGGCGGCGCGATGGGCTTCGGCAAGTCGAAGGCCAAGCTGCTGACCGAGAAGCATGGCCGCATCACCTTTGACGACGTCGCCGGTATCGACGAGGCCAAGGACGAGCTGGAAGAGATCGTCGAATTCCTGCGCAACCCGCAGAAGTTCAGCCGTCTCGGCGGCAAGATCCCGAAAGGCGCGCTGCTGGTCGGCCCTCCGGGCACCGGTAAGACGCTCCTCGCCCGCGCCATCGCCGGTGAGGCGGGTGTGCCCTTCTTCACCATCTCGGGTTCGGACTTCGTCGAGATGTTCGTCGGTGTCGGCGCCAGCCGTGTCCGCGACATGTTCGAGCAGGCCAAGAAGAACGCGCCTTGCATCGTCTTCATCGACGAGATCGACGCAGTCGGTCGCTCGCGTGGCGTGGGCTACGGTGGTGGCAACGACGAGCGCGAGCAGACGCTGAACCAGCTGCTGGTCGAGATGGATGGTTTCGAGGCCAATGAAGGCATCATCATCATCGCCGCGACCAACCGTCCCGACGTTCTGGACCCGGCGCTGCTGCGTCCCGGCCGTTTCGACCGTCAGGTGCAGGTGCCGAACCCGGACATCAAGGGCCGTGAGCGCATCCTCGGCGTCCATGCCCGCAAGGTGCCGCTGGGCCCGAACGTGGACCTGCGCATCATTGCGCGTGGCACGCCGGGTTTCTCGGGCGCGGATCTGGCGAACCTCGTGAACGAGGCGGCGCTGATGGCCGCGCGCAAGAACCGCCGCTTCGTGACCATGCAGGATTTCGAAGACGCGAAGGACAAGGTCATGATGGGCTCGGAGCGTCGCTCCATGGTCATGACCGAAGAAGAGAAGAAGCTCACGGCCTATCACGAGGCCGGTCACGCGGTCGTCGGTCTGCATGTCCCGCAGCATGACCCGATCCACAAGGCGACGATCATCCCGCGCGGTCGTGCGCTGGGTCTGGTGCTGTCGCTGCCGGAACGTGACCAGCTCAGCGTGACCTACACCAAGTACACCTCCAAGATCGCCATGGCGATGGGTGGCAAGGTCGCCGAGGAGCTGATCTTCGGCAAGGAAAACGTGACCTCGGGCGCCTCGTCGGACATCCAGCAGGTGACCAAGATCGCCCGCGCGATGGTGACGCAGTTCGGCTTCTCGGATGAGCTGGGCCATATCGACTACGCCAACGAGCAGCAGTCCTATCTGGGCAACTACTCGAACGGGTCGAACGCCAGCCAAGCCACGCAAGAGAAGATCGACCAGGAGGTCCGCAAGATCGGCGACGAGGGCTATCAGACCGCCAAGCGGATCCTGACCGAGCACGCCGACGAGCTGGAGAACCTTGCGCAGGGCCTGTTGGAATACGAGACGCTGACCGGTTCGGAAATCACCCGCGTGATGCGCGGCGAAGGTCCGGGTCGCGACGAGGACGACACGCCCTCGACCGGCACGCCGTCGGTGGCCTCGATCCCGAAAACGCGCCCGCGTCCGCGCAGCGACGACGGCATGGAGCCTAATCCGAGCGCATAACTCGGGATTTCGTCACGGCATCTCTTGCATTCACCCCGGCACCGCGCGACGGTGCCGGGGTTTTCTGTTGGAGAGACCCGATGCCCGCCCTAGCCAAGACCAATCTGGAAGCGACGATCACCTGGCTGGGGATCGTGGCCGACCGCGAGGCCGCGCTGCCGTCGACCCGGATGGAACGGCTGGAGCTGACCTTCGACGGCGCCTCGGGCGAATCGCATGGGGGCATGACGCGGCCCTCGTGCTCACGCGTTCTGGGCCTCTATCCGCGCAACACGCCGATCCGCAACGCGCGCCAGCTGTCGATCCTGTCCGAGGAGGAGCTGGCCTCCATCGCCGCCGAGATGGGGTTGGACACGCTGGACCCCGCGCTGCTGGGCGCGACGATGGTGGTGAAGGGCCTGCCCGATTTCAGCCGCGTACCGCCGTCCTCGCGCCTGTTGGCGGATTCGGGCGCGTCGGTCACCGTGGATATGGAGAACCGCCCCTGCACCCTGCCGGCCCGCCCTATCGAGACGGCGCATCCCGGCTTCGGCGCGCGGTTCAAGCCGGCGGCGGCCGGACGGCGCGGTGTCACCGCCTGGGTCGAGGCCGAGGGCGAGGTCGCCATCGGCGACCGTCTGCGGCTGTTCATCCCCGATCAGCCGGTCTGGCAGGGTCTGGAGACGCCGTCGCTGCTGTGAGCGATCGTTTCCTTTGGGAAACGCGGCGCGGCGGAAAACGCCGCCGAGAGGTCGCAAAAGGCATGTATACATTGCAACTCGCCCGCTAACACTTCCCCCTAGCTAACGCAGTGCAGGGGAGGCAGTGCATGTCATTCAAGTCAGATATCGAAATCGCTCGCGAAGCCAACAAGAAGCCGATCATGGAGATCGGCGACAAGCTGGGCATTCCGTCCGAGCACCTGCTGCCCTACGGCCATGACAAGGCCAAGGTGAGCCAAGACTTCATCAATTCGCTGGCCGGCCGTCCGGATGGCAAGCTGATCCTCGTGACCGCCATCAACCCGACGCCGGCTGGCGAAGGCAAGACCACAACCACCGTGGGTCTGGGCGACGGTCTGAACCGCATCGGCAAGAAAGCCGTGATCTGTATCCGCGAAGCCTCGCTTGGGCCGAACTTCGGCATGAAGGGCGGCGCCGCGGGCGGCGGTTACGCGCAGGTCGTGCCGATGGAGGAGATGAACCTCCACTTCACCGGCGACTTCCACGCGATCACCTCGGCGCACAACCTGCTGTCGGCGATGATCGACAACCACATCTACTGGGGCAACTCGCTGGAGATCGACGAGCGCCGCGTGGTGTGGCGCCGCGTCATGGATATGAACGACCGCGCGCTGCGTGACATCGTGACCTCGCTGGGTGGCGTGGCCAACGGCTTCCCGCGTCAGACCGGCTTCGACATCACCGTGGCTTCGGAAGTCATGGCGATCCTCTGCCTGTCGAAGAACCTTGAAGACCTGCAGAAGCGCCTCGGCGATATCGTCGTTGCCTATACCCGCGATCGTCGCCCGATCTATTGCCGCGACGTGAAGGCCGATGGCGCGATGACCGTGCTGCTGAAGGACGCGATGCAGCCGAACCTCGTGCAGACGCTGGAAAACAACCCGGCCTTCGTGCATGGCGGCCCCTTCGCCAACATCGCCCACGGCTGTAACTCGGTGATCGCCACCACCACCGCGCTGAAGCTGGGTGACTATGTGGTGACCGAAGCCGGTTTCGGCGCCGATCTGGGTGCCGAGAAGTTCTTCGACATCAAGTGCCGCAAGGCCGGTCTGAAGCCCGCCGCCGCGGTTATCGTCGCCACCGTGCGCGCGATGAAGATGAACGGTGGCGTCGCCAAGGCCGATCTGGGCGCCGAGAATGTCGAGGCCGTGCAGAAGGGCTGCCCGAACCTGGGCCGTCACATCGCCAACGTGAAATCCTTCGGCGTGCCGGTCGTCGTCGCGGTGAACCACTTCCATTCGGATACCGATGCCGAGATCGCCGCTGTGCAGGCCTATGTGGCCGAGCAGGGCGCCGAAGCCATCGTCTGCAAGCACTGGGCCCATGGCTCGGCCGGGATCGAGGATCTCGCCCACAAGGTCGTGCAGATGGCGGAATCGGGCAGCGCCAATTTCGCGCCGATCTACCCGGACGAGATGAGCCTGTTCCAGAAGATCGAGACCGTCGCCAAGCGCATCTACCACGCCGACGAGGTGATCGCCGACAAGTCGATCCGCCAGCAGCTGAAGGCTTGGGAAGACGCCGGCTACGGGCATTTCCCGGTCTGCATGGCGAAGACCCAGTACTCGTTCTCGACCGATCCGAACCTGCGCGGCGCGCCGACGGGCCACTCGGTGCCGGTGCGCGAAGTGCGCCTCTCGGCCGGGGCTGGCTTCATCGTGGTGATCTGCGGTGAGATCATGACCATGCCGGGCCTGCCCAAGACCCCGGCGGCGGAAACCATCCGCATCGCGGAATCGGGCTTCGTCGAAGGTCTGTTCTAAGATCGTCAGGCCGGCGGCAACCAAGCCGCCGGCCTTGCTCTTGCCGCAGGGCGAGGCGCGCCGTAAGGCACGGACAAAGGCAACCTCGCAGGAGAGATGACCATGCGCGCCGCATTGATCGACGGAAAAGACATCGCTGCGCGGATGCGCGCCGAGAACATGGCCGAGGCCAAGGAGCTGGCCGCGCAGGGCTGGCAGCCGCGGCTTGTGTCCATCTCCGTGGGCGATACCGCCGCGGCCGAGCTCTATGTGCGCAACCAGCAGAAGACGGCCGAGAATTCCGGTGTCGAATTCGAGGCGCGCAACTATCCCGAAACCATCTCGATGGAGCAGCTCGTCGGCGTGCTGCACGGCCTCAACGCCGATCCGCGCGTCAACGGCATCATCATCCAGCGCCCGCTGCCCGCCCATATCCCGGTGAAGACGCTGCAAAAGGCCGTCCATCCGCTGAAGGACGTGGAAGGCATGCACCCGGCCTCGATCGGGAACATCGTCTATAACGACCTCGCGCTCGGGCCCTGTACCGCCGTTGCTGCCGTCGAGATCCTGAAGACCCTGCCGCTGAAGCTGGAGGGCCTCGATGTGACCGTGATCGGCCACAGCGAGATTGTCGGCAAGCCCATCGCCTTCCTGCTGATGGGCCTCGGCGCGACCGTGACGGTCTGCCACCACATGACCCGCTCAGTGGCGATGCATTCGCGCGCGGCGGATGCGGTCTTCGTGGCGGTGGGCAAGCCGGGCCTTGTCACCGGCGACATGCTGAAACCCGGCGCGGCGCTGATCGACATCGGCATCAACCGGGTCGAGGGCAAGACGGTGGGTGACGCGGATTTCGACAGCTGTGCCGAAGTGGCCGGTTGGATCACCCCGGTGCCGGGGGGCGTGGGGCCGGTGACGGTGGCCACGCTGATGAAGAACGCCGTGTTGGCGACACGGTTGCAGATGGCGCATTACCGCGCCCAATACGCGGATACGGAGGTCTGAGGGTGACGGCAACGATCATCGACGGGAAGGCGTTTGCGGCGAAGGTCCGCGAGCAGGTGGCCGAGCATGTGGCGCGGCTGAAGGACGAGAACGGCCTGACCCCAGGTCTGGCCGTGGTGCTGGTCGGCGAGGACCCGGCGAGCCAGGTCTATGTCCGCTCGAAGGGCAAGCAGACCGTCGAGGTCGGCATGAACTCCTACGAGCACAAGCTGCCCGCCGATACCTCGGAGGCCGATCTGCTGGCGCTGATCGACCAGTTGAACAAGGACCAGTCGGTGCATGGCATCCTCGTGCAGCTGCCGCTGCCGGGGCATCTGAATTCGGATCTGGTGATCAATTCGATCGACCCGGCGAAGGATGTGGACGGCTTCCACATCTCGAACGTGGGTCTTCTGGGCACCGGGCAGAAGTCGATGGTGCCTTGCACGCCGCTGGGCTGCCTGATGATGCTGCGCGACCATCATGGCTCGCTCTCGGGGATGAACGCGGTGGTCGTGGGCCGCTCGAACATCGTCGGCAAGCCGATGGCGCAGCTGCTTCTGGGCGATAGCTGCACCGTGACCATCGCGCATTCGCGCACCAAGGATCTGGCGGCGGTCTGCCGTTCGGCCGATATCCTCGTCGCCGCCGTGGGCCGGCCCGAGATGATCCCGGGCGATTGGGTGAAGCCGGGCGCGACGGTGATCGACGTGGGCATCAACCGCATCGAGCGCGACGGCAAGAACAAGCTGGTGGGTGACGTGGAATTCGCCTCGGCCGCCGAGGTCGCGGGCGCGATCACGCCGGTGCCGGGCGGGGTGGGGCCGATGACCATCGCGTGCCTGCTGGCCAACACGCTGACCGCCTGCTGCCGCGCCAATGGGCTGTCGGAGCCGAAGGGCCTGACCGCCTAAGGCGGCGCAAAGGTGGGGTGAAACCCCACCCTACGGGTTGTGAGGGGCGGGGTTCGACCCGCCCTTTTTCATGCCATGAGGCCGCTTCGTTCGAGCCGTGCGTAGCTGGCTTCCATGCCGTCGGTCATGCCGGTGGAGAGCATCGCGTCCATCGTCTCGGCATCCGCGACCTGCATGGTCATCACCATCAACGTGCCCTCGCCCTGCGGCTGGAACAGCGTCTCGACCCGGTTGTCAGGGGTCTGGTCTGGAAGGAACATCCGCTCGACATGCAGGATGCGCTGCGGGGCCTCGACCTCCAGCACTTCGGCGGTCAGGTGGAAGCCGTGGCTGCCATCCTCGGCCTGCCAGTCGTAGCGCATATGCCCGCCGGGCCGTAGATCGACTTCGCAGCGGACCATCATCCAGCCATCGGGGCCGGTCAGCCATTGTCGCAGGGTCTCGGGCTCTGTATGGGCGGCGTAGAGGCGCTCGGGCGGGGCAGCGAAGTGGCGGCGGACGACGCAGGTGGCCGGGCCGGTGCGTTCAAGCGTCAGGGACATGGCACTTCCTTTCCGACGGGAACCGGATCATCCCAGTCAACGCGCAACCCGGCAAGCGGTTCACCTCAGCGCTGCGCCACCGGGATCATCGTGCCCTGCAGCAGGGCCACCGGCTTGCGGCTGTCGCCCTGCAGCGCGAAGACCTCGGCCTTGACCACGGTCAGCCGCTTGCCGGCGCGTACGACCTCGCCCACGGCCTCCAGTGCCTCGCCCACAGCAGGGGAGAGGAGGTTGATCTTCATCTCGACCGTCATCACGTCGGTATCGCCCGCCATGGTCGACAGCGCCGAGTACCCCGCGGCCGTATCGCCCAGCGTGAAGGCCAGCCCGGCATGCGCCGCACCGTGCTGCTGCTTGAGATGCGGGGCAATCGGCGCGCGGATCACGCAGCGACCCGGCGCCAGCGCGGTCAGCGTGGCGCCCAGCGTGTCCATCATCGTCTGCCGGGCAAAGCTGTCGCGCACCCTCGCCTCGGTCGCGGTGAAATCGTCCATGTTGTCCTCCCTGTCCGAGGACAGGAAAGCGCGTCCGGGGGAGAGGGGCCAGCACCCGCGGAAGTTTCGTTACGTCATGGCCGCCGTCAGCGGATGATGTCCTCATCCTTGACGAACATGTTCGACCACGCGCGATCGATCAGGTCGGGCGACATGTGGTAGGGCTTCCCCTCGTAGTCGCAGATCGCCATCATCTGGTCGATCAGGAAGATCGGCTGATAGTTCGAATAGACGTTGTCGATCGTCGGATACTTGCTCTGCAGCAGGTGGATCAGCGCATCCTCGTTCAGGGGGACGCGCCGCTTCCGGGCGACAAGCGCGAAGATCTTCAGGAAATCCGCCTGATTGGGACCGTCGATCTTGATCTTGAAGAAGATCCGCCGCAGCGCCGCCTGATCGAAGATCGTGTTCGGGTGGAAGTTCGTCGAGAAGATCACCAGCGTGTCGAAGGGCACGATGAACTTCTCGCCCGAGACCAGCGACAGGATGTCGTAATTCATCTCGAGCGGCACGATCCAGCGGTTCACCAGCGCCTGCGGCGGCTCCTCCTGGCGACCGAGGTCGTCGACGATGAACACGCCGCCCATGGCCTTGAACTGCAGGGGCGCCTGATAGGTGCGGGCGACCGGGTTGTATTTCAGCTCCAGCATCTCGAGCTTCAGCTCGCCGCCGGTGATCACCGTGGGACGCTCACAGAGCACATAGCGCGGGTCGAAGCGGGCGCCCTGAATGCGCAGCTGGCTGCCGCCCTGCGGCGCCTGCTCGATCCGGCGGTGGACGATGGGGTCGAAGACGGCAATCACCTGACCCGAATGCACCACGGCATGGGGGACATAGACGTGATCCCCCAGCGCGTCGCGGATCCCGTTCGAGATCGAGGACTTCCCGTTGCCCGGCGGCCCGTACATCAGGATCGACCGGCCCGAAGTCACGGCGGGGCCGAGGTTGGCCAACAGGTCCTCCGGCAGGATCAGGTCGCCCATGGCGGCGGTCAATTGCTCGCGGGTGATCTTCACCTTGCGGATCGACTGGCGACGCACTTGCTCGCCATAGAGTTCCAGCGGGACCGGCATGGCGCCATAGTATTCCGAAATCGCCAAGGCCTGCTGCGCGCGCTGGCGGCCCGCATCGGTCAGCTGGAAGCCCATCTCGGTGGATTGGGCGCCGGCATGCATAGTGCCCATCGCCTCCAGCAGACGCTCACCGCGCGCGGCGTCGATCAACTGCTGGACCTGTGCGAAGGACAGGCAGACCACCCGCGCGATGTCGGACACATAGGTCAGCGACATGCGGAACATGGTCTTCAGCAGAATATCCCGCATCAGGGTCTGCGGCAGGCCGGTGTCGTCCAGCGAGGCGGGCGGCGGGGGCGGCAGGATACGGGAATCGGTGGATTGATCGTTCATGCGCGGACCTCTGCGGCGTCAGCGTCCATAGATGCTGGCCAAAACCAGATAAAAGATTAACGCCGGCGCCAGGGCCATGCCGAAGGGGAATTCCTTGCGCTGCCAGCTGGCCCAGTCCGGGGTCGCGCGGCGGATCGCCGGGATCGCGCGCATCACCCGGTGCACGACGAAGGCGGCCAGCGTCACCGCCGACAGCAACACCAGAAACAGCCGCAGGTCCCCCAGCGCCACGAAGGGCGCCATGGCCGCGGCGAATTTCGCATCCCCCGCGCCGAAGGTGCCCGACAGGCTGAGGACGAAACCGATCACCAGCACGACGAGGAAATGCAGCCACGACCAGCCCCATTCACCCAAAGGCAGGGTCAGCGCGCCGACGATGGCATAGACGATTATCAGCGCCAGCACCGCCAGATTGGGGATGCGCATCGCCTTGAGGTCGCTCCATGCAACGTAGAGGCAGATGGGTGTGGCGAAGATCAGAAGCCACACCGCGGCATGGGCGGATTGCGTCAGCATTGTCGTCCTTACTGCAACGCGGCGAGGGCGTTGGCGGCGGCCTCGAAATGCTGGGGATGGGTGGCGATGGCGTCTTCCAGCAGGCCGCGGCCGGTCTGCACGTCGCCCTGACGGATCGCTGCCAGCGCCATGGTGTGCAACAGCTCGGCGCGCTCGATCTGGGTCATCTCGATCAGCGGGAGTTCGTAGATCCGGCGCGAGGCACGGGCCAGCACGAGGTTGTTCTTGGCCGGGAACAGCGTGCTGTCATGCTGCAGGGCCTCAAGGAACAGCCGCTCGGCGCCGCGGGCATCGCCGCGCGTCAGTTTGGAGTAACCCCAGTTGTTCAGGGTGGAAGCCGGGGTCGGCGTCAGGCCGACGGCGATCTCGTAGAAGCTGTCGGCGCGGTCCCATTGCTGGCGGGAATCGGCGACCATGGCCTCCAGCCGATAACGCGAATAGGTCTCGTGCGTGGGGGGGATGGCGTTGAGCGTGGCCTCGGCCTGCGGCCAGTTGTTGGCGCGGATATAGGCCTCGGCCATGTCGACGCGGTCGTCGAGCGTGGCTTCGGGATGGGCCAGCACCTGCTGCCAGACGGCGATCGAATCCTCGGCGCGTCCGGCCCGCATCAGCGAGCGCGCCAGACCGCGGCGGAAGATGATGCGGTCGGGATGCTGCTGCGACTGGGCGGTGAAATACTGGATCGCCTCGGCCGGATCGGCGACGGCCAGCATCATCTCGGCCATGTTTTCCTGATCGATCGATTGTACGGAATCGATCGCACGCGCCGTTTGGGCCCGCATCGATTCACCGCAGCCGCCAAGCAGGGCGACGCCTGCAAGGCACAACGGTGCCATCCACACCTTGCGCATGATCCTGTCCTTACTGCTCGCCGCCCTTAATTCGTCGCGAGCAGAAGGAAGCGTCCATTGCCGCGCCGCACCAGGGCGAAATTATCGTTGTTTTCCCCAGTATAGCCCGAATCCTCGAGATTTGCGAGAGCAAGGCGCAGGTTCTCGCGGATTTCTTCGGACCGGCCCGAATCGAGGGCAAAGGCGGTGCGGAACAGATGGGCGGCCTGACCCCAGTCGCGGTTTTCGATCATCACCACGCCGAGATTGTTGATCGCCGGGACGAATTGCGGGTCGAATTCGATGGCCCGGCGCAGCATCTGTTCGGCCTGACCCAGCCGTCCCAGCCGCAGATTGGCCGAGCCGATGGCCGAGAGCGCGTCGACCGTGGGGCCATTCTCGGCCATGGAGCGGTAATAGGCCCGAAGCGCCAGCTCATATTCGCCGCCCTGCATCAGGCGGTGGCCGACGATCAGGCCATCAACGTCCTCGGCCGCGCTGACGGCGCGGCCGGGAAGACCATCGGGCGAGAACTCGCCGCTGCTTTGACAGGCGGACAACGCAAGCAGCGCCGCCACGCCGATAAGTCGGATCATAGACCGAAATCTGCCGTACTGAGCATCTTCATCACGCCGTAGACCGACGGACCGATCAGGATGATCAGCAACGGCGGCACGGTGAACATCATTGTGCCCAGTGTCAGCTTGGTCGGCAAGACGTTCGCCTTTTCTTCGGCCAGCATCACGCGCTTGTCACGCATTTCGGCCGCATAGACGCGCAGCGCATCCGCCACCGAGGTGCCGTAGGTCGCCGACTGGATCAGCACCGTCACGAAGGAGCGGATGTCGGCATTGCCGCAGCGCACGCCCATGTCCTTCAGCACCTCAAGGCGGTCCTTGCCGGCCTTGGTCTCGTGCGAGACGGTGTCGAATTCCTCGGACAGGGCGGGGTAGCCCGCGCGCAATTCCTTGGCGACACGGCTGATCGACTGGTCCATTGATTGCCCGGCCTCGGTGCAGATGAGCAGCATGTCCAGCGCATCAGGGAAGCCGCGGGCAATCTGGTCCTGCCGCTCGCCGTGGCGCTTGTTCACCCAATAGATCGGGAAGTAATAGCCCAGCAGAGTCGGTACCAGAATCGGCATCGCCGTGGCGAAGATCGAGGCCCCCTCGGGCGGCGGCAGCAGCAGGATATAGGCGAGGCCAATGAGCAGCCCGCCCATGCCGAGGATCAGCTTGGCGGCATGGAAGTCGCGCACCGCGTTTTTGCCGTGATAGCCGGCCTGGATCATCTTCAGCCGCGCCTCGCCCATCTGGGCGCTGTCGGTCGGCTCAAGGAAGGCCTTGTACTTGTCCAGACGCTTGTCGAGCGCGGTGTCCGACATCGCCGATTTGCGCGTCAGGCGCGACGCCTCGCCGGCATGGCCCTGACGGACCTCGGCCTTGAGACGGGCGAGGGGGTCGGGCTTTTCCTTGCCCCGGCCCATCAGCATCATCAGGACCAGCGTTACGCCGGCCGCCACCATCAGCGCGATCAGCACCGGGGGCGAGGTCAGGGTGGCGAGAAAATCGGGATTCATGAGACGCGTCCCTTACACCTGAATATTGACCATCTTGCGCATGTACAGGACGTTGATCACCAAGAAGGTGAACACCACCAGCGCGGTCGGAATGAAATAGGCCGTTTCCTTGACCTCGTCGTAATAATCCGGCTTCACAACGCTGATCAGCAGCATGGCGACGATCGGGAAGCCCGACAGGAACATGCCCGACCATTTGGCTTCGGCGGTGATCGCCTTCACCCGGCGGAACAGCTTGAAGCGCGCGCGGACCACTTTCGACAGGCCATCGAGGATCTCGGCAAGGTTGCCGCCCGATTGCGCCTGAATCGTCACCGACACGGCGAGGAAGCGCAGATCCTGCATGTCCATCCGTTCGGCGAAGGCCATCAGTGCCTCGCCCATGTCGCGGCCATAGGCGGCTTCGTCGGCAATCAGGCCCAGCTCGGTGCCGAGGGGATCGGGGATCTCCTTCGCGGCCGAGGACAGGGCGTGCACGAAGGGGTGACCCACGCGCAGGCCGCGCACGATCAGGTCGATGGCGTCAGGCAGCTGCTCTTCGATCAGCGAGAAGCGCTTCTTCGCCTTGTTCGAGACCCAGAACCACACCGCGCCCACGCCCATGACCGAGGCCACACCCACGCGGACGGCCAGCGGCGCCGCGGTGAAGATCGTCAGCGCGAGGTAACCGACGGTCGCCAGCAGCACCATCACCAGGATCAGCATCACCGGCGAGAAGGCGATCTGCGCCTTTTCGGCCTTTTCGGCCAGCAGGGAATAGAAGGGGATCGCGGTCGACTTCGTGTGCTGCGTCGCCTCCTTGCGCAGGCGGTCGATCACTTCGGTGCGGTCGGCGTTCTTCTTGTCCAGCATCTCCAGCCGGCGGTTCATCCGGCTGCCGAGACGGATCGAGCGACCGAAGACCAGAAGGTACAGCGCCTCGACCAGAAGCAGGATGCCGCCGAAGATGGCGACATAGATGATGACCATGGGGTCAATGCTCATGCGCTCACTCCCCCTGCACGACGTCGTAAAGGCTGGGCGGCAGGTCATAGCCCCAGCGGCGGAAGCGATCCGAATAATGCGAACGGATGCCGCAGCCGGTGAAATGGCCGATGATCTTGCCGTTCGGCTCCAGCCCGGTCCGCTCGAACCGGAAGACTTCCTGCATGGTGATGATGTCACCCTCCATGCCGGTCACCTCGGTGATCGAGACCATCCGGCGCGAGCCGTCCTGCAGACGCGAGGCCTGCACGATCAGGTTCACAGCGCTGGAAATCTGGCTGCGAACGGCGCGCAGCGGCATCTCGATCCCGGCCATGGCGACCATGTTTTCCAGACGGCTGACACCGTCGCGGGCCGAGTTGGCGTGGATCGTGGTCATCGAGCCGTCGTGGCCGGTGTTCATGGCCTGCAGCATGTCGATGACTTCCTCGCCACGCGTTTCGCCGACGATGATCCGGTCCGGACGCATCCGCAGCGCGTTGCGCAAACAGTCGCGCTGGGTCACCGCGCCCTTGCCCTCAACGTTGGCGGGGCGGCTTTCCATCCGGCCGACATGGGTCTGCTGTAGCTGAAGTTCGGCCGTGTCCTCGATGGTGAGGATGCGTTCCGAGTTGTCGATGAAGGACGACAGCGCGTTCAGCGTGGTCGTCTTGCCCGAACCCGTACCGCCCGAGACGATCACGTTGAGCCGCGTCGCGACCGCGGCTTCGAGATACATCGCCATCTCTTCCGAGAAGGCGCCGAAGCCCACGAGATCCTCGATCCCCAGCTTGTCCTTCTTGAATTTCCGGATCGACACCAGCGAGCCGTCGACGGCGACCGGCGGCACCATGGCGTTGAAACGCGAGCCATCGGCCAGACGGGCGTCGACATAGGGGTTTGATTCGTCAACACGACGCCCCACGGCCGAGACGATCTTGTCGATGATGCGCAAGAGGTGGCGCTCATCCTTGAAGGTCACATCGGTCAGCGTCAGCTTGCCGCCCCGTTCCACGAACACCCGGTTAGGCCCGTTCACGAGGATATCGTTGACGGTCTCATCCTTGAGCAGCGGCTCCAGCGGGCCGAGGCCGCGGACCTCGAAGTACAGGTCCTGGTTCAGCGTGAGACGCTCTTCCGAGGTCAGAGCGAAGTTGATTTCGCTCAGCGCCTCGGCCGAGATGGCGGCGATCTCGGCGCGCAGTTCCGCTTCCGAGGCGCTGTCCAGCGCGGCGAGGTTCAGGTTGTCCAGAAGCCGGGTGTGCAGCTCGGACTTCACCTCGAGGATCCGCTGCTTGCGGCGGCGATCCTTGTCGTTGGCGGCGGGCTGCGCAGCGATCGGCGCGGCGCTCGACTGCGCCTTGAAGCTGGGCTTCGGCGTGGCCGGGCGCGGAGCCACTATCGGCTGGGTCGAGGGCGAAACCTTGGCGATTTCCTGCGTCGGTGCCGCGCGCGAATCGGGGCGCTGCGACGGCGGGGGCGGGGCATCCTTGCGATAGCGCGAGAACATCGATCTCTCCTCAGGCGGCGGCGCGTTTCTCGTCGCGGTTGGCGGCGATGATGGTCTGCGCGACCTTACGGATTTCTTTCAAAAGCGGGTTCTTCGGCGCGATTTCAGCCAGCGGCAGCCCGTGGTCATTGGCATGCGTCACCTGCGCGGTGCCATCGGGCAGCATCACCTCGAACTCGATATCCAGACTCTCGGCCATGCGCTTGGCGCGGGCCTTGCCGGACAGATCGGTGAATTTCGGCGCACGGTTCAGGATGTAGCGCAGCTTCGACAGCGGTAGATCCTCAGCCTTCAGCGCGCGAATGAGGCGCAGCGCATTCTGGGCCGAGCGCATGTCCAGCTCCATCGTCGCGAAATAGCTGTCGACTTCGTTCAGCACCGTCTCCGTCCATTGGACGACCGTCGCCGGCATGTCGATCAGCACGATGTCGAAATTGGCGCGGGCCATGGTGATCACGCGCTCGATGTCGTCGGGCGAGATCAGGTCCAGCGGCAGCATGTCGGCGGCGGCGGTCAGCACCTTCAGCTTGTCGTTGAAGGTCTGCAGCGTGTTCATGAAGAAATCGCGGTCCATCACGGCGGTGTTGGACAGAAGCTCATAGACCTTTTCCGTCCGTGCGAGGTCCAGATAGGTCGCGATCGAGCCGGTCTGCAGGTCAAAATCCAGCAGGCAGACCGTGGGGGCCTCCTTGCCGGAATTCACGATCTCCCAGGCCAGGTTCACCGCGAAAGTCGTCGCACCCGAACCACCCGAGAGGCCCTGAACCGCATAGGCCGTGCCCATGTTCTGGGCCGACGCGGTCAGCATGCGCGATTGCGGCGAGATATTCGCGACGTCCGGCGCCGGCTGGCGCAGGCGCTGGATCGCGTCGTGCAGCGCGCCTTCCGGCAGCGGGTAGGGGACGAAATCGCTGGCCCCGAGGCGCAGCAGGCGGTGCAGGGCAATGGGGCCCAGCTCCTCGGCGATGAGCAGGACGCGGATGTTCAGCGAGGTCGCCCGCTGGATCACCGCCTCAACCATCGCCATGTTCGATTCGTCGTCGTCATCCAGCGCAATCGCAATGAATTCGAGGCTGCGCGCATCCGGTTGGTCGAGAAACTTCAAGGCGCTGGGGAAGGTCAGATCCCCCCAGCTCTCGCCGAGTTCAAGCTCCATGTCCTCGATCAGAAGATCGAAGTTCTGCACATCGCGCGAGACGGTGCAGGCCCGGATAGGGGCGGTATGCTTGTTCGTGGCTACTGCGCTCGACATGTTTCTTATCCTCCGAACCCGCGTTCTGCAGGCCTTGGCACTGACGACCTTTCCACCCCCGGAATACAGGGGAGGTCGAGCCAATCTCGGAGGTAATCTTGGCAATAATGGGGCTAATAAATTGTAATCATCGGGCCGTTTTCGAACAAAGAAATCGCCCTGTCGGGGTGCGACAGGGCGATTCTTTCGGGCCGCAGGCTGTTCAGGGAAGCGGCCCCGACGTCTATGGGATCAGAATGAACCCGCCGGCACGTTCGTGTTGCGATCCGCGCTTTCAACGTACTGGCGGTGCACGATAAGGGCGTATTCGCCGTTCAGAACCCGCGGGTGGTTCTGCACGAAGCCCGAAACCTCGGTCACGGCGCGGCGGTTCTGACGCTCACGATCCGGGGTCGGGATCAGCGGTTGGGTCTCGCCGTTTGTGATCACACCCTGGACACGGCTGCGACTGATGCCCTGACGCACGATGAACGCCGCAGCGGCACGGGCCCGACGCAGGCCGAGGCCGCGGTTGTAACGCTCGGAGCCGACCAGATCGGTGTGGCCGAAGACGCGGAAGGCCAGCTCGGGGAAGCGGCGCATCCAGGCGGCTTGCGCCATCAGCACCTGTTGCGCGCCGGCGTCCAGCTCGGCGCTGTCGAAGGCGAAGGTGATGGTGTTCGGCACTTCCCGGGCAAAACGCTCGCCCAGGATCACCGCGTAATCCAGCTGACCCGTCTGGATCAGGATGTTGTGGGCCGTCGCCGTGCCGAAACCGCCCTCGTCGAGGTGGCTGCCAAGCTCAGGGCCATAGCCGCCGGTACAGGCGCTGAGCGCCCCGCCGGCCGCGCCCATCATCAGGGTCCGGCGCGTCAGGCTGAGGGAGGATTTGGACAAATCGCGCATCAGATCACTCCATCACATAGCCATAGCCGCCGCGGAAATCCTGCCGTGCCACTTCCGAGGCGCCGGTGGATCCGCCGGTCAGCCGGCCGTTGAGGAAAAGCTCGCTCTCGTTGGGCAGCCGCACGCGGTCGGTGGGCAGCAGAAGGGCCTCGCCACGGGTCGGCGTGACCAGATGGGCGGTGACGAAGATCATCAGCTCGCTCTGGTCGCGCTGATAGTCCGAGCTGCGGAACAGCGCGCCAAGCACCGGGATGTCGCCCAGCCACGGAACCTGGCTGATCGAGCCCTGGAAATCGTCCTGAAGCAGGCCGGCGATGGCGAAGCTCTCACCGTCGCGCATCTCGACGGTGGTCGAGGTCTGGCGGCGCCGGAAAGCCGGCACCGACACGCCGCCCGAGGTGACCCCGTTCGAGCTGTCGATGCTGGAGACCGCGGCGTCCAGCGTCAGGTTGATCATGTCGCCGTCGACAACGCGCGGGGTGAAGGTCAGCTCCACGCCGAACGGTCGGTAGTCGATGGTGACCGTCCCGGAATCGCCGATCACCGGCACTGGAAGGTCGCCACCGGCGAGGAAATAGGCCTCTTGGCCGGATAGGGCGGTCAGGCTGGGTTCGGACAAGGTCCGGGCCAAGCCGTTGGATTCCATGGCTTCCAGCATCACCTGGAACTGCACCGAGCCGATCGACACGCCGCCGGTGATCACGCCCGCGGTGTCGCCGCCCGATCCGGTGACCGAGCCACCAACGGCCGCGCCTGCAAGCGCCGGGGTGTTGAACGCGCCCGAGCCGGCAACGCTGCGACCACCGCGCCCGATGGCGAGGCTGGCAGCGAGGCTTTGAGCGGCGGAGCGTTGAACTTCCGAGAAGCGTACGCGCAGCATGACCTGCTGGGTGCCGCCCACGCTCATCAGGTTGGACACGCGGCCCGGCGCGTAGCGTTCGGCCAGCTGCATCGCCGCGTCCAGACGCTCGCCCGAGGAGACGACGCCCGACAGCACGATGCCGTCATTGGCGGTGCGGACTTCGATCGGCTCGGCCGGCAGGATCTGGCGCAGACGCTCGCGGAATTCGGCGATGTCAGGGGTGACCTGCACCTCGACATTGGCAATCAGCTCACCATTGGCGCCGAGAATGGTTAGCGTGGTGCGCCCCGGCGCCTTGCCCAGCACGTAGATCGAGCGATCAGACAGCGTCGAGATATCGGCGATGCCCGGGTTGGCGATCGACAATTCGACGAAGGGGGTGTCGGTTTCGACAACCACTGCGCGGTTCATGGCCACGGCGAGCGTGTCGCGCACGGTTCCGGAGCTGACGCGCAGGGTCTGAGCACCGGCGGGTTGCGCGGTGATGAAGGCCTGCCCGAGGCCCGCGAATGCCAGCAGGAATGCCGACACGATCGTAGGTTTCGCAATCATTGTGATCCTGCCTCTCGATCACGTTTTGAGATGGCCTCTGACGGGCCCTTTCGTGCCAGAATGCGGGAATCCCGTTTTTTTTGCAAGATTCAATTATTTGGAGAGCGTCGTTGAAGCGTTTGGCGCGACGGTGGCGCGAGGTTTGCCTCACTATTACGCCAAAGACCCCAGATCTGGGGCCTGTTCACGCGCCGGGATGTGGCGGAAATGCCTCAAGTCTTTCGCCGGACTGGGCGGAAAACCTTGGCTTCAGGCGGCGGATACGCGTTCCACAGCCGCTTCAGTTCGTGCAGGGGATCTCGATCATGACGACTTCGGCGCCACGGCGGGTTCGCACGGTGCAACGCTCCTGGACGACTTCTTGTGGCGCTTCCATGCCCAGCAGGCTGCGCCCATCTACCTGGATCTGCGCCACGTCGGATGTGTCATCAAGGCCGACCACGGACAGCGACAGGCGGCCCGTGGATTGGCCCTGCGCCAGCGTCGCCACGGTCTCGGGCGGAGCCTCGACGGTGATTGAGCGCGGGATGCCCTGGAAGTTCCGGTCCTGATCCGCGTTTTCATCAAGCGCGATGATGCGTACGCCGGAAGACAGCAGGCGCGTGACCTCGCCACCTTCGGCACCACGGCCGGTCCAATAAATGTCGACGGTGTTCGACGGCCGCAGGCTGCCCGAGATGCCCGAATTCTGGTCGACGCGAATGGTGAAGGCGCGCAGGCCCGGGGTCAGGATCGCAGCGATACCGGCGGGTTGGCCGGGCTGCGAGACCTTGACGGCCAAGACAGGCTCCATCGGTTCCATCGCGCGCAGGGCGATCCGGGGGCGCGAGGCATCGGGGACGATGTCTTCCAGCGTCTGGAATGCGCCCGGCGGCACGGCATTGGCCGGCCAGGCGACCAGCGCCAGCGCATCGGCATTGATCGGCTCGCCATAGCGCAGCGGGCGGGTGGTGACGGCGACCTGGACAAGCTCCATGGCAGGCGCGGCGGCGCCGCGTGACTGCGCCGCGGCCAGGGCCGCTTGGGTCTGGCTGACGTAATTCTGCGCCATGTACACGCCAAACCCGGCGAGCCCGAGTCCAACGGCAAGGATGCCTATCTGCATTACACGCATGAATTCGCTCCTGTCAGCCTGCCACTACACGCAGTTTGCGATCGTCAATAACCATGACCGTAAAAGGTTTCTGCTTGCTGAATCGGGCAGCATGATGGCCGCAAAGGGGGTTCTTTGCAGCGCCGGGTCCCGAAACGCCGAACGGACCGCATCCGGGATGCGGTCCGTCCAATCGCTTGCGCGAGGGTCTCTTAGTTCGAGGTGCCCAGCGTGCCCAGGGTCGCGACCGAAGCCGAGGTCAGCGAGTTCTGGATGTCGGTGCCGAGGCTTTGAACGCCCGTGCGGACCGAGGTGATGACGGCCAGGCCGAGGCCCACGATGGCAGCGGTCAGCACGACCCAGTCAACGGTCACGGCGCCCGATTCGTCAGCAGCGAAGGTCTTGAGGGTAGCGAGGAATTTCATGATCTGTCTCCAGTCAGCAGGAACAAGGGTCGAGGTGCCGTCAGGAGAGCGGATGGGTTTGAGGGGATTTACCGCTTCCCGTCTGGCTCATTCTTTATCTGTTAGGATGCAGGCGCGAAGGTGGGGCAATCCGGGCGCAATTGCGGCGAGCGTGGTGCGTTTTCAGGATTTGTCGCCACTGGAGAAACGGCGGGCGGGCTGAAGCGCGGCTTGTTCGCGGTCGGGGAACGTGGGCGCGATTGGTAGCGAAGGCTTAACCGCATTGGGGCAGGACGTGATTCGAACTCTTAAGCGTTCCTGAGCCTGTTCGCCCTGTGGAAACACTCGCGGTTCGATGCGGCGCTGCTGGGATGAACTCGCGCGGGAATTGTGCTGATTTTGGCGCAAATCTTGGAATTGTTCGTATTTGTGAAACGATAAGCTGAAATTTAAACTATCGTTAACCAATTACCCGGATGCTGGTTTCAAACAGGCAGAAGCCGACAACATCAGCAGGGTTGGTCGGACGAGGCAATCTCCAGACGGGTGCCGGGGATGGCAGCCGGTAGCAACAAGGCGGGAAACGGAAACGGCCGCCCCGTGCGGAGCGGCCGATTGAGAGAACGGTAGGGCTTGGGATCAGTTCGAGGTGCCCAGCGTACCCAGAGTCGCGACCGAGGCCGAGGTCAGCGAGTTCTGGATATCGGTGCCGAGGCTTTGGACGCCCGAACGGACCGAAGTGATCACGGCGAGGCCGAGGCCCACGATGGCAGCGGTGAGCACGACCCAGTCAACGGTCACTGCACCCGATTCGTCGGCAAGAAAGGTCTTGAAGAACTTGGTCATGGTCATCTCCATGGTTGGCCGTTGCGATATATCCGGACCGTCACGCGCCCCCGTTAGGCGGCCGCTTCGGGCTGGCTGTCCTTGTTTTCACCCCGTCGGGTGTTCCGATTGCGGCGAAAGAAGGAAGAATGCGGGCAGGGGAGAGGTGACTTCTTGTCAGCGTAAAGGCTGCATTAACCACTTTATGGCAGCGGCCACGGCCTGAGGCCTTTGCGTCGGCGCCGGTTTTCTGGCAGGCTGCCGGGAACAAAACAAAGAACACCGGGGCCATGCCGAGCAGCTACCCCATCACTCGACAACTTATATCGGCAGCCCTGATTGGGGCGGCCTCTTTCGTCGTGCCCGGTGCCGGGCTTGCGCAGGAGGGGCCGCGTGTGGTGACGCCCGGCGCCTCTGACGGGCAGGACAACTTCACCTTCCGGCGCATCGGCGTCGCCCCGCAGGACGGGCGTAACCGCATCACCGTGCAGGTCGACCCTGAGGAACAGGCCCGCCGTATCGCCCCGCCGGAACCCGTCGCCCCGATGCCGTTGCTGGCCGCGGTCCCGCTTCCGCCGCGCGGCGATGACGGGGCGCGCTTTGGCTGGTTCTGGCAGCAGGTCTCGCCCGAGATCACGCAGGGCACCGGTCGGTTCCTCTCGGCCATGGCGGCGCTTCGTGACGCCCCGGAGGCGGCGCGGGTGCCCGAACCCTCGGTCCAGCATTTGCAGGACATCGCGGCGGCGCATAACGCGGCAATCCTGATGGCGACGCTGGGCACGCGGGTCTCGCCGGCGCTGGTACTGGCGGTGATCTCGGTCGAGAGCGCGGGCCGGTCGGGGGCCGTCAGCCACGCGGGCGCGCAGGGTCTGATGCAGTTGATCCCCGCCACGGCCGAGCGTTTCGGCGTCGGTGACGCCATGGATGCGGCGCAGAATATCCGGGGCGGTGTCGCCTATCTGGACTGGCTGCTGGGCGAGTTCGACGGCGATGTGGTGCTGGCACTCGCGGGCTACAATGCGGGCGAGGGGGCGGTGCGGCGCAACAATGGCGTGCCACCCTATGCCGAGACGCGCGATTACGTCCCGCGCGTGCTCGCGGCTTGGAACGTGGCGCGCGGGCTCTGCGCCACGGTGCCTGAGCTGCCGACGGACGGCTGCGTCTTCGCGGTGCGTGCGGTGCCGACGGCGGGTTAGAGCAGAGTGTCGATGGCCTCGGTCGGGCGGCCGATCACGGCCTTGTCGCCGTTGCGGATCACCGGGCGCTCGATCAAGGCGGAATTCTCGACCATTGCGGCGATGATCGTGGCTTCGGCCTCGGTTTTCAGCGCGGCGCCTTCCTTGCGCAGCAGATCCGCGGCCGGGATGCCAAGGGCCGAGAGCATGTCGCGGATCTCGGCCTCGGAGGGCGCGTCCTTCAGATAGAGACGCACCTCGGGGGTGAGGCCCTTCTCCTCCAGATAGGCCAGAGCCTGCCGCGACTTGGTGCAGCGCGGGTTGTGCCAGATTGTAAGAGCCCCGGAATTCAAAGCCATGCGTCCCTCCCGGTGCCGACCGCCTCGGCAACCGTGGCGAAGCCGTCGCGTGCCAGCAGGGTGTCGAGGCCCCGCGCCACGCGCGGCACCAGCGAGAAGCCCTCGTAGACCAGCGCGGAATAGATCTGCACGGCGCTCGCGCCCGCGCGGATCTTGGCATAGACGTCCTCGGCCGAGGCGATGCCGCCGACGCCGATCAACGGCAGGCGCCCGTCCAGAAGCTTGGACAATTGCGCCAGTACGCGCGTGGACTTTTCGAACAGTGGCGCACCGGAAAGGCCGCCCATCTCGCCCTTGTGGCCACTTTTCAGACCGTCGCGGCCCAGAGTGGTGTTGGTGGCGATCACCGCATCGATGCCCGTTTCCAGCGCGACGCCAGCAATGTCGGACAATTCCTGCGCGTTCAGATCGGGGGCGATCTTCAGGAAGATCGGGATCCGGCGCTCCAGCTCATCGCGGCGGGAGACAACGCCGGCTAGCAACCCGCGCAGGGCATCGGCGCCCTGCAGGTCGCGCAGCTTCTCGGTATTGGGCGACGAGACGTTGACGGTGGCGAAATCGACGAAGGGCCCACAGGTCGTCAGAACCGAGACGAAATCCTGCGCGCGGTCGGTGCTGTCCTTGTTCGCGCCGAGGTTCAGCCCGACCACCGGCCCCGCCCTGCGGGCGCGCAGGCGGGTCGCGACGGCCTCTGCCCCCTCGTTGTTGAAGCCGAAGCGGTTGATCACCGCGCGGTCCTCGGTCAGGCGGAACAGGCGCGGCTTGGGGTTGCCGGGCTGCGGGCGGGGCGTCGCAGCGCCGACCTCGACGAAGCCGAAGCCCGCGCGGGCCAGAGGCGCCAGTGCCACGGCGTTCTTGTCGAAACCGGCTGCCAGACCGACCGGGTTCGGCAGTTCCAGCCCCGCCACCTGCGTGCGCAGGCGGGGCGAGGTGACCTCGCCCGGCAGCGGCACGAGGCCCGCGTTCAGTGCCTTCAGCGAGAGGCCGTGACCGACCTCGGGGTCGATCCGGTGCAGGGCCCAGAGGCCGAGTTGCTCGATCATCAGACGACGCCTTCCGGGAAGATGTGGCCCGCGGCGCCCAGCGGCAGGGATTTGTCCCAGACCACGTCGTCCAGCGTCAGCTCACGGTAGAGATGCGGGAACAACGCCCCGCCGCGCGAGGGTTCCCATTTCAGCGCCGGGCCCAGAGCCTCTGTCTCGATCGCCAGCAGGACGAGGTCGCTTTCGCCGGCAAAATGCTTTGCGGCGGTCTCGACGACCTGCGTGGGCGTGGACATGTGGACATAGCCATCGGCGAGGTCGACCGGCGCACCGGCCGTGCGGCCAGCGGCGACGAGCGCATCCCATTCGGGGCGGCGAAAAATCTTGTAGACCAGCATGCTTTGCTCATGCCGAAAGCGGGCGCGCCGGTCAATGGGCAGCTTTTCGCCACTGCGTCATGCTGACGTTACGCAAGTGTCATAATCCGGGGCCAAACCGGGCGATGGGGCTTTGACAGAGGACTGTCGCCAAGCCATTCTTTGACCTTCGGGAAAAAATCCAACAGGGGAACCCAGATGTCCTTCAAACCGCATTTCCGGGCGCTGCTCGGCTCGAGCGCGCTGGTCGCCGCCAGCGCCCTGCCGGGTTTCGCCACTGAATTGCACATTCTGCATTTCAACGATTTCCACAGCCGTATTGAACCGATCAGCCGCTACAACTCGACCTGCTCGGCCGAGGATGACGCCGAGGGCAAGTGCTTCGGCGGTGCCGCGCGCCTTTACACGCTGGTCACCCAGATGCGCTCGGCCATCGAGGCCGAGGGCGGCAATGTCCTCGTGCTGGACGCCGGCGACGCCTCGCAGGGCTCGCTGTTCTACACGACCTATGGCGGTCAGGCCGAAGCCGACCTGCTGGAGCGCATCGGCCTTGATGCGATGGCCGTGGGCAACCACGAATTCGACCTCGGGCCGGATGGTCTGGCGGTGTTCCTTGATACCGTGAGCTTCCCGATCCTGTCGTCGAACCTCGACGTCTCGGGCGCCGAGCAGCTGGCCGGTCGCGTCGCGCCCTACACCATCGTCGAAGAAGGCGACATGCGCATCGGCATCGTCTCGGCGCTCGCCACGGACACCGTCGAGACCTCGTCGCCCGGACCGACCGTCCTGTTCGAGGACGAGATCGAAGCTCTGACCGCCGCCGTCGCCGAGCTGCAAGAGCAAGGCGCTGCGCCGATCATCGCGCTGACCCATGTCGGCTATCGCATGGATCAGGAAATCGCTGCCGCCGTGCCGGGTCTGGCCGCGGTCGTCGGTGGCCACAGCCACACCTTCCTGTCGGCCTCGGATCCGTCGCGCCAAGGGCCGTACCCGACCTGGGTGGACACCGAAGCCGGTTCGATGGTCCCGGTCGTCACCGCGGGCGCTTTCGGCAAGTACCTCGGCCATCTGGTGCTGGAACTCGATGACGAGATGAACGTCGTCTATGCCTCGGGCGATGCGATCACCATCAACTCGGAAGTCGAGCCCGACGCCGAGGTGCTGGAATGGGTGGCCAGCCTTGCCGGCCCGATCGACGAGATGCGCAACCAGCCGGTCGCCGAAACCAGCGCCATGATCGAGGGCGACCGCGCGGTCTGCCGTCAGATGGAATGCTCGATGGGCACGCTGGTGGCGGATGCCATGCTGGCGCGTACCGCCGATCAGGGCGTGACCATCGCCATCCAGAACGGGGGCGGTCTGCGCGCCTCGATCGACGAGGGCATGGTCACCATGGGTGAGGTCTACACCGTCCTGCCCTTCCAGAACACGCTGGCCACCTTCCAGCTGACCGGCGCCGACGTGGTTGCCGCGCTGGAGAACGGCGTGAGCCAGCTGGAAGACGGCGCGGGCCGCTTCGCGCAGGTCGCCGGTCTGCACTACACCTTCGACCCCGCCGCCGAAGCCGGCAGCCGTGTCAGCGACGTGATGGTGCAGTCGGGTGACGAATGGGTGCCGATCGACCCTGCCGCGACCTATGGCGTCGTGACCAACGACTACATGCGCAACGGGGGCGACGGCTACGCGATCTTCCGCGACAGCGGCATGAACGCCTATGACTTCGGCCCGGATCTGGCCGATGTTCTGGCCGCCTACCTGCAGGAAAACGCGCCTTACGAGCCCTATACCGACGGCCGCATCACCCGCCTCGGCGAGTGATCAGCCATCGCTGCGATGATCGGACGGGGGCCTTCGGGCCCCCGTTTCCGTTGCGACCTTCCGGCAAGGCCCCCGGACAAGCGGCTTGATCGCGGGGCAGGGGTGTTGCATCACCACGGGATCAGTCCTGAGAGATCCCGCATGAGCCGCATCTGCCATATCGATATCGACGATTCCGGTCTTCCTCCTGCCACGCCCGAAATGGAGCAGGAGCGAAAGGTGGCGGTATTCGACCTTCTCGAGGACAACAGCTTCACCCTTCCCACCCGCGACGACCGCGAGGTTCCGACCGGCCCCTACCGGCTGGCCATGGCGATCCGGGAGCGTCGGCTGGTGGTGGAGATCGCTCAGGAGGACGGCGGGCGCGTCGGCGAGCTGCACCTGTCGCTGGGGCCGTTCCGGCAGGTGGTGAAGGATTACGACCAGATCTGCGCGAGCTATTTCGAGGCCGTCAAACGCCTGCCGCCCAGCCAGATCGAGGCCATCGACATGGCCCGTCGCGGCATCCACAACGAGGGGGCGCGCGTTCTGCAGGAACGGCTGGAGGGCAAGGCCGAGATCGACCTCGACACCGCGCGCCGCCTGTTCACCCTGATCAGCGTCCTCAATCGCGGGGCGTGATCTTGGGTCAGGGTTTTCCCAGTTCCATTCTGTTCTGTTGCGACCACAATGCCGTGCGGTCGCCCATGGCCGAGGGCTTCATGAAGAAGCTTTACGGCCAGCGGGCCTATATCCAGTCGGCCGGTGTCCATAATGACATCGAGATCGACGGCTTCGCCATCGCGGTCAGCAGCGAGATGGGGGTGGAGTTGTCGCGCCATCGCTCGCGCTCGTTCGACGAGATGATCGAATGGGGCGATGACCTGTCGGGCTTCGACCTGATCGTCGCGCTGTCGCCCGCCAGCCAGCGTGCGGCGCTGGAGTTGACACGCTACGCCCATATCGACGTGGAATATTGGCCGATCATGGACCCGACCGGTCTGGGCGAGTCGCGCGAGACGAAGTTGCAGGCCTATCGCCAGACCCGTGACCAGATCCTCAAGCGGTTGCAGGAACGCTTCGGCCCACCGACGGCGTGATGGCGTCTGCGTCGCCGTCCGGCGCGGCGGCAGCCTGCGCGGCTTTCACGCGCGGCATGCTCTCCTCGATCCAGGCGACCAGCCCGACAAGATGCCCGGCGGCTTCCTCGCCCAGCGGGGTCAGGGTGTAATCCACCCGTGGCGGTACTTCGCCATGATCGTGGCGCAGGACAAAACCATCCTGCTCCAGCTGTTGCAGGGTCTGCGCCAGCATCCGCTCGCTCACCCCGTCGATCTTCCGGCGCAGCTGTGCGAAGCGGAAGGTCCCGGTCGCCAGCACTGCCATCACCAGAACGCCCCAGCGGCTGGTCAGGTGCTGCAACACCTGCCGTGAGGGGCATTCGCTGGCCAGCACGTTGGCACGGGCGAAACTGTCGAGCATCTTCTGGGCGCGGACGGCGGTTTCCATCGGGGACTCACTTTTTAACACTTACAAAAATGTACGTACTTACTTTTCGTAAGTAAAGGGTTCATGTCTGCTCCACCACCGGAAAACACCCGCTGACAAGGAACACGGACATGACCAAGACCATCGCCATCACCGGCGCCACCGGCCAACTCGGCCGCCTCGCCGTCGCCGCCCTGAAAACCCGCGCCGCCGGCGACACTCTGGTCGCGCTGGTGCGCGATCCCGCCAAGGCCGCCGATCTGGGTATCGAGACCCGCGCCTTCGACTATCACGCCACCGCCGCGCTGCCCGAAGCGCTGAAGGGCGTAGACGTGCTGGTGCTGATCTCGTCGAACGACTTCAACGACCGCGCCGGCCAGCATCGCAACGTGATCGCCGCCGCCAAGGAGGCGGGCGTGAAGCGCATCGTCTATACCTCGATCCTGAAGGGCGACGCCTCGCCGATGATCCTCGCCGGTGACCATATCGCCACCGAGGAAGCGCTGGCCGCTTCGGGCATCCCCGCGACCATCCTGCGCAACGGCTGGTACACCGAGAACTACACCGGCAACATCGCCGGCGTGCTGGCCTCGGGCGCGGTTGCGGGCGCCAATGCCTCGGCCAAGATCGCCCCCGCCACCCGCGCCGATTTCGCCGAGGCCATCGCGGTGACCGCCGCCGATGATGCCCATGCCGGCAAGGTCTACGAGCTCGCGGGCGACGAGGCCTTCACCATGGCCGACTACGCCGCCGAGATTGCCCGTCAGTCGGGCAAGCCCGTCGCCCATGCGCCGATGACGGAAGCCGCCTATGCCGACCTGCTGAAAAGCTTCGGCCTGCCCGAGCCGGTCGCCGCGATCTTTGCCGACAGCGACGCCCGCGCCGGTGAAGGCGCCCTGTTCGACGACAGCCACACCCTGTCGCGCTTGATCGGCCGTCCGACCACGCCGCTGAAAGACGCCGTGGCTGCCGCGCTGAGCCCGGTAACCGCCTGATCTTTCGGCGGGCCGGTCCCTTTGGCGGAGACCGGCCCGCCGATGCCGCTTTCGGGCTTTTCCCTGCCTGCCGCTTCGCTAATCTGCCGGCGACAGCGACAGGAGATCCCCGTGACCACCGCCCAACAGACCGCCCGCGCCACCATTCAGGCCTATTACGACGCCTTCAACGCGGGCAATACCGACGCCATGGGCGAGTGCCTGCACGACGACTTCGTTCACAACGTCAACGAGGGTAACGCCCGCATGGGCAAAGAGGCCTTCGCCGAGTTCTGCGCGCATATGTCCGAGACCTACAAAGAGCTGCTGACCGACATGGTGGTCTATGGCTCCGAGGACGGCACGCGCGGCGCGGCGGAATTCGTGGTGAACGGCACCTATCTGAAGACCGATCCCGGCCTGCCCGAAGCGCGCGGCCAGAAATACGTCCTGCCCGCCGGCGGCTTCTTCAGCCTCAAGGACGGCAAGATCACCCGCGTCACCACCTATTACAACCTGCAGGACTGGATCCGGCAGGTGAGCGCGTGAGGGTCGACGCCCTCTCCGGCCCCGCGCTGGAGGCGGCGCTCGACCGGGTGGCGGAACTGCGCATCCGCGTGTTCCGCGACTGGCCCTATCTCTACGACGGCGATCTGGCCTACGAGCGGCGCTATATGGAGCCCTACCGCGACAACCCGCGCGCGGTGGTGGCGGGGGCTTTCGACGGCGAGACGCTGGTCGGCGCGGCCACCGGCATGCCGATGGAAGACCATGCCGACGACTTCGCCCGCGCCTTCGCGCCGACCGGCATTAACCTGTCGGAAATCTTTTACTGCGCCGAATCCGTTCTATTGCCTGACTATCGGGGCCGGGGCGTCGGTCATCGCTTTTTCGACATTCGAGAGGGCAAAGCCGCAGAACTCGGGCGTCGCTACGTCACATTTTGCGGGGTGCAGCGCCCGGTCGACCATCCGGCCCGGCCGGTGAACTACCGCCCGCTCGATGGCTTCTGGCGCGCGCGGGGCTATGAGCCTCTGCCGGGCGTCGTCGCCGAATTCCGCTGGAAGGACCTCGGCCAGACCGAGGAAACGGCAAAGCCGCTGCAATTCTGGATCAAGGAGCTGACATGACCGATCGCAATCCCGCCGATGTCACCGTCGCCACCGCGGCCTATCCCCTCGACTGGTTCGACAGTTTCGCCGAGTTCGAGGCCAAGGCCGCGAAATGGGTCGGCAATGCCGCCGGCGCCGGCGCGCAGCTGCTGGTCTTCCCGGAATACGCAGCCATGGAACTGGCCAGCCTCGGCGGCAAGTCCGTCGCCGCCGATCTGGAGGGCGCGCTGTCCGAGGTCGCCAAGCACACGCCCGCGATGGACGCCGTCTTCTCGGCCCTCGCCGCGCAGCACGGGGTCTATATCCTTGCGCCCTCGGGCCCGGTCTTCACCGGCAATCGCCCGGTCAACCGCGCGACGCTGCATGGCCCCTCGGGCGTGATCGGGCATCAGGACAAGCAGATCATGACCCGCTTCGAGCGCGAGGATTGGGACGTCGTCCCCGGCGAGGAGGGACTCACCGTCTTCGACACGCCGATCGGCAAGCTGGGCGTGGTGATCTGCTACGACAGCGAATTCCCCCTGCTTTCGCGCCGGCTGGCCGAGGAAGGCGTGGAGATCCTGCTGGCCCCCTCCTGCACCGAAACCACCGCGGGCTATTGGCGCGTGCGCGTGGGTTCCATGGCGCGGGCGTTGGAGAACCAATGCGCCGTCGTGCATTCGCCGCTGGTCGGCATCGCGCCCTGGTGCGCGGGCTGCGAGGAAAACACCGGTGCCGCCGGCATTTACGGCCCGCCCGACCGCAACTGGCCCTCGGACGGGGTGCTGGCCCTTGGGGCGATGAACGCGCCGGGCTGGACCATCGCCACGGTGCACCGCGATCTTATCGCCGAGACCCGGCGCGATGGCGGCGTGCTGAACCTTGCGCATTGGCCGGAACAGGACGCGCGACTGGGGCAGGGGATCGTTTCGGCCCCCGCTTCCTGAGCCTGAAACTTAAACCTTGAAAAAGCGCCGGCAAAGGCGCATAGGACCATCGCCTGCATTGCGCGGGCGGATACCCAATTGGAGAGACCATGGCCAAGGAAGAACTGCTCGAATTTCCCGGCGTCGTGAAGGAACTCCTGCCGAATGCGACGTTCAAGGTCGAGCTGGACAACGGCCATGAGATCATCGCGCACACGGCAGGCAAGATGCGTAAGAACCGCATCCGTGTTCTGGCCGGCGACCGTGTACAGGTCGAGATGACGCCCTACGATCTGACCAAGGGCCGGATCAACTACCGCTTCAAGTGATGAAGCTAATCCTAGGTTCGGCCAGCCCGCGCCGGCTGGACCTGTTGGCGACGATCGGCATCACGCCTGATGCCGTCCGTCCCGCCGATATCGACGAAACCCCGCATCCCCGTGAGCTGCCGCGCCCCTATTGCGCGCGGATGGCGCGTGAGAAGGTGGCCGCCGTTCAGGCCGCTGAGGACGAGATCGTCCTGTGCGGGGATACCACTGTTGCCTTGGGCCGCCGGATCCTCGGCAAGCCCGAAAGCGCGACCGAGGCCGCGGAATTCCTCACCATGATGGGCGGTCGCCGCCACACCGTGATCACCGCCGTCGCCGTCAAGCGCGGCGCGCAGGTCTGGGAACGCGTGGTCGAGACCTCGGTCAAGATGAAACGCCTGTCGGATGACGAGCTGAACGCCTATCTCGCCTCGGGTGAATGGCAGGGCAAGGCCGGGGCCTATGGCATCCAGGGCCGGGCCGGGGCCTTCATCCCGTGGATTCAGGGCTCGTTCAGCGCGGTCGTCGGCCTGCCGCTGGCGGAAACCGCGGTGTTGCTGAACGCCGCCGGCTATCGCGAGGATATCGCATGAAGGGACGCGTGATCGTATTGGGCGAGATCGAGGGCCACGAGGTCGCCGCCTTGCTCGAAGACGGGCGGCTGGAGGACCTCGCGCTGGACGACGACGCGGCGTTCACGCCGGGGTCGATCCTGCGCGGCACGGTCGGGCGGCCGGTCAAGGGGCTGGGCGGCGTCTTCGTCGACCTGCCCGAGGGCCAGTCCGGCTTCCTGCGCGCGCCCAAGGGCCTGCGCCCGGGCCAGTCGATCCTCGTGCAGATCACCGGCGTCGCCGAGGAGGGCAAGGCCTTCCCGCTGACCCAGCGCCTGCTGTTCAAGAGCCGCTATGCCATCGTTACACCCGACGCGCCGGGCCTCAACGTCTCGCGCGCGATCCGGGATGAGGATATCCGCAAGGACCTGACCGACCTCGCCACCGAGGCGATGACCGGCGCCGATGAAAGCTTGGGCCTGATCCTGCGCTCTGTTTGCGAAGAGGCCGCCGAGGACGAGATCGCCGACGACATCCTGCAAGTGCGCGGGCTGGCCGAGGCGGTGTTGAAGGATGTGGACGGCAAGCCCGAGCTGCTGGTCGATGCTCCGGGTCCGCATGAGCTGGCCTGGCGCGACTGGGGCGATGCCGACGAGGTCGACGAGAGCCCCGAGGCACTGGACCATCACGGCGTTCTGGACCAACTGGCCGCGCTGTCGGGGCCTGAGGTGAGGCTGGAAGGCGGCGCCTCGATGTGGATCGAAGCGACCCGCGCCTTCGTCGCGGTCGATGTGAACACCGGCCCGGATACCTCGCCGGCGGCGGGGCTGAAGGCCTCGATCGCCGCCGCGCGCGACCTGCCGCGTCAGCTGCGTCTGCGCGGTCTCGGTGGCATGGTGCTGGTCGATTTCGCGCCCTGCCCGAAGCGGGACCGCCATGTATTGGAGCAGGTGCTGAACAAGGCCTTCCGCGCGGATGCGGGCGAGGCCTCGATGGCCGGTTGGACGCCCTTGGGCAATTTCGAACTCGCGCGCCGTCGCGACCGGGCGGCGCTGCCGGGTTGGGTGGCATGAGTGCCAAATGCCCGCAATGCGGGAAGCCGACGGACCCGGACTACAAGCCCTTCTGCTCCAAGCGTTGCGCCGATGTCGACCTCGCGCGGTGGCTGCGCGAGGATTACCGCATCCCGGTCGTCGATGAGCTTCCGGGCGAGGATGACGAGGTCTAATAGCGTTGCTCCCGAAGGGAGTATTTTCGACAAGGTGATGGGGGACTTGCGGCGCTCTGTCATTCCTGATCCCTTGCGCTAACAACGCGCAGGGGGCAGGCATGGCACGGATCGGGAGCTTCCTGCGTGAGAACGCGCTTTGGCTGGGGTGCTGTGCGCTGATCTCGTTCCTGTCGAGTTTCGGGCAGACCTTCTTCATCTCTGTTTTCGCCGGCGATATCCGCGCCGAATTCGGCCTCAGCCATGCCGGGTGGGGCGGGGTCTATGCGACCGCGACCACGGTTTCGGCGCTGGTCATGGTCTTCGCGGGCGGCGTCTCGGACTGGCTGCGGGTGCGCTACCTCGGGCCCTTGGTGCTGCTGGCGCTTTCTGCGGCAGCTTTGGCCATGTCGCAGGTGAGCGCGCTCTGGGCGCTGGGCGTGACGGTGTTCTTCCTGCGCTTCCTGGGGCAAGGGATGATGAGCCACACGGCATTGACCGCCGTCGCGCGCTGGTTCGTCGCCTCACGTGGGCGGGCGGTGGCGGTGGTGACGCTGGGCTTTGCCATCGGCGAGGCCTTCCTGCCGATGAGCTTCGTCGCGCTGAAGGGCCTCTACGACTGGCGGCTGCTCTGGGTGGGCGCGGCGATCGCGTTGGCGCTGATGGCGCCGGTGATCTGGGCGCTTCTGAGCCGCGAGCGCACACCGCAAAGCTTCGCCGCGCAGGAGGGCGCCAGCGGCATGGGCGGGCGGATGTGGACCCGCGCCGAGGTGCTGCGCGATCCGCTGTTCTGGCTGATGATCCCCGCGCTGATGGGCCCGCCGACCTGGAACACCGCCTTCTTCTTCCATCAGGTCCATCTGGCCGAGGTGAAAGATTGGGGCCATGCGACCTTGGTGAGCCTCTTTCCCTTCTACACCGCGACCGGGGTGGCGGCGGCGTTGGGCTCGGGCTGGTTGATCGACCGGATCGGCACGGCGCGGATGCTGCCCTTCTACCTGCTGGGCCTCGCCGCCGGTTACGCCGTCTTCGCGATGGCCGAGACGCCGCTCATGGGCGCGCTGGGGTTGATGCTGATGGGCGTCAGCGTCGGCATGCATGGCACGATAATGTCGACGCTCTGGGCCGACGCCTATGGCACACGGCATATCGGCTCGATCCGGGCGCTGCTGGGCGGGGTGATGGTGCTGGGCTCGGCCATCGGGCCGGGGCTGACGGGCGCGTTGATCGACCAAGGGGTGGACTATGCACAGCAGGGTTGGGGCGTGAGCGCCTATTTCCTGATCGCCACGCTGCTTGCCGCTGCGGCAGCGCGGCGAATGGCCGGAAGTTGATCCGCGTCATGGTTTCGTGATCCTCCGGCGGGCCATATCCTGCGGGCAAACAGGAGGGACCGGATGCGCATTCTCGTCTTCAACGCGGGCTCCTCGAGCCTGAAATTCGGTGTCTTCGACCGCGCGCGCGGGGCGGGGCACGAGACCACGCAGATCCTCAAGGGCTCGTTCGAGCGGTTCCGCGACGGTGCCTGCGCCTATTCGCTGGAGGTGGGCAGCCATACCGAGGGAGGCCAGATCGACCATGCCGACATCGCCGCGGCGATCGAGGCGGTGCCGCAGCTGCTGGCCGATCACGACATCAAGGGGATCGAGGCGGTGGGCCATCGCATCGCCCATGGCGGCCCCGATTTCGCGGCACCCGCGACGCTGGACGGGCCGGCGCTGGCGAAGGTCGAGGCGCTGACGCCGCTGGCGCCGCTGCACAACCCGGCCAATCTGCAGGCGGTGCGGGTGGCGCGGCGGGTCTGGCCGGATCTACCGCAAGTGGGCGTGTTCGATACCTCGTTCCATCTGTCGAACCCGCCGCGGGTCCATACCTATGCCGTGCCGCAGGCGTGGCGGGATGCCGGGCTGCGGCGTTTCGGCTTCCACGGCACCTCGCACAAATACGTGGCCGAGCGGGCGGCCGAGGCCCTGGGCCGGCCTCTGGCCGAGCTGAAGATCATCTCGGTGCATCTGGGCAATGGCGCCTCGGTCTGTGCGATCTCGCTGGGCAAGAGCCTCGAGTCCTCGATGGGGCTGACGCCGCTGGAGGGGCTGGTGATGGGCACGCGCTCGGGCGATGTGGACCCCGGCGCCTTCGGCTATCTGAACCGCCAGCTGGGCCTGTCGATTGCCGAGATCGAGGAGGCGCTGAACAAGGACAGCGGGTTGAAGGGGCTGACGGGCTCGGCCGACATGCGCGACGTCGAGGAACGCGCGGCGCAGGGCGACCCGGCTGCGCAGATGGCGATCAACCTCTATGCCCACCGGGTGCGCAAATATATCGGCGCCTATGCGGCGGGGATGGGCGGGGTGGATGCGGTCGTCTTCACCGGCGGCATCGGCGAGAACTCCCCCTCGATGCGGCGGCGGATCTGCGACGGGCTCGATTTCATGGGCCTGCATGTCGATTTCGACCGCAACCAGCAGGTCCGGCTGAAGGACCGCGCCGCGCCGCAGATCCAGTCTTATGGCTCGCGCGTGGCGGTGCTGGTGACCGAGACGGCCGAGCAATTGCAGATCGCGCGTGAGGTGGCGGCATATCTGGACCGGCCCATGGCGCGGGCGGTGCCGATCCCGGTTGCCGTGTCCGGGCGGCATGTGCACCTGGCCGAGGATTCGCTGAAGGCGCTGTTCGGGCCGGGCTATGAGCTGACGGTGAAGAAGCCGCTGCGCCAGCCGGGGAACTGGGCGGCCGAGGAGCGGGTGACGCTGGTCGGCCCCAAGGGGCAGATCGAGCATGTGGCGATCCTCGGGCCCTTGCGCAAGCGCACGCAGATCGAGGTGTCGCGCACCGACAGCTTCGCGCTGGGCATCGACGTGCCGGTGCGCGATTCGGGGCAGCTGGACGGCACGCCGAAGATCCGGCTGGTCGGGCCCCATGGGCAGATCGACACGGACGGGCTGATCGTCGCCTCGCGCCATGTGCATATGCACCCGGACGACGCGGCAGCGATGGGCCTTGAGGACGGGCAGAACGTGGCGGTGCGGATCGGGCAGGGGGATCGGGCGCTGACCTTCGGCCACACGCTGATCCGCGTGCAGCCCAATGCCTTCACCGAGATGCATATCGACACCGACGAAGCCAACGCCGCCGGCATCGGCCCGGATTGGGAGGGCGAAGTGATCGATCTGGAAGCCCATCTCGATGCCGTTTAGGCCTGTCGGTTTGCCGTTTGCGGGCTTGCGGCGGGGCGCAGTGCATGGAACAAACACGCTGTTCTCAGGGCGGGGCGAAATTCCCCACCGGCGGTAAGCGGGCCTCCCGCAAGCCCGCGAGCGCCTTCCCCGCTTGGAAGGGTCAGCAGATCAGGTGCAACTCCTGAGCCGACGGTCACAGTCCGGATGAAAGAGAACCATGGCTTCCGGTCCGCAATCAGGCGGGTCCGGCGGGCATGGGATCGCCTTGGGTGACGTGTCGCTGAAAGGGAGATTCCATGACACACACCCTCACCACCCCCCGTTTCGCCTTCATCAAGGCTGGCTGGCACGCGGATATCGTCGATCGCGCGCTGGAAGGGTTCCTCGAACTGATCCCGGCTGAGCAGGTCGATGTCTTCGAGGTGCCCGGCGCCTTCGAGATGCCGCTGATGGCACGCGATCTGGCCACGACCGGGCGCTACGCCGCCGTGGCTTGTGCGGCCTTCGTCGTCGATGGTGGCATCTACCGCCATGACTTCGTGGCGCAGGCCGTGGTCGACGGGCTGATGCGCGCGGGCCTTGATACCGGCGTGCCGGTACTGTCGGTCTCGCTGACGCCGCATCACTATCAAGAAACCGACCACCACAACGCGATCTACCGCGCGCATTTCGTCCAGAAGGGCCGCGAGGCAGCGAATGCCGCGCTGAAGATCACCGAGGCGCGCAAGGCCCTGGCCTGAGACCGGCAGGGGAGGGCGCTGGCCCTCCCCGTTCCGTCAGGCCAGACGGATGCCTTCGGCGGTCAGCGCCGGGGCCAGATCGTCCAGCCGCCAGCGCGCCTGCAGGTGATGCACGCCGGTTTCCCGCCGCTCGGCCATGCGGGCGAGGATCTCGGCGGCGACGAGCGCGGTGATCTCGGCCTCGCCGCGCCCATCGAGCGTCAGGCGTTCGCGGGCAGGCCGCCCGTCGCGCCAGCCCTCGGCCGTCACCACCAATCCCGTCCGATCCGACCCCACGCGGAACCTCGGCAGGCTCCAGCGCAGTAGCGCCTTCAGCCACGGTCGTTGCGCCATCGCGGCCAGAAGGCGCAGGGACAGCGGCGTCACCAGGGGCGAATCGAGGCCCAGCCGCGTGGTCACGCCGGGCAGCCCGGCGCGGGTCAGCGCGTGTTGATCGGCGAAGTCGAAGGGGATCGTCGGTACCGACCCCGAGGCAAAATCGAGCCTGCGGATATCCCCCGGCGCAAGCGGGCGCAGGGTGTCGAGCGTCCAGTCGATCGCCGCCGTGCCATGGCTGTCGCCGAGGCCGAGCAGCACACCGATGCTGACGCTGTCGACCCGGTCGAGCCGGCGCACGGCCTCGGCCGCCATCAGGTTCGTGAGGCCGGGCGCGAGGCCAAGCGACAGCACCGCCAGCGCGCCAGCACTCCGGGCGAGGGCATCGAGCCCTTCGATCCGCCGCAGCACCGCGTCGGTGGCCGAGATATCCGCATAGCCGAGCCCCCGCGACAGCACCGCCCGCGCGAAGCGGTCATCCGGCGTGTCGAGGCAGGAGACGACGATCTGCGTGCCCGCCAGCGCCGCGTCCCAACTCTCCGGGCGCGCAAGGTCGAGATAGGCGACCTCGGCCCCCGGGATCTCGGCCGCGGCGACGCGGGCGCGGGTCAGATCCCGCCCCGCCAGCCGGGGGGTGAGACCGGGGTTGGCGGCCAGCCTGCGGGCGATCTTCTTGCCGACATGGCCATAGCCGCCGATGATGGTGATATGTGTCATGAAACCTGTGTCCGTCGCGGCCCCGTGCCGCTGCCGGGCGCTTGAAACACACCGAATCGTTCCTTTCCAAACGGGAAGCCCATGGCTGAAGACCTGCCCTTTCTCACCGCCGATCCCTGCCGCCCGGATCAATGCCTGCTGGAGGATTGGCTGTCCTTCCTCGGCCATCGCTGGAACGCGCTGGTGCTTTGGCAGCTGGAGGCCGGGCCGCTCCGGTTCTCGGAACTGCAGGCGCAATTGCCGGGGATTTCGCCCAAGGTGTTGACCGAACGGCTGGCCGGGTTGCAGGCGCGTGCCCTGATCCGGCGCGAGGCGGTCAACAGCTACCCGGCCGCGGTGACCTATGGTCTGACCGCGCGCGGCGAGGCCCTGCGGCAGGTGCTGCGTCCGGTCTATGATTGGGCGGAGGCGGCGGCGCAGGAGGGGGCGTGAAACGCGAAACGCCGCGCTGAGCGGCGCGGCGTTTCGAGGGGATTGGTGGAGCTGAGGGAAGCCAAACCTTAGTTTTAGGCGGTCCACGGCAGTGCAAAGAAGCCTGTAATTGCTGAGTATCTATTGCCAACGTGGGTTGGTAGCGTCTAATGAAGTCTCATGCAGTCCCACATTATCCGTGGGCCAAGGTGTGGGGTGAACATGACCGCGAAGGCAAAGAAGGGACTGACGGCGGCCTTCGTCCGCACAGTGTCTGAGCCGGGGCGATATGGGGATGCGCTGGGCCTAAACCTTGTCGTGTCACCTGCCGGGGCGAAGCGTTGGATTCAGCGCATCACTATTCGCGGCAAGCGGGTGGACTTGGGCCTTGGGCCACTGGCGGCTGTGTCGCTGGCGGAGGCCCGCGAACTGGCCGCGAAGAACTTCCGAGAAGCCCGGACAGGTGGCGACCCGCTGAGGGCTAAGCGTGAGGCGCAGGCAGCTATGACGTTCGAGGAAGCCGCACGCGCTGTGCATGAAAGCTACCTGCCCACTTGGAGAAGCGCCAAGCACGGGCAGGATTTTCTTTCCTCGCTGCAAATGCACGCCTTCGACAGGATCGGCGCGCTAAAGGTGCAGGACGTGACGCCCGCCGATGTGCTGGCGGTGCTATCGCCCATCTGGACAGCGAAGCCCGAGACGGCCCGTCGCGTTCGGCAACGGATTGGTACGGTAATGGAATGGGCGGTTGCGAAGGGTTGGCGGCAAGACAACCCCGCCGCCAGCATATCGAAAGCCCTGCCCAAGGTGCCCCGCTTGAAGGCGCATAGGGTGGCGCTGCCCTACGCCGAGGTATCGACCTATTTGGAGGCTCTGGCGGCATCTGGCGCAGGGCCGTCCACCAAGCAGGCGCTGGAATTTCTCATTCTTACCGCTGCGCGCTCTATCGAGGCGAGAGAGGCGCGTTGGTCTGAAATCGACATGGACGCGAAGGTTTGGACGGTGCCTGCCCAGCGCATGAAGATGAAGCGCGACCACAAGGTGCCTCTGTCGCCCCGGGCAATGGCCATCCTTCGCGAGGCCGCTGCACACAAGCGGAATTCGGAGCCTGACCCCTTCCTCTTCCCCGGACTAAAGGCAGGCCGTCCGCTGTCGGATGTAGCTCTGTCAAAGCTCACGAAGGCGCTGGGCTTCCCCGTTGATGTTCACGGCTTCCGCACGAGCTTTCGCACTTGGGCGCAAGAGAAGACAACGGCGGCGCATGAGGTGGCCGAGGCCGCGCTTGCTCACACTGTGGGGAACAGTGTGTCACAGGCCTACGCGCGAAGTGACATGTTCGAGAAGCGCCGCGACCTCATGGACCGTTGGGCAGGGTACTTGGCGGGGGCGGAAGGGAAGGTGATTCGACTCAGGCAATAGGGCTGGAACGGCGTAAAGGAGCCCTATGTGAAGATGCCCGAGGTATTTCTCTGCAAGGTTCGCCCTGCTGCCCAGCCACAGCATCTAGTGCGGTGGAGCGCGACAAGATTTGAGTGATGCACGCCGCTGCGTTCGATAGATGTTCCAGAAATGACGGGTTTTCAACAGGTTCGATGGAGTGGACATTTGTCCACTAAACCCCTTGTATCGAGGGGAAATTTCCCTTCGCACGCTACTGGGTGCGATTAAACTGCGAAAAGCTGTGGAAAGTCTTACGAACCAGGGGTGTAGTGCCTGAAAAATGCCGTATAGTCCCGTGCAGAACGGCCCGGTACTCTATCTAGTTGTGGAGTGTTGGGCGGCTTCCGCCGCTGGCCAAACCGCCAAGTCCAAGCCAGCGACGGGAGCCGGGGAATGACCAAATTGGTCACCTCACACCCCCGTTCCTACACCACGAGCAGCGATTTCCGCAACTGGGGATTTCGCGCGAGGCTAAAGGAGCGACGCAACCAATGGCTGCAATTCTGCGACTACCTGCTGTTATGCAGGCAACCGGTCTGTCCAAGGCATCGGTTTATCTGGGCATCAAAAAAGGCACATTCCCGGCACCCGTGAAGCTGGGCGAGCGTGCCGTTGGCTGGCCTCAACAGGTCATTGAAGACTGGGTGAACACCCGGCCTTCTTCTGCCGCCTAAAGAGAAACCCCGCCGGGTCAGGCGGGGCTTTAAGGCTGTCAGAATGACAATGATTACACTGGCAATATAGCCCGCCTGCCTGCCCGGTTCAATGCCGAGGCATAAAATGAGCCAATGCGCTTACATCAACCACAACGCGCCGAACGGGCCTTTGCACTTCATGGTCAAAGGCCGCGACCGCTGGGCGCTTGAATGCCTAATGGCCGCGAAGGCCAAGGGCTGCACCCCCATCACGACACCCGGCCCGCGCTGGTCTGCCTATGTGTTCAACCTGCGCAAGCTTGGCTTGGACATTGAGACCATCACCGAACCGCACGGGGGCGAATTCAGCGGGCATCACGCGCGCTACGTCCTGCGTTCACAGGTGACGCGGCAAGGCCCGCTGCTGAAAGGCGGTGCCGCATGAGCCGGTATTCCCGACGCCTTGCCCGTAGCTGGGGCCTGTCCGGTGCTGTCGCTGCCGCTCTGGCCGCGCTCATTCAAGGGGAGGGCCGCGAATGAGCAATCGCCTTCCCATCCTTCAGAACGCCGCCCTTGTGGCTCACAAGGAAAGCGCGCAGCACAGCAAGTGGGCCGCGCAGAACGCCCTCAAGGCCGGTGAAGCTCTGGCCGAGGCGAAAGGCCTGTGCGCGCACGGACAGTGGGCTGCATGGCTTGCCGAAACCGGCATCCCCGAACGCACGGCGCAGCGATACATGAAGCTGCACCGGGCAGGCTGCAAATCCGCCACGGTGGCGGAAATGGGCATCGCCCGCGCCGAGCGTCTTGCATCCCTTGGGCTGAAACTCTGGCCCCAAAACGGGGCCGGGGTTGAGGCAACCGGCGAAGATGAAACCGGCGCGCGCTTCTATGCCGTAGTCCTGCCGGAAGGTGAGGGCTTGGTGCGATACAGCGCCGCCTACCTGTTCCCGACGCCTGACCTTGATTTCATGGTGGCGAAGCGGTGTGGCAAGCCGGTGGCGCTGGGCGTCCTTCACGAAAGCGATGCGGAGGCGTTTGACCGCTATGTCCTTCGCCGCATGAGCGCCGAGGAAACGGCGGCAGCGCAAGCGGAACTGGGGGTGCCCCATGACTGACGCGCGCACCCTGACCCTTGCCCTGGGCGGGCGCTGGCATGGCCGCTATGGCGTGTCGCCTTGCCCGATCTGCCAACCCGAACGGCGGAAGGGGCAAGACGCCCTGACGCTGGCCGATGGCGCGGCGGGGCTGTTGCTGTCCTGCAAGAAGGCCGGTTGCAGCTTCCGCGACATACTGGCGGCGGCAGGTGTGATGCCGGGGGACTATGCGCCCCCGGATGCCGCGACCATCGCCCAGCGCGAAGCGGAACAGCGGCGCGAGGCCGAGAAGCGGGAACGGCAGGCCCGCGCGCTCTGGGCCGAGGCGGTGCCCATCGGAGGAACCGCCGCTGAGGCCTACCTTCGCGGGCGGGCTATCACCTGTGCCTTGCCTGAGACCCTGCGCTTTCACCCGGCTTGCTGGCACGGGGCAACCTCGACCCGTTCCCCGGCTCTGGTGGCAAGGGTGGACGGCGGCGCGGGCTTCGCGGTGCATCGCACCTACCTGCGCCCGGACGGCAGCGGCAAAGCGGATCTGACCCCGGATAAGGCCATGCTGGGGGCCACCGCTGGCGGCTCTGTGCGACTCGCTGGCGGGCAAAGCGTGCTGGCCGTGGCCGAGGGCATAGAAACCGCCCTTAGCCTGCTGTGCGGCGTCCTGAGCGGCCCTGTGGCTGTCTGGGCTGCGCTGTCGTCTTCCGGCTTCGCCCGCCTGCACCTGCCCAGCGCCCCCGGAAAGCTCATTGTCGCCACGGATGGCGATGCAGCCGGGACCGCCGCAGGCACTGCCTTAGCCGAACGCGCCGCCGCGCTGGGCTGGGCCGTGACCCTTCTCCCCGCCCCGGAAGGGCGTGACTGGAACGATGTAATCCGAGACACGAAAGGGGCCGCAGCATGAACGCGCCCAACGTCAACCCGAACTTCGCCGCGAACGCCCAGCCCTTCACGGCAGAATGGCCCCACCCGGACATGCGATTTCTACGCACCGAGCTTCCACCGCCTCCGGCCCTGCCCTTGGGCGACGTGCTGTCTTCGACTTGGGCATCATGGATAAGGGCCGCAGCCGAGGCTAAGGGCGCGCCTGCGGACTATGTTTTCGCCGCTCTGCTGTCCGTATGTGGCGCACTTGTCGGGAATACTCGCTGGCCTTCACCTTGGCAGGGCTGGGCAGAACCCCCCGTCCTTTGGGCCGTTACCATTGGAACCCCTTCCATGAACAAGTCCCCGGGCCTCGATGCTGTGCTTATCCCGCTGAAGTCAGTGCAGGACGGGAAGCGCGCCAAAGCGCAAGCCGCGCTGACGGAATGGAAAGCCCGGGCTGAGGTAGCGAAGCTGGTTGAAAGCACATGGAAAGAGGCCGTGAAGGCGGCGGTAAAGGATGGGGCCGAACCGCCCAAGCGCCCAGCCTCAGCGAACCCCGGCCCGGAACCAATCATGCCCCGCCTTCATGTGACAGACATCACGGTAGAGAAGTTGGCTGTCATCCTCGCTGCGCAGCCACGCGGTACATTGGTGGCGCGCGACGAACTTGCCGGCTGGTTGCAAAGCATGTCGCGCTACTCTGGCGGCGGCTCTGACCGCCCATTCTGGTTAGAAGCCTATGGCGGGCGTCCGCACTCTGTTGAGCGCATGGGTAGGGAATCCGTCTACGTCGATAGGCTGGCGGTAGGCGTACTGGGCGGCACCCAGCCTGACCGGCTTCGCACCTTGCTGTTGAAGGCGGATGACGATGGCCTTCTGGCGCGGTTCTTTCCAGTTTGGCCCAATCCCGCGCCAATCCAGCGACCGACCCGTGCCTATGATGAGGGCTTGATTGAAAGGGCGATTGAACGGCTTTGGGCGCTCGAAATGCCGACCGATGACGAAGGCAATAAGCGCCCGTGGTTTGTTCCCTTCACGGACGAAGCCCGCGACCTCTTGGACGATTTCAGGAAGCAGGTGCGAGACTGGGAAGGAGAAGCGGAGGGCCTGCTGCTATCGTTCATTGGCAAGCTGCCCGGTTTGGCGGTGCGCATGTCGCTGGTGCTGGGGATGCTCGATTGGGCGGCGGGTGATGCGGACGCCGAGCCGCACAATGTCACCCCGTACCACTTTGGGCGCGCGGCGCATCTGGTGGAAAGCTACCTGCTGCCGATGGCGCGGCGCGCATATGCCGATGCCGCAGGCACTAAAGGCGAACGCGCTGGGCGGCGGCTGGTCGCATTGATCCGTGAACAGGGTTGGACCCGCTTCTACGCCCGTGATGTTCGCCGCATAGAGCGGCAAGGATTGGCCCGGATGGAAGACATTAACCCCGGAATAGAGGCATTGACCGAAGGCGACTTGATCCGGCCTTTGGAAATGGACGGGAACCCGAAAGGCGGGCGTCCGCAGCGCCTCTTTGCCGTCAATCCGATAGTTCACAAGGTGCAGGCATGACCCGTTGGTTGCAGGCAGCCAAAGCGGCCCTACCCCCATCTGACAAAACTGACACAACTGACGAAACCCACGCTATGCGTGTGCATGGCGCAGTTGAACAACCGCAGTCGGAGGTTTTGTCAGTTGAGTCAGTTTTGTCAGTAGGCCCGAAGTCCGATTGCCCAGCCATCCCGGAGCCTCAGCCCGCCCAACCGGAACCGCGCCCAGCGCCTCGGCTGGCGGTTGTCCCGGCCCGACCGACGCATGACCCTGAGACCTTCCCCAATGGCGTCTGTCGCTTCACGGGAAGGCCGCGCACATGGACGGGCAAAGTCGTGTCGCTGGAAGACTGGCGGCGGCTGTCCGATTGGGAGCGCGAAGGCCCGGCTGGGCGGCTGTTCTGTGGCATCTGCCGCGCATGGGTGGCGCAGGATGGCCGGTGCCGTGAGCCGGGATGCTGGAACGGCTGCGATGCAGGATAGGCCGCTGGTGACTGTCACAGGGAGAGACCTTGCCGCCCAGCGCCGCAGTAAGGGCATGACGCAGGCCGAGCTTGCCACGGCGGCGGGCATCGGGCGGCACGCTGTGGGCTATTGGGAAGGCAAGCGGCAGGTAGACGGCAGCGCATGGGCTGTGAAGCGCATGGCGGCGGTGCTGGGGCCTCTGGAACCCGCCCCGGTGCCCAGCGCCCAGGAACGGCTTGCCCAGCTTGCAGGCGGCATTCCTCTGGGCGTTTCCATCGTCAACCGGGTGCGAACCATCACGCCGCGCCGCCCTGCCTGTGGGGCCAAGACGCGGAAGGGCACGCCCTGCACTTGGAAGGCAGAACCCGGAAAGGGACGCTGCAAGCTTCACGGCGGGCGCTCGACGGGGGCCAAGACGCCAGAGGGCCGGGAACGCATTGCCGAAGCACAGCGGCGGCGCTGGGCGCGCTGGCGGGCGGATCAAGCCGGGCCGCGCCTGTTGGGGAATGTTGGGGTGCCTGAATAGCAGCTTGCCGGGCTTGTTGACAAAAGTTGACCTTGCCAAGGTCACGCCCAGCGCCCGAGGGCTGCATGGAATACTGCGAAGGGATGGTGACGGTCGCCATACCTTCACGGCCCGCACCCATGCCGGAATCACCCTAAGATGACCCTAAGGTTGAGGCTCTTCGGTAGAGGTGTTAGGCAGGCGCTGCACCCCAACAATGTGGCGCACGAGCCAAGTTCTGCGCTTATTGTTGCTGTGGCAATTTGTTTTTGCACTTGTGAAGGATTTCCGATTTGAAAGCGCTGACTAGTTTTTCAGACGAACGGCTCCGCCGGCGTTTCATGCACACCACTGTTCAAGACACGAGCCTCTTTTCAAGAGTTGTCGTGAATAAAGAAGTGAAGGAACAGTTCGCCAATTTAGCAGCGCCCAAAACGCGCTATGTCATCATTTTCACTCCGCGGTCTGGTAGTTCTTGGATTGGGGACCTGCTTAGGGGCACTGGTTGCTTGGGTAGGCCTGGGGAGCCGTTTAATCCGGCCTTCGTGCCTAGGATGGCCGCACGTTTTATGGCAGATGACTTGATTAGCTACGTTGATATCTGCATGCGACGACAAAGCATGAAACACGTATTTGGCTGTGAAATGACATGGAGTCACATGAATAATACTCTTGGGGGGGTCGGAAAAATGTTGGAATTGATCCAGCCAGATGCCATCTTCACTCTTTTCAGGGAAGACTTGGTTTCGCAGGCGGTTTCGCTTAGTCGGATGGCCCAGACACGAGTTTCCCACACTCCAATTGTTGGAGAGAGTGAGCTACGAAACGCAGAGAAAAGCTTTTTCTACGACCCCAAAGCGATTAAGAACGCTGTACTTTCCCTTCGTTGGCAAGAAGAGCAAATCGAAGAAAGCTTGCTCGAAAAGGGCGTTGTCCCAGTCCGACTTTCTTATGAAAGCATGTTGGAGACACAGGGTCGCTCAGCATTGGAGGCGATTTCTAATGCACTGGCAATCACGCTCCCCGATGGAAACCTTGAAGAAACTGAATTTTCGAAAGTCTCCGGCGCAAAGTCCGATGAGTTTGTGCTGCAGTTTCAAGAAGATTTTCCAGAGTATTCTCAATGGATACTTGAAGGCCGCGGTGCTCGCCTCCCGAAATAATCCATCCGATAACCTCTTCTGATAGGGAAGGAGCCGGTTGGCATTCCCGAGCATACAACATATGACTTAGGTCGCTACCATTCCTATCTGGCGCTTCAAAGCGTAGGGCGCAATCTTGGCCGAGTAGGCAGAGGGTTAGGCGTGCAGCGATAGAAATCCCAAGTCGGCTGAGGCCCGCACACAGATCGGTAACGGATCACCCCGCGAGGTGCGCCGCCTTTTCTATTGCCGAGATAGGGGGCTATCGAGTGGCTGGGGGTCCTACGCCCTTGATCCGCACCCATGGCTTCACGGCGTCCATTGCAGCGATTTGTCCGAAGTCATCACGCGCACCGCAAACCGACCTGAGTCGATGTATAGGAATGTTGATCCGCCCAGCGCAGTCCGCCCGCCCCCACGCGGTGTAAGGCCTAGCCGGAATATGTCACCCAGCCACGCGCAAGGTTGCTTTCATTTGCTTTCATGCCCTGTGTGACCGGAACTAAATCGGTTTGGCTTCTAAGCCGAACGCGCAGAGATACGCGCGCGCGAGGGACACAACCCTGAGACAAGTTAGCTCCGCTGTCCGTTGAATGCGCAAGGAATTTTGGGTGGGAAAGCGGCTGCGCGTGACTATCCGCCCGAACCAAGAGCCCCTGCCTGCCGTGAGTCGCGAAAAATACCGGGCAAGATATGACTACGCGAAGTCCTAAGGGGACCATCACCGTTCACGGCATTCTTTTTCACTGTGTGGGGTAGCGCGTGGGTCAGATCGACTAATGCCGAAAAATTCAGCAATCATTTCAATAGGTTGTCTGGGAAGTTTGGTGGAGCTGAGGGGGATCGAACCCCTGACCTCGTCATTGCGAACGACGCGCTCTCCCATCTGAGCTACAGCCCCCACGCGGCGGTTTTTGCGGCATTCGCTCAACAGTGTCAAGGGCGTGTGACCGCAGGCCCGCTGGGAAAATCTGCCCGGCGGCGGGCCGTCGCCGGCGGCGATTGCCTCCTTGCCCGGGGCCGGGTAAGGTGCGCGACCGTTGACCACCACAGGACGTGCCGATGACCCTGCGCAGCCGGATCTCCGAGGACCTCAAGCGAGCGATGAAAGACAAGGACGCGCTGCGTCTGTCGACGCTCCGCCTGATCAATGCCGCCATCAAGGACCGCGACATCGCGTTGCGGGGCGAGGGCGAGGATCGGGAAATGTCCGAGGCCGAGATCACCACCGTGCTGTCGCGCATGGTCAAGCAGCGTCAGGAAAGCGCGCGCGCCTATGAAGAGGGCGGGCGGCTGGAGCTGGTCGAACGCGAAGAGGCCGAGATCAAGGTGATCGAGACCTACCTGCCGCGCCAGCTGACCGAGGACGAGGTCGCCGCCGCCATCGACGCCGTCGTGGCCGAACTGGAGGCCAGCACGATCCGTGATATGGGGCCGGTGATGAACGCGCTGAAGACCCGCTATGCCGGGCAGATGGATTTCGGCGCCGTTGGTCCGAAGGTCAAAGCGCGCCTCAGCTGAGCTGCGGGGCCCGTTTCAGGGCTGCTGATAGCTTTTCAGACGGATCAGGAGGGCGGCGAGGGCGTCATGCAGCTCGGCGCGCTCGTCCGGTGTGAGGTAGCTGCCCAGCTCGACCTCGCGCCCGCCGCCGCCCAAGACCAGATAGTTTTCGACCGGGCCTCCCCTTGGCACGAGGCGCAGGGTGACCCAATGCGGGTCGGCCTGCCACTCCTGCTTGGGGCTGCGCGGGTTGTGCCGCACCAGCGCGATGCCACGGCGTGACAGGGTCATCTCCTCAAGGATCTGGCGGTCGCGCCAGTTGCGGTCCAGCCCCAGCCACAGCCCCCACAGCGCCACGCCGGCGAAGGGCAAAAGCCCCCACAGCACCGGCGAGCCCAGAACCGCGATCAGCGGCAGGGCCAGCGTTGCTGCCGTCATGCCGATGGTCATGGCAAAGCCCCGCGGGTTGAGCGCGTTGTGAGGCCGGGCGGTGAGCCGGGCCTCGGTGGGGCTGTCGAGGGTCAGGGTCCAGGGCATGCCGGGCCTCAGCGCGGGCGCAGGGCGTCGAAGGAGACCATGACGTGTTCGGCATAGGCAGGGCGGTCGCACAGGCGCTGATAGTAGGCGCTGAGCGCCGGCAGGGCCGGGCGGTCGATCTCCAGCGTGTGGTAGCGATAGAGCAGGTTGCCCATGTGAATGTCGGCCAGCGTCAGCGCGTCGCCCATCATCCAGCGGCGAGTCTTCAGCCGGTCCTCGGCGATCTGCAGTTTGGCGGTGATGCCAGTCATGGCGCGGGCGATGGCGGCGTCATCGCGCGCCTCGGCGGGTTGGAAGACCATCGGGTAGAAGACGGAGCCGCCGAAGGGCAGGTTGATGTTCACCTTGGCCCATTCCGCCCAGCGGTCGACATCGGCGCGGGCGAGGGGATCGGCAGGCCAGAAGGCCTCGGGCGCGTAGCGGTTGGCGAGGTAGCGCACGATGGCCGCCGATTCCCACAGCGCCGGGCCGTCGCCGTCCTGCAGCACGGGCACGGTCCGGTTGGGGTTCATGGCGATGTAGTCAGGTGTGTCGGTGCCGCCGAAGCGGTGGCCGATATCGTGACGCTCGAACGGCAGGCCCAGCTCGGCCAGGGTCCAGGTCACGGCCTGGACATTCGATGAATCCGCGCGGCCCCAAAGTGTCAGCATCTTGGTGTCTCTCGTCGACAAGGGTGTTGGCATAGAAAAAGGCCCCGGCGTGAACCGGGGCCTTCTGGAGTGTCTCAGGCTCAGTGAGCGCGGGCGTGGTCCCAGTCCTCACGCTTCGGCAGCTGCTCGAAGGTGTGCTCCGGCGGCGGGCAGGGCAGGGTCCATTCCAGCGTGTCGGCGTGCTCGTTCCAGTAGTTGGCTTCGGTCACGCGCTTGCCGCGGGTCAGGGTGTAGTACATCACGCCGAGGAAGAAGAGGAACGACGCGAACGACAGGAAGGCGCCGATCGACGAGAACCAGTTCCAGTAGGCGAAGGCCTCCGGATAGTCGATGTAGCGGCGCGGCATGCCCTGACGGCCCAGGAAGTGCTGCGGGAAGAAGGTCAGGTTGGCACCGATGAACATGGTCCAGAAGTGCACCTTGCCGGCCCATTCCGGGTACTGACGGCCCGACATCTTGCCGATCCAGTAGTAGATGCCGGCGAACAGCGCGAACACGGCGCCCAGCGACATCACGTAGTGGAAGTGCGCCACGACGAAGTAGGTGTCGTGATAGATGCGGTCCAGCGGCGCCTGCGACAGCACGATGCCGGTCACACCGCCCACCGTGAAGAGGAACAGGAAGCCGAAGGCCCAGAGCATCGGGGTCTCGAACGAGAGCGACCCGCGCCACATGGTGGCGATCCACGAGAAGATCTTCACGCCCGTGGGCACGGCGATCGTCATGGTGGCCAGCATGAAGTAGGTCTGCTGGGTCAGCGACATGCCGACGGTGTACATGTGGTGCGCCCAGACGACGAAGCCCAGCACCGCGATGGCGACCATCGCGTAGACCATCGGCAGGTAGCCGAAGACCGGCTTGCGCGAGAAGGTCGCGATGACGTGGCTGACGATGCCGAAGCCCGGAACGATGATGATGTACACTTCCGGGTGGCCGAAGAACCACAGGATGTGCTGGTACAGGATCGGGTCACCGCCACCGGCCGGGTCGAAGAAGGTCGTGCCGAAGTTACGGTCCGTCAGCAGCATGGTGATGGCGCCGGCCAGCACCGGCAGGGCCAGCAGGATCATCCAGGCGGTGATGAACACCGACCAGGCGAACAGCGGCACCTTGTGCATGGTCATGCCGGGGGCACGCATGTTGAGGAAGGTGGTGATGATGTTGATCGCACCGAGGATCGACGAGGCGCCCGAGAGGTGGACGGCGAAGATCGCGAAGTCCATCGAGAAGCCCGATTCACGGGTCGAGAGCGGCGGGTACAGAACCCAGCCGGTACCCGCACCGCGACCGCCTTCACCACCCGGAACCAGCAGCGAGACGACGGCGAGCGAGGCGCCGGCGACGTACAGCCAGTAGGACAGGTTGTTCAGACGGGGGAACGCCATGTCCGGCGCGCCGATCTGGAGCGGCATGAAGTAGTTGCCGAAACCGCCGAACAGGGCCGGGATGATGACGAAGAACATCATCAGCACGCCGTGGGCGGTGACGAGCACGTTCCACAGGTGGCCATCCGGCGTGGCGCAGGTGCCGTCTTCGGCCCATTGCGCGCACATGTATTGCACGCCCGGCTCCATCAGCTCCAGGCGCATGTAGACGGTGAAGGCCACCGCGACGAAACCGACGATCCCTGCCGTGAACAGGTAAAGGATCCCGATATCCTTGTGGTTGGTGGACATGAACCAGCGGGTGAAGAACCCGCGCTGGTCTTCGTGTCCGTGAGCGGCTGCGTTGGCCATTCGTTGCTCCCGTTCCCTTGCGAACTTTTTTCTCACGCACGGTCTGGCCGGGATTCCATGGAATCCGGCGTGACTTAGGGTCGTTCTAGAATGATGGGGCCGCCGCGGCAACGGGCCTGTTGTCGCAGACTGGAAAAAATTGACCCAAGTCAAGGACGGCAACCCGTCGCGCGGCGGGTTTGCGCTGACAACCCGGTGATCCGGCCCGCTGCAGGCGAATCACCACGGGCGTTCGCCCCGGCCGGACGCGGCTTTCGGTAGGCTCTGCGGCTCTTTCTCACGCGGAATGATCACAAAACAGGCGGTGTCTGAAACATTTTGGTCAGTACGGTTGACTTATATCGAGGCCGGGCGCTCTGTCCTCCGACCAGACGTGGAGAATGACGATGGATTGGCAAAACGTGCTCGCAGACCGCAACGGACGCATGAAAGCATCCGAAATCCGCGAACTTTTGAAACTTCTGGATCAGCCCGACATTCTTTCCTTCGCCGGCGGCATTCCGGATCCGAAGCTTTTCCCGGCTCAGGCCTACCGCGATGCGATGGATGCAGCGCTCACCGGCCCCTCGGCGGGGGCGGCTCTGCAATACTCGGTGTCCGAGGGCTACAAGCCTTTGCGCGAATGGCTGGCCGAACACATGGCGTCGATCGGCGTGCCCTGCGCGGCCGAGAACGTGTTCATCACCTCGGGCTCGCAGCAGGCGCTGGATTACCTCGGCAAGCTGATGCTGAACCCTGAGGATACGGCGCTGGTCACCTGGCCGACCTATATGGGCGCCTTGGGCGCGTTCAACGCCTATGAGCCTCGCTATGACCGGCTCGATCCCAAGTCGAACCGCCCGGCCTCGGCCATTGCCGACGCCGCGGCCGATGCGGGCGGGAAGGTGAAATTTGCCTATCTCTCGGCCGATTTCGCCAACCCGACGGGCGAGACGCTGGACCGCACCGGGCGCGAGGCCCTGCTGGACATGGCCGACGCGCTCGATTGCGCGGTGATCGAGGATGCGGCCTATCAGACCCTGCGCTACGACGGCGAGCCGGTGCCGCCGATCCTCGCGCTGGAGCTGGCGCGCAAGGGCGGCGATCTGGAGGCCTGCCGCACGATCTATTGCGGCTCGTTCTCCAAGGTGCTGGCGCCGGGGCTGCGCGTGGGCTGGGTCGTGGCCTCGAAGCCGGTGATTGCGCGGCTGGTGCTGATGAAGCAGGCGGCCGATCTGCATTCGCCAACGTTGAACCAAATCGCCACCGACCATGTCGCCCGCGCGATCTTCGAGCCGCATGTCGCCAAGCTGCGCGCGACCTATTCGGCCCGTCGCGACGCGATGCTGGCGGCGTTGAAGCGCCACATGCCTGACGGCGTGCGCTGGACCAAGCCCGAGGGTGGGATGTTCGTCTGGGTCACGGTGCCCGAGGGCATCGACGGCGCGGATCTGCTGGCACAGTCCCTGCAGACCGAGAAAGTCGCCTTCGTGCCGGGCCGCGCCTTCTTTGCGGATGGCTCGAACGGCAACACGCTGCGGCTGAGCTTCTCCTGCGCGGACGAGGCGATGATCGAGGAGGGCATGAAGCGCCTCGGTCGTCTTCTGGCGCGCGTGACGCAATCGGCAACGGCGGTTGCGGCAGGCTGACCGACGGGGCAAGGTCTTGGCATGACGGATGACCGTGCCAAGACCCTGCCGCCCGAGATCTTCCCCCTCGATCGCCGCCTGCCGATCCTTGTCGCCCTCGCGGCGGTGGGAATGCTGGTGTTCGGCCTTCTGGCCGAGCGCGGGGTGCTGGGCGAGCCCGAAGAATTCGTCGGCCCGGCCTTTGCCGGGATCGGGCTGCTGACGGCGGCGGGCGCGATGTACATGACCACCCATGTCTGCGCCGCGCTCTATGACAATCACGTCCGCATCGGCCGGCAAGAGTTCCAATACAGCGACATCATCGCGGTTTTGGGCGGCGAGGAGGCCCGCCCCGCCACAACCAACATGCCGCGCCACAAGCAGCCGTTCCTGCTGATCCAGACCCGCCTGCGACCGGCGCCCTATTGGGTGCGGGTGGGCAAGCTAAGGGGCGGGATCTGGAATTTCGAAACCCGGCTGATGGAACGTGTGACCCTGCGGCGCGCGCAGGAGGAGGCCTCGGCTCAGCGCGCGGCTCAGCGGCTTGTGCAGGCCACGCCTTCTTCGAACACCTGATCGAACTGCCGCTTCAGGGCGACGTCCAGATCGTCCATCGTCACCGGCAGGCCCAGATCCACGAGGCTGGTCACCCCATGCTCGCGGATGCCGCAGGGGACGATGCCCGAGAAATGCTCCAGCTCGGGCTCCACGTTGATCGAGATGCCGTGAAAGCTGACCCAGCGGCGCAGCTTCACGCCAATCGCGGCGATCTTGTCCTCCCGCGGGGTGCCGTCGAGATTGGGCGCCTTCTCGGGGCGGGTGACCCAGACGCCGACGCGCCCTTCGCGCCGCTCCCCGGTGACGTTGAACTCGCCCAAGGTGCGGATCACCCAGTCTTCCAGCTTGTGCACGAAGCAGCGCACGTCGCGGCCACGTTTGTTGAGGTCCAGCATGACATAGGCCACGCGCTGGCCGGGCCCGTGGTAGGTGTATTGCCCGCCGCGACCGGCGGTGAAGACCGGGAAGCGGTCCGGGGCGGTCAGATCTTCGGCCCGGGCCGAGGTGCCGGCGGTGTAGAGGGGCGGATGCTCCAGCAGCCAGACGGCCTCGTCAGCCTCGCCCTTGGCGATGGCGGCGACGCGCGCTTCCATCGCGGCGAGTGTCTCGGGGTAGGGCTGAAGGCCCGGCAGGACGCGCCATTCCATGTCGCACAACTTTCTTCGAGCCGTGTTTGAACCGTTGCGCGCAACCTAGCGACTAACGGGCAGGGATCAAGAAGGCCCGGCCGCCGAGAGCGCAGACCAAGGGCCGCAACACGGGGAGACAGACATGACCACCCTCATCCGCTCGGACAAGCCCAGTGCCGTTGCCGCCTTGGTGCTGGTCCTCACGCTGACCGCGCTGCCGATCGTCGCCTCCTGGCCGATCTGAGACTGATTCGACGCAAATTAGTGCGGGTTGCCGACTCATGGCGGGTTGGCGCGAATCATCCCTGCGGATAGCCTTTTCACTATTCAGTGTTTCAGTGCGGGATTTCAGTCATGAATACCAAAATCCTTACGTCCACCGCCCTCGTCGCGGCCCTGATCGTCGGGCAGACCGGGCGCGCCAATGCCGACATCGGTGACGCCATCGCCGGCGCCGTTCTGGGCGGCATCATCATGGGGGGCATCCAGTCGCAGCGTCCCCGCGTCGTTCAGCGCACGGTCGTCGTCGACAACACCGCCCGTCAGCAAGCGCGGGAGATCCAGACCGCGCTGAACCATTTCGGCTGGAACGTCGGCGGGGTCGATGGCTCGCTGGGGCCGGCCTCGCGCCGCGGTATCACCAATTATCAGGCCTATCTCCAGTTCCCGGCCACCGGCCAGTTGCTGGAGTTCGAGCGTCTGGTGCTGGTCACCGCCTATCAGCGCGCCATTGCCGGCGGGGCCGAGGTGACGCGGATCACCCAGCGCCATCGCGACGGCCAGCGCGGCCTGCTGGAAGCCGTCCGTGACGAGATGCGCGGCGGCGGGACCCGCACGGCCGGGGCCTATGGCCTGCCGCCCGAGGTCGCCGATGCCGTCGACGAGATCGCCGCAGCCGCCGATCCGACGGCGGAACAGCTGGTCCAACGGTCGGGCTTCGTGCAGCTGGCGGATCTGAACGGCGACGGGCGCACCGATTACATCATCGATACCTCGGTCACCGGCTCGGCCTTCTGGTGCAACGCGCAGGCCTGCACGGTGCAGGTCTTCGTCTCGACGCCCGATGGCTATGCCCGCAACGACTTCCAGTCGAACGATTCGACCCCGGCGGCCTTCGATTGCCTGCAATCGGCCTGCCGCCTGTCGGAGGGGACCACGACCCTTGTCGCCGCCGCGCCGGCCACGGCCCCCTCGGGCGCGCTGGCAGCTCCGGTCGCCGCGGCCCAGCCGATGGTGCCGAACCCCGGCGCCGCCCCGGCGGCTTCGGGCGCCATGCCGAACTTCCTTGGCGGTGCCGGTCGCGCGCAGACGGCGTCGCTGGCCTCGCATTGCAACCGCGTGGGCCTCGTGACCTCGGCCAACGGGGGCTACACCGATCTGGGCTCGATGAGCGACCCGGTCTTCACCCTGAACGAGCAGTTCTGCCTGGCACGGGGCTATGCCATCGCCGATGGTGAGGCGCTGATGGCGCAGCTGGGCGTGGCCTCAAGCGATGTGGCCGGGCAATGCGCCGGGCTGGCGGATGCGCTGCAGGCGCAGGTCGCCGCGCTGTCGCTGCAATCGCGGGAGGTCGTGCTGGCCTCGATGACGCAATGGATGCTGACCTCGGGGATGAACACCGCGGATCTGGCGACCAACGCCCGGATCTGTCTCTCGTCCGGCTATTCGACCGACAACCTGCCGGTGGCCATCGGTTCGGCCCTGATCCTGACCGCGCTGGGCGAGAGCGCCTATGGCGAGCTGCCGGCGCACCACCTGATGCAGGGCATCGGTGCGGTGCAGCGACGTGATCTGGCTGGGGCGTGGTTCGACGCCTCGGTCCCGGTGGCGCTGACGACCGAAGTCGCCTTCCAGCCCGGCCCGGCCTCGCGCAATGCGCTGGTGCTGGCGGCGGCGCATGCGGCGAACGGCACCGGCATGCCGGCCGCGCCGGTGGTCACGCCCGTGGCGCCCGCACCCGCCCCGGCGGCGGACCCCAACAGCAAGTAACCGCGCTGACACGATAATCGGAGGCCGGGCTCACAGCAGCCCGGCCTCTTTTGCATCCGGCAGATAGGTGCGGCTGACGGGGATCTCGCGCCCGTCGGACATGGTCAGCACCCCGCGCGCGCCTTCGCGCCGGGCGGCCCGAACCTGACCCAGCGCCACCCAATGCGAGCGGTGGACCTGAAGCCCGGCGCACCCCTCGGTCTCGGCCATCGCGTCGCCGAGGCGCATCAGCAGAAGCTCGCGCCCCTTGGCTGTGACGACCTCGACATAATGGTCCTGCACCGACAGCGCGATCAGCGGCCCGCGCTTGTCCAGCGGCAGGCGCGACAACAGGCGCGGCGGTTGCGGCACGGCGGTGGCCGGGGCCTCGTCAGGCTCCGCCACGGTCGGGCCCCAGGTGAAGACAGCGGTGACGATCAGCGCGATGGGCACGGTGGACAGGAGCAGGCTCAGGATCGCCTCGCCGGTCACCGGCCAGATCCCGAAAGCCACGATGTTCACCAGCGCCACCTCGACGGCGACGATCACGGCGACCACTAAGCTGACCAGCGCCCAGATCGCCGGTTTGCCCCAGCCGCGCCGGATCATCACATGCACCAACCAGAGGCTGACGAACCAGCCGGACAACAGCGTTACGCCGACGATCACCGCCCAGTACAGAAGCCGCGTGGCGAAGCCCATCGACTCGAGGGTGCCGAACGGGCCCGAGATCGCCAGCACGCCGATCACGGCAGCGACGATCACCGGCGTGCCGGGACGCCGCAGGAGCGATTGCAACTCACGCATCGCAAGGCGCAAGGCGCTGTCTTTCACGGTCATTCCGGCCTCGTTCACGGATCGGGCTTGGACCCGGCCGGGCAGGGCAGGGCATCTCGGTCTGGTCCTAACAACACGAGGAGATGCCCCGATGACAAGCCTTTCTCCCCTGCTTCAGGCCCCGATGGTGATCCAGCTGCACGCATTCGCGGCCCTGTTGGCGCTGGCCTTGGGGCCTGTCGCGCTGTGGCGCCGTCGCCGCGACCGCTGGCACAAGGTGACGGGCTACGTGTGGATTACCCTCATGGCGGCGACCGCGCTGTCCAGCTTCTGGATCCATTCGATGCCGATGATCGGCCCCTTCGGCCCGATCCATGCCCTGTCGCTGTGGACGCTGTGTTCGCTGACCTGGGGCCTGACCGAAGCGATTCGCGGCAATCACCGGGGACATGCCCGGATCATGCGCTCGCTCTACCTGTTCGGGCTGTCGGCAGCGGCCATTTTCACCCTGCTGCCGGGCCGGATCATGCACCGTGTCCTGTTTGGCGAGGACACGCAGGCGGGGCTTTTCCTCATTGCCGCGCTGATCGCGACGGGGCTTTGGCTGTACCGCCGCAACAGGCGCTTCGATGTCCGCAGAAATGCGTGAGTTTCTCCGCTTTCCCTCTTCACATCCGTTTTCGAACCGGCTACACGCACCGCACCAATCCAGTGCGGTCGTGGCGGAATTGGTAGACGCGCAGCGTTGAGGTCGCTGTGGGCTAACCCCCGTGGAAGTTCGAGTCTTCTCGACCGCACCAAAAAACACCCCCGAGATCAAAGCTTGCTTTGGCCTCGGGGGTTTTTTCGTTCCAGCCCCCTCCAGCCCACCGCCGGTTCCCGTCGGAGCGCGTTCGCGCAGGGCGGGGTCTCAAGCGGTTCGCTCCCGTTCGTGAAAAACTGGGCGGAACTGGAAGGCAAATTGTCGCGACAACTGGATCAGTTAATGGCTGTTAAGCCTACTGTCGCTGATCCGTGTTAATTCCTTGAAATAGCGCGATTTCCGACGTGAAATGGTCAGTTCCCGGGCGAGATTGAGCCGCGGTTGTTAGGGAAAAGCTAACCATTCGGGCAAACGGCGTTCATGCATTCAACCCTCGCAGGCGCGGCCCCGGATCTAACCAGTAACCCTGTAGGAGTAGCCTCCATGTCCCTTAACAAAGCTCTGATGTCCTTCGCGAAAGACGAATCCGGTGCGGTCACCGTCGATTGGGTCGTCCTGACCGCCGCCATCGTGGGTCTCGGCCTTGCCGTCATCACCTCGGTCCGCACGGGCGTTGTCAGCCTCGGCGGCGACATCCAGAGCTCGCTCGAAGCGGCTTCGGTGGCATCGCTGGGCACGCTTGGCTACACCGAAGTGGTCGCCGATCCGGACTGATCTGACGCCGGACATCGTGTGACACGATCTCAGGGTCGCCCTTACCGGCGGCCCTTTCTGCTGTCCTGACCCTGCCCGTGGTGACCCTGCGTCACCGAGGAAACCCCGGCCTCTGTCATGCCCGCGTCATGGCCGCCGGCCTATCGCGAGGCATCCCGGAACCGGATACACGTCAAGGACTTACTATGAAACTTCGTCACGCTCCCCGCACCCAGGTCGCGCTGTCCCGCCGCCTTCTTCTGCGCACCATGGCCGCCCTGCCGGCCGCGGCGATCCTGCCCTCGGCGCTGTCGGCGCAGCAGCAGGGGGCCGAGGCTCTGGTCATCGCGCTGGCCGACCTGCATTCCGGCTACGCCCGCCTGCCGCAGATTCTGGCCGAGGTCGACAGGGTGATCGCCGACAGCCCGGTGCCGGTGATGATCACCCTCAACGGCGACGTGTTCGAGCGCGGCAATGCCGTGGCCCTGCGCTCGGGCGGGGCGGCGGATCTGGCGTTCCTTGAGGCCCTGAGCCGCCGCGCGCCGGTGGTGCTGAACCTCGGCAACCACGAGACCGCGCTGGTCGACGACATGGCCAGCACCGTCGCCCGCCTGCAAGGCATGGGGATCGAGGTCGTCTCGAACCTGCTGGACCGCCGCACCGGGCGCTTCTTCACCTCCGCGCAGACGCGCCTCAGCCTGAACGGCATGCGCATCGGCGTGACCGGGTTGGCGACGACCAACCCCTTCACCTACCGCGCTCCGGTGCGCGAGACGCTGGGCTTCCTCGATCCGGCTCAATTCGCGGCCGATACCGTCCCGCAGCTTGAGGCAGCGAATGACGCGGCGCTGGTGCTGAACCATGCCGGCGTGATGGCCGACCGCGCGATCCTGCCCGGACTTACCGCCAAGTCGGTGCTGATCGGCGCCCATGACCACCTGTCCTTCCAGCATGACGAGGCCGAGGCCCCCTTCTTCCACGGCGGCAGCTGGGGTGGCGAGCTGACGCTCATCGGCCTCGCCCCCGGCCAACGCGCGACCTTGGAGCGCCGGGTGATTACTGCCGGGATGCCCGCCGACGAGGCGCTGGCGGCCGAGGTGCAAAGCCAGCTCGACACCCATCTGACGGACGAGGAACGCGCCGTGGTTGGCGTCACCCAGACCGCGCGCGACCTGCCCGAATCGATCCTCTTCGCGGCGGAGGCCGTGCGCGCGGCGACCGAGGCGGACCTCGCGATGCTGGGCCACACAACCTTCGGCCAGCCGCTGCCGCAGGGGCCGGTCACGCGCTATGATTTCGACGCCTTCATCCGCTTTGACGGCGACCTGACCGTCGCCACGGTTAGCGGGGAACAGCTGGCCTCGATCCTGCAGCGCGCGAACCAGCATCACGCCGTGAGCCTCGATCAGCGAACCGGCGATTTCGTTCATGCGGCCACCCTGCAGATCGATCCGCAGGCGCAATACCGTCTGGCGGTCAACGATTGGACGGCGACCAATCAGGCGGCCTATCTGGGGACGCAGGATCTGGCGTTCGAACGGGTCGAGGGACTCAGGCTGAAGGCCGTGACGGCCGACGCGCTGGCGGCGCTTTGATAGGCGCGACGCCCGAAAATCCGTGAAAATATATGCGGAAAGCGCGCATGTTAGGCGCTTTCCGCCACTTGCTGAGGCAACTTTGCTTCCCTTGGGGCAGGACGACGGCCCGCAAGAGGGCCTGTGACGGTCCTATCGTCCGGCGATGACGCAAATCGCCGGCGTTTTGTCGCGTTTGACCCTTGTCCTGGTCGATCTGGCGGATAATCGCTTGAATTAGGGCCGGGCGGTCGTTTTACTGGCTCTACAAAACAAAAAACAAAGACGACCCACCAACAGGGGGAAGCTACGTGTCCCAAAGTCGCACCGACGGTTTCGTCGTATTCGACCGCGTGCAAAAAAGCTATGATGGCGAGGTTCTGGTCGTGAAAGACCTGAACCTGAGCATGCCGAAGGGTGAATTCCTGACCATGCTCGGCCCGTCGGGCTCTGGCAAGACCACCTGCCTGATGATGCTCGCAGGCTTCGAGACCGCCACCCATGGCGAGATCCTGCTCGACGGCAAGCCCATCAACAACATCCCGCCGCACAAGCGCGGGATCGGCATGGTCTTCCAGAACTACGCTCTCTTTCCGCACATGACGATTGCCGAGAACCTCTCCTTCCCCTTGGAAGTGCGGGGGATGGGCAAATCCGAGCGTGAGGCGAAGATCAAGCGCGCGCTCGACATGGTTCAGATGGGCGCCTTCGGCAACCGTCGCCCGGCCCAGCTTTCGGGCGGCCAGCAGCAACGGGTCGCCCTGGCCCGCGCGCTGGTGTTCGAGCCGGAGCTGGTGCTGATGGACGAGCCGCTCGGCGCGCTCGACAAGCAGCTGCGCGAGCATATGCAGTTCGAGATCACCAACCTCGCGCATACGCTGGGCATCACCACGGTCTACGTCACCCACGACCAGACCGAGGCGCTGACCATGTCGGACCGCGTCGCCGTGTTCAACGACGGCCGCATCCAGCAGCTGGCCCCGCCCGAGGATCTGTACGAGCGTCCTGAAAACAGCTTCGTCGCCCAGTTCATCGGCGAGAACAACAAGCTGGAAGGCGTGGTCGAGACCATTTCGGGCGACCGCTGCACGGTGCGTCTGGACGATGGCAGCGTGATCGACGCGAAGCCGGTCAACGTCTCGCAGCCCGGCGAGCGCACCCGCGTCTCGATCCGCCCTGAGCGGGTGGAATCGAACCCTGAGCGTCTGGCGCCCGATGCGCATCTGATCGACGCCGAGGTGCTGGAGTTCATCTACATGGGCGACACGTTCCGCTTCCGCCTTCGGGTGGCGGGTCGTGACGATTTCGTAATGAAATACCGCAACGCTCAGGATCAGCGTCGGCTGTCTGCGGGGGACAAGATCCGCATCGGCTGGCGCCCCGAGGATTGCCGCGCGCTCGACGCCTGAGTGGCGCGCGTCAGTCGGACCCCAAGGCGGGCCCGGCTGGCCGAGCGACAGTGCAATGCACATCAACCCCCGGCCCGCGGGGCGATGTGAAACAACAGCGGGTCCAACGACCAGGGAGTAATGCAATGAAACTGAAAACCGCAATGATGGGGGCCGCCGGTATCGTCGCGCTCACCGCCGGTGGTGCCGTCGCGCAGGACATGGCCAATGAAATGACCATCGTCTCCTGGGGTGGTGCCTACCAGGCGTCGCAGGACAATGCCTATTTCCAGCCCTATCTGTCGGACCATTCCGACGTCACCATCATCACCGATGAAAGCTCGGCCGACGCCGTGGCCCGTCTGCGCGCGATGACCGAAGCCAACAACGTCACTTGGGATCTGGTCGACGTCGAGGCCGCCGACTCGCTGCGCCTGTGCGACGAGGGTCTGGCGATGCCGATCGATCACGATGCCGTTCTGGCCGCCGCGCCCGATGGCACCTCGGCGACCGAAGACTTCGGCCCGATGATCGTGTCGGAATGCTTCATCCCGCAGATCGTGTTCTCGACCACCTTCGGCTACCGCACCGACATGGTGCCGGAAGGCGTCGACGCGCCGACCGATGCCTGCGCCGTCTTCGACCTTGAGACCTATCCGGGCCGCCGCGCGCTGAACCGTCGTCCGGTCGGTAACATGGAATGGGCCCTGCTGTGCGACGGCGTGCCCTACGAGGAAGTCTACGAGACCCTCGAAACCGAAGAAGGCCTCGAGCGCGCCTTCGCGATGCTCGACACCATCAAGGACCAGACCATCTGGTGGTCGGCTGCTGCCGAAACCCCGCAGCTGCTGGCCGATGGCGAGATCTTCATGGGCTCGACCTACAACGGTCGTCTGTTCTCGGCCATCGCCGAGCAGGACCAGCCGATCGGCATGGCCTGGGGCTATCAGATGCTGGACATCGACGGCTGGATCGTTCCCGCCGGCCTGCCGGAAGACCGTCTGGCCCGCGTGATGGCGTTCCTGAACTTCGCCACCGACACCCAGCGTCTGGCCGATCAGGCCAAGTACATCTCGTATGGTCCGGCCCGCGCCTCGTCGGCGCCGATGGTTGGCACCCACGAGACCCTCGGTATCGAGATGGCGCCGCACATGCCGACCGACCCGGCCAACATGACCGGCGCTTTCGTCACCAACTACCTGTGGTGGGCTGACTATCGCGACGAGATCGACGCCCGCTTCCAGGCCTGGCTGGCACAATAAGAGCCTGACGGCCGGCCCCCTGACGGGCCGGCCGCTTTCGAATGACCTCCGGCTCCCCGCGCGAAGACGGGGACCGGAACCCACGGGGAAGTCCTGATGACCACCACCGATCTGGAGGCCGACGCAGTCCGCGGCGGCGAACCGCTCAAGCGATCCCTTGCCCGCGCCCTGCGCCGCCAGAAGATGCGCGCGCTGCTGCTGATCGCGCCGCTGCTGATCTTCATCTTCGTGGGCTTCCTGATGCCCATCGTCTCGATGCTGACCCGCTCCGTCGAGAACAACATCGTGCAGGACACGCTGCCGCAGACCGTGGCGGCGCTGCAGGATTGGGACATCGATTCCGAGGATCTGCCGCCCGAGGCCGTGTTCCGCGCCATGGCCGCCGATCTTCAGATCGCCATCCCCGATCGGACCGCCCTTCAGGTCGCGCGCCGCATGAACTTCGAGGCTGCCGGCTGGACGACGATGATGCGCCGCGCGCTGCGCGCCGTGCCGGATTGGGATCTGGAGACGGACGGCCCGTTCCGCGAGCGCTTCCTTGACCTGCACCGCGATTGGGGCTCGCTCGAGACCTGGCGCGCGCTGAAGGCCTATAGCTCGGAATATACCACCGGCTACTACCTCGCCGCCGTGGACCGCACGATGGTCTCGGGCCATGTGGAGCCCTTGCCGGACAACCAATCGCTGCACCTGATGCTGTTCTGGCGCACGGCCTGGATGTCGGGGCTGATCTGCTTCCTCGCGTTGCTGCTTGGCTATCCGGTCGCCTTCCTGCTGGCCAACATCAAGGAGCGGCATGCCAACCTGCTGCTGATCCTCGTGCTTCTGCCGTTCTGGACCTCGCTTCTGGTCCGGACCTCGTCGTGGAAGGTGCTGCTGCAGGATCAGGGTGTGGTGAACCAGTTCCTCGTCTGGATCGGGCTGGTCGCGGACGACAACCGGCTGACGATGATCAACAACAAGTTCGGCGTGATCGTCGCGATGACGCAGATCCTGCTGCCCTTCATGATCCTGCCGCTCTATTCGGTGATGAAGACCATCCCGCCGAGCTATGTCCGTGCCGCGAAATCGCTGGGCGCGACCGACTGGACCGCCTTCTGGCGCGTGTATTTCCCGCAATCGGTGCCCGGCATCGGCGCGGGCGCGATCCTCGTGTTCATCATGGCCGTCGGCTACTACATCACGCCGGAACTGGTAGGCGGCCCCTCGGGCATGTTCATCTCGAACCGGATTGCGCACCAATGGTATGTGTCAGGCAACTGGGGCCTCGTGGGCGCGCTGGGCACCATCCTGCTGCTGGCGGTTCTGGTGCTGTATTGGGTCTACGACAAGGTCGTGGGCATCGACAACGTGAAGCTGGGGTAATCAGACATGGCCCTTCCCACCTATGCCTCGCCCCTGCAGCGGATCTGGTACTACACCTTCCGCGTGATCTGCGGGATCATCTTCTTCTACCTGATGTTCCCGATCCTGGTGATCATCCCGCTGAGCTTCAACGCGCAGGACTTCTTCACCTTCACGCCCGAGATGCTGGCGCTGGATCCCGCCGGCTTCTCGTTGAAGCATTACGAGGATTTCTTCACCAACAGCGACTGGCAGCAGGCGACCCGTAACTCGCTGACCATCGCGCCGATGGCGACGCTGATCTCGGTCTCGCTGGGGACGCTTGCGGCCATCGGCCTGAGCCAGAGCCACGTCCCCTTCAAGCGCGCGATCATGGCGATCCTGATCTCGCCGATGATCGTGCCGCTGATCATCTCGGCCGCCGGCATGTATTTCTTCTTCTCGGCCATCGGCTTGCAGGGGACCTACTGGGGCGTCGTGCTGGCGCATGCCATTCTGGGCATTCCCTTCGTCATCATCACCGTGACCGCGACCATGGTGGGCTTCGACCGGTCGCTGACGCGGGCGGCGGCCTCGATGGGCGCGGGGCCGGTGAAGACCTTCTTCAAGGTGCAGCTGCCGCTGATCCTGCCGGGCGTGATTTCGGGCTCGCTGTTCGCCTTCATCACGTCGTTCGACGAGGTGGTGGTGGTGATCTTCGTTGGCTCGGCCGCGCAGCAGACCCTGCCGTGGCAGATGTTCATCGGCCTGCGTGAGCAGATCTCGCCGACGATCCTCGCGGTGGCGACACTGATGGTGGGGTTGTCGATCCTGCTGCTGGCAACACTGGAGATGCTGCGTCGGCGCAACGAAAAGATGCGGGGCATGAGCCCGGCGTGAGAAAGGGGGGCGCTGCCCCCCAAACCCCCCGGGATATTTTGAGAGTAAAGATGAGGGGCGCCGCCGGGAGGGGGCGCCCTTTCTCGTCAGCCGACGAGCGCGACTTTTTCCTCGACGAAGCGGATCAGGTCCGAGGCCGGGCGGGCGCCGGCGAGGCGGGCGACCTCGCGGCCGCGGTGGAAGAGGATGAAGGCCGGAATGCCGCGGATATTGTAGCGCACGGTCGCATCCGGGTTCGACTGCGTGTCGATCTTCGCCAGCCGCACCTTGCCTTTCAGCTGGCGCGCGGCCTTCTCGAACTCGGGCGCCATCTGGCGGCAGGGGCCGCACCAAGGGGCCCAGAAGTCGACCAGCAGGGGCATCTCGTCGTTGCGCGCCATCTTCTCCAGCGTCTTGAGATCCAGCTTCGCGACCTTGCCGTCATTCAGCGCGTGGCCGCAGATCCCGCATTTCGGCACGGCCCCGGCCTTGTCGGCCGGGAACTGGTTCACCTGGGCGCATTCCGGGCAGGTCAGTTTGATCTTCGCGGCCATCTCGGCACCTCGCATTCATTGGGCTGAATGTGAGATGGGGGAGGGCGGCGGGCAAGTCAAGCCTGAGCGCGTGAAATCGACGGGCCGCGCGGCGGCCAGAGTGCGAGACCCGCGATCACCAGCGTGATGATCCATTGCGGGGCGGTCCAAGGCTCGCCCAGCATCGTCAGGCCGAAGGCGAGGAACAGCGCGCCCATGCCAAGTCCGAGGATCGCGATCACCGCTGCCGTTTGCCGCCGGGCGGTCGGGGCGAGGGCGGCCCAGCCCATGCCGAGGGCGCCAAGCGCGAAATAGACGGTCACGAAATGCCACAGCAGGGCGAGGTACAGCGTCAACTCGGTCGTGGGGCTGACGGCGAGGAGGGGCTCGTAGACGGCGGTGCCGCCCAAGGTCACATGGACCACGCCGGTCAGGGCGAGGAGAGCGGCGGCGGTCATCAGGCGGGGCGATAGGGACATGGGGGCTCCTGAGGTTGCATACGGTGGCGTATGGATGCGCCTGTGCCTTGCTGGAGTCAATACGCTGCCGTATGGTGCGGCGCATGACCGCGCCTCGCCCCTCGCTCTCACCGGAGGACTGGATCGCTGCCGCCTTTCGGCGGTTGGCGCAGGGGGGGCTGGCGGCCGTCCGGGCCGAGGCGATTGCCCGCGACCTTGGCGTGTCGAAGGGCAGTTTCTACTGGCACTTCAAGGATCTGCCGGACCTGAAAGCGCGAATGCTGGCGCATTGGCTGGATCGGGCGACCGAGCAGGTGATGGCCCTGACGGTTGAGGGCGGCGGCGATGCCACCGCACGGCTGGAGCGGCTGACGGACCTCGCCAGCTCCGACCTGTCCGAGCGTTATGGCGGGCCGAGGGCCGAGCTGGCGATCCGGGATTGGGCGCGGCTGGAGCCGGGCGCGGGCGAGGCGCAGCGCGCGGCGGATACGGCGCGGTTGGCGTTTCTTACCGGGTTGTTGCAGCAGGCGGGGCTGACGCGGGCCGAGGCAGAGCGGGGCGCGCGGCAGATCTATGGTTGCTATCTGGGCGCACAATTGCTGGCGCCGGACGGGGCAGGGACACAGGCCGAGGATCTGCGCGATCTGGTGGCGCGGGTCCTGCGGCGCTGAGGGGTCAGATCCGGCGCTTGGGCGGGCGCGACTTGTAGACCGGCAGCTTCCAGCCAAAGGCCATGGAGCCCGCGCGCAACAGGAAGGTCACCGCCGCGCAGCCGATCAAGGCCAGCGGCGAGGGGCCGATCCCCCAGCGCACCAGCAGGGCCGTCACTGCCCCGGCGAAGGCGGCGGAGAGGTAGAGCTCGCCCTGCCGCAGCACCAGCGGCACCTCGTTGCAGACCACGTCGCGCATCAGGCCACCGAAGGCCCCGGTGATCATGCCCATCATCACCACCACCGCCGGGCTGTGATCGAGGCTCAGCGCCACGCCGACCCCGGCGGGAACCGCGACGGCCAAGGCACCGGCGTCGAGCCAATCGATGGCGCGGCGGCGGTTCTCCAGCAGATGGGCGGTGAAGAAGACGATCAGCGCCGCGACGGAGGTGATGCCGATGTACCACGGGTTGGCGATCCAGAAGACGGCCTCGCGGTTGAGCAGCACGTCACGGATCGTCCCGCCGCCGACAGCGGTCAGCGCGGCGATGAACGCGAATCCCAGAAGGTCCAGCTGGGCGCGGCTGGCCACCAGCGCGCCGGTCAGCGCGAAGATGAAGACCGACAGGTAGTCGAGCCCCTGAAGCAGCGTCATCGGCCCGTCCTCCCCTGTGGTCCGCTTCAGCCCTTATAGGGCGCCATGCCCGCGCGCGCGAGTTCGTCGGCCTTCTCGTTCTCGGCATGGCCGGCGTGGCCCTTGATCCATTTCCACGTCACCGAATGGGTCTTTTGCGCACCATCGAGGCGCTGCCACAGCTCGGCATTCTTCACCGGCTTCTTGTCGGCGGTCTTCCAGCCGTTGCGCTTCCAGCCGTGGATCCACTGCGTCACGCCGTTCTTCACATAGGCCGAGTCGGTGGTGATGGTGATCGTCGTCGGTCGCGTCAGGGCCTCAAGCGCCGAGATCGCCGCCATCAGCTCCATGCGGTTGTTGGTGGTCTGTGCCTCGCCGCCCTGCAGGGTGCGTTCCTTCAGCAGGGTCTCGCCCTCCATCGCGCGCATCAGCACGCCCCAGCCGCCGGGGCCGGGGTTTCCGGAACAGGCGCCATCGGTCCAGGCAAAGAGTTCGGTCATGTCAGGGGTCTTTCGTCTTCAGGCGCGGGCGGTGACAAGCAGGCCGAGGGCAGGCGTGCCGGCCAGCCCGGTGTCCACCTGCTCGGTGACCTCGGTGATGGTGAAGCCGGCCTGTTCCAGCAGGCCCGTCAGCTCGGGTCGGGTGTAATAGGTGTAGAAACGGCCGAGGGCATCGCGCTCCTCGCCCTGACCTTCCTTGAGGCCGATGTGAAACAGCCCGCCGGGTTTCAGCGCGGCATGGATCGCGGCCAGATGGCGCGGCAGCTCGGCGCGCGTGGCATGCAGCAACGAGAAGCTGGCCCAAGCGGCGTCGTAGACCTCGGTCAGGGGCGTGTCGAAGCTGCCTTCCCGGGCAGGCAGGCCCCGCGCGCAGGCCAGCGCCACCATCTGGGGCGCGGCATCGACGGGGTCGGGCCGATGACCGGCGGCAGCCATATGCGCGCTGTCGCCGCCCGGTCCGCAGCCAAGATCCAGCACACGGGCCGAGGGGGGCAGGGCAGCAATGAAGGCCAACAGCGGAACCGAGGGCGGCCCCTCGGCGAAGAGGCGCGCGTAATCCCCGGCGCGGGCAGCGTAGACGGCCAGCGTCTGGGGATCCTCGCTCATGCGCGCTCCAACGCCAGCTTGGCCCCCAGCGCCGCGAAGGAGGCGGCGAAGGCGCGGCGCATCCAGGTCATCGCGCGTTCCGAGCCCAGCACGCGGCTGCGCAACCAGCCAGCCGCCAGCGCATAGAGGAGGAAGACACCGGCGGTCATCGCCACGAAGCCGAGGCCGAGCTGGATCAGCAGTGCGGTCGCATCGGGCGCCCCGGCCGGGATGAACTGCGGCAGGAAGGCCACGAAGAACATCGGCAGCTTCGGGTTCAGCAGGTTCAGCAGCACACCGCGCCGGATCAGCACCAGCGGCGATTGCGCGCGCGTGTCGGGCGTCACCTGCAAGGCGCCGGTGCCCTTCAACGTGCCCCAGGCCATCCACAGCAGATAGGCGACGCCCGCGAATTTGATCGCGGTGAACAGCGTGGCCGAGGTCTGCAGTACGGCGGCAAGCCCGGCCATCGCGAAGCCCAGATGCACCAGCGTGGCCAAGGTGCAGCCGAGGACCGCCCAGAGGCCGGCCACCAACCCACGCCCCAGCGTGGTCGACAGCGTGTAGATGATCCCCACACCGGGGGCGAGGCAGACGATGAAGGCGGTGAGCAGGAATTCGGGGGTCATGCGGGCTCCCTGAGAACGCGGGGGACTTTGAACTCTACATTTTCGACCGCCGTCTCGACGATCTCCTGGGTCAGGTCGAAGCGGTCCGCGAAGGCGTCGAGCACCTCTTGGATCAGCACCTCGGGGGCCGAGGCGCCGGCTGTTACGCCGACATGGGTCGCCCCCTCCAATGCGCGCCAGTCGATATCCGCGGCGCGCTGGATCAGCTGCGAATAGGCGCAGCCATTGGCCTTGCCGACCTCGACCAGCCGCTTGGAGTTGGACGAGTTCGGCGCGCCGATCACCAGAAGCGCGTCGATGCGCCCGGCGATGGCCTTCACGGCCTCCTGCCGGTTGGTGGTGGCGTAGCAGATGTCTTCCTTGTGCGGCCCGACAATGGCGGGGAACCGCGCGCGCAGGGCGGCGACGATGTCGATCGTGTCATCGACCGAGAGCGTGGTCTGGGTGATGAAGGCCAGCTTCGCGGGATCGCGCGGGGTGATGGTGGCGACATCGGCGACGGTCTCGACCAGCAGGACCTCGCCCTCGGGCAACTGGCCCATGGTGCCGATGGTCTCGGGGTGGCCCTCATGGCCGATCATCACCATCTGCAGCCCGGCCTGATGATGACGCTCGGCTTCGATATGAACCTTGGACACAAGCGGGCAGGTGGCGTCGACGAAGGTCATGTTGCGCGCCTGCGCGGCCGAGGGGACGGATTTCGGCACGCCATGCGCCGAGAAGATCACCGGCCGGTCATCGGGGCATTCGTCCAGCTCCTCGACGAAGACGGCGCCCTTGTCACGAAGGCTATCTACGACAAAACGGTTGTGTACAATCTCGTGACGGACATAGACCGGGGCACCCCATTTGGTGAGGGCCATCTCGACGATCTTGATCGCGCGGTCGACGCCGGCGCAGAAGCCGCGCGGTGCGGCGAGATACAGGGTCAGGGGAGGCTTGGACATGTGAGGCATCGTCCCGGTTGGGCCTTGGGTCTGCAACGGATGTGCCCCGCAAGGGGGGCGAGCGCAACCCCGGGGGCGAGGAATTGAAGTCGGAGGCGGTCACGCGACCGTCCGTCACACCGTAACCGGAAACGCGCGCCGGTAAACAATGTGGTGACAAGTTCGGGTGCACAATGACGCATGCAGCCGGAAACGGCCGGGGGACGCCGGGACAGACCCGGACGAGGGAAGGGAAGGAAGAGCACAGCTTGCTGGAGATGTTCCGCAACTACTCGGCTGGTCTGCCTGACAGCCAACCGCAGCCCGACGACGTGCCGACCTATGCCGGGCCGCAGATGGTTGTCGCGATCCTGTTGATGTCGTGTTCCATCGCCGGGTGGTCCGCATTCGCCTGGCTCAACGGACACGATGCCATCGCCTTTGCCTGCGCCTTGACGCTGCTCGGCGCGATGCCCTTCTTCTGGCTGGAGCGGACGGGCCGCTTCCGCTACGCCCGCCATGTTGGCTATGGCATCGGTTTGATCGGTCTTGCCGTGATCGATATGCTGATCGGCGCGGATGGGCATATGGATGCGCTCTATCCCGGCGTCGTCGCCTTTCCTTTCCTGCTGTTCAACTGGCGTGGCGAGCGAGGCAGCGTCATCCTCATGTGCGGCCTTGCCATGGGGTCTTATGTCTGCACCTGGGCCTTCGGGCACAATTTCGTCGATCCGCGGCTGAGCCATTCGGACTCGATGATCTACAGCCTCCTCGCCGGTGTCAGCGGTGTCGCCATCGTGCTGACGGAGATGACCGTGGTGACCTATGTGTTGTTTGCCAAGCATGACGTGATGGACCGGGCCCGGCAGGAGGCGATGGTCGCCACTCAGGCCAAGGGGCATTTCCTCGCCGCCATGAGCCATGAGATCCGCACGCCGATGAACGGGGTCGTCGGCATGGTGGAGCTTCTGGAAGCCACTGACATGGACGACCAGCAACGCCGGATGCTGCGCACCGTGCGCCAGTCGGCCTTCGCGCTTCTGCGGATCATCGACGACATCCTCGATGTGTCCAAAGCCGATGCCGGCCAGATCGAGCTGCATCCCACCCGGACCGACTGGCTGGAGTTCCTCGAGTCGATGACCGAGGCCATGGGCTCCTACGCCCTGCGCAATCAGGTGCGGCTGGTGCAGTTCTTCAAGCCCGGCATGCCGCATAATGTCACCGTCGATTCCGGGCGTTTGCGGCAGATCCTCGTGAACCTGATCGGCAACGCCATCAAGTTCACTCGGCGCGAGGAAGGGGATGATCGCCCTGCCATCGTCGAATTCACGGCCCGGTTGGACGATGACGGCTGGATCCTGCTGAAGGTCTCCGACAACGGGATCGGCATTGCCGAGCATCAGCTCGACAGCATCTTCGACCCCTTCGCCCAAGCCTCGGGTCATGGCAGCGCGCGGTTCGGGGGCACCGGTCTTGGCCTGACGATCACCAAGCGGTTGGTCGAGAAGATGGGCGGTGAAATATCGGTCGAGAGTACGCTGGGACAGGGCGCGACCTTCACCGTCCGCCTGCCGATGGCCGAGCGGGAGGGTGAGATCACGCCGCCCGACCTGTCCGGCGTGACGGTGATCCTGCGCATGGACGCGGCCGGGACACGGCTGGATGACGGGGTCTATGTGCGCTCGACCGGCGCCACGTTGATGGAGGCGCCTACCGAGGAGCGTTTGTTCGAACTGGCGGCAGAGCATCCCGAGGCCGTCTTCCTGATCGGCCCGCGTCAAGCGGGGCTCGATGTCGATGACGCCGCTGTCCTGCGCTTCCAGCAGGCCTTCCCGACGGCGCATTGCGTGACCTTCTCGGCCCGGCCCTCGGACCGCTACGGGATGATCTCGCCGACCACGGTGCGCGTCCATTGGGGGCCTATGCGCCTGAGCGAGCTGTGGGCAGGCATGGCCGCTGCGGCCGGCCGGTCGCTGCCCAACGCCTCGGTGGCGCTGGCGGATACGGTCGTCTCGGCGCTGGACCGCGCCGAGGATCTGCCGCCCGTCCTGCTGGTCGAAGACAATGAGATCAACCGCGAGGTTCTGGGCCAGCAGCTGAAACGCATCGGCCTGCAGGTCGTCACCGCCGTCAACGGGGCCGAGGGGCTGCAGTATTGGCGCGAGGGGAACTTCCCGCTGGTGCTGACGGATTGCCACATGCCGCTGATGGACGGCTTCGAGATGACCACCCGCATCCGCGAGATCGAAGAGCGCGAAGGGCGTCCGCGCACCGCCATCGTCGCTATCACCGCGAACACCCTTGCCGGCGAAGCGCAGCGCTGCCTGTCGCACGGGATGGACGATTACCTGTCGAAGCCGGTGCGCGTTGCGACCCTGCGTGAGGCGGTCCTGCGCTGGGCCGGGGGCGCGGACGAAGCCGATGTCCTTGGGGCCGCGCCGATGGAGATCCGGCTGCCCGATTGAACGGTGTCAGCCGAACAGCCCGGCGGTGATCAGCGCCAGCCCGATATAGCGGCCGGTCTTGGCCACGGCGACCATCAGCGTGAACAGCCACAGCGGTGTGCGCATCGCGCCGGCGATGACGGTGGTCAAATCCCCGATCGGCAGCCACGAGGCCAGCAGCATCCACACGCCCCAGCGATCCCACCAGCGGCGGGCGCGGGCGAATTTGTCATCGGGGATCTTCAGCCAGCGATGCCCGCCAGCTGTCTCCAACCGCCAGCCCAGCCAATAATTGACATAGGTGCCCAGCGTGTTCCCGATCGAGGCCACCACGACCAGAAGCCAGACCGGGGCCATGCCCGCGACCTGAAGGCCCGCAAAGATGATTTCGGATTGGAAGGGGAGGACCGTCGCCGCCACGAAGGCGGCGGCGAAAAGCCCGGCAAGCGCGGCGATCAGGGTCAGTCTGCGCCGTTCGCGCCGCTGTTGGCGCCTTGATCGGCGGCCTCGGGTTGGCCATCCTCACGCGGGGCACGGTGGTCACGCGGCTCGCGCGGTTCCCGGGGCGGGCGACCGATGACATCGCGCAGCTCGTCGAGCTCGATGAAATTGTCGGCCTGACGGCGGAGCTCGTCGGCGATCATCGGCGGCTGCGAGCGGATGGTCGACACGACCGACACGCGCACGCCCTGACGCTGCAGCGATTCCACCAGCGGCCGGAAATCCCCGTCACCCGAGAACAGCACGGCATGATCAAGCCGGTGCGCGATTTCCATCGCGTTGACCGTCAGCTCGATATCCATGTTGCCCTTCACTTTCCTGCGACCCATCGAGTCCGTGTACTCTTTGGCGGGCTTGGTCACCATCGTGTAGCCGTTGTAGTTCAGCCAGTCGATGAGCGGGCGAATCGGCGAATAATCGTCGTTCTCCAGCAGGGCGGTGTAGTAGAAGGCGCGCAGCAGCTTGCCGCGGCGCATGAATTCCTGCCGCAGCAGCTTGTAGTCGATGTCGAACCCCAGGGCCTTGCCTGCGGCGAAGAGGTTCGCGCCGTCGATAAACAGGGCGAGACGCTCATCCTTGTAAAACATCGTCATTCCTTTCAAATCGCAGCGTCATCGAAATATGGGTTGCCACGACCGGCTTGCGCACTCTTGTTTTGTGGTGTCTTGGTCTGGCGGGTCGAACGAAACGCGACCGACACCAGATTGGACAAATTTATGCACTCCGTCCACCGCAACATGCACCTTCTGGCGCTGGGCAGCAACGCGACGGGGGAATCATCCTCGAACGCAGGGCTACTTGCACAGGCGTATGACGCAATCAAGGCCGGCCTCTCTGGAACGTTGCGTTCGAGCCGTTTGTTTTCAACCCCTGCCTTCCCTAAGGGAAGCGGTCCCGATTTCGTGAACGCCTGCGCCGTGGTGGAAAGCGACCTCTCACCCGAGGCTATGCTGGCCCTGTGCCACAGGATCGAGGCCGAAATGGGCCGCGTCCGCACCCGGCGATGGGGGCAGCGGGTGATCGACATCGACCTGCTGGCGGTCGGCGATCAGATCCTGCCGGACCGGGCGACGGTGACGCATTGGATGGAGCTGCCGCTGGAGGACCAGATGCGTCTGGCGCCTGAGCATTTGCTCCTGCCACATCCCCGCCTGCATCAGCGCGGATTCGTGCTGGTTCCCTTGGCCGACGTGGCCCCCGATTGGGTCCATCCCTTGACCGGACAGAGTGTTCGGGCGATGCTGGAAGCGTTGGATCCGGCAGAAATTGCCGAGATCCGGCCAATTTGACCTTCCCTTGGGGCGGAACGGGGCTTGGCACGCTTGTCAATCCCGCCGAATGCCGTTACATGCCACAGGCTGATCCTCCCCTTTGCCGCAGATGGAGTGCTTCATGGCCCGCGTGACGGTCGAAGATTGCGTTGACAAGGTTCCGAACCGCTTCGAGCTGGTGATCCTCGCTGCCCACCGGGCGCGTGAGATCGGTGCCGGTTCCGGACTCACCGTCGATCGCGACAATGACAAGGACCCGGTCGTCGCCCTGCGCGAGATCGCGGATGAGACCCAAGGTGCCGATCCGCTGCGTGAGCGTCTGATCGAGAGCATGCGGACCCAGAACGAGGTCGACATGCCCGAGGAAGACGACATGGCGTCGCGCATGGGCTCGCAGGCTGATCGTCCGGAACTGGACGACATGACCGAAGAGCAGATGCTGCGTCAGCTGGTCGCTGCCCAGATCGATAACGACTGATTTGTAGACAGGCGGATTTGCGTCGTGATCACGCCCGATGATCTCGTTGCCCTGATCCGCAACTACAACCCGGATTGCGACGAAGCGCTGATCCGCCGTGCGTGGGAGTATGGTGACTCCATGCACGCGGGTCAGATGCGGCATTCCGGCGAGCCGTATTTCACGCATCCCGTCGCGGTCGCCTCGATCCTGACCGAGATGCGTCTCGACGATGCGACCATCGTCACCGCCCTTCTGCACGATACGATCGAAGACACCCGCTCGACCTATGCCGAGGTCGAGCGCCTGTTCACGCATGAAGTGGCGGAGCTGGTCGATGGCGTCACCAAGCTGACCAACCTGCAGCTGACCGCCGGCGAACCGGGGCCCGATGAGGGCAAGCCCGGCAAGCCTTCACCGCAGGCCAAGCAGGCCGAGAACTTCCGCAAGCTGCTGATGGCGATGTCGCGCGATCTGCGCGTGATCCTCGTGAAGCTGGCCGACCGTCTGCACAACATGCGCACGATCCGCTCGATGCGGCCGGAAAAGCAGGCCCAGAAGGCGCGCGAGACGATGGAGATCTTCGCGCCGCTCGCAGGCCGGATGGGGATGCAATGGATGCGCGAGGAGCTGGAGGATCTGTCCTTCCGCGTCCTCGACCCCGACCGCCGCAATGCGATCCTGCGCCGCTTCATCACCCTGCAGCGCGAATCCGGCGACGTGATTGCCCGCATCACTGCCGATATCCGCTTCGAGCTGGAGAAGGCGAACCTTGATGGCACGGTTTATGGCCGGGCGAAGAAGCCCTATTCCGTCTGGCGCAAGATGCAGGAGAAGGAGCTGGAGTTCAGCCGCCTCTCCGACATCTACGGCTTCCGCATCATCGTCGACGAAGTGCACGAATGCTATCAGGCGCTGGGGCTGATCCATCAGCGTTGGCGCGCGGTGCCGGGACGGTTCAAGGATTACATCAGCCAGCCGAAGCAGAACGGCTACCGCTCGATCCACACCACGGTGTCGGGGCGCGACGGCAAGCGCGTCGAGGTGCAGATCCGCACCCGTGAGATGCACGAGGTCGCCGAGGCCGGCGTGGCCGCGCATTGGGCCTACAAGGACGGCGCGCGCTCGGTGAACCCCTTCGCCATCGACCCGGCCAAGTGGATCGAGAACCTGACCGCGCGGCTGGACAAGGACGAGGATCACGCCGAATTCCTCGAGCATGTGAAGCTGGAAATGTACGCCGATCAGGTGTTCTGCTTCACGCCCAAGGGTGACGTGATCCAGCTGCCGAAAGGCGCGACGCCCCTCGATTTCGCCTATGCGATCCACACGCGGATCGGCAATGCCACCGTCTCGGCCAAGGTCGACGGGTTGCGCGTGCCGCTCTGGACCCGGCTGCGCAACGGCCAGCAGGTGGAGATCATCACCGCCGACGGCCAGCGCCCGCAGACCTCGTGGATCGAGCTGGTGCATACCGGCCGCGCCAAGGCGGCGATACGGCGCTCCCTGCGTGAGGAAGACCGCGAGCGGTTCGTCCGGCTGGGCCGTGAGCTGAGCCGCGTCGCTTTCGAGAAGGCGGGCCGCAAGGTCACCGACAAGGCGCTGGATACCGCCGCGCGCTCGATGGCGCTGAAAAGCGGCACCGATCTGCTGGCGCGAATCGGCTCGGCCGAGATCAGCGCGCGCTCGGTCGTGGAGCAGCTGTTCCCCGAGACCGCGACGATGACCACCGCCGAGGTGGACGCCGCACGCCCGGTTGTCGGGCTGGACCCGGATATCCCCTTCCGCCGCGCCAATTGCTGCCAGCCGGTCCCCGGTGAGCGGATCGTCGGCATCACCTATCGCGGCAAGGGCGTCGTCGCGCATGCCATCGATTGCGACGTGTTGGCCACGCTGGATGACCAGTCGGAACGCTGGGTCGATATCCATTGGCACGAGGGGCGCCATGCCGCCGTGCATGCCGTGTCGCTCAACCTGACCATCACCAACAGCGCCGGGGTGCTGGGGCGGGTGTGCAGTCTGGTCGGCGAGCAGAAGGCAAATATCTCGGATTTGCATTTTCTGGATCGCAAGCCCGACTATTTCCGTATTTTCGTCGAGATCGAAGTGTCAGATGTGGAGCACCTGCACCGCATCCTGACGATCCTGTCAGCCGAGAGCGACGTGGCGCAAGTCATCCGGGCCCGAGACCCGAACCGCAAACCCTGAGACCGGACCTCCGGAAGACGGCCACCAGGAACGGAAGCCGCACGTGATCTTCAAGCGCCGAGATCCCAGACCCCTGCTTCGGGCCGTTGGAGAATTCTTCTGGCCCCGTGGCGGCTGGCGTCGGGCGGCCACCTACATCCTGCACCGCATGCGCCGCCTGCCTGATTCGCCCGAGCGGATCTGCATCGGCATCGCGGCCGGGCTCTATGTCTCGTTCCTGCCGCTCTACGGGCTGCATTTCCTCAGCGCGGCACTGGTCGCCTGGGTGTTGCGCGGCAATATCCTCGCGGCGCTTCTGGCGACCTTCTATGGCAACCCGCTGACCTTCCCGTTGATGGCGGCCGGGGGCATGGAGCTGGGCGGCTGGCTTCTGGGCAAGGAAGTCCGCATGTCGGTGGGCGGCGTGATGGAGGCCATCGGCCGTGCCGGGGGCGAGCTGATGCACAACCTCGCCACGGTGGTGACGGGCGATCCCGTGCATTGGGGCCGGCTGATCGGCTTCTACGCCGATGTCTATCTGCCCTACATGGTCGGCGGATTGCTTCTGGGCTTGCCCTTCGCGGTGGCGGCGTATTTTGTGCACCTGCCGCTGGTGCGCGCCTATCAGCGCAGCCGGCAAAAGCGCCTCAAGGCGCGGTTCGAGGCGGCGCGGCTGCGGCAGCGCACGCGAGATGCGGGAGACGAGACATGAGCCAGATCCGCCAGCGCCTGGGGGTGAACATCGACCACGTGGCCACCCTGCGCAACGCGCGTGGCGGGGCCTATCCCGACCCGGTGCGCGCAGCCCTTCTGGCGCAGGAGGCCGGGGCCGACGGCATCACCGCCCATCTGCGCGAAGACCGCCGCCACATCATGGACGCGGATATCGAGGCGCTGATGGCCTCGATCCGCGTTCCCCTGAATTTCGAGATGGCCGCTACGGCCGAGATGCAGGCGATCGCCCTGCGTCACAAGCCCCACGCGGTCTGCATCGTGCCCGAAAAGCGCGAGGAGCGCACGACCGAGGGCGGGCTCGACGTGGCGGGGGACATGAACCGGCTGGCGGATTTCATCGCCCCGCTGACCGAGGCCGGCAGCCGCGTATCGCTGTTCATTGGTCATGATCCCCGGCAGATCGAAGCCGCGGTGCGGGTCGCCGCCCCGGTGATCGAACTGCACACCGGACGATATTGCGACCTCGTGGCCGAGGGCGAGGCCGAAGCCGCGGCACTGGAGTTGGCCGAGCTGCTCAAGGGTGCCCGCATGGGTCATGAGCTGGGGCTCGAGGTCCATGCCGGCCACGGGTTGAGCTACGCCACCGTCGCGCCCTTCGCGGCGACCGAGGAAATCCGTGAGCTGAACATCGGGCATTTCCTGATCTCCGAGGCGGTTTTCCTGGGGTTGGAGCCCGCAATCCGCGAGATGCGCCGCCTGATGGACGCCGCGCGCGGCTGAGGGCGCGGATGGTGGGGTGAAATCCCACCCTACAGGTTTCGCGCCGCTTGCGTAGGGTGGGATTTCATCCCACCGTTGCACCAGCTTTCCCGCCGCAAGGTCCCGCCATGCCCCTGTCCGAGCTGCTGCCTGTCCTGATCGGCTGGGTGATCGCCATCTCCTCGCCCGGTCCTGCCACCCTCGCCATCACCGGTGCGGCGATGGAGGGCGGTCGCGCACGAGGGCTGGCAATGGCTTGGGGCGTCGTCTCGGGATCGGCCGTCTGGGGCCTCGTGGCCGGCATGGGGCTCGGCGCCGCTATGATGAGCCACGCCTGGATCCTTGAAATCCTGCGTTGGGCCGGGGCCGCCTATCTGCTGTTCCTTGCCTGGAAATCGGCCCGCTCGGCTCTCCGCCCCGGCGATGCCGCGGCCCGCGCCGTCCCGGCCGAAACCTCGCGGCGCACCTGGGCCCGCGGGGCGCTGATCCACCTCACCAACCCCAAAGCCGTCTTGTTCTGGGGCGCGATCTTCGCACTCGTGATCCCGCAGGGCGCGCCCGTCTGGGTGCTGTGGGAAGTGGGGCTTGCCTGCCTCGCCACTTCGGTGCTGACCTTCACCGGCATGGCGCTCGCCTTCTCGGCTCGTCCCGTCGCCTCGGCCTATCTGCGGGCGCGGCGCCTGTTCGACGCGGCGTTCGCGGCGCTGTTCGGGCTGGCTGCCATCCGGCTGCTCACCGCCCGCCTGAGCTGATCACGCTTTCGCGGGACGGCTTGTCGCAGCGGCGGGGCTGGCCGAAGATGGCGCCATTCAGCCCCAAGGAGATTGCCATGAAGACCTTTGCCGCCGCCCTGATGTTCTCCGCCTTGCCGCTTGCCGCCACCGCGCAGGTGATCGGCGACTGCCAATGGGCGGCCACCGCGTCCAATATCGTCGAACCCTGGTCCGAAACGACCCGCACCTTCGCCAATGGCGCGATCCGCGTGGCCTGGGTCGATACCGGCGGCGAGCCGGCCTGCTGTTCCTCGCATCTGATGATCCTCTCGCCCTCGGGCGATGGCTCGGACGAGCCGGTCTTCCGGATGTGCCACGAGGCCTCGGCCCGCCCGAACGAAGGCTTCTATTCCGTCGATGTGCCCGGCATCACCGCCAGCTATGACCCGGCCAAGGGCTTGCTTCTGTCCGTCCCGGTGGGGCATTGGCATCAGGGCATCGAGCAGGGTCAGCCGCCGATCTGGGAGAGGATGGAGATCCGCATCAACCAGTCGACAGGCGAGGTCCGGGTCGAATAGGCCACAGAAAGGCACGACGACATGATCCTCGGGGTGGGCACCGACCTCGCCAATATCGAGCGGATCGCGGGCACGCTGGAGCGGTTCGGCGACCGCTTCCGCAATCGTGTCTTTACCGAGCTGGAGCTGGCCAAGGCCGCCCGTCGCAAGGACGAAGCTGGCACATTGGCCAAACGCTGGGCCGCGAAGGAGGCCTGCTCGAAAGCGCTCGGCACGGGCCTTGCCATGGGCATCTCGTGGAAGGACATGGGCGTGGTCAACCGCCGGGGCGGCCAGCCGACCATGATCCTGACCGGCTGGGCCGCCGAGCGGCTGGCCGAGATGACCCCGCCCGGCCACGAGGCCGTCGTTCACGTCTCCTTGACCGACGACCACCCTTGGGCGCAGGCCTTCGTCGTCATCGAAGCCCGCCCAAAGGCCTGATCGGCCCCCATACCCATCTTTACTCCCTAAATATCCCGGGGGGTGAGCCCGCAGGGCGAGGGGGGCAGCGCCCCCCTTTCGGTCGCCCGAGGCCAAGGCCGAGGGCGAAACCCCTCGCTGCCCTGCAGCATCCGTGCCGGAGCTGCGCTTGACAGGGGCGCGGGCGCGGGCCAGAAACCGCCTGCATGCAAACGCAAGGAGCGGACATGGCTGCCAGTGCCGAGAAGAAGGAAGGTCTCTGGGAGACCGTAAAGACCGTCGTCTGGGCGCTGCTGATCGCCGGCATCTTCCGCACCCTGTTCTTCCAGCCGTTCTGGATCCCCTCGGGCTCGATGAAGGAGACGCTGCTGATCGGCGATTTCCTGTTCGTGAACAAATGGGCCTATGGCTATTCGCGCTATTCCTGCCCCTTCGCGCTGTGCCCGATCACCGGCCGGATCTTCGCCTCGGACCCTGAACGCGGCGACATCGTCGTGTTCCGCCACCCCGTTTCGGGCGACGACCTGATCAAGCGCCTCGTTGGCCTGCCCGGCGACCGCATTCAGGTGCGTGACGGCCTTCTGTACATCAACGACGAACCCGTCGGCCGTGAGCCTGCCGGCGATTTCGCCGAGGTCTATGAACGTCAGGGTTCCGCCGGCCAACCGCCGCGCTGCGAGAATGCGCCGGTGGGGCAGGGGGGGCAGTGCCTCAAGGGGCGTGAGATCGAGACCCTTCCGAACGGCGTCAGCTACCCAGTTCTGAACATCGACGACAATTCCTTCGCCGACAACACGCCGGTCTACACAGTCCCCGAAGGTCATTTCTTCTTCATGGGCGACAACCGCGACAACTCGATCGACTCGCGCTTCGCGCAGGCCTCGGGCGGCGTCGGCTTCGTTCCCTTCGAGAACCTGATCGGCCGCGCGGACCGGGTGATGTTCTCCTCGGCCGGAACGTCGATGCTGGCCTTCTGGACCTGGCGTTCGGATCGCTTCTTCCACTCGCTGCATTACGGCGAGTAAAACCGGCCTTTCCCCGACTTCCAGCGCGCCTCCGCTCCCTGCGGCAGGCGCGCTTCTTGACTTGGCTCGCGCTTCGTCCCAGAACCCCTCCCGGATCGCCGCGACAGGCGGCAGACTGGCCTGAGGAGCGCGGGGCGCTGTGGCGACGACGGAATTGCATCGCAGGCATAGCTGGTGGGAGACGGTGAAGACCGTCCTCCTGGCCCTGTTGCTGGCGCTGGGCTTCCGCACCGTGTTCTTTCAGCCGTTTTGGATCCCCTCGGGGTCGATGAAAGAGACGCTGTTGGTCGGCGACTTCCTCTTCGTCAACAAATTCGCCTATGGCTGGTCGCGCTGGTCCTGCCCCTGGGGGCTGTGCCCGATCGACGGCCGCCTCTGGGGCGCCATGCCCGAGCGCGGCGATATCGTTGTCTTCCGCCATCCCGTCACCGGTGAGGATTACATCAAGCGGCTGATCGGGCTGCCCGGCGACCGGATCCGCATGCAGGACGGTCTGCTGTTCATCAACGGCACCTCGGTGCAGCGCCGTCCCGCCGGCGCCTTCCACGAGGTCAACGCGCCGCAAGGCGCCAACCATTCCGAGCCGCGCTGCGCCAACCGGCCCCGGCCGGGCGGGGATTGCCGCAAGGATCGCGAGATCGAGACCCTGCCCAACGGCGTCAGCTACCCGATCCTCAATATCTCGGACCTCGGCTTTGCCGATACCACCGTCGAGTTCATCGTCCCCGAAGACCATCTCTTCGTGATGGGTGACAACCGCGACAACTCGCTCGACTCGCGCTACGCGCAATCGCGCGGCGGGGTCGGCTTCGTTCCCGTCGAGAACCTGATCGGCCGCGCCGACCGGGTGTTGTTCTCGTCTTCCGGCACCTCGCTTCTGGCCTTCTGGACCTGGCGCGAAGGCCGCTATTTCCACGCGCTGCAACAATGACCAACGACAAGTCCCTCTCGGCCGAGATGCGCGCCTTCGCGTCCCGCCTTGGCCATGACTTCACCCGCCCCGAGCTGCTGCAACGGGCGCTGACCCATGCCTCGGCCGGATCGGTGTCGCGCCCGCATAACCAACGGTTGGAGTTCCTTGGCGACCGGGTGCTGGGCCTCGTGATGGCCGAGACGCTGTTTGCCGCCGACCGCAAGGCGACCGAGGGCCAGCTGGCGCCGCGCTTCAACGCGCTGGTGCGCAAGGAGGCCTGCGCCGAGATCGCCCGCAAGATCGACCTCGGCGCGGTGCTGCGGCTTGGGCGGTCCGAGATGCTCTCGGGCGGGCGGCGCAAGGAGGCGCTTCTGGGCGACGCGATGGAGGCGGTGCTGGCCGCGGTCTATCTCGATGCCGGGCTCGAGGCTGCCCGCGCCGTCATCCTGCGCCATTGGGCCGAGGCGATCGAGACGGTCGACGACGACGCCCGCGATCCCAAGACCGCGCTGCAGGAATGGGCGCAGGGCCGGGGCGAGCAGCCCCCGCGCTACGCCGAGATCACCCGCGAGGGCCCGCCCCATGCGCCGATCTTCACCATCGAAGTCCGGCTGGAAGATGGCCGTTCGGCCGTGGCGCGCGCCGGCTCTAAGCGGGCGGCGGAACAGGATGCGGCGAAGGCGCTGCTGGCACAGGTGAAGTCCACGTGACACCCGCTCTCAACCGCCGTGGTGCGGCGCTCATGGTCCTGTCGATGGCCGCTTTCGCGGGCGAGGACGCCTTTTTCAAAGCCGCGACCACCCATGTCCCCCCGGGCACGGTAATGATCGGCTTCGGCGTGATCGGCGCCTGTCTCTTTGCGCTGATGGCCCTGTCGCGCGGCGAACGCCCGATGCCCCGCCTCACGCGCGGCTTGGCGATCCGCTCCGCCATCGAGCTTTGCGGTCGGCTGTTCTATTCCCTCGCGCTGGCCTTCACCGGCTTGGGTCTGACCTCGGCCATCCTGCAGGCGACCCCGCTGGTGGTCGTCGCCGGGGCCGTCGTGGTCTTCGGTGAGACGGTCGGCTGGCGGCGCTGGCTGGCGATCGGGGTTGGCCTGATCGGCGTGATGCTGGTCCTGCGCCCGACCGGCGCCGGGTTCGAGCCCGCGATGATCTTCGCGCTCCTCGGGATGGCGGGCTTCGCTGGTCGCGATCTGGCCACCCGTGCCGCGCCCCTGACGGTGACCAACGCGCAACTCGGCGTGCTGGGCATGAGTGTGCTGGCCCTGGCCGGCGTCGTCGTTCAGGCGGCCAGCCTGTCGCTGCCGGTGATCCCGGATGGCACCGGGGCGCTGAAGATCCTCGGTGCGGCGCTGTTCGGGGTGGTGGCCTATGGCTTGTTGACGCAGGCGATGCGCTCGGGCGAGGTCTCCGTCGTGACGCCCTTCCGCTATACCCGTCTGGTCTTCGCGCTGGTGCTGGCCTGGGTCTGGTTCGGCGAGGTGCCGGACGGCTGGATGCTGGCCGGTTCGGCGCTGATCGTCGGTTCGGGGCTGTTCACGCTGGCCCGGTCGCGCAAGGCCGCATGACGCCCCTCTGGCCTTGCCGCGTTCCATGATATAAGGGCCGGGGCTTCAGCTGGAGATCTCTCAATGACCACGCGCGCGGGCTTCGTTGCCCTGATCGGAGAGCCCAATGCGGGCAAGTCGACCCTCACCAACCGGATGGTTGGGGCGAAGGTATCGATCGTCACTCACAAGGTGCAGACCACGAGGGCCCGCATCCGCGGCATCGCCCTCGAAGGGGATGCCCAGATCGTTTTCGTCGACACGCCGGGCCTGTTCCGCCCGCGCCGCCGTCTGGACCGGGCGATGGTCGCCGCGGCCTGGGGCGGGGCGGCCGACGCCGATATCGTAGTCCTCCTGATCGAGGCCCATCGCGGCCTGACCGACGGCGCGCAGGCGATCATCGACGCGCTGAAGGAACGCAGCCGCGATGGCCAGAAGGTCGCCTTGGCGATCAACAAGATCGACAAGGTGAAGGCCGAGGTGCTGCTCGCCCTGACCGAGCAAATGAACGAGGCCTATCCCTTCGAGCAGACCTTCCTCATCTCGGCCGAGCGCGGCTATGGCGCCGCTGACCTGAAGGCATGGCTGGGGCAGGAGCTGCCCGAGGGGCCGTGGCTTTACCCTGAGGACCAGATTGCCGACCTGCCGATGCGCATGATCGCCGCCGAGATGACGCGCGAGAAATGCACCCTGCGCCTGCATCAGGAGCTGCCCTACGAGCTGACCGTCGAGACCGAGGCTTGGGCCGAGCGTGAAGACGGGTCCGTCCGCATCGATCAGGTGATCTTCGTCGCGCGCGACGGCCACAAGGGCATCGTGCTGGGCCACAAGGGCGAGACGGTAAAGGCCATCGGCCAACAGGCCCGCGCCGAGATCACCGAGTTCCTCGGCCGTAAGGTGCACCTGTTCCTGACCGTCCGCGTGCGGGAGAACTGGCTGAACGAGGCCGAGCGCTACGGCGAGATGGGTCTCGATTTCCGCGACGGCGACGCCTGAGGCATGAGCGCGCGCCTCACGGCCGATTTCTGGGTCCATGCCTATCTGGCGCGGCTGCGGCTGGCGGATATCCCGGCCTATGTGATCGCGCGCGGAGATGCGACGGCGGGGGCGGTTCTGGTCAAGCTGAACCCCCTCGATGGCTCGGCGGTGCTGTACCAGCGCCAGTTCGACCTGATGGCCGATACCCGCCGCTGGGAGGCCGTCGAAGACGCGCCCGAATCGGATGTGGACGCAAGGATCGCGCGGGAACGCGCGCGCGATCCGGACCTCTGGGTGATCGAGATCGAGGACCGGCAACGCCGCTCGCTGCTCGATGAACCCGGATTCGAGGGCTGAGGGCCCGATTTCCGTTAAAATTGTGACGATCTGACCCCGAAGCCGCCGCGGATGTTAACCGGCGCTTCAATTGCTGCCGCGATGCTGTTTGCCGGAGGTATCCGGATGGAAGGCATGATGTCGGCAATGGGGGTGGCGGTTCTGGGGCTTGGCCTGTTGGCCGGGAAACAGCTTCTGCCCGTTGGGGACGGCCCGGTCGCGGCCGTGCTGCCGCCGTGGCGCGATGATGGTGCGGCGCGGATCGCGGCGCTGAATCTGCCAATTCTGGATATCCGATGGGGCGGGCGTCTCGTGGTGGTCGATGCCGGCCCCGGGGGCGCCAGCCAGGTGTGGCATGCGGGGCTTCTGCCCCTTGCGGCCGTGGCTCCGGCAACCTGCCTGACCACGCCTGACAGTGGAGACTTGAACGGATGATCCGGACAGTTGGCGAATTGCGCGCAAGCGTGGCGAAATATTCGGTGATGTTGATGGCGGGCATGGCGGTGACGCTGGCCGTCCTCGGCGTCACACGCGGCACAGGTGGTCTGACGGAGGCCGGTGTGCTTCTGGTCGCCATGGTGCTGGCGGAAATCCAGCGCCGTCGCGCGCCGGCCGGTCTGGGCGTGCAGATGGTCGCCTCCGCCGGGATGGCCGTGGGCGTCGCCGGTATCGTCTGGCTGCTGCGCGGTCACGCCTGGCAGATCGACGGCCACATGCTGTTCTTCGCGACTTTCGCGCTGACCGCCGCCTTCTGTGACTGGCGACCGATCGTCATGTTCGCGGGCGTCACCGCGGTGCATCACCTCGCCCTGAACTACCTGCTAACCGAGGCCGTCTTCCCCGGCGAAGCCTCGCTGGAGCGGGTTCTGATGCATGCCGTCATTCTTGTGCTTCAGGCCGTGCCGATGATCTGGCTCGCCCGTGTGCTGGCCGCGCTGTTCCAGCGTTCGGCCGATGCGCTGGAGGATGCGCAAGCCGCCCATGCCGAGGCCGAGGAAGTCGCGGCACAGCAAAACAATGAACGTGCCGAAAGCGCTGCCGTTGTCGATCTGCTGGGCGACGCCATGACCCGCCTGTCGGACGGCGACCTGAAGACCCGTGTCGAAGAGCCTGTCGCCGATCGCTACACGGTGCTGATCGATCAGTTCAACGCCTTCGTCGCCGGGATGGAATCCTTGGTCGGGCAGATTTCGGACAAGGCCGAAGGGCTATTCTCTTCCTCGGACGCGATGTCCCTGGCTGCCCGCCGCAGCGCCGACAGTGCCGGTGAGCAATCAGGCACGCTGCAGCAATCGCTCGGCACGCTTGAGGGGCTGGTCGCCGGTGTGCGCAAGACCACCGACATGGCCCGCTCGGCCGAGGCAAGCGTGGGCGACAGCCGCCGCGAATCCGAGGAAGGGGGCGCCATTCTCGCTCGCGCCGTCGAAGCCATGCGCCGGATCGAGGACAGCGCCAACCAGATCGGCCGTATCTCCGAAGTGATGGAAGACATCGCCTTCCAGACTAACCTGCTGGCGCTGAACGCGGGCGTTGAGGCTGCGCGGGCCGGGGCGGCCGGCAATGGCTTCGCCGTCGTCGCGACCGAGGTTCGGGCGCTGGCGCAACGGGCCAGCACCTCGGCCAAGGAGATCCGAACCCTCGTGCAGGAGAGCCGTGACAACGTTGCTGAAGGCTCGGATCTGGTGCAGCGCACCAACGGATCGCTGGCCAAACTGATCACCCGCTCGGCCGAGAATGCCGGCACCGTGGCCGAGATCGCCCGCGCCATGGGTACGCAATCGGCCAGCCTCGGGGATCTGTCCGAGAAGCTGCGCCTGCTGGACGGCGCCGCGCGCGAGACGGCCTCGGTTGCCGATCAATCCTCGCAGATGAGCAGCGCCCTGCGCTCGGATGCCGAGGCGATGATCGCCGCGACGGCCAGCTTCCGCACGGGCAATGGCGCTGGTGCCGTTTCGACTGGTGCGATGCCGGAGGACGATTTCGCGATGGACTTCGGTGAGGCGAGGGATTGGGCCGCGCCCGAGATCGACCTCTCCGCGCCGATCCCCGCGCCGCTTGAAGGGCTCGACGACGACTTTGACTTCGCTCCCGCGAAGCCCGCCCCCGCGCCGGCCGCCAAGAAGCTGACCAAGAACGCGGACGCCTTCTCTGCCGCCACCAGCAACGGTGGTTGGGTCGAGGATCCGAACAACGTCGATTGGTCCGATTTCGAGGATATCCCGGACCTTCCGCGCAGCGCGCGCAAGACCGGGTAACGATGGCATGACAATCTGACGAGGGCGCTTCGGCGCCCTCTCTCTATTCCTGCGCGGCCCGTTTGCCGAAACCAGATGCGGCGGGCCGAGCCGATCACCGCCCAGCCCAGTTGTCAGGCGGCGGAAAATGACTATCTCAGGCCCATCCAACGGAGGACCCCGCGATGCTGTTTTCCTCGAAAACCTACGATATGATTCCCCAAGCCGAGGCACTGCCAGGCCGCAATGCCCCGATCCCCACCGCCGAGACGCATTTCCTTTCGGGGCGGCGGCTCGACGGCGATGTGCCGGCCGGCATGGAGGTGGCGATCTTCGGCATGGGCTGTTTCTGGGGTGTCGAGCGCATCTTCTGGCAGCTGGACGGGGTCTGGGTGACGATGGTCGGCTACGGCGCGGGCTACACCCCGAACCCGACCTATCAGGAAGTGTGCACCGGCCGCACCGGCCACAACGAATTGGTGCGCGTGGTCTACGACCCGGCTGTGATCAGCTACGAGGCACTGCTCAAGGTGTTCTGGGAGAACCATGATCCGACCCAGGGCATGCGTCAGGGCAATGACCGGGGCACGCAGTATCGCAGCGGCATCTACCCGACCTCGCCCGAGCAGCGCGAGGCAGCTGCGGCCAGCCTGGCCCTGTATCAAGAGCGTCTGCGTGCCAAGGGCTTCGGCGGGATCACCACGGAAATCGTCGATGCGGCCCCCTTCTTCATGGCCGAGGATTACCACCAGCAATACCTCGCCAAGAATCCCGATGGCTATTGCGGCATCGGCGGTACGGGTGTGACCTGCCCGGTTGGCCTTGCGGTCTGAACCCCTTTCGGGCTAGGGCGGTCGCAACCCATCCGGAGGCCGCCCATGCCCACCTATACCGCTCTGACGACCCTTGCCGATGAAACCCGCGCTCAAGCGCTGGGGGAGGCTCTGGAAGAACTGGATCCCGCGCCGGTCGGCGTCGGTGTGTTCGAGGTCGAGGACGATTCTGGCCTGTGGGAAGTGGGCGCCTATTTCACCGAAGTGCCTGATGAGATCGCCCTCACGCTGATGGCGGCGGCCTTTGGCGCGGCGGAATTCGCCATCTCCGAGCTGCCGGAGATCGACTGGGTTGCCCATGTCCGCCGTGAGCTGAAGCCGGTCGAGGCCGGGCGCTTCTTCGTCTACGGCAGCCATGACGCTGACAAGCTGCCGACGGACCGCATTGGCCTGCTCATCGAGGCGGCGATGGCCTTCGGCACCGGCCACCACGGGACGACGCTCGGCTGCCTGAAAGCGCTGGACCGGATCGCAACGGGCGGCTTCACCGGCAAGAACGTCATCGACGTGGGTTGCGGCACGGCAGTTCTGGCGATGGCGGCGGCGAAGATCTGGCCGGATACAGTGCTGGCCTCGGATATCGACGAGGTCGCCGTTGATGTGGCCGAGGCGAATGTCGTGGCCAACGGCCTCGATGGACGCGTCGAATGCCTTGAGGCCGTGGGCTTCGAACATGAGGTGATCCACGCCCGCGCTCCCTTCGATTTGGTGTTCGCCAATATCCTGAAGGGCCCGTTGATCATGATCGCGCCCGACATGGCCAAGCACACCACGACCGGCAGCCTCGCCATCCTCTCGGGCCTGCTGAACACGCAGGCGGCGGATGTGCTGGCGGCCTATGTCGCCGCGGGCTTCGCCGAGGTCGAGCGTGAGGAAATCGGCGACTGGACCACGCTGGTCCTGCGCCGCGCCTGATTTTCGCCCCACTCGTCAGGCAGGATCGACGCGAAGTCGGTTCAGCCTGCGAGTATGCGATGCAAAGCCCTGATTTTTCGCGCCGAATGGAGCGCGTTCTGTCGTCCCGTGTCGAGGCCGTCAAAGCCCGCGAAGCGCGACCGCGCCGGATCTGGCAGGTGGGCAGCGTGATCGTCGGGACGGTGGTGTGCTTCTTCGTCCTCAAGGCGATGGCGATGGCGCAGAATGGCGGCCCGTTGGTCTCTGAAGTGGCGGACCTGTCGGAAGCCGGCATCGGCACCGCCGTCTACCACTGGTTTGCCGGGGCCGATCCCGTCAGCAGCCTGCTTGCCGCCGCGATCAACCCCGACCTCTCTCCGGCCGCACAACAGTCGGCCGCGCCGCTACCGACGCTCATTCCTGAGACCGGCACCACCACGGCCGCGCCGTAAGGCGGGCAGGGCAGCGCCGGTCCGTCCTGGACCCAACCCGGACAACCCTGCGTTTCGAAAATTCAGCTTACAATAAATGAAAGCGCCGCTCCGGTTTCCCGGGCGGCGCTGCATTGGCATCGATGTCGAAGAGGTCAGCGCAGAGCGTTGACAACGGCTTCGATATCGCCACGGCAAAGGCCGATATCTTCGAGTTCGCGGTCCGAGAGCTTAGCCAGCTCGCGGCGGGTGACACGCTGGTCGTTCCACGCGGCGACGCGGGCGAACAGATCAGTGAACGAGAACCCGAGGCTACGGCCGAACACGCCGTCGGCGACGGGGCGGGCGGAAGTGAAGAATGCCATCGGAGGCTCCTGTCGTTTACAAACTGCCGAAGCTTTGTGCTTCGAGCGGTGAAATAGCTGAGGACAGGGGCATCGAGAAGATAGCGCAACTGCAATGCCGCCATGCAGCATTGACATGGCCTGAGGCAGCACGAAGCCGCCCATCACGACGATCCGAGTGGGAATGCGACGTTTTTATCGCCGTTTGCGAAGGATGCAACAGCTTTGTGAAGTCGCGATGCTCGGTGGGCCCTTAGTGCTGGTCAATGTTCACTTTTCGTGCTAATTCGAATCTGAACGGCCGGGCCAACCGGCGCAGGCCCTTTCGGGCCAGAATCAGGGCAGAATCGGCAATGCGCGTGATGGGAATCGACCCCGGTTTGCGGAACATGGGCTGGGGAATCATCGATGTGCAGGGCACGCGCCTGCGCCACATCGCCAATGGTGTCCTGCATTCGGACGGAAAGGCGGATCTCGCCTCGCGCCTTCTGGATCTTCATCAGCAGCTTGAGGCGGTCGTGCGGGCACAAGTCCCCGATTGCGCCGCGGTGGAGCAGACCTTCGTCAACAAGGACGCCGTCGCCACGCTGAAGCTGGGCCATGCCCGGGCGATCGCGCTGCTGGTGCCCTCGCAGGCCGGTCTGACGGTCGGGGAATATGCGCCGAACGCGGTGAAGAAAGCCGTCGTGGGTGTGGGCAAGGCGGCCAAGGTGCAGGTCGATCACATGGTGAAGATGCAGCTTCCGGGGGTGCAGATCGTGGGGCCCGACGCCGCCGATGCCTTGGCCGTCGCCATTTGCCACGCCTTCCACATGCAAAGCAGCGGGCGCCTGCAGGCCGCGCTGAAAGCCGCCGGGTGAGGGCCGCAGGATGATCGGGAAACTCTCGGGTCGGATCGACTACAAGGCGACGGACCACATCCTGCTGGATGTGCGCGGGGTGGGCTACCTCGTTTATGTGTCCGAGCGGACGCGCATGGCACTGCCTGGTCCGGGCGGCATGGCCGCGCTCTATACCGAGCTTCTCGTGCGCGAGGATTTGCTACAGCTGTTCGGCTTCCAGACGCTGATGGAGAAGGAATGGCACCGGCTCCTGACCTCGGTGCAGGGGGTGGGTGCCAAGGCGGCGATGGCCATTCTGGGCACATTGGGGCCGGAGGGCGTCTCGCGCGCGCTGGCGATCGGCGATTCCGCGGCAATCCGCAAGGCGCCGGGCGTCGGCCCGAAACTGGCAGAGCGCGTGGTGCTGGAGCTGAAGAACAAGGCGCCCGCCGTCATGGCAATGGGCGGGACGGCGCCGGATCTTGATGGTGACACCGAGGTGATCGAGCCGGTCGAGGCACCCGCCGCCGCGCCGGTCGAGACCCCGGCAAAGCCCAAGGCCTCCGCCCGCCGGCAGGCGCAACAGGCTCAGGCCGACGCTCTGTCGGCGCTGACGAACCTGGGCTACGGCCCCTCGGACGCCGCGCAGGCCGTTGCTACCGCCGCCGAGACGGAAAACGAAACCTCCGGCCTTATTCGCGCCGCCCTTAAATTGCTGGCACCCAAGTGACCTGCGTTTCACTTTGTCCCAAATACTCCGGGGTGCGGGGCAGAGCCCCGCTTCCGCCCCTTACCGCTGGGCGCTAGACCTCTGACATGACCGAACCCGATCCCACGCTCCGTCCCGACCGCCAGCCCGAGGATACCGACCGCGCCTTGCGGCCGCAGATGCTCGATGAATTCATCGGCCAGCACGAGGCACGGGCGAACCTCAAGGTCTTCATCCAATCCGCCAAGATGCGCGGCGAGGCGATGGACCACACGCTGTTCTACGGCCCCCCCGGTCTGGGCAAGACGACGCTGGCGCAGATCATGGCGCGCGAATTGGGCGTGGGCTTCCGCATGACCTCGGGTCCGGTGCTTGCCAAGGCCGGTGACCTCGCGGCGATCCTGACCAATCTCGAAGCCCGCGATGTGCTCTTCATCGACGAGATCCACCGCCTGAACCCCGCCGTCGAGGAAGTGCTCTATCCGGCGATGGAGGATTTCCAGCTCGACCTCGTGATCGGCGAGGGTCCGGCCGCGCGCACCGTGCGGATCGAGCTGCAGCCTTTCACGCTGGTCGGCGCGACGACGCGGATGGGCCTGCTGACAACGCCGCTGCGGGACCGTTTCGGTATCCCGACTCGGCTCCAATTCTACACTGAGGCCGAGCTCTGCCAGATCGTCTCTCGCGGGGCGCGGCTCTTGGGTGTCGGCTCGGACGAGGACGGCGTGCGTGAGATTGCCCGCCGGGCGCGTGGCACCCCGCGGATCGCCGGGCGTCTGCTGCGCCGAGTTGTCGACTTCGCGCTGGTCGAGGGCGACGGCACCTTGCACCGCAAGCTGGCCGACAGCGCGCTGACGCGGCTCGGGGTCGATCATCTCGGGCTCGACGGCGCCGACCGGCGTTATCTGCGGCTTCTTGCGGACAGCTATGGCGGCGGGCCGGTGGGGGTGGAGACCATCGCTGCTGCCTTATCGGAAAGCCGCGATGCGATCGAGGAGGTGATCGAGCCCTATCTGCTGCAGCAGGGCCTTCTGGCGCGGACCCCGCGCGGGCGGATGCTGACGCAGGCCAGTTGGCGGCACCTCGGGTTGGAGCCGCCGCGCTCGGGCAGTCAGGCCGAACTTTTCGATCCCGATTGAGCTTCAGCCTTCGCGGAAATCCGTCTGGGTGAGGTCTTCCAGCAGGTCGAGCAGCGTTTCCAGCCGCTCGGCCCCATAAGCCGTCTCAAGCCGGGCGAAGAGGTGCCGGTTCGCGTCGGCATGATCCTCGATCACCTTCTGGCCGGTGTCGGAAATCGTCACGATCGAACGGCGGCGATCGGCGGGATCGGTCGCCCGGCTCACCAGATCCTGCTCTTCCATCGCGCGCAGGATGCGGGTCAGGGACGGCAGCTGCAGGCAGGCCTTTTCGGCCAGCAAGCTCTGGTCCATCGGCCCAGTTTCATCCAGCACGCGCAGCACGCGCCATTTTTGCTCGTTCACGCCTGAGGCGGCGAGCATCTCCCGCACCGGTCCCATCACCGTTTCCCGCGCCCGTAGCAGGGTGATGGGCAGCGAGCGGCCGGTTTTGCGCATGGTTGTCTTGCTCATTGCCGATCCTGTCACCGATCACGCTGAACAAATCAAGCGATTTGCACCCGCCGGCGTCCCCGGATTCCGAAGCGCCTGTCGATTGAGCGATTGACAGGTCTCGCCATAACGCTTAACAAAGCAATCAATAGCCAGCCGGGGAGGGGTTCGGTGCCGCATCTCGACATCCAATATTCGCGCAACCTTGAGGCGCGCCTCGACATGCCCGGCTTCCTGCGCGTGTTGCGCGATGCGGCGGTCGAGACGGGGGTGTTCCCGGCGGCCGGCATCCGCGTCCGGGCCTTTGCAGCCGATCATGTGCTGATCGCCGATGGTGATCCGAAGCACGCCTTCATCGACATCGGCATCCGCCTGCGCGGCGGCCGCTCGCCCGAGGACAAGGCCCGCGCCACCGCCCATGTCTTCGCCGCCGCCGAGGCCTTCTGCGCCGAAGACCTCGCCCAGAATTCGCTGATGCTCTCGCTGGAAATGCGCGACATCGACCCGGAGCTGAGCCCCAAGACCAGCTCCATCCGCCGTTTCCTGCCGAAGGACATGCAAGCATGAGTGACCTCGCCACCCGCCTCTCGCAGCTCGACGCCCATCTCGCCCGGTTCCGCGAGGGTGGCATCGTCAACCTGATCAACGGGCAGGATGTCCCGGGCTCGGGCGGTTCGTTCGAGACCCGTTCGCCGGTCGATGACAGCCTGATCTGCGCCGTCTCGCGCTCGACCGCCGCCGATGTGGACGCCGCCGCCAAGGCCGCCAAGGCCGCGTTCCCCGCCTGGGCCGCAATGGACGGCACCAAGCGCAAGGCGATCCTGCACCGCATCGCCGATCTGATCGTCGAACGGGCCGAGGAAATCGCGCTCTGCGAATGCTGGGACACCGGCCAGGCCTGGCGCTTCATGTCCAAGGCCGCCCTGCGCGGGGCCGAGAATTTCCGCTTCTTCGCCGATCAGGCCCCGGGCGCGCGCGACGGCCAGACCCTGCATGCGCCGGGCCAGCTGAACGTGACCTCGCGCCATCCGATCGGCCCGGTGGGGGTGATCACGCCCTGGAACACGCCCTTTATGCTCTCGACCTGGAAGATCGCGCCCGCCTTGGCCGCGGGTTGCACGGTCGTTCACAAGCCGGCCGAGTTCAGCCCCCTGACCGCGCGCGTTCTGTCCGAGATCTGCCGCGACGCGGGCCTGCCGGACGGGGTGCTGAACCTCGTCAACGGCTTTGGCGAGGATGCGGGCAAGGCCCTGACCGAGCACCCGGATATCAAGGCGATTGCCTTTGTGGGCGAGTCGAAGACCGGCTCGATGATCATGAAGCAGGGCGCCGATACGCTGAAGCGCGTGCATTTCGAACTGGGCGGCAAGAACCCGGTCATTGTCTTCGAGGATGCCGAGATCGAGCGCGCCCTCGATGCGGTGGTCTTCATGATCTACTCGCTGAACGGCGAGCGTTGCACCTCGTCCTCGCGGCTTCTGGTGCATGACAGCATCGCCGACGACTTCCACGCGAAGCTGGAAGCGCGCGTCAAGAACCTCAAGGTCGGCCATCCCTTGGACCCGGCGACCGAGATCGGGCCGCTGATCCACAAGGTCCACTACGACAAGGTCATGTCCTATGTCGAAATCGGCAAATCCGAGGGCGCGACCTGCCGCGCCGGCGGCTCGCGGGTGGGCGAGGAGGGCTGGTTCGTGCGCCCAACGCTGTTCACCGACGCCACGCCCGACATGCGCATCGCGCAGGAAGAAGTCTTCGGGCCCTTCCTGACCTCGATCCGCTTCAAGGACGATGCCGAGGCACTGAGCATCGCCAACAACGTGGCCTACGGTCTGACCGGCTATCTCTGGACCAACGACCTGACCCGCGCGCTGAACTTCTCGGACAAGCTGGAGGCCGGGATGATCTGGGTGAATTCGGAGAACGTCCGCCACCTGCCGACGCCGTTCGGTGGCGTGAAGGCCTCGGGCGTGGGGCGTGACGGCGGGGATTGGTCCTTCGACTTCTACATGGAGACGAAGAACACCTCGTTCGCCTTGGGCGCCCACAAGATCCAGCGCCTCGGCGCCTGAGCGGGAAGGGGAGGAGCATGGGAGAGCTGGTTCTCGCCGCGAAGATGACGCATGTGCCGACGTTGCAGATGTCGGAGCAGGAAGGGGCGCTGAAGGGCAAGCGTCAGCCGGCCATCGACGGCCATCTGGAGATCGCGCGCCGGGCAAAGGCCTTGGGCGTCGACACGGTGGTGATCTGCGACACGCATTGGCTGGTGAACGCGGGCTTCCACGTCAACGCCAATGACCATTTCGAAGGGCTGCTGACTTCGTCGGAATTTCCGCAGTTCATCAAGGACATGCCCTATTCCCACCGGGGCAATCCCGAGCTGGGCGACGCCATCGCCAAGGCCGCGACCGACATGGGCGTCTACACGCTGGCGCATCACCTCGACAGTCTGGATCTGGAATATGGCACGCTGGTGCCGATGAGCTTCATGGCGCGCGAACACGACATGAAGGTCGTCTCGGTCGCGGCCTTCTGCACCGTGCATGGCCATGACGAGAGCCGGGTTCTGGGCCAGGCGATCCGCAAGGCGATCGAGGAGAGCGACAGCCGCGTGCTGCTGGTCGCCTCGGGCTCGCTGAGCCATAAAATCTGGTCGAACAAGGAGTATGCGCCCAACAACGGCACCTTCACCATCAGCTCGGAGTTCAACCGGCAGGTGGATCTGATGGTCCTGGAGATGTGGCAGCGCGGCGACCATGCGACCTTCCTGAAGATGCTGGGCGATTACGCGCATCACTGCTCGGGCGAGGGCTCGATGCATGACACGGCGATGCTGTACGGCGCGCTGGGCTGGGATCAATACTCCGGCCGATGCGAGATCGTGACGCCCTATTTCCCCTCGTCCGGCACCGGACAGGTCAACGTGATTTTCCCGGTCTGAGGAGGGCCCGATGCCGATCCCCGAAGCAAATCTCTACCCGCCCTTCAACATCGTGCGCCTGAGCCATGTCGAATACCGGGTGACCGACCTCGCCGCCTCGCGCGCCTTCTATGTCGACACCTTGGGCCTGCAGGTCACCGATGAGGACGACACGGCCATCTACCTGCGGGCGATGGAGGAGCGCGGCCATCATTGCATCGCGCTGGTGAAGGCCGACGCGGCCTCGGTCGGGTGTCTCGGTTTCAAGGTCTATGACGAGGCCGAACTGGACAAGGCCGCCGCCTGGTTCGACGGGCAGGGGCTGGGCGTCGAATGGGTCGAGCGGCCCTTCATCGGCCGCTGCTTCCGCACCCGCGATCCCTATGGCATCCCGCTGGAATTCTACTGCCGCATGGACCGCCTGCCGCCGATCCATCAGCAATACAAGCTGTACCGGGGCGTGAAGCCCCTGCGCATCGACCATTTCAACATGTTCTCGTCGGACGTCGATGCCTCGGTCGCGTTCTACAATTCGATCGGCTTCCGGGTGACGGAATACACCGAGGATGCCGAGACCGGCAGATGCTGGGCGGCATGGATGCACCGCAAGGGTGGCGTGCATGACGTGGCCTTTACCAACGGCACCGGACCGCGCCTGCACCACACTGCCTTCTGGGTGCCGACGCCGCTGAACATCATCGACCTTTTGGATCTGATGGCGACCACCGGCTATGTCGGCAATATCGAGCGCGGGCCGGGGCGGCATGGCATCTCCAACGCCTTCTTCCTCTATATCCGCGACCCGGACGGGCATCGGATCGAGATCTATTGCTCGGATTACATGACCGTCGATCCGGATCTGGAGCCGATCAAATGGGACCTCAAGGATCCCCAGCGCCAGACGCTCTGGGGTTCGCCCGCGCCGCGCTCGTGGTTCGAGGAAGGGTCGGTGTTCGAGGGGGCGGAACTGGTCGAGAGCGCGCTGAAGGCGCAGCCGATCATCGCGCCGTGAGTTTGGCAGGCGTCGGACCGGGGGCCAGCCCCCGGACCCCCGGGATATTTGGAGAGTAAAGATGAGAGCACGGATCGCAACGGTGGAGGCCGGGGGGCGGCAGGTATATGGGCTGGTGGTCGAGGGCGGCTTCGTGGCGCTGTCGGATGACTTTCCGCAATGGCCGAGCCTGCGGGCGGTGATCGCGGCGGGGGCGCTGCCGGAGCTGGTCAAGGCGGGCGCGGGGCGGGCGGTGACGCATCCTGAGGGGAGTTTTTCCCATGCGATTCCGGTGCCGGATGCCGAGAAAATCCTCTGCGTCGGGGTGAACTTCCCCGACCGCAACGCCGAGTACAAGGATGGCTCGGATCAGCCGAAATACATGTCGCTGTTCCCCCGTTTCGCGCGCAGCTTCACCGGGCATGGCAACCCGCTGGTGCGGCCGCCGGAGAACCACACGCTCGACTACGAGGGCGAGGTGGCGATTGTCATCGGCAAGGGCGGGCGGCGGATTAAACCCGAGGACGCCTATGACCACATCGCCGCGTTGACGCTCTGCAACGAGGGCACGATCCGCGACTGGGTGCGGCACGCGAAGTTCAACGTGACGCAGGGCAAGAACTGGGACAACTCGGGCGCCATCGGGCCTTGGCTGGTGCCGTTCGAAGACGCCGCGCAGCTCGATGAGGCGCGGATCGTCACCCGGGTGAATGGCGAGGTGCGGCAGGACGATGTGCTGTCCCGGATGATGTTCCCCATCCGCGAGGAGATTGCCTATATCTCGACCTTCACCACCCTTGTGCCCGGCGACATCATCATCACCGGCACGCCCACGGGCGCGGGGGCGCGGTTCGATCCGCCGAAATACCTCAAGCCCGGCGATGTGGTCGAGGTCGAGGTCGAGGGGATCGGCACGCTCACGAACGGAGTGGTGGACGAATGACGCCCGAGGATCACAAAGCCGCCGGCCTCGCGCTGTTCGAGGCCGAGAGGGACGGGCGGCAGATCGGGCTTCTGTCGCTCGCCTATCCGGGCATGACGCTGGACGACGCTTATGCCGTGCAGGCGGCCTTGGTCGCGCATCGGAAGGCCGCCGGGGGGCGGGTGATCGGCTGGAAGATCGGCCTCACCAGTCGCGCCATGCAGGACGCGCTGAAGATCGACACACCGGATTCGGGGGTGCTGTTCGACGACATGTTGTTTGCCGACGGGGCCGAGGTGCCGGCCGGCCGCTATATCCAGCCGCGCATCGAAGCCGAGATCGCCTTTCTGATGAAGGCGCCCCTTTCGGGCGCCGATGTGACCCGCGAGCAGGTCTTGGACGCGACCGAGAGCGTCGCGCCCTCGCTGGAGATCCTCGACACCCGTATCCTGCGCGCCGACCCAGTGACGGGCAGGGCGCGGATCATCACCGACACGATCAGCGATAATGCGGCGAATGCGGGCATCGTGTTGGGCCAGCAGCGCCATGACCCGCGCGACGTTGACCTGCGCTGGGCGGGGGCGATCCTGAAGCGCGACGGTGTGGTCGAGGAAACGGGCCTCGGCGCCGGGGTGCTCGACGACCCGGTGACGGGCATCGTCTGGCTGGTGCGGCGGCTTGCGCAATACGGGCAGGGGCTGTCGGCGGGCGAGGTTGTGCTGTCGGGCTCGTTCGTGCGGCCGGTCGAGGCGCCTCCGGGCAGCCGCTTCGATGCTGATTTCGGAGGCTTCGGACAGGTTTCCGTCAGCTTTGCCAAAGGTTGATCGGTTCGGGCGCTTCCCTGCCGCAAAGCGATGGTGTAGCGTCCGGATCATTGACTTAAGGCACGTTGGCAGATGTCCGAGAACCACCATTTTCTGGTTCAGCAGATCGCCGGGGGGGACAAGCAGGCCCTCGCGGCGCTTTATCGCGCCTATGAACGCCCGGTCTACAAATTTATCTGCTCGCGATTGAACGATCCCCACGAGGCCGCCGACATACTCCACGAAGTCTTCATGGACATTTGGCGGGTCGCCGCCAGCTTCGAGGGGAGAAGTCAAGTGCGTACCTGGATCTTTGGCATAGCCTATCGCAAGGTGATCGACGCCCATCGCAAGCGCGGGCGCGTGACGCTCACCGATGAAGTCCCGGAAACCGGCGATGTCGCGGATGCGGCTGATGCGGGCTATGCGGCCCAGCAGGAAGCGGAACATCTGCGCGTCTGCATGACCACCCTGTCCGACGAGCATCGCAGCGCCATCTCGCTGGCCTTCTACGAGGACATGACCTGCGCCGAGATCGCCGAGATCGCCGGTGTGCCCGAGGGCACGATCAAGTCGCGCCTGCACCATGCCAAGAAGCTGCTCCTGCACTGCCTGTCCGGCCGTCTGAAGGGGAGGGCGGTGGCATGACCCGGTCGCGCGAAGAGATGGAACTGGATCTGCCGTTCCTGGTGAATGGAACTCTGTCCGACGCCGAGCGGGCCGAGCTGGAATTCCTGCTGGCCGAAGACCCGCAACTGGCCGCCGAGCGTGATGCGCTGGCCGTGATCCGCGCCGAGATGCAGGCCGAGGACATTGGCTCGCCCGGTGAGTTCGGCCTGGCCCGGCTGATGCGCGATGTCGACCGTGAAACGGCAGCTGCGCCTGTCGCCCCGGCGTCGACTGTCGCCCGCTTCCCCGGCCGCAACCGGATGTGGCAGGCCGTGGCTGCCGTGGCCGTGATCGGTCTTGTGGCACAGGCCTATTTCGTTCGCCCGCCTGCAAATGTGGAGATCAACGTCGCGCCCGCCGGCTATGTCATGGCCGGGGCCGAGAGCGCGGGTGCGCTGCTGGTGGCCTTCCGCCCCGGCGCCACTGAGGCGCAGATCCGTGACCTTTTGCTGAGAGCCGAGTTGGAGATCGTCGCCGGCCCGTCCTCGTTGGGGCTGTACCGTCTGGATGTGCTGGATGGCGCGGCGCTGGATGCGGCGGCCCGTTCGCTGCGCGCGGCCGACGATATTGTGGAGAGTGTGGAGAATGTTCAGAACTGACCTACGGGCGGCAGGCCGGGGGCTGATCGCGGCGGGGCTGCTGGTGGTGGCGTCGGTCGTGTCTGCTTCGGCGCAGAACGGCGAGTATCCAGAGTATCCGGAATACGGCTATGACGAACCCGGCGGTTACGAGCGGCCCCAGGTGCCTGGTCAAGGCCGCGCACCGCGCGTTCAACGCACGGAAGGCGCGCGCTATGAATGGATCGTGGTCGGGCCCGCCGGCGAGGGCGCTGCCGTGGCCGCCGTCATCGACGCCGCAGGGGGATCGGTCATCCGCGCGACCGAGTTGCCGAACCTTGGTGACACCACAACCATCGCAACCTTCCCCACCGAAGCCGCACGTCGGCAGGCGCAGGCGGAGCTCACGCTGCAGGCGCCGGACTCATCGCTTTCCTGGCACCATCTGTATAACTTCGCCCAGTCGACCCCGCGCATCTACGCACCGGCGCTGATCGGCGATACGGCGCCTGACGCAGCGACGGGTGCAGGGCGCTGCCGGTTGCCGCGGCCGATGACCATCGGCATGATCGACGGCCCGGTCAACACCGACCACCCGGCCTTGCGTGGCGTCAACGTCACCTTCGAGACCTTGGTCACCAGCAACAACCTGCCGTCCGAGGATCACGCAACGGCCGTCGCTGCCCTGCTGGTTGGCGAAGACCCGTCCGGGCTGTTGTCCGGCTTTGCCCGCGGCGCTCGTCTGCACGCGATTTCCGTCTTTGCCGAGCGTGAGCAGGGCGAGGAAGCCTCGGTCGAACGGATCGCTCAGGCCATCGACCGGCTGGCGGGGCGGGGCGTTCGTCTCATCAACCTGTCGATTGCCGGGCCTGAGAATGCGGCGCTGGGCCGGGCCATTTCCGCTGCGGCGGCGCGGGGGATCGTGCTGGTCGCGGCCTCGGGCAATGATCGCCGCCCGGTCGTCGCCTGGCCGGCGGCCGCGCCCGAGGTGATCGCCGTCACCGCCGTGGACGCGGGCAGACGCTTGTTCCGTCGGGCCAACACCGGGGCAGAACTGGAATTCTCGGCCCCCGGCGTCGACATCTACGCCGCCCGGGCGCGCGGGGCTGGCTATGTCAGCGGCACATCCTTCGCCGCGCCGATCGTCACCGCGCTGGCGGCGCGCCACATGGCGGCGGGCCGTGGTTCCGCTGCGGCCATCCGGGGGGCGCTGCGGGCCGGCGTCGAACCCCTCGGCCCAGGCGCGCGCAACACCGATTTCGGTTACGGGCTGGTGCAGGGCGGCTGCTGAGGCCGCGCGCATGATCTTGCCGATAGGGGCCGTGGGAGGGACTCCCGCGGCCCTTTTTCCTGCCCCTGTCGCGCGTCTGTCATCTGTTCGGAGAATCTTTGAACCGGGGCGTACCCTCGTGCGACCTATAGCTACAATGCGCAGGGCCCGCAGGCTCAGGACAGCTGCCTGACCCCGGATTTTCCCTCGTTTCCGTCGGTGCCGGCGCTGCCATTGTCCGACTGTCCCATACCTGCCCCGGAGCTTGCTCCGGGGTCTTTTTTTGCGCTTCTCCTGCCGGCAATTTTCTTTTGAACCCGAGGGGGCAGCCGCGCGACCCATGATCAGTTCCCAACGCTCAATCTTTTCAACCACGCAATTCTATAGGAGCCAGATCATGAAAGCCCGCCTCGTTGCCCTCGTCGCTACCCTAGCCCTGTCGCCTGTCGCCACTTCGTTCGTGTCGGCCCAGACCCCTCGCCTTTTGCTGCCCGGTCAGCATGCCATCCAACCCGGTCCGCAAGTGTTGGTGCCCGGCGTGCGCGCTTGCGTCGACCTCGGCGTCGACATGAGCGTCAATGCGGCGCACGACCGTGACGGGCAGTCGACCTTTACAGTCACGTTGACCAATACTTCGTCGATCAATTTTGTCAGTTCGAACGGGCTGCAATGGGTCGATGTGTCTATCACCAGCGCTTTTGGTGCGACCGAAGCGGTGCAGCTGCCTTTCACCCAGCTTAACGCGGGTCAGTCCCGTACCTGGAGCGTCGCGCGTCAAGGCAGCGGCTGGCAAGGGCAGGCGAGCCTGTACATGAGCCCTATCACCCGTACCGACGGTAATCTGCGGAACAATGAGTGCAATGGCGGCAATAACTCGGATTCCGCCGCCGTTTGAACCTCAACCAACTGAGACAGGGCTGTCTTGATACGATCCGCCGCCATCAACCTTGATGGCGGCGATCTGCATGAGCATGACGCCAGAGTGGCAGAGCCTGCGACCCGACTGAAAAAAGATCACGCTTCTCGCATTTTCTTTGAACCCATCAGGCGGCTTGTCCGACCTACCAACATAGAAAGCGGACGATCCGCGCAAGACATTGAAGTGACGTACGATTTTCCCGGCATTCTTTCACGGGATTTCATGACCAAACCTTAGATCTGATCGTTTAAGCACCCACGGCGCCCCGGTTTCCACCGGGGCGTCTTTTTGTCCGACGGGAAGGACGATCTGTCGACCAAGGCGTCTCGCACCGGAAAGATCACCCTGACGGCGCCGGCCCGCGCGAACGCCCTCCCGCCGGATGTCGCCAGGACGAAACCCTGTTCATCGGCCTCGCACGGCGCGGCTATCCGGCTCTGTTGCTTGCCCTCCTGCGATGGCTTAGCGTCCGGCGCAGTTTGTCAGAGGGAGGCATTTCATGACTCAGGATATCGGTTTCGACACCCTTCAGATCCACGCCGGCGCACGGCCCGATCCGGCCACCGGCGCGCGTCAGGTGCCGATCTACCAGACCACCGCCTATGTCTTCCGCGATGCCGATCACGCGGCCGCGCTTTTCAACCTGCAGGAGGTGGGCTACATCTATTCCCGCCTCACCAACCCGACCGTTGCCGCGCTGGGCGAGCGTCTGGCCGCGCTGGAAGGCGGCGTGGGCGCGGTCTGCACCTCGTCGGGCCATGCCGCGCAGCTGATGGCGCTGTACCCGCTGATGGGGCCGGGCAAGAACATCGTCGCCTCGACCCGCCTCTATGGGGGCACGATCACCCAGTTCACGCAGGTGTTCAAACGTTTCGGCTGGTCCTGCACCTTCGTCGACACCGATGACCTCGCCGCTGTCGAGGCCGCCATCGACGACAACACCCGCGCCCTGTTCTGCGAGACGATCGCCAACCCCGGCGGCTATGTCTCGGACATCCCGGCGCTGGCGGCGATTGCCGACAAGCACGGCATCCCGCTCGTCGTCGACAACACCACCGCGACGCCCTATCTGGCCAAGCCCATCGAGATGGGCGCGACCTTGGTGGTGCATTCGACCACCAAATACCTGACCGGCAATGGCACGGTCACCGGCGGCGCGATCATCGATTCGGGCAAGTTCAACTGGTCGAACGGCAAATTCCCCTCGCTGGCCGAGCCGGAGCCCGCCTATCACGGCCTGAAGTTCCATGAGACCTTCGGCGCGCTGGCCTATACCTTCTTCGGCATCGCCATCGGTCTGCGCGACCTCGGCATGACGATGAACCCGCAGGCCGCGCATTACACGCTGATGGGCATCGAGACCCTGAGCCTGCGCATGCAAAAGCACGTCGCCAACGCCGGCAAGGTCGCGGCCTGGCTGGAGACGCATCCGGCGGTCGAAGCAGTCACCTATCCCGGCCTCGACAGCTCGCCCTACAAGGCGCGGGCCGAGAAGCTGCTGCCGAAAGGCGCGGGCGCGCTGTTCACCGTGGCGCTGAAGGGGGGCTACGAGGCCTGCGTGAAGATGGTCGATTCGCTGGAGCTGTTCAGCCATGTCGCCAACCTCGGCGATGCGCGTAGTTTGATCATCCATTCGGCCTCGACCACGCACCGCCAGCTGACGCCGGAACAGCAGGTGGCTGCCGGTGCCGCGCCGAACGTGGTGCGTCTGTCCATCGGGATCGAGGATGGCGAGGACATCATCGCCGATCTGGCACAGGCGCTGGACAAAGCCTCGGCTTAAATCCGCGTGCTGACAGCTTTTTGACCGATGAATTGTGGCCCGGCAGCATCACTGCCGGGCTTTTTGTTTTCATCGGCGGATTCCTGCTATACGCATGGTTAAGCACGAGCCGGTGACTCGGCTCATCCCCGGTGGCTGTGATAAACGCGCGGTATGAAACCAAATTTCGCCCTGAAGCTGTCCAATGACGGCGTCGAGCTGCTCCATCGTGCCTCCGGCGGCTGGTCCCCGGTGGGGTCGGTGGATTTCGAGAATGACGATGTGGCCCAGGCCTGTGCCGATTTGGTTGCCAAAGCCGAATCGCTGGAGCCGGGTGGCCTGCGCACCAAGCTGGTGCTGCCTGACTCAGAGGTCCGCTATACCTCGATCGTCGCGCCCGGACCGACCGATGAAGCCCGGCGCTTCCAGATCGAAGACGAGATCGAGCGCCTGACGCCCTATCGGATCGAGGAACTGGCCTATGACTGGTCGGTCGAGGACGATTACGCGCTGGTGGTGATCGCCGCGCGTGAGACCCTGATCGAGGCCGAGACCTTCGCCGATGGCTACGGGTTTAACCCGGTGGCTTTCGTGGCGCAGCCCGAGCCCGGCCAGTTCGGCGGCGAGCCCTTCTTCGGCGAGACGATGGTGGCGCCGACGCTGCTGCCCGCGGGCAAGCACGTGCAGCCGGATGCCGAGCCGATCCGCATCCTGCGCAACAAGCCCGCCAAGGCCGCAGCCCCGGTCGCGGAAGTGCCGAAAGCTGAGCCCAAGGCGGAACCGACGCCTGAGCCCAAGCCGGCTGAGGCCCCGAAGGCCGAGGTCGCCAAGCCTGAAGCCAAACCGGCCACGCCTGAGGCCCCCAAGGCCGAGCCGAAAGCCGAAGCCCCGACGAGCACTCCCGCCACCGCACCCGCGCAGCCGAAGGTCGCCATCGGATCCGCCGCCGCGGCGACCGAGCGTCGTCCGTCGCCGCGCGCCATCCCGAACGGCATTCCCGGCCTCGGCGGGGTTCCCGTCCCGGCCGAGCCCGAGGGCATGGGCGCCCGCGTTGGCAGCCTCGTGCGTCGGATGGGCACCCGCCTGCGCCGCGAACAGGCCGAAGCCGCGCGGGAAGAGGCTGCCGCCGTCCCGCAGCGCCCTGCTGCCGCCGGGCCTCTGCCCGATGATATCCCGCCCGCCCCGCCGGGTCTGAAAGGCGCCGCGACCTTCTCGCCCGCCAAGCCCTCCGACACGCCGCCGGCCCGTCCGGCCGGTGCGGGGCCGTCTCCGGTGCTGTCCGCAAAGCCGGTGCCCACGGGCGATGACACCCCGGCTCCGGCCTTCAGCCATCGTGCGCCGACCGCAGCCAAGACCGAGCCCGGCAAGGCTTCGACCACGCCCGCCCCGCGCCCGGCGCCCGGCGTGGCTCCGAAGGTCGAGACGCCGAAGCCGGTCGACGCCAAGGCCGACGCTCCCGCGTCCGAGGCGAAGGCTGCCGATCCGAAGCCCGAGCAGGAAGGCGCAAAGTCCGACGTCTCCAAATCCGACGGTGCCGTCGCCTTCTCGACCCGCCGCCGCGCCCCGAGCGAGCCTGCACCGCGCCCGGCACCGACCGCCGCGACGCCTGCGGCCCGTCCGGTGCCGCGTCCCGTCATCGCCTCGACCAGCGACGCCCCGAAGGCCGAGGCCAACCCGGGCGGCCGCATCGCCGTGCTGCCCGGCAGCAAGGAAGAAACCGGCCCGAACCGCCTGATGGCGCGCGCCCGTGCGGCCTTCGCCGGTGCCGGCGCCAGCGCCGCGGCGGGGGCTGCGACGCTGAAAGCGCGCCGCGCCGAAAAGGCCGCCGCGCCGGTTACCCCGACCGAGGATGCGACCACGGCGCCGTTGGCTGCTGGAGGCAAGAACCGCCGTCCCGCACCGCCCGAGGCCATCGTCGCCTCCTCGCGCCCGCCTGCGACCGAAAGCGAGAAGAACCGCGAAGCCGAAGCGCTGACCATCTTCGGCGCGCGCGGAACGCAGCGCAGCTCGGGCGGGATGGCGCGCCGGGGCCTGATGGCGGCCGGGGGCGCATTGCTCCTGCTGGTCGCCGTGGCGATCTGGGCCGTCTATTTCTCGGGCGGCACCGACAACACGCAGCTTGCCGCCAATGCGCCTGTCGAGGCCCCGCTTGAACAGGGGGCTCTGGCGCAGATCGAGGCGCCGTCGACTCTGGCCGAGGCCGGGTCTTCGGACAGCATCGTGCCGCCTGCTCTGTCGGGCCCGGCCACGCCGGAAGACGCTGGAGTAGTGGCGGGTGACGAGACCGTTGGCGAACTGGCCGCGACGGAACCCGAAGAGCCTGTGACCGCGCCGGAAACCACCGATCCGGACCAGATGCTGGAAACGCTGGTGCAGGAAGCGCTGCAAGAAGCGCTGCCGGCCGATGCGCTGCCCGATGGTGGCGCCCCGGCAGAGGTTGCCGCGACCGAAACCGCCCCGGAAACGGCTGCGCCCGAGGTTGTCGAAGCCCCGGCGACGGAAACCGCTGATGCGGCGGCTGAAACGGCTCTCGCACAGGCCGAGCCTGATGCGGGCACCGCCGTCGAGGGGGAACCACAGGCCGGTGGCGCGCCCGAGGCCGTGGCCGCAACCCCGGCCAGCGAAGCGCCCGATCTGGCCAGTGCCGCAACGCCGGAACAGCGCCTGTCGCTGCCGAGCCAGATCTCGGTTCCGTCGGTCAGCGAAACCGCCTTCGTCACCCCGGCTCCGCCGCCGCCCTATGGCACCGAATTCACCTTCGATGACCGCGGTCTGGTCGAGGCCACGCCGGACGGCGCGCTGACCCCGTCGGGTGTCACCGTCTACGCCGGTCGTCCCGAGGTGGCCCCGGCGCCGCGTCCGGGCACCGTGCTGGCCCCGGTGGCTGAGCCTGCGCCCGCGCCCGAGGAAACGGCCCCCGCGGAAACGGTTGAAGCCGCGCCGGAAGCCGTGGTCGCCCCGGAACCCTCGACCGAACCGGTCGCCGCCGCCATTGAGAGCGCGATTGCCGAAGCGGTGGGTGGAGATGCTGCCGGCGCCGTGGCCGCGCCCGAGACGCCTGCTGTCCCCGATGACACCCCGCGTGCCGATCCCGCGCTGGCCGAGTTCCGCCCGCTGCCGCGGCCTGAGCGGATCAGCGCCATCGGTGAACAGCTTGAGGCCGAGCGCGCCGCGCAGCAGCCGCAAGAGGAACCCGCCCCGGCGCTGCCCGACGAGCCGACGATCGATGGCGACCAAGCCGCGCTGACGGGGGGCGACGACGCGACGTTGATCGCCGCGGCCTCGACCGCCGGCGCCATTGCGCCTGCGAATGCCGCCGCGACGCGGGCCAGCGACAGCACGCCGGTGACCGAATTGGCCGCGCTGGATGGCGCCGCGCTGGACGAGACCGCCGTCGATGGCACCACGCCGGGTGGTCTGGCCCTGTCGGGCTTCCGCCCGCAGCGCCGTCCCACGGACCTGGTGCCTGAGGGCGCGCCGGCCGCTGCGACCGACACAACCGAGGCGGACAGCGAGCCGGAAATCGACCTCGCCGGTGCCACGCCTGAGGCTGTTGCCGCCTCGCCGGTGCCGGGCGAGCGTCCGGGCGACATCGCCGAGCGCGCGCGTGAGATCCTCGCCTCGGCGGCCAGCACCGCGCCGGCACCTGCCGCGCCGGCCGCAACCGGCTCGCGTGAGCCGTCGATCCCGACCTCAGCCAGCGTGGCCGAACAGGCGACCGATGAGAACGCGATCCGCCTGCGCGACGTGAACCTCATCGGCGTCTTCGGATCCGAGAACGACCGTCGGGCGCTGGTGCGTCTGGCCAGTGGTCGCGTGGTACGTCTGCGCGTCGGCGACCGGCTGGAAGGCGGTCAGGTCGCCGCTATCGGTGAGAGCGAGCTGCGCTACGTCGTCCGGGGCCGCAACGAGGTTCTGCGCATCGGCGGCTGATCCGTGTCACAGGTCATGGAAAAAGGGCGCTCCTTGCGGGGCGCCCTTTTTCTATGGGTGATGGGCAGGGTCAGGCCTGCAGTTCGATGACCTGGACCTGCTGCCCCTTAGCCGCGAGGGCCAGCTCACCGGCGCAGAGGCGCAGGGCATCGGCCCCGAACAGCTCGCGCCGCCAGCCTTTCAGGCAATCGACATCCCGCTTGCCCGCGGCAATCGCATCCAGATCTGAGGTCGGGGCAATCAGCTTCTGCGCCACGCCCGCGCTGTCGGCCTTGGCCTTCAGCAGGACGCGCAGCAGGTCGGCCAGGGCCGGGTTCACCTGCAGCGGCGCTTCCTCGGCCGTGGTGCGGGGCCAGTCCTTGGGGTTCAGCGCCAGCGCATGCTGCACCGCCTCAAGGATGCCATCGGCGATCTCACCGCGACGGGCCTCCCGCAGAAGCAGCCGCGAACGGCCCAGGGCTTCGAGACTGTCGGGCTTGGTCGAGGCCAGTTCCAGCAGCGCATCGTCCTTGTACACGCGGGACCGCGGCACGTTGCGGGTCTGGGCGTAATCCTCGCGGAAGCGGGCCAGTTCCTTGACCATCGCCATGAACTTGCCGGACTGGCCGCGGGTGCGGACCTTCTGCCAGGCGTCCTCGGGATGGGTCACATAGGTGTCGGGCGAGGTCAGGACGGCCATTTCCTCGGCCACCCAGGCGGCGCGGCCGCTCTTCTCGATATCCTTCTTCAGATGCTCGTAGATCTGGCGAAGGTGGGTCACGTCATCCAGCGCATAGCGCAGCTGGGCGTCGGACAAGGGGCGCTGCGACCAGTCGGTGAAGCGCGAGGTCTTGTCCAAGGGCGCGCGGGCGATCTTCTTGACCAGCGTCTCGTAGCCGACCTGTTCACCGAAGCCGCAAACCATCGCGGCGATCTGGGTGTCGAACAGGGGCTGCGGGATCACGCCACCGTCGATGAAGAAGATCTCCAGATCCTGACGGGCGGCGTGGAACACCTTCACCACGTCAGGATTGCGCATCAACTCCAAGAGCGGATCGAGGGACAGGCCCTCGGCCAGCGGGTCGATGATATAGGCGCGATCGGGCCCCTTGCCGGGCAGCGCCATCTGCACGAGGCAGAGCTTGGCGTAATAGGTGCGTTCGCGGAGGAATTCGGTGTCGAGGGTGACGTAGGGCTCGTTCGCCGCCTCGTCGCAAACTGCGGCAAGGGCCTCGGTCGTGGTAATGATGTTCATTCGGCCTCGCTGGTGGCGGGGGCGTCCCGCTGGTCCTAAGGTTCTAAGGGCCGGGGCGGGGATTGGAAAGCGTTTCCGTCCTGCGGTGCTTGATTATTCCCGTGCCAGCAGCCGGGCTTGCCCCCGCGCCGGCCCGCGCGTGTCATGACCTTCCAGTGTGAAAGCCAGCGCCGCCCCGTCCCGCGTGAGGCTCATGCGAGCGTCGTCTTCTCCGCGAAGGGTCAAAGCATTGGCTTCGGCCCGGCCTTGAAGCGTCGGCGGCAAGTCCCCCTCCGTTGCGCCGCGGGCCTCGGCGGTCAGGGTGCCGTCGGGGCTCTCGATCAGGGTGTAGTTCACACTCTGCGAGCCCTGCGCCGTGGCGCAGCGGCCGACGAACTGGCTGCGCGCGGCGGCGCCTTGGGCATCGAGCGGGTTGAAGCGCAAGCGGCACTGGAAGCGTTGCGCGGGCTCGGTGCCGAGGGTCAGAGTGCCCTCGCCCTGCCATTGCCCGGTGAAGGCGGGCAGGGTCTGGGCGTGGAGCGGCGTGGTGAAGGCGAGCATCAGCAGCAGGGGGCGGATCATTTGAGGCTCCGTCGGATGAGGCCGGGCAGCAGGAACAGGTCGGCGACCAAGGCCAGCGCCACGGCCAGCGCGATGAGGCCACCGAAGACCGAGAGACCGGACAGCGAGGAAAACAGCGTCACCAGTAGCCCCACCAGCAGGATCGCTGTGGTCGCGGCCATCGGCGGGCCGGCCTCAGCGACGGCTTGGTCGGTGCGCTCGGCCACCGTGCCCTGTGCGAGGCGGAAGCGGTTGAGGAAATGCAGCGTGTCATCGACGGCGATGCCGAAGGCCACGGTCAGCGCGATCATGTTCATGATCGTCAGCTCGCGCCCGAGGATCACCAGCCAGGCCTCGACGCCGAGGATCGGGATCAGGTTTACCACCAGCGCGACCAGCGACAGCCGCCAGGAGCGATGCACCAGCGCGACCAGCAGCGTGATGGCGAGGATCGTCGAATAAAGGCCCCAGCGCAGACTTTCCACGATGCGCGGCCCCTCGGTCAGCAGGGCCTGTCCGGGGCCGATCACCTGCGTGACGGGGCCGAGGTCTGCCGCCGCCAGTCGGTCGGTCAGGGCTGTCAGGGCCTCATCCGCGCGGATGTCGCGGGCGGCGATGGGCATCTGGACGGGCAGGGCATGGGCGTTGCCATCCGACGAGGCCATGCGCGCCAGCATCGCCGCCCCGGTCTCGCCCGCGGTGAAATTGTCGGCCGAAGGGCCATAGATCGCCGTTGCTGCGGCGCGGACACGGGCGAGCGGGTCGGCGGGATCGGCCTCGATCACCACCAGCATCCGATCCGAGCCGAGGCCGGCCTCATCCATGGCCGTCAGCGCCTCGGTCACCTCGGTGCCGCGCGGCAGGTAATCGGCGTAGCGGAAGCCGACCTCGGATTGGCTTTGCAGGCCCCAGACCCCCGCCAGCAGCAGGGCGGCGACAATGGGCACCGACCGCGTGTACCGCGACAGGCGCTGCGCCGGGGCGACGATGCCCGAGAAGAAGCGCGGCGGCGCGCCCTCGGGTTCCGGAACGCGCAGCGCCCACATCAGCACCGGGGTCATGAGCAGCACCGCGGCCAGCGACAGCGCCATGCCGACCCCGCCGGTCCAGGCCATGGTGTTCAGCGACGGCGAGTCGGGCAGGGAGAGCGAGGAGAAGGCGATGACGGTCGTGAGCGAGGTCAGCGCGGCGGCGGGGGCGGTCTGGGCCAGCGCGCGGGCGAGGGCGGCGGGACGGTCGCTCGCGCCCCGGACGGCATGGATCGCCGCGTGGTAGACATGGATCGCATCCGAGAAGGCCAGCACGATCAGCACCACCGGCAAGGAGCCCATCAGCGGGTCGATGGGCGTGTCGGTGAGCCCGAGGAAGCCCAGAAACCACACCAGCCCGGTGATCGGCGGCAGCGCGATCACGATGGTCGCGCGCAGGCCCCGGAACAGCAGCGCCGAGAGGCCGAGGCAGAACAGAACCGCAGCCGGCACGAGGACCGAGAGGTCGTAGATCAGTTCCGACGCGATGGCGCGTTGCACTTCAAGGATGCCGACCGGCTGAACCGAGATCCCGGGCACCACGGCGGCGGCCTCCTGCAGGCGGTCCGCGAAATCGGGGCCGCCTTGGCCCGCGCCAGGGGCGACGGCAATCAGCGTCTCGGTCAGGTCTTCGGAGATCAGCTGCGCCGCCAACGGGTTCTCGGCCCGCATGGTCTGCAAGCGCGCTTCGGGGGGCAGGGCCGCCAGTTCCGGCCCCGACAGCCACGCGCCCTGACGACCGGGAGCGGGCAGGCCGGGGAGCGAGATTACCTGCTCAACGCCCTCGGTGAACTGCAATTCGAACACCAGATCATCGAGCGCGGTCAGCGCCTCGTCACTGGCGAAACTGCCGCCGGGCAGGCCGGGTGCGCGGACCAGCAGCACCTCTTCGGCGCGGAAGGGCGTGAAGCGCGCCTCGTAACGGTCGAGCGCCTGCGCGCCTTCCGTCTGCGACCCGATCAGGCCCGCCAGATTGACCGCCACGCGGATCTGCGTCGCCTGCCAAAGCGCAAGGCCGGTGATCAGCACCAGCGCCAGCGCGGGCCAGAGCGGGTGCGCCAGAAGGACGGCAAAGAGCCGGGTCAGAAGGGAGGACTTGTCGCTCTGCATCGGGCGGAGAATAGCGCCCGGCCAGATGGCGGCAAGGTGTCAGGCGGTGAGCGCGGGGATCGGTGCGGCCACGGCAACGGGGTGCATCGGGAAGCGGATCAGGATGATCGCCGGATGCGTGACGCCCTCCAGATCTCGGCTCATGGTCCCCAGACGCCCGGTGACGATCTTCTCGCTGGCTTGGCTGGCGTTGGCGACGGCCTCGACCTCGGTGTCATGGGGCCAGCCGGCAGCCATGAGATCGGCCTCGATGCGCGGGATCTGGCGGGTCGCCATGTACAAAGCCAGCGTCGCACCGGGGCGGGCCAATGCGGCGATGTCGGGCGCATCGGCGTCGTCGCGCTTCGTCGCGGTGGCAAGGATCAGGTGATCAGTCGCGCCGCGCTCGGTGAGGGCGCGGTTGAGGCTGGCGGCGGCGGCGCTGGCGGCGGTGACACCGGGGACGATCTCGGTCTCGATCCCGGCTTCGCGCGCGGCGCGGAGTTCCTCCTCGGCCCGGCCGAACAGCGAGGGATCGCCGGATTTCAGCCGCACCACCCGCTGCCCCTGCCGCGCGGCCGAGACGATCAGCGCGTCGATCTTCTCCTGCGGCCATTCATGCGCGCCGACGGTCTTGCCGACATAGATGCGCTGCGCGTCGCGGCGGGCGAGTTCCAGCACTTCGGGGTCCACCAGACGGTCGTAGAAGATCACGTCGGCCTCCTGCAGCCGCTTCACCGCCCGCAGGGTCATCAGATCGCGCGCACCGGGGCCGGCACCGACCAGCGAGATATGGCCGCGGGCCTGATCGCCGGGGGCCTGACCCTCAGCGATGGCGGCTTTCAGCAGGCTCGCGGCCTCACGCTCCTTGCCGCGCGCATGGGCGTCGCGGATGGGGCCTGCGAACACCCAATCCCACAGCGCGCGGCGACGGGCATGGGGCACGGCCTCGGCCACGGCCGAGCGCAGGCGACCGGCCAGCGCGGCCAGCGCGCCGAGGTTGGGTTCCAGCATCTGCTCGATCTGGGTCTTAATCTGGCGGCCGAGCACCGGGGCCGTGCCCTCGGTGCCGATCGCCACCACGACCGGGTCGCGGTCGACGATCGAGGGCGTCACGGCATCGCAGAGCTCGGGCCGGTCGACGACATTCACCACGCAGCCCGCCGCCTTCGCCACGGCATGCAGGGCCACGTCCTGTTCCTCGTCGCCCGTGGCGATGAACACCAAAGCGGCGCCGGTGAAGGCCTCGGCGCTGGCCTCCGTCACCTGCTCAGCCCGGCCCGAGGCGACGAGACCCGCCAGTTCCGGGTCCAGCGCGGCCGCGATCAGGCGCAGGCGGGCCTCGGCCTTCAGCATCAACCGCGCCTTCTGCGCCGCCTGTTCGCCACCCCCCGCGATCACCACGAGACGGTCGGCCATTTGCAGGAACATCGGGAAGGTCTTCATCGTCGGCTCCGGTGTTTCAGAGGGTCAGGCGGCGCGTTTGAGGCGGGCGGTCCACAGGTCTTGCGCCAGTTTCAGCCCGGCGTCGGGATCGGATGCGACACCCAGCGCCATCAGCGCGACGGCGGCGGTGCCCAAGACGATCGCCTCGGCATAGGGGTCGTAGATCAGCCCCTGCCAGAGGGCGGCCAGCGCCTCGGGGGCGGTATGCTCGGGCCCCTCGGCCAGACGGCCGGTGTCATCGATCAGCGCGGGCGCATTGGCCTCGAAGGGCTGGCCGTCGCGAAGGCCCATCAGGGCGATGTCCTTCGAGGGCGCGCGCTCGAACTCGCCGCCCGCGCCTTTCAGCACCATCTGGTTCGGCTGGCCCAGAAGGGCCGAGGAATCGGTCTGCAGGCCCCGGTAGGGCGGGTGGAAGACGCCCTGCACCGAGGTGCGCGCGCCGCCCGGGTTGAACAGCCTCAGCGCGGTGTTGATGGGCGAGCGCAGGCCCAGCACCTCGCGCAGGCGCAACACGCGCAGAGCCTCGGGCGCGGCGGCTTCCAGAGGCAGATAGGCGATGCCCTGCCGCTGCAGCAGCGCGCCCGCATCGGCCATGCCCTGCGCCGCCGCGATGCCGACCGAGGCCAGCGCGCCCCGCACCGAGCCCGCGCCATCGGCGGCGTTCCAGCCGTGCAGCAGCACCGGATGACCCGCCTGCGCCACCAGCCGCGCCGAAAGCAGGAACCACGGCAACCCGCGCGAGCGCCCGGCGGCGTAGCTCGGCCAGTCGAGGGCCGGGGCAGGCCCCTCCCAGACCTGGGCCGAGGCGCGGATCGCCTCGACGAAGCCGGCGATTTCCTCGGCGTTTTCCGAGCGGAAGCGCATCAGCATCAGGATCGCGCCGGCCGCCTCGGGGGCGCCTTCGCCGCGCAGGATCAAGCCCAGCGCGTCGCGTGCCTCGTCGCGCGTCAGGTTGCGCGAGCGGCCGGGACCGCGCGCGAGGATTTGCACATAGGGGGCTAATGTCATTCCGCTGCCAGCCGCGGGGCGGCCGCCTCCAGCAAGGCCTTGAGTTCAGGCTTGCAGGATCCGCAATTCGTGCCGGCGCGCAAGGCCTGACCGATCGCCTCGACCGAGGTGAGGTTCTGCGCGCTGATCGCGGCGCGGATCGTGTTCACGCCCACGTCGAAACAGGCGCAGATCGTCGCGCCGGGGTCCGGGCGGTCGGCGCCGGGTTGGCCGGCCAGCACGCCCAGCGCATCCTCGGCGCCCAGCAGCCCGATCAGATGCTGGCGCGAGACGGCGACGGGGTCGCGGGCGACGAACAGCGCGGCGGCAAGGCGGCCGTCCTGCAGAAAGGCCAGCCGGTGCAGGCCGCGCGCGGGGTCCGCGACGACCAGCGGCTCGGCATCGGGCGAGAGGCCGAACAGGGCGCGGGCGGCCTCGGTCCAGTCCTGCGGCGCGGTCTCCCACGCCAATTCGCAACGCCAGCCGCCCCGCGCGCGGGCCTTCGCCCAATAGGGGGCGTCGGGGACGGGTTCTTCCAGCGACAGCGCGAAGCCATAGGCCCCGGCGGCGAAGGCGGTGACGCGGCAGGTGGCGGCCTTGCTCTCGGGCTGGCCCGAGACGGGATCGGTGACCGCCGGGACCAGCGCGTCGATGCGCCCGGCCGAGGCGGTCTCGCCGGTCCAGTGCATCGGCGCGAAGACCTGCCCCTGCTGCACCTTGTCCGAGACCAAGACCCGCAGGATCGCCGCCCCGACCGGGCTTTCCACCCGGGCGAGCGAGGCCGGGGACAAGCCGGCCAGCGCCGCGTCGACCGGATGGATCTCCAGATAGGGCTCGGCCATATGGGCGTTGAGGCGCGGCGACTTCGCGCTGCGGGTCATCGTGTGCCATTGGTCGCGCAGCCGTCCGGTGTTCAGCACCAGCGGCCAGTCGGCCGAGGGGCGCGCGACCGGGGCCTGCGTGCTGACCGCCAGCATCCGCCCGCGCCCGTCCGAAGTGAAGAACCGCCCGTCGCCAAAGAAGCGCCCGCCGCTGCGGGTGCCCGAGCGCGGCCAGTGGAAGGGCTCGAGCGCGTCGTAATCGGCGTCCGAGCAATCGGCGAGGGCCGAGATGTCGAAATCCCGCCCGAACTTGCCCGCGACCCCCGAGAGGGCGGCGTATTCGCGGAAGATCTCGGCCGGGTTTGCATAATCAAAGGCGGCGACATGGCCCATGCGGCGGGCGACCTCGGCCAGAATGTCCCAATCGGCGCGGGCCTCGCCCGGGGCGGGCAGGAAGGCGCGCTGGCGCGAGATGCAGCGTTCGGAATTGGTGACGGTGCCGTCCTTCTCGCCCCAGGCCGTGGCAGGCAGCAGCACATGCGCGAGGCGGGCAGTATCCGTGCGGCCGGTCACATCCGAGACGACGACGAAGTCACAGCTGGCAATCGCGTCGCGCACGGCATCGGCGTCGGGCATCGAGACGGCGGGGTTGGTGTGGATGATCCAGAGCGCCTTGATCCGGCCCTCGCCCACCGCCTTGAACATGTCGACGGCCTTGAGGCCCGGCTTGTCGGCGATGACCGGCGAATCCCAGAATTCGTGCACGGCAGTGCGGTGGGTGGCGTTCTCGATATCGAGATGGCAGGCGAGCATGTTCGCAAGACCGCCGACCTCTCGCCCGCCCATGGCATTGGGCTGGCCGGTCACGCTGAACGGGCCCATGCCGGGCTTGCCGATCCGGCCGGTAGCAAGGTGGCAGTTCAGGATCGCGTTGACCTTGTCCGACCCTTGCGAGGATTGGTTCACGCCCTGCGAATAGATCGTCACCACCTTCTCGCGCCGCATCCAGAGGCGGCAGAAGGCGTCGATCTCCTCGGCGCTGAGGCCGGTGGCCTCGGGATCATCAGCGCGGGCGGCGGCGAGGGCGGCGACGAAGCCCTCGACATGCGCGCCGAGGAAGGCATGGTCCAGCGCGTCCTCGTCGACGATCCGGGTGAGCAGCGCGTTGAACAGCGCCACATCCGAGCCGGGGCGCAGCGCCAGATGCAGGTCCGACAGGTCCGAGGTCGCGGTGCGGCGCGGGTCCACGGTGACGACGCGCATCTCGGGCCGGGCGGATTTGGCGGCGGCGAGGCGCTGGTAGAGGACCGGGTGACACCAGGCGAGGTTCGAGCCCACCAGCACCACGGTGTCCGCCAGTTCGATATCGTCATAGAGGCCGGGCACGGTGTCGGTGCCGAAGGCCCGCCTATGACCCGCCACCGACGAGGCCATGCAGAGCCTTGAATTCGTGTCGATATTGCCCGAGCCGATATAGCCCTTCATCAGCTTGTTGGCGACGTAGTAATCCTCGGTCAGTAACTGGCCCGAGACGTAGAAGGCCACCGCATCGGGGCCGTATTCCGCCGCCGTGGTGCGGAACTTGTCCGCCACCAGCTGCAGGGCCTCGTCCCAGCCGCTGTCCTGCCCGCAAACCTGCGGGCGCAGCAGGCGGTCGTCCAGCGACAGGGTCTCGCCCAGAGCCGAGCCCTTGGAGCAGAGCTTGCCCTTGTTGGCCGGATGCGCCTTGTCCCCGATGATCGCGGCCCCGCCCTTGCCGTCGGGCAAGGCGCTGACGCCACAGCCGACGCCGCAATAGGGACAGGTGGTGCGGGTCGGGGCGCCCATCTCAGGCGGCCACCGGACGGGCGCGGAGCGCGCTGGCGGCCAGCAGAACGCGACCGCCCTCCAGCTTCGCGGGGAAGGTGTCGATCCGCCCCTCATCCGCGCCCTGCGCAAGGCCGGTCGACAGGTCGAACACCCAGTTGTGCAGCGGGCAGGTGACAGATTGGCCGTGCACGATCCCCTCGTTCAGCGGGCCCCCCTTGTGCGGGCAGCGATTGTTCACCGCGAAGACCCGGTCGTCGCCGGTGCGGAAGACCGCGACGCAGCCCAAAGGCGTCTCCACCTTGCGCGCGCCGCGCGGCGGGATGGCGTCGAGGGGCCCGATATCGATCCAGTCACTCATGGCTTGCTCCTTACTCGGCGGCGAATTTGGTGAGGTCGGCGACGGGCACATATTGCTCGGCGCGCTCCTTGACGTGCTCGGCCCAGGGGTCCTTCTGGTAGACCGATTGCGAGATCTGGAAGCGCTCGACCAGCTGGGCACGGATCCCAGCGTCGAGCACCTGCTCCTTGACCCAGTCGAGCCCCACCTTGGCGACCCATTTATAGGGCCGGTCCAGATACTTGGCGTTCTCGCGGTAGAGCTGGATGAAGGCCATCGTGTAGTCGAGGACCTCTTCCTCGGTCTTCACATCGGCCAGACGCTCGGTCTCCTTCACGTCCATCCCGGCCGCCCCGGCGACGCCGATCTGGTAGCCCGAGTCGACGCAGATCACGCCCACATCCTTGCAGGTCGCCTCGGCACAGTTGCGCGGGCAGCCCGAGACCGCGAGCTTGACCTTGTGGGGCGTCCAGGAGCCCCACAAGGCCTTCTCCAGCGCGATCCCCAACCCGGTGGAGTCCTGTGTGCCGAAGCGGCAATGGTCGGTGCCGACACACGTCTTCACCGTGCGCAGCCCCTTGGAATAGGCATGGCCCGAGACCATGCCGGCGGCGTTGAGATCGGCCCAGATCGCCGGCAGATCCTCGCCCTTCACGCCCAGAAGGTCGATGCGCTGGCCGCCGGTGACCTTGACGGTCGGCACCTTGAACTTGTCGGCGGCATCGGCGATGGCGCGCAGCTCGTCGGGGGTGGTGATCCCGCCCCACATGCGCGGCATGACCGAGAAAGTGCCGTCCTTCTGGATGTTGGCGTGCTTGCGCTCGTTGATGAACCGGCTCTGCAAATCGTCGGTGTACTCGAGCGGCCAGTCGGCCAGCAGGTAGAAGTTCAGCGCCGGACGGCAGGAATGGCAGCCATCGGGCGTCTTCCACGCACCTGCCTGCCAGACGGCGGGCATCGACTTCAGCTCCTGCGACTTGATCAGGCGGCGGACGTCCTCATGCGTCAGATCGGTGCATTTGCACATCGGCTGCGGCGCGTTGCGCTCGAAGGCGCCGCCGAGGGTCGAGGCCAGCACCTGCTCGACGAGACCCGTGCAGGTCCCGCAGGAGGCCGAGGCCTTGGTCGTCGCGCGCACGGCGCCCAGATCGACCGCGCCGCCCTTGATGGCGTCGACGATCGCGCCCTTGCACACGCCGTTGCAGCCGCAGATTTCCGCTTCAGGCGGTAAGGCTGCAACGGCCGCCATAGGGTCCACGGGGGCGCCCCCCTGGAAGGCCGGGCCGAAGATCAGCGTGTCACGATTGGCCGAGATATCGGCGCCGTCGCGGATCTGGCCGAAGAACCAGTTGCTGTCCGCCGTGTCGCCGTAGAACACCGCGCCCACGAGCTTCTCGCCCTCGATCACCAGCCGCTTGTAGACGCCGCGCGCGGGGTCGCGGAACACGATGTCCTCGCGGTTCGGGCCTTCGGCGAAGTCGCCGGCGCTGAACAGGTCGCAGCCGGTGACCTTCAGCTTGGTCGACAGCTGCTTCTGGACGAAGGTCGCCTCTTCGCCGCGCAGGGTGGCGGCGACGACCTTGGCTTGGTCGTAGAGCGGGGCGACGAGGCCGAAGATCGCGCCCTGATGCTCGACGCATTCGCCGACCGCGAGGATATCCGCGTCCGAGGTGACCATCTGGTCATCGACATGAATCGCCTTGCCGACGGCCAGCCCGGCCTCCTTGGCCAGTTGCACATTCGGGCGGATGCCGACGGCCATCACCACGAGGCTCGCGGGCAGCACCGTGCCATCGGCCAGCTCCACCGCCTCGACCTTGCCGTCGCCGGTGATCTGTTTGGTGTTCGCTTGCAGGATGCAGTTGATGCCGCGACGCTCCAGATCCTTTTGCAGCAAGAAGCCCGCCGCCGCGTCGAGCTGGCGCTCCATGAGATGCGTGGCGATGTGCAGCACGGTCACTTCCATGCCGCGCAGACGCAGACCCGCCGCCGCTTCCAGACCCAGCAGACCACCGCCGATCACCACGGCATGGGCGCCGGGAATGGCCGAGGCCTCGATCATCACATTGGTGTCTTCCAGATCGCGGTAGGCCACGACGCCCGGCAGCTGGTGGCCCGGCAGCGGGATGATGAAGGGGTTCGAGCCCGTCGCGATCAGCAGCTTGTCGTAAGCCACGGTGCCGTTCTCGCCGGTGACGGTCTTGGCCGCGCGGTCGATGGCCACGACCTTTTCGCCAAAGCGGCAATGGACGCCCTGGGCTGCGTACCAATCCTCGTCATGGGTGACGATCTCGGCATAGGACTTCTCACCCGACAGCACCGGCGAAAGCATGATGCGGTTGTAATTGCCGCGCGGCTCGGCGTTGAACAGGGTGACGTCCCATTCGCCGGGCTGGGTGTCGAACAGATGCTCCAGCGCGCGGCCGGAGGCCATGCCTGCTCCGATGACCACAAGTTTCTGCATGGTGTGACCTCAGCAATACCAGGCGACGGTGAACGCATGTTCGCCGTCCAGATGGATGGGGAGCGCGACCATCGAGGCATAGCCCGCGGTCAGCGCCGGATTGCCGCCCATGACCAGCGGCAGGCCGCTGCCGAGCACGGTGCCGATGGGGCCTTCCCAGGCCTTGGCGGTACGGGGATTGTCCTCGTCCCAAAGGCGGCCGTCGCGGGCGCAGATGCCGTCGATCAGGACCGCGCCGCCCGTGGTGCCGACCTTGGCCGCGCGGCTGTCCCAGATCTCGAACCGGCGGGCGAGGGGCGTGCCGCGCGCGGAAAGCAGCGTCAGCACAAAGGTCTCACCGACCGGCGAGGGGACCGGCAGGCCGAGGCCCGTGGTCAGCCCTGCCTTGCCCGCGCTGTCGGCGCGGATGAAGCGGTAGCCCGAACCCAGATCGCGCATCAGGATCGGCGTGCGGGCGGACCACACACCGCCGGGCAGGCCCTGACCACGCGGGAAATGCGTGTGCTGGCTGACCCATTCGAAATGCTTGGCGGCGCCGTAATAGCCGTCTGAGAGCATCATCAGCCCGTCGGTCTCGGCCCAAAGCTCGATGGCGCCGGTGCGCTCAGTGTCGTCCGAGCAGAGCACCACCAGCACCGCTTTCAGCGTCTTGCCGTCGAAGACCGGGATCGCCACGGCGCTGGTGAGGCCAGCTTCCTTGGCCGCCTCGGTGCGCTTGAAATAGCTGCCGTCGAATTCCTTCAGCACCACAGGCTTGCCTTCGGCCCAGGCCCGGCCCGGCAGGCCCTCGCCCAAGGCAAAGCTCTCGCGGCCCGAGACGGCCGCGAAGGCCTCGCGGTCGCCATAGTTGCCCTGGGCGTGGACGAGGACACCATCACGGGGCACCCAGACCTCCGAGACCTCGATGAAGGTCCGGGCTTGCGGGTCAAGGGTTACGTCCATCACGCTGCCTCCTGCTTGCCCGCTGCTGCGGGGGCTGCTGCCTCGGGCTCGGCTTTCTTCTCATTGGGGCGTGCACCGCCCTCGTATTCTTCGAGGAAGCCGAGCACCTGCTCGCGGTAGGAATAGTAATCGGGGTGTTCCAGCAGTGCCTTGCGGGTGCGCGGGCGCGGCAGGTCCACCTCCATGATTTTGCCGATCGTGGCGCGGGGGCCGTTGGTCATCATCACCACGCGGTCGGCGAGCATGATCGCCTCGTCGACGTCATGCGTGACGCAGATCGCGGTCACCTTGGTGCGCGACCAGACCTCCATCAGCACCTCCTGCAGCTCCCAGCGGGTGAGGCTGTCGAGCATGCCGAAGGGCTCATCCAGAAGCAGAAGCTTCGGCGAGAGGGCGAAGGCGCGGGCGATGCCGACGCGCTGGCGCATGCCGTTCGACATGTCCGAGGCGGGCTTGTCCATGCTGTCACCAAGGCCGACGCGCTCGAGATAGTATTCCACCACCTCCTGCCGCTCCTTGGCGGTGGCGCGGGGATAGACCCGGTCGACACCCACCGCGACGTTTTCCTTGGCGGTGAGCCAGGGGAAGAGCGAGGGCGACTGGAAGACCACGGCGCGTTCGGGATCGGCCCCCAGCACGCCGCGATTGTCCAGCTTGATGACGCCCTGGCTGATCTCGTTGAGGCCGGCGGCCATGGTCAGCACGGTGGACTTGCCGCAGCCGGAATGGCCGATCAGCGAGATGAATTCGCCCTTGTTGACCTTGAGGTTGAAGTCCTCGACCACGGTCAGCGGGCCCTTCGGCGTCGGGTAGATCTTGTGGAGCTGCGAGAATTCCAGATAGCGGTCGGTCAGCGGCGAATGCGCGGCCTCGGCGACGACGGCGGGGATCTCGGGATCGGTGGAGCCCGCATGGATCGGCTTCACATTGGGCAGGATGCGCGAGCCCTCGATGCGGCCCTCGATGCCGACATCCATCAGGTAATTGGTGATGGTCGCGCGCAGGGCCTTGAAGGTCTCGTCATGGTTCATCTCGCCCCGGTCGCGCGGACGCGGGATCGAGACGCGGAATTCCTCGCCCAGCGTCCCATCGGGATTGAGCGGGATGATGCGGTCTGCGAGCAGGATCGCCTCGTCCACATCGTTGGTGATCAACACGCAGGTCTTGCGGTCCTCGGCCCAGATGCGCTCGATCTCGTCGGCGAGCTTGGCGCGGGTCAGGGCGTCCAGGGCGGACAGCGGCTCGTCCAGCAACAGGATCTCGGGGTTCATCGCCAGTGCGCGGGCGACCGAGACGCGCTGGCGCATGCCGCCCGACAGCTCGGCCGGACGACGCTCCATCGCGTGGCCCAGACCCACCATCTTGACGTAATGCTCGACCTTTTTGGCGCGCTCGGCTTTCGACAGCTTCGGGAAGACCGAGTCGACGGCGAGGCCGACATTGCCGCGCACGGTGAGCCAGGGCATCAGCGAATACGACTGGAAGACGAGGCCGCGCTCGGGGCCGGGGCCCTCGATGGGCTGGCCCTTGAACAGGACCTTGCCCGCGTCCGGCAGGATCAGCCCGGCCATCAGGTTCATCAGCGTCGACTTGCCGGTGCCCGAGAAGCCGAGGATGGCGACGAATTCGCCGTCCTCGATGGCGAGGTTGACTTCAGGCAGCACCTCGGTGCGGTGGGTGCCTTCGCCGAAGCCCTTGGAGACGTTCTGGAATTCAAGGATGGCCATGGGGATCACCGGTTGTTCGTGAAGGTGAACATCGACTGGATCGCGAACATCAGGCGGTCGAGCAGGAAGCCGATGATGCCGATGGTGAAGACCGCGACCATGATCTTGGCGAGCGAGCTCTGCGAGCCGTTCTGGAACTCGTCCCAGACGAATTTTCCAAGGCCGGGGTTCTGCGCCAGCATCTCGGCGGCGATCAGCACCATCCAGCCCACACCCAGCGACAGACGCAGGCCGGTGAAGATCAGCGGCAGCGAGGAGGGCAGCACCAGCTTGGTGATCTTCGTCCAGGTCGACATCTTCAGGACCTTCGAGACGTTGACGAGGTCCTTGTCGATCGAGGCCACGCCGAGCGCGGTGTTGATGATCGTCGGCCAGAGCGAGCACAGCGTCACGGTGATCGCCGAGATCAGGAAGGACTTCGAGAACCAGCCGTCATCCACGGTGTAGAGGGCCGAGACGACGATGGAGACGATGGGCAGCCAGGCCAGCGGCGAGACCGGCTTGAAGATCTGGATCAGCGGGTTCATCGCGGCATTGGCGGTCTGCGACAGGCCGGCGGCGATGCCCAGCGGGACGGCGATCACGGTGCCCAGGAGGAAGCCGAAGAACACGGTTTTGATCGAGGTCCAGATCTGCTGGTAATAGGTCGGCGCACCCGTGTAGCTGCGGAAGCGCGGCTCCTCGCCATTGGCGATGCGGGTCGCGTTGCGCTCGTCCTGACGGGCGTAGAAGTCGGCGGCGTCTTCCATGGTGCGGACATGGTCGGCATGCAGGTTCTCGACCTGCTCCCAGACCGCCATCGGCCCGGGGATCGCGCCGAGCGAGGTCTGCACGCGCGGGGCCAGCTGCGACCAAGCGAAGAGGAAGATCGCGATGGCCAGAAGCGGCACGCCCAGCAGCTTCCAAACTTCCTTGATCTGGGCCTTCGGGTTGTCACCGGCGGCGGCACGCAGGATCGGCGTCATCCAGGACATGCCGAGCACCTTGAACCAGCCATCGGCCTTGTTGATGCGGGTGAAGAGGCGCGCGCGCCGGGCCTCACGGGCGGCGTCGGCTTCGAAATTCGGGTCGAGCGTCGTCATGTCGGTGCCTTTCATGAGGTCCGGCGGAAGTCGTGTCGTCAGGGAGCAGGGGGTGGGGCCAATCGCTGGGATCGGCCCCTTCTGGGTCAGTTGACCACCGCGCCGTCTTCGATGCGCTGCGCGCCGGTCAGGCCGATGGGCAGGCTGTCGATATAGGCGTTGGGCGTATGGCCGTCATAGGCGATGCCATCCATCAGCGTGGCCGGCGCGCGGTAGCCGTCCGAGCCCATCGGGAAGTCCTCGGCCGAGGCGAGACCCTCGTCGATCAGGCTTTGCGCGGCTTCCATGTAGAGGTCCGGGCGATACACCGAGGCGGCAACGTCATGGTACCACTGGTCGTCATGGGCTTCGGCGATCTGGCCCCAGCGGCGCATCTGGGTCAGGTACCAGATGGCGTCCGAGTAGTAGGGGTAGGTCGCGTTGTGGCGGAAGAAGACGTTGAAGTCGGGGACTTCGCGCACGTCGCCGGGCTCGTATTCAAACGTGCCGGTCATCGAGGCCGAGATCGTCGCGGCATCGGCGCCGACATAGTTCGGGCGGCTCAGGATCTCGACGGCCTCAGGACGGTTGGCGTTGTCGTTCTCATCGAGCCACATCGCGGCGCGGATCAGGGCGCGGACGATGGCGCGGGTGGTGTTCGGGTAATCCTCAACGAAATCGGCGCGCAGACCGAAGACTTTCTCGGGGTTGTTCGGCCAGATCTCATAGTCGGTGATGACGGCGACGCCGATCCCGCGCTGCACGGCAGCCTGGTTCCACGGCTCACCCACGCAATAGCCATAGATCGTGCCGGCTTCGAGCGTGGCGGGCATCTGCGGCGGCGGGGTGACCGAGAGGAACACATCGGCATTGATCTGGCCGGTGATGTCCTGCGGCGAATAGAGGCCCGGATGCAGACCGCCGGCGGCCAGCCAGTAGCGCAGCTCGTAATTGTGGGTCGAGACCGGGAACACCATGCCCATATCGAAGCGGCGACCCTCGTCGCGGAATTCTTCGACGACCGGGGCCAGCGCGGCGGCGCTGATCGGGTGTTGCGGGCGGCCGTCATCCATCGAGGGGATGTTCGGGCGCATCATGTCCCAGACCTCGTTCGACACGGTGATGCCGTTGCCGTTCAGGTCCATCGAGAAGGGCGTGACGATATGGGCTTCGGTGCCGTAGCCGATGGTCGCGGCCAGGGGCTGGCCGGCCAGCATATGGGCGCCCTGCAGCGTGCCCGAGATGACGCCGTCCAGAAGGACACGCCAGTTGGCTTGGGCTTCCAGCGTGACGAACAGGCCCTCGTCTTCGAAATAGCCACGCTCATAAGCGATGGCGAGCGGGGCCATGTCGGTCAGCTTGATGAAGCCGAAAGTCAGTTCGTCGAGTTCGAGATCCTGCGCGAAGGCGGGGTTGGTGAGAAGCGTCGAGGCCGCGAGGGCAGCAAGAAGGCGTTTCACTGGGCAGATCCTTTCCGGGCATTTGCGTCAGTTTGGTGCAAATGGGTGGACAAACGAAAAACAGCCGCTGACGAGCCTTGCGGGAGGGGCAAGGGCGTCGAGCGGCTGTGCTCAGGTTTCCCAATCGTCGGGAAGAGGTCTCTTCGGAGACATCGTTGTCTCCACACTCTCAGCCTTGCAGATCCCGATCCCACTTTACAACACTCTCGTTGCTGCGGGTGCATCCGGGCTGCCGCGATGCAGCGGGATGCATCAAACTTGTGCAAAATGCGGGCGTCAGGACGCCGAGGGGTCAAAGATGCGGCCATCGAAAAACAGATCCGGCAGCAGCTGCACGGCCCCTTCGACCGCCGCTTGGGTCATCGGTTCGCGAATCGCGCCTTCCAGCTTCTCGGAGGCGGCGGGCATCTCGGCACCCAGCGGCTTCAGCGCCCGGCGGTAAAGGTCCGAGCGGAACACGGCCCGTCCGGCCTGTACAGCGAGCCCGCGATTGAGGCCCGCCCGCGCCGCCATCCGGTCGGCGATCCACGCCGCCTGCGAACGCCACGGGAAAGTTGCGAGGCCTGCGTGGAACTCGAGGAAATGCGGCACCTGACGCTGGTCGCCACGCGCCGATATGACCAGCCGGCCTTCCAGTGCGCGGTCGATGATCTCGGTCGGCACGTCCAGATAGGCGCGGCGCGAGAGGATCTCGGCGGTGGTGATCAGGCTGTCGGGGCGCGAGAGCCAATGGCTCGCCTGCCAGAGCGCGCGCACCAGCCGGTCGGTCAGATGCGGCTCGGTCTCGGCCCAATCCTCGCGCACGGCCAGCACCTTTTCCGGCGAGAAGGCCCAGATCGCCGAGCCCGGCAGCAGCAGGGTTCCGACGCCCTGTTCCACGGCAATCGAGCCCCAGGGCTCGCCGACGCAGAAGGCATCGACCTCGCCGTCCGCCAAGGCCTGCGCCATCAGGGGCGGCGGGATGGTGCGCACGGACATGCGGTCGGGCGGCATGCCCAAAGCACCCAGCCAATAGGTCAGCAGCTCCACATGCATGGAGAAGGGGAAGGGCACGCCGATGCGCAGGGGCTTGTCGACGACCCGGCAGAGCGCCTCGCCCGCGGCTTTGGCGTCGGCGAAGTCGAAGCTGAAGCCCGCGGCCGACAGCCGGTCCGCCAGCGCGTTCGATACGCCGATCACGTCACCATTCACGGACAGGACCGAGACGGCGGCGAGGCGCGTGGTCACCCCGCCCAGCCCCAAGGCCATGGCGACGGGCACGGGCGAAAGCAGATGCGCGGCATCGACGCGGCCAAAGGCCAGCATGTCGCGGACCGAGGACCACGACGGCGCCTTGACCAGATCGAGCGACAGGCCCTCGGCCTCGGCAAAGCCCATCTCCTGAGCGACAATGAGGGGGGCCGCATCGACCAGCGGGATATAGGCGGCGGAGAGCGTGACGGTCTTCATCCCAGAAGCCTCGCTGCGGTGACCAGCGCCTCGGCGACCTCGACCACCTTCTTGCCCTGATCCATCGCGGCCTTGCGCAGGAGGGCATAGGCCTCTTCCTCGCCCAAGCCCCGCGCTTTCATCAGCATGCCCTTGGCGCGGTCGATGACCTTGCGTTCCTCCAAGGCCTTGCGGGTCTCGGCCAGTTCTGTGCGCATCCGGCGGAACATCTGGAAGCGGGCGATGGCGGCGTCGAGCACGGGTTTCAGGCGCTCGGGCTGCAAGCCGTCGACGACATAGGCCGAGACACCGGCCTCGATCGCCTGCTTCGCCAAGCCCCCGGCGGCGCCCGAGACGAACATGGCCACGGGCCGCTCCAAGGGGCCCGAGGCCAGCGTCAGCTCCTCCAGCGTGTCGCGCGAGGGGTTGTCGATGTCGATCAGCACGATATCCGGTGCGCGCTGGGCGATCTGCCGGGCAAGGCCGGTCTCACTGCCGATCACCGCGATGTCGTAATCGTTGCCCGCCGACAGCGCGTCGACGATCTGGATCGCGCGGTCACGGTCTTTCTCGACCACCACGATGGAGAGGCGGCCCGAAGCAGGGGGGGAGCGGTCTGGCATGGCAGGAGGCGAGCCCTTGGAAGTCCCCTCAGCGGTAGCGCCGCGTTGCAGCGATGACGAGTCCGCGCAAGGACTGATCAATCGCGCGGCGTAGGCTGCCTGAATTTAGGGCAATATGCCGCCCTCTCGCGCAGGAAACGGGCGTGTCGCGTTTTGCCCCTCTTGCGCCGGGGCGCGGGCTGCCCTCCCTTGGGGGCATGACAGAGAGCACCACGACCCTCCGCCTTCGCCTCGTTTTCGGTCAGGCCGCCATGCTGGGGCCGGGCAAGGCCGATCTTCTGGGCCATATCCGCGACACGGGCTCCATCGCCGCCGCCGGGCGGGCCATGAGCATGAGCTACAAGCGCGCCTGGTCGTTGGTCGAAGAGATGAACGCCGCCTATCGCGAGCCGCTGGTCCTGTCCGCGCGCGGCGGGGCCAGCGGTGGCGGTGCCCGGCTGACCGAGACGGGCGAGGCCGTGCTGGCCGGTTACCGCCGGATCGAGGAGATCGCGCTTCAGGCTGCCGGGCCGGAGATCGCCGCGCTGGAGGCGATGCTTGTCGATATGTCTGGTGGGAAATAACGCTTGCCCTGTCGGGTTTGCGCTGCGATATGTTCGGCGGAACATATCCGAGGGAGGAACCCGATGATCCGCCAATTTCCATTGGTCCTGCTCAGCGCCTTGCTGACCACCCCGGCCCTGGCCGAGGATTTCAACGTCTTCGCAGCCGCCAGCCTGGCCGACGCGCTGGGCGAGGCCGCCGAGGTCTACGAAGGCGCGACGGGGGATCATGCGACGCTGGTGTTCGCCGGTTCCTCGGCACTGGCACGGCAGATTCAGGCGGGCGCTCCGGCGGATCTGTTCATCTCGGCCAACCAAAGCTGGATGGATGCGCTGGAGGGCGACAGCCTTATCGTGGCCGATAGCCGTTTGGACCTTCTGGGCAACGCGCTGGTTCTGATCGGCCATGGCGAGGCCGCCGTTATGCCCGATCCGGCCGCCTTGCCCGGCGCGCTGGGCGAGGGTCGTCTGGCCATGGCGCTGATCGAAGCGGTGCCTGCCGGGATCTATGGCAAGACCGCCTTCGAATCGCTGGGCCTGTGGTCGGCGGTCGAGGGGCAGGTCGCACAGGCCGACAACGTCCGCGCCGCGCTGGCGCTGGTGGCCACGGGCGAGGCGCCCTTCGGTGTGGTCTATGCGACCGATGCCGCGGCCGACACCGGCGTAAGCGTGGTCTACACCTTCCCTGAGGGCAGCCATCCCCCGATCACCTATCCCGCCGCCGTCACGTCGGAGGCCAGCCAGCCCGAGGCCGCCGGGGCCTTCCTCGACTGGTTGCAAAGCGACGAGGCGCGGGCGATCTTCACCCGGCACGGCTTCACCCAACCCGGAGAGTAGATGGACTGGCTCGGCCCCGAGGAATGGCAAGCGGTCGCGCTGTCCCTGAAGGTCGCCTTCTGGGCCACGCTGCTGTCGCTGCCTTTCGGAGTGCTGGCCGCTCATGCGCTGGCGCGGCGGGACTTCCCCGGCAAGGCGCTGCTCAACGGGCTGATCCATCTGCCGCTGATCTTGCCGCCGGTCGTCACGGGCTACCTTTTGCTGGTGACCTTCGGCGTGCGCGGCCCGGTCGGCAGCCTGCTGCAACCCTTGGGCATCGTCTTCGCCTTCCGTTGGACCGGCGCGGCGCTGGCGGCGGCTGTGATGGGCTTCCCGCTGATGGTCCGCGCGATAAGGCTGTCCTTCGAGGCCGTGGACCCCAAGCTGGAACAGGCCGCCGCGACCTTGGGTGCCTCGCGCCTCTGGGTCTTCCTGACCGTGACTCTGCCGCTGATCCTGCCCGGCGTGCTGGCCGGCGCGGTGCTGGCCTTCGCCAAGGCGATGGGCGAGTTCGGCGCGACGATCACCTTCGTCTCCAACATCCCCGGCCAGACCCAGACCCTGCCCTCCGCGATCTATGCCTTCCTGCAGGTGCCGGGAGGCGAGGCCTCGGCCCTACGGTTGGTCGCGGTCTCGGTCGTGCTGGCCATGGGGGCGCTCATCGCCTCCGAAGTCCTCGCGCGGCGCGTCCAGCAAAGGGTCACCGGCGCATGAGCCTGTCGTTGCAGATCACCCATGCGCAAGGCGATTTCACCCTCGATTGCGCCTTTGACGCGCCACCGGGGATCACCGTGCTGTTTGGCCGGTCGGGCTCTGGCAAGACCACGCTGGTCAATGCCGTGGCGGGCCTGCTGCGCCCGCAGGCGGGGCGGATCGAAATTGACGGCAGACCGGTCTTTGACGCGGCGCGCGGCCTGTTCCTGCCGCCCCATAAACGCCGGCTGGGCTATGTCTTCCAAGAAGGGCGGTTGTTCCCGCATCTCTCTGTCCGTCAGAACCTGCTCTATGGCCGCTGGTTCGCCCCCAAGGGCGCGCGGCGCGAGGATCTGTCGCGGGTCGTCGAGATGCTGGGCATCGGTCCGCTGCTGGATCGCCGCCCCGCCGCCCTCTCCGGCGGTGAGAAGCAGCGCGTGGCCATCGGTCGGGCGTTGCTGGCCTCGCCCGGTTTGATCCTTGCGGATGAGCCCTTGGCGGCGCTCGACGAGGCGCGGAAGTCCGAGATCCTGCCCTATTTCGAACGCCTGCGCGGCGAGGTGCCGATCCTTTACGTCAGCCATTCCGCCGCCGAGGTGGCGCGGCTGGCGACCACGGTCGTCGTGCTGGACAAGGGCCGCGTCGTCCGGCAGGGCCCGGCGGCCGAGGTGCTGGCCGATCCCTCGGTCACGCCGGTGGGGGCGCGGGCCGCCGGGGCGCTGCTGGAAGCCGTGGTGGCGCGCCACCATGCCGATGGCCTGACCGAGCTTGATGCCGGTGGCCAGCCGCTGTTCCTGCCCCTGTTGCGGCAGGCGCCCGGCGCACGGCTTCGCATCCGGATCGCGGCGCATGACGTATTGCTCTCTCGCGCACGGCCCGAGGGGCTGTCGGCGCTGAACATCCTGCCGGGCGTGGTGCACGAGGTTCGGCCCGGTGAGGGCCCGGGCGCCATCGTGTCGCTCGATACGCCGGCCGGGCGGATGCTGGCGCGGGTCACGCAACGCTCGACGCAGGCGCTTGGGCTGGAGGCCGGGGTCGCCTGCCATGCGGTGATCAAGTCGGTCGCCGTCGCGCCGGAAGACGTCGGCGGCTAGAGGATATAGACGACCAGCACATAGAGGCTGCCCATCAGCACCGGCTGGTGCAGCAGGTAGATCGTCAGGCTGTGCCGCCCGGCCCAAGCCAGCGCGCGCCCGACGGGGCCGCCGTCGCCGCCCGGTTGGCGATCCAGCAAGGCCAAACGCGCGAAGGCCATCCCCAGCAGGAACGGGCCGACCCACGGGAAGACAGGCTCCAGATCCATCGACAGCGGCTGCAGCTCGGCAAAGCCGATCCATGCCAGCGCACGCGGGTTGAAGGCCGGGAATTGCACCAGATAGGGCAGGGCCCAGACCGCGATGCCCAGCACCAGCAGCGCCGCCGTGGGCAGGCGCAGGGCAGGCAGGCCGATCAGCCGGGCGACCACGATCAGATGCAGGATGCCGAAGAAGACCCAGGCCTCGCCAAGCGCGAAATAGGTCGCCACGCTGACCAGCAGGGCGGCAGCCGCGACCTTGGCCGTATCGCGCCAGAAGGCGGGCATCCTGAGGCCGCCACGGGCTGCCAACACCAGCGAGACTCCGGCGAGGAACACGAAACTACCGGCGACCAGCCGCGCGAAGGTTCGCCACGGCAGCGAGACGATGGTGCCGGGCTGGACGAAGCCGAAGTACTCAAGATCGAAGGTGAAGTGGAAGATCACCATGCCGATCAGCGCCACGCCGCGGGCGATGTCGATGGCGGGCAGACGGGCGGGGCGCGCGGCCTGAAGGGCGCTCGGGGGTGTGTCGGTCACGTCGCTCTCCGCTGCTGGCCGCCAGCCGGGCCGTCGGGGCAGAGAATGCGGCCGGGGCGGGGCAAGTCAAGCCTCGGGCCGGCTGCAGGGCAGGGACCTGAAACGACGAAAGGCGCGAGATTATCGCGCCTTTTCAGTCGGTTCTGCGAAGAGAAGGAAAATGGCGCACCCGAAGAGATTCGAACTCCTGACCCCCAGATTCGTAGTCTGGTGCTCTATCCAGCTGAGCTACGGGTGCGCTGTGGGGCTGCATGTACCGCCCTGTGTCGGGTAGCGCAAGGGGGAGGGCGCAACTTTTCTCACCCCTCGATGACAGTTTTTTCGCAACCCGCGAAAACCTCAGGAAATCGACGCGCGGCGGCGGTGCTTCAGCCCTCGAACGGCAGGCAGAGGCGGAACTCGGTGCCCTCTGCATCGCTGCGCACCAGCTCCAGCCGCCCGCCATGGCCGCGCACCAGCTCGGCGGCGATCACCAGCCCGAGGCCGGTACCGCCCTTGCGCGCCCCGCCCTGGAAGGCGGCAAACAGATTGTCGCGCGCCCTTGCCGGCAGGCCGGGGCCGGTGTCGATGACGCGAATCATCGTCCCCTCATCGCCCTCACGCGCCGTCACCTCGATCGAACCGGGCTTGCCGGTGGCCTCGATCGCCTGACGCGCGTTCCGCACGAGGTTGGTCAGCACCCGCAGGATCTGCTCGGCATCGGCGCGCAGGCTCAGTGTCGCCGGCACGTCGAGCAGGAATTCGACCTGACACGAGGCCTCGCCCCCGGCCATGCGTTCGGCGTCGATCAGGTCCTCGACCATGGGACGCAGCGGAAACTGGGCCAGACGGGGCGGCGGTTCCTCGGCCTTGCCGAAGGCCAGCGTCGATTCGCACAGGTTGATCGCCCGGTTGAGCGAGTTCAGCAGCTTCGGGGCGGCCCGCGCGACAGCGGGGTCGTTCGACGTCTCGATCCGGTCGGCCAGCAGCGAGGCCGTGGACAGGATGTTGCGCAGGTCATGACTGATGCGGGCCACGGCGCCACCCAGCTGGGCCAGACGCTCTTTCTGGCGCAGGGCTTGGGTCAGATCCTCCTGCAGGTGCAGCAGAGCTTCCTCGGCCTCACGCAGCTCCAAGACCTCGGCATCGGGGACGATCTGCGAGCGCGCGTCCTCGGGCGCCTTCGCATAGGTCGCCATCGAAGCCACCACCCGCTTGATCGGCGCCACGATCAGCCGCTGCACCGAGAGGAACAGCAGCGCGGCCGTGGCCAAGGTGATGATCAGCGACAGGAACAGGATGCGCAGGGCGTATTCCCGCATCGATTCGCGCAACGGATCGGCGTTCATCGTGACTTCGATCAGCAGGCCGGCTTCCTGCACCGGATCACCGATCAGCCGGATCACCGTGCCGTCCGGGGTGAACAGCCCGGCCATGCCGTCGCGCATCAGGCCCCAGATGCTGGATTCGCGCAGGTCATAGGTCGCGGTGACCGGCCCCGGCACAGGCGAGGACAGCACCAATTCGCGCACCGCATCGCGCCGAAGGACGACGTTGTAGACGCCAGCGGTGTTCAGAAGTTCCTCGGCCAGCTTGTCCGAGATCTGTCCGTCCGAGGCCAGCAGCGCCAGCGAGGCGATCTGCGCCCGTTCCACGCGGGTCAGAAGATAGTCTTCCCGGAAGCGCGCGACGTAGGGCACGAAAATGAGCACCTCGGCCAGCAGCACGAAGAGCAAGGTCAGTAAAAGGAATCGGCCCGAAAGCGTCCGAAAGAACATTACGCGTCCCGCGATCCGGTCCGTCAGGGTAACCAGCGCTGAACTGACCCGACGACTCTTTTGATCAAGGCATTATCAAACAATTTCGGACCAAAATACGCAGAGGCGGCGCGTTTGGAAAGTTCCGCCATGGTCGGATAGGGAAGAACGGTTGCGGCCAATGCGCCCAGCTTCATCCGGTTGGCCAGCATCATCGACCACAGCGCGATCTGCTCGCCGGCCCCAGCGCCGGTGATCGTGGCCCCGACCGGGCGTCCTTTGACGGCCATCACTTTCACGAATCCCTCCGTCTGTTTCTCGGCCTGCGCGCGGTCGCCTTGCGCGAAATCGACCCGCAGGACCTGCAGCGCCTCGCCGTGTTTCTGGCGTGCCTCGGCCTCGGTCAGGCCGACATGGGCCAGCTCGGGCGAGGTGTAGGTGACGCGCGGGATGTGGTCGTCGCGCAGCTTGGCGCTGAGGCCGAACAGCGTCTCGCGCACGACCTGACCGGCGTGGTAGCCCGCCAGATGGGTGAACTGGCCCCGTCCGGCGGCGTCGCCGATGGCATAGATCCGGCGGTTGGTGCTGCGCAGATGGTCGTCCACGGTCACGCCCGCCTTGGTATGGGCCACGCCGGCCGCCCCGAGGTTCAGCCGCTCAAGCGCCGGAGCGCGACCGACGGCCAGCAGCAGATGGGTGCCGACGAAGATGGTGCCGCCGCTGACCTGCACCTCGATGCCACCGACCTTCCCGCCGACCCGCTCGACACGGGCGTTCTCGACGATCTCGACCCCCTCGGCGCGCAGGGTCTTCACGACCAGCGCCGCGCCTTCCGGATCCTCGCGACCCAAGGCCTGCCCGGCTTCGATCACCGTGACCGCGCAACCCAGCCGCCGATGCGCCTGCGCCAGTTCCAGGCCGATGGGGCCCGCGCCGATGATCAGCAGATGACCGGGGGCCTCGCGCAGGTCGAAGATCGTCTCGTTGGTCAGATAGGGCGCGGCATCGAGGCCGGGGAAGGGCGGCACGATGGGGCGCGAGCCGGTGGCAATGATGAACCGCCGGGCGCGGATGCGCTGGTCCCCGGCCTCGACCTCGCGCGGGGAGGTGAAGCGGGCCCAGTCGCGGATCACCGTCACACCCAACCCCTCGAACCGATCCTGCGAATCATGGGGGGCGATGGCGGCGATGGTGGCCGCGACATGGGCCTTGGCCTTGGCGTAATCCACCTGCGGCGTGGTCGGCGTGACGCCCAAGCCCTCGCAGCGATGCGCCTCGGCCGCCTTGCCCGCCGCCAGCAGCGCCTTCGAGGGGACGCAGCCGTAGTTCAGGCAATCGCCGCCCATACGGTGCCCCTCGATCAGCACGACCTTGGCGCCCATCTGTGCGGCCCCTGCGGCGACCGACAGCCCGCCCGATCCCGCGCCGATGACGCAGAGATCCGTCTTGATCAGCGTTTTGGCCATCTCAGCCCCTCCGCATGCGTTTTAGAAGGACCGGCAACAGCGACAACGCGGCCAGGCCCAGGATCGGCCCCAGGATATAGGGCTCGAAGATGACAGAGAGATTGGGCCTCTCGCCGCGCGCGAAAACCTCGCCCAGCCCGGCGCCGACCCAAGTGTAGACCAAACCGCCGGGGATGATCCCGAGGGCCGTGGTCCAAAAGAACCGCAGCGCCGAGACGCCGAGGAAGGCGGGGATCAGATTCGCCACGAAGAACGGCACGACCGGGATCAGCCGCATCGACAGCAGGACCGGCACCTCGTTGGCGCGGATGCCTTCACTGAGCCGCCGCACCGCCCCATCCGAGGCATCGATCCGCGCCCGCAGCCGCGCACCCAGCCCCGCCCGCACGGCGAGGAACAGGGCCAGCGCGCCCAGCGTCGCGCCGGTCACGTTATAGAGGACGCCGGGGAACAGGCCGAACAGGAAGCCGCCGGTCAGCGTCACCCAGATCGCGCCGGGCACCGAGAAGGCGACGATCAGCGCATAGGCCAGCGTGAAGAGGGCAGGAGTCAGCAGCGGATGCGCCTCGCGCCAGGCCAGCAGGGCCTCGCGATTCTCGGCGAGCGCCTCGAACCCCAGCCGGTCGCGCAGGAAGACAAAGCCCAGCCCCGCCCCCAGCAGGATCAGCACGAGGGGCAGCCAGCGGCGCCAAACAGGGGTCTGAGGGGCTTGCATCGGAACTCTTGGCATCACAACTTGCTGTTAGGTGGCAGTCCGATGGTCGATGTGCAACCTGTCCGGACGTCGGGAAAGGGCCCGGACGCCGCGATCGGCGTCTTTTTTCGCTGCAATGGCCCGGGCTTTGTTGACTTGGCGCGCGGCCCCGGCTATTGCCCGGCCCTCAGAACACGCAGCCCTCGAATCCCGAACCTTGGATTCGGGCCCAGACAAAGGACCGGAGCGATGAAACGCACCTACCAGCCCTCGAACCTGGTTCGCAAAAAGCGCCATGGTTTCCGTTCGCGCATGGCCACCAAAAGCGGCCAGAAGATCCTGAACGCGCGTCGCCTGCGCGGTCGCAAGAAGCTGTCGGCCTGAGGCTTTCGCCTCAGCGACACTTGGCTTCGGTGACGAGCTTGACACCGCCGGACGAGTCCCTGTCCCGTCGTGACGACGGTCTGCAGGAGGCCCCGGCAGTTTCCTCATGCCTGCAGGCAGAAGAGGGGCGCGGCATGCCGATGCAAGTCTTGAAGAAGCGGAGCGAGTTCCTCGCCGCTGCCAAAGCCCGTCGCGCCCCCGCGGCGGGTTTCCTGCTGCAAGCCCGCGAGCGGGCCGAGGGCGAGCGGGCCGAGGGCCTGCGCGTCGGGTTCACCTGTTCCAAGAAGGTCGGCAACGCCGTGATGCGCAACCGCGCCAAGCGGCGGTTGCGGGCCATCGCGCGCGAGGAGCTGCTGGCGCGGGGGCTGATGGGCTGGGATTACGTGCTGGTGGGCAAGCCCGAGGCGACGGTGAGCCGGGACTATGCGCTGCTGCGCGAGGATCTGGTGAAGGCTTTGGCGCGGATCCACGGGTAAGAGGGTAGGGGGCTTTGCCCCCTCGCCCTTCGGGCTCACCCCCAGGATATTTAGAGCACAAAGAAAGGGGCGCCGGTTGAGGGCGCCCCTTTCCTATTCTCAGCCCTCGAGCTTGGTGAGGTCCGCGACGCCGGCCGTGGTGGCACGGATGCGGTGCAACAGGTTCAGGCGGTTGCGGCGCACGATCTGGTTGTCGGTGTTGATCTGTACTGCGGTGAAGAAGGCGTCGATCGGGGCACGCAGGGCGGCCATGGCGGACATGGCGGCGGCGAAATCCTCGGCCTGCATCGCGGGGGCGATCTGGGCCTCGGCCATGTCGAGGGCGGCGAAGAGGGCTTTCTCCTCGTCGCTTTCCGCGAATTTCGGATCGGCGCCGTAGCTGTATTCCACACCGTCCTTGGCCTCGGCTTGGCTGAGGATGTTGTTGGCGCGCTTGAAGCCCTGCACGAGGTTCTCGCCATCGTCGGTCTTCAGGAAGTCAGACAGCGCCTGTGCGCGGTTCACCAGCAGCGTCAGGTCGTCATTGCCGGGCATGGCCAGGCAGGCGTCGATCACGTCGTGGCGGATGCCCTGGTCCTTCAGGAAGACCTTCAGGCGGTCGTGGAAGAAGGCGAGGAGGTCGGCGGCGTCAACGCCCGGGTAGCCCTGAGCGAAGACCTCGGCGAGGTTGAGGCGCAGCCCGTTGACCAGCACCAGCCGGATCACCCCCAGCGCGGCGCGGCGCAGGGCGAAGGGGTCTTTGGAGCCGGTGGGCTTCTCGTCGATGGCCCAGAAGCCGGTCAGCGTGTCGATCTTGTCGGCCAAGGCGACGGCGACCGAGACGGGCTCGGAGGGGACGTCATCCGAGGGGCCGAGCGGCTGGTAATGGGCCTTGCAGGCATTGGCCACCGCTTCCGGCAGGCCGGCGGCCTTGGCGTAATAGACGCCCATCGTGCCCTGCAGCTCGGGGAATTCGCCGACCATGGCGGATTGCAGGTCGGCCTTGGCCACGCGGGCGGCTTCCTCGGCGAGGTCCGGCGAGGCGCCGACCAAGGGCGCGATCTCGCGGGCGAGGGCAGAAATGCGATCTATCCGTGCTTTCTGCGAGCCCAGCTTGTTGTGGAAGGTGACATTCGCCAGCCCCTCGGCCATGCCCGAAAGCCCGACATTCGCCACCACGCGCAAGTCGTTCTCCCAGAAGAATTTCGCGTCCGACAGACGGGCGGTCAGCACCTTCTGGTTGCCCTTCAGGATGGTGGCGCCGTTGTCGGCGGTCTCGCGGTTGGCGACCGTCACAAAGCGAACAATCCGCCCCTCGCGGTCCTTCAGCGAAAAGAACTTCTGATGCTCGCGCATCGAGGTGATCAGCACCTCGGGCGGCAGCGACAGGAACTGCGCACCGATCTCGCCGACCAGCACGACGGGCCATTCGACGAGGCCCGCGACCTCGGCCAGAAGGGCCTTGTCCTCGACCAGTTCCAGCCCCAGAGCGAAGGCCTGATTGCGGGTCTCATGCTCGATGGCATCGGCGCGCTCGGTGGCGTCGAGTACCACGAAGGCGCGTTTCAGCTTGGCGGCGTAATCCTCGAAGGAGGAGACCTCGAAGGCGGCGGGGGCCATGAAGCGGTGGCCGCGCGTGGTGTTGCCCGCCTTAATGCCATCGATGTCGAGCGGCACCACCTCGGCGCCGGCCTCGGTCACCATCAGCGCGATGATCGAATGCAGGGGACGGACCCAGCGCAGGGTGCCCGAACCCCAGCGCATCGACTTGGGCCAGGGGAAATTGCGGATGGTCTTTTCCAGAACCTCGGACAGGATCTCGGCGGCTTGGCGGCCCGGCTTCGACAGATGGGCGACGTAGAAGGCGCCCTTCTTGTCCTCATGCACATGCAGCTGCTCCATCGTCAGGCCGGTGGAGCGCAGGAAACCGTCGAGCGCCTGTTGCGGGGCGCCGACCTTGGGGCCCTTGCGGTCCTCATGCTGGGTCGGGCTCTCGGCGGTCAGGCCTTCGATCGCCAGCACCAGACGGCGCGGGGTCGAGAAGCTGCGGGCATGGGCATAGGTAAGGCCCCCCTCGACGAGGCCGTCGGTGACCAGCTTGCGCAGGTCCTCGGCCGCGCGGGTCTGCATGCGCGCGGGGATTTCCTCGGAGAAGAGTTCGATCAGGATATCGGGCATCGGAGGGCTCCGGTTACACGGCTCGGCGGGCGGGGCGCCGGTTCAATGTCAGTTCGTGGCGGGCGGCGGCGGGGAATCGGCGGGGTTGGGACGCCCGTCGTACACGGCTTCGCCGCAATGGTTCTCGCTGGGCCAGACAAAGGCCCGGCCGTCGGGATAAAGCGCCATCACGCGGTCGAAACCCCAAGGCGCGTTCTCCTCGACCAGCACGGTGCGGGCCTCGCCGGCGATCAGGTCCTCGCCGATCTGCTGGGCGTTGAAGCAGTCGAACCAGCCGGGCGCGTTGAGGGGCTCGGCGCCGGGGCGCTCGACCATCGGTGGCAGCTCGCCCACGATGGTGAAGCAGGCGCGGTAGCGGATCGGCGACGAGGTGCTGTCGATGCCGCGGAAATCTGCGATTTCCAGCCGGGCCGAACCACCGTCGGGCGTGGCGACCTGATAGCCGATCTGCATCTCCAGCTCGTCGTAATAGGCGTAGACCTGCAGGTAATACATCGCGATGCCCGCGACGGCGGCGCAGATCACGATGGCCAGCGCGGCGATGCGGCCGGTCACGCGGAGGCTCCCTCGGCGGTGTCGGGCGTCCAGCCACCGGCCTCGGTCTGCACGAAGGCATCGGCGCATTTCTTGGCCAGCGCGCGGACGCGGCCGATATAGGCCTGACGCTCGGTCACCGAGATCACGCCGCGCGCGTCGAGCAGGTTGAACAGGTGGCTGGCCTTGATGCACTGGTCATAGGCCGGATGGGCCATGATGATGCGCTTGCCGCTGTTGGGGTCGGCGGGTTCGAAGGCGAGGAGGCGTTGGCATTCGGCCTCGGCATCCTCGAAGTGGCGCAGCAGCATCTCGGTCGTCGCACCGTCGAAATTGTGGCGCGAGTATTCCTGCTCGGTCTGGCGGAAGATGTCGCCATAGCTGAGCGCGATCGGCGATTGCGGGTCGTTGAACGGCATCTCCATGACATGGTCGACGCCGAGGACGTACATCGCGAGACGCTCCAGGCCATAGGTCAGCTCGCCCGAGACGGGTTTGCAATCGTGGCCGCCGACCTGCTGGAAATAGGTGAACTGCGACACTTCCATGCCGTCGCACCAGACTTCCCAGCCCAGACCCCAGGCGCCGAGGGTGGGGCTCTCCCAGTCGTCCTCGACGAAGCGGACGTCATGCAGCGAGGTGTCGATGCCGATGGCATCGAGCGAGCCGAGATACAGCTCCTGCAGATCGGGCGGCGACGGTTTGATCAGCACTTGGTACTGATAATAGTGTTGCAGGCGGTTCGGGTTCTCGCCGTAGCGGCCGTCGGTCGGGCGGCGCGAGGGCTGCACGTAGGCCGCGGCCCAGGGCTGCGAGCCGAGCGAGCGCAGCGTGGTGGCCGGGTGGAAGGTCCCCGCGCCCACTTCCATGTCATAGGGCTGCAGGACGGCGCAGCCCTTCGAGGCCCAATAGGCCTGAAGGCGGAGGATGATCTCCTGGAAGCTGCGCGGCTTGTCGACGGCGGTGGTCATGGCTTGCCTCGGGACGGCTGCGGATGCGTTGTTCAGCGCTTCAATAGGCGCGCGCCGGTCCGGGGTCAACGCTGCGCCCCCGTCGTGGCAGAGCAGGGCGGCTGGCTGGCCGCGGGGAGATGTCGCATCTGCGGAGAAAGGCGCGGAAAAAATGCCACGGCTTGTGGTCAGGGGGCTTTCCTAACCTAATTTTTATCGGCACTCGCTTGACGACCCTGCTAGGGTCGCCGGGAATCATAATGAACAACTGATCGTGGAACGACCGTGACCGAACGAATTGTCAAAGTCCTTTTCGCAACCCTTTTCGCCGTGATTATGGCGCCCTTGGCGGCGCTGGCACAGGTGACGCATTGGGTGCAGATCGAAGCGCATGCGACCCTGCGCACCGCCGAGGAATTCGCCACCCGCTATGAACAACGGATCGGCAATATCTCGGGCTTCCGGATTGCCGGGGGCTGGTACGCGCTGGCCGTCGGCCCCTATGCGACCGCGGACGAGGCCGAAGCGCGCCGCGCCGCGCTGATCGCCGCGCGTGAGATCCGCGAGGATGCCTATGTCACGGACAACGCGATCTATGGCCAGCAATTCTGGCCGGTGGGTGGTCAGGCCGCGCAGGCGCCGGTGACCCCGGTCGAGCCGGTCGTCGAAGAGCCTGTCGTGGAAGAGCCCGTGGTCGAAGCACCTGTCGCCGAAGCCCCGGTAGCCGAAGCGCCGGTGACGGAAGAGCAGCTGGCGCAGGCGTTGGCCGAGAATGCCCCGGCGGAAGAGCCTGCGGCCCCGGTGGTCGAAGAGCAGCCCGCCGCGCAAGAGCCTGTCGCCGAGCAACCGGTGGCCGAGCAGCCCGTCGTTCAGGCCGAGCCCGCCGCCCCTGCCGTGCCCGCGCTGGCGGATCTGCCCGACGAGCCTGCCAACGAGGCCCGTCGTCTCGAAGCGCAACTGAGCCGCGAAGAGCTGATGGAAATCCAGATCGCGCTGCAATGGTTCGGTTTCTATCGCGGCGGTATCGACGCGGCTTTCGGTCCCGGCACCCGCGGCGCCATCGCCAACTGGCAGCAGGCCAACGGCTTCGAGGGCACCGGCATCCTGTCGACCCGTGCCCGTGCCACGCTGATCCGTGGCTATAACGACGCCGTCGCGCGCTATGCCTTCGGTCCCTTCCGTGACGAGGCGGCCGGCATCGAGATGACCCTGCCGCTGGGCATGGTCGCTTTCGATCGTCACGAGGCCCCCTTCGCGCATTTCAACGAGATCAACAACTCGGGCATGCGTGTGCTGCTGATCAGCCAAGAGGGCTCGCAGAGCACCTTCTACGGTCTCTACGAGATCCTGCAGACGCTGGAAGTGATCCCGCTGGAGGGCGAGCGTGAGCGCGGCCGCAACAGCTTCACTATCAACGGCCGCAGCGCCAATGCCCGCGCCCATGTCGAGGCCCGCCTCGACAACGGTCAGATCAAGGGCTGGATGCTGCTGTGGGAACCCTCGGCCGACGAGGATGCCGAGGTGATCATGGCGACCATGCGTGACAGCTTCCGCTCGATCGCGGGTGTGCTGCCGTCGACGCTGGGGGCCACGGCCTCGACCGTCTCGCGCCGCGACCTGATCGCCGGTCTGGAAGTGCGCCGTCCCGAGCGGTCGCGCACCGGCTTCTTCGTCGACTCGGTCGGCACCGTCGTGACCTCGGCCGAGGCCGTGGCGATGTGTGACCGCGTGACCATTGACGAGGCCTATACCGCCGATGTGCGCGCCGTGGACGAGGGTCTGGGCATCGCCGTGCTGACCCCGCAGGACCCGCTGGTCCCGCTGGCCTTCGCACAGTTCGCCCCCGCGTCGCCGAGCGTCGGTTCGGAAATCCGCGTGTCGGGCTTCAGCTACCAAGACACGCTGACCCGTCCGATTGTCAGCTTCGGCCAGCTCAACGAGATGGCCGGTCTGAACGGTGAAGCCGATCTGCGCGTGCTGACGCTGGAGGCCCAGCCGGGCGATTCCGGCGGTCCGGTGTTCGACGGCAATGGGGCGGTGATCGGCATGCTGCTGCCGCGTCCGGAAACCCCGGGCCGGATGCTGCCGGAGGATGTGAACTTCGCCGTCTCGGGCGAGGCGATCCGCAATGCGATCTCGGGCGCGGGTCTGAACCCGAGCGTGAGCCGCATCTCGACGCCGATGTCGCCGGAGATGCTGACCCGCATGTCGGGGGACCTGACGGTTCTGGTCTCCTGCTGGAACTGAGCCTGCGCTTGGGATGAGGGGCGGCGCGCGCGCGTCGCTCCCACCCACCCACCCCGCTCGAGCGCGCGCCTCGGCCTTTGCCCGGCGGATGGGCGGGCGGTCAGCCGGGTTGCGTATTTCGGGTAGAGTGAATGAGAGAGGCCGCTCCCGGTTCGGGGGCGGCCTTTTTCGTTGAGTATTTTCAACAAGGTGAGGGGGGCGGTCAACCGCGCTCCACCCGGCAATGGAAGCAGTTGTTCGAGGCCGAGCGGATATGCACGAAGGCCACCTGCGGGTCGCTCAGGAGCTCGGTGCACCGCGCGATGATGTCTTCGGTCCTTGTGACCGAGCCGGTACCGTAGAGGATGCGCTCGTCGCGGCCATAGGCGCGGGTGATGTAGCTGGGCGCGGTCAGGAAGGGCGGCAGGTCGGATGAGGGGGCGGCTGCGGCGCCCTCGGCTGCGAGGAAGATCGGGCCGGTTTCCGTATAGGGGTTCAGACCGTCGAAGGGGCGATGGGCGACGATCAGGTATTCGGCGCCCTCGGGCAGGCGTTGCAGGCTGTTGCGGCAGGGCACGCCGTCGCCGGGGCCGACCACGCGGCGCTCGGGCGTCAGGCCATAGGCATCGGGGAGGCCGGCGCGGTAGCGGGCCGTGGCGGCCTCGGGCAGGGGGAGGAAGACGGGTTGCATGGCATTCTCCATTGGGTTCTGGGGGGAGAATGACGAAGCGGGCGCGGGCGCTCGACCCGGAAGTTGCGTATTCAGCCGCGCCAGAAGCGGGGCAGGACCAGCACCAGCACGGCGACCATCTCGAGCCGGCCCATCAGCATGGCGAGGATCATCAGCCATTTCGCGAAGGTCGGGAAATCATGCATCGCGCCGGTCGGGCCGACCTCGGCGCCGTAGGCCGGGCCCACGTTGCAGATCGAGGTCCAGGCGGCGGTGACGGCGGTGCGCATTTCCAGCCCCGAGAGCGACAGCAGCACCGTCAGCACGCCGAAGCCCACGACGAAGGCGGTGAACATCACCACGACCGAGACCACGACCTCCTCGTCCAGCCGGCGGCCGTCGAGATGCAGGGGGATGACGCGGTTGGGGTAGACCAGTTGCTTCAGCTGCGCCTTGATCGCCTCGAACAGCACGAGGTAGCGGAAGACCTTGATCGAGCAGCCGGTCGAGGCCGTGCAGGCGCCGATGAAGCCGGTGACGATCAGCACGAGGATCGGGAAATCGCCCCAGGCAGTGACGTCCGCGCTACCGAAGCCCGTGCCCGAGAACATGGAGACCACGTTGAACACGGTCTCGCGCACGATGCCTTCGATATCGCCTTCCTCGTTCAGCAGGCGGTAGGCCAGTACCGCGCCGATCGCGTAGAGGGTCCAGCGGAAATAGGCGCGGATCTGAATGTCGCGAAACAGCGGCTGCCACGCGCCGTTGATCAGCTGCAGGAAGCGGATGAACGGCAGGCCCGCGAGCCACATGAAGGCGACCGAGACCCAATGCGCCGAGGCGTTGTAATTGGTGAAGGAGGTGTCGCGGGTCGAGAAACCGCCGGTCGAAAGCGTGCTCAGCGCGTGGTTCACGGCGTCGAAGGCATTCATGCCGCTGACGAGGTAGGCGGCGGCGCAGAGGATCGTCAGGCCGGTATAGATCTGCAGCAGCATCCAGCTGATGTCGGCGGCGCGGGGCAGCACCTTGCCCATCGTGTCGAAACCCTCGGACCGGAAGTGCTGCATCCCGCCGACCTTCATCACCGGCAGGAAGATCAGCGCGACCAGCACGATGCCCAAGCCCCCCAGCCATTGCAGCGTCGAGCGCCACAGCAGGATGCCCGGCGGCATGGTATCCAGCCCGGCGAAGACCGTGGCGCCGGTGGTCGTGATGCCGGACATGGCCTCGAAGATCGCGTCGGTCCAGTTGACGTGATCCAGCGCCATCTCCAGCGGGATCGCCCCGAAGACCGGCAGCACGCTCCAGCTGAGGGTGGTGACGAGGAAGGATTGCCGCAGGGTCAGGCCCGCGCTTTGGGCGTTGGACGTCGCCATGACCAGAAGGCCGCCCGCCGTCACCGTCAGGAAGGACGAGATCAGGAAGACCTTCCAGTCGGGATTGTTATAGGCGAGGTCGACGCACATCGGCACCAGCATGATGCTTCCCAGCGCCACGAGCAGCCAGCCGATGATGTTCGCGACGGGACGGAAATCGATCATGCGCACAGCCTTGGGGGCGGGGCCTGAAACTGTCAAGCGCCCGGCGGAACGCGATCAGGCAGGCGCGGCGAGCGTGCAACGGCCGAGCAATTCGGCAGCATCCGTGGCCCGGCACAGCTCGGTTCCGGGCGTCATCACGGCGGCCGCGGCGGCGGCGGTGCCACGCATCAGGGCGCTGGGCCAATCCTCGCCCTCGGCCAGGGCCAGCGCGAAGGCGGCGGTGAAGCTGTCGCCCGCGCCGATCTTCGAGGCGACCTGCACGACGGGCGGGCGGGCATGAAGCCGCAGCCGGTCGGTTGCCAGCACCGAGCCCGAGGCCCCGCGCGCCACGACCACGCAATCCGCAACCCCGCGTGCCACGAGGCTTGCGGCGAAATCTAGACTGGCCTTGATGTCCGTCAGCGGGCGACCCGCGAGGCCTTCGGACTCGGACTGGTCCATGCGCAGGACCAGCGGTTTTGCCGTGGGCTCAGGCTGGCCCACCAAGCGTTCCAAGGCGGGGCCGGAGGTGTCGATGATCAGCCGCGCCTTGGGGGGCAGCGCGCGGCTCAGGTCTTGTGGGAAGCTGTCGCTGATACCGGGGGGCTGGCTGCCGCTCAGGACCACGACGGCATCGGGGCCGATCTGGGCGGCTTCCGTGGCGATGAGGGCGGTGATCGCCTGCTCTAAGGCCGGGGTCCAGTCGGGGCCGGGGCGCTGCAGGCGGTACTGCTCGCCGGTCTCGCGGTCGGTCACCGCGAGGTTCTCGCGCGTTTCGCCCGGCAGGTCGAAGGGGATGAGGCGGACCCCCGATCCGGCCATCAGCCCGGCGATGCGCTGGCCTGTCGCGCCCCCCAATGCCGCGATGGCGCGGGGGCTGGCGCCCAGTTTGGCCGCCGCGCGGGCGACATTGATGCCGCCGCCGCCGGGCTCGGCCACGGGCGGGTCGAGGCGAATCTTGGGGCCGGGCGTCACGCGGTCGGCGGCGCTGGAAACATCCAGCGCCGGGTTCAGGGTCACGGTCAGGATCTTGGTCATCGGAGCCACCGGCAGGGTGTTGTCACCACCACCCTAGCCGCTGTCGGTAACAGCCGGAAGTGTTTCAACCGCCCGGTCCGGCGACGTGAAACGTCAGCCGACGTGGATCAGCGTTGAGAACAGCTTCGGATCGAGGCTCTCGGCGGCGAAGGTCTCGCCCCGGGTCAGCACCGACACGGCGTCATGGCTGTGCAGGCTTTCCTGATGGCTGGCCACCACGCGGAAATCGCCGATCCGCGCGTCGCCTTCCAGCGCCTCGCAGAACAGCCGCGCCGCATCCTCGACGAAGATCGGGTTGGCGGCGTTGAGTTCGGCGAAGGCCTGTTCGTCCTCGCGCTTGACCATCACCTGCGTCTCGGTCGGGACGGCCTGACGGCAGAGGTCGATCAGATCCTCGAACCACAGCACCTTGCCGGGCATCACCTCGACCGACAGCCGGGCGACCGAGCGCTGCGAATGCGGCGTGGCCAGCTGGCCGCGACCGGCGCGGGCATGCTCGGACAGCTCCAGGGAGCAGGGGCAGGTCGACGAGTAGACATAGTCGAGATGCATGTACTGGCGACGCACGCCGCCTTGGTCCACGACCTCAAGGGCGATGTCGTAATATTGCCAGCCGTTCAGCCCCGAGCGCAGGCTCTCGACCTTGATCGGGAACGAGAAGCGCATCTGGATGCGCGCGTCGAAGCTTTCGAGATCGGCCTTGTAGTCATCCAGCGCCGCTTCGATCACCTTCACCGAGAAGCGTTTCTCGGCGTGTTGATAGAAGCTGCGCATGATACGCGACATGTTGATGCCCTTCTTGTCGGCCTCAAGGCTGACCGTACCGGTCACCGAGGCCTGAAGGGTCACGTCGAAGCCGTTGCGCGCATGGAAGCGCACGGGCAGGCGGAAATTCGAGATCCCGACATGCTGGATCGCCGTCTTCGCGCCCTTGATCAGGCTGGACGGGCCGTTCTGCAGATCCGGCATCGACCGCTTGTAGGCGGCGTCGGGTGCGAAATCCGCCGGATACTCGCGGCTCATCTCCGGATAGGCCGGATCCGGCAGGCCGGGGATCAGGCGCTTCAGGCGGGGATCGAGCGCCTCGATCTCTGCATCGCTGGCCCGTTTGGCGAAAGCGCGCAGGATGTCGAGCGCGGCCTCGGCCTCGGTCTGGGTAGGATCGCGATCCTCAAGCGGCATATGAATGTTCATCGGCTTCGCCCCCTCCGTTGGCGCGCAGGCGTAACTTAAGGCGTTAGCCGGCGTAATCAACGGTTCTACGACGAGGGCGACGCTTTGGATCACGTCGCCGCCGCCGGTCTCATTATCGCGCCTCAGATCGCGTCCAGCGCGGCCAGCAGGTCCGCCAGCAGGTCGTCACTCGCTTCCAGACCCACCGAGAGGCGGATCAGGCCGGGCGTGATGCCCAGCGTGACCTTCTGGTCGGCGGGCAGGCGCTGGTGCGTCGTGGTCGCCGGATGCGTCGCGATGGTGCGCGCATCGCCGAGGTTGTTCGAGATCAGCACAACCTTCAGCGCGTTCATGAACTTGAACGCAGCCTCCTTGCCGCCCTTCAGATCGAAGGTCAGCACGGTGCCCGGACCCGCCATCGTGGCGCGGGCGAGGTCATGCTGCGGGTGGCTGGCCAGCCCCGGGAACAGCACCTTCGAGATCGCGGCATGGCCTTCCAGCGCCTCGGCGATCTTCTGTGCCGACTCGGCCTGCGCCTTCACGCGCAGCTCCAGCGTGGTCAGGCCGTTCATCATCACCCAGGCGTTGAACGGGCTGATCGCCCCGCCGGTGTGCTTCATGTAGGCCTCGATCTTGCCGCGGATCAGCTCACGCGGGCCACAGATCACACCGCCAAGGCAGCGGCCCTGACCGTCGATATGCTTGGTGGCCGAGTAGACGATGATGTCCGCGCCATGCTGCACCGCCTGGCTGAACACCGGGGTGGCGAAGGCGTTGTCGACCACGACGATCGCGCCGGCTTCGTGCGCCAGTTTGCAGACCTTGGGCAGGTCGATGACTTCCAGCGTCGGGTTCGACACGCTTTCAAGGAAAACCACCTGCGCGGGGCTGGCCAGCGCGGCCTCCCATTGCGACAGGTCGGTGCCGTCGACGAAATCGACATGGACGCCGTAGCGGCCCAACACCTCTTCCAGCACATAGAGGCACGAGCCGAACAGCGCGCGGCTGGCCACGACCCGGTCCCCGCCTTTCAGCAGGGCCGTCAGCGCGCCGGAGACGGCCGCCATGCCCGAGGCCGCGGCAAAGGCATCCTCGGTCCCTTCCAGCGCCGCGATGCGGTCTTCGAAGACGGCGACGGTCGGGTTGCCGTAGCGGGCATAGATGAACTCGTCCTCGGCCGTCTTGACGAAACGGGCCTCGGCCGATTCAGCGGTCGGATAGGCGAAGCCCTGCGTCAGGTACATCGCCTCGGCCATTTCGCCGTACTGGCTGCGGCGCGCGCCGCCATGCACCGCGATCGTCCGCGCATTCCAATTGTTCTTCGGGTTCATTCCCGGCCCCCTTTGCGGTCTCGCCGCGCTGTCAATACCGGCAGGAGGCGTCCGCGCGGGCTATCCATTCGGATAGTGGTTAACGCGACACCTCTTTAGCGGATTCTTTATTGTGGGCCGCAAGCCGGCACAAACCCCCACATTCCGCCGGCAATACGCCCAGAACTCGCCACAGGTCAATCCATGGGGCCAGATTGTTGCCGTAATCGACACAGTGGCCCCTATCCGAACGAGACATCGCCCGGCTATGGCCAGAACCCTGCCTCTGATTCGCCTGAGTCTCCGGTGAATGTGTGACCATGATGTTGATGTCGGACACAGAACACATGATCACGATGCTGGACCCTGTTCTGGACGAGTATGTTGGAGTATCCGTACGCGCGCTTGCACTGGGCGTTTCCGTGTTTAGCGCTGCGGCCTTCGGCTTCGGCCGCCTTGTACGCGAGGCCGATGCCCAAACCGCGCGACCCACCGAGATCGCGTTGGCCATGCCCATGCCGCTGCAGCAATTGCAGATGACGCACCCGGCCCGTGCCGAGATCGTCGCCGCGCTGCGCAGCATGAACAATGCCGAGCTGGGCCTGACCTATGCCCGCCTGCACGCCACGTTCCGGGATTATATCGGGCGTGACGATCTGTCGGTGGCCCGGGCCCTGGTCGATTATGCCACGCTGGCCGAGGCCGAGCTTGGCAGCCGTGGATTGCGCCGCCCCTCGGGCACCGAGAGCGCGCAGGCCATGCTGACGACCTATGAACTGATCCTCTGATCCCGGTTTTCGGGGCCAGAGACGGGCTTCCCGCCCAAATTCTTGCCGCCCGTGGCGCAAAGCGCCGTCGCCAGAAAGGCGTCAGGGTGGACCTTCACGACAGCGCAGACCGACCCGACTGTTGCCCTTCGGCAACGGAGCGATGGCGAGTGCGCAAACCACACGATGTTGTGGCCCAAGGCGCGTGGCGTTCACGATTTGCAGAGAATTCGTGAGCAATATGAACCTTGTCCAACATCAAACGACTTACTCCTGAACCGATCCCAACCCGGACCTGCCCTTGATCTGATCTGACCCTGTTCCCTTTCCCGTATCGGAGGTGCTCTCATGACCCTGCTTTCCGTCACCGCATTGCGCTCAGGCTTGTTCCTGGCCGGGTCCGGTCTGGAAGGGGTCTTGTCTCAGGGCGTGACCGAGGCGGGGCTGACATCCGCGCTGTCCTGGGGTCCGCCAGCCAGCGCTGCGGGGAAAGACGTTGGAAACGGAGAGGGCACTGTCCCGAGCCGGCAGGCAACCGCTGTCTCCGCCGATCTGCTGGTGGCGCTTGCCGCCGTGCTGTCGGCGCTGCCGCCGGGGGCTCCGGTGGTGATCATGGTGCACGGCAAGGGCTATTGCCCGACACGCCCCGAGCTCGATCCCCATCGCCTCATCTTCGCCTCGCGCGCCGGGCATGGGCGCAGCCGTCACGTCTCGTGGCCGCGCCGTCTGGGCTTTGCGCTGCCGGGGCCGCGCGATCCGCTCGGCCTGTGCATCGGCTTCGGCTGGGATGCGCGTGGCCGGCTGTGGCGCGCGACCGAGGGGGCGGATGCCACGGCCCCGCGTCTGGCCCTGCTGGTCCGGCTGATACGGGCGCTGGACCCGGCGCGACGCATCGACCTGATCGGCCATTCGCTGGGCGCCCGTGTGATCCTCGGTGCCGTGCCGCTGGTTCCGGAAGGCACGCTGGGCCGCGTCATCCTGCTGGCGGGGGCCGATTTCACCCATCGCGCTGCACAGGCGCTGACCAGCCCGGCCGGACAACAGGCCGAGTTCCTCAACATCACTACGCGCGAGAACGACCTCTACGATTTCCTGTTCGAGCGGGCCTTCTCGCCGCTGGGTCGCAATCTGGCGCTTGGGCGCGGGATGGCAGAGGGCCTTGGCGCGGCGCGCAACTGGCTGGATATTCAGCTCGATCACCCGCAGACCGCGCTGGCGCTCAGGGCGCTGGGGCTGCCGCTGGCCCCGCCCCGCGCGCGCATCTGTCATTGGTCGGTCTACCTGCGGCCGGGCGTGTTCCGCCTGTACCGCCGGCTGATCCATGATCGCGACCGGCTGACCCTGCCGCAGCTTCAGGCCGCGCTGGAGACGGCGCCGCAGCCCCGCTGGAGCCGCATCGCCGAAGGGTGGCTGCCCGAGCGCGCGCTGGCGGCGCTCAGCGTTCGCCGATCCAGTGCTTCTCGATGAGTTTGTAATTCGCCATCAGGAACACGAACATCACGCCCATCTGCCCGAACGTGTCCCAGAACACGTAGACATCGGTCGAGAAGTTCCGCCAGACGACCTCGTTCATCGCGGCGAAGATCAGGAAGAACCACGCCATGCGCTTGGTGAGGATCATCCAGCCCTCTTGATCCAGAGGTAGGGCCTGACCCAGCACGAAGGCCAGCCACGATTGCCCGCGCCACAGGCCGATGAACAGCAGGATGCCGAACAGGCCGAAGATGAAGGTCGACTTCATCTTGAACAGCCGCTCGTCGTTGAACAGCACCGTGGCAACGCCCAGCACGATCACAAGGATCAGGGTGGCGATCTGCATCCGGCTCAGTTCGCCGGTCAGCAGCTTCAGCACGATGGTCGAGAGGATCTGCAACGGCACGAAGGCCACCACGGCCACGACGAAGCCGGCGTATTCGGTGCCTGCGACGGTGACGGTGGCATCCCGCATGTAAAGATAGACGGCGAGGAACACCAACAGCGGCCCGAATTCCAGCAATTGCTTGGTCAGGGCCGAGGGTTTCTTGCGGGGCGTCTGGGTCATCGGGGACTCCGGCATTGGGTTGCGCGCCATATCACGCATCGGACTTGGGTTGGCAAGCAGGGCCTCAGCCGTGGCGGCGGACCATGCCTTCCAGCTCCTCGCGCACGGTGCGGGCGGCATTGGCGGGGTGATCGGGGTCCTCATGGCCGAAGGCGATGCCGACCATCAGCTGCGCGCCCGCGGGCAGGCCAAGGTGATCGCGCACCACATCGGGATAGAGGGACAGGGCCCCTTGCGCGCAGCTGCCGAGCCCCTGCGCGGTGAGTGCCAGCAGGAAGGTCTGCACGAAGCCGCCCAGATCGGCGGCCTCGCGGGTGCCGAAATTCTCGGGCAGGAAGATGAAGGCGGCATGCGGCGCGCCGAAGGCATCAAGGTTGCGCTGGAAGGCGGCGGTCCGCCCCTCGCGGTCATCGCGGGCAATGCCCATCGCGCCGTAGAGCGCCACGGCCGAGCCGATCTGCCGCTCGCGGAAAACCCCGGTATAGGCGGTGTCCATCGGCACGTCGGGCTTGGGCGCGCCGGCCTGTGCCAGCATCTTGGCCCCAAGGCTGCGCAGAGTCTCGCCCGAGACCAGATGCACCGACCACGGCTGCACATTGCAATTGGACGGGGCCCAAAGGGCAGCTTCCAGCGCGCGGTCGATCACCTCGGGCGCGACCGGGTCGGGCTTGTAGCCCCGGACCGAACGGCGGGCACGGACGAGCCGGTCGAAATCCTCAGGGGTCATGGCGGGTCCTTTCAGGGAGAGGGCTCAGCGGAACCGCCGGGCAAGGCCGGCCAGGTTGCGCAGCACCGGCAGCCGGTCGAACCAAGCGGGCGGCGCGATGTCCGAGCGCGACGAGCGCTGGGTGGCGACGGCGGGGTCCACCGCCAGCGAGACCAGCTCGGGGTGGCGCATCCGCAGCCAGTTCAGCGCGCCGTCGACATGCATCGGGCCACCGTCGGGGCTGCCCTCGGGGCGGGTCATCATGGCCTGCAGATGCGGTAGCAGGAAGCGCGCGGCCTCGGCCGTCACGCCGAGGAAATGCAGCTGGATCAGGCCCAGCTCGGGCGGCAGGGCGATGATCCCGTCTGCATCGGCCGGCGGGGTCTCGTCCGGCAGGTCGCCGGGATGGCCGTAGAGGAGGCGCCAGTCGCGGCCCTGCAGCGCGCGGGCGAGAGCCGGCAGACGCTCGATGGCGCCCGGCGCGAAGGCCATGTCGTCCTCCAGCACCAGAACCCGGTCCCAGCCTTGATCCAGCATGTGCTGCATCACGCCCATATGGCTGCGAAAGGCCCCATGCGCCCCGATCGAGGGGAAGCCGGCCAGTGTGTCAGGGCGGACGGCGGGGAACAGACGCACCTGCGGATGGTCCAGCGACAGGCCCAGCTTGTGCAGCTCGGCGTCGAGACCCCGCCGACGGTCGGCGCGCGAGGGCAGGTTGATCACCAGGATATGCCCGAAAGTGTCGAGCAGCGCCCGGGCAGCGGGACTGTCTGTCATGGTCGCTTCCGCGTCGTTCCGTTCCTTCTTGCCCCGGTCGGGGTTCGGTTTCAACTCCTCTTGCGGGGGGCGAGGGGCTGTGAAAAGGCTCGATTGTCCAAATCGGAGAGTGACATGACCAAGGAAATCACCCGCCTCGAATCCGGATCGCGCATGAGCGAGGTCGTCATCCACGGCGACACGATCTACCTGGCCGGCCAGGTGGGCGAAGGCGAGACCGTTGCCGACCAGACCCGCGACGCGCTGTCCGAGGTCGAGCGTCTGCTGGCGCTGGCCGGCAGCGACAAGTCGCGCATCCTGCAGACCACGATCTGGCTGGCCGACATGGCCGATTTCGCCGAGATGAACAGCGTCTGGGATGCCTGGGTCGACACCGCCAACCCGCCGGCCCGCGCCACGGGCGAGGCCAAGCTGGCCACCCCGCAATACCGCGTGGAAATCATCGTCGTCGCCGCGCGCTGAGCGACGGTGCTGACGACTGACGCTGCCGGCTCGCCCTCACGGGGGCGGGCCTTTTTCGTGCCGGGTCAGGACAGTTCGGGCAGATCCCAGGCGACCAGCACCATGAGCGAGCGCCAGAGCGGCCCGGCATCGGTGTAATTCGCCACCTCGCGCCCGCCGATATCGGCGTAGAACATCCGCGCGGAGTAATTCTGGCGCACCACACCCAGCGCCGCCGTCCGGCACCCGCGTTCGCGCAGCCGGTCGAAACCCTGCCACAGCAGCCGCCCGCCCAGCCCCTGCCGGCGGGCGCTGGAGGCGACGTAGAGATGCTTGATCTCGCCCGGCGCAGCCAGCGCGTCGAAGGGCTCGCCCTGCGCCGGCCCCAAGGCGATCAGCCCGGTGACACCGTCGGCATCCTCGGACAGGAAGCAGTCGCGCGCGGGATCGGCGAGCGAGATCTGCCAGGCGTTCAGCCGGTGGGCCAGATCCAGTTTCTCGATCGCTTCGGGCGGGGCCAGCGTCGCATAGGTATCGCGCCACACATCCAGATGCAGACGGGCCAGCGCCGGGGCATCGGCCTCGGTGGCACGGCGGAACAGAGGGGCGGTCATATCCTTGGGCATGGCACATCCTTGCCGCGCTGCCGGCCGTCATGCAAGACTGGCGACGGAACCCGTCGGCGGAATCGTGCAAGATTCATGTGTCGGGTTGACGAAAGGGTAGCCAATGTCCAGCCAAGCCTCCGGTAGCATGCCGAAATACGCACGAATTCAAGTGCTTCTCCACTGGACCACGGTCGTCCTTCTGTTGATCAGCTTCTTCAGCCATGAGGCGATGAAGGATGCCTGGCGGGCGCTGCGCCAAGGCACCGAAGGGTTCGAGCCCGCGATCGGAACGCAGGTCCATGTGATCGTCGGGATCCTCGTGCTGGCACTGACCGCGATTCGGGTGGTCGTGCGCTTCACCAAGGGCGCCCCGCCGCCCGTCGAGGGGCAAAGCCGCCTGCTGACCGTGCTGGCCGCCATCGTGCATGGGCTGCTCTATGTCGTACTGCTGGCGATCCCGGCTTCGGGGCTGGCCGCATGGTTTGGCGGCATCACCGACGCGGGCGAGGTGCATGAGGTGCTGTTCAACCTCGGCCTCGTGTTGCTGCTGGCCCATATCGGCGCCGCGCTGTTCCACCAGTTCGTGCTGAAGGACCGGCTTCTGGCGAGGATGCGCTGATGCGGCTGGGCTTCGTCGGGACCGGCACGATTGCTTCGGCGGTGGTGCGGGGGCTGGCAGGTGCCGGTCACCGCATCGCCGTGTCCGAGCGGAGTGCCGCGCATTCCTCGGCCCTCGCGGCCGAATTTCCCGACGTGGTCGTGGCCGACAATCAGTCGGTGGTCGATGCCAGCGACATCGTGTTCCTCGGGCTTCTGCCCGAGGCCGCGCCGGCGATCCTGTCGCCGTTGAAGTTCCGCGAGGGGCAGCAGGTCATCTCGTTCATGGCCGGGGTCACGATGGGCGAATTGTCCGGGCTGGTCGCTCCGGCGACGGCTTCGGCCCTGATGCTGCCGTTCCCGGGCATCGCGCAGGGCGGCTCGCCGATTTTGGCGATGGGCGACGTCGCACTGGTGGCGAGCCTGTTCTCGCCGGAGAACGCCGTTTTCCCGGTCTCCTCGCCCGAGGAGCTGGACGCTTATGTCTGCGCGCAGGCCGTGCTGTCGCCTGCCGTGGCGATGGTCGGTGCCGCCGGACAATGGATGGCCGCGAAAGGTGTCGATCCGCAGGCCGGCGAGGCCTTTCTGCGCGCCTTGGTCGGCTCCAGCCTGCTGGCCTCCGAATGCGCCCCGATGATCGAGGCGCTGAATACCCCCGGCGGTTACAACCAGCGTCTGCGCCAGCATATGGAGCGCGCGGGCATGGCGGACGCGCTGGGCGAAGGGCTGGACGCGCTGTCCAAACCCTAACGCGCGGCGTCCAGCAGGGCGGTGACGCGGTCACGCCCCAGCTCAATCCGGCACGAGGTGATGGCGATCCCGGTGCCAGAGCCCCCCGCGAATTGTGCGCCCGCGAATGCGCATTGCGCCTCTCGCCATGCCAGCCACGCCGTCTGCGCCGCTTCCAGCGCGGGCAGGGCGCCAGGTCGCCCGGTCTCCGTATCCAGCGCGCCGGCGGCATTGAGCGCGAAGCCATAGGCCGTCTCCATCGCCGCGTCGACGCGGGCCAAGGTCTCGGTCACGCAGGCGCCGATCTCGATCTGGCTGGAACCGGGGCATTCCATCGACGGGTCCGCCAAGGCGGGCGTGGCAAGGACAAGCAGCAGGGCGAGTGAGCGCATGGGGATCTCCTCTGTCTGCGATCCAGTCTTGCACGCGGGCGCGATCCGGGCCAGCGTCGCGGCATGTTTACCGAACACGAACTCGACACCGCCCATTCGCTCGTTTCCAAGCTGGTTCCGCCGACGCCTGCGCTGGACTGGCCCCTTCTGGCCGAGGCGCTGGGCGCGCGGCAGGTCATCGTCAAGCACGAGAACCACGCCCCCACCGGCGCCTTCAAGGTGCGCGGCGGCGTCACCTTCATGGATTGGCTGAAGCGCGAACACCCGGATATGGAGGGCGTGATCACCGCCACGCGCGGCAATCACGGCCAGTCGCAGGCCCGCGCGGCGACGGCCTTGGGCCTGAAGGCGAAGATCTACGTGCCGAAGGGCAATTCGGTCGAGAAGAACGCCGCCATGCGCGCTTACGGTGCCGATCTGGTCGAATACGGCAACGATTTCGACGAGGCCAAGGACGAGGCGATGCGCATCGCCGCCACCCTGCCGCTGTTCCCCGTGCCGCCCTTCCATCGCGAGCTGGTGCGCGGTGTCGCGACCTACGGGCTGGAGCTGTTCCGCGCCCATCCGGATCTGGAGCGGGTCTATGTGCCGATCGGCTGCGGCTCGGGCATCTGCGGCACCATCGCCGCGCGTGATGCGCTGGGGCTCAAATGCGAGGTGGTCGGCGTTGTCTCGACGGGGGCCGATGGCGCCTTGCGCTCGGTGGCCGAGGGGATGCCCATCGCGACCGACAGCGCCCGGACTTTCGCTGATGGCATGGCGGTGCGCGTCCCGGTGGCCGAGGCTCTGGCGATCTACGGCGCCGGTGCGCATCACTTGGGCGCGGTGCCCGACGAAGCGATTGCCGAGGCGATCCGCCTCTATTTCACCGCGACCCACAACCTCGCCGAAGGGGCGGGTGCGGCGGCTCTGGCGCTGGCAATGGCCGAGCGCGAGGAGCTGAAGGGCCGCAAGGTCGGGCTGATCCTGTCCGGTGGGAACATCGACCGCGCGTGGTATGCCGAGATCCTCAACGGCCGCACGCCCGAGGTCTGATCAGACCTGAGCCGCGAGGCCGAGCAGGATCTCGGCCAGCTCGTGAGGATGGGTCAGCATGGGCACATGCCCGCCGTCGATCAGGAAGCTGGCGTCGCAGGGCGTGGCCGCGACCATGGCGTTCTGCAGATCGGGCGTGACCACCCGGTCCTGCGCGCAATGGACATAGGCCTTGGGCACCCGCGACAGGCCCGGCCCGACCAGCGCCTTGTCCTTCTGCGCCTTGTTCGATTGCGGGCTCATCGCCGCCAGGGCCTTCGCCGCCATCGCGGGCGAGGCTTCGGGGAACAGGGCCTCCGCCGCGCCCTCGGTCAGCAGGGTCGTGCCGGGGACGGGGCCGTGGGTGACATAGGGCTGCACGCCGGGCGCGTCTTGCCGTTTCACAAGGTCCAGAAGGCTCTCGCCATCACGCGGCAGCAGCGCGGTGACGAAGATCGCGGCCTTGGTCTGCGCCGGCTGGCGCGCAGCCACCTGCGCGATGACGATGCCGCCCATGGAATGCCCGACCAGCATCGCCGGCGGGCCGTCCATGAGCCGTTCCTCGACATAATTGACGTAGTCCGCCTGCCCGATCTCGCCCGAGGGCTGGGCGTCCTTGCCATGCCCGGGCAGGTTCAGCGCCTCGACCTGATGGCCCGCGCGGGTCAGCATGGGCGTGATGGCGGTCCAGCTGGTGGCATTGCCCCAAGCGCCATGGATGAGAAGAATGCGCGCCATCAGGGCCTCCGGTCCGTCGTCAGAGGCATCCTGCCCCGGTGCGCGGGGCAGGGCAAGGGCAGCTCTCAGTACGGCAGGCCGACGTAATTCCGGGCCATGGTGACCTGCGCCGATTCCATCGTCTCCAGCTGCGTCAGCTCGGCTTCCTGGATCTTCTGGTCGAACTCGGTCTGATCGGGGAAGCGGTGCATCAGCGTGGTCATCCACCAGCTGAAGCGCATCGCCGACCAGATCCGCGCCAGCGCCTTGGGACCGTATTGGTCGAGCGCGGCGGCATCCTTGTCGAGGATCGCCGCGGTCAGCGCCTCGACGAGGTAATGCACATCGGACGCCGCGAGGTTCAGACCCTTCGCGCCCGTCGGCGGCACGATATGCGCGGCATCGCCCACGAGGAATAGACGGCCGTATTTCATCGGTTCGGTCACGAAGGAGCGCAGCGGCGCGATGCTCTTCTCGATCGACGGCCCGATTTCCATCGTGTCCGCGACCTGCGCGGGGATGCGGCGGCGGAACTCGTCCCAGAAGGCCTCGTCCGACCATTGCTCGACCGTGTCGGTCAGCGGCACCTGCACATAATAGCGCGACAGCTTCTCGTTGCGCATCGAGGCCAGCGCGAAGCCGCGCGGGTGGTTGGCGTAGATCAGCTCGTCCGCGGCGGGCTTGGTGCGCGACAGGATGCCCAGCCAGCCGAAGGGATAGACCCGCTCGAACTCGGCACGGACCGAGGTGGGGATCGTCGGGCGGCTCACACCGTGGAAGCCGTCACAGCCGGCGATGTAGTCGCAATCGACGCGGTGGGTCTGGCCGTCCTTCTCATAGGTGACCCAGGGCTTGTCACTGGTCACGTCATGCAGCGCGACATTCTTCGCCTCATGCACGATCTGTGCGCCCATCGCGTCCTGCGCGGCATAAAGATCCTGCGTCACCTCGGTCTGGCCATAGACGATGACCGACTGCCCGCAGCGCTCCTTGAAGTCGATGCGGAACAGGCCGTTCTGCGTCGACAACATGGTGCCGTCGTGGACATGGCCCTCGCGCTCCATCCGCTCGGCGACGCCGGCGCGGCGCATCATGTCGGCCATGCCTTGCTCCAGAACACCGGCCCTGATGCGCGACAGCACGTAATCACGGGTCTGACGCTCCAGCACGACGGTCGAGATGCCGGCGCGCATCAGCAGTTGCGACAACAGCAGCCCCGACGGGCCGCCGCCGATGATGGCGACTTGAACACGCATGGAAACCTCCCTTTGGTTGCCGGAAATCATAAGCGAGGGATGCGGCTTTCACAGGGACGGAGCCTGCGAAGACTTGGACGATTCGAACCTGTTTATCCGCGCGATGTGACGTGGCATCCCCGCGCCGATCTGGGGCTGGGCCGGACTTGGCGCGGGCGTTAGCATGGCGCCAAACGGGAGGAAGACATGAGCACACCGAACACAACGATGGCCCTTGCCCTGCGCGAGGGCGGATTTGCCTCGGCCCCCACGCCGCAGGTGCCCGAGAGCCTCGCGCCGCATCTGGAACTGCGCGAGGTGACCTTGCCCGCGCTGGGCCCCGGTCAGGTGCTGGTCGAGGTTTCGCTCAGCCCGGTGAACCCGTCCGATCTGTTCTTCGTCCAAGGCGGCTATGGCCAGCCGCGCGTGCAGGGCAATGCCGCGGGGTTCGAGGGCGTGGGCCGGGTGATCGCCGCCGGCGGCGCTGCGGGCGAGAAACTGATCGGCGCGCGGGTGTCGTTCCTCGGCACCGGGACGGGGGCTTGGGCGAAGCACGCGGTCGCGGATGCGGCGCTGTGCATCCCGCTGCATGACGCGGTGCCCGAGGCCGATGGCGCGGCGCTGATCGTCAACCCGCTGACCGCCGTCGCGCTGGTCGAGAAGGGGCGCGAGGGGGGCAAGGCCTTCTTCCTCAACGCCGCCGGCTCGCAGCTGGGGCGGCTAATGCTGGGACTGGCGCGCGACGAGGGGCTGGAGGCGCTGGCGGTGATCCGGCGCTCGGGCGATGAAGCGGCGCTGAAGGAGATGGGTGCGAGCGAGGTTCTGGTCACCTCGGACCCCGATTTCCTCTCCAAGGCCCGCGCGGTGATCAAGGCGCACAAACCGCGCGTGCTGCTGGATGCGGTGGGCGATCAGGCGACGGCGGATCTGTTCTTCGCCATGCCCACCGGCGCACGCTGGGTGTCTTACGGCAAGATGTCGGACGAGGCGCCGAGCCTCAACGCGATGGGCCAGTTCATCTTCATGGACAAGCATATCGAAGGCTTCTGGCTCAGCCGCTGGCTGCCCTCGGCCCCGCCAGAAAAGGCGATGGCGGTGATCAAACTGGTGCAGGAACGGTTCGCGACCGGCAAATGGTCGACGCGGGTGGCGGCGGAATTTTCGCTCGATAAGGCGATCGACGGCGTGATCCCGGCCTATCTGAAAAGCGCGGGCAAGGTGATGATCCGGCCCTGACGCAAATCCGACGCACTCAAAAAGGGCCCGGAGCATGATGCCCCCGGGCCCTTTTTCTGTTCAACGCTGGCTCTTCATCGCTTGGGCCACGCCATAGCCCTGTGCGAAGGCCCCGACCAAGGTGGTCAACGGGCTGTTCGTCTGCGGCACCGGCGGGGGAACGGCCACGCGCGGGCGACGGAAGGCCAGATAGACGGTCAACAGCCCGACCAGAGCCATGCCGCCGCCCATCCACAGGGCGGTCGCCATCGGGCCCCAAATCGGCAGCAGGGTCAGCCACAGGGCGCGCAGCAGGAACACCAGCCCCGCGCCTAGAAGCGACAGGCCGATCAGCCCGACCGCCGCGCGGATCGCGATCTGTCGGGTCAGATAAGCCATCAGCGGCGCGCCGCGGCCAAGGCACCCACGAGGAAGCCGATCGCGGCGGCACCGGCGACGGTGGCGGCGGGACGCTCACGCACCAGATCCTCGGCGCCGGCACCGGCGGTTTCGGCGAACTGGCGGATCGTCTCAAGATGCTGGGCGCCGCTGTCACGGACGGAACCGGCGGCGTCGCGCATGCTCTCGGCCGCGGCATGGGCGGTGTTCGAGGCGCGGGCGGACAGCGTCTGCTCCTGCGATTGGGCGAAGGCGCGAAGTTCCTTCGTCAGGGCCGAGAAATCGGCTTTCAGGCTGTCGAATTCACGCTTCAGGTCGGCGGTGCTGGTTTGGCTGGCACGGGCCATCGGGGCCTCCTGTCATGGGGTTGTTCGTCGCGGGAAGAACGTCCCAGCCCCGGCCGGGGTTCCCGAAATCCGAGTCGAAATTTTTTCGGAACCAAGCGTCAGGGACTCCGGTTGTTTGTCCAAAGGCGCGGCGATCCCGCCCGCTACTGTCCTGTAAACAAAGGAGACCTACCATGCTTGGATGGGCCCTGACGTTCTTTGTCATCGCCATTATCGCCGCTGTCTTCGGCTTCGGCGGCATCGCCACGGCTTCGGCCGGGATCGCCAAGATCCTGTTCGTCGTCTTCCTGGCCCTCTTCGTGATTGCGCTTCTGGCGCGTGCCCTGCGCGGCTCGCCCCCCGTCTGATCGGAGCCTGATCGGGGCATGCCGTCTCCCCATGGACGCATGCCCCGTTCCTTCCGCCAGATGACCGCATTCGAGATTGGAGAGAGATGATGAAAGACCTGCGCAACGTGACCCCTGAGACCGCCGAAGTGAACACCGGCGTCAAAGCCCCCGGCGCCGTGTCCGAGAAGCTCGGCGAGCTGCTGACCGGCACCTACGAATTGCTGATCCGCACCCATGAAGTGCATTGGAACATCGAAGGTCCGATGTTCTACAGCGTCCATATGCTGACCGAAGGCCAGTACAACGAGCTGTTCGCCGCCACCGACGTTCTGGCCGAGCGCATGCGCGCCCTTGGCCATCTGGCCCCCGCCAGCCCCAAGGCGCTGGTCGATACCTCGGGCGAGAATGACAAGAAGGCGACGTCGAGCGCGGTGCAGATGATCACCATGCTCAAGGAGCGCCACGAGGCTCTGGCCCGCCTGTGCCACGAGATTACCGAGATGTGCGAGAGCGACGATGTCAACGACCCGGTGACCGCCGACCTGTGCAATGGCCGTTCGGCCGTGCATGAAAAGGCCGCGTGGATGCTGCGCGCGATGGCGTCGTAAGTCACCGACCGACGAAGACGAAAGCCCTGTGCCTTCCGGGTGCGGGGCTTTTTTGCGCCTGCGGCTGAGGCCTTCGCGGCCCGGATAGCAAAATGGGCGCCCCGTGAGGGACGCCCAGTCGAGGGAACGTTGTCAGGACCGATCCGCGGCGATCAGGCGCGCAGCGTTTCGGTCGAGGAGAAGAACATCGCCTGGCTCACGGCCGAGCGAACCTGTTCTTCGGTGTAGGGCTTGGTGATGACGAAGGCCGGTTCCGGACGCTCGCCGGTCAGCAGGCGCTCGGGGAAGGCGGTGATGAAGATCACCGGCGTGTCCTTCGCGGTCTTCAGGATCTCGTTCACGGCATCGATGCCCGACGAGCCATCGGCCAGCTGGATGTCCGAGAGGATCAGATCCGGCTTCTCGCGGTTGAAGAGGTCGATGGCGGCCTTGTGCGTCGGCGCCACGCCGGTGATGCGGTGGCCCATGTCGGCGACGATGGATTGCAGATCGAGCGCGATGATCGCCTCGTCCTCGATGACCAGAACTCGGCCCGAGACACTGTCTTCCATGTCGCGCAGCGCGATCTTGTAGAGTTCCTTGACCTCCGAAACCTCCATGTCGGTGATCGCGGCGATCTCTTCGTCGGAGAATTCCTCGATCGTGCGCAGCAGCAGAACCTCGCGCGTGTTGGCGGCGAGTTTCGACAGATGGCGCAGGGCGCGGGCGGAAATGCCGACGTCGCTGCCCTCGGTCAAAGCGCCCGAGGTCGACCAGATCGCGTGAAAGGCCTTGAACAGCGCAGCCTTGTGCGACAGCCCCGTCTCGAAGACCGAACGGTCGATGAGCAGCGCCTCAAGCGTGGCGGCCGCGTATTTGTCCCCCGTGGACTGGCTTCCGCTCAGGGCCCGGGCGTAACGACGCAGGTAGGGCAGAAGGTCCGCAACGATGGTAGACAGGAACTGTTCCTTCTGTGCGGTGGGCATCTTTTTTTCAGTCCTTTTCGCGAAAAATCTTGGAACCAAACGCGCCGGAGGGCGTTCGGTTCCAAAAGACTGCGAAAATTTTGTCAGGTGGAAGGCAGGTTGCCAAAGAAGGCCATGCAAAACGAAACAACATCAAACGCGCTGGAAGACCAGATCGCGGACAACCTCCGGCGTGCGTTTTCTGAACGCGCTGAAGAGAAAGTTCCGGACCGTTTCCTCGATCTGCTTCGCCAATTGCGCGATCAGGAAGACGGCGACGATGACGAATGAAGAAGCCGCCGTCGATCCGCGCGACGATCTGGTCAATCACCTCGGGCCGATGCGCGCCTTCGCGTTGTCGCTGACCCGAAACGGGGCCGAAGCGGACGACCTCGTGCAGGAATCGCTCGTCAAGGCGTGGAAGAATATCGACAGCTTCCAGGTCGGGACCAACATGCAGGCGTGGTTGTTTACCATCCTGCGCAATACGTTCTACTCGATCCGGCGCAAGCGTTCGCGCGAAGTGGCGGATCCGGATGGCATTGCCGCGGGGCAGCTGGCGGTGAAGCCCGCGCATGATGGCCGCTTGCAATTGTCGGAATTTCTTGATGCTTTTGCCAAACTGCCTGTGGAGCAGCGTGAAGCGCTGGCCCTCGTCGGTGCATCGGGATTTTCCTACGAGGAGGCTGCGAACATGTGCGGTGTTGCCGTCGGCACCATCAAGAGCCGGGCCAACCGTGGCCGCGCGCGTCTGGTGGAATTGCTGCACGCGGGTGAGGAAGGCTATGCTGACATGACCGACCGGGTGACCTCGGCGATCGTGAACGCAGGGGCCCAAGGACGCCTGACCGCGTGAGCTTGAAGATGTCGTGGCCTTTCCGGGGGCTTGCCGCCAGGGTCGCCGGGACCTTGGCGGTTGCCCTTATGCCGATCGGCGCCATTGCCGTCTGGCAGGCGGTGCAGATCGCCGCCGAGCAGCAGGCAAATGCCGAAACCGCCCTCCTGACCGCCACGGCCGAGGCTGCCTCGGGCGAGGCGTTGGCGATTGCCTCGGCCTCGGGGGCCGTGGCGACGCTGGCTGCGCATGTGGCGGCGGATGGCGGGCCGGTCGCGGATTGCTCCGACATGTTCCGCAACGTGGTGCGCGACACCCCTCAGTTTTCCTTCGCCGGCTTCGTGGATGAGGCCGGCGTCTTGCGTTGTGCCTCGTCCGACGTGGGGCGCGACCTGACGGGCGGGCTGCTGTACCCGGTGATGGACCGCGACCGCACGCCGATGGTGCTGGCCTCAGGGTTCGGGTCGATCAGCGGCACGTCGGTGATCGTCTCGGCCGCGCCGGTGCATGTCGGGACCGAATATATCGGTTTCGTCGCGGTTTCGGTCCCGCATTCGCGGATTTTCGGGATCCCCGGTGCCGCGGGCATGGAGCAGGACCTCAACATCGTCACCTTCAACACGGACGGCTCGGTGCTGTCGTCCGACCGCGAGTTTGCCGAGATCGAGGGTGTCTTACCCGTCGGACGTCCGTTGCCGACGCTGGTCAGCACGCGCCAATTCTCGTTCACCTCGTATTCCGAGGATGGCGAGGAGCGCGTCTTTGCCGTGGTGCCGATTATCCCGGGCGTGGTGCATGCGCTGGGCTCGCGGCCCGTCGACACGCTTGGCTGGGACCGTTTGTCGCCGGTGATCTTCCCGGTTCTGATGCTGGCAGTCGGCTTGATCGTGGCCTTCGGGGCCGTGAACGCGCTGGTCATCCGCTATATCCGCAAGCTCAAGGATAACCTGAACGAATTCGCGCGCTCACGCCGGATCGTGCCGCTGTCCACCAAGCCCGGCCTCGCGCAGGAACTGGTCGAGATCGACGAGACCTGGACCGACCTCGCCACGCATCTGGTGCAGGAAGAGGCCGAGCTGGAGAACATGGTGCACGAGAAGAACGTGCTGCTGAAGGAGGTCCACCACCGGGTGAAGAACAACCTTCAGCTCATCGCCTCGATCGTGAACCTGAAGATCCGCCGCGCGACCTCGCCCGAGGCCCGCCGGTCGTTGAAGGAAGTGCAGATGCGGGTGATGTCCATCGCCGCCGTGCATCGCGCGCTTTATTCCGAGCCGACCAGTGGACGGGTGCGGGCGGATGAGCTGCTCCAATCCGTCATCGACTCGACAATTTCCGCTGGGCTGACCGATGACCGCACCATCGACCTGCAGCAAAGCTATTCGCCCGTGCTGCTGTACCCGGATCAGGCCGTTCCCCTGTTGTTGATGGCGTCCGAAGCCGTGACCAACGCGCTGAAATACATGGGCCGGTTGGACAATGGCGATGCGTCGCTGACCATCTCGCTGACCATCGAGGGTGAGAACAAGGCAATGCTGCGCATCGTCAACACGCGCGGGACGCCGTTCCTGCCGCCGGATCAGGTGCTGGGTTCGGGTCTGGGCCGCTCGCTGATCGCCGGCTTCGCGACGCAGGTTGGGGGCACGGTCGAGCTGGATGTCACCGACGATTACTACGACTTCCACCTGACCTTCGAGGCGGCGGTCTTCGATCCCAGCACCGCGGGTGGTGAGCTGTCACTGGGCTGATCCCATCGCCACGAGCATTAGAAAACGGCGCGTCCCGGTTGGGGCGCGCCGTTTCCTATCCCGCCTGAGGGGCGCGCCTATTTCCGGGGCGCATCCGTCAGGACCAGATCCTTGCCCTCGGCATGGGCTCGGGAATCCGCCCAGAGCGATTGCGCCCACAGCACCAGAGGAATAGCGACGATGCCGCCGACCGGGCCCCAGAGCCACAGCCAGATCGTCAGCGAAAGGAACACCAGCAGCGGGTCGAGGCGCATGCGTTGGCCGATCAGCATCGGCGTGACGAACTGAGCCTCCATCAGGTTGATGGTCAGATAGATCGCCGCCGGACCGATCACCGCAACGCCATCGAAGGCCACCGTCCCGGCCAGCACCAAGGCACCGGCCGTGACTGCCGGGCCAAGGTAGATGACGAAATTCGCAAGGCCCGCGATGATCCCCCAGACCGGTGCGCCGGGCAGGCCATAGGCGGACAAGGCCAGCGCGACGGCGATGCCGAGGCCGATGTTGATCAGCGCGACCGTGGCGAAATAGCTGGCCACGCGGGCTTCGGCGCGGCGGAAGTCGTTGGGACGGAACCCGCCGGCGCGCGCCCAGTCATAGGCGTGCTCCTTGCCCAGCAGGAAGAAGAACAGCCCGCCCATGAAGATTAGGAACTGCGCGCCCAGCATCGGCGCGATCCAGGCGGCATCGGCCAGAGAGGGCAGCGCATCCGCACCGCCTCCGCCGCCACCGTCTGCGGCGGATTCGGGGTCGATCGCCTCCATAACCTCGCGCTGAAGGTCGAAGATGGCACTGAGGCGCAGGCGCAGATCCACCATGGCTGAGCGCAATTCGGCGCTCACACGGGGCCAGGCCTCGATCACCTCGGCGACCCAGGGGCGCAGGGCGAAGGCGATGCCGACCACGACGAGCAAGGTCAGGATCAGGGTGATGGTTGCGGCCGCGGCGCCGGGCAGGCCGATGCGGACCAGCCCCTCGTGAACCGGGGTCAGGACCATCGCGGTGATGAAGGCCAGAACGAGGGGGGCCATCACCCCTTCGGCCAGCCAGAGCGCGTAGGTGATGGCGAAAATCGCCAGAACGGTCTCGGGCCAGCGCTGTCGGAGAAATGCGGACATGAAAGAACCTGCAGGTCGGGCGCGACGTGCAGGGCGGGGTTCAGGCGCCTTCGTCGACGCGGGTCGGTCGTTGGGTCACAGAGAACGTGCAACAGAGAAACGCGGGGCCCTGAGGCCCCGCGTTCGGCAATCCGAGAGGATTACATTTCGACTTCCGGCATCTGTTCCAGCTCGGTCATCGTGTGGTCGACCACGACGTGGTCAACGGCACCGTCTTCATCCAGCTGGACCTGCAGCGAACCGGCGGTGATGGCGACCGGCTTCTCGCCGATGCCAAGGAAGCCACCCACGTCGATCACGAACTGCTCTTCGGTGATTTCACCTTCGGCAGGGATCACGGCGCTGACTTCACCGATCCACTCTTCGTTCGAGTCGTAGGCGCGGGCACCCACCAGCTCAGCGGTGTCGGCAACCGAGGCCACGTCGCTCAGAACCGGGGCGGCGTCCATGCTGTCGGCTTCCATCGCCAGGTCAGCATCGGCGTCGGCCGAACCCAGCGGGGTGATCGCTTCGCCATCAGCCTGAGCCGTGGCAGCAGCATCGTCACCGGTCATCGGGTCCAGCGGGGCGCCAGCGTCGGCGGTCGCCGAGACATCGCCTTCGGTCTCGTCCAGCGGGGTCACGGCGGCGTCGGCGTCAGCCGTCGACATCGCGTCTTCGTCCGAGGTCATCGTGTCAGCTGAAGCCGTGGTGTCGGCGCAGGCCTCACCGTCGGCACAAGCCTGGGTCGTCGCATCCGTCGAGGTCGCCGCATCCACCGAACCCGAATCGATGTCGGTGGTCGCGGTGACGTCAGCGGTCGCGCCGGCGTCGAGCGTCTGGGCGTAAACGGCGGTCGAGCCAGCGGTCATGCCGAGGGCCAGGATGAACGGAAGGGCGTTCTTGGGTTTCATCGTTACTCTCCAGTCATGGTGACGCGTCGTTGCGTCTCTGGCAATACAACGTGCGGATGCGCGAGGGGTTCCGGGAAAAGATGATTTTTTCGGCCTCAGGCTCTGAAAATAATCAAACAAATACAATAACTTGAATGCGATATGGTGTGGACGAAAAAACGCGGCCACACCAACCGGCGGGCCGCGTCCTTCACGTTCTGTCAGGGGTAGGACAGGCCCCCGATAGGGCCCGTCCCGACACCGTTATCAGCGCACGACTTCGATGATGCGGCGGCTCTCACGCTCCACCACGACCGCGTCGCCGTTGACGTTCAGGTAGGCGACCTGCTCGTTGCTCGGGACGTCGTAGATGGTGACGTCGGCCGGGATCGAGGCGCCAACGACCGGCTCACCGCTCAGGAACACCGGCTGCACCGGGTTTTCCTGCACGTAGTAGGTCACTTCCGAGTCGACCGAGGCGTTGGCGGCGATACCGGTCAGCATGCCACCCGCGACGGCGCCGACGGGACCGGCGATCAGGGCGCCGGCGACGGCACCCATGCCGGTGCCGATCAGCGTGGCGTCGTCACGCTCCGAGGTGTCTTCGATCACGGTGACCGTGGTCGAGGCGACCTGGTTCAGCGGCTTGGCTTCACCTTGCGCGTCGAACATCAGATAGGGGGCATAGGCCCAGCCTTCACCGCCGCCCGAAGTCACGCGGCACCATTCCTGCGAGGCCAGGCAGCCATCGACGGTGACCGAGTCGCCAGCCATCATCACGCCCTGGATCTGATACTGCGGGCCAGGGCCCGAGCGCAGGTTCAGGTCCGACGATGCGGTGGCCGACGCGGTCTGGGCCGAGGCCAGCGAGGCCGAGGCGGTCAGGGCGACGATCGAGACGGTGGCGAGTTTCAGGGTCTTGTTCAGCATGGTCTTCAAACTCCGTTTTCGGGCTGGGGCTGCATGCCCCGCCGGTATGGCGAAACAACACGCCGCCCCCTCAGGCGGTTCCGACGAATTTCGGAAACCGGCGAAACCCTGCGCGGAAATCCGCACGGTTCATGGCGCCGGGGCCGGGGCATAGGGCCGCTTGCGACCTTGGGACAAAGGGTCGTTTCTGCGCTTGCACGGTCTGGGGATAAGCCTATCCTGCGCGGCCAACGGAGGGGGGTCCCATGCCGACCAGCAATCTCAGCCTTCTCGATTATTCCGAGATCACGGGCTCGGCGCCGATCGCGCTGCGCACCCATGGTTGGCGTGCGAAATGCCTTCAGCGCCTCGTGCGGCTGGATATGCCCGTGCCGCGCACCGTGGCCCTGTCCTTCAACGCCGTGCGCGCGATTGCCGGCGGGCAGATGGCGGATCTGACGGCGCTGGTCGGACGGTTTGACAACGGCCAGCTTCTGTCCGTGCGCCCCTCGGCCGAGAACCCCGATTGGGGCGGTCCGGGCGCGGTGCTGAACATCGGCATGAACGATGCCCGCCACGCCGAGATCAGCGAAAGCCATGGCGAGCCCGTCGCCACCGCCCTCTACCTCGCCTTTGTGCAGGGCTATGCCCAGCATGTCGCGCGCCTCGACCCCGATCTGTTCCCGGTGTCCGAGCCCTGCCTGCCCGCGCTGCAGGCCGCGCTCTACGACTACGAGAAGGAGATGGAAGAGCCCTTCCCGCAGGACCCCAAGCGCCAGCTGGCCGAAGTGCTGCGCTCGATGGCGCGGGCTTGGGAAGGCACCTCGGCCCGGCTGTTGCGGCAGGCCAAGGGGGCGCCGGCGGATGCGGGGCTGGGGCTTGTGGTGCAGGCGATGGCCGGCGGCTATGGCGCGGCAGGCTCAGGCGCGGGGGTGATCCAGTTCGTGGAATCCGTCACCGGCGCGCCGCAGATCACCGGCCGCTATGCCGAGAGGGGGCAGGACCGCGCCGCCGTCTCGAACAACCCGCAGGCGATGTATCTGACGAAAGACCCGCGCGGCGCCTCGCTGGAGGAATTGCACCCAGAGGTCTTCGCCCAGCTTGTCGCGCATGGGGCCATGTCGCGCCAGAAGCTGCGCGAGGAGATGCAGATCGAGTTCACCATCGTCAACGGTGAGCTGGCGGTGCTGGATGCGCTGAAGGTCCAGCGCGCCAGCCGGGCCGCCGTGCGCATCGCCGTGACCTTGGCCGAGGACGAGATCATCACCCGCAAGGAGGCGCTGATGCGCGTCACCCCGCGCGCGCTGTCGGAACTGCTGCACCGGCAGGTGGACCCGCGCGGCCATCGCGACGTGATCGCCCGCGGTATCGCCGCCAGCCCCGGCGCCGCGACCGGGCGGCTGGTCTTCACCTCGACCGCCGCGCAGGCCTCGGCGGCGCGGGGCGAGCCCTGCATCCTCGTGCGGCGCGAAACCTCGCCCGAGGATATCCGCGGCATGCATGCGGCGGCCGGTGTGCTGACCGAGCGCGGCGGCATGACCAGCCACGCGGCGGTGATCGGCCGTGGCCTTGGCGTGCCCTGCATCGTCGGCGCGACGGGCCTGCGCATCGATCTGAAGACCAAGCAGCTGCACACCGGGCGGCAAGTGCTGGACGAGGGCGAGCTGATCACCATCGACGGCACCGCCGGCGAGGTGCTGCGCGGCGCGGCGGACCTGCTGGAGCCCGCGACCGAGCAATGGTTCAACACGCTGCTCGACTGGGCGGACGAGCTGCGCGACATCGGCGTGCGCGCCAATGCCGACACGCCGACCGACGCTCGCATCGCGCGCGACTTCAACGCGCAGGGCATCGGTCTGTGCCGGACCGAGCATATGTTCTTCGAGGACGACCGCCTGACGGTGATGCGCGAGATGATCTTCGCCGACACAGGGCAGGAGCGGGCGGCGGCGCTGGCGCGTCTGCTGCCGATGCAGCGCTCGGATTTCAAGGAACTGTTCAAGATCATGCAGGGCCTGCCGGTCTGCATCCGTCTCTTCGATCCGCCCCTGCACGAATTCCTGCCGCACACCCGCGAGGGGATGAAGCAGCTGGCCGATGCCTTGGACAAGCCGCTGTCGGAAGTCACCCGCCGGGCCGAGGAACTGGCCGAGTTCAACCCGATGCTGGGTCTGCGCGGCGTGCGGCTGGGCGTGACCCTGCCCGAGATCTACGAGATGCAGGCCCGCGCCATCTTCGAGGCGACGATCGAGACCGGCAAGCGCGGCGAGAAGGTCGTGCCCGAGATCATGATCCCGCTCGTCTCGGCGATGCGCGAGGTCGAGCTGGTCAAGGCCCGCATCGATGCCGTTGCGGCGGCTGTGCGGGTCGAGAAGGGTACGGCCTTCGAATACCGTCTCGGCGTCATGGTCGAGACCCCGCGCGCGGCGCTGCGGGCGGGCGAGATCGCCCAGCATTCGGACTTCATGTCCTTCGGCACGAACGACCTGACGCAGATGACCTATGGCCTCTCGCGCGACGATGCGGGGCGGTTCATGTCCTATTACGTGCAGTCCGGCGTGTTCCCCGAAGACCCGTTCCATGTCCTCGATACCGAGGGGGTCGGGGAGCTTCTGCTCATCGCCGCAGAGCGCGGACGGAAGTCGCGCAAAAGTCTGACATTGTCCATTTGCGGTGAGCATGGCGGCAGTCCCGAATCGATAGCCTTCTGCCGCGCCGCGGGCTTCGATTACGTCTCGTGCTCGCCTTTCCGGGTGCCTGTGGCACGTCTCGCCGCGGCGCAGCTGACCATCAAGGGCGATGACGCCAAGGATCAAATGCCAGACCTTCGGTGACCCCCGACACGGCTTGATTCATACGGATAATTTGAACGATCGCCTCCTGAGTCGGCACGGGCGCCCCTTGTCGCGGCGGCGCGGCGCAGGGGGCGATTCGGGAAAACCCTTGCATTCTGTGGACTTGCAGCCCGTTTTGCGCTATGTGCCAAGGGGTGATGGCTGTGGCTTTGGGGGGAAACCGGGCCGCGATCACCCCGACAGATGAACCAAGAAGAGGCCGCCCCGCGGGGCGCGGCTCACCGGACGTCGCTGGCAAAGCCTTTGTGCTGCCCGTGGCTGACAGAGGATGGACGGTATGGGATACGCGAAACGGATGGCGGCCTTCGGGCTTGCGATGGGGCTTGCTCTCTCATCGCAACAGGTCAAAGCCGACCTGCCGCTGGAGCAGTCGCTGGCCTTGGCCTTCAGCGCCGAGCGTGAGGCGATGCGCTCGGTCACGCCGACCGTGGTCAGCCGCGCGACAACGCCGCTGGATGATCCGACCGCGATCATGCGCTACGATTCCAGCTACCTGATGAGCATGCCGCAATCGAACGACACCGATGTGCAATGCCTGTCGGAAGCCATCTACCACGAGGCGCGCGGCGAGGATGTCTACGGCCAGTTCGCCGTGGCCGAGGTGATCCTCAACCGGGTCGATCTGCCGAACTATCCGAACTCGGTCTGCGGGGTCGTTCACCAGAACGCCGAGCGCAGCAACGCCTGCCAGTTCTCCTATGCCTGCAACGGCCGCTCGCGCGCCATGGTCGAACCGGCGGCGCGTCGGCTGGCCAACAGCATCGCGCAGGTCCTGCTGGGCGGTGCCCCGCGTGAGCTGACCGATGGCGCCACGCATTTCCACACCACCGGGGTGCGCCCGCGCTGGGCCTCGAGCTTCCATCGCACCGGGCAGTTCGGCGCCCATCTGTTCTACCGGGAACCGCTGCGCCTGACCTTCAACTGACGCCAGTTCTTCAACGGACCCCCGTCTGGAGTGGATCGGAAACGCCCGGGACCGCCTTCGCGTCGCACCGGGCCTTTTTCATGACGGGTTCAGGCTGGGAAAGCCGGGGCCGGCGGGGTAAGTCGGGGGCGAGGAAACCGCCAGCTGACCGGAGGGCTCGCCCATGAGCAGCGACATCCATCTTGCCTTCGCCCATCCCGAAGAGCGCGCCGAGGCGACCGCATCGGCCGATCCGCGCGACCGGATCGCGTTGCGCGACTATCTGGTCGAGGCCGAGATTGGCGCCTTCCAGACCGAGCGTGGGCATACCCAGCGGCTGATGTTCAACGTCGTCGTCGAGGTTGCGCCGCAGACCGGGCCGATCGATGACGATGTCGACCGGATCATGTCCTACGACACCATCACCGAAGCGATCGGCGACGAGCTGGCGCTGGGGCGGGTCAACCTGCTGGAGACGCTGTCCGAGCATATCGCCGAGCGTATCCTCGCCCATCCCCGGGCCATGCGGGCTTTCGTGCGGATCGAGAAACTGGATCGCGGCCCGTTCAAGCTGGGGGTCGAGATCGTGCGCAACCGGGCTGCGGTGCCGGTGCGCGATCAGGATGACGAGGCGGCCCTGCACCCGCTGGTCGTCTATATGGACAATGCGGCGATTGCGGCGGCGGATTTCTCGGACCGGATCGACCGGCTGGAGGCGCGCGGCAAGCCGGTGGTGATCTGTGTGGGGCTGCCCGAAGCGGCCGTGCCGCAGGTCGGCCCGCGCGAGGTGCAGCGGCGTGTCGACCTGCTTGCCATCGAGCAAAACGCCTGGGCGCTGGCCGCGCGGGATCGGCGCTGTCTGGTGGTCGACAGCCGGACCGAGATCGACTGGGCGATCCGGCAGGGCAAGATCATCGTCTGGGCACCCTCGAAACTGGTGCTGGACACGCCGGACGGGCCGTTGGCGCATAGCTCGAACGGGCCGGCGCTGGCCTCGTGGCTGGCGGAGACGCTGGCGGCGGAGGCGTTGTTGCTGCCGTGGGGCGTGACGGTGAATGCCGGGCGGACGCCGGTCGAGGCCTTCCCGGCCTGAGGGCCTTTGGCGAGCGGGGCGGCCCGGCCACGGTAACCCCCCCCCCACCCCCCCCGGTTTGAAATTTCTCAAGCGCAACAAGCTTAAGGAATAAGAGCTGGGCAAGATCGTTGCCATCAAAAACAGTAAAACCGGCAGCTCAAGTGGAGGCCGTTTTTATTGGGTCTAAATCGTTCTTAGCCTGCTTGATAAGTCTCTGCTGAAAACCTACAGCTTAAATCAGCGAATT
>NZ_LRRR01000080.1 GCF_001691415.1 Pararhodobacter sp. CCB-MM2
CGGCGTGGTATCTGCTGAAGGGCCGGCATGTGGAACTGGCGCGGCGCTCCATCGCCATTGCCTCGGCCTTCGGTCTGGCCTCGGCCCTGTCGGTCGTCGTGCTGGGCGACGAGAGCGGCTATTCGGCCAGCCACACGCAGCGCATGAAACTGGCAGCGATCGAGGCGATGTGGGAAACGCACCCCGCCCCCGCCCCCTTCACGCTGGTCGGCATCCCCGACCGTGATGCGCAGGAGACGCATTACGCCATCGAGGTGCCATGGGTCATGGGACTGATCGGCACTCGCTCGCTCACGACGGAGTTGCAGGGCATCGACCAGCTGGTGGCCGAGGCCGAGGTGATGATCCGCTCGGGCATCCTCGCCTATGACGCGCTGCAAACCATGCAAGAGATGCGCGCCGACACGCCCGAAGCGGTTCGGCTGTCCTTCGAGCAGCACCAGATGGACCTCGGCTACGCGCTGCTGCTGATGCAATATGTCGACGACCCGCGCGACGCGACCGAAGAACAGATCGCCGCCGCTG
>NZ_LRRR01000081.1 GCF_001691415.1 Pararhodobacter sp. CCB-MM2
CGGCGTGGTACCTGCTGAAGGGCCGGCATGTGGAACTGGCGCGGCGCTCCATCGCCATTGCCTCGGCCTTCGGTCTGGCCTCGGCCCTGTCGGTCGTCGTGCTGGGCGACGAGAGCGGCTATTCGGCGAGCCACACCCAGCGCATGAAGCTGGCAGCGATCGAGGCGATGTGGGAAACGCACCCCGCCCCCGCCCCCTTCACGCTGGTCGGCATCCCCGACCGTGACGCGCAGGAGACCCATTACGCCATCGAAGTGCCTTGGGTCATGGGCCTGATCGGCACCCGCTCGCTGACGACGGAGTTGCAGGGCATTGACCAGCTGGTGGCCGAGGCCGAGGTGATGATCCGCTCGGGCATCCTCGCCTATGACGCGCTGCAAACCATGCAGGAGATGCGTGCCGACACGCCCGAAGCGGTTCGGCTGTCCTTCGAGCAGCACCAGATGGACCTCGGCTACGCGCTGCTGCTGATGCAATATGTCGACGACCCGCGCGACGCGACCGAGGAACAGATCGCCGCCGCTG
>NZ_LRRR01000082.1 GCF_001691415.1 Pararhodobacter sp. CCB-MM2
GAGCAGATTGTACTGAGAGTGCACCATTGCGGTGTGAAATACCGCACAGATGCGTAAGGAGAAAATACCGCATCAGGCGCTCTTCCGCTTCCTCGCTCACTGACTCGCTGCGCTCGGTCGTTCGGCTGCGGCGAGCGGTATCAGCTCACTCAAAGGCGGTAATACGGTTATCCACAGAATCAGGGGATAACGCAGGAAAGAACATGTGAGCAAAAGGCCAGCAAAAGGCCAGGAACCGTAAAAAGGCCGCGTTGCTGGCGTTTTTCCATAGGCTCCGCCCCCCTGACGAGCATCACAAAAATCGACGCTCAAGTCAGAGGTGGCGAAACCCGACAGGACTATAAAGATACCAGGCGTTTCCCCCTGGAAGCTCCCTCGTGCGCTCTCCTGTTCCGACCCTGCCGCTTACCGGATACCTGTCCGCCTTTCTCCCTTCGGGAAGCGTGGCGCTTTCTCATAGCTCACGCTGTAGGTATCTCAGTTCGGTGTAGGTCGTTCGCTCCAAGCTGGGCTG
>NZ_LRRR01000083.1 GCF_001691415.1 Pararhodobacter sp. CCB-MM2
CCGGGGGCCGGAATGCGGTACGTCGTGGGCCCGGCCACCGGATCGGCGTCGGGCCGCGGTGCGGGGGCGTCCCCGCAGAGGGCCTCCTCGGCGGCGCCCGCCGCGAGGCCGGTGAGCATGACGCGCCCGTCGTCGCAGACCAGAACCGTGCGCACGGTGATGTTGCGGTGGGTCCAGCCGTGGGCGTGCAGCACCCGCAGGGCGGTGAGCACGTCGGAGCCGATCTCGGCGGCCCGGTAGGGGGTGAGGGGGCGCTCGGCGAGGAGCGCCGCGAGCGGCCGGGCCGCGACGAGCTCGCTGACTATCCAGAGCGAATCCGCCTCGGCGAAGACGTCGAAGACCTGGTCGAGACGAGGGTGGTCAGGCACCTGGGCGGCGGCCTGCGCGGCCTCGATCGCCCGCCGGACCGCGGGGTCCGTACTGCGGCGGACCGCCCGCCCGCCGGGCCGCCCGGACATCGGGGC
>NZ_LRRR01000084.1 GCF_001691415.1 Pararhodobacter sp. CCB-MM2
TCACCCTGCCCGCCCTCACCCTGCTCAGCCTGGGGGAGGACGTGGCGCGGGGGCTGGGAGTGAACATCGCGGTGAGCCGGACCCTCGGCATCGTCGCCGTCACCCTGCTGGCCGGGGCCGCCACCGCCGCCTGCGGCCCCATCGCCTTCCTCGGGCTCATGGTGGCCCATGTGGCCCGCTATCTGACCGGCCCCGACTACCGCTGGCTGGTGCCGTACGCAGGCCTCCTCGGGGCCGGTGTCCTGCTGGTCTGCGACATCGTCGGCCGGGTCGTCGTACGGCCGGGCGAACTGGAGGCGGGGGTCGTGGTCGCCCTCCTCGGGGCCCCCTTCTTCGCGGCCCTGGTCTGGCGAGGGAAGTTCAGGGGCGCATGAGAGAGGTCCAGGAGCGCATGAACGTGACCGGTGTGGCCGGTGGAACCGAAGCGAAGGTGCCGATGCCGCCGGGGGTGCGGCTCGGCCGGGTGTCGTTCGTCTGGCG
>NZ_LRRR01000085.1 GCF_001691415.1 Pararhodobacter sp. CCB-MM2
AGATTGAACCGGACCACTGTGAAGGCCATCGGGGCGTCCCTTCGCCGGAGCGGGCGGCTTGGCGGCTGCACGGGCGGACGAGCGGGCGCACCGTACCTGACGCGGCATCAGAAGTGTAGGGGTGTCCGCCCGCATTGCGGCCAAAAGGTGCATAGGGGGCCCAGCGGATCGCCGGGGGCCGCCGGGGCAGCGCCTGTGCGACGGCCGTGGCCGATACTGGACGGGTTATGGAACTCGTCGAAATCGTCATCCTCGCTGTAGTCATCGCCCTGGTCGCTGTCGGCCTGGTCGGCGGGCTCGTGGTCGGCAGCCGCAAGAAGAAGCAGCTGCCGCCCCCGCCGCCGAGCACGCCGACCATCACCCCTCCCGCCGAACCGCAGGTCGGCGAGGAGGCCGAGACGCCGCGCGACGAAGCGCGGCGCACCATCGACGAAGTCGGCCTCCCGGACGCCACCGCGCCCGCGGAGGAGGCC
>NZ_LRRR01000086.1 GCF_001691415.1 Pararhodobacter sp. CCB-MM2
GTAGAAGTAAATTCCGGATGGAACTGACAAGCCACAAACCAGGGATGCTCAGGTACTTCCACCACTTCGACCAAAGAACCATCCGCAGACCAACCGGATATTTTCAATCCGGCCTCCTGCAGTTTGGGCAGCAGGTTGTTGTTTACTTCATAGCGGTGACGATGCCGCTCAGCTATCACCTTCTTGCCATAAGCAGCATAAGCCTGCGATTCTTCTTCCAAGCGACATTCCTGGGCGCCAAGACGCATGGTACCACCAAGATCAGATTGCTCTGTCCGGATTTCCGTCGCCCCGCTCGCATCCTGCCATTCAGTGATCAGACCGACAACGGGAAACGGTGATTTTGTATCAAACTCGGTACTATGCGCCGCTTCCATACCTGCTACGTGGCGGGCATATTCGATCACCGCGACCTGCATACCCAAACAAATCCCAAGGTAGGGAATCCTGTTTTCACGGGCATACTGAAC
>NZ_LRRR01000087.1 GCF_001691415.1 Pararhodobacter sp. CCB-MM2
TGTGCCCCGCCCACGGCGGTGGGGCCCCCTCCGTGCTCCCGCGCGCGGCCACGGCCCCTGCCCTCTCCCCGTTCGGGCCCCGCAGGGCGAGCCCCACGCCGAGGGGGGAACCGCGGAGGGCGTCTTCTCTCGGGCGGCCTGTCCGGCCGACCCGGCTGCGGCTGCTCGTCCACACGCTCATCACCCGGGGTCCTCCGTCGGGAGCCGCTGTCGCCTGACAGCGGAGGAACCCGGACCGCGGCCGTTCGCCGTCCGGGAGCGCCCCCGTGCCCTCGCACGGGGCCCACACCCTCACGGGCAGCCGACGGACGCATGCCGTCGTGCCCGGAACTCGGAAGGACCCGATCCCACGATGAGCCCTGTCCTGTCCGAAGAAGTCACGGACGACGACCTCACCACCTGGGCCCTCGCCGCCTCGCGGGGCGACGCCGACGCCGTCGACCGCTTCATCCGCGGGGTCCAGAGCGATG
>NZ_LRRR01000088.1 GCF_001691415.1 Pararhodobacter sp. CCB-MM2
GCCGCGGATATGGCGGCTGCTCCCCTCCCCCCCCCGCCGGAGGTGACCGGAACACACCCCACTGCCGCGGGGGGGGGAGGGGCGGGGCGGGGGGCCCCCCCGTTGCCTGTCGCGCCGGGGGGGGGGGGGGGGGGGGGGGGGGGGGCCCCCCCCCCCCCCCCCCCCGGGGGGGGGGGGGGGGGGGGGGGGCGGGGGGGGGGGGGGGGGGGGGGGGGTGGGGGGGGGGGGGGGGGGGGGGAGGGGGGGGGGGGGGGGGGGGGGGGGGAGGGGGGGGGGGGGGGGGGGGCGGGCGGGGGGGGGGGGGGGGGGGGGGGGGGGGGGGGGGGGGGTGGGGGGGGGGGGGGGGGGGGGGGTGGGGGGGGGGGGGGGGGGGGGGGGGGGGGGGGGGGGGGGGGGGGGGGGGCGGGGGGGGATGGCGGGGTGGTGAAGACCCGGAGGGGGGCGCATGGCGGGGGGTTGAGGG
>NZ_LRRR01000089.1 GCF_001691415.1 Pararhodobacter sp. CCB-MM2
GATGGCCCCTTGTCGGATCGATAAGTTCAACAGCCATCACCATACTTTTCTGACCCGGCGCTTTGACCGGACAGAGGCCGGACGCCTTCACTTCACCTCTGCGCTGACCCAGCTTGGTTATTACGATGGGGCTTATGAAGCCAGCTATCTTGAACTGGCCCAGTTCCTGACAGACCAGGGGGCCAACACCAAACAGGATCTGGTGCAACTGTGGCGCCGCATTGTGTTTAATATTGCCGTATCCAATACCGATGATCATTTGCGGAATCATGGCTTTATTTATCACGACGGCGGCTGGATGCTGTCACCTGCCTACGATATCAACCCGGTCACACCTGCCAGCGGTTTGCATCTCAATATCTCGGATAATGACAACCGTCTCGACTACGATCTGGCTATGGACGTCATCGACTTTTTTCAGCTACAGAAAGCGCAAGCCGAAAAGATTAAGGA
>NZ_LRRR01000009.1 GCF_001691415.1 Pararhodobacter sp. CCB-MM2
CCGTGAAGCTGCCGGAAGGCACCGAGATGGTGATGCCGGGCGACAACCTGAAGTTCGAAGTCTCGCTGATCGCCCCGATCGCCATGGAAGAGAAGCTGCGCTTCGCTATCCGTGAAGGCGGCCGTACGGTTGGGGCAGGGGTCGTCTCCAAGATCATCAAGTGATCTTGGACACTCGGGGCGTCGCCGGCGTCGTCTCGAAAATCATCAAGTAATCGACCTTTCGGTTGATGACTTTAGCGGGCGCCCCTCGGGGCGCCCGTTTGCTTTTGTCCTGCGCTGTTAACCTCTCTTAAATGGTTAACGGCCAGCCTCGGATCCTGTGTAGGTACGAGGGATTGCATGCTGGCCTGTGCGCGAACGGTGGCTTTCGACGGGCTCGACGCCCGGCTGGTTGAGGCGCAATGCGTTCTGACACCCGGTCTGCCCGCCTTCCATGTCGTGGGACTGCCCGACAAGGCCGTCAGCGAGGCCCGTGAGCGGGTCCGTGCGGCCTTGGCCTCGCTCGCCATCGCGCTGCCGCCCAAGCGCATCACCCTCAACCTCTCGCCCGCCGATCTGCCCAAGGAAGGCTCGCATTTCGACCTGCCGATCGCGCTGGCCCTGCTGGCGGCCTTGGGCGTGATCCCGGCCGAGGACCTGTCGCGCGCCGTGTCACTGGGGGAATTATCGCTCGACGGCTCCCTCGTCCCGGTGATCGGCGCCCTGCCCGCCGCGATGGCGGCTGCCGATGCGGATTGCGTCCTCATCTGCCCCAAGGGCTGCGGCGCCGAAGCCGCTTGGGTCGGCGCGGCCGAAGTCTTCGCGCCGGCCAGTCTGCAGGAGGCCATCACCCACTTCACCGGCCAATCCCCCCTGCCCCGCGCCAACCCCGGCGAGGTGACAACGCCCCCCAGCGCTCGCGACCTGCGCGACGTGAAAGGGCAGGAACGGGCGAAACGCGCCTTGGAGATCGCCGCCGCCGGGCGCCATCACTTCCTCATGGTCGGCTCTCCCGGCTCGGGCAAATCCATGCTCGCCGCGCGCCTGCCCGGGCTTCTGCCGCCGCTCTCCGCCTCCGAGGCGCTGGAAACCTCGATGATCCATTCTTTGGCGGGCCTGCTCGACGAAGGCGGCATCTCGCGCCAGCGTCCGTTTCGCGAGCCCCACCACACGGCCTCGGTGCCCGCCATCGTTGGCGGCGGCAAGGGGGCGAAACCGGGTGAGATCAGCCTTGCGCACAACGGGGTGCTGTTCCTTGACGAATTGCCGGAATTCCCCCGCGCCGTGCTGGAGACCCTGCGACAACCGATCGAGACCGGCGAGGTCGTCGTCAGCCGCGCCAACGCCCATACCCGCTATCCCTGCCGGTTCCTGCTGGTGGCCGCCGCCAATCCCTGCCGCTGCGGCTACCTGACCGAGCCCGGACGCGCCTGCAACCGTGCGCCCCATTGCGGCGAGGACTATATCGGCAAGATTTCCGGGCCCCTGATGGACCGCTTCGACCTTCGGCTGGAGGTGCCGCCCGTGGGCTGGGCTGACCTCGACCTGCCGCCCTCGGGCGAGACCTCGGCCCAGGTCGCCTCTCGCGTCGCCACGGCGCGCAATCGGCAAGCCGCTCGGTTCCATGGCCAGCCCGGTCTGCGGGTCAATGCCGATGCGGAGGGCGCGCTGCTGGAGGAGATCGCCGCACCAGACGCCGAGGGACGCGAGATGCTGGCCCGCGTGGCCGACCGCTTCGGTCTGACCGCGCGGGGATATCACCGGGTGCTGCGGGTGGCGCGAACGATTGCGGATCTCGATGCCAGCGACACGGTGCGCGCGCCGCATGTCGCCGAGGCGGTCAGCTTTCGTCTGTTGGTGGCAGACACGACCGGATGAAGCGCGCGGTGTCGTCCAGCGTCGTTCGGGCCTCGGGCAGGAAGCCGTGCAGCATCGGCCAGACATGCGGCAGGTCACCCGCAAGCTTGATCTCGGCGCCGGGAAGGCGCCCGCGCATCCTCAGCGCATCGTCGCGCAGGATCTCGCTCTCGGCGACGTGGATCTGCACCGGGGGCGGCGCGGTGAAGGTCGCATGCAGCGGCGAGAGCCGCGGGTCCGAGGCATCCTGCGGCCGGGCGCCTCCAAGGATCACGGCCCGCGTTTCGGTCAACCGATGTGAGGGCAGCAGCTGCTCGCGCGTCGCATTGGTCACCAGCGAGGCACCGGTCAGTGTCAGATCCGTCCAAGGCGAAAAGGCGAACAGGCCGGACGGCTTCTGCCCCCGCGCGCAGAGATGCGCCAGCAGAGCCAGCGCCAAGCCGCCGCCTGCAGAATCGCCCCCGATGACAATCTCCTCGGGCGCGTGGCCGATGGCGATCAGCCCCTCATAGGCGGCGACGGCATCTTCGAACGCCGCAGGGAACGGATGTTCAGGGGCCAGTCTGTAGTCGGGCAGAAACACCCGCGCGCCGCTGCGCTGCGCCAAGGCCGCGGCAAGCCCGGCATGGGTCCGCGAACTGCCCAACATGTAAGCGCCGCCGTGCAGATACAGCAGCACCCCGGTGCCTTGCGGGCGGTTCTGCACCCACTGGCCCGAGATGCCACCGATCTCGCCATCCAGTGCCAAGGTGCCGGGCGGCACAGAGAGGTACCTTTGCGCCATACGCTCGAAATGACGGCGAGCCGAGGGGATGTCGCGCGTCTTGCGCAATGCCCCCCGGACCCAGTTCCGGGCGCCGTAGCGGATGAGGTCGGCCTGCCAGCTCATCTGGCCGCGCGCTTGGCCTCAAGCACTTCCCAGATGCGGGCGGCGACATTGATGCCGTCGAAACGCTCCAGCTCCTGAATGCCGGTCGGCGAGGTCACGTTGATCTCGGTCAGCCAGTCGCCGATCACGTCGATGCCGACGAAGACCTGCCCCTTCTCCCGCAGCAACGGCCCGATGGCGGCGCAGATCTCGCGGTCGCGGTCGGTCAGAGCGACCTTCTCGGGTCGGCCGCCGACATGCATGTTGGAGCGCGTCTCACCTTCGGCCGGGACCCGGTTGATCGCCCCGATGGGCTCGCCATCGATCAGGATCACCCGCTTGTCCCCCTTGGAAACCGCCGGCAGGAATTTCTGCACGATCAGCGGCTCGCGGGAAAAGCCGGTGAAAAGCTCATGCAGCGACGAAAGGTTGCGGTCGTTCTGGTCAAGGCGGAACACCCCGGCGCCGCCGTTACCGTACAGCGGCTTCAGGATCACGTCGCCATGGCGGTGCTTGAAATCTTTGATCTCGGCCAGCGAGCGGGCAATCATCGTCGGCGGGGTCAGCTGCGGGAATTGCAGGACCAGCAGCTTTTCCGGGTAGTTGCGCACCCAGAACGGGTCATTGGCCACGACCACCTTGTCGCGGATCATGTCCAGAAGATGCGTCGTGGTGATATAGGCCATATCGAAGGGCGGGTCCTGACGCAGCCAGACCACGTCCATGGTCGACAGGTCGATCCGCTCCTCCGGGCCGAAATCGACATGTTCGCCCTGCACCCGCTTCACCGTGAACGGTCGAGCCCGCGCGACCAGCTTGCCCTCGTCGAAGGTCAGCTTGTCGGGCGTATAGACCCAAAGCGCGTGACCACGTGCCTGAGCCTCCTCGGCCAGCCGGAAGGTCGAATCCGCGTTGATGTTGACGCCCTCGATCGGGTCCATCTGGAAAGCGATACGCAGCGCCATGACACCTCCTGGGATTCCGCGCGGGGCAAGGCCCCGTCGGCTTCCCCACGGGATAGATGGCTCAGGCAGGGCCGGATTTCAATCGCTTCGCCGGAAAGAACACCGTGAACGCCTCAGGCGCAGAGCGCATTCTCAACGATCCGGATCTGCCCCATGCCATCGATCAGCGCCACGTCAAAACGGGCGGGCGTGTTCAGACCCTGCGGGCAGGTGGCCAGAAATTCGCTGGCGGCGGCATAAAGGCGGTGGATCTGGCGTTGCGACACACGTTCTGCCGCCCGGGCATGGCTGCGGCTTTTCTTCACCTCGATGAAGACGAAGCCGTCGCCATCCTGCATCACCAGATCGATCTCGCCGCCCGTGCCGCGCCAGCGATGACGCACCAGCGGAAATCCGCGCCTTTGGTAATCGCGCGCAACCTGCCCTTCGGCCGACAGACCCGCATGATAGGACATTGCTCCACTCATCACTCACCTCATAGTGAGGGCGTCAGCTGCCCTCCTTGGCCAGCGCCAACGCGCGCTGGTACACCTGCCGACGGGGAAGGCCCGTCGCCTCGGTCACGGTGGCGACGGCCTCGCGCAGGCTTTCGCTGGCCATGGCCGTCTTCAGCGCCTCATCAAGGTCCATTTCGGTACCGCGGGCTTCGAGGCGACCCAGCAGCAATACGATCTCACCCTTCAGGTCACGCCCGTCGATCGCCGCGGCCACATCCGAGAGTTTCCCTCGAATCACTTCCTCGAAACGCTTGGTCAACTCGCGGCAGAGGGCGGCATCGCGTTCTCCTTTTTCCCCCAATTCCGCTAACAATTTGTGAATCCGTTTCGGGCTTTCATAGATCACCAGCGTCGCCGGGATCGCCGAGACCTCGTCCAGCCATGTTGTGCGTGCCGCCCCTTGCGAGGGCGGGAAGCCAAGGAAGCAGAATCGGTCGCTCGGCAGTCCCCCGACCGCCAGCGCCGTCAACACCGCCGATGCGCCGGGCGCCGCCAGGACCGGATGCCCCTCGGCAATCGCGGCGCGCGCCAGTTGGAAGCCGGGATCGGCGACCAGCGGCGTGCCGGCCTCGCTGGCGTAGGCGACCGACTTCCCCTCGGCCAACAGGCCCATGATCCGGGGACGGACCTGCGCGCCGTTGTGGTCGTGGTAGGCGATCAGCGGGCGACCGTTCACCGGCACGCCGTGGATCTCCATCAGGCGGCGCAGGGTGCGGGTGTCCTCGGCCGCCAGCACGTCAGCACCAGCGAACAGATCCAGCGCGCGCAGGGTGATGTCCCGCGCCGCGCCGATCGGGGTCGAGACCAGGTGCAGGCCCGGCGCAATGCGCCCGGGGCGGGGATTAAAGCGGTCGACATCCTCGGCGGAAAGCCGCGTGCCGCCCTCGTCGGGGTCTTGCGTCTCGGTCATGCTGGCTCCACAGACACGTTTACTTCACCCCCTGTGTTCAATAGTGTGGCGCGCGGCGCAAGCCCGCCACCGTCACTTCGCCGGGCGCGAACCCTTCTCTCGCCCTGCACCCGTCACCGAGAGGTCCTCGATGCGCGCCCAGAATACCCGCCGCACCCCGATCCGCGCCACCCGGCGCGCGATGCTCACCAGCCTGCTGGCGCTTGCCGCTTGTGGTCCGATCAGCTTGGGCGGCGGTACTCCGCGCGTCGATGTGAACGCCCCTGTCACCGTGGCGCTGCTGGTGCCCGCAGGGTCCTCGACCCCGGGCGACGACATTCTGGCCTCGAACCTTGAGAACGCCGCGCGTCTTGCCGTCAGCGACTTGTCGGGCGTGCAGCTGGACCTGCGAGTCTATTCGACCCAAGGCGATCCCAGCGTCGCCGCACAGGTCGCCGCGCAGGCCGTGAGTGAGGGCGCGCGCATCATCCTCGGGCCGGTGCGCAGTGCCGAAGCCTCGGCCGTGGGCTCGGCGGGTGCCGCCTCGGACGTGAACGTGCTGAGCTTCTCGAACAACCCGGCCGTCGCCGGCAACAATGTCTTCGTGCTGGGCCTGACCCCCGACAACGCCGCGCGCCGCATCCTTGGCTATGCCAATGCCAACAGCCGCGGCCGGGTGATGATCATCGGCGAGCGGACCACGGCGGGCGAGCTGATGATGGCCGCCGTCAACCGCGCCGCCAGCGAGACCGGCGCGCAGATCGTCGCGACCGAGACCTATGAGTTCTCGCAGCAGGGCATCGTCTCGGCGCTGCCGACGCTGGCTTCGACCGCCCGTTCGTCCGGTGCGCAGTCGATCCTGTTCACCGCCGACAGTGCGGGCGCCCTTCCGGTGCTGGCCCAACTGCTGCCGGACAACCGCATCGCCCCGCCGCAGTTCCAGTTCATGGGCGTGACCCAGTGGAACGTGCCGCCGGCGACGCTGCAACTGCGCGGCCTGCAGGAGGGCTGGTTCACTCTGCCCGATCCCACCATCACCGGGCAGTTCGACTCCCGCTACGAGAGCGCCTATGGCTCGGCCCCGCACCCGATCGCCGGCCTTGCCTATGACGGCATCGCGGCGATTGGCGCGCTACTGGGCTCGGGCTCGCCGGACGCCTTGTCGCGGGCCTCGCTGGTGCAGGGCTCGGGCTTTGTGGGCGTCAACGGCGTGTTCCGTCTGCTGCCCGACGGCACCAACCAGCGCGGCCTCGCCGTGGCGACGATCCGCGACAACGCGGTAGTTATCCTTGACCCGGCGCCGCGCAGCTTTGCCGGCGCGGGCCTCTGACGCCACGCCCGTTCCGGCCTGCAGGGGAGACCTGACGTGAGCACCGCCAGCACCGCCCGCGCGGTCCCGGAAGAACGGCGCTATGCGCGCCCGCCCTCGCCGGCCACGGACGAGACCCTGATCGCCCCCGAGTCGCTGATCTGCGACCTCGACGCGCTGGAGGCCCGGCTGAGCGACGGCTTGGCCGAGCTCACCGACCCGCGCGAGATCCGGGCCTTCGCCACCTCGGTGCTGACCGACACCCTGCGCGCCGGCAATGCCGTGCTGCGCGACGCCCTGTCCCGCGCGCCGCGGGATGCGCGCAGCTATGTCCGCGCGCAGACATGGCTCACGGATATCGTGGTGATCGCCGCCTTGCAGGTGGCGCAGCTGAACCTGCATCCCAATGGCGCGCCCTCGAAGGGTCAGCGCATGGCGGTGATGGCCGTCGGCGGCTATGGCCGGGCCGAGATGGCGCCGCATTCCGACGTTGACCTGCTGTTCCTCGCCCCCGTGAAGCTGACCGGCTGGGCCGAGAGCGTGATCGAATCCACGCTCTACATCCTGTGGGATCTGAAGCTGAAGATCGGCCATTCCTCGCGCACGATCGAGGAATGCCTGAAGCTGGGGCGCGAGGATTACACGATCCGCACCGCGCTGCTGGAAACGCGCTTCCTGACCGGCAACACGGCGCTGGCCAAGGAGCTGCGCAGCCGGCTGTGGAAGGACCTGTTCAAAGGCACCCAATCCGACTTCGTCGAGGCCAAGCTGGCCGAACGGGCCGAGCGTCACAAGAAGCAGGGCGGCCAGCGTTACATGCTGGAGCCCAATGTGAAGGAGGGGAAAGGCGGTCTGCGCGACCTTCAGACCCTCTACTGGATCGCCAAATACATCCATCAGGTCGACAAGGCCGCCGAGCTGGTCGGCCACGGCTTCTTCACCGCCGCCGAATACCAGTCCTTCCGCGCCGCCGAGACCTTCCTCTGGGCCGTGCGCTGCCATCTGCACATCCTGACCGGCCGCGCCAATGACACGCTGACCTTCGACGTCATGCCCGAGGTCGCCGAGCGCATGCTCTATGTCGATCACGGCGGGCGCCGGGCGGTCGAGCATTTCATGCAGGAATACTTCCGCCACGCCACGCAGGTGGGCGAGCTGACCCGTATCTTCCTGACCGCGCTGGAGGCCCGCCACGTCAAGCGCGCGCCCGGCCTGATGGGGCTGCTGCGCCGGCGCCGGAAGGTGAAGGCCGGCTACCGTGTGGACCTGAACCGGCTGAACGTCGAGGATCCGCAGGTCTTCCTGTCGGACCCGCTGAACCTGTTGCGCATCTTCGAGGAAGCCCTGCGCACCGGCCTGCTGATCCATCCCGACGCGATGCGGCTGATCACGGCGAACCTGCATTACTTCGATGCCGACATGCGCGAGAACCCGGAAGCGGTGCGCATCTTCATCGACCTGCTGTTGAAGCACGGCAACCCGGAACGCGCCCTGCGCCGGATGAACGAGCTGGGTGTTCTGGGCGCGTTCATCCCGGAATTCGAAGCCATCGTCGCGATGATGCAGTTCAACGTCTACCACCATTACACGGTGGACGAGCACACGATCCAATGCATCTCGACGCTGGCGCAGATCGAACGCAAGGAGCTGATCGAGGAGCTGCCGGTCTCGTCCTCGATCCTCGACGCGGGCGTGAACCGCAAGGTGCTTTACGTCGCGCTGCTGCTGCATGACATCGGCAAGGGCCGGCCTGAGGACCACTCGATCCTCGGTGCGCAGATCGCCCGCCGGGTCGCACCGCGTCTGGGCCTGAATGCCGAGGATGCCGAGACGGTGGAATGGCTGGTGCGTCACCACCTCCTGATGTCCGACGTGGCGCAAAAGCGCGATATCGGCGACCCGCGCACGATCCGGGACTTCGCCAAGGCGGTGAAGACCAAGAAGCGGCTGGATCTGCTGACCGTGCTTACCGTCTGCGACATTCGCGGCGTGGGTCCGGGGACGTGGAACAACTGGAAGGCCATGCTGCTGCGCCAGCTTCATGCCGAGACGGCCTCGGTGCTGGAAGGCGGGGCCGAGGCGCTGAACCGCTCCGTGCGCGAGGACGAAGCGAAGCGCGCCCTGCGCGATGCCTTGGCCGATTGGCCCCGTGCCGACCTGCGGGCCGAGACCGCGCGCCATTACGGCCCCTATTGGCAGGGGCTGATGACCGAGACGCATGTGGTCTTCGCCAATCTTCTGCGCGGGATCACCGATGCCGAGATCCGCATCGACCTGCAATTGGTCGAGGACCGCGATGCCACCCGCGCCTGCTTCGCGCTGGCCGACCATCCGGGCATCTTCTCGCGTCTGGCCGGGGCTTTGGCACTGGTCGGTGCGAACATCGTCGACGCGCGGACCTACACCTCGAAGGACGGCTTCGCCACGGCCGAGTTCTGGATTCAGGATGCCGAGGGCAAGCCGTATGAGGAAGCCCGCCTGCCCCGCCTGCGCAAGATGATCGAGCGCACCTTCGCCGGCGAGGTCGTGGCCACGCAGGCGCTGAAGGACAAGGACAAGGTCAAGAAGCGCGAGCGCCAGTTCAAGGTGCCGACCAAGGTGGTCTTCGACAACGAGGGCTCGGATATCTACACGATCATCGAGGTCGATACCCGCGACCGTCCCGGTCTGCTGTACGATCTGACGCGGACCTTGGCTGCGAACAACATCTACATCGCCTCGGCCGTGATCGCGACCTATGGGGTGCAGGTGGTCGACAGCTTCTACGTCAAGGACATGTTCGGCCTGAAACTGCACGCCAAGTCGAAGCAGGAAGGGCTGGAGAAGAAACTGCACGCCGCCATCGAGGCCGGCGCGCAACGGGCGGCGCAGGGGTGAGTGGCTCGCGCCGCCACACCCTGCCTCACTCTACCCGGCCCGGGGTCGTCGCGGGCTATTCTGTCGATCTGAAGGGGTCATCGTGACACCGATCCGCCTTGTGAAGGGCTTCGCCACCGTGGGGGGCTGGACGCTGGCCTCGCGTATTCTGGGCTTCGTGCGCGACGCGTGGCTCGCCGCCGTCCTGGGCACCGGCCCCGCCGCGCAGGCCTTCATCGTCGCCTTCTCGCTGCCGAACATGTTCCGCCGCTTCTTTGCCGAGGGCGCGTTCAACACTGCCTTCGTGCCGATGTTCTCGAAGAAATACGAAGCCGGCGACGACCCCGAGGGCTTTGCCCGCGACGCGATGTCGGGCCTCGCCTCGGTGGTGATCCTGCTGACGTTGGTGGCGCAGCTGGCGATGCCGTGGCTGGTGCTGGCGATGGCCTCGGGCTTTGCGGGGGACGAGCGGTTCGATCTGGCCGTGACCTACGGTCGGATCGCCTTCCCTTATATCCTGTTCATCAGCCTCGCCGCCTTGGCCTCGGGCGTGTTGAACGCGACCGGGCGCTTTGCCGCCGCTGCCGCCGCGCCGGTGCTCTTGAACGTCATCTTCATCGCCACCTTCTGGATGCTGCCGACCACCGGCTATGACGCGGGCCTTGCGATCACTTGGGCCGTGCCCTTCGCAGGCCTTGCGCAATTCGCGCTGGTCTGGTTCGCCGCCAAGCGCGCCGGCATCACCCTGATGCCCCGCCTGCCCCGCCTCACGCCCGAGATGCGCCGCCTCGCCCGCGTCGCCGCGCCCGCCATGCTGGCCGGGGGCGTGGTACAAGTGAACCTGCTGGTCGGCCGTCAGGTCGCCAGCTATTTCGGCGATGCCGTGGCGTGGCTCTATAATGCCGACCGGCTCTATCAGCTGCCCCTCGGCGTCGTCGCCATCGCCATCGGCGTCGTGCTGCTGCCCGACCTGTCGCGGCGGCTGAAAGCGGGCGATACGGCGGGCTCGCAGCATTCCTATTCCCGCGCCACGGAATTCGCGCTGGCGCTGACCCTGCCCTCGGCGGTGGCGCTGGTGGTGGCCTCGGTCCCCCTGACGGCCGTGCTGTTTGAGCGCGGGCGCTTCGGCCCCGAGGACACGCTCGCCACCGCGCTGGCCGTCGCCGTCTACGGCATCGGCCTGCCCGCCTTCGTGTTGCAGAAGGTCCTGCAACCCCTCTATTTCGCGCGCGAGGATACCCGCAGCCCGTTCAACTACGCGCTGGTGTCCATGGTGGTGAACGCGGGTCTGGCCATCGGTCTGGCGCCGGTGATCGGCTATATCGCCGCGGCGGTTGCCACGTCGGCGGCGGGGTGGGTGATGGTCTGGCAGCTGTGGCGCGGGGCGCGCGGCATGGGCGACGCGGCCCGGTTCGACGCCCGGCTGCGCTCGCGGGCACCACGCATCGTGGCGGCGTCGATCCTGATGGGCGTGGCGCTGGCACTGGTGATCTGGCTGGCCGGCCCGGTCTTCTCGCTGCCCGGCTGGCGCTATCTGGCGATGCTGGGCCTCGTGATCTTCGGGATGGTGGTCTATTTCGGCGGCGGCGCGATGATCGGCGCCTTCCGCCTGTCGGACTTCACCGGCGCGATGAAGCGCGGTCGCTGAGCCGGGACAGCGCCGGCCCGCGGGTTGGCGCTGCGACGGCTGGACGGGGCGCTTTATGGGGCCACATCCCTCTGCCGCCCGTTCAGCGCGGGCGACGAACAAAGCGCCAGCCCGTCCGGGCGGGCCGGCGCTGGCCCGGCGGCCTTCGGCCTTGTCCCCGGCCAGGCCTTCAGAACACTTTCCGCCCCACGGCGATCAGGATCGAGCCGCCGACGAACCCGGCAATCAGATACCCGAGGATGCCCGAGAAGCTGACCCCCACGAGGCCGAACAGGAAGCCCGCGACCGCCGCACCGACGATCCCGAGGATGATGTTCATCAGCACGCCCGTGTCCGATTTCATGAACATCGAGGCGAACCAACCCGCCAGACCGCCGATGATGATCGACCCGATGATACCCATTCCCTGACACTCCTTTACCTTGAGGGACCCTCCCAGCATGTAGGGGGAAGGCCGCCCGGCTCAAGAGGGGTCAGCGTTGAATGCGCGCCCGCGTGCGCTGCCAGCTGCCGGGGCCAAGGATCAGCGCCGACGCGCCATAGCCCAGAGCAAAGGCCGCCACCTCGCCGATCCAGCCCGGCCCGGCCTCGGCCACCAGACCGAAGGCCAGCCGCGCGACCAGCAACAGGCCGATCATGCTGAAGGCGCGCTTCTGCTTTTCACGGTCGCCCTGCGCGTCATGGAAGCGCATCCAGGTGAAGCCGCCGACCAGCGCGAAGACCATGGGCATGGAGCCGACCAGCCAGCCCAACTGGTCATCGCCCACCACTAGCCCGAAGATCATCGCCGCCAGCACCGGCGTCACCAGCGCCAGCAGCAGGAAGGGCAGGGTCCCGAACCGCTCGCCCAGCATCTTGCCCAAGGCGGCGATCAGCACGGCAGCGAAGATGGCGCTCATGGTGGTGGCATGGACGAAGGAATAAGTCGCATAGCGCCACAGGCTGCTCGCCGGGAAGCGCATGTTCTCCAGCATCCATTGCTGGATCGCGCCCGAGAAGGCGAAACGCTCGATCGCGGCCAGCCGCCAGCCGACCCCCTGCGCGCCGCCGACCAGCCCGTAATGGGCAGCCACGAAGACCAGCTCGATCCCGAGGACGGCAAGCAGCAACAGCCAGACCGCGCCCGGCAGGCGGTTCAGCGGCGAGGAGTTGAGATCGCGCAGCAGCTGATCGTCGTCGTCGGTCATGATGGCGTGGGCCCTTGTTTTTCTGGCGTCGGTTGACGCCCCGGCGTGCCAGCGATAAGCGACATCGGACGGATTTTCCACCACGGAGTAAGGCTGTGAGTGACGCAGAGACGACCGGGGCCGCCAACCCGAACGCCAAGTTCACCCCGCGGGTGTTTTCCGGCATCCAGCCCTCGGGCGGGCTGACGCTGGGCAATTACCTCGGCGCGATCAAACGCTTTGTCGAGATGCAGGATCAAGGGATCGAGACGATCTACTGCATGGTCGACATGCATGCGATCACCGTCTGGCAGGACCCCGAGGCGCTGACGCGTCAGACGCGCGAGCTGGCCGCGGGTTATCTGGCCGCGGGCCTCGATCCAGCGAAATCGATCCTGTTCAACCAGAGTCAGGTCTCGGCCCATGCCGAACTCGGCTGGGTGTTCAACTGCGTGGCCCGCATGGGCTGGATGAACCGCATGACGCAGTGGAAGGACAAGACCACCGGCAAGGACGCCGAGAAGGCCTCGCTGGGCCTGTTTGCCTATCCCTCGCTGATGGCCGCCGACATCCTGCTGTATCATGCCACCCATGTGCCGGTGGGCGAGGATCAGAAGCAGCATGTGGAGCTGACCCGCGACATCGCGGCGAAGTTCAACCATGACTACAAGACCGACTTCTTCCCGATCACCGAGCCGGTAATCGAAGGCGCCGCGACCCGCGTCATGAGCCTGCGCGACGGCACGAAGAAGATGTCGAAATCGGACCCGTCCGATGCCTCGCGCATCAACCTGACGGATGATGCAGACACGATCGCCAAGAAGATCCGCAAGGCGAAAACCGATGCCGGCGAGCTGCCCGACAACTTCGACGCGCTCTCGGATCGGCCCGAGGCGAAGAACCTCGTCAACATCTACGCGGCGCTCGCGGGGATGACCAAGGACGCGGTGCTGGCCGAGTACGCCGGTCAGGGCTTTGGCGCCTTCAAGCCGAAGCTCGCTGATCTGGCGGTGGCCTCGCTCGCGCCCATCTCGACCGAGATGAGCCGCCTGATGCAGGACCCGGCCGAGATCGACCGCATCCTCGGCCTCGGCGCTGACAAGGCCGACGCGATTGCCCGGCCGATCATGGACAAGACCTACGAAATCGTCGGCATGGTCCGCTCGCGCCGCTGAGCCGCGCGACAGGTGTCAGAAGGAAGAAGGGGGGCTGTCTGCCCCCCTCGCCCTTTGGGCTCACCCCCGGAGGATATTTTCGGAACGAAGATGGGCATTTGAGTCAAATTGCCCCGATCACTTCGCCCGCCCCCTCACCTTGTCTCAAATACTCAAACGGCGTCGGTCAACCCGCGCCGCATTGCCCCTTCACTCTGCTGAAAATACTCACTTCCGGAGAGCCGCCGATGCAGCAGCCTCACACCCGGTGATAGGGCGAGCCCGAGAGGATTGTTGCGGCGCGGTAGAGTTGCTCGGCCAGCATCACGCGAACCAGCGCATGCGGCCAGACCATCTGCCCGAACGAGATCGCGGCATCGGCTTCGGCGCGTAGGGAGGGGGCCAGACCATCCGCACCGCCGATGAAAAAGGCCACGTCCTGTGCACCGGTATCGCGCCAGCGCTCCAGCTTGCGGGCGAAATCGGGGGAGGACATGACCTCGCCGCGTTCGTCCAGCATCACCCGGACGGCGCCCGAAGGACAGGCGCGCGACAGCAAGGCGGCCTCGGCCTCCATGCCGCCGCCTTTGCGGTCCTCGACTTCGTGCTCTGAGGTCGGGCCAAGCCCCAGCGGCCGGCCCGTCCGGTCCAGCCGCTTGAGGTAATCATCGATGAGATCCCGCTCAGACCCAGAGCGGAGCCGTCCCACCACGCAGAGATGAAGGCGCATGGCCTGCGCCCCCTTACGCGCGGTCGGGCGAGACCTGCCACATGCGCTCGAGCTGGTAGAACTCGCGCACTTCGGGGCGGAAGATATGCACCACCACGTCGCCGGTATCCAGAAGGACCCAGTCACCGGTTTCCTTGCCTTCGGACCGGGCCGTGATGCGATAGGTGGATTTCAGCCGCTCCAGCAGCTTCTCGGCGATGGCCGCCACCTGACGCGACGACCGGCCCGAGCAGATCACCATGTGATCGGCCACCGAGGAACGACCGCGCAGATCGATCTGCACGACCTCTTCGGCCTTGTCATCGTCAAGGGATTGCAGGACCAGTGCCAGAACGTCGTCCGACGTGAAATCCACGCGGGTCTGAGGTTCGGAAGCGGGGGCCGCCTGAGCGGCCGGGTCGATGGTAGACAGAGATCTGTCCTCCTGCATGGGCAACTGCCTTTCAATGTAACGTCTCGGTCGGCGAATCTCAATGGAGCGCACAGCCATCCTGCGCCCCCAACGGCATCAGTTTGCCGACGATTCGCCCGATTCCGGCCTTTGCCCCGGCCCTGAGCCCGAGTCCTGTCTTGGGGCGGGAGCCGTATCGACCTTCAGCGCCTCGTTCAAGACCCGGACTTCACGTTGTGGGAAGGGAATCGAGATTCCATGCGCTTTGAAGGTGTCCCAGAGCGCCAAATAGACGTTTCCACGGATATTCGTCAGCCCGCCGGACGGATCGGTGATCCAGAAGCGCAGGATATAGTCGACCGAGCTGTCACCGAAGCCGGTGATGTGACAGACCGCCGGGCGGTGTTTCAGCACCCGATCGCAGCCCAACGCGGCCTCGACCGCGACCTTGCGTACCAGATGGGGATCGTCCTCGTAGGAGGTGCCGAAATGGATGTCGAGCCGGACGAAATCATTGGTGTGCGACCAGTTCACGACTTGTCCGGTGATCAGGTCCTCGTTCGGGATGAGGTATTCCTTGCCGTCCCGGGTCACGACCGAGACATAGCGCGCGCCCAATTCCTCGATCCAGCCGAAGGTATCGCCGAGGCTGATCACGTCGCCGGGCTTGACCGATTTATCGAGGAGGATGATCACCCCGGACACAAGGTTCGACACCACCTTTTGCAAGCCGAAGCCGAGGCCCACGCCGATGGCACCGGACAGCACGGCGAGGCCGGTGAGGTCGAAACCCACCGCCTTCAGGCCGATGAAGAAAGCCGCGCCGTAGAGGCCGATGCGCAGCAGCTTGACCAGCAGTTCCTGGACCGAGGGCGAGATGTCCTTCACCTCGCGGATCCGGCGCGAGGAGGTCAGCGTCAGGGTCCGCGCGCCGGTCACCAGGGCCGCAGTCAGGGCCAGCGCCTTGATCACCGCCAAGGCGGACAGCCGGAACTCGCCGAAGGTGACGGCCACGCTGTCCAGCGCCACCGTCGTCTCATCCAACAGCCCGAGGTAATAGAGCGTGGCCCAGATCGACAGCGCCCAGATCACCAGATTGCGTACGAAGCGGTTGCGGATCAGCTGCGCCGCCAGCCGGATACCCAGCCACGCCAGAGAGATGGTCGCGACCAGCACCAGCACATAGCGGCGCGACGGGAAGTGATAGAGTGTCGCGAAGACGGCGACGGCGATCCAGATCAGCGCGACATACAGGATCAGCGCGAGCCGCCGGCGCAGGACGATCAGCAACCGCAGCTGCCATTTCGCCCGCCCCTCAAGCCCCCGCATCCAGTCTTCCATGCGCGGGCCCAGTCCGCGCGACAGCAGCCAGGCCGTCGGCACCAGTGCCAGCGCGACGAAGATCTGCTGCAGGCGCGAGGGCAGCAGCATGGTCTGTCCGAAGGCGACGAGCGCGTCGAGGAACTCTCGGGCACTCTCGCCAAGGCTTCCCAGCCAAAGAGCGAGTTCACCGTCCATGGCCCGAGTTTACGACGCAGGCCGCGTAAGTCCACGTTTTCATGCGCTCCTTCGCGTGTTAGCCCAAGGCATGCGCCTGAACCTCATCGCCTTCCTCGTCCCCGACTACGACCCCGCCATCGCCTTCTTCCGGGCCTTGGACTTCTCGCTTGTGACGGACGAGGACCGGGGCGGCGGCAAGCGCTGGGTGGTCATGCGCCCCTCAGACGGCGGCTCGGACCTGCTGATCGCGCGGGCGGTCGACGACCAGCGGGCCGCGATCGGCCAACAGGCAGGCGGGCGCGTCGGCTTCTTCCTGACCAGTACGGATTTCGCCGCCGATGCCGCGCGGCTGGAAGCGGCCGGTGCGGTGTTCGAAGAAGCGCCCCGGCACGAGGAGTATGGCATCGTCGCCGTGTTCCGCGACCCTTGGGGCAATCGCTGGGACCTGATCCAGCCCGCGCAAGCCTGAGCGATTCCAATCCTGTTGCCTGAGCAGGCATTCGGGCGTAAGAACGCCGTCATGACTCGCTATTTCGACATGACCGATCACGCGCGCTTGCCGCAGCGTTTCAGCCGGGAAAACCGGTCGGTCCTCGCGCGACTTCGCGGCTGACTCATCGTCCGCCCGCGGCGCAGTCCTATGCGCCACAGCCATTCCAAGCCAAATCCGAGAGATGAGCCATGACCGCTCCGAAAACTCTGTATGACAAGATCTGGGACGCGCATGTCGTCGACCAAGCCGATGACGGCACCTGCCTGCTGTATATCGACCGCCATCTGGTCCATGAAGTGACCAGCCCGCAGGCCTTTGAAGGTCTGCGTATGGCCAACCGCAAGGTCCGCGCGCCCGAGAAGACTATCGCCGTTCCCGACCACAACGTCCCCACGACGCTGGGCCGCGAGAACCCCGACCAGATGCCGGAAGAGAGCCGCATCCAGGTCGCCGCGCTGGACAAGAACGCCAAGGACTTCGGCATCCACTACTACCCGGTGACCGATGTCCGTCAGGGTATCGTGCACATCGTCGGCCCGGAACAGGGCTGGACCCTGCCCGGCATGACCGTCGTCTGTGGTGACAGCCACACGGCGACCCACGGCGCCTTCGGCTCGCTGGCGCATGGCATCGGCACCTCGGAAGTGGAGCACGTTCTGGCCACCCAGACGCTGATCCAGAAGAAGTCCAAGAACATGAAGGTCGAGATCACCGGCAAGCTGAAGCCGGGTGTGACCGCCAAGGACATCACCCTCGCGGTGATCGGCGCGACCGGCACCGCCGGCGGCACCGGCTATGTCATCGAATATTGCGGTGAAGCGATCCGCGATCTGTCGATGGAAGGCCGCATGACCGTCTGCAACATGGCGATCGAAGGCGGCGCACGCGCCGGCCTGATCGCTCCGGATGAGAAGACCTTCGAGTATGTCAAAGGCCGCCCGCACGCCCCGAAAGGCGCCGCGTTCGAGGCCGCCCTGTCCTACTGGAAGACGCTGTTCACCGATGAAGGCGCGCATTTCGACAAGGTCGTTACGCTGAAAGGCGAAGAGATCGAGCCCGTCGTCACCTGGGGCACCTCGCCCGAGGACGTGCTGCCGATTTCGGCGCTGGTGCCTGCGGCCTCGGACTTCACCGGCGGCAAGGTCGGCGCAGCGCAGCGTTCGCTCGACTACATGGGCCTGACCCCGGGCATGAAGCTCACGGACGTGAAGATCGACGCGGTGTTCATCGGCTCGTGCACCAACGGCCGGATCGAGGATCTGCGCGCCGCTGCTGCCGTGCTGAAGGGTCGCAAGATCGCCGACGGCGTACGCTGCATGGTCGTGCCGGGTTCGGGTCTGGTGCGCGCGCAAGCTGAGGAAGAGGGTCTGGCCCAGATCTTCACCGATGCCGGTGCCGAATGGCGCATGGCCGGTTGCTCGATGTGTCTGGCGATGAACCCCGACCAGCTGGCCGAGGAAGAGCGTTGCGCCTCGACCTCGAACCGCAACTTCGAGGGGCGTCAGGGCTACAAGGGCCGCACCCATCTGATGAGCCCGGCGATGGCCGCGGCCGCCGCCGTGACGGGTCACCTGACCGACGTGCGCGAACTGACCACCGAGACGGTCTGAGGGAGAACGGAAATATGGACAAGTTCACCACGCTGACCGGCATCGCGGCCCCCATGCCGCTGGTCAACATCGACACCGACATGATCATCCCCAAGCAGTTCCTGAAGACGATTCAGCGTTCGGGCCTGGGCAAGAACCTGTTCGACGAGATGCGCTACGACCGGAAAGGCAACGAAATCCCCGATTTCGTGCTGAACCAGCCGGCCTATCGCGACGCCGAGATCATCGTCGCCGGCGACAACTTCGGCTGCGGCTCGTCGCGCGAGCATGCGCCGTGGGCGCTGAAGGATTTCGGCATCAAGTGCGTCATCTCGACCAGCTTCGCCGACATCTTCTTCAACAACTGCTTCAAGAACGGCATCCTGCCGGTGGTCCTGCCGGCCGAGGCCGTCAACTACCTGATGGACGACGCGGCCAAGGGCGCCAATGCCCGCCTGACCGTGAACCTCGAAGAGCAGACGGTCACCGCCTCAGATGGCCAGAGCTTCCCGTTCGAGGTCGACGCGTTCAAGAAGCATTGCCTGATGAACGGTCTCGACGATATTGGCCTCTCGCTGGAGAAGGTCTCGGCCATCGATACCTATGAAGAGCGCGCCAAGACCCAGTTCCCCTGGCTCTGATTCGTCTCTACAATTCAAACGCTTGAGGCATCCTGTTAAGGATGCCTCTTTTTTGCCTCTAACTTGCTGCAAAGCTGCGACATTTCCGCCTCGGAATTTGCCGCATCTTCCCGCATGCTGTTTCCAACACTTGCGGGGATCCGTGGAAATGGGCAGGATTGTGGCAAAATTGAGGCAGGCGGCACCCTTCGCCGGGCGCCGCAAGAAAACCACCGGCTCAACCCGGCCGGCCAGGGCATCGAGCATGGCTGACACGAAAACCAGGTCACACGTCCCGGGCGCCATCGCACGCGCCCTTCTCGTCGTGTTCATGGCGATCTTCCCGGCCATGGCGATCCCTTCGACGGCGCCTGACATTGCCCAAAGCATGATCCTGCTGGCGCTGTTCGCCGGTGGCATCGTCTTCGCCGAATATTCCTCGGATTATCCCGGCCTGATCGAGTTCCGCTTCGCCGCGCCCTTCAACCGTACCCGTTTTGCCTTGGTGGCCGTGCTGGCCCTGATGATGTCGCTTCTGCAGCGCAACGGCGTGGAGCCGGGGCTCCTCGGTGGCCTGACCGCCAGCGCGGCGGCGGCCTGTGGCCAGCTTCTGGACTTCGCCTTCAGCCCCGTGCGGCTTCTCATCGCCGCCCTCCCTGATTCCGTCAGCCCTGAACATATCGTTCAAGTCCGTGACGGCGCCGCGCTGGCACTGGTTCTGGCCGTGACGACCGTTCTGGGCTTCGTCACCGCGATCCGGCTGAACGCCTGGCCGATGGGCTCGGGCCCGTTCAATGTCTGGATCAACCTGCCGACCTTCGATCCGACCGCGGGCAATGACGTCGTGCAACGCCTGCAGCGCCACGCCCGCATTAACATTGCGTTAGGGATCATTCTGCCATTCTTGCTGCCGGCGGCTGTCCTCGCGTCCGAGCTTCTGATGAAGCCGTTGACGCTGCTGTCGCCGATGGGATTCGTCTGGGGGATCGTGCTTTGGGCCTATATCCCGGCCAGCCTGGTTATGCGCGGCACCGCCATGGCCCGCGTGGCGCGCATGATCCGCGCCAGCCGCCGTCGCTTCGCCGACAGCGAGGGAAACGCCTTCGCTGCAGCCTGATCGCGGCGCTTCTCTTCAGCATCTTTGCTTCCTTCACGGCCAGCGCGCAGACCCTGCGGCTGGCCGTTTTCCATACGGACCTTGGACGGGACGGCCCCGGCCTGCTGCTGGCGGACATCCGGCGTGAGGAAGCCGATGTCCTGCGCGTCCGCGATGCCTTGGTTCAGGTCCAACCCGACGTCGTGCTCCTGCTGGATTTCGACTACGACTACGCAGGCCAAGCGTTGGCCGCCTTCACCGACATATTGGCGGAAGCCGGCCTGCCCCTGCCGCACAGCTACGCCCCCCGCCCCAACACCGGCTTGGCGACCGGGCTGGATCTCGACGGGGATGGGCGGCGGAATGAGGGGGACGACGCGCAGGGCTGGGGCCGCTTCCCCGGCGCGGGGGGCATGGCGTTGCTGTCCCGCTGGCCCATTGAGGCGGCGCAGGCCGAGGACTTCAGCGCGGTCCTCTGGCGCGACTTGCCGGGCAACCGCTACCCTCAGCGCGATGGCCAGCCCTACCCCTCGCCCGAGGCGCAGGCGATCCAACGGCTCTCCAGCACCGGCCATTGGCGGGTGCCCGTCAATACACCCTACGGCCCTCTGACGCTGCTGGCCTGGCATGCCGGTCCCCCGGTCTTCGGCGGGCCGTATCAGCGCAACTTCCACCGCAATCACGACGAGACAGCTTTCTGGCTCTGGCACCTCGATCAGCGCCCCCCGGACAGCTTCGTCCTGCTCGGTGGCGCCAATCTGGACCCTGAGAACGGGGACGGAGACCACGCCCTGATGGCCCGCCTGCTGGCCGACCCTCGGCTACAGGACCCGGCACCTCACGCGGCAGGGCCGGACGGCGCAGACAGCAGCGCCACCGGCCATTGGCCCGACGGCCCCGGGGCCTTGCGGACAGAGTATCTGTTGCCATCGTCCGGGATCATCGTGGAGCGGAGCGGCCTGCTCTGGCCGGGGTCGGACGCAGGCCATGCGCTCGTTTGGGCGGACCTTCGATTGACGGATTGACCGACACCAAAGGCACCAACCGCGCGCGTCTCTGCGCGCCGGCGGGGCGGGGGCTCGATGCCCCCGCCCCCCCGGTTTGGTCCCGCGTGTTCCAGCGCGTCCTTGATCAACGTCTCGATCTTGTCGATCGGATGGTTGGTCAGCGTCTTGTCCAGCTCAGCCACGACCTTGGAGGCGACCTCCTTGTGCATCTTGGCGCGCAGCTCCCCCAGCACCTGCGGCGGGGCGGCGATCACCAAGGCATCGTAGCGGCCCTTATGCGCCTGCTTGTACAAGATCTCGGCCAGATCATCGGCGAAACGCTCTTTCGCCAACTGGTGGAAATCCGTTTCCGCCAGCGCCGAGCGTTGGCCCGGACCGCCATCCGCCATCCGGCCCGGACGGTCGGTGCCCTGCTCGCGATCGGCGGGATTCTCCTGCTCCTCGATGCGGATCACCGTCAGCATGGGGTCCTGCGCATCCATGTCGTTGCGCAGAAACAGGGCCTTCTGGCCATCGGCCACCAGCACCCAGGTACCTTCCTTCAGAGCACTCATCACATCTTCTCCTTGCTCCCGCTGTCGTGACGATCCCCGCCAAGGGCACGGGTCACCCCGGCCGAGGTCTCGTCGTGGCGCTTCTTCTCATCGCGCGTGCCGACCTTGCGCTGCAGGTTTCCCCCAGCACTGCCTTGCTGGCCGGTCGCACCCATGCCCTCGTCCTCCTCGAGGATGGCATCGGTGTCGCGCGATCCATCTTGCGAACGCAGTCGTTCAGCCATGGAAGCCTCCTTTCTTGCTGCAAGGAAAACGTCCCCCGCAGGCCCCAGTTCCGCCCGCCGCGATCACGCCGACGCCAGTCGGCACCACACCGCTGCGCACAACAAAAAACCCCGCGCCGGTGGGCGCGGGGTCGGTGCATCGGCGATCCGGAAGGGATCAGAGGCGCGAGGCCACGTTTTCCCAGTTGACCAGCTTGTCGAGGAAGTTGGTCAGGTAGGCCGGACGCTTGTTGCGGAAGTCGATGTAGTACGAGTGCTCCCAGACGTCGCAGCCCAGCAGAGCGGTTTGGCCGAAGCACAGCGGGTTCACACCGTTCTCGGTCTTGGTGACCTTCAGCGAACCGTCGGCGTCTTTCACCAGCCAGCACCAGCCAGAACCGAACTGGCCCGCACCGGCAGCCGAGAAATCTTCCTTGAATTTCTCGACCGAGCCGAAGCTCTCGGTGATCGCTTTTTCCAGCTCACCCGGCATGCCGCCTTCGCCCGGGCCCATCATTTCCCAGAACTGCATGTGGTTCCAGTGCTGCGAGGCGTTGTTGAAGATGCCGTTCTGGGCAACCGCGCCGGCCTGATAGGTGCCTTTGACGATCTCTTCCAGCGACTTGCCTTCCCACTCGGTGCCGGCGATCAGCTTGTTGCCGTTGTCGACATAGGCCTTGTGGTGGATGTCGTGGTGATACTCGAGGGTCTCTTTCGACATGCCGAGCGAGGCGAGCGCATCGTGGGCATAGGGCAGATCGGGAAGGGTAAAGGACATCGCGGCAACCTCTTGTTAGCGTTCCGTTGGGGCTAATAAGGGCGCGTCGGGGCCAAAGGTCAAGGCCGTGCGATGCGGCTTTGCGCGCAGGTCAGGGCTCAAACCTTTGGGTGGTCGTCATAATCGCCGCGCAGGATGCGTTGGCTGTCGCCTTCGGGGTCATCATATTGGCCGCGGCGCAGGGTCCACCAGAAGGCCAGAAGCCCGCCGAGGCCCAGAAACAGCGACACGGGGATCAGGACGGCAAGCACTTCCACGGGCGTTTTCCTATTTCAGGCGCAGCGCATTAAGCGCCACGGTGATCGACGAGACCGACATGGCCAGCGCGGCGATGAGCGGCGAGGCAAGGCCCACCAGCGCGATGGGCACGGCGATGATATTATAGCCAAACGAGATCGCGAAGTTCTCACGGATACGTTGGACGGCCTTGCCGGCGACCCGCTGGGCCTCGGGGATCGGGGCCAGAGAGGCACCCAGAAGCACAATGTCCGAGGCCACCCGCGCTGCGTCCAGCGCCGAGGCGGGCGAGATCGACACATGCGCGGCCGACAGCGCCACGGTGTCGTTGAGGCCATCGCCCACCATCAGCACCTTGTGGCCTTGCGCTTGCAGCGCCTCGATGGCGGCGGATTTGTCTTCCGGAAGGGCCTCGGCCCGCCAATCGTCGATGCCCAGACGGGCAGCCAGCTCGCCCACCGCGCCCGGCACGTCGCCAGAGATCAGGATCACCTTGCGGCCCTGTGCCCTGAAGGCGGCGACGGCCTCTTCCGCGCCGTCGCGCAGGCGGTCGGCAAAGGCCACGGCTTGCGGTGCCTGCCCTTCGATCGACAGATAGGCCGCGGTGACATCAAGCGCCTCGGCCCCCACCCAGTTCGCCCGGCCCAGACGGACGCGCAGCCCTTGCCAGATGCCCTGCACGCCATGCCCCGGCACTTCGGCGACGTCCTCCAGCACGGCGGGGATCACGCCCTGCGCGCGGGCGGCCTGCGCCAGCGATTGTGCCAAGGGATGGGACGAGGCCGTCCCCAGCGCCGCGCCGATTTCCAGCGCCTCGCGCGACAGGCCGTCCAGAGAGACGGGTTCCGGCGTGCCCATGGTCAGCGTACCGGTCTTGTCGAAGACGATGGTGTCGACCTCGGCCAGACGCTCCAGCGCCGAGCCGTCCTTGATGAGCAGGCCCTTGCGGAACAACCGGCCCGAGGCGGCGGTGACCACGGCAGGCACGGCGAGGCCCAGCGCGCAGGGGCAGGTGATGATCAGCGTCGCGGCCGAGATGTTCAGCGCGAACCGCACATCGCCGCCGGTGATCCACATCCAGACGCCAAAGGCCGCGAAGGACAGCAGATGGACCGAGGGCGAATACATCCGCGCCGCTTTCTCGGCCAGCGTGGTGTATTTGTTGCGGGCGTTCTCGGCCACGGCCACCAGATCGGCCATGCGGTGCAGCGAGCTGTCCTTGCCCGCCGCCGTCACGCGAATGGTCAAGGGGCCGGTCAGGTTCACCGCACCCGCGGTGACGACCAGATCGGGGCCCGCGAAGACCGGCAGCGTCTCGCCGGTCAGCAGGCTGCGGTCCAGCTCGGACGTGCCGGCGAGGATGACGCCATCAACCGGGATCCGGCCACCGGGGCGCACCATCACCACATCGCCCGGCGCCAAGTCGCTGACGGCCACGGTTTCCTCGCCCGAGCCGACAAGGCGGATGGCGCGGGGCACCTCCAGCGCGGCCAGTTCCTGCGCGGCGGATCGGGCCACGGCACGGGTGCGGAAGTCAAGATACCGCCCGGCCAGCAGGAAGAAGGTCAGCATAACGGCGGCGTCGAAATAGGCGTGATGGCCGCCATTGAAGGTCTCGAACAGGGACATGCCGGTGGCCAGCACGATGGCCAGCGAGATCGGGAAATCCATGTCCAGACGCCCGTTCTTCACCCCGGCCCAGGCCTTGCGGAAGAACGGCTGGCCCGAGAAGGCGACGGTCGGCACGGCGATCATCGCCGAGATGAAGTGGAACAGATCGCGTGTCGCATCGGTGGCGCCGGACCACACCGCGACCGACAGCAGCATGATGTTCATCATGCTGAAGCCCGCGACACCGAGCCGCATCAGCAGATCACGGCCCTGCTTGTCGGTTTCGGTCATCGACAGCTGGCCGGGGTCCAGCTCGTAGGCCGGATAGCCGATGCCGGTGAGCCGCGCGGCGATGTCCTGTGCGGTGACGCCCGGCTCGGCCTCGACCGAGACGCGGCGCAGGGTCAAGTTCAACCGCGCGGATTTGACCCCTGCCATCTTTTCCAGATCCGATTCCACGGTCTGGATGCACAGCGCGCAATGCGCATCCGGCACCGACAGCATGATCCGGGCCGAGGCCTCGGCCGCAGCGGCGCGGGCCCGCTCGACCGCCGAGGGCGTGGCGATGCAGGCCGGGCACGCCGAGATCGGCGCCGGGCCGTAGCCTGCCGGGTCGAAGTCACTGTCGGCGCTGGTGTCTCTCATCTCTCCGGCCTCAGCGGTGGTGAACCAGGTCCACGCGGTAGGTGTAGGCCGTGCCATCCGCGGCTTCGGCCGCGATGCGCAGATCCCAGTTGCCGTAATCGGCCTCGACATCGGCCACGAAGGCCTCGCCGTCGAAAGCCAGCGCAGGCGTCACGTCCTCACGCTCGGTCGTGGGACGGCCCAGCACGGCGGTGATCGCCGCCACCGGCGCCGGCGCGCCCGAGGCATCGGTCACCCGCACGCGCAGGGTGCCGCCGGTGAGATCGGCCTCGGTTGTCCAGCCCAGTGCCTGTTGCGCGCGCATCCGGTCGTTGAAGCCTTGGCTGGCGACGTAGGAGTTGCGGACCTCAAGCCCCGGGAAGGTCTCGACCGCGAAATAGGCCATGACGAGGTTCACGGCGATGATCACCCCGAAGGCGGACACGGTGATCGCCAGGACGCCGCGCCCGGTCAGCGGGCGGCCCTTGGGTTGGGTGGTGCTCATTGCTCTCTCCCGTTGAAGACGGTGTCGCCATGGATACGGTCGGTCTCGCCGGTGACCGAGACCCAGAGCCGGACGGGCGTGCTGGCCGTGGTCGCGGCATCGGTACCCGCCGCGGCGGTCAGGTAGACACGCTGGATCAGCTGCTCGTCCGGGCCCACGGTGACCAGTTGGCCCTGCACGCCTTCCATCGTCAAGGTGATCGACGGTTCGTTGGCGACGGTCAGGTAGAACTGCCGGGGCTCGGCATTCATGTTGCGCAGGCGGATGTCATAGGCGTTGCGGATCGCGCCGCTGGACAGGGTGACATAGGTGGGGTTGCGAATGGGCGAGATCGACATGTCGATGTCGGTGCGCAGGAACAGCGCGACCAGCAGGCCAACCCCGATCCCGGCCCAAAGCACGGTGTAGACGATGGTCCGGGGCCGGAAGACGTGCTTCCAGACCGATTTCGGCGCGTTGCCGGCGCGTTCGCGCACCTCGTCCGAGAGGGCCAGATAGCCGATCAGCCCGCGCGGCTTGCCGATCTTGTCCATCACGTCGTTGCAGGCGTCGATGCACAGGCCGCAGGTGATGCAGGCCAGTTGCTGGCCGTCGCGGATGTCGATCCCCATCGGGCAGACGTTCACGCAAGCCATGCAGTCGATGCAATCGCCCTGATTGGGGTCCAGCGCGCCCTTCTTCATCTTGCCGCGCGGCTCGCCGCGCCATTCGCGGTAGCTGATGGTGATCGTGTCCTCGTCCATCATCGCGGCCTGAATGCGCGGCCAAGGGCAGCCGTAGATGCAGACCTGCTCGCGGAAGAAGCCGCCGAACAGGAAAGTCGTCGCGGTCAGGAAGGCGATGGTGCCATAGGCGACCGGGTGGGCGTTGAAGGTGACCAAATCGACCAGCAGCTGCGGCGCATCGGTGAAATAGAAGACCCAGGCGCCGCCGGTGGCGAGGCCGATCAGCAGCCACAGCAGCCATTTGGTGCCGTATTTGCGGATCTTCTCAGGGCCCCAGGGCTGACGGTACAGGCGCAGGCGGGCGTTGCGGTCGCCCTCGACCCAGCGCTCGACGAGGATATAGAGGTCGGTCCAGACGGTCTGCGGGCAGGCATAGCCGCACCAGACCCGGCCCAAGGCCGAGGTGAACAGGAACAGCCCGATGCCGGCCATGATCAGAAGGCCCGCGACGAAGTAGAATTCGTGCGGCCAGATCTCGACCATGAAGAAGAAGAAGCGACGATTGGCGAGGTCGACCAGAACCGCCTGATCCGGCATCGCCGGGCCACGGTCCCAGCGGATCCACGGCGTGATGTAGTAGATGCCCAGCATCAGCCCCATCAGCCACCATTTCAGGTTGCGGAAGTCGCCTTTCACGCGGCGCGGGAACACCGGCTCGCGGGCGGCGTACAGCTTTTCTGGCTCTTCGGAGGTACTCACGGAATCGCTCCTTGATCTTGGCTTGAGCGTCAATCGCACGAGGGGTCGCGTGTCAGCCTTGACCTGAATCAAAAACCCGAATTCGGGGCGCGGATTAAATGTGGCAAAGGCGCACACCGGCGGGACGAGCCGGGTGCACCTTTGCGGACTTCAGGCTGCACCGATCCCGGGAAACGCGCGAACAGGATCGGGTCCGGTGCAGCCGCCGGCACCCTTGCGGGCCCCGGGTTCGAAAGGATGCCGGACCCGCAGGGGCCCGGCACCGAAGGTCTTACTGACCGCCACCCAGCTGGTGGACATACGAGGCGACCGCGCGGATCTGGGCCTCGTTCAGGCGTTCGGTGAAGCCCGGCATGACGCCGAAATGGGCCACCGTGACGGAGGCGCGGATCTCGGCCTCGGACCCGCCATAGAGCCAGATCGCGTTGTTCAGCGCCGGCGCACCCTGGAACTGGTCGCCCTCGCCGTTGACGCCGTGGCACGACGAGCAGTTGAGGTCGAACACCTCGGCGCCCGCTTCGGCCAGAGCGGCATCGTGGGCCTGACCCGAGATGTTCAGGACGTGGTTCACGACCTGGTCGATCTCTTCCGAGGTCAGCAGCTCGTCACGGCCGAAGGACGGCATTTCCGAGTAACGCGCATCGGGGAAGTCCTCGTTGCGGATCCCGTAGGTGACGGTCTGGACGATGTCGTCCATGGTGCCGCCCCACATCCATTCGTCATCGTTCAGGTTCGGGAAGCCCGAGCCCGGACGAATGCCGTCGGCGCCGGCACCGTGGCACTGCGAACACTGGGCGCGGAAGACCGCGGCCCCGGCGTTCACGGCGAAACGCTGCAGATCGGCGTCTTCGTGGATGGCGTTGACATCGGTGTCGACGAGACGCTGGTACCAGACGGCATTGGCGTCATCGACGGCCTGGATCTCGGCCGCGACATCGGCGCGGGACGAGTAGCCCAGCATGCCGGCGGTCGCGCCGCGAACCAGCGGCCATGCCGGGAACAGGATCCAGTAGACCACGGCCCAGATGATGGTGGCGTAGAAGGTCCACAGCCACCAGCGCGGCATCGGGTTGTCGAATTCCTCGATCCCGTCCCACGAATGGCCCGTCGTCGGGCGGTCGTGGTTCTTCTTGTTCGGTGCGGCCATTACCGTGCCCCCTCGCTGAGGTGCTGGGCAGGGCCCGAGGCCCCGTCCCGCGCCGGTGTGTCATCGTTGCGGAAGATGCTGCGGGCAGCTTCGCTCTGAACCTCGCGGCTGCCGGGGCGCCAGGCCCAGGCAATGATGCCGACGAAGAACAGGGTCATGAACAGCAGGTACCAGCTGTCAGCGAAGGCACGGAGAAGCGAATAGGTTTCCATGTCTCTTGCTCCCTCAGCGGCTCTCGTCCGCCTGGAAGGTGCTGAAGTCGACGAGCGTACCGATCATCTGCATATAGGCGATCAGGGCGTCCATCTCGGTCAGTTCTTCCTGGCCATCGAAGTTGCGAACCTGCGCGGAGTGATAGCGCTCCAGCAGCCCACCGGTGTCGCCGAACGGGTCGACCTGGACGGTGAAGTCCTCGGGCGCAGCAGCGATCATCTCGTCCGTATAGGGGACGCCGACCATCGCGTAGGTGCTCATCAGGTCCTGGATGTATTCGCCGGTGATCGGGCGATCCATCAGGTAGGCATAGGGCGGCATCACCGATTCCGGCACCACGTCACGCGGGTTGATCAGGTGCGCGACATGCCAGGCGTCCGAGTAGCGACCGCCGATCCGGGCGAGGTCAGGCCCCGTCCGCTTCGAGCCCCACTGGAACGGGTGGTCGTACATCGACTCCGCCGCCAGCGAGTAATGGCCGTAACGCTCGACCTCGTCGCGCATCGGGCGGACCATCTGGCTGTGGCAGACGTAGCACCCTTCGCGGACGTAGATCTCACGACCCGCCAGCTCCAGCGGTGAGTACGGACGCATGCCTTCCACTTCCTCGATGGTGTTCTCGAGGTAGAAGAGCGGCACGATCTGCACCAGACCGCCGATGGTCACCACCAGGAAGCTGAGGACCAGCAACAGGGTGGCATGGGTTTCGATTTTCTTGTGGTGATCGAGAATGCTCATGTCATCACCCTCCGCTTATTCAGCGGCAACCGCGGCGGCAGCGGCGGCAGGCTTTGCCTCGCCGACTTTGCGCACGGTCATCCACAGGTTGTAGCACATGATCAGGGCACCCACGAGGAACATCGTCCCACCAAGGCCACGGACCACATACATCGGGAACTTCGCACCCACGGTGTCGGCGAAGGAGTTCACGAGGAAGCCCTGCGCGTCGACCTGACGCCACATCAGACCTTCCATGATGCCGGTCACCCACATCGAGGCGGCGTAGAGCACGATGCCGATGGTCGCGAGCCAGAAGTGCCAGCTCACCAGCGACAGCGAATAGAGGCGCTCACGCTTCCACAGGCGCGGGGTCAGGTAATAGAGCATCCCGAAGGTGATCATGCCGTTCCAGCCCAGCGCACCCGAGTGCACGTGACCGATGGTCCAGTCCGTGTAGTGCGACAGCGAGTTCACGGCGCGGATCGACATCATCGGACCTTCGAAGGTCGCCATGCCGTAGAAGCCCACGGCCACCACCATCATCCGGATCACCGGGTCGGTGCGCAGCTTGTCCCAGGCGCCCGAGAGCGTCATCAGGCCGTTGATCATGCCACCCCAGCTCGGCATCCACAGCATGATCGAGAAGGTCATGCCCAGCGTCTGCGCCCAGTCGGGCAGCGCGGTGTAATGCAGGTGGTGCGGGCCAGCCCAGATGTACAGGAAGATCAGCGCCCAGAAGTGGATGATCGACAGCTTGTACGAATAGACGGGGCGTTCAGCTTGTTTCGGGATGAAGTAGTACATCATGCCCAGGAAGCCGGCGGTCAGGAAGAAGCCCACGGCGTTGTGGCCATACCACCATTGCACCATCGCCGATTGCACGCCCGACCAGACCGGAACCGAATCCGACCCGAAGAACGAGACCGGGATCTGCAGGTTGTTGACGACATGCAGCATGGCGATCGTCACGATGAACGACAGGTAGAACCAGTTCGCCACGTAGATGTGGGGTTCCTTCCGCTTGATCAGCGTGCCGAGGTAGATGATCAGGAACGCCACCCAGACGATGGTCAGCCACAGGTCGGTCAGCCATTCGGGTTCCGCGTATTCCTGGCCTTGGGTCGAGCCCAGCAGGTAGCCGGTCGCCGCCATTAGGATGAAGACCTGATAGCCCCAGAACACGAACCACGCGAGGCCACCGCCGAACAGGCGGGCCGCCGTGGTGCGCTGGACGACGTAGAAGGCCGAGGCGAGCAGCGCGTTGCCGCCGAAGGCGAAGATCACCGCCGAGGTGTGCAGCGGGCGCAGACGGCCGAAATTGCCGAAGCCCTGCAGCACTTCCAGGTTGAGGCTGGGGAAGGCCAGCTGGAAGGCGATGACGACGCCCACCAGAAAGCCCACCACGCCCCAGAAGGCGGTGGCGACGACGCCGTAGCGAACTACGCCGTCCATGTATTCGTTTTGGTTGTGAACCGCTTCTTCCATATGGCGGATCTGCCACAGGAAGGCGATCGCCGCGGCCGACATGAAAATGATCATGTGGACCAGGTAGGCGAGGTCACGCGCGTGCGAGGCCGCGATCGCGGCGAGCACCGCGACGACGGCAAGCACGATCAGCTTGACGTAATCCCACATTGTTTGCGTCCCTTCGTTCAAATTTTTAGCGTTTCCCCCGAGACCTCACGGAATCGGGACCTGTTGCGCCGAGGCCGTTATCTCGCCCCCGAGCCTTGGAAACCTTGATTCAGGTCAAGTGGCCGAAATCGCCCTACATTGACGAGGATCAATGTCGTCGCACCCCGCGCGACCGATGATCGCAGGGGAAGATGATCCGCAGACGACACACGCGGAAGGAGAGTTCCTCATGGCCTATAAGTCAATCCTGACATTCCTCGCCGGCGAGACGGAAGTTGCCGGTACCCTGCCCGGCGCCATCCAGTTCGCCGCGCGCCACGATGCGCATCTGACGGCCTGCCTGTTGGGCGTCGATATGACCCCGGCGGGCGGCTTCTACATGGGGGCCTCGCCCCTGTTGCTTCAGGAGACGCTGGAGCGCGCGCAGGCCGAGGCCGAAGCACTGGAGGCACAGGCCCGCAAGCTTCTGGGCGGCGAGACGCTGCGCTGGGGCGCGGAATCGGCTGTCGCGCAATATGGCGGCTTGCCGTCGCTGGTGGGCCTGCGGGCGCGTTTCTCGGATCTGGTGATCCAGTCCCGCCCCTATGGCGCAGGCGCGCTGCCCAGTCAGGAAGCCGCGATAGAGGCCGCCTTGTTCGAAGGGCAGGCCCCGGTTCTGGTCCTTCCGGACGGCAGCTTGCCCGACGCCTTCGGCGAGCGGGTGATGATCGCGTGGAACCAGTCGAACGAGGCGCTGTCCGCCGTACGCCGCGCCCTGCCGCTGCTACAGGCGGCCGATTCGGTGCAGGTGGTGGTGATCGATCCACCCGCGCATAGCCCCGAACGCTCGGACCCGGGCGGGATGCTGACGCAGATGCTGGCGCGCCACGGCGTCCGCGCCGAGGTCTCGGTTCTTGCGAAGACCCTGCCGCGCGTCTCGGACGTGCTGATGCGCCATATGGAGGACATCGACGCCTCGCTGATGGTCATGGGCGCCTATGGCCATTCCCGCCTGCGAGAGGCGATCCTCGGCGGCGCGACCCGCAACGTGCTGGAGAATGCCAAGCGCGCCGTGTTCCTCGCCCATTAAGGGCGACGTCTTGGCCCCGGTGCGCGCCGGGGCCAGTCCGATCAGACGACGGACAATCGCCCCGACACGCGCAACAATCTCCTCTTGTGAACTGGCACCGTGACTCAGCGGCAGGGACCGATCTGTCATGCGCCTGTCATTGGCACGCGTGATGAAACAGGCATCACACGGCGGGCTTTCGCTGTCACAATTTGAACCTTGGGTCAAAATTGTTGCCGAAGCCGCGCCGTGGGTCCACCATCGCCTCTCGTCCGACAGAGACGACCAGACACACAGGGAGATCCACCCATGACCCGCCTGACGCGCCGAGCCTTCCTCGCGTCCACTACCGCTGCCACCGGCGTCGTGTTACTGCACCCGTTCTCCGCCCGCGCCCAAGCCGGGCAGGCCCACCTGCGCATCCTGACCACGACGGACCTGCATTGCCACGCGCAGGCCTATGATTACTACGGCGACCGCCCGGTCGACACCGTGGGTCTGGCCCGCACCGCCTCGATCATCGAGGAGATCCGCGCCGAAGCGACCAACACAATGCTCGTGGACAATGGCGACTATTTCCAGGGCAACCCGATGGGCGACTGGATGGCCTATGAGCATGGCATGAACGAGGGGGACATCCACCCGATCATCGCCGCCATGAACACGCTGGGCTATGACGCGGGCACGCTGGGCAACCACGAGTTCAACTACGGCGTCGAATTCCTCGACAAGGTCAATGCGGGCGCCAATTTCCCGGTCGTCAGCGCCAACTTCGGCTCGGCCCTCGGCGCGACCCCGCTTGAGGACACGCTGCACACCCAGCCCTATGTCATCCTCGAGAAGGTGCTGACCGACGGATCGGGCGCCGAGATGCCGATCAAGGTGGGCATCATCGGCTTCCTGCCGCCGCAGATCATGCAGTGGGACCGCGCCCATCTGGAGGGCGAATACAACGTCCGCGGCATCGTCGAGGCCGCCGAGGCCTGGGTGCCGAAGATGAAGGAAGAGGGCGCCGACATCGTGATCGCGCTGTCGCACTCGGGCATCTCGGCCTCGGAATACGACCCGATGATGGAGAATGCCTCGCTGTATCTGGCGGGGGTTGAAGGCATCGACGCGGTGGTCACCGGCCACCAGCACCTCGTGTTCCCGGGCACCAACCACGAAGGCGACGGCATCGACGCCGAGGCCGGCACGCTGATGGGTAAACCCGCCGTCATGGCCGGTTTCTGGGGCTCGCATCTGGGCATCATCGACCTGATGCTGACGCATGACGGCAATGGCTGGTCCATCGCCAGCTCGGAAAGCGCGACCCGCCCGATCTCGCAGCGCAACGAGGACCGCTCGATCACCGCGCTGGTCAGCGACTATGCGCCCATCGTCGACGCCACCGCCGAGGCCCATGCCTCGACGCTGGAATACGTCCGCGCCGAAGTCGGCCAGACCTCGGTGCCGCTGTACAGCTACTTCGCGCTGGTGGCGGATGACCCCTCGGTGCAGATCGTCTCGGAAGCGCAGAAATGGTATGTCTCGGACATCCTGCGCGGCACCGAGCACGAGGGCCTTCCCGTCCTCTCGGCCGCGGCGCCGTTCAAGGCCGGCGGTCGCGGTGGTCCCGAGTATTACACCGATGTCCCCGTGGGCCCGGTGGCGATCAAGAACGTGGCCGACCTGTATCTCTATCCGAACACGCTGATGGCCGTCCGGATCACCGGCGCGCAGGTGCGTGAATGGCTGGAGCGTTCGGCGGGCATGTTCAACCAGATCAACCCCGGCGAAGCCGATCAGGTGCTGCTGAACCCGTCCTTCCCGTCCTACAATTTCGACGTGATCGATGGTGTCACCTACAAGATCGACCTGTCGCAGCCTTCGCGCTACGACAATGACGGCGCCGTGGTGGCCGAGGATGCGCATCGCATTGTCGACCTGATGTTCGATGGCGCGCCCATCGACGACGCGGCCGAGTTCATCGTCGCCACCAACAACTACCGCGCCGGTGGCGGTGGTCACTTCCCGGGCGCCGATGGCTCGACCATCGTGTTCCGCGCGCCGGACACCAACCGCGACATCATCGTGCGCTACATCGTGCAGAATGGCACCATCGCGCCGGCGGCGGATGGCAACTGGGGCTTCGCGCCGATCGAGGGTGCAACCGTCCTGTTCGAGACCGGCCCGGCGGCGGCGCAATATGTCGAGGACGTCCGTGCCCGTGGCGTGCAGATGGAAGCGGCGGGTGAGGGCGAGGGCGGCTTCGCGCTCTACCGCATCACCCTCTGATCCTCTGGGCAGAAAAAGGAACGGGGCGCCTTGTCGGGCGCCCCGTTTCCGTTCCGGCCGTGCGTCGTGTCAGCCCAGCATGTCGTTGAAGCGCGTGCCCAGATCGGTGATCGTCGGCCCCTCGGTATGAATGACGGCGCCCGCATTTGCGGTCGCGCGCAGCACGGCGGCCATGGCATCCAGATAGAGCCCGGCGGAATGCACATCCTGCGCGGCGATCATCGCGGTGACCATGCTGGCGTAATCCGCGTAATACAGGTCGCGGGTGCGCTGATCGACCTCGGCGAAGAAGCTCAGATGGGCGTCGAACATCGGCTCGCTCATGGTCAGCAGCGACCAAGCGACCAAGCCTTCCCCTTCGGGCGTATGCGCGACGGGAAGAATGCTGGCGGTGCTGATCCCGGCGTGACCCGCCTGGAAGTTTCCGTTCGAGCCCGAGCGCACAGCCGCGATCGTCGCCAGCCCAAGGCCAACCACGGCAGCCGAAACCACCACCCAATCGACGGTGATCGTGCCGACGTCCCGGCGCCACCAATGTTGCAAGAGCGATTTCATCGTCCCGAGTCCTGCGATTCTGTTCCCCAAGTTCCGGGGTGACCCCAGATCTGCCGCTGGAACCGGGCGAGATTGCGGCACGCGTTTGCCGAAAACACGGTTATCAACACCCTAACGTGCCGCCGAATGCGCTGAATTTTCAGACAATTTTAACGATCAGGACGAGAGAACCCCGCCGCTGCAGCCGGCAAAGCAGGTGGTCGATCCCGCCACGCCCTCGCGGTCGGAGCCATAGAGGTAGACGGACAGGCGGTTGCGGTTGCGGTGGACGGCGCGTTTCTGACGGCGGGTTTTCATGGTCTCTCCTCCTTGGGGTCAGCGGGTGCGGCGTTCTGCCGGCCCTGTCCCGTCCCTGTCCTAAAGCATCGCCCGCAAGCGTGGCAGCGTTGCGGGCGAATAGCGGAAAGATTGTGGAATTTCAGGTGCCTGCGCGATCTTCGCGCCGATCAAAGCTGCCGATAGAACCCGGCAAGCGAGGCCGTCGGACGCACCAGCCCCCGGCGCTCCATCTCCCGATAGGTCAGGAACAGGGCGTCACGCGTAAAGGCCTCCAGCGCACTGTCGCCGGCCAAGGTGGCTTCGGCGCTGCGGGCATAGGCGGCCAGATCGGTGTCGCTGAAACGGGCGATGCCGTGGCGGAAATTGTCGTATTGCGTTTGGTCGTAGGCGATCAGCTCTTCCGGCATCGCGGAATCGTCGAGGCCGAGGAAGTGCAGCGGCACGGCCAGCGCGGCTTGCAGTCTGTAAAGGCTGGGCGCGTCCTGAAGCAGCAGGGCGGTAGAGCCGGCGGCCCCCAGCCCCAACACCACGGCGACCGCCATCAGCGACCGGCCCGCGGCACCGCGGAGGCGCGACGTCAGACGCTCGACACGACCGGGAGCCGGGGTGGAGACGGCAGGCTCGGCATGGATCACGATCCCCGACTCGGCGGCGCCGCGCTCGACCACGCTGTCGTAATCCCGATCCCAATCGAACATGCTGCTGTTTCCTGCTCACGTTAACGCTTTGTTTGGAAACAGTCAGGGAGAACCGTGGCGCGATTGCGGCGCACCCGTGGCGCAAAGGGTGACTCGGTGGCTGAAACCGGGCGTTAACACAAGAAAACGGCCCGTTAATCTGTAAAACTGAATCCTTAACCACTGCGCGCAGGACAGCGGCGCGACTCATCCTGCCGGTTGTGACCCACCGACAGGCATTGCGACTCGGTTAACGGGACGGCGATTCCTTTGGCGTCTGTGTCAGACGAGGAAACCGCCATCGCTGTCATCGCCGGCCTCTTCGATCAGACGATCGAAATCGGGGATGGTGATGTGGCGCTTGCCTTCGACCTCGATGATGCCGTCCTTGCGCAGGGCGCTGATCTGACGGCTGACCGTTTCCAGCGTCAGGCCCAGATATTCCGACATCGCCTCACGCGTCAGCGGCAGGTCGACGACCACCCGGCCCTCGCTCTTCTGCATCTTCAACGAGGCATCGCGGCGGGCAATGATGGCAATCAGGCTGGCGATCTTCTCGCGCGCGGTCTTGCGACCGAGCAGCAGCATCCATTCCCGCGCCGCATCGAGTTCGTCGAGCGTCATCTCCAGCAGGCGTTGGCCGACATGCGGCGTCTGCACCATCAGCTCCTCGAAGGGCTTCTTGCGGAAGCAGCACATCACCAGATCGGTGGTGGCGACGACGTCATAGGCCGCGGTCTCGCGGCCCGGACGGCCGACGAAATCCGAGGGCAGCAACAGACCGACCATCTGGCGGCGGCCGTCTTCCATGGTCTGGGTCAGCGTGGCGATGCCGGTGACGACCGAGCCCACGAAATCCATCCGGTCGCCGGACCACACGATGGTCTGGCCGGCTTCGAAGCTGCGGTAGTATTTCGTCTCTTCCAGGCTGGTCAGCTCGTCGGAATCGCAGCGCGCACAGACGGCGCGATGGCGGATCGGACAATCGCCACACTGAACATGGGTAAACTTAACAGGGGCGATAATCGTTTTCTGCATGTCTTGATCTGGGTCAAGGCCCGGAGGGCAATAATGCACAAATTAGGCGAATGGATACGGAATCGCAACTCGCCCGACTGGGTCTCTTTGACGCGCGCGTGCCGCGCTATACCAGCTATCCGACGGCCCCGCAGTTCTCGGAAGCGGTGGGACCTTCGCTGTTTCGCCAATGGGTTGGCGCCATCCCCGAGGGCAGCCCCATCTCGCTGTACCTGCATGTGCCGTTTTGCCGGCGCCTGTGCTGGTTCTGCGCCTGCCGCACGCAGGGCACCTCCAGCGAGGACCCGGTCATCGCCTATGTCGAGACCCTGAAGCAGGAGCTGGCGCTTCTGCGTGACACCCTGCCGCAGGGCGTGACCCTGTCGCGGCTGCATTGGGGTGGCGGCACGCCGACGCTGATGCCGGCGGCGCAGATGCGCGATCTGGCGGCGGCGATCTTCGATGTGGTGCCGCTGGGCAAGGGGGCCGAGTTCTCGGTCGAGATCGACCCGAACGAGATCGACGAGGCGCGCCTTGATGCCTTGACCGAGGCCGGGATGAACCGCGCCTCCATCGGGGTGCAGGATTTCAACCCCGAGATCCAGAAGATCATCGGCCGCGACCAGAGCTACGAGATCACCCGCGCCGCCGTCGAGATGATCCGCGCGCGGGGCGTGCACAGCCTCAACGCCGACATCCTCTATGGCCTGCCGAACCAGAGCAACGCGCGGCTGGCGGATTCGGTGCAGAAGCTCTTGTCGCTCTCGCCCGACCGCGTGGCGCTTTATGGCTATGCGCATGTGCCGTGGATGGCGCGGCGCCAGCAGATGATCCCCTCGGACACCCTGCCCCGGCCGGAAGAACGGCTCGACCTCTTTGCCACGGCGCAGGAGTTGTTCAACTGGGATGGCTATGTCGACATCGGCATCGACCATTTCGCGCGGCCCTCGGACGGGCTGGCGGTGGCGGCGAAGAACGGCACGCTGCGGCGGAATTTCCAAGGCTATACCGACGACACCTCCGAGGTGCTGATCGGGCTGGGCGCCTCGTCGATCTCCAAGTTCCCGCAGGGCTATGCGCAGATGAACGCGGCGACCTCGGGCTGGGTGAAATCGGTGCGCGAGGGCGAATTCGCCACCAAGCGCGGCCATGCCTTCGGCGGCGAGGACCGCCTGCGCGCCCGGATCATCGAGGCGCTGATGTGCGATTTCGCCGTCCGGACGGAAGAATTGGTGCGTGACTTCGGCCTGACGCGGGCGCGGGCCGATGCCCTGTTCGCGCCGGTGGCCGAGAAGTTCGGCTCCTTCGTGCGCCACGATGCGCAGGGCCTGTCGATCCCCGAGGCCGGGCGCCCCCTGACCCGGATGATCGCCACCTGCTTCGACGCCTATGCCATGGCCAAGACCGGCCACAGCTCGGCCATCTGACGAGATCGGGGGCCTGCGGGCCCCCTTTCCTTTGCCGGGTCCGGAGGCGGTCAGCCCGCCCGGTTCAGGATCAGGCGCAGGATTCCGTCCGCGTCATAGACCTGCAGCACCGAGCCACCGCCCGTCAGGACATACCGCGCGCTGTCGTTGAGGGCGGCCATCACCAGCCGTTCGACCTCGGCCGCGTCGCCGTGGCACAGCATCCGGGTGCTGGAAACGCCATCCGTACCCCAACCACGGCCGCCACGGGCCTCAAGCTGGAACATGATCCGGTTGCACCCGTTCGAGCCAGAGCCATGCCCCTGCGCGTCGATCTGCAACGAGACCTGCGCCAGCGCCGCCGGGTCCAAGCGCGCGGGCGCGCCGTTCTGCAACAGGGTGCCCAGTTGCCAATGGCCGGCAAAGGGCACGCCCTCGCCGCTGACGGGCGTGATCATGGTGTTGGTCCCCCTTGTCACCGCCTGCGGCACGAGGACATCGGCGTAGGACGGCAGCGGCAGCGCGATGGCCAGCGTCAGGATCAGCGGTTTCAGCATCTTTTGCTCCTTGGCCTTTCCGTCACAGGCCCAATGCGGGCGCGGTGGCGGGAACGATGGCGATGAAGGCACCGAGGATGCCGGCGAGCAGTACGAGAAGCTTGTCCATGATGACCTCCGTTGGGGTTACGAAGGTCAGTCGTGCGGGCTGCGGGTTCGGTTCAATCAGGCGCTGACATGCGCCCATTGCCGCAAAGCCTCGCCAAAGGCCGCGAAGAGGGGCCGCGACACCGGATCCTTGGCCGCGTTGTATTCCGGGTGCCATTGCACCGAAAGCGTGAAGCCCGGCGCATCCTTGACATAGATCGCCTCGGGCGTGCCGTCGGGGGCGTAGCCGTCGATGACAATGCGCGCGCCGGGGGTTTTGATCCCCTGCCCGTGCAAGGTGTTGGTCATCACCTCGGTCGAGCCCAGCAGATGGTGGAACGGCCCGCCCTCGGTGAAGGTGACCTTGTGGCGCAGGGCGAATTTCTCCTCCAGCGTGCCGTCGGGCGGCATGCGGTGGTTCATCCGACCGGGCAGATCGCGGATCTCAGGATAGAGCGAGCCGCCCATCGCCACGTTCACCTCCTGAAAGCCGCGGCAGACGCCGAGGATCGGCTGGCCTCGCTCCACACAGGCGCGGATCAGCGGCAGGGTGATGGCGTCGCGGCAGCGGTCGAAAGTGCCATGCGCGGGGGTTTCGGCCTCGCCGTATTCTTCGGGGTGGACGTTCGGGCGGCCGCCGGTGAACAGGAAGCCGTCGCAGATCTCCAGCAGCTCGTTCACCGAGACATAGCGCGGGTCGGCGGGTACCAGCAGCGGCGTGGCATCCGAAACCTCGGCGATCGCGGCCGAGTTCATCGCCCCTCCGGCATGCACCTGATAGGTTTCGTTCAGAAGGGCGGCGTTGCCGATGACGCCGACAACGGGACGCTTTCGCGGCATGTTGGTTCCTGCGGATCGCTTCGTTAAGGCAAACCTAGTCCGCGGCTTGCGGGAAGGAAAGAGGCAGGGCCAGAACCGCCGCGTTCCCATCCGATTGCCACGCCTCGCCCGAGATCGACAGCCCCTGTTCCGGGCCGCCCGCAGGCGCGACGCCCAACAGAACGGCACCCACAGATTGCAGGTCGCCGGCCAGTGCCGCGCGTTCGGCGTCCGGATCGGGACCAAGGTCGCCCAGACCCCGGTCGAGGCTGGCCGCGCCCACGAACAGCGTCGCGCCCTCGGCGGTCACGTAGCGGCTTTGCCAGAAGCGAACGTGGTGATGGGTCTGGGGCGCATCGGCGCTCGCGGGTTTCTCGAACGCCATGTCATGCGGCGCACCGGCCCAGAAATAGGGGATCAAGGGCGCGGTGGGGTCTTCAAGACTGCGCCAGGCGCTGAACACGGCGCGAGCCATGTCCGACCAACCGGGCCGTCCCGCGGGTTGCCAGCCAGCCTGCGCCATGGCCTCGGTCACGGCCTGCGCATCGCGGGCGGCGAGGATCAGGTTCACCGGCTCCAAAGGAGTGCCGATCACCGATTCCGCCTGCGGCTCGAAATCGCCGGCGCCGACGATCTCCAAGGGCGAGGACAGCGTGACCTGGGGCGGCCCGGCCCAGGGGATGTTTTGCGCCTTGTCGTAGAACACAACGATCGACGCTGCATAGAGGCCCAGCGCAAGGGTGACGCCCCCGGCGGCCCATGCCACCGCGCCTTGTCGGGGTTCGGTGCGGGGATGCGTCTCGCGCCACCATTCGGCGACGACCACGGCAACCACGACCCACAGCGCCCCCACCAGCCAGCCGTTGAACACGTCGGAGAGGTAGTGCTGGCCCAGCACCAGCCGGCTGCCGCCGATCAACAGCGCGAACAGCGGCGCCAGCACCAGCGCGACGGTCACCCGGATCAGCCCGGCGCGCCAAAGGACGTAGAAGATCGTGCCCCAGAAGGCGACCGAGATCGCCGCGTGGCCGGAGGGGAAGCTGTTGGTGCTTTCGGTGAAGAAGGCGAAGGGCGGACGCTCGCGCTGGAAGATCAGCTTCAGCACGGTGACCGAGACCGCATTTCCCACGACCGCGACGACCATCGCCAAGGCCAAGGCCATCCGCCCCCGAGCCGCCAGCGCGATGACGAAGGCCAGCGTCACGGCGGCCACGAGGCGCGTGTCACCCAAGGCGGTGATCCATGTCGCCCCGCGCAGAAGGCCCGGCGACCAGAAGGCGTGCAGCAGGTTGGCGACGCGAGTATCCACGGCGACGATCGGCGCGGCGGTCAGCCAGTCGAAGACAGAGCCGACCCAGATGCCGAAGACATAGACGAAGACGCCGGCTAGCACGGTGACGGGCAGGCCGGTGAAGACATCCGTCTGGAAGCGGGCGGCGATGAAGGCGCTGCTGCGGGGGTGGCGGTCGATCCAGACGCGGGTGACGGGCATCTGCAGCACCGCGCGCAGCACCGCCTGCCCCACCGATTTCACGAAAGGCCCGAGGCGCAGGATGCGTCGCACCAGCCAGACGAGGCCCACGACCAGCACCAAGACCACGCCGACCACCAGCGCAACCCGGCCCGCCAAGGGCCCCAGCCGGGTCAGCGCATCGCCCAGCACATAGCCCAGCGCGACGTGGAAGACGGCATAGGGGATCGCCGCCGCGATGGACCAGGGCAGGAACCGGCGATGCTCCATTCCCGCCATCGCCGCGGCCATCGGCACCAGCCCGCTGACCGGCCCCAGAAAGCGACCGATCACCAAGGCCAGCCCGCCGCGCTCCTCGAACAGGCGGGTGGCACGTTGGTAGGCGCGGGATTGCTCCAGCCGGCCCTGCAGCCCCCGTTTGGCCAGCCGCCCGGTCCAATAGCCCAGCTCGGACCCGGCGATCGAGCCCAGCGCCACCAGCGCCATCAGCGGCATCAGCTTGACGACGCCTTGCTGGGCAAGGATCCCGCCCGCATCGACGATGAGCGAGCCGGGCACGAACACGCCGGTGACGAACCATCCCTCCAGCATCGCCGCCAGCGCGATCACCGCATAGGTCAGCGAGCCGAGTTCGGCGAGGGCGGGCAGGATCTGGTCGGCAGCGGGGAACATTCCCGGCTAAGTGGGGCTCAGCCCTCGGCTTTCAAGCCGGCGGCCTCGGCCCCGGCGATGCCGGCCAGCGCGTCATTGTCCGAGGTGTCGCCGCTGATGCCGACCGCGCCCACCAGCGCGCCCGAGGCATCGCGCAGCAGCACGCCACCAGCCACCGGCACCAGCTTGCCGTCGAAGGCCCCGCCGGCGGCGGCGATGAAATGCGGACGTTCCACGGCCATGTCCCCCAGCTTGCGGCTGGGCACACCCATCATCACCGCACCATGGGCCTTGCCGAACGCGATGTTGAAGCGGCCAGAGGGCGAGCCATCCTCACGCTCGAAGGCCAGCACATGGCCGCCGGCATCCAGCACCACGACCGACAGCGGTTTCATCCCGGCCTCGCGGCCCTTGGCACGGGCGGTGGCAATGATGGTGCGGGCTTGGTCAAGGGTCAGGGTCATGGGAACTCCTCCAGTTCTATGATCGGTGGGGTGGGCCTCAGCGCGGGGCCGAGGCCTCGTGCAGGAAGGCGACGCTGGCGGCGATGATCGCGCGATGGGCGGCGTCCCGTGCCTCGGCGGAGCCCGCGCAGAGGGCGGCATTGGCCCCGTCGGACGCAAGGATCCCTGGCCCGGCCTCCGTGCACAGCGCGAAGCCATCGCCGGCGCTTGCTTCGGGCAGGGCGACGAGGGCCAGCCCCTCGGGCAGGTCGGACGCCCCGGCGAGGGGTTCGGTGCCCAGCGTCACCACCAAAGCCGGGCGGGCGCTGGCGTCGGGCGCGGTGAGGACCGGCAAGAATTCGGGCGCGATGGCCACGGCGGCACGGATGCGGGGATCACGACGGTCGGCTTCCAGCGCGGCATGTTCGGCCCCGTCCGGCGACACGCCCGCCGCATTGAGCCAGCCGCAATCGGGATTGCCCTGTCCCGGCTGGATGCAGGATTGGCGATAGCCATCCGGCCTTGTGCCGAAGCCCGCCAGCGCCAAGGTCGCGGTGCCCCCCAGCGCAAAGCCGACGGCGTAGACCTGTTGCGGGTCGATCTTCTCAGCCCATTGCGGATGCGCCAGCAGGCGATTCAACGCGCGGGTCAGGTCGGCGGGGCGGTGCCAGATTTCGTCAAGCGCCGCGCGGGCGTTGGCGGGACGCGGGGCGTTGACCTCGACCGCCAAATAGCCGGCACGGGCCAGCCCGGCCGAGAGCCACGCGCCGCTATCTTCGGCCGAGCGCAGACCGCCATGCGAGATGAGGACCACGGGCAACCGCCCGTCCGCCGCCGGCAGGCGCGGGGCGGCGCCGGGAATGGCGCGGGTGGCGCGGAACACGGCATTGCCGGCGAAATCGGCCTCGGTGCCGGGTTCGGCGGGGAACCACAACGTCAGGGACAGCGCCCGCGCATTGTCCCCCGCGCCGGGGATATCGAGAGCGAAGATGCCCGGCGTCTGTGTGGACATCGGCGGCGGCGTACCGACCCCATGTTCGGCCTGTGCAGGCAGCGCGAGGGTCAGCCCCGCCAGCGTCAGGAAGACAGCCGCCAAACCGTTGATTTTCATGGTCGCCTCTTCCCCCAACTCTGCCTAAGCCGGCATGCACCGGCGCTCGGTGGCGCGCATCATGCGTCGGCGCCCCTGCCCCGGCAAGCCGAAAGGCCCCGTTCCGGGAACGGGGCCTTGTCATTCTCGCGCGGTCGTGAAGGCCAGGTCAGGCCTGCGACGCTTTCAGCTCGAGCCGACGGCGGTGCAGCACCGGTTCGGTATAGCCCGAGGGCTGGACGCGACCCTTGAACACCAGATCGCAGGCAGCCTGGAAAGCGATCCCGTCAAAGCCCGGCGCCATCGGCGTGTACTCGGCATCGCCCTCGTTCTGACGGTCCACCACGGCGGCCATCTTCTGCATCGCGGCCATCACCTGCGCCTCGGACACGACGCCATGGTGCAGCCAGTTGGCCAAGGCTTGCGAGGAGATCCGGCAGGTCGCGCGGTCCTCCATCAGGCCGACGTCATGGATGTCCGGCACTTTCGAGCAACCGACGCCCTGATCGACCCAGCGCACGACGTACCCGAGGATCCCCTGCGCGTTGTTCTCCAGCTCGGAGGCGATTTCCTCGTCCGACCAGTTCACGCCCTGCGCGACCGGGATCGTCAGCAGATCGGCCAGCGTGCCGCGCGCACCACCGGCGGCGATCTCGTCCTGCCGTGCCAGCACGTCGACCTGATGGTAATGCGTGGCATGCAGCGTCGCCGCGGTCGGCGAGGGCACCCAGGCGCAGGTCGCGCCCGCCTTGGGATGGCCGATCTTCTGCACCAGCATGTCCGCCATCCGGTCCGGCATCGCCCACATGCCCTTGCCGATCTGCGCATGGCCCTTCAGCCCGCAGGCAAGGCCGATATCGACATTGCGATCCTCATACGAGGTGATCCAGGGCTGCGATTTCATGTCGCCCTTGCGGATCATCGGGCCGGCTTCCATCGAGGTATGGATCTCGTCGCCGGTGCGGTCGAGGAAGCCCGTGTTGATGAAGGCCACCCGGTTCTTCGCCGCGCGGATGCATTCCTTGAGGTTGGCCGAGGTGCGGCGCTCCTCGTCCATGATGCCCAGCTTGACGGTGTTCGCCGGCAGGCCCAGCGCCTGTTCCACGCGGGTGAAGATCTCGTCGGCGAAGGCGACTTCCTCAGGCCCGTGCATCTTCGGCTTCACCACATAGACCGAGCCGTGGTGCGAGTTGCGCGCGCCCTCGGTCTTCTGCAGGTCGTGCATCGCGCAGAGCGTGGTCACCAGCGCGTCGAGCAGGCCCTCACCGGCCTCGCGCCCCTCGGCATCCAGCACGGCGGGGTTGGTCATCAGGTGGCCCACGTTGCGCACCAGCATCAGCGCCCGGCATTTCACCGTCAGCGGCGTGCCCGAGGGCGTCTGGTAGGTGAAATCGTCATAGAGCTTGCGGGTGGTGGTCTTGCCGCCCTTCGTGACCTCCTCGGTCAGATCGCCCTTCATCAGGCCCAGCCAATTGCCCCAGGCGAGGACCTTGTCCTCGGCATCGACCGCGGCGACCGAATCCTCGCAATCCATGATCGCCGAGATCGCGGCTTCCAGCGCCACGTCGCTCAGGCCAAAGGGATCGTCCTTGCCGATCTGGTGCTCGGGATTGATCAGCAGCTCCAGCCGCAGCGCGTTCTTCTGCAGCAGGTATTGCGTCCAGCCGTCATTCTCGGCCCAACCGAGGAATTGCGCGGGGTCGGCGAGGCCGGTCTGACCCTTCGCCGTGCTCGCAACCAGCGCGCCCTCGGTGACGGTGAGGCCGGTGACCTCGTCCCATTTGGCGCCGTTCAGCGGCACGGCCTTGTCGAGATGGGCCTTGGCCCAAGCAACAACCCGCGCGCCCCGGGCGGCGTCATAGCCCTTGCCCGAAGGCAGGTCGCCCAGCGCATCGGTACCGTAGAGCGCATCATAGAGGCTGCCCCAGCGCGCATTCGCCGCGTTCAGCGCATAGCGCGCGTTCATCACCGGCACGACCAGCTGCGGGCCGGGCTGGGCGGCGATCTCAGGATCGATGCCCGAGGTCTCGATGGTGAAATCCGGGCCTTCCGGGACCAGATAGCCGATCTCGCGCAGGAAGGCGCTGTATTCGGCGGCGTCGATCGCCTGACCGCGACGGGCGACATGCCAAGCGTCGATCTGTGCCTGGATCTGCTCTCGCTTCTCCAGCAGGGCGCGGTTCTTCGGGCCAAGGTCATTCACCAGACCGGCCAGCGCCGACCAGAAGGTCCCGGCCGAGACGCCGGTGCCCGGCAGCGCCTGCCCTTCGATGAAATCCACCATGCGCGCGTCGACCTGAAGACCCGCTTTCTCGATCCGCTGAACCATGTCCGCTTCCCTTCCCAAAGGGCCGCGCGGCCCGTGTTTCTTCGGCTGATCTTGGAAATATGGAGAAAAGTTTCCGATAGGCAACACGGAATGCCGTTGTATTCCACGCTTCCGGCAACAGGATTTTCAGCCGGAAATTGTTAGTCTTTCACCTAACTTTTACTTGCGCGACTCACGCGAGATAGTTAGCCATATTCCTAACCAAAGGAGAGCGACCATGCCCCGGATGATCTTTGTGAACCTCGCCGTCGCCGATCTGCCCGCCTCGATGGCGTTCTGGCGCGCGCTGGGGTTCGACTTCAACCTCGACTACACCGACGAGACCGCCGCCTGCCTCGTGTTCTCGGACACGATCTTCGCGATGATCATGACGCATGACAAGTTTCGCGGCTTCGCGCAGCGGGAACCCGCCGACACCAAGACCCACCGCGAGGCGCTGATGGCCCTGTCGATGGACAGCCGTGAAGACGTCGACCGCATCGTCGAGGCCGCGATCCAGCACGGCGGCGCCGCGCATGGCGAGGCCGTCGACCACGGCTTCATGTACTACCGCCCCTTCACCGACCTCGACGGCCATGTCTGGGAACTGACCTATTTCCCGGCCCAGCCCGACGCCGCATGAGCGCCGAGCCCCGCCTCGACGCGCTGTTTCAGGCGCTGGCCGATCCCACCCGCCGCTCGCTGCTATCGCAATTGGCGCGCGGTCCGGCCAGCGTCAGCGACCTTGCGCAGCCCTTCGACATGGCCCTGCCCTCGCTCATGGGCCATCTGCGCAAGCTGGAAGACGCGGGCCTGATCGAGACCCGCAAGGACGGGCGCGTGCGCACCTGCGCCATCGTGCCCGAGGCTTTCACCCCCGTGCGTGGCTGGCTCGATGAGCAACGCGCGCTTTGGGAGGGGCGGCTCGACCGCCTCGACGATTACGTCACCCGCCTGATGAAGGAGAGACAGAATGGACATTGATCCCGAAACCGACCTCGTCCTTGAGCGCATCCTCAACGCCCCGCGCGCGCTGCTGTGGGAATGCTGGACCACGCCCGAGCATCTGGTGCATTGGTTCGTGCCGCGCCCGCACAAGGTCGTCTCCTGCGAGCTGGACCTGCGTCCGGGTGGCAAGTGCAACACCACCTTCGAGGTCGAGGGCAACCTCATGCCCAACAACGGCGTCTATCTGGAGGTGGTGCCGGAGGAGAAGCTGGTCTTCACCGACACCTATACCGAGGGCTGGAAACCCAATCCTGAGCCTTTCATGACCGCCATCGTCACCTTCGAGGATCTGGGTGACGGCCGCACCAAATACCGCGCCGTGGCCCGTCACCGCTCGGCCGCGACGGCGAAGCAGCATGAGGAAATGGGTTTCTCGGGCGGCTGGGGCACGGTGGCCGGGCAGCTTGAGGAATATGCGCAGGGGTTGATGGCGAAATGACCCCGCGCTTCGCCACTTTGGTCTTCGAACGCGAGTTCGAGGCCCCGCCGGACACCGTCTGGCGCGCCTGGACCGACCCCTCGGCCCGCGCGATCTGGTCGGCGCCCTCGCCCGCGGTGACGGTCGACTACCTGCAGGCCGATCCCGTCGCGGGCGGCGAGGAGGTCTCGATCTGTCGCGCCGAGGGTCAGCCCGATATCCGCTGCGACATCCGTTGGCTGGCGATGGAGCCGGCGCGGCGCTCGACCAATACCGAGCTGCTATACGCCGGCGACAGCCTGCTCTCGGCGGCTCTGGTCACCACCCAACTCGCTCCGCGCGGCGAGGGGACGGCGCTGACGCTGACCGTGCAGCTGACCTCGCTGGCCGAGGATATGGAGCAGGGCTATGAGCAGGGCCTCGGCGCTGGGCTCGACAACCTCGTCGACGTGGCGCATCGGACGATGATTCTGGACCGGGTGATCGCCGCGCCGGTGGACGTGCTGTGGGAGGCCTGGACCGACCCCAAGGCGCTGCCGCAATGGTGGGGGCCGGACGGGTTCTCCTGCCGCACGCAGCGCATCGATTTGCGGGCCGGGGGCGAATGGGTCTTCGACATGATCGCGCCGGATGGCACGGTCTTCCCCAACCACCACAAATACACCCGCCACGACCCCGAGCAGCGCATCGATTACACGCTGCACTGGGGCGAGGACGGGCCGAAACATGCCGATGCCTCGGTGCTGTTCACCGCGGTCGAAGGCGGCACCAGGGTCTCGCTCAGCATGATCTTCAGCGACCGCGCGGAATATGAGGGCGCGAGGTCGATGGGGGCCGTGGAGCTGGGCCTGCAGACTCTGGGCAAGCTCGCGCGGCACGTCGGCGCGTAACTCAGTCGGACCGTTTCCGGGCCTCGCCCCGGCAGCGGTCCGAGCAGTATTTCACCTCGTCCCAGACCTTCTCCCATTTCTTCCGCCAGACCATCGGTCGCCCGCAATGGGCGCAGGTCTTCACCGGCAGGTCGGCCTTCTTGCGGGCTTTGGGCATCAGAAATCCAAGGACAGCTGCGGCCCGTCCGGCCGCCTTCTGCGCGGGATACGCGGGCCTTCGATCAGCGGATCATCTTCATGAACCGGCGCCATGCGGGCGCGGATCGCCCGGGCCTCGCGCGCGGCCTGCGTGGGGTCAAGCACAGGCTCAGGATAGCGCCCGGCCAACAATCGCCGCGCGCGGGGCCACAGCCATGGCGCATGGAGATGCGCGTCGGGGATGCGGGCGAGCTCAGGCAGCCAGCGGCGCAGAAAGCTGCCGTCCGGGTCCAGCTTCCGGCCCAGCGCAACCGGATCCGGGATGCGCCCCTGCGCCGCGCGCTGGATCTCGCGCCAATGGATCGCCGGGTCGTAATCCGTCGACAGCCGCGCCAGATGCAGGCCGACCGAGGCCGGATCCAGCCGCAAATGATGCAGCCCCACCGCCGCCAGCAATGCGCGCGAGCGATGGTCGAGCCAGCCCGTCGCCTTCAGCGCCCGTATCGCCGCATCCACATAGGGAAGCCCTGTCGCGCCCTCGGCCCATGGCCCCGTCGCGGCGGTGCCCTCGGGCTGGATCAGCGGCGCGGCATGGGCACCAGCGCGGGCGTTGAGCTGGCTGGCCAGCGCCCGCAAGGCGCCCGCCCACTCGGGTTGACCGCGACGCTCGGCCCGTGCCTCGGCCAGCGTCGCCCGGATCTCGGCCATCGAGATCAGGCCCAGCGCCATATAGGGCGACAGCCGCGCGCCCATCCGTTCCGCGCTGAGAGCCGTGGCGCTGCCCGGAGCATGACCCTGCCCGCGCGTGGCAAGATAGCTGGCCAACATCGCCAACCCGGCCGAACGCCCGCCGCGCTGCCGGTTCGGGCAGGGATCCTCGGGGAGGCCCAGCGAGCGGGCGGAGGGCAGGACGCCTGTTCCCTCGGTCACCGGCTCCAGCATCGGGACGGGGAGCGGGACGCCCTGCCCTTCGGCCAGCACCAGCCACTCCAGCCCGGCCTCGCGCGCCCAGTCGGCCACGGCAGTAAAGCGGTCGCGGGCGGCGCGGTTGCCGGTCTCGGGATGGGTGACGATGCGGGTGACGCGGTGCTTGGCCTTGAGCCGGGCCAGAACTTCGACCGGGTCACCGGCACGCAGGATCAGCGGCTGGCCGGCGGCGGCCAGATCCTCGCGCAGCTCACGCAGGGATTCTTCGAGGAAGGCGAAATGCCGAGCGGACGAATCAGGGCCGGCCAGAAGGGCGGGATCGGCGATGTAGACCGGCAGAACCGGCCCCTCCGAGGCTGCGCGACTCAGGGCCGGATGGTCCTGCACGCGCAGATCGCGACGAAACCAGACAAGCGAGAGCATGGGCCCGATCCCCAATCTTGCCCCATTGGGGCATGTTCACTTTTTACCCCTATACCGCAGTCAAATCCGGGCCGCAATCTTTGCATATTGCGAATCTGCGCCCCGAAATTAACGCAAAATGCGCGACATCCTGCAAAAGAACCGCATCCGCGCCGCAATCTCGCCGTGATTGGAAAGCTTCATTAACCTTACCAACTGGGAAAGGAACGGACCAATGACCTTCCAGAAAGCCGCGATGGATCTGCTGGAAAACGCCGTGAAGCTGCCGCTTCACCTGTTCGCCGATGATGAGAAGAAAGTGCTCGAGCGTTACGACTCGCTGCACCAGCACCTCCCGGACACGCTGCCCGAGAAGCGCTTCTTCAAACACTGACCGTGACGCCGGGCAGCCGCAGCGCGGTCAACAGATCGCGCAATTCCTGCCGGGCCGCCACGTTCGAGATGTTCATCTGCTCGACGCCGGTATCCTTCAGATCCAGAAGCGTCAGGCCACGCGGGAACAGCTCGCGGAAGATGACCCGCTCGGAGAACCCAGGCGACACGCGGAAACCGATCCGCTTCGCCAAGGCCTCGAGGGCCTCGCCGACCTTGCGCTTGTTGTGCATCTGCTGGGCCCCCAGACGGTTGCGCAGCACCAGCCAGTCGATCGGCTTCAAGCCGGCCTGGGCGCGCAATTGCCGCGCCTGCCACACCATCTCCGAATAGATAGACGGGCCCAGAACCTCGTTGGTGTTGGGCTCGATCCGCGCCAACAGGTCGAAGTCGATGAAGCTGTCGTTCATCGGCGTGACCAGCGTATCGGCCAGCGAATGCGCGACCTGGCTCAGGCGCGTATGGCTGCCCGGACAGTCGATCAGGATGAAATCGCTTTCCTCGTCGAGACCGGCCATCGCTTCGGACAGGCGGTGGTCGTTGATATTCTCGTTGGGCCCGAGGGTTGCCGGATCGATATTCGGCAGCTCGCGGTAGACGGGCGTCGGCAGGGTGATGCCCTCACGCTCGCAGAAGGCCATGCGGTTTTCCACATAGCGGCCGAAGGTGCGTTGACGGACATCAAGGTCCAGCGCGCCGACGCGAAAGCCCATGCGGGCCAGCGCGGTGGCGATATGCATGGCGGTGGTGGATTTGCCCGAGCCACCCTTCTCGTTTCCGGTGACGATGATATGCGCCACGGTCCCATCCTGCGTTGTTGCGCGCCCTGTGACGCGGAGGGCCTACATAGGACGGCCAGCGGGGATGGTGAAGCGGAAACCCGCTGATGATCGCCGGCCGTGATCTTCGCGCCACCCCGCCCGGAATCAAGGCGAAGCCGCCGGGTGAGCGCCGGCCCGTCCCGGCGGGCTGGCGCTTGGGGGCCTCGCACATCGGATCGAGGCCATCCGGATTTGGCGGGATAAAGCGCAGACTTCGGGCGCTGCTGCGCCACCCCACGGTCCGGCGCGCGCCCGGCTCCGCGCTATTCGATCGACCGCCCGAAGACCACGATCGCCACGCCCAGCAGCGCCAGTGCCCCATAGGTCACGGCCAGCCCCTTCCGTCCCTGCCATTCCCGCACCGCCGCCATCGCCGATTGCACCGCGTAGTAGGCGGCAAACGCGCGCGAGGCATAGGCGATGATCTCGAACACATGCGCGAACCAGGTCAGCCCCAACCCGACCGCGACCACCGCGCCATAGGCCTGTCGGGTCGAGACGCGCTTGCGGGTCAGCTCCTCGATCAGCCCGCCCGAGCCACCGGTATCCGCCACCGCCGCCGAGAATTGCGCGGCCAGCGCGGCGGCGACCAGCACCATCGGCAGCACCGGCGAGACGGCGCCCATCAGCGCGACGATGGCGGTCTCCTTCAGCACGCCCTCCTCGGGCGCGAAGGCATAGGTCACCAGCGCGATGTAGATGAGGTAGATCAGTGTCGAGAAAATCTGCGCATGCCGCATCGAGCGGATCCGCACCGGGGCGTCATACTCGGCCGAGAGATAGCGCGAGGTCTCGAACCCCTGCACCGTGACGATCATGCCGAAGCCCAGCGTCAGCGCAGCCCAACCGGTCTCGACCGGCGCCGAGAGGATCAACCCGCCCTCCGTCGCCAGCCCGCCGGTATGCACCATGAGCCCCAGCACCAGCCCGGCGATGATCGCCAGCTTCAGCGCGACCGAGGCATATTCCAGCCGCTCCAACACCGCGAAGCCCCGGGTCCATCCGACGATCAGGATCACCGCATAGACCGCCGTCGTCACCACTCGGGCCGCCACGGGCGTGTCCCAAGGCGTCAACGAGACGGCGAAGCTGCCCAACAGGTTCAGATAATAGGCGACCGAGACCATATAGGCGAAGCCTAGCAGCGCCGAGGCCAGCCCCTCGGCCCAGACCGGGCCCGCCGAGCCGTCCCGCGCGATGGCGGCGATATTGCCCCGTATCGCCGCGCCATAGCCCCAGGCCACGGCGCAAAGCAGCCCCATCGCCAGCGGGGCCCAGTAGCCATAGGCGTGGTTCAGCAACGGCCCCAGGACCAGAAAGCCCGAGCCGATGATCGAGGCCAAGGGCGTCACCATCGCGCGCCAAGTCTCGGCCCGGCGCAGCGCGGGGCGCCACAGCAGCCACAGGGCGACAAGGATGGTCAGGACAATGGCGGCAGACAGCACGGAACGCTCCAAAGCAAAACGCCGCTACGGATGTAGCGGCGTTTCTTAGGCATGACGAGGGTCGGATCAGAAACCGAGGCCCGCGTATTTGTTCTTGAACTTCGACACGCGGCCGCCGGTGTCCATCAGGCGCGAGGTGCCGCCGGTCCAGGCGGGGTGCACCGAGGGATCGATGTCGAGGGCGAGCGTGTCGCCTTCTTTGCCCCAGGTCGATTTCATCTGCACAACGGTGCCGTCGACCAGCTTGACGTTGATGATGTGGTATTCGGGATGGATCGAAGCTTTCATCGTCCTGTTCCTCACTTATCGCCGAGCGGGCGGTAGTTGGTCTTTTCGGCGATACGGGCCGACTTGCCGCGACGTTCGCGCAGGTAGTACAGCTTGGCGCGGCGAACTTTACCGCGACGCACCACGGCGATCGAGTCGATGTTGGTCGAGTAGAGCGGGAACATACGCTCGACGCCTTCGCCGAACGAGATCTTGCGCACGGTGAACGAGCCGCCGATGTTCAGGCCGCCCGAACGCGCGATGCACACGCCTTCGAACATCTGAACGCGCGAGCGCGTGCCTTCGGTCACCTTGTAGCCGACGCGAACGGTGTCGCCCGGCTTGAAATCCGGAATGTCTTTGCCGAGGGCAGCAATCTGCTCGGCTTCGAGTTCTGCGATCAGGTTCATCTGATCTTCTCCTATGATGCTCACGGTTGTTCCGTGAAGGTCTGTGCCGCCCAGAGCTCTGGTCACCCACCGGATCCCGCCAAATGGCCGTCCGCCAGAGATTTCGGTCGTCGTTCTGTACCTTTCGCTTGGGCCTTGCTCCGTCGGCGAAGACGGGGTTCAAACGAAAACGGCCCGGCGGGCGATTCCGCCCCCGGACCGCCGCCGTATAGGGCCCCGATGGCCGTGGGTCAAGCCCTGCAAAACAAGGCCTTTGCCCGCCTCCCGTCACGCCGAAATCAAGCGCATGGCGAGGGCACATCCTGACCGATGACTGCAGCGACTGCGCAGGACAGATCACGCCCCCGTGATCGAAACCTTAACCAACTTGACCCGCCCCGCGTCACAGTCACCTTTGTCCAAAGCCCTTTTGCGCCAGACCCTTTCGCCGGAGCCCCTCGTGACCCGCCAGCCCGCCCTGATCGCCTGCCTGACCTTGGCCGCCAGCCTGAGCCCGCTTCCCGCCCTCGCCAACCCGACGAATCCGGCGGAATCTTCCAGCTTCTACGGCAATGTCCGCAACTGGCTGATCGAGGTGCTGCAACAGGACGGCCAGTTCGTCGGCTGCCGCGGCACGATCCCGCTGCAGGCCGCGGGCCCGCTGTTGATCGAACGGCGCGGCGACATGCTGGATGGCTGGGCGATGTATGTGCCGACCGAACAGGCGCCCAGCACGGCCTACGGCGCCTCGGTCAGCGGGCATTTCGCGGTCGATGCCGAGCGTATCCCGGTCGGCTTCGAGATCTATCGCGGCGGCTGGGCTGAGGTCAGCCTGACCGGCGAGATGCGCCAGCAGATGATGGACGGCAATTACGTCACCACCGCGCCCGAGGGCGAGGAGGAACGCCAGTGGATCCTGAACGGCTCGACCGCCGCGCTGGAGGTTCTGGAGGAATGCTACGCCCGCCAAGGCGCGAACTGGTAAGCCGTCACTTGCCCTTGTGCCGCGCCCAAAGGTCGGGGCGACGCTCTTCGGTCAGGGCTTCTGATTGCGCGCGGCGCCATTTGGCGATCTCGGCATGGTTGCCCGACAGCAGCACCGGCGGGATCTCGCGATCCTCCCAGACAGCGGGCTTGGTGTACTGGGGATGTTCCAGCAAGCCGTTGGAATGGCTCTCTTCCTCGGTCGACTCCGCATTGCCCAAGACGCCCGGCAGCAGCCGCACGGTTGCGTCGATCATCGCCTGCGCGGCGATCTCGCCGCCGGTCAGGACGAAATCGCCAAGGCTGACTTCCTCGATCTGGAAATGGTCGAGCACCCGCTGGTCCACGCCTTCGAACCGGCCGCAGAGCATGGTGATCCCGTCGCATTGCGCCCAGCGGCGGGCGGTCGCCTGATCGAAGGGCTTTCCGCGCGGCGACAGATAGACGACCGGCCAACGTGCGCGACCGGGATTGCCCTGATCGGCCACCCGCAAAGCCCGCGCGACGATATCGGCGCGCAGCACCATGCCGGCGCCACCGCCCGCGGGCGTGTCGTCGACATTGCGGTGCTTACCCTCGCCGAAGGTGCGCAGGTCCAAGGTCTCCAGCCGCCATTGGCCGCGATCCATCGCCTTGCCGGTCAGCGATTGCTCCAAGACGCCGGGAAAGGCCGCCGGAAACAGGGTGATGACCTTCGCCGTCCACGCGCCTTTGACGCGCGGCGGGCCGCCCATCAGGTCCTCGGGCTGTACCGAAAGCCGGATCGCCACGCGCCCGTGCGAACGCTTGGGATTCACGCCTTCGGCCTCCGGTTTGTCGCCGGTCTCGTCGCTCATTCCAACAGACCCTCGGGCGGGTCGGCGATGATGCGACCGCCAGCCACATCCACTGTCGGCACAACGGCCAGCGTGAAGGGCACCAAGGCCGAGCCCTTGCCGGCGCGCTGCACCTCAAGGATGTCGCCCGCGCCGTGGTTCAGCACCGCGGTGACCTTGCCGATCACATTGCCGCCCGTGTCCATCATGGTCAGGCCGATCAGGTCGGCGTGGTAGAATTCGTCGTCCGGCAGCGAGGGCAGCTTGTCGCGGTCGGCATAAAGGCGGATGCCGCGCAGGGCCTCGGCCGCTTCGCGCGTGCCGACGCCGCCCAAACGGGCCGAGAAGCCGTTGGGGATCGGCTGGCCCAGCTTGACGCTGAAGCTCTGCTTGCCGTCTTCGGTGAAGAGGGGGCCATAATCGCCGATGGCCGTCGGCTCGGCGCAGAAGCTCTTGAGACGCACGTCGCCCTTGACCCCGAAGGCCCCGGCGATGGCGCCCACACAGACCCGTTCGCTCATCCTGTCGCCCCTATCGCCACTCGACCGGCACATCGGCGGCGCGCTGTTCCCAGCCCGCCTTCTCCAGCTCCGGTTCGCAATCATCCGTTTCCGGCCATCCGATGCACAGATAGGCCACGAGCCGCCAGCCCTCGTCAACGCCGAGATCGGCGGCCAACCGGTCGGGATCCAAGATGGACACCCAGCCGAGGCCAAGCCCCTCGGCCCTGAGCATGAGCCAGAGCTGCATCACCGCGCCGGCGACGGAATAGCGTCGCATCTCGGGCATGGTGCGCGCGCCGAGACCGGCCCCCTTGGGCGCGGAATCGTCGCAAAAGACCGCCAGCTGCACCGGCGCCTCGCGCATGCCCGAGAGCTTGAGCCCGGCATAGCGTTCGGCACGGTCGCCGTCATAGCCCGACAGGGCCTCGGCATTGGCGGCCTGAAAATTCGTCAAGGCGGCCTCCCGCGCGGCGGGGCTGCCGACCCGGACAAGACGCCAGGGTTCGGACAGCCCCACCGAGGGGGCCAGACGGAAGGCGTCGAGGCACCGCGCCAGCACGGTTTCGTCGACCGGATCGGTGCGGAAGCGGCGCACATCGCGCCGCCAGCGCAGCAATTCGGCCAGCTCCGCGCGGAACGCCGGGCTGAACGCCTTCCCTGTCACGAAAGATTACTCTTCCGACGACGCAGCAGCGGCTTTGTCGGCGCGCTCTTTGGCACGATCCTGGGCTTTCTTGCCCGGGACGGCTTTCTTCGGGTTGTTACGCTCAGTCTTGGCGCGCAGGCCGGCGGCTTCCAGGAAGCGGACGACGCGGTCGGTCGGGACGGCGCCCTTGTCGAGCCAGGCCTGAACCTTTTCCAGGTCCAGCTTCACGCGCTCTTCGCTGTCCTTGGCGAGCAGCGGGTTGTAGGTGCCGACCTTCTCGAGGAAGCGGCCATCACGCGGCATGCGGCTGTCGGCGACGACGATTGCGTAGAACGGGCGCTTTTTCGAGCCGCCACGGGCGAGACGGATTTTGGTAGCCATGGTTGTATCTCCTATCGATGGCTGTTGAGGCGGGCCTTGCATTTGCAGTGCGGGGGCCACGCCGATCCGGGGTGTTCAGTTCTGCAACTTCTCGTGGTGACGGATCACTTCCGAGATGATGAAGTTCAGGAATTTCTTGGCGAATTCGGGGTCGAGGTCGGCCTCGTTGGCCAGCCATTCGAGCCGTTCGATCTGCCGGCCCTCGCGCGCGGGGTCCGACGGCGGCAGGGCGTGTTCGGCCTTCAGCTTGCCCACCGCCTGCGTGTGTTTGAAGCGTTCGGCCAGCGTGTAGACCAGGATCGCGTCCAGCCGGTCGATGCTTTCGCGATGCTCGCGCAGCAGCTGGGCGGCGCGTTCGGTATCGTCACTCATCGGGGCCTCCGGGTTGGGCACGTTGGTCGATTGGGTGCTCATGCATAGGCCTCCATGCCGGCGCCCTGTGCGTCGGCCGCCGGGTGGCGCCAGACCGAGCACGCGCCGAATTGCGCATGGGTGAAGCCGCTCTCGCGCACGCAGCCCAGCTTGGCAGCCAAGGCTTCCGAGCGGGTGTTGCCGTCAAGGATCATGCTGATCGGAGCCGTCCAGCCCAGCGCCTCATAGGCATAGGCACGGCCCGCCATGGCGGCTTCGGCGGCATAGCCCTTGCCTTCGATATCGCCCGCCCAGAGGGTCCAGGCGAGTTCCGGCTCGGGCCAGCCCTCGGGGAACCACGGGCCGGTGGTCCCGATGGCGCGGCCGGTGGTCTTTTCCTCGATCACGAAGATGCCGTAGCCGCGCAGCACCCAATGCCCGACGACATGCCCGAAGGACCGCCACGCGAGGTTGCGCTCCAGCGGGCCACCGGTGAAGCTCGAGCGTTCGCTGGCCTGATAGGCGGCGAAGGCGTCGAAATCCGACAGGCGCGGCGCGCGCAGGATCAGGCGCGGGGTCTCCAACTGGGGAACGGCAGCCTCGAAAGCTTGGGCGATGCTCATGCCGCGCCCTCCGGATGCACCCAGGCGTCGACGCCCTCTTCGATGGCCGCGGCTGCGGGGTCGATCACGCAACCCAAGCGACGGGCCAAAGCCTGCGAGCGGATGTTCTTCTGGTCGATGTAGCTGACGAAGCGCGTCCAGCCGAGGGTCGGACGAACCCAAGCCTGCACTGCCTGCGCGGCCTCGAAGGCATAGCCCTTGCCCTCGGTCTCGGCGGACCACATGGACCAGCCGATCTCGGGTTCGGGCCAACCAGCGGGGCGCCACGGACCGACCGAACCGAGCGCGGCGTCGCTGCCCTTCTCGGTGATGATGAACATGCCGAAATCGCGCAGTACCCAATGGCCGATCACATGGCCGAAGGCGCGCCAGGCCTTGCCTTCGTCCAGCTCACCCGGCCGCACGAATTCCGAACGGGCATCCGTCATGAAGGCGTGGAAGGCGGGCCAGTCGGCGGCAACCGGCGCACGCAGCACCAGACGCTCGGTGGTCAGCACGGGGGTGTTGGACAGCGTGACGCTCATGCCAGCCCCCGCAGATCATGCACGATCACCACGTCCGAGGCGTCGATCCCCTCGCGCTTGGTGTCGATGCGGCCACCGAGGCGCAGCGCCAGAGCGATGGAGCGTTGGTTCTTCGGGTCGATGATGTTGACGATATCGTCCCAGCCGAAATGCTGGCGAACCCAAAGCATCACCGCGCGGGCGGCCTCGGCGGCATAGCCCTTGCCCTCGGCATGCGGCGCGACCATCCAGCCCAGCTCGGCCTCAGGGAATTCGTCACCGTGGAAGATCCCGACCTCGCCCAGCCATTCGCCGGTCTCGCGATGGGCGACGCGGAAGGGGCCATAGCCCTTGAGCATCCACAAAGCCACATCGGCGGCCCAGATCCGCCAAGCGTGGTGACGGTGATAGGGCCCGCCCTCCCAGACCGCGCGGTCCGAGGCATGGTAGGCCGCCGCATGTTCGAAATCCGCCAACACCGGCGCGGACAGCACCAGCCGTTCGGTCACGAGGACCGGCACGGCAGGGGTCGCGAAGGGGAGGAGGGTTTCGTTCATCGGATCAGCGTTTCTTGCCGAAGCCCAGACCGGACAGGCCGCCCGGCAGGCCACCGCCGCCCAGCCCCGGCAGACCGCCCGGCAGCGCGCCGGTCCGGCCCAGCGCCTGCTGCGCGGCCTTCATGGCCTCGGGATCGGCCATCTGTTTCTGCATCTCGGCCATGTCAGGGTTCTTGCCGAACATCTGCTTCATGGCCTGCTTGAGCATCCCGCCCTTGCCCATCTTCTTCATGACGTCGGCCATCTGGCGCTGCATCTTCAGAAGCTTGTTCAGCTCGGAGACTTCCAGACCCGCACCCGCCGCGATGCGCTTCTTGCGCGAGGCCTGCAGAAGGTCGGGGTTCGCCCGCTCCTTCTTGGTCATCGAGTTGATCAGCGCGATCTGGCGCTTGAGCATCTTGTCGTCGAAGCCCGCGGCCTCGGCCTGTTTCGACATCTTCGCCATGCCCGGCATCATGCCCATGACGGACTGCATGCCGCCCATCTTCAGCATCTGATCAAGCTGCTGCTTCAGGTCGTTCATGTTGAACTGACCCTTCTGGAAGCGCTTCATCATGCGCTCGGCCTGTTCGGCCTCCAGCGTCTGCTGCGCCTTCTCGACGAGGGCCACGATGTCGCCCATGCCGAGGATACGGCCGGCGATCCGCTCTGCCTCGAAGCTTTCCAGCGCGTCGGTCTTCTCACCGAGGCCGACGAAACGAATGGGCTTGCCGGTCACCGCGCGCATCGACAGCGCCGCGCCGCCACGCCCGTCGCCGTCCATACGGGTGAGGACCACGCCGGAGATGCCGACTTTGCCTTCGAACTCGGTGGCGACGTTGACGGCGTCCTGACCGGTCAGGCCGTCGACCACCAGCAGCGTCTCGCGCGGGTTGACGGCATCGCGGACGGCCTGAACCTCGTCCATCAGCACTTCGTCGATATGCAGACGACCGGCGGTGTCGAGGAGGTAGACGTCATAGCCACCCAGCGTCGCCTGCGACTTGGCGCGCTTGGCGATCTGCACGGCGTTCTCGCCCTTGACGATCGGCAGGGTGTCAACACCGATCTGCCCGCCGAGGATCGCAAGCTGCTCCATCGCCGCCGGGCGGTTGGTGTCGAGGGACGCCATCAGCACGCGCTTGTGCTCGCGCTCCTTCAGACGGCGGGCGAGTTTCGCGGTGGTCGTCGTCTTGCCCGAGCCCTGCAGACCGACCATCAGCACCGGCGCCGGCGGGTTGTCGATCTTCAGCTTGCCCGGATCCTCGTCGCCTTTCAGCGTGGCGATGAGTTCGTCATGAACGATCTTCACCACCTGCTGGCCGGGGGTCACCGATTTGGTGACGGAGGCCCCGGTGGCCTTGTCCTGCACGCGCTTGATGAAGCTGCGGGCGACGGGCAGCGAGACATCGGCCTCCAGAAGCGCGACGCGCACCTCGCGCAGGGCGGCGGTCACGTCGTCGGCGCTGAGCGCACCGGCCTTGGTGAGGCGGTCGAAGACGCCACCAAGGCGCTCTGACAGGTTCTCGAACATGCGCGGTCCTTTCGGGACAGGCTTCGGGTGCACGGGGTTCCGCACCCGTGGGCGCAACGCGCTGACGGATGGCGATCCCCGCAAAAGCGATGGGACCGGACGCTTTGGGCATCCGGGGAATTGAGCCGCAGATAAGCGCGAGGGGCGAGAGAGTCAAGGAAATAGGGGCTGGCGACCCGTTGGCATCGATCCCCGCGCCACCCCGCCCGGAATCAAGGCGAAGCCGCCGGGCGAGCGCCGGCCCGTCCCGGCGGGCTGGCGCTTGGGGACCTTGCGCTACGGATCGAGGTCATCTGGGCCTGACGCCATAAAGCGAAGACCACGGGTGTTGCGGCGCCATCCCACGGCCCGGCGCACGCCCGGCTTACCGTTGATGGCGGGATGCATCCGCGCCGGAATATGCTACCACCGGTCCCGGCGCATTTCCGCCAGCCTCAGTAAAGACCTTTCAGATGTTCGTTCTCGCCGACCACAACCCGACGCGGCATATCCGCTTTCCCTTCGTCAACTGGGCGATCATCGTCGCCTGCCTGCTGGTCTTCGTGCTGCAGGTGCCTTGGCCCGATTACGCCTTCACCCCCGCGACGCTGCACCGGGTCGGTGGCCTCAACCCGCCCGGCGGCACGCCCGAGGTGATCGGCCAGATGGTCAGCTACATCTTCCTGCATGCGACTTGGCTGCATCTTGTCGGCAATATGCTGACCCTCTGGGTCTTCGGCGACAATATCGAGGACGCGATGGGGCATGTCCTGTACCCCGTCTTCTTCGTCCTCTGCGGCATGGCCGGCGCCGGGGCCGAGGCTCTGATGACCGCCCAGCCCGAGGTCCCGGTGATCGGCGCCTCCGGAGCCATCGCCGGGGTGATGGGCGCCTATCTGCTGCTGCATCCCCGCGCGCATGTGCTTGTGCTAGTGGGCCTGCGCGTGCCGCTGCTGGTCCCTGCCGGCGCGGTGGTGGGGCTGTCGGTGGTGCTGGACCTGATCTCGGCTCTGGCCGTCGATCCCGGCGAGGCCAGCGTCGCCTTCTGGGCCCATGTCGGCGGCTTCGCGGCGGGCTCGGTGCTGATCACCGTCATGCGCTGGCGCGACGTCCCGCTGTTCCAACCGCCCCAGCCGCATTCCGAGCCCGGGTTCCTCGGTGCCGGTCGCTGGCTGCCCCGGATCGGCGTGTCGCGCCCCGGTGGCTCGGCCCTGTGGTTCTGGGTCAAGGCGGCGGTGTTTTTCTTCGTGATCTCGCTGCTCGTCGAGACCTTCCTTGCCTGAGAGGGCCGACTAGCGCTAAAGGGCCGCCATGCTCACCGTTGCCGCACTCTACCACTTCACCCGCTTCGACGACCCCGCTGCGATCAAGGGGCCGCTGGCGAAGCTTTGCTGCGCGCAGGGGGTGAAGGGCTCGCTCCTGCTGGCGCCCGAGGGGATCAACGGCACCATCGCCGGCACCCGCGAAGGCATCGACGCGGTGCTGGCGCATATCCGCGCCCTGCCCGGCTGCGCTGGCCTTGAGTGGAAGGAAAGCCCGGCCGAGACCATGCCCTTCGGCCGCATGAAAGTGCGTCTGAAGCGCGAGATCGTCACCATGGGGCAACCGGATGTGGACCCGCGCGCCTCGGTCGGCCATTACGTCGCGCCGGATGAGTGGAACGCGCTGATCTCGGCCCCCGATGTCGCGGTGATCGACACGCGCAACGATTACGAGGTGGCGATCGGCTCCTTCGAGGGCGCGGTCGATCCCGGCACCACCAGCTTCGGCGAATTCCCCGGCTGGTGGGAGGAGAACAAGCACCGCTTCCACAACAAGCGCATCGCCATGTTCTGCACCGGCGGCATCCGCTGCGAGAAATCGACGAACTGGCTGCTGCAGCAGGGCGTCGAGGAGGTCTATCACCTCAAGGGCGGGATCCTGAAATACCTGGAGGACGTGCCCGCCGAGGACAGCCTCTGGCACGGCGGCTGCTTCGTCTTCGACCAGCGCGTCGCGGTCGGGCACGGGCTGACGCCGACCGGCCATGTCATGTGCCACGCCTGCCGCCGGCCGCTGGTGCCCGAGGATCTGAGCCGTCCCGAGTATGAGGACGGCGTCAGCTGCCACCATTGCCTGTCGGAATTCAGCGACGAGCGCCGCGCCGGTTTCCGCGAGCGGCAAAAGCAGGTGGCGCTGGCCGAACAGCGTGGCGAGCGGCATCTCGGTCGGGAATAGCGGCGCAGCGGTGGGATGAAATCCCACCCTACGGGTGTCGCGCGGGCGATGTAGGGTGGGGTTTCACCCCACCTTTGCGCTTACCGAAGACCGGCCAGAAGCGTCGCCGCCCAGAGCATGCCGCCCGACAACAGCGCCGTCGCCGGCACGGTGATTACCCAGGCTGCCAGGATCGTCAGCATATGCGAGCGCCGGACGACTTTGCGCCGGGTCCGTTCCTCGACCGGCAGGGCCGAGAGGTCGCGGCTCTGTTTGAGGATCTTCTCGTGGTACCATTCGCGGTAGAAGCCCACGCCGAAGATCCCGCCGATGGCGATATGCGTTGAGGACACCGGCAGACCCAGCCACGAGGCCACGATCACCACCACCGCCGCCGCCAGCGCCACGCACCAGGCGCGCATCGCGTTCAACCGGGTGATTTCCGAGCCGACGATGTTGATCAGCTTCGGCCCGAACAGCATCAGGCCCACCGACAGGCCCAAGGCGCCGACGATCATCACCCAATACGGGATCTGCACCCGGTCGCCCGAGGCCCCGTCCTGCACCGCATGCACGATGGCCGCCAGCGGCCCCACGGCATTGGCCACGTCGTTGGCGCCATGCGCAAAGGACAGCAGCGCCGCCGACAACACCAGCGGGATCGAGAACAGCGCCTTCAGCGACTTCGTCCGGTTCTCCAGCCCGCGCGACTGGCGGGCAATCACCGGGCGCATGATCAGCGCCAGCGGCACCGCGACGATCAGGCCGATCAACACGGATTCGCCCAGCCCCAGATGCACCAGCTTCTTCAGGCCCTTCATCGCCATATAGGTGGCAAACACCCCACCCATGACGCCGATCAGCACCGGCACCCAGGTCCGGGCCGCGGCCAGCTTGTCCTCGCGGTACAGGATGCGGTTGTTCAGGATCGCCAGGAACAGCGCCGCGATGACCCCGCCCATCAGCGGCGAGATCACCCAGCTGGCCGCAATCGCGCCCATCACCGGCCAGTTGACCGCCGAGAGGCCCGCGGCCGCGATACCTGCGCCCATCACGCCGCCGACGATCGAATGCGTGGTCGACACCGGCGCACCCATTGCGGTGGCAAGGTGGATCCAGAGGGCCCCGGCCAGCAGCGCCGCCATCATCGCCCAGACGAAGATCGCCGGCTCGGCTACCGATTCCGGTGCAACGATGCCGCGCGACACGGTCGAGACCACGTCCCCCCCGGCCAGAAGCGCCCCCGCCGTCTCGCAGATGGCGGCGATCAGCAGCGCGCCGCCCAGCGTCACCGCCTTCGCGCCCACGGCCGGGCCCATGTTGTTGGCCACGTCGTTGGCACCGATGTTCAGCGCCATGTAGGCGCCGATCGCGGCAGCAATCACCACCACCCAGGTGCCCGGACCGGCCCCCGTGATGGTCGCGGCGCCCAGCGCGGCGAGAACGATGAAGACTAGCGCGATGCCCGGGCCGACCAGCGGCCGCGCGGTGAAAAGGGTCGCCTGTTCAAGAAGCCCGATACGCCCGAGGTCCTTGTCGAGCGTCTTGATGGCCTTGGCATTCGGATCGGCAGGAGAGGTCATTGCAGGCCCCGTGTCATAAAACTGTTACGTTGCCCCTAACGCGCAAGCCGAGGCATCACAACAGCAGAGTCAGGCCAAACGCTTAAGAATCTCTCGCAGTTCGGGCTCTGTGACGGCCTTTGCGGCTTCGCCCGGCTTCATCCAGGCGCGAAGGCGGCGGCCCTTCTCGGGATAATCGTCGCACAGCTTGTCGACGTCGATACGGTAGACCCAGCACCGGCAGGACACGGGCACACCGCCCTTGACGATCTTGCGGTAGGTGAAACTGCCCAGCGCGTCTTCGTCCAGATGCCCTTTGACACCGGCTTCTTCCCAGGCCTCCTGCGCGGCGGCCTGCCCCATCGAACGGCCCTCCATCGGCCAGCCCTTGGGCACGATCCAGCGCTTGGTGGTCAGGCTGGTGATCATCAGGACTTCGGCGCCCTTCTTGCCTTTCCGCATGCACAAGGCGGCGGCCTGAACGAATTCAGGACGCTTGAAGACCGGCTCGACGAGCGAGCGGAAAGCGGAAACGGCGCTGGCTTTCATCCGATACTGCTGACCTCCGTGGCGGTCCTTCCGCGGGCCTCAGAGAGGCAACCGACCGGAACCGCACATTATCGAAAAATTATTAACATCTATGAAACGCAATCATTCCGTTTCGTCAACTCGTCCGCGCAGCGATTTGACCGCGCCACGCTTGGTTTTTGTGTCCATGCGGCGTTGCTGGCTACCATAGCTCGGTTTTGTTGCAATCCGACGACGCGGAGCAATGGTGGCCTGCCGGATAAGCTCGACAAGACGCTCGCGGGCGATTTCCCGGTTGCGCGCCTGACTGCGGGTATCCTCAACCCGCAGGACCAGCGCCCCGTCCAGCGTCCAGCGCCGTCCGGCCAGCCGCTTCAGCCGCGCCTTGACCGCCGGCGGGAGAGCGGGCGAGCGTTCTGCTTCGAACCGCAGCTCGACCGCTGTCGAAACCTTGTTCACATTCTGCCCCCCGGGCCCCGAGGAGCGGGTGAAGCTTTCGGTCATCTCCCAATCCTGGAGGACGATCTGGTCGGTCACGTAGAGCATAGGGTTCAGATAGAGTGTTGCGGGGTCAATTCCATGCGGGACAATCGAAAGGGCCGCCCGGCTATTCGAGCGGCCCTCACGAGCTTCAGGAGATGGAACCGGTTAGAAACTGGCTCAATCGTGGGTTATCAGCCTGACGGGCTGCCGTCAGCTTTTGCCCCCTCCGACTGTCCCGACACCTCTCTCCAATATCACTCTCGACACTGGACCACCTCCTTTCGCTGGGTTGAACGGTAAGGCGATGGTGGCACAGATCTGGTGTTTGTCAAAAGTTTTCACGCCAGTTTTTGCGTCATTTTCCCGGTGATGATGCGGAACGGCACCAAAGCGATCAGGGCCAGGGAAATCTTGACGATCCAGTCGGCAATCGCGAGAGAAACCCACAAACTTGTCATCGGACCGACACCAAGGGCTGGCACCATTTCCTGCGCCCAGCTAACATCCGCCGCCGGCTCCAACCAGGTGAAGGCGGCTGCGAAAGCCACCGAGAAGAAGATCGCGGTGTCCAGCGAGGCCCCGATCAGCGTCGAGACCAGCGGGGCTTTCCACCACGTCCGGCCCGAAATTGCGGCAAACACGCCGATGTCGGTCATCTGCGCCACGAGGAACGCGACGCCCGAGCCCACGGCGACGCGCAGCGTCACGGCGGGGAATTCATAGCCGTCGCCCTGGATCATGATCTGCGTGCCGATCAGCGAGCAGGCGACGCCGACGGCGAAGCCTGCCCAGACGACGCGGCGCGCGGCCTGCGGGCCATAGACGCGGTTCATCACATCGGTGACGAGGAAGGCGAAGGGATAGGTCAGTGCGCCCCAGGTGAGCCAGTCACCAAGGAGGAACTGCACGAGGATATTCGAGGCCACGACGATGGCGGCCATGGCTAGGATGCCGGGCAGGTAGATGCGGGTCATATCTCTGAAACCGTTTTTACAAGGTGGTCGGGGACTTGGTCCTACGCCGTATCGGCGGCGTGACGACGCGCCCCTCTACGCCTGTCGAGCCTGTCTGGCAAGGGCGGATCGCGCCGGCTGACGCCACCGGCGGGCTGATGCCGATGTGATCGACCACGGTCGAACTTGGTCGGGCCGGGTCTTTGCAGACGGGGGATCAGTGCTATCGTTACCGCGATTGTTTTATCCCCGAGGAATTTCCGATGCCGTCCTTTACCCCTCTGCGCCGCTCCCGCCTCCACGGCTCGACCGCCGTGCTGGCGCTGTCCGTTGTCCTGTCCCTGCCGGTGACCGCCGTCGCGCAGCAGGCCACGACCATGCCGCCCCCGGCCCCGGTCGTCGTGCCAGACACGCAGGCGGCCCCGGTCGGCGAGGAATGGGCGAGTGTCGAACGTCTGGGCTTCCGCTTCGAGATGCCCAGCGACATCCCGGTCGAGGAAGACAGCGCCGGCTATTACGCCGTCAGCAGCTTTGACGCCGAGCGGACGCAGGGGATGTATCTGTCGGCCCAGCGCCTCGACGCCGAGCAATTCGCGGGCCTGCCCGAAGCCGGGTCCGAGGCGATGCTGGCCTTCCTCGGGCAGATGACACGGGTGACGATGGCCGCCACCGGCGAAGAGCGGCAGATCGGTCGGTTCACGTTGGTCGAGTATCGCGGCAGCGCCGTCGACGCCGAGGGGATCGAGCGCAACGCTGTCGTCTACATCTCGCAAGAGCTGAACGAGGGCGAGGCGATGATGGTCGGCGTCGTCTCGGCCGGGATCGGCGGCGCGGTCGTCGGCACCATCGAGGCGCGGTTCCTCAACAGCTTCACCGTGGTGGAGCCCGACACAAGTGCCGAGCCGGACACACCGGACGACGACGGCGCGCAGGATGAGGCCGAGGGCGTGGTCATCGCCGAGGCACAGGGCGGCGTGACGATTGCCGAGCCGATGGTCGATGGCGTGCGTTTGGCCGAAGCCGAACCCAACGACGGTGAAACGACCGCCGACGCCCCGGCTGCAACGGAGGAAGCGCCCGCTGAGACGGCCGACGCGGTCACCGAGGCAGCGCCGACGCAGACCGAGTTGATGCTCGACCGGGTCCTCGCCGCGGTCGAAGCCATGCCCGATCCGTCCGGCACCGTGCCTGAGGGCTGGACCAGCATCGAACGCTTCGGCCTGCGTATCGCTGCGCCTCCGGGGCTGGAGCTGACCCGCGATGTCACCACCCCGGTGCGCGACATGGCGCTGCGCGGCACGCCCGACGGCTCCGAGGGCGAGGCCGGCGTGGCAATGTCCGTCTTCCCCGCCGAGCGCCTGCCCGCCGCCCCCACCGACCCCGCCTTCACCGAGGCGTTGTTGGGCGGTGAAAGCGGCCTGTCGGCGGTCAGCGCGCGCCGGGTGATCCTTGGCGACCGAATGCTGCTGACCTTCGTGACCGTCGATGCCACCGACGAGGGTGAGGCCAATCGCATCGGCGTCTACCTCGTGGATCTGGAAGCCAACGACGCCGACGAGATCCGCCTGATGGGCTTCCGCGCCGAGGGCGTGCCCGAGGAAGACGCGCTGCAGATGGCCGCGGGCGTTCTGGCCTCGCTGGCCGTCGCGACCCCGGCAGAGGAGGCCCCTGCAGACACGCCCGAGGAAACGCCCGTTGCCGAGGTCGAAGTGCTCCCCGACGGACAGGTCACGTTGCGCCCGGCTGACGGGGCCACGGTCGTGGATCTGGTCCGTCGCCGCAACAGCACGGAATTGTTCCTCGCCGATGCCGATGGCACGCGTCACACCCTCGTCGCGGCGGGGGATTTGCGGCGCGGAGTGGAGCAGCAGCTGCGGCGCATGCTCAACGGTCTGGATGCCTTGGTCGAAACCGAGCTCGACGGCCAGCCGGTCTGGGTGATCTATGGCCCCTCGACCCGCGATTTCGACCAGAACGAGATCGGTGCCGAGGCCGGCTATCCGCTGCGCGTGTTCGTCCCGCAGGGCTGTGTCGATGGCGAGCCCCCCTACATGGCCGCGATCATGGCCCAACCCGGCGATGAGGCCCGCCTCGATGCCGCGCAGGCCGCCCTGTCCCTGTCCCTGCCCGCCGGCGCCGAGGCCTGCCCGCCCGAATTGATGGACCGCGTCCGCGCCGCCCTTCCCGACAGCGAGCCGCAAGCCACGACCCTGCCTGAAACACCGTCCGAGGAAGCCTACGAACCCGCTCCCTTCGTCTTGGGCGAGGTTCCGGCGGATTGGGAGCGGATGACGCGCTTCGGCCTCGATTTCGCGGTCCCGCCGGGCATGACCCTGCGCCGGGAACGCACCGGGCGCTCGGAGATGGAGCTGTGGTTCCAAAGCCCCGACCGGCAGGCCGATGTCAGCACCGAGATCATGATGCGCATCTTCACCCCCGCGTCGATGGCCGGGATGCCGCGACAGTCGCCGGATGACGAAGGCTTCGCCGAGATGCTCAGCGGTTTCGCCTCGATGCCGATCACTGACAGCGGCGAGACGGTCACCCTCGGCGACCTGCGCCTGCGCCTGCTGCGCGGGGCCGAGGTCATCGGCGGCGAGCGTGTTCAGGTGCTCTATGCCGTGGCCGAAGCCCCGGCGGGCGACAACCTGATGCCGTGGCTGGCCGTCAAGACCGAGGGCCAGTCGCCCGAGGCCGCCGAGGCGATCCAGCGCGCCTTCCTGTCCAGCCTCGGCGGAACACCGGCGGTCGAGGAAGCGGCCACGACACCGGGGGCCGAGATCCCGATGCCCCCGCCCTCGCAACTGCCGCCGCAAGGCAGCCTCGACGACAAGCCGGAACCGCAGGCCAGTGCGCCCGTCGCGCCCACGCCGCCGGCCGCCGACTCCTCGGTCGCGATGAGCGAGGCCCGCGCGTGGGAGGCCGCCCGCCAGTCGAACACCGCCGAGGCGATGCTGGCCTATCTGGCGCAATATCCGCGCGGGCTGCATTCCGGCGACGCGCGCGGCTGGCTGCATGCGCGCGACATCTACGCCCCGGACGAGGTCCGTCCCGATCCCGTGAGCCCGCCGCCGGTCGTGGCCCCCGTTGGCCCGCAGCGCCCCAGCGATTTCGAGGCCTGGGACATGGCGCGGGCCGATGGCCGGGCCGAGGGGATCTGGACCTATCTCAAAATGTACCCCGAGGGCGGCTTCGCCTATTTCGCCCAGACCCTGCTGGCGCGCCACCTCGCCGGTGAGACGCCGACGCCGTTCACCGAAGCCCCGGCGGCACCGATGCCGGGTCGTCCCGATCCGCGGCCGATGAAATAACCGATCCCGGCCCCATTCACGGGCCGGGACTTGCCAATCGGCGCATGGCGTTGCAGGTCAATGCCATGCGCCTTTTCACGACAGGATGATGCCATGATCTCCGATACGCCCGGCCTGATGGACCAGGTCCGCGACCGCTTCGCCCACATCGACGTCTGCCCGTTCGAGGGCCCGCGCGCCTTCTTCGAGAATGCCGGCGGTGCGCTGCGGCTGAAATCGGTGGTCGAGACCTCGGCGGCCTATGCCTCGTATCCCGACAACCAGGGCCGGCCGAACGTGGCCTCGCAGGCGCTGATGGCTGCGATCGACAAGGGCAAGGCCGACATGCGCCTGTTCCTCAACGCGCCGAAGGGTGTGGTCTTTGTTGGCGAGAGCGGCTCGGAAGTGCTGTTCCGTCTGGTGCGCAACGCGGCCACCGGCTCCGAGAAGGGCGGCGTGATGATCCGCTCGACGCTGGAACATCCGGCGATGGGCTCTGCCATGGCGCATTGGGCCGAACAGACCGGCCGCGAGCTGATCGAGGTGGTGCATGACAATGCGACGGGTCTGGTGACCGCCGAGGCTTACAAGGCTGTGCTGCGCCCGGATATCCGCGTGGCCTCGATCATCCACACCTCGCCGGTGACCGGCAAATCGACCGATGTGAAGGCGATCACCGCCGCGATCCGCGAAGTCGCGCCGAATGCGATCGTGCTCGTTGACGGCATCCAGCATGCCTGCCACGGCCCGGTCGATGTGACGGATTACGACGTCGATGGCTATGCGCTGAGCCCCTACAAGATGTTCTCGCGCCATGGCTACGGCGTGGGCTGGGTCTCGGACCGGTTGACGGCGCTGGCGCATGAGCAGATCGCCGGGAATGGCCCGCTGAGCTGGGAGCTGGGGACGCGGGATACGGGCGCCTATGCGACCTTCTCGGACGTCGTGGCCTATTTCGACTGGCTGGGCAGCCAGTTCTCGGAGTCGGACGACCGCCGCACCCGACTGGAAGCCGCCGGCTCGGCGATCCATGACGAGGAAGCCAAATTGACCGGGCTGATCCTGAACGGCACCGGCAACCTGCGTGGTCTGTCCGAGATGCCGGGGGTCGAGCTGATCGCGGCTGAGGGGGATACCCCGCGCGAGGGGGTGATCTCGATCACGGTCGAAGGTTGGGACACCAAGGCACTGGTGGAGTTCCTTGGCTCCAAGGGCGTCCGGACGCATATCCGCAAAGCCGACAATTACTCGGGCAACGTGCTGGTGCCGCTGGGCAAGCCGGATTGTCTGCGGGTGTCCTACTGCCATTACAACACCGAGGCCGAGGTGGCGAAGCTCTTGGGCGCGATGGAAGAGGCGCTGGCACAGGTGGGGTGAAACCCCACCCTACGGGTTGGCGCGGAACGGTAGGCGAGCGCCCGCCCGTGACCATCGGCCCGTGACCCTCTGCCCTAGGCCGGAGCGGCTGTTGCGGGAGCCTTGCGGAACAGCACCAACCGCCTCCAGCGCGGCTTCTCACCGAAGACGCGCGTCGTCTCATGCACCATGCCGGGCAGGGTTTCGACCAGCTCGATCAACTTGGGCACATTGGTGCCGAACGGATCCAGCGCGTTGACCCGCCGCGCCTGATGCGCTTTGGTATGCTCGAGGGCCAGCAAACCACCCGGCCTGACGCAAAGCGCCCAAGTGGCAAAGGCTTTCGCCGGGTCATAGCTGTGATCCCAGCTGTTGGAATAGACCAGATCGAAGGCCCCGGCCCAATCGGGATTCATCTCGTGGAAATCCCATTGCACGGTATCGGGAAACTGCGTCGCCGTGTCCGAGATCTCGGTCCCCAGCACTGAAACGCCCGGAAGGGCGGCCTTGAAGAACCCCTGCTCCGCGGCGTTCCGGGTCCCGTGACAAAGGATCCGCGTAACCGGGCCGCCTGCCTCCGCATAAGCGGCGAGATCGCGGATCATCGGCTCCTGCACGAAGACCGCCCCAAGCTTGCGCTTGTTGCCCTCGGTCTGGATGCGGCGATAGGTCTGGTAATCGAAGACCCCCTCACGCAAATAGGAAACCTGCGCCATATCCTTGTCGCCACTCCGCTGCAGGGCGCCCAGTTCGGCGATGTAGAGCGTCTCCTCGGGGAGAGTTTCGGCGGCTTTCGCGCCGAGCGGCTCCGTGGCGGTCGCGGGCGGGGTCTTGGGCTCTTCCGACATCACGGTCCTTCGTACAAACGCGTCGTGCCGAGGTTAAGCGGGATGCCGGGCGGGTTCAACATTCGGACGAAAGCCTTCCCGTTTGATATGCGAAACGCCCGCGCTTGCGGCACGGGCGTCTTGTCCTGCGTAGGGTGGGATTTCATCCCACCACAGCGCCCACGGCTCAGATGCCGTCGCCGACGAAAGCCTTCTCGATCACATAGTCGCCGGGGGCCGAGTTCGAGCCTTCTTCCAGCCCGAAGCCATCCAGCACCGCCGCCACGTCCTTGTTGAACGCCAGCGAGCCGCAGACCATCGCCCGGTCGCGCTCGGGCAGCAGCGGGCCTTCCAGCCCCAGATCCGCGAAGACCTGACCGTTCACCAGATTGTCGGTGATGCGGCCCTTGTACTGGCTCTCATCCCGCGTGGTCGTCGGGTAGTAATGCAGCTTGCCGTCGACCAGTTCACCGATCAGCGGATCGCTCGAGAGGTCCTCGACCAGCTTGCGGCCGTATTCCAGCTCCCCGGCCTCGCGGCAGGTGTGCATCATCACGACGCGGTCGTATTTCTCCCAGGTCTCGGGCTCACGCAGCAGCGAGGCGAAGGGCGCGAAACCCGTCCCGGTGGCGAGGAACCACAGCCGCTTGCCCGGCTTCAGCGCGTCATGCACCAGCGTGCCCACAGGCTTCGGGCGCAGGATGATCTGCTCGCCCACCTGCACGTTCTGCAGCTTCGAGGTCAGCGGGCCGTCCGGCACCTTGATCGAATAGAACTCCAGCTCCTCGTCCCAGGCGGGCGAGGCGATGGAATAGGCGCGCAGGATCGGCTTGCCGTTGTCACCTTCCAGCCCGATCATCACGAACTCGCCCGAGCGGAAGCGCAGGCTCTGCGGACGGGTCACGCGGAACGAAAACAGACGATCCGTCCAATGCGTCACCGCGGTCACGGTCTGCAGGTCAGGGTTCACCTTGGCACTCACGGCGACGTTCATGCGATCCTCCGAAGGCGGGCGCGGTAATCGTTGCCCTGCCAATCGGCACGGCTGAGCCATTGCTCCTGCGGCTGACGCGCGGCCAGATCATCCGAGATCTCGACCTCGTCGAAGCCCGAGCGGCGGGCCATGGCATATTGGTCGGCGATCACATGGCCCGCGGCGCGCAAACGGCCGGTGAAGCCGGCGCGGCGCAGGCGGGCGGCCAGAGTGAAGCCACGGCCGTCCGAGAAGGCCGGGAAAGCCACGCGGATGGCCGAGACGCCCTCGATCTGGCGCTCCACCGCCGCGATATCGGCGTCCGAGGCGAGGTCGAACCACTCGCCGTTATGGGTGTCCGGGCTGAAGCCCCGGTCGGTGACGATCACGCTCATCTGTCGGATCCCCTTACGATGCTTGTCTTCTGATCACGCGGCCGTCGACGACGTGGATGCCGCATTCGTCCTTGTCGGACCCGCGCCAACGACCGGCGCGGGGATCCTCGCCCGCCTTGACCGGGCTGGTGCAGGGCGCGCAGCCGATCGACGGATAGCCCTTGGCAACCAGCGGGTGCCGGGGCAGCGCATGGGCGTCCATATAGGCCGCCAGATCCTTGCCGTTCCAGCTGGCCAGCGGGTTGATCTTCAGGTGGTGGAAATCGGCATCGTATTCGAACATGTCGATGCCCTGCCGTGCCCCGCCCTGAAAGCGCTTGCGCCCGGTAATCCAGCCATCAAACCCCTTCAGCGCCTGTTCCAGCGGCCGGGTCTTGCGCAGGTCGCAGCAGGCGTCCTGATCGGCCAGATGCAGGCGGTTGAACGGGTCGGTCGCGCCCAGCGCATCCTTGCCCGGGGTGATCACACGCAGATCGGTCAGGCCCAGATGCTCGGCCAGATCGCGCTGATAATCCAGCGTCTCCTGGAACAGCATCAGCGTGTCGATGAACAGCACCGGCGTGTCCCGGTCGATCTGGGACACGAGGTGCAGCAGCACGGCGCTGTCCGCGCCAAAGCTGGACACCATGGCGATCTTGCCCAGTGCACCCGAGAGCGCTACGCGAAGCGCGCCCTCGGCGTCACCCTCGTAGCGGGCGTTGAGCCGCGTCAGGTCAGGCTGCATGGCGTTCGGCCTCGTACAGGGCTTCCTTGAACGGAGCCAAACCAACCCGGCGATAGGCTTCGAGGAAGGTTTCCTCGCGGCTTTCGCGGATCTCCAGATAGGCGCGCAGGATGCGCTCGATGGCCGGCACGATCTGGTCATAGGCAAAGCCCGGACCCGTCCGCTCGCCCAGCGAGGCGTCTTCCGACCCGTCACCGCCCAGCGTGATCTGGTAGTTCTCCACGCCCGCACGATCGAGGCCGAGGATGCCGATATGGCCGACATGGTGATGGCCGCAGGCGTTGATGCAGCCCGAGATCTTGATCTTCAGCGGGCCGATGTCGTGCTCCAGCTTCAGCGCGTCGAAATGGGTGGCGATCTCCTGCGCGATCGGGATCGAGCGGGCGGTGGCCAGCGCGCAGTAATCCATGCCCGGGCAGGCGATGATGTCACTCACCAGACCGACATTCGCCGTGGCCAGACCTTGCGTTTTCAACGCCTTGTAGACGGCGGGCAGGTCGGCGCGGTGGACATGCGGCAGGATCACGTTCTGCTCGTGGCTGATGCGGATCTCGCCATAGCCGTATTTCTCGGCCAGATCGGCGATCAGGCGCATCTGCTCCGAGGTCGCATCGCCCGGCGTCTCGCCATGCTTCTTCAGCGAGATGGTAACGACGGCATGACCCTCGGCCTTGTGGGCGTGCAGGTTGGTGTCGGCCCAGGACCGGAAGATCGGGTCCGAGCCATAGGCGGCCTGATAGGCCAGATCCGAGGCCGTGCGGAACGACGGCGCGGCGAACATCGCCTCGATGCGGGCCAGCTGCTCCAGCGTCGCGGCGGCGTCGAACTGCGGGGCGATCTCGGCGAAGCGGGCCTCTGTCAGCTCGCGGAACGTATCGATGCCGTTCTCGTGCACGGTGATCTTGATGCGCGCCTTGTACTTGTTGTCGCGGCGACCGAGCAGGTTGTAGGTCGAGACGGCCGCTTCGAGATAGGGCAGCAGGTCTTCCACGGGCAGGAAGTCGCGCAGCACCTTGCCGATCATCGGCGTACGGCCGAGGCCGCCGCCAACGATGACCTCGAAACCGACCGCGCCGTTCTTGCGGACCGTGCGCAGACCGATGTCATGCGCCTTGGTCACGGCGCGGTCGATTTCAGAGCCCGTCACCGCGACCTTGAACTTGCGCGGCAGGAACTGGAATTCGGGGTGGTCGGTGGACCATTGACGGATCAACTCGGCATAGGGACGCGGGTCCACCAGCTCGTCGGCGGCAGCACCGGCGAAATGGTCCGAGGTCACGTTGCGGATCGTGTTGCCCGAGGTCTGGATGGCGTGCAGGCCCACTTCGGCCAGCGCGTCCAGCATGTCCGGCACATCCGGCAGCTTCGGCCAGTTGTACTGGATGTTCTGACGGGTGGTGAAATGGCCGTAGCCCTCGTCCCAACGGTCGGCGATATCCGCGAGTTTCCGCATTTGATGCGGGTTCAGCGTGCCATAGGGGATCGCGACGCGCAGCATGTAGGCATGCAGCTGCAGGTACAGGCCGTTCATCAGGCGCAGCGGACGGAATTCGTCTTCGGTCAGCGAGCCGTCGATGCGGCGGGCGACCTGCTCGCGGAACTGGCGGTTGCGCTCAGTCAGGAACGCGGTGTCGAAATCATCGTAGACATACATGGGTCAGGTCCTCACACGGATCAGCGGCTCAGGCGGCGTCGGACGCAGCGGCCTGCTTGCCGTGGGCATAGTTCGAGGGGCCGCGGCGGCGGAAATCCTCGCGGAAATGGGCGGGTTCGAAGCCGGCGACGGTCAGCGTCACCTCGGCGAGGTAACAGCCGACGATCTCGCTGTGACGCTTCGAGGCGGCGGCGAGGGCGGCTTCCGCCGGCTCGGCCTCGGTGAAGACCTCGGCTTCCTGCATGTGGCGGGTCCAGGTGCCTTGGGCGGTCAGGTACACGACATCACCCTCCAGCAGGGCGTTGGCGGTCACGATCTGGGCTTTGGGAGCACGGGCCATCAGGCAAAATCCTCGATCAGGTCAGGCAGGGCGGCGGCGGCCTTGGAAGGCGCGAGGCCGAAGAGGGTGATGACGGGGCCGGAGAAACCGGCGTCGGTCATGTCGGAAGACAGGCGGTCGAGGCGCGAGGCGACGATCCGCTGGTCGGGGCGCGAGGCGTTCTCGACCAGCGTCACCGGGGTCAGGCCATCGGCGCCGTGCATCAGCAGGCGACCCTGCACGAAACGCGCGGCGCGCTTGCCCATGTAGATCGCGGCGACCGAGCCGGGGCGGGCCAGCGCGCGCCAGTCCTGCTCGGCATAGCCTTCGATGTCCTGCGCGGTCATCAGGCGCAGCTCGCTGTTGCGGGTGCGGCGGGTGAGGCTGGCACCAATCGCGGCGGCGGCGGCCGAGGCCGCGGTGATGCCCGGCGTGACCGACCAGTCGATACCGGCCTCGGTCAGGGCGGCGGTTTCCTCATCGAGACGACCGAAGACCGAGGCGTCGCCGCCCTTCAGGCGCACGACGCGGTGGCCGTCCAGCGCGTGGCGGATCATGTGGGCGTTGATCTCGGATTGCGGGGTGGAGGGGCCAAAGCCCTCCTTGCCCACCGCGACGAAGATCGCCTCGCGGCGGGCGAGTTCGAGGATCGCCTGCGGCACCAGACGGTCGTGCACGATGACATCGGCCTGATCCAGCAGACGGCGGGCCTTCAACGTCATCAGATCCGGGTTGCCGGGGCCGGCGCCGACCAGATCGACGCGGCCGGGCTCTTGCTCGGCGGCCAGATGCTGGGCCAGCAGGGCCTCCAGCGCGTGGTCGAGCAGTTCCTCACCGGCTTCGGCCAGAACCTCGGGCCCGGTGTTGAAGTAATAGTCGGCCCAGAAGTCGCGGCGCGCACGGCCATAGGGCAGCGCCTCGGCGCGGGCGCGGAACAGTTTGCCGGCGCGGGCGAGCGCGCCCAGACCCTGCGGCAGGCGCTCTTCGAGGTCGGTCTTGATCGAACGGGCCAGCACGGGCGAGGCGCCCTCGGTGCCGATCGCCACGGTCACCGGGTCACGGTCGACGATGGCGGGAGTAATGAAATCCGAGGCTTCGAGGTTGTCGACCGCGTTCAGCAGCACGCCCGCCGCGCGCGCGGCACGGGCGAAGCGCGCATCGGCCTCGGCCTCGCCATGGGCGGCATAGGCCAGCGCGGTGCCGGTCAGGTCCTCGGCGACAGCCTCGCGGCGCTCCAGCGTGACGCCATGGGCGGCGATGGTGTCCAGCAGGTCGGCTTCGGGCTCGGTCGCGAAGACGGTGATCCGGGCTACGGTCTTCAAGAGCAGTCGCAGCTTGGCCAGTGCGACCTCACCGTTCCCGGCGATGACGACCCGGCGGTCGGCAAGGTCGAGGAAGATGGGGAAATGTTGCATGGGTCAGCGCCTCCGGTGTTGAGGCACAAGATGGAATTATTTCCCATTTCAGGCAAGATACCGGGCGAAACAAGAACCTCCTGATCCGAGTTACAGCGGGATTGGAAGAACATTGTTCCGATTCCGGGGATTCGCAGGCAGAAATTCCCGCCGCACGCCGCAACGCGGAAAAGCCGTCCTGTCCAGCCTCTATGGATCAGGAGCGCCCCAGCTGGAATCGCACGCCCAGCCCTGTCCGCGCCTCGTCGAAAAGGCCGATGGACGAGCGCGTGACCTGATGCGTGACATCCAGCGTCAGACCCGGTCGCGCCTGAAGCGACAGGCCGATTCCCGTTTGCGCGTCGTCTCGGGCCATGCCCAGCAATTGCCCGCCCGAGGCCCGCATATGCCACAGGCTGACGCTGACAGGCCGTGCGCCCCAAAGCCAACTGGCCCGGGCCGAGACCTGCAACCGCGTTGCCTGCTCACCCGCGATCGGCGTGGCAACCCCGACCCGGAAATCCGTCACCGCATGATCCCAGGCTGTGCCCCAACCCAGCACCAACCCGGTCTGGCGACCGGCCTGCAGCCAGCGCTCCTCGACTTCAAGGCTGAGTTCATGGGCGGCATTGCCCGCAACCAGCAGATGCGAGAGGCGCAGGGACAGGGTTTCGGAATGAGCGTCCGACAGCGCGCGCCAACTGCCGGTGCTGCCAGCGCAGAGATCGGCAAAGTTCCAGCCGCCCAGGGGATTGCGCAGGCACAGCTCAAGGCCCGCATTGGCGCGCCCGATCTCGTGCCGTGGGGACCAGGCGGCCTCAACGCTGGTCGACAGATCCAACGTCCTCCCTTCGGCAAGGGCGTAGCGCAGGAAGCCGTCACTTCGCCCCCCCAACACCCAACCCGACCGCGCCAAATTGGCCGGGGCGACCTGAAACTGCAGGCCGAACAGATCAAGCGTGTCGTTCAGGTAGCCGCCGTTGATATTACCGTCCCACGCCAAGACCGGGCTGAACCGCAGGCTGCGCGCCGTGATTCCGCGCTGATAATAGCCCGCGCGCTCCAGCGCCTGCCGCATTGCCTGTGTCACCTGACGCGGGGCCGTCGGCGCGTGCATCGCTTGGCCCAGCGTGAAGAGGCGCAGACGCTCGCTGCCGAACCGTTGCGCCATCTGCGCGCGGTCCAGTGCCCCTCCCGAGGCCTGCGAGACACCGAGGATCAGAACCAGAAGCAGCGCGAGGCCGCGCAGGACACCCGACTTACGGCGCATTCGGATCGACACCGACGAAGACCCCGTCAATCCGCACATGACGGCCGGTCGCGTCGTCCACCCCGTCCGCCGTGTACAGACCCGAGGTCGACAGGTTGTTCACCCCATCCGTGTAATCCGGCGTCCCGCCCAGATTGCCGCGCAGGCTTCCGTCCACCGAGAGGATATCGGGGCTGTCAGGATCCCAGACCTGAATGGTCACGCCGCCCCCATAAGCCCCGGAGCGGATATTGAGGGGCAGGTCGGCCACCTCGATCTCCGACCGCAGGGCCGACTCACCCCCGACCCCGGTTCGCAGGTTCAAATCCACCGTCTCGGAATCGAAATCGATCACCATGTTGACCAGACCCTCGTCGTCCGACCCGGCCAGCAGGGGCCCGCCGTCGATCGTCGCCCAAGCGTAGTTCGCACCGCGAAGGTAGAAGCGGCCGGTCGCCGCGATCAATTCGCCGCCCTGCTCGTTCGAGAAGGGCGCTTGATCGACGGTCAACCGCACCAGCCGGGTGGCCGGGCCATCGGGCGTGTCGACTTCGGCGATCACCTCGATGTTCATACGGTCGCCGTACCGCGCCTCGTTCAAGGCGATCAGTTGACGATACCCGGCCGGGTCCGCGGGATCGGCGTCCTCGAACGCCGCCAGCGCCTCGGCATCCGCATCGGTGGCGTAGCTTCGGCGCACGCGGGCATAGCCGTTATGGGCTGTTGTATAGGTCTCGAACCCTTCGACATCGACGGGTCGGCCATCCGGCAGACCGGACGAGCCACCACCCGAACAGGCGGCAAGGATAAACGGCAGGAGGAGGGGACGGTTGTACTTCATGGATTGTCCACTGATCGCGAACAATGGCGACATGAAGGCAAAACCGTCCCCGAGCGACGTTTATTTCTGCGCCGTCACTCGTCGCCGCAATGGCGCTTGTTCCAGCGGATCGACGACCACAGCGCCACGCCGATCAAGGCCGCGCCGAACAGGCCGGTGACGACCTCGGGCACGGCGACCAGCGACTGGGCGTACATGATGATCGACAGCGCGATGATCGCGTAGAAGGCCCCGTGTTCCAGAAAGCGGTACTGGGTCAGCGTACCCTTCTCGACCAGCATGATGGTCATCGAGCGCACATACATCGCGCCGATGCCCAGACCGATGGCGATCACGAACAGGTTCTGCGACAGGGCGAAGGCGCCGATCACGCCGTCGAAGCTGAACGAGGCATCCAGCACCTCCAGATACAGGAAGGCGCCGATGCCGCCCTTGGCCGCCGTGCTCATCACCTGTTCCTTGGCATCGAGGAAACCGGACAGAACCTCGACCATCAGGAAGGTCAGCAGGCCCCAGATGGCGGCGACGGTGAACAGGTGACGCTCGGCCCCTTCCAGGAACCGGCCGAAGGTCAGCAGCAGAACCAGCACCACGGCAACCTCGATGCCGCGGACGGTGGCGTAGCGGGCCATGCGGTCCTCCAGCCAGCTGACCCAATGCACATCCTTCTCATGGTCGAAGAAGAAGCTCAGACCGACCATCATCAGGAACGTGCCGCCGAAGGCCGCGATCGGCAGATGGGCCTCGTGCATGATATGGGCGTATTCTTCGGGATGCGAAGCAGCGAGGCGCAGCGCCTCCCACGGGCCGATGCCGGCGGCGACGACCACGATCAGCAGCGGGAAGATGATTCGCATGCCGAAGACCGCGATCAGGATGCCCCAAGTCAGGAAGCGGCGCTGCCAGAGGGGCGTCATGTCCTTGAGCTTGTTGGCGTTGACGATGGCATTGTCGAACGACAGCGAGATCTCCAGCACGGCCAGCACCGCAACGACGAAGAAGATCTCCAGCGTGCCGGACAGGGTGCCGGTGTTCTCCCATCCCAGCCAGGCGCCCAGCACGAGGCCGAGGGCGGTGACCCCGAAGGCTGCGTAGAAATAACGGAAAGAGGAACCGGCCGTACGAGACGGTTGTGCCGGGGACGGGTTGTCCATGATCCACCCAAGGCGGCAAGCGGAAGGAAGGGTGCCGACATCACGAAAACGCCGCTGTTTCCGCCAGAGGGGCCCGGTCACCAGAAGAACCCGCGCGGGCGGGCTGTGGGGCAATATAGGGCACGGGATGGCAAGGGAAAGGGCCCCGTTTCTCTACCAAGGGCGGGGCCCGGATGGGCGGAGCGCCGCCTGCGAGGTTCCGCCTACGTGAAACCGGGAAGGGGAACGTTCGCCGCCCCGATGCGTTACATCGCCAAACCAGACCGGCAGGTCGGCCCCACGGGTCGCGCCCTACTTCCTGGCCGGTGGAACCTGAAAGGAACTCCTCATGAACCGCTTTGCCATCGGGGGCCTGAGTGTCCTCGGCCTTGTCGTCAGTGCCACCACCGTCTTCGCCGATCCGCCGGCCCATGCGCAGGCCAACGGCCACCGCCGTGGCGGCGACGTCTGCCACAATGACCGCGATTGCCGCGTCAATCCGGGCCATGGCGTGAACGACGAACGCCACGGTGGCCGCCACGCGCAATGGGGCGGCGATGATCGCCACGCCCGCTACGAGGGTGGCGACACCTATATCAACATCCATGTCGGCAGCGACGGCAGCCGCGGTGAGCGTTGGAGCTACCGCGACGGCTATGGCATCCGTCGCGCCCCCGTCGGTCAGGAATACCGCGTGATCGATGGCCAGCTGGTGCTGGTCAACACGCAGACGCTGGAAGTCGTGGCCATCGTCGGCCTGCTCAGCGCCCTGCTGAATTAAGCCCGAGGGGGAGGGCCGTCAAAAGCTGACGGCCTGCCCCTTGTTCTCGGCCTCGGCGCGGGTCAGCACATGCTGTGCCGCGGCGAGGTCTTGCGCCACGATCCCCAGCGAGCGGTACATCGTGATCGCCTCGGGGCCCGAGCGCCCCCCTTCCCCGGCCAGAACCGCGCCGATCTCGCCCTTGAGATGGCTCTCGGTGAGGATGCCGGCCTTGATCCCTTCGACGATCTCGCCCGCCTGCGCCATCAGCGAGGGGCGGTAGTCGCAGAACAACTCGGAGCGCAGCACGACCTCGGTATCCACCTCGATTTTCGAGGGGATCGAGGCGCCAACGATATTCAGATGTTGCCCCGGCTCCAGCCATGCGCCCTTCAGCACGGGCGTGGCCGAGTTGGTGACGGTGCAGATGATATCCGCGCCCTTCACGCCGGCTTCGACGTCGGTGCCATGGCTGACGCTGAGCCCCGGATGCGCAATACGGGCGTGGTCGGCGAAGGCTGCGGCCTTCTCAGCCCGGCGCCCGACGATATGCACCGAGGTGATCGGCCGCACGGCCAGCATCGCATCGAGATGATGCTCGGCCTGCTCGCCGGTGCCGACGATCGTCAGCCGCGTCGCATCCGCCCGCGCCAAGGCCCGCGTCGCCACGCCCGAGGCCGCCGCCGTGCGGATCGCGGTCAGCAGGCCCGCATCCATCATCGCGACGGCGCCGCCGGTCTCGGCCTCGAACAGCACCACGGCGCCGCGATGGCCCGAAAGGCCTTTCTCGGGGTTGCCGGGGAACAGGCTCACCAGCTTCACGCCGTAGCACATCGGCTCCTGCATCGAGCCGGACATCACGCCCATCATATTCTTGCCACCCACCGGCACGACATGCCGCAGGGGCAGTTCCGCCGCCCCGCGTGAGACGGTGCGCATGGTGGTGTCGATCACCTCGATCGCCTCACCCATCGGCAGCAGGGCGGCGACATCGGCGTTGGAGAGAATTCTCATGCTTCGAAGATTCCGTCGTTCAGCGTCCAGTCGGGCGACAGGGGCTCGATCCCCAACCGTGCCATGAGCAGGTTGGAATAGAGCGCCGGGCGCAGGAGATAGGGGAAATGCCCGCCCCAGAGGAAGCGGAAGGCGGGGGCCGGTGCGTTGCGGGCCCGGACGGCTTCGCGCATCGGTGGCGGGATCAGCGGGTCGTCCACGGTCTCGATCACCGTCGCATTGGCCTCGGTGTTGGAGAGCGGCGGCAGGACGGGGCCGCGTTTGGTGGCATCGAGCCGCGCGCGCATCTCGGCTTCGGGGATGCGACCGGCGGCTTCGGTCATCAGGAAATCGACCATCTCGGCATGGTCGGGATGCGCTTGCTTCCACGCGTTCATGCCCATGGCGAAACCGGCGCGCAACTCCTCGATAGGCGCGGCCCAGAGGTCCGAGGAATAGGGCGGGCGCGTGTCGATCCCCTCGACCGAATGCAGGGTATTGGCGGCGAAGAGATGCGTCACGCGGTCGGGGTTCTCGGCCGCGAAATACTGCGCGAGGAAGCCGCCGAGGGACGAGCCCAGCAGCGCCACCTTGTCCACGCCCTTCGCGTCGAGCAGCGCCAGAAGCGAGGCCGACCATTCCGCCACGCTGCCCGAGGACGGGTAGCTGACGGCCAGCACGCGACGATGGGCCGAGAGCGCTTCGATCTGCTGGAAAAACACATCCGCGCGGCCGAGTGTGCCGGGCAGGAACAGGAAGACCTCCCCTTCCCCGCCCCCGCCACTCAGTCCGGTGTCGATCAGGCCCCAATCGCGTCCGTTGAGCTCAATTCGTCCTTCGGGAAAACGCGAAAGAAAGGTGTCGCGGGCATTCATCAAGGCATTGGTCATGCGAAAGGGTTCTCCACGCGGGGCCAGTAGTTCAGCGAGCGGTGCTGATAGGGAATCGCGGTGAAGTCTGGCGTGATCGCCCCCGGCGCGGCAATCGGAATGATGACCGAGGCGATGGGCGCAAACCCCGCGCGGTAATGGTTCGAGGATTTCACGCAGACATGGCGCTTCTTCGACAGGTCGATCCCAAGCTGGGTGAAGGCCTCGGGGTGGAAGGTCTGGGTGCGGGCATCGTTGACGACAAGGTCGATATTGTCCGTCTCGTCGCCGGTGCCCATGTCGATGGACAGCCAGACCGTCGTCCCGAGGCTCACCGGCAGCTTGCCGAAGCGTTGGGTCAGGCCCTTGGCGACGCGCTTGATGGTGACGTTCAGGTCCAAGGGATCGCCGGACATCGGGCCGCTCTTGCCCCCCAGCCGGACGGCCAGTTGCGCGCCCTCACCCACATCGGCGCAGAGGCGCACGACGACCGGGTCCCAATAGATCCCCGAGGCGACCGAAGTGAGCCCCCGATCAAGGATCGCACGCAGCAGGAAGGTCGAATCCGACGGCGCGCCGCCGCCCGCGTTGTCGGACATGTCGGCCAGCACGGTGGGGCCTTGGTTGTGGCCGGCGGCCTTGTCGAGCGCTTGGTCGATGGTCAGCACCTCCTGGAAGATCGCCTCCTTCTCGGCCCAAAGCTTTTCGCCGAGCTCGCGCGCCATGGTCGCGGCCAGATCCGTGTCGCCATCGGTGATCGCCAGCGCGCGGGCGCCGGTCCGTTCGTGGTCGCCCCAAGGGAAGCCATGGGCCAAGGACAGCGACAACACCCCCGGCTCGGATTCGCGGGCGGTCATGGCATCGACCCAATCGCGCATCGGGCCCTCGGGCGTCGGCATGGCCATGATGATGCGGCAATCATAGTCCCGCATCACCGGGTTCACCTTGCCCTCGGCGGCGTCCGAGAGAATCTGGAACAGCTCGGTTGCGCGCTCCAGCACGTCGATATGGGGATATTCCTTGAAGCAGATGATCGCGGTGGCGTCCGTCAGCATCACCTCGGTCAGGTGACAATGCGGGTCCAGCAGCGCACCGATCTTGGCGTCCGGCGCGACAGCGCGGCAGGCGGCAATCAGATCGCCTTCGCAATCCGGATAGCCATCGGCGATCATCGCGCCATGCATCTGCAGAGCGATGATGTCGACCGGCATCGCGGCTTTCAGATCGGAGACGATCTCGTCACGGAAATCCTCGTAGACCTTGCGCGGGGTCAGGCCACCGGGCTGGGCGAAGGCGGCGAGGCTTTCGACCACTGGCCAGCCCTTGGCCTCGGCCGCGTCACGCCAGAGCTTCAGCGCGCCGGTCCAATAGACGGGCGGGGCCTGCGTCGCGGTGCCGTGGTGGATATGTCCCTCTTCCCAAGCGGCCATGCCCGTGGGCAGGGGCGAGAAGCTGTTGGTCTCGGTGGCGATGCAGGCGATGAAGGTCTTCATGGGTCAGGTCCGTTCGAGAGCAGGCATGGGGCCGGAAACAGGGCCGGTGAAACGCAGCGCTATCCGCGCAACGCTGCGCGCTGCGGGGAGAGGGCGTCGGCAGTGACCCCCTCGGCGGCGATGTCGTCGGGGATGGGACGGCCCAAGGCCAGCGCGGCGGCGGCCCGGGCCAGCGCCGGCGCAGACTGGATGCCGTAGCCGCCCTGCCCCGCCAGCCAGAAGAAGCCCGGCGCATCGGGCGCGAAGCCCACGACCGGCGCCTTGTCGGCGACGAAGCTGCGCAGGCCCGCCCATTTGTGGTCGATCCGTCGCACGGGCAGGTCGAAGGCCGTCTGGATGCGGTCGACGCAGACCGCCACATCCCATTCGTCAGGCTGGGCGTCGCAGGGCTCGGACGGGGTTTCGTCGGCGGGCGAGATCAACAGCTTGCCGGCATCGGGACGCAGGTAGAAGTCCTCGTCGATATCGACCGCCATCGGCCAATCCTCGACCGACATGCCGTCGGGCGCCGCGACCAGCAGCGCGGTCCGGCGCTTGGGCACCAAACCAATCGGCGCAACCCCGGCCATCGCGGCCAGCGCATCCGCCCAAGCCCCGCCAGCGTTGATCACCACCCGGGCGGTCAGGGCACCTTGCGGGGTCTCGATCCGCCACAGATCGCCTTCCCGCGACAGGCCCGTCACCTCGGCCTTGAGGCGCGTCTCGCCCCCGGCGGCCGAAAGGCGGCGCAGGTATTGGCGGTGCAGGGCCTCGACATCGATATCCGCCGAGCCGGAATCCAGCAGCGAGCCGATCAGATACGCCTCGCGCAGCAGCGGCAGCTTGGCGCGCGTTTCCGCAACACTGAGGCGCGGCAGGTTCAGCTCGATAGCGGTGTCGGCCAGCACCTGCTCCTGCCCCTCGCGGGCGAGGAACAGCACGTCGCGCGGGCGCAGCAGCGGATGGGGGCGATCCTCGGTCGGCGGGGCGTTGAAGGCCTCGGCCGAGGCGCGGGTCAGCGCCCGGATCACCGCCGGGCCATAGCTGGGCGTGTACAGCGCGGCCGAGCGGCCGGTGGTGTGATAGCCCGGCGCAGATTCGCGCTCCAGCAGCAGCACGTCCTGTTCCAGCGCCGCCAGCTCCGCCGCAACCGAGGCCCCGGCAATGCCGGCGCCGATCACGACGATGTCCCTGTGTTCACCCGTAGTCTGCATGCCAAGTCTTTCCGTTTTGGTGACGCTAGCACGAATTTTCCAATTGGAAAGGACAATTTTTCCGATACGAAAATGAGATTGCGTGGGCGGCGCAGGCGGCTATGATCCCAGAACCCGCCCAGAGGGGCGCCACGGAGCGGCAATGTCCAAACCCCAGCCCGAACTGCCCGACAGCCAGCGCGCCGAATTCGGCCGCCGCCTGCACGAGATCCGTCGCAACCGGGGATGGACCCTGCACAACATGGCCGAGGCCTCGGGCTTGGCTGTGTCCACGATTTCCAAGGTGGAGCGGGGGCTTATGTCCCTGACCTACGACCGCATGCTGCAATTGGCGCGCGGCATCGGCGTGGACATGACCGAGTTCTTCTCCAGCGAGGGCTCCAGCTTCCAGCCGGGCGAATTCGCCGTCGCACCGAAGGGCACTTTCGAGCGGGCCGAGACGCGGAACTATGTCTACGAGATGCTGTTCCCGCAGATCCGCAACAAGGCGATGGTGCCGATGATGGGCTCTCTGAAGGCCCATGACCTGATGGATTTCGACGATTTCGTCCGCCATCCGGGGCAGGAATTCCTGCTGGTGCTGGAGGGCGCGGTCACCGTCTTCGCCGAGGGCAAGGCGCCGGTGGTGCTGCGGGCGGGCGATTCGGCCTATTTCGATTCCTCGCGCGGGCATCTCTATGCCTCGGCGGGCGCGACCGATGCGCGGATCCTTGTGGTCTGTACCGAGGCCGAAACCACCGATCCGCGCGACGACCCACGAGCCTGAACCCGCGACTTGCCCGGTTAACAGCCGCGTAGCGGCCCGGGCAGCGGCTGGCCGCCTCCATGGCCAGCCGCTTTGGTAACGCCGTCGCGAGGATCGAGGTCATCCGGACCTGACGCCATCAAGCGCAGACCACCGAAGGCCAGGCGGCTGCCCGCGGCCCGCCGCCGCCCTCCGGCGCGCGCCGAAATCAGCGCATCAGCACCACGGGCACCTTGCACGACCGCACCATCTCGGTCGTGGTCGAGCCGATGATCAGGCTGCGGATGCGCGAATGGCCATAGGCGCCCATGACCAGCATGTCGTGGCCCTCGGCCTCGATCAGCTCGGCCAGCGCCTTGTCGGGCGTGCCGGGGACGATGGCGGTCGTCGCCTCGATCTGAGCCGCCTTCAGCATGGCCTGCGCATCGGCGAGCCCCTTCTGCGCCTCTTTCGTATCCGGCCCCACGGTGACCACATGCACCTTCAGCCCCGGAAACAGCGGCGAGCGGGCAATGTGATCCACCGCCTTCATCGCCGAGGCCCCGCCGTCATAGGCCAGCAGCACCTTCTCGATGGGCTTGAAGCCGCGCGAGGCGACGAAGACCGGCTTATGTGAGGCGCGCACGATCCGCTCGAGATTCGAGCCAAGATGGCCCTTGGCGAAATCCGCAGCCTCGCCGCGCTTGCCGATCAGGATCACGCGGGCGCCGGCCTCGACCTCGGCGACAGCCTCGATCAGGTCGCCGTGACGCAGCCGGGTGGTGACCTCGGTCACGCCCGCCTTCTCGACCAGCGCCTTCGCATCATCGAGGATCGCGCGGCCGCGATGGGCCACCAGTTTCGAGCGTTGCGCATCCAGCTCGGCCAGCTCCTGCAGCAGCTGCGTCCGCGCGCCCAGCGCAATCGCGCCGGACAGGTCGTGCTGGTCTGCGGCCTCGCGCCGGCCCAGCACATGGATCAGCTCGACGGGCGCACCGGTCCGCTGGGCGATCCAGGCGGCATGTTCGCAGGTGCTGGCCGAATAGATCGAGCCATCCACGAGTGCGATGATCTTTTCCATGCTCCGCTCTCCCCTCAATGCGCCGACACGGTCGCGCCGGGCTTGTCATGCACGGCCAGTTTGTCGACCAGCGTCTCGGACGCGGCGTTCATGCCGATGATCTCGACCTCGGCCCCGTCGCGGCGGAATTTCAGCACCGCCATGTCCAGCGCCTGAACGCTGGAAATGTCCCAGATATGCGCCTCGGACACGTCGATCACCACGCGCTCCAGCGCCTCCTTGAAGTCGAAGGCGGCCATGAAATCCTCGACCGAACCGTAGAACAGCTGACCCTCGATGCGATAGGTCCGCTGACGGCCATCAGGGGAAATCTCGGACGAGACCTTGAAGAGCTGGGCAATCTTCGCGGCAAAGAAAATGCCCGAGAGCAGCACACCCACCAAGACACCGATGGCAAGGTTATGGGTCCACACCACGGTCACCACCGTCGCCAGCATCACCACCGAGGACGAGCGCGGATGGCTGCGCAGCGTCAGCAGCGACGACCACGAGAAGGTGCCGACCGAGACCATGATCATGATCGCCACCAGTGCCGGCATCGGGATCTGCCCGACCCAATCGCCAAGGAACACCACGAGGATCAGCAGCACCACCCCGGCGACAAAGCAGGACAGACGCCCGCGCCCGCCGGATTTCACGTTGATCATCGACTGGCCGATCATCGCGCAACCCGCCATGCCGCCGATGAAGCCGGTGCAGAAATTGGCGATGCCCTGGCCGATGCATTCCTGATTGCGGTCGGTTTTCACATCCGTCAGGTCATCGACCAGCTGCTGGGTCATCAGGCTCTCCAGCAGGCCCACGACGGCTACGGCCAGCGAATAGGGCAGGATGATCTGCAGGGTCTCCAGCGTCAGCGGCACGTCGGGCAACAGGAACACTGGCAGCGAATCCGGCAGCGCGCCCATGTCACCCACGGTGCGCACATCCAGCCCCAAGGCCATGGTCAGCGCCGTCATCACGAGGATCGTCACCAAGGGCGAAGGGATCGCCTTGGTGATGCGCGGGAACAGGTAGATGATCGCCAGCGACCCCGCGACCAGCACATAGGTCAGCCAAGTGACATTGCGCGGGTCAAGCTCGGGCAATTGCGCCATGAAGATCAGGATCGCCAAGGCGTTGACGAAGCCGGTCATCACCGATTTCGACACCCAGCGCATGACGAAGCCCAGGCGCGCCACGCCCATGGCGATCTGGATCACGCCGGCCAGCACGGTCGCGGCCAGCAGGTATTGCAGCCCGTGATCGCGCACCAGCGTGACCATCAGCACCGCCGTCGCCGCCGTCGCGGCCGAGATCATGCCGGGCCGCCCGCCGGTGATCGCCACCAGCACGGCGATGGAGAAGCTGGCATAAAGCCCGACCTTGGGGTCGACGCCCGCGATGAGGGAGAAGGCGATGGCCTCGGGGATCAGCGCAAGCGCGACCACGAGGCCGGAGAGCAGGTCGGCCCGTACGTTGCCGAACCATTCGGCGCGATAGGCGTCGAGGGTGATCATGTCAGTCGTTTCCCGTCCCGACGGCCGCAGCCGTCGTGTTCCTGGTCTTGTGTCCGGGCCCTCGGTTCAGGGCGGGTCCCGGGATGTCAGGTCAGGTTGTCCGGCGGATCGGCGGCCGGAATAGCCACCCGGGGGTCGCACCCGGGTCCGTGTTCGCTGTCAGGGCGCATACACGCTGGCGTGATAAAAGCCAACCGCCGGGGGGACCGGCGGTTGGCAGGGACAGGTGTCGGGGTCGAAAGGGCCGGGAAACGAGGCCCCGTCGCGCCGGTCTGCTTATCCGGTGATCAGCGACGCCAAAGTACCGGCAACCATCGTCGTCAGCATCAGGCCAAAGACGACGCGCTTCATCAAGGGAGAGGTCATGGGGTATTCTCGCTTCTTACCGCCGCCCGCCCCGGCGCTGCGCGTCCAAGGGGTCGTGGGTCGGTCGGTGTCTCAGATCCGGGGTGGAGGGGGGGCGGATCAGGCGAGAGGCGGCGCGCGGGCCTGCCAGGCCGGGGCCGGACGCGACGACAGCAGCGGTGCCTCGGGGAGGACGAGGGCGCGGCTGTGGCTCTGCGGCGGCTGCGGTTGCGAGGCGGTGGCCGGAAGCAGAAGGTCCGGCAGATCGCCCTTGGGCACATCCGGCAACGGCGCCCGCACCGAGGGGGCTGCCGGCGCGATGCGGGCCTCGGTCAGGCTGACGGCCTCGCCCTGCGCAGAGCGCGCCATCGCCGGGGCATAGCCCAGCGCGGCCAACCCGCTGACGACAAGCAGCAGGCGCAGGATCGTGAGGAAGGGGGCCATCCGGGCGCTCATCCCTCTCAGATGGGGTGGCGCTGTGATGGCGACAAGTGGCATTGCGCGTTTCCGCGATCGACCAGCAAGTCTCTGCCCGGAAACGCAAAAAGCCTCACCGTTCGGCGAGGCTTGCGGTCATCCTGAAGGATGAAGGATTTGGTGGAGCCAAGGAGGATCGAACTCCTGACCTCTTGCATGCCATGCAAGCGCTCTCCCAGCTGAGCTATGGCCCCATCTCTTTTGCTGCCATCTTCCGGCTGCGAGGCGGGGTTTAGGGCCTGCCGCCGAGGAGCGCAAGAGGAAATTTTCACCGACCCGTCGCATTTCTTTCCGAGGCCTCGCAAACCCCTTGCTAGCAAGGCCCGGTACCCGCCGAAAATCTCCGACACCCCTCGCCACGGCCCTTGGATGGCCCGAATCACACCGCCAACCCCATCGCCGGGCATGAAAAAAACGGGCACCGTGATGCCCGCTTTCCGAAAATTCGTCCCGTTGTGCCGAGATCAGCTCTCGTCGTCGCCTTCGCCGGCCACGTCGCCGAGTTCGTCGAACGAGACGGTATCGTCGTCCTCGTCCTCGAGCAGCTCGTCATCGGTATCCACCGAGACATCATCATCGTCGTCATCGAGCAGGACGTCGTCCGACTCCATGTCTTCGCTGGCCTTGGCCTTCGACTTGTTCGATTCGGTCGCCGCGGTGACGCCTTTGCGGCCGGGCAGGTCGAGAACGACCACCTCGCCGGTGTAGGGCGAAATCACGGGGGTCTTGTTCAGGTCGTAGAATCGCTTGCCGGTGGTCGGGCAAAGGCGCTTCGTACCCCATTCTTCCTTGGGCATAGGCAATCCTTCCCATGTGTGGGTCGTGCATCTGGATCGGGGCCGGTTGCCATAGTTGGATGGGCTTGTCAAAGCCTTTCGGACCCTATTTGCTGCGCGCGCACGGGGGACCCCACCCTCAGGACACGCCCGGAGGTTCCATGTCCCGCGACCCCAACCTGATCGAACTGCCCGGCCCGCCGCCGCTGGCGGTGCAGGTGAAACGCTCGGCCCGGGCCCGCCGGTTGGCGCTGAAGGTGTCGCGGCTGGATGGGGCGGTGACCCTGACCCTGCCGCAACGGGCGTCGATGAAACACGCGCTCGCCTTCCTGAACGAGCGTCGCGATTGGCTGGCCGAGGCCTTGGCCGGGCTGGAAGGGCCCGAGATCGTCGGCCCCGGCACCCTGCTGCCGGTCGAAGGCACCGCCCTGCGCGTCACCCCCGCCGCCCTGCGCAGCGCCCGGATCGAGGACGGCGCCCTGCTGGTCCCGCAGGCCCGGCCCGCTGCTGCCGCGCTGGCCTGGCTGAAACTGCGCGCGCGCGACCGGCTGGCCGAGAGGGTCGCCTTTCATGCGGCACGGCTGGGCCGTCGGGCGGGGAAGCTGACGTTGCGCGACACCCGCTCGCGCTGGGGATCTTGCACCGTCGAGGGCGATCTGATGTTCAGCTGGCGGCTGATCATGGCCCCGCCGCCGATCCTCGATTACGTCGCCGCGCATGAGGTCGCGCATCTGGCGCAGATGAACCATTCGCCCGCCTTCTGGGCCGAGGTCTCGAAGCTGTTCCCCGATTGGCAAACCGCGCGCAACTGGCTGCGCAGCGACGGGGCGCAGCTGCATCGCTACCGGTTCGAGGCCTGACAGGCGTCGAGCCCGCTTGCCCCCTCGCCGGATTTGTGATCACGCTCGATCATGCAGATCGTCCAACGCCCCACGCCCGAACCCTCGACCTTGTCGGCGCATGACCGGGTCTACCGCACCCTGCGCACGCAGGTGATGCATGGGGAACTGGCGCCGGGCCACGCGCTGACCCTGCGCGGCATTGCCCGCGAGTTCGGCGTCTCGATGACCCCGGCGCGCGAATCGGTGCAGCGGCTGGTGGCCGAGGGGGCGCTGACCATGTCGGCCTCTGGCCGGGTGCAGACGCCTGAGTTGGGCAACGAGAGGATCGAGGAGCTGGCCTCGATCCGCGCGCTTCTGGAGCCGGAACTGGGCTCGCGCGCCCTGCCCCGCGCGCATTCGGCGCTGATCGACCGGATGGAGGCGATCAACGCGGCCAATACCGACGCCGTGCTGCGGGGCGATGCGGTGACCTATGTGCGCACCAACCTCGAATTCCACCGGACCCTGTATCTGCGCGCGCAATCTCCGGCGATGCTGGCCATGGTCGAGACGATCTGGCTGCAACTCGGCCCCACCATGCGCGCGCTCTACGGCCGCCTGCGCCGCAACACGCCGCCGCCGCATCACCGGATGATCGTCGCGGCGCTGAAAGCCGGGGACGAGCCGGGCCTGCGACTGGCGATCCGCACAGATGTGACCCAAGGCCTGCGGCATCTGACGCAATAATTGGTGAAGTCTGCGCCTCGGTGTAGACTTGTTAACCCAAACGGGCCGATGCTGGAGGCATGGTGACCCGGTTCCTGCTTGCCCTAGTCCTGCTGTTCCTTCCCGTCTCGGCCCATGCGCGAAACGACGGGGTTCTTTGCGTGCAGGAGCAATTGGCCAGCGCCGGTCAGGACCCGGGCCGGATCGACGGCATCGTCGGCGCCCGGACCCGGCACGCTCTCGCCCAGCATCTTCGGGAGCGCGGGCTGGAGGGCCCCCGCCGCATCCACACTGATTCCGCGATGCCTTGGTGCCGCAGGTTGGGCCTTGATGACCCCGCCCTGCGTGCCTTCTGGCCCTCGGCCCTGAACCGGGTGATCGTTGATGTCGGCGACAGTGTTGACCCGGTCCTCGCCCGCCTGATCCGCACCCGCATGCCCGGCATCCACGCCGATGTCACGCAGCGCATGGGCATCGAGCTGGCCGGCACCGACCGGGTGGTCGTCGGCTCGAACCCGGTCGAGCTGCGCGCGCGCATCCGCAGTGCCGGCTTCACCGATATCGGCAATCTCGATGCCACCCTGGCCGAGCATTGCGACCCCGACAACGCCATCGGCGGCTTCGCCCTGCCCGGCCTGATGGTGATCTGCCTGCGCCCCGGCGTGCGGCTGCGCGGCGGCATCCGCTACGACCACCTGACCTTCGTTCTGGCGCATGAGGTCACCCATCTGGTGCAGTTCCAGCTGACCGGCCTGCCGCCGCCCGGCACCCTCCCGGCCAGCCGTGTGCCGATCGAGGGGCCGATCTGGCTGCTGGAGGGGTTGGCCGACGTCGTGGGCTATGCCGTGGGCTATGATACCGAGGCCGATTTCGCCCGTCGAAGCGCCACCACGCGCTATGCCGGGGGCCGCCTGCCGGATCTTGCGCGGTTGCAGGACCGGCTGGCCCTGCGCTCGCACCAGAGCGACATCTACCGCGCCGGCCTGATCGCCGCCGCGCTGCTGGTGGAGGAACGGGGCCTGCCCTCTACGGCGCATTTGTTCGCGCGCATGGGCGAGGGCATTCCCTTCGATCAGGTGTTCGAGGAGATCTACGGCGAGCCCCCGCAGGCCTTCTACGCCGCCTTCGAGGCCCGCGCCCGGCAGGATGAACTGCCCGCCGACACGCTCAGCAGCGGCGGCACGCCGGGGATGGCCTCGGGCGTGTACTACACCGCGCCGCTGCCCGGCGCGCCGCGCAAGCCGTGACATCCCCAGCGGCGAGGACACGCCAAGGTTGACAGGGCAACTTGGTTACGGAAGCATCAACCTTGTGTAACCCGTTTCATGAGTGTCCCCATGGCCCGTCCGCCGCTTCCCCTTTTGACCGTTCCCTCTGGCCCCGGTGTTGTCGACGGCACCGCACTGGATGACCTGATCGACGATCTCTTCACGGATGCCGATGGCGATCAGGTCGATGATCTGGGCGTCGCCGTCCTTGGAAACGACGGTGACGACACCCTCTTTGGCGGCGATGGCGCTGACCAGCTATGGGGTGGCGACGGGGACGATAGAATCGAGGACGGGGCCGGTAACGACACGATTGTCGGCGGCGCGGGCAGCGACTACCTGATCAGCCGGGCCGGAGACGATCTGGTGGTCGCCTTCGACCCGTCCGGCCCCGACGACTTTTCCTTCAACTTCATCCGACTGGACGGTGGAAATGACACGGCGTTCGGAGGGGCGGGAGAGGATTTTTTCGCGGTCTACGACCCGCTCAGCACGCATGTCGCGAACACGGACCATCTGGTCATCGACGGCGGCGGCGATGGCGTTACGCCCACGGAGGGGATCCGCGCCGACTTTGATACGATCCACACCGACTATTTCGGCAACGCCAACGGTAGCGCCACGCTGACCTATTCCGCGAGCGAGTCCGGGCGGATCGACTATGCCTCGGGCGCTCGCATCGACTTTACCGAGATCGAGCAGGTGCTGTTGAGCGCCGCGGATGACACGGTCGTAGTCGTCGATCCGGTGCAGGGCATCGTCAGCGGTGGCGATGGCTACAACACGCTGTTGCTGCCCGACCCGGCACCGGGTGAAACCGCGCCGGTGGTCCGGATCACCGATGTCAGCGCCAGACTGGGCGCCTCTGGCCGCGTCACCTTTGCGGATGGCTCCACCCTCATCTTTCGCAAATTCGATGAGATCATCTGCTTCACCGCCGGCACGCTGATCGGCACCGATACCGGCTCGCGCCCGGTCGAGACCCTGCGCCCCGGCGACCGCGTGCTGACGCGCGACGCCGGGTATCAGCCGCTGGTCTGGACGGGGAAAACCCGGCTCTCCCACGAGGAGACGGCGCAAAGCCCGGCCTTGGCCCCCGTCACCTTCGCGGCCGGTTGTCTGGGCGCGGGCCTGCCGGAGCACGCGCTCTCGGTCTCGCCGCGCCACCGCATGCTGCTGCAGGGCGCCCGCGCCTCGGTGATGTTCGGAGCGCCCGAGGTGCTGGTGCCCGCGATCGACCTGCTGGGCCTGCCCGGCGTGATGCAACAGGCGGACGGCCCCGCGCGCTATGTTCATGTGATGTGCGCCGAGCACCAAATCCTGCGCGCACATGGGGCATGGAGCGAGAGCCTGCAGCTGTCGCAGCCGGTGCTGGACGCGCTGGAACAGCCGGTGCGCGAGGAGTTGCTGACCCTGCTCCCCGAGCTGCGCCAAACGGCAGCGCGCCCCGTCCTGACAAGGGACGAGGCGCGCGTTCTTCTGGCGATGGCCGACTGAACGGGCCTCAGACGGTCCGCTTGCCGCTGGCCGCGTTGAACGGATGCAGCGCCGACAACGGCGCGTGCAGCGTGATCGGCGCACCCTCGGTCACGTTGGGCAGGCCCGGCACGCGGACGGTGATCGCCTGCGCATTGCCGTTGAGCGTGACGTAGACATGGCTCTCGGCCCCGGCGGGCTCCAGCAGGGCCACGGTGCCGTTGAGGGTCAGATGCTGCCCCTCGGGCGCGACCATCGACAGATCGTCCGGACGCACGCCGACAAGATCGGTGCCCGTCGGTAGACCGGCCGGTGCCGCGCCTTGGTCGCGCAGATAGGCAAGGTCGATCATGTTCATCGCCGGCGAGCCGATGAAGCCCGCAACGAAGACGGTGGCCGGACGGTCATAAAGCTCCATCGGCGTGCCGACCTGCTCGATCTGACCCGCGTTTAGCACCACCAGCCGGTCGGCCAGAGTCAGCGCTTCCAGCTGGTCATGCGTCACATAGAGGGACGTCGTGCCGAGGCGCTTTTGCAGCTGGCGGATCTCGACCCGCATCTGCACGCGAAGCTTCGCGTCGAGGTTCGACAGCGGCTCGTCGAACAGGAAGGCGGCGGGCTCGCGCACCAGCGCCCGGCCCATTGCCACACGCTGCCGCTGACCGCCCGAGAGGGCGCGCGGCTTGCGCTGCAGGTAGTCGCCGATCTGCAGCATGCTCGCGGCTTCCTGCACGCGACGGTCGATCTCGGCCTTGGCCACGCCCTGGTTCTTCAGGCCGTAGGCGAGGTTGTTGTAGACCGTCATATGCGGGTAGAGCGCGTAGTTCTGGAACACCATGGCGATGTCACGCTCGGCGGGTTCCAGGTTGTTGACCACGCGGTCGCCGATCTTCAGCGTCCCACCCGAGATCGTCTCCAGCCCGGCGACCATGCGCAGAAGGGTGGACTTGCCGCAGCCCGAAGGGCCCACGAGCACGATCATCTCGCCATCGGCGATATCGAGGCTGATGCCGCTCACGGCCTTGACGCCACCCGGATAGACCTTTTGCAGGTCGTCCAAAACGATGCGGGCCATGTCTTATTTCTCCGTCTCGGTCAGGCCCTTCACGAAGAGCCTCTGCATGAAAAGAATCACCAGGATGGGGGGCAGCGCGGCCAGGATCACGGTCGCCATCACCAGATGCCACAGTGGCTCCTGATCGTTGCCGGTCACCATGCGCTGAATGCCCATGACGACGGTGTAATAGCTCTCGTCATTGGTCACGAGCAGCGGCCAGAGATACTGGTTCCAGCCATAGATGAACATGATGACGAACATCGCGGCGATGTTGGTCACGCTCAGCGGCACGAGGATGTCCTTGAAGAACTTCATCGGACCCGCGCCATCGACGCGCGCGGCTTCCAGCATTTCCTCGGGCACGGTCATGAAGAACTGCCGGAACAGGAACGTGGCGGTGGCCGAGGCGATCAGCGGAATCGACAGGCCCCAATAGCTGTTGAGCATGTTCAGGTTCGCCACGACCTGGAAGGTCGGCACGATCCGCACCTCGACCGGGAGCATCAGGGTGATGAAGATGATCCAGAAGAAGAAGATGCGGAAGCGGAAGCGGAAATAGACGATGGCGAAGGCCGACAGCAGCGAGATGGCGATCTTGCCCACCGCGATCATCATCGCCATGACGAAGCTGTTCCACAGCATCAGGCCGATGGGCGGCGCACCCGCGTTGGAGCGCCCCTCGAAGATCACGGTCGAATAGTTCTCGATCGCGTGCGAGCCGGGCAGCAGGGGCATCACCCCCCGCAGGAAGGTGCCCGGCGCATGGGTCGAGGCGATGAAGGCCACATAGATCGGGAAGGCGATGATCGCCACGCCGACGATGAGCACGAGATGGGCGAAGAAGGTGCCCAGACGGTCGTTTTGTACCATGGCGGCCCCCTCAGTAATTCACGCGGCGCTCGATCCAGCGGAACTGGATCACGGTCAGCACGACGACGATGGCCATCAGCACGACCGATTGCGCGGCCGACGAGCCGAGGTTGTTGCCCACGAAGCCGTCGCGGAAGACCTTGTAGACCATGATCGAGGTCGACTGGCCCGGACCGCCCTCGGTCGTGGCATGGATCACGCCGAAGGTGTCGAACATCGCGTAGACGACGTTGACGACCATCAGGAAGAAGGTGGTCGGCGACAGCAGCGGGAAGACAATGGTCCAGAAGCGCTTGGTGCGGCTGGCCCCGTCGATGGCGGCGGCCTCGAGCAGCGATTGCGGGATGGATTGCAGCCCGGCGAGGAAGAACAGGAAGTTGTAGCTCACCTGTTTCCACGCAGCCGCGATCACCACGAGGATCATCGCATCTGTGCCGTCCAGACGGTGGTTCCAGTCGATGCCCAGCGATTGCAGGGCATAGGGCAGGATGCCGACGGTCGGGTTGAAGATGAACCACCACAGCACGCCCGCGACGGCCGGTGCCACGGCATAGGGCCACACGAGGAACGTCGTATAGGCATCGCGCGAGCGCATCATGCGGTTGACCATCGTGGCCAGCAGCAAGGCGGTGCCCATGCCCAGAATGGTGGTCGACACCGAGAAGATCGCGGTCGCCTTCATCGAGGCGAGATAGGTGGGATCGTCGAACAGGCGCTCGAAGTTCCGGAACCACACGAAGGTGGTACGCAATCCGAACGGATCTTGCCGCAACATGGATTGCCAGAGGGCCTGGCTGGCGGGCCAGACGAAGAAGACCAGGGTGATGACCACCTGCGGCGTCAGCAGCACGTAGGGCAGCCACCGGCTGGAAAAGGTCATGCGCTTGGTCTGCATACACCTGTCCTGCAAGAAGGCATTGGCGAATAGGGAACCCGCCCGACCACGGGGGCCGGGCGGGCGGGTTAGGTCAGCTTATTGCATTGCCGATTCGAAGTCGCGCAGAAGTGCGTTGCCACGAGCCACGGCATCGTCGGCCGCCGTCTGGGCATCCGCAGCGCCGGTCACGACCGATTCGATCGCTTCCGAGAAGATGTCGCGGATCTGCACGAAGTTGCCATAGCGCAGGCCACGCGAGTTCTCGGTCGGCGGGTTCAGGTTCATCTGACGGATCGAGATGTCGGCACCCGGGTTCTCGTCATAATAGCCCTGCTCCTGCGTCAGCTCGAAGGCGGCGGTGGTCACCGGCAGGTAGCCGGTGTTCTGGTGCCACCAGGCCTGCTGCTCGGGCTGCGAGAGGAACTCGAAGAAATGCGCCACGGCGGCGTATTCTTCGTCGGTGTGACCGGCGAGGGTCCACAGGGTGGCACCGCCGATGATCGAGTTCTGCGGCGCGCCTTCGACGTCGTCGAAGTAGGGCTGCATGCCGTAGCCGACGCCGAAGTCGGTGTTGGCCAGCACGCCGGCGCGACCGGCCGACGAGTTGATCAGCATGGCGCACTGACCCGAGTAGAACATCGTGCCCGAATCCGGGCCCGAACCGCCGCCGGACCACGCGTAGACGCCCGACTGCTGCCATTCGCCCAGCTTGTTCCACAGGCGGATGACCGGCTCATGCTGGTTGAAGTTGAACTCGGCGTCGAAGCCGGCGAAGCCGTTCTGCTGGGTCGACAGCGAGATGTTGTGCATCGCGGTGAAGTTTTCCAGCAGGACCCAGCTCGGATACGAGGTGGTGAAGCCACAGGTCGCGGCGCCCGACTCGACGATCTGCGTGCCCATCTGTTCCATTTCGGCCCAGGTGGTCGGCGGGGTTTCCGGGTCCAGACCGGCCGCTTCGAAGATGTCGCGGTTGTAGTACAGGATCGGGGTCGACGAGTTGAACGGGAACGACAGCATGTTGCCGTTCGGGTCGGTGTAATAGCCCACGACCGCCGGCAGGAAGGCTTCCGGATCGAAAGCGACGTCGTTGTTTTCCATCAGCTCGTAAACCGGCACGATGGCGCCTTCGGCACCCATCATGGTGCCGGTGCCGACTTCGAACACCTGCACGATATGCGGCTGCTCACCGGCACGGAACGCGGCGATGGCGCCGTTCATGGTTTCCGGGTAGGTGCCGCGGAAGCTGGGGACCACGACGTAGTCCGACTGCGAGGCGTTGAAATTCGCCGCGATCTCTTCGACCAGCTCACCGAGACGGCCGCCCATCGCGTGCCACCACTGGATTTCGGTCTGGGCCTGCGCCGCGATCGGCGAGACCAGTGCCAGGGCCGTGGCGGCCATCAGGCTGTGCTTGAACATTGGGAACCCCCCATTGATTTCAGGTCATTTGCGCACGAGGTTGCGAAACCGCTCCCCACGGTCCCGCGGGCGCGAATTTCTGCACTTTGCTGCGATATTATTCGTTTGTGAAGCGTTTATGACAAAAGACGAAAGATTTCTTTCTATCTTCCGCAGATCCGACGTCACCCGGCCAGCGCCGGGCTGCCGGCAGCAGAAAGGGCCGCGGGTGCCCTCAGCACCGCGCGGCCCTTGCCGTACAGGATCTAACTCAGACGCGTGTCAGCCGTGCGACGCCCGTGCCGTCGCCCCGACATAGCGCAGCCCGCGCGGCCCCCAATGCGGCCAGGCCAGCAGCTCGGAGATCGTCACCGCCTCCAGCCCGCGGGCGGCGATTCCGTCCAGAACGGCCGGCACGGCGCGGATGGTCGGCCCATGGATGTCATGTGCCAGAATGACCGCCCCGGGCCGCGCCCCGCGCAGCATGCGGTTCGCCACGACCGAGACGCCCGGCCGGCGCCAATCCTCAGGATCGACGGACCAGACCACGGTCGACAGGTTGCGGTTGTCGAACAGCATGTGTTGCTGGCGCGGCGAGAAAGAGCCATAGGGCGGCCGCAGCGTCACCGGCACCGCGCCGACGATGTCCCACACGATTTGCTGGGTGCGGTCGATCTCATTGAGGACCGTACCATTGCCCAGACGCGACAGGACCGGATGCGTATAGGTGTGGTTGCCGATCTCATGCCCCTCGGCGACCATGCGGCGCAGGATCTCCGGGTAGCGACGGGCATTCTGGCCGATAACGTAGAAGGTGGCCTTGGCGTTGTAGCGCGCCAGGATGTCCAGCAGCATCGGCGTGTTGGTCGGATGCGGCCCGTCATCAAAGGTCAGCGCGACACGGGGCCGCGATGTTTCAACAGCGTTGAGCGAGACCACCTCATGTGTCCGCTGCAGCGCGGGCATGGGCCGGACAGGCGTCGCGGGCACGGATTGCGCCCGCGCAACAGAACTCATTCCCGGTACCGCGATACCCCCCAGGCATGCGGCACCGAGACCGGACAGCAGCGTCCGGCGATCGAAATTGGTCACACTGTCCCCCGACAGTTGTGTTGGCAGCTTTCTCTGTCCTAGTGCCGCAAGGCCCAATGTTTAAAGGCGATTCACGATAGCGAGCCATCGTCTCTTGTGGAGTGCGGCATGAAAACCACAAGATGTGGATAAACTTGCCCTGTACAGGGTGAGTCTTGTTGCGAGGCGGCCACGCGGAAGGGGATTGCGCCGGCACCGTTTTGCCCCGCGCACTCGCCAATAACGCGAATTTCCTCAAGAAAATGGCGAATCAGAGCTTGTCGCGCAGCGAGAACCACAGCATTGCGGCGACCATCAGCGGCCAGCGCAGCGTCGCGCCACCGGGGAAGCTGGGGCTCGGGACATTGGCCATGACGTCGAAGCGCTCCGCCTGCCCGGCGATTGCTTCGGCCATCAGCTTGCCACCCAAAGTGCCCATCGCCACCCCATGCCCCGAGAAGCCCGAGGCCGTCAGCACATTCCCCGCCAGACGGGCGAAATGCGGCATGCGGTTGAAGGCGATGCCCAGAGTCCCGCCCCAGGCATGGGTGATCTCGATGCCCTTCAGCTGCGGGAAGATCTCTTCCATCGGCTTGCGGACCTTGGCGGCGATATCCTGCGGGAATTGATAGCCATAGCTCTCGCCGCCGCCGAACAGCAGCCGGTTGTCCTGCGAGAACCGGAAGTAGTTGATGACGAATTTCGAATCCGCCACGGCGTGATCGCCCAGGATGATCCCGGCGCGTTCCGCGTCGCTCATCGGTCGGGTCGCGGCGATGAAATTGTTGATCGGCATGACCCGCGCCGCAACCGAGGGCTCCAGCCGGCCCATATAGCCGTTCAGCCCCATGGCCACGAACCGCGCGGTGATCTGTGCGGCTTCGGTCTCGACCCGCGCCGGATCGGCCTTGGTGACGGCGGTCACGCGCGATTGCTCATAGATCCGCACGCCCGCCGCCCGCGCCGCCCGCGCGAGGCCCAGCGCATAACGCAGCGGATGCAGATGCCCGCCGCCCATGTCGATATCCCCGCCATGATAGCAGGGCGAGCCGACCATCTCGCGCATCTCGTCGCGGTTCAGGGGGCGGATCTCGTGGTAGTCGTAATCGCGCGCCAGCTTCTCGGCATAGTCGTGGAATTCGGGCACATAGCGCGGCTTGTGCGCCGCATGGATGATGCCCGGCGCATAACCGGCCTCGGGCGCGTGTTTCGCGGCCAGCTCCCGGGTCAGCGCGACGCTTTCCAGCGAGAGGTCCCAGAGGGCGCGCGCCGCCGTCTTGCCGACCACCCCCCCCAGCGCCGCCTGACCCAGCCGCTGCCCGGTGCCGCCCTGCCCGCCATTACGCCCCGAGGCGCCGAAGCCCACCCGCTGCGCTTCCAGCAGGATGACATCATAGCCGCGCTCGGCCAGATGCAGCGCGGCCGAGAGCCCGGTAAAGCCGCCGCCAATGACGCAGACATCGCAACTCAGCGCCCCCTGCGCCGCCGGGAAGGGCGGCAGGGCCTCGGCGCTCGCGGCGTACCAGCTCTCCGGGTAGGTGCCCGGACGGTCATTGGCGGTCAGCAGATCCATGGTTTCAGGCCTTCTTCAGCAGACCTTCCTCTTTCATCTTCGCATAGGCCTCGTCCAGCGCCTTGGTCGCGCGGTCGATCAGGATGTCGATCTCCGAGGGCGTGATGACCAGCGGCGGCGAGATGATCATCCGGTCATAGACATGGCGCATGATGACGTTGTTGGCAAAGCAGCGCTCGCGGGTGATGTAGCCCGCCGTCCCCGCATCCGCCGCGAATTTCGCGCGCTCGCCCTTCACCGGCGTCAGCGCCAGCGAGCCCATGAGGCCGATCAGCTTCGTCTCGCCCACCAGCGGGTGATCGGCCAGCGCGTGCCAACGCTGCGCGAGGTAGGGATGCGCCACGTCGCGCACATGCTCGACCACGCCTTCCTCCTCCATGATGCGCAGGTTCTCCAGCGCGATGGCGGCGGCGACCGGGTGGCCGGAATAGGTGTAGCCGTGGTTGAACTCATCAGACGCAATCACCGCCGCAACCTCGTCGCAGACAACCGAGCCACCAATCGGCGCGTAGCCCGAGCTGAGGCCCTTGGCGATGGTCATGATATGCGGCTTGATGTTCAGCGTCTGGCTGCCGAACCAATTGCCGGTGCGCCCGAAGCCGGTGATGACCTCGTCGGCAATCAGCAGAATGCCGTATTCCTCGACGATGCGCTGGATTTCGGGCCAATAGCTGTCGGGCGCGATGATCACGCCGCCCGCGCCCTGCACCGGCTCGGCAATGAAGGCACCGACCTTATCCGCGCCGATCTCGAGGATCTTCGCTTCCAGTTCGCGCGCGCGCATCAGGCCGAACTCCTCGGGCGTCATTTCGCCCCCCTCGGCATACCAATGCGGCTGGCCGATATGCACGATGCCGGGGATCGGCAGGTTGCCCTGCTCATGCATCGACACCATCCCGCCGAGCGAGGCACTCCCCACGCCCGAGCCATGGTAGCCATTCATGCGCGAGATGATGACCGAGCGCTCCGGCTGGCCCTTCAACGCCCAGTAGTGGCGCACGAGGCGGATATTGGTCTCGTTCGCTTCCGAACCCGAGGAGGCGAAGAACACATGGTTCAGATCGCCCGGCGCCAGCTCGGCGATGCGCGCGGCCAAGGCGATGGCGGGCACATGCGAGGTCTGGAAGAAGGTGTTGTAATAGGGAAGCTCGCGGATCTGGCGCGCGGCCGCATCGGCAATCGAGTCCCGCCCGTAGCCGACGTTGACGCACCACAGGCCAGCCATGCCGTCGATGATCTCGTGCCCCTCGCTATCGGTCAGGAACACGCCCTTGGCGCGGGTGATGATCCGCGCGCCCTTTTGCGCCAATTGGTCGTTGGTGGTGAAGGGATGCATGTGATGCGCCGCGTCGAGAGCCTGCAGCTCGGCGGTGGGCATGTGATTGGTGATCGTGCGCATGACGGGAACTCCTGTTGCCCCACTGTTCAACGGCAGTGGGGGATTCGCCCCAATCTACGCAACCCCGCCAGAACCCGCAACGCAATTTGATCAAATTCCCTCAGCTCGACCGGCCGCGCTTACGGGATGCCCAAACAGTTGAGTATTTGGAACAAGGTGAAACCCAAGCGCGCCCCTTCTTCCTCATCTTCGTTCTAGAAATATCCCGGGGGTCCGGGGGCAGAGCCCCCGGCTTGGTCGCCCAAGGAGCCCGCGCCCGAAGGGCCGGGGGACGAGGGCGAAACCCCTCACCCGTTTCCGTCAGCCGTGCGCCCGCGCGTCCGTCTGAACCCGCTCGATCCCCTGCCGGATATCGCCCTCGATGGCCCGCGCCAGCCCCTCGGCATCGCCCGCGCGCATGGCGGCGATCGCCAGCTTGTGGCGGTCCGGGCCGATCTCGTTCTCGCTGGTGATCACCACCCGCAAGGACGGCGCGAAGCGCAGCCAGAGCGAGCGGGTGAGCGATGTCAGGATCGGCGCCTCCGCCGCCTCGTAGAGGGCGAAATGGAAACGGTAATTGCCGGCCAGATAGCCGCGCACATCCTCGGCGTCGATGGCGGCATCGATCTCCCGGTCGATCTCTTCCAGCTGGTCCACAGCTTCGGGCGTCAGCCGAAGCATTGCCAGTTCCGCCAGCCTTGGCTCCAAAGCCAACCGTGCGAAGGCCAGCTCATCGGCCTGTGAGGGGCTCAGGCGGGGCACCGAGACGCGGCGGTTCTCGTGCAGGACCAGCGCGCCCTCGGCCGTCAGGCGCCGGATCGCCTCTCGTACCGGGGTCATGCCGGCGCCGGTGGCCGCCGTGATCCCCTGGATCGTCACCTTTTGCCCCGGCACCAGCTCGCCGAACATCGCCATATCGCGCAGCCGGCGATAGGTCGCTTCATGTTCAGGCAGTTTCCCGGGGGCTGGATCGTTCAGGGCCATGGCGAATGTAACAATCTGATCAAATCCACCGTTAGCCCATCCTCGCCCCCCTGCCTAGCCGTTTACGTCCCGACAGCGCGCCCATAGGCTGGCTGCCCAAACAGGAGGCCCCGATGACCCTACCCCGCCCCGGAGCGCGCAACCTCATCACCGATGTGCCCGGCCTCAGTGTCGGCAATGCGCGGGACGACCGGGTCAAGACCGGCGTGACGGTGCTGCTGGGCGACCAGCCGATGGTCGCGGGCGTGCATGTCATGGGCGGCGCGCCCGGCACGCGCGAGACGGACCTGCTGGCGCCCGACAAGATGGTGCAGGCGGTCGACGCGCTGGTGCTCTCGGGCGGCTCGGCCTTCGGGCTGGCGGCGGGTCAGGGGGTGATGGACGCGCTGGCGGCGCGGGGGCGCGGCTTTGCCGTGGGGCCGGTGCGGGTGCCCATCGTGCCCGGTGCGATCCTGTTCGACCTGATCAACGGCGGCGACAAGGATTGGGACGAGAACCCCTATCCCGCTTTGGGCCGTTCCGCGCTGGCGGCCTGTGCCGAGGACTTTGCGCTGGGATCCGAGGGCGCGGGGGCCGGCGCGCTGGTTGCCGGGCTGAAGGGCGGGCTCGGCTCGGCTTCGCTGGTGCTGGAGAATGGCATCACCGTGGGCGCCTTGGTCGCGGTGAACGCCTTGGGATCGGTGACCATGGGCAAGACCCGCCATTTCTGGGCCGCCCCTTTCGAGATCGACGGCGAGTTGGGCGCCCTTGGCCCCCCGCCCGAGGCCCCGCCGATGTTCCCGGTCCCCCTAAAATCGCTGGGCGAGGCCACGACCATCGCCATCGTCGCCACCGATGCCACCCTGACCAAACCCCAAGCCACACGGCTGGCCACCGCGGCCCATGACGGTTTGGCGCGGGCCATCGTTCCCGCCCATACGCCGCATGATGGGGATCTGGTGTTCGCCGCCTCGACCGGCCGCCAAGCCTTGCCAGAGGGCGCGGCACTGGAACTCGGTCACGCGGCGGCGCTGACGCTCAGCCGGGCCATCGCCCGCGCGATCCACGCGGCAACCCCGCAGCCCGGAGACCTGCTCCCTTGCTGGTCACAGCGCGCGGCTCACTCCGGGTAAGCGGCCTGACACTGCGCCCGCGCGGTGGCCGAGGTCGCCTCGGCCCGGGCCAGCTGCGTTTCCAGAAGCGCGATGCGCTCGCGCTCGAACTCGGGGTTGATGCGGTGGCGGATCTCCTCGGTGGTGCTGTCCCACCGCATGCAGGGCACCGGCTGGCCATTCTCGCCCGGGCAGACCGAGGGGACCAATTCGCGCCCCGGAATCCGCTCGATCGCATAGCCACGGCTCAGATTGCCGCGATGCTCGTCCAAGGCGCGGCGCACGTCACGCAGGTCCTGATCGGCGGCGACAAGGCATTGCTGCAAGGGCGAACAGGCGGCCAGCGCCACAGCACCGCACAGCATCGAGATCGTCAGAAACCGGGTCATGTCACCTCTCCTCCCCCGCAGGGTTCACTCCAGCTCTCGCGCTTCCGAGGCCAGCATGATGGGGATGCCGTTGCGGATCGGAAAGGCCAGATGCGCGGTCTGCGAGATCAGTTCCTGCGCCTCGGCATCATAGGTCAACTGGCCCTGCGTCACCGGGCAGACCAAGGATTCCAGCATGTGGCGCTCGGCACGGGGGCCGCGATCCTCGGCATCGCCTCCAAGATCAGGCATCGGATGTCTCCTTCATTGCATCATCTCGCCGCCGTCGCCTTCGCGCAGCGCGAATTCCATCAGCGTCACCAAGGTCTCGCGCCGCAAGGCCAGCGAGGGGGCCTCCAGCAGCGCCTGCCGTTCTTCGGGCTGGAAGGGGCAAAGCATCGACAGCGCGTTGATCAAAAGCTCGTCCTCGGCATCCTTCAGGCTGCCCCATTCCGTCGACAGCTGCGTCGCCTCGAAATAGCGGTGCAGCAGATCGAGGAAACCCTCGCGGTCCAGCGCCGGATCGGCCTCGGCCAAACCGATGTCCCGCTCGAACCCGGTCCAGCTGATCTGCGCGCGGCGATAGGGCAAGCCTTCCGAGGGCAGTTCGGCCCCCATGCGAAAGCGACTGACCCCGGTGAGGGTGATCATGTAGCGGCCGTCCTCGGTTTCCGAGAGGGCGGTGAGACGGCCGGCGCAGCCGATGGCATGCAAGCGCTCCGCCGCGCCCGAGGGGGTCGGCCGGGGCTGGATCATGCCGATCAGCCGGCTCTTGGTCGCCATGCAATCTTCCAGCATCGCCAGATAGCGCGGCTCGAAGATGTGCAGCGGCAACTTGGCGCGCGGCAGCAGCAGCGCGCCCGGCAGCGGGAACAGGGCAATCGTGTCGGGAAGGTCCATCGCGGTCAGCATGCTTCCAGACATAGCGCGCACCCCCGATCCGGCAAAGGGTCAGGCGAAGATCATCGAGGTCAGGCGCCGACGCCCTTTCGCGACCAGCGGATCATTCGGCTTCAGCGCATCGAAGATCGTCAGCAGCTGAGCCTTCGCGGCACCGTCATTCCACTCACGATCGCGGCGGAACAGCTCAAGCAGCTCATCGATGGCGGCGGCTATATCGCCCTGCGCATGCAACGCCTGCGCCAGATCCAGCCGTGCCTGATGGTTGGCAGGGTCGTCGGCCAGCACGGCGCGCAGCTCGTCAACCGGACCGGCGCTCTCTGCCTGACGGGCCAGCGCCAGCTGGGCGCGGCCGGCCTCGATCTCCTGCGCCTTGGCGATGGCCGCGGGCGCGTTGTTGAGAAGCGCCTCGGCCTCATCCAGCTTGCCCGCAGCGATCTGCACACGCACCAACCCGCCCAGAGCGCGGGCGTTCTCAGGCTCCTCGCCCAGAACGGCGGCGAAAACTTCGCCCGCATCGTCGAGATGACCGTCGGCCAGCATCGATTCCGCTTCGTCCAGCGCCGCCCCAAGACCGCCATCGTCGCCCGACAGCGCCGTCAGCTTTTCGACGAAGGTCTTCAGTTCGGACGGCGGCAGCGCGCCCTGGAAGGCATCGACCGGGCGGCCCTGATAGAAGGCATAAACCGTCGGGATCGACTGGATGCGCAGCTGCTGCGCCAGCATCTGGTTCTCGTCGACATTGACCTTCACCATCCGCACCTTGCCCTTGGCAGCGGTGACGGCAGCCTCCAGCGCCGGGCCCAAGGTCTTGCAGGGGCCGCACCACGGCGCCCAGAAGTCGACGATGACCGGCACCTCCTGGCTGGCCTCGACGACGTCGACCATGAAGGCGGCCTCGTTCGAATCCTTGATCAGGTCGGCGGGCGCGGTGCCCGTGGCGGCGGTTTGGTCCAGATTACCCCGCATGGAATCCCCTCGAAAGTCTGTGTCTCGCTCTGCGCGGCTGCCCCCTATATGCGACCGCCACTCCCGCGATCCAAGGGGCAAGATGCGCAACCTCTCCCGCCCCGCCCCCAATCTTCGTTCCGAAAATATCCTCGGGGGGAGGGCCGCACGGCCCGTGGGGGGCAGACAGCCCCCGGCGCGGCGAAGGGGGCTCGATGCCCCCGACGCCGCGCGCCTTACAGGTCGAACGTCGCCAGCACCGGCGCGTGGTCGGAGGGCTTTTCCCAGCCCCGCGCCACACGATGGATGCGCGAGGAATGCGACGCCCCGCCGATATCCGCGCTGGCCCAGATGTGGTCCAGACGGCGGCCCTTGTCGGCCTCGTCCCAATTGGGCGAGCGGTAGGACCACCACGAATAGACCTGCCCCGTCGGCATGTCCTGCCGGGTCACGTCGACCCAGCCACCGGCGGTGCGCGCTTCCTCGAAGGCCTCGACCTCGATCGGCGTGTGCGACACGACCTTCAGCAGCTGCTTGTGGTTCCAGACGTCATCCTCGCGCGGGGCAATGTTCAGATCGCCCACGAGGATCGACTTCTCGGGCCGGGTGTCGCGGAACACGTCGCGCATCTCGGCCACGTAATCCAGCTTGTGGCCGAATTTCTCGTTTACCGTGCGATCCGGGATGTCCCCGCCCGCCGGGACGTAGCAATTGTGGATGGTGACGCCGTTCTCCAGCTTCGCCGCGACATGGCGCGCGTCGCCCTTCAGGCACCAGTCGATATGGCCTGCATCCTCGATCGGGATGCGCGACAGGATGGCGACGCCGTTGTAGCCCTTCTGCCCCCGCGCAACCATGTGGCCGTATCCCAGCGCGGCGAAATCGGCCAAGGGGATCAGGTCCACGGGGCTCTTGCATTCCTGCAGGCACAGCACGTCCGGCGCCTCTTCCGTCAGGAATTTTTGAACCAGCGGGCTGCGCAAACGGACAGAGTTGATGTTCCAGGTGGCAAGGGTGAAGGTCATGCGGCGTTCCTTTTGTTACCGGAAGCTATAGCAGCCCTTTTGCCCGGAGAAACCATGTTCCTGTCCCGTTCCCTTCTTGCCGTGCCCTTTCTGGCCCTCTCGCTTCCAGCCGCTGCGCAGACCGCCCCCGACAGCATCACCCTGACCCAGAACGGCGTGACAGAGGTCCTGACGCTGGTCCCCTTGGCCGAGGACACCCGGACCGCCTGGATGGATAACCGCGAGAACACCGGCACCGACTCCTTTTCCGGTGGTTTTCTGGCCACGGGCGAGAGCGGCGCTTGGTGGACGGTGATCGACATCTATGACGGCGTCGCCACTTGGGCCACCGTCGCGCCACCTTCCGGCGACACCCTGTTCGAGGAGAACCCGACTATCACCTGGACCCTCAACGACGACGGCACGCTGAGCCTCAGCGGCGCGACCCAGCCTGTGCCGGACGGCGCGACCGAACCCGCCAGGGTTCAACTGGAGTTCACCGTGACCCTGTCGCCGATGCCGCTTGAGTAACCGCGAAAAAAGAGAGGCCCCGAACGCAGATGCGACGGGGCCGAAGTCCAACAGGGAGAGCTTCTCCTGCAAACGTACACAGGCGAAGCAACTTTGATCCAAATCAACCTTCCGAGGTCAAAGTTCAAGTGGGGTGCGACAATTTATGCCGTCCCACATCGGCCTACCGCGCCTTTCTGCCGGCCGGTTTTCTGGCAACCGACCGTTAACCGCCACCCCCTAGAAAAGTCGGCAACGGGGCGCTGATCCCGAGCCAACACCACGACAACAGGAAGACCCCCGCCCACCCGCTGATTGACCCGAACCGCGTTCGCGCGGATCGATGCGGCATGGGCGGCGGACAAAAAAAGGCCGGGCACAGGGCCCGGCCAAGTCCAACAGGGAGGATGCGTGTCATGACCCCGACACGCGAGGGGTTCGCTTGGATCGAGTCCCAGAATGCCGCTCAAACCTTACTGACAGGCAAAACAGGCAACAATTAGGCCTCGGATCCGAAACAATTACGGCACCAGCCGGTATCCGCCGGGCTCGGTCACCAACAATCTGGCGTTCGAGGGGTCCGATTCGATCTTCTGACGCAGGCGATAGATGTGGGTTTCCAGCGTGTGAGTCGTGACACCGGCATTGTAGCCCCAGACCTCGTGCAGCAGCACTTCGCGCGGCGCGAGGCCGTCGGGCGCCCGGTACAGGAACTTCAGGATGTTGGTTTCCTTCTCGGTCAGCCGGATCTTGCGGTCCTTGGCATCGACCAGCATCTTCTGCGCCGGCTTGAACTGGTAGTCGCCCAGCTGGAAGACAGCGTTCTCGGATTGCTCGTGCTGGCGCAGCTGCGCGCGGATGCGGGCCAGCAGAACCGGGAATTTGAACGGCTTCGTGACATAGTCATTCGCGCCGGAATCAAGGCCGAGGATCATGTCCGCGTCCGAATCCTGACCCGTCAGCATGATGATCGGGCATTTCACACCGGCCTTGCGCATCCGCTTGCACAGCTCGCGCCCATCCGTGTCGGGCAGGCCCACGTCGAGGATCACGAGGTCATATTGCTCCTCGCGCACGCGCTCCATGCCGCCGGCACCGTCGCCGGCTTCGAAAGTGTCGAAATCCTCGGTCGCGACCAGCTGGTCGGCAAGGGCTTCACGCAGGTCCTCGTCATCATCGACGAGCAGAATCTTGTTCAATTTGGCCATGGGTCCGTTCCTCGGGCTCTCGTGGTCTTCACAGGTAAGTTGTTGTGGCGGAGCAAAAGGTTCAAGCGAGGGCGAATTTTCTCACGCGGACGTGTCGCGCGGCCGGGGAATGTTTCAATTTGCCCCCCGGTGGATTACATCCACGAGGCAATTGTTACAGCGCGGCCCCGCCATGACTCTCACTCCCGGCCCCCTCGAGCGGCTCAATCGCGCCCGCGCCGACCTGCGCGTGGGCCTGCCCGTGGTGATTTCGGACGGCACCGAGACCGCGCTGGTGGCCGCCGCCGAGACGCTGGACGCCCCCCGTCTGGCCGCCCTGCGCGCCCTTGGCCAACCGGTCGTCGCGCTGACCTCGCACCGCGCGGCGACGCTGAAGGCGCGCTCCTATGACGGCGATCTGGCGCGCATTCTGGTCCCCGGCGATGTCGGTGTGAGCTGGATCGAGGCCTTGGCCGACCCCGCCGACGACCTGACCCATCCGATGAAGGGCCCGCTGCAGTCCCAGCGCGAGGGCGGGTCCGACCTGCACCGCGCCGCGATCCGGCTGGTGAAATCCGCGCAATTGCTGCCCGCCGCCGTGGTGGTGACCGGCGTCTCCGCGCCCGAGGGCCTGACCCTGCTCTCGCCGCAGGAGACCGCGACGCCCGAAACCGCCATCGCCCCTGTCGTCGCCGCGCGCCTGCCGATGCAGCTGGCGGGGATGGGTCGGCTGCATGTCTTCCGCCCCGAGGATGGCGGCATCGAGCATTACGCGGTCGAGGTCGGCAAACCGATGCGCGACGCCCCGGTGCTCGCCCGGCTGCACTCGGCCTGCTTCACCGGCGACGTGTTGGGCTCCTTGAAATGCGACTGCGGGCCCCAGCTGCATGCCGCTTTGTCGGCGATGAACGAGGCCGGTTCGGGCGTGCTGCTCTACCTCAACCAAGAAGGCCGCGGCATCGGCCTCGCCAACAAGATGCGCGCCTATTCGCTGCAGGATCAGGGCTTTGACACGGTCGAGGCCAATCACCGGCTGGGCTTCGAGGACGATGAGCGTGACTTCCGCCTCGGCGCGCGCCTGCTGCAACGGCTCGGTTTCTCGCAGGTCCGGCTGCTCACGAACAACCCGCGCAAGGTGGCGATGCTGGAAAATAGCGGCATCGCGGTGACCGAGCGCGTGCCCCTCAAGGTGGGCCTCACGCCAGAGAACGCCGCCTATCTCGCGACCAAGGCCGCCAAGTCGGGGCATCTGCTCTGATGGCGGGCGGGGTGGTGCTGATCCTCGGCAGTGGCCCCGCCGCGCTGAAGGCCGCCACCTGGCCCCGCAACGCCTTCGACACGATCCTCGCCATCAACAACGCCTGGCGCGTGCGGCCCGATTGGGACCTGCATATCCACCCTGAAGATTTCCCGCCCGAACATCGCCCGCAGGTCCGCCAACCCGGCCAGCGGGTGATCACTGCCGAGGAATACGTCCCCGTCCAGAACAACCTCGGCGGCTTCGTCTATGCAGGCGGCACCATGGCCTTCACGGCAGGCTACTGGGCCCTCGGCGCATTACACCCGCGCGTGATGGCCTTCTTCGGCTGCGACATGGTCTATCCCGACGCCGGCAAGACGCATTTCTACGGCCAAGGTGAGCCCGATCCCCTGCGCCGCGATATCAGCCTGCGCAGCCTTGAGGCGAAATCCGCCCGCCTGCAATTGCTCGCCGCCTCGCTGGGCTGCACCTGCGTCAACCTCTCGGACGCAGAGACCCGCCTCACCTTCCCCCGCGCCAGCCTGGCGGAGTTGCCGTCGATCTCCGCGCCCGAGACACCGCCACTCTCCGCCCCCTTGGCGCGTGAGGCCGAACTCGGCTATTTCGTGCCGTCCGGCCGATACTGGAAGGAAGAATCCCGCTTCGATCCCGCCGAGATCGACGCCCTGGATCGCCTCTGGCTCGACGCACTCGAAGGAATCCGCCCATGAGCCCCGACGATCTGGTCCTGACGAAAATGGGCCTGCGCTTCCACGGCCGGCTGATCCCCTGCGTGATCGGCCGAGGCGGCCTTGTCGCCGACAAGCGCGAAGGCGATGGCGGCACACCCATCGGCACCCACCGCATCACCGGCCTCTTCTACCGGCCTGACCGCATAAACCCTCGCGCCTTGCCCCGCTGGGCCCGACCGATCGGCCCGCGCGACCTGTGGTGCGATGCGCCCGATCACCCGGATTACAACCAGCCGGTCCGCGCGCCCTTCCCGGCCAGCCACGAAAACATGCGCCGCGCCGATCCAATGTACGACCTCATACTGAACACCGACTGGAACTTCCCGGAGGCAAAACCCGGCAAAGGCTCGGCCATCTTCCTCCACACATGGCGCCGCCCCGGCTATCCCACCGCCGGCTGCCTCGCCTTCTCGCGCCCGGACATGGCCTGGATCGCCACCCGCGTGCAACCCGGCGCACGGATCATCATCCGCCCCTGACCCCGCCAGACGCTCCCCCTCATCTTCGTTCTGAAAATATCCTCGGGGGTCCGGGGGTGGAAAACCCCCGGTCCGACCTCACCACCACGCAGGCGTCAGCCCTGATAGACCCGATCGCCGAAAATTGCCGAGCCCACACGCACATGCGTCGCGCCATGGGCCACGGCGGTCTCGAAGTCCCCCGACATCCCCATTGACAGCCCGGTGAGCCCGTTGCGCTCTGCCATGCCAGCAAGCGCCTCGAAATGCGGCGCCGGGTCTTCCTCGGCCGGCGGAATGCACATCAGCCCGACGACCGGCAACGACAAATCCCGACATTGCACGATCAAGGCATCGACATCCTCAGGCAGAATGCCGGCCTTCTGCGGCTCTGCCCCCGTGTTCACCTGCACGAACAGCTCCGGGCAACGCCCCATTTCGTCCGATAGCCGAGCGATGCTCTCCACAAGCTTAGGACGATCGACCGAATGGATCGCGTCGAACATCTCCATCGCCGCGCGGGCCTTGTTGGTCTGGAGCGGCCCGATGAGATGCAACGAGATCCCCTCGAATCGCGGCAGGAACGACGGCCAGCGCGTTTGCGCCTCCTGCACCCGGTTCTCACCGAAAATCCGCTGACCCTGCTGCAGCACGGCGTCAACGCGGTCGGCGGGCTGCACTTTTGACACCGCGATCAGCGTCACCGACTCTGCAGGCCGGCCCGCCTTGGCTTCGGCGTCGCGCAGTCGTCGGGTGATGGTTTCAAGCGACATGGCATCCTCCGCTCTGGTCGCGGGCAGAAAGCCATAGCTGGCATCGAATGAAAAGAGATCAGTCGGCCAGATACCTGCGGTCCGCGCTGCGCCATGGGTGCGGCTGCCGATCGGACTGAATATTGCCCACGACAACGCCGATATCGAAACGGAAGCGCAACCCGCCGTCCGATTCGTGCAGGAACGAGGTTGTATAACGCCCTTCGTACAAGGGCTGCAGCCCGCCCCGCGGCGCATCGGGATCACTGTTGTAGCTGACCCCGAACCGGCCCTCGATGGTATGGATTACCGTCGTTTCGGCTTGCGCCGCTCCGGCACCCAGCAGCAATGCGGCGGGTACGGCGATCATTTTCAGGGGCGGAAACAAAGTCATGGTCGGGCTCGAAAAGGCATAATCCTTCGAGACAAAGGTACCATGTGGATAAGTATCGGGAAATGGGCGGAGGCTGCGTATCCCCCACCCATTGGCGGAGGTCCGCTCACATTCGCGACAGCCCAATGCAAAACGGGCCCCGAAGGGCCCGTTCGCTAACCGTCAGTAGAGCGGCGATCAGAACGAGAAGTTCACACCGACCGAAACCGTGGTGACGTCGACGCCGCCGTTTTCAGCGCGCTCAACACCCGCTTCCAGCTCGGCACCACCGCCAAGGCCGTAGCCGTAGCTAACGCCGTAGGTGGTCGCAGCCAGCACTTCGCCGACATAGGCGTTCACGGTGCCGCCATAGACATCAACGTTACCCTGCAGGGCCCAGCCGTCCACGTAGAACGGGCCGGTGTCCACGGCCGAGTACAGAGCGCCAACGCCCCACGAACCGGCATCGTAGTGACCCGAAACAACGAAGGCACCGTCGGCGACGTCCGAGTAACCAGCGGCAACGGTGATGGCGCCGAAGGTGTACTGGCCGGCGATTTCGGTCGACACGCCGCGCTCGTTCGAGATGGCGATCGCGTAGTTCGCGCCTTCATACGAGATCATCGCTTGCGGGGCGAGATCACCTTCCGCGTGGGCGAACAGCGGAACCAGACCCTGGTCCAGGCACAGGCCGCTGAAGGCCAGACCAGCACCGGCGTAGCCGACGCCGCAGCTGCCGATCGCGGTGCCGAACGAGTTGATGGCGCCGTCGGTGTTGCCGAAGGTCAGGCGCAGGCCGTTCGATTCAACCCAAACGCGCGAGCCCGAGAACACACCAGCGGCTGCGGTGCCCGGCCAGCCGCTCGACATCACGGCTTCGGTCCAGGCGCCGAACGTCAGACCGTGGTCCGCTTCAACGACAACGTTGAAGTCCAGCGACAGCTCATGGTCCTGCGACCAGAACCAGCCGAACGGCGCTTCAACGGCGTAGATGCCCATGCGGCCTTCGCCGGAGATGGTCACGGCTTGAGCGTTGGCGATGGTGGCGGAAGCGACCAACACGGTCGACGCGAGGAGGAGATTCTTCATGATGTGCCTCGTACGAAATAAAAAGTGTCCTTGCCTGATCTTCTTCATACGCCTGTGTGTGAGGGAACGGCAGCGGCAACTGGCATGAGGCCGAATATGACAGATGTATGTTGCATTGCGGCAATACCTCTGCGTGTGGAGGTTCTGCAAACGCCGCGTTTCCCAACAGAAGCCGTTTGCGTTTATGCAGCTTGCCTAATCGCTACGCACTCGACGTGTCCTTGCGAGCAAGCTCTCGCCCGCAAACGACCACGAGCCAACCGATTCGAAAGGAATCTAGTCCGCCCAAGGGAAGGCTTACAAAAGAAAAGAGCGGGCCGAAGCCCGCTCTCTCATAAAACCCGATGGGTTTCGGATCAGAACGTGAAGACCACGCCGACCGAACCAACGGTGTTGCCAGCGCCAGCCGACCAGTGCTCAGCACCGGCGACCAGCGAAGCGCCGCCGCCCAGGCCGTACGAGTACGACAGGCCGTACGACGACGAGCCGTACAGGTCGCCAACGTAGCCGTACAGGTTGCCGCCGCCGAGGTCGACATCACCCGAGATGGCCCAGTTGGTGTAGTCCGGACCGGTCGACGACAGGCGAGCGACCAGGGCACCAACACCCCACGAACCACCATCGTAGCGACCCGACAGAGCAACGGTCTGATCCGGAGCAAAGCCGGCCAGCGCAGCGACCGGAGCGGTCAGAGCGGTGTAAGCTGCAGCGTTGTCGTTGTTGCTGTAAGCCAGACCAACGGTGAACGCGCCGAAGGTCGAACGAACGCCCAGTTCGGTAGCACCGGTGCGCGAGTGCGACAGCGCAACGCGGGTGGTGCCGAAGGTGTAGTCAACGCGAGCCATCGGCTGGTTGTCCGAACCGGTCGAGTTCTGACCTTGCGAAACGCCCAGCAGGCCAGCCGAATCCCAGCAGTTGATGCCGCCTTCGTAGCCGACGCCGCAGCCGCCAGCGTAACCCATGGCGAAGCCAGCGCCGCGCATCGCGCCGTCCTGGTTGCCGAAGGTCAGGCGCAGGCCGTTAGCCTCAGCCCAAACGCGCGAGCCCGAGAAGACGCCAGCACCAGCGGTGCCGAGACCGGCAACCTGCATACGAGCACGCGACCAAGCGCCGAAGGTCAGACCGTGATCCGCTTCAACCGACACGTTGAAGTTCAGGGTCAGACGGTTTTCCTGGCGCCAGTTGGTGCCGCCGGCGAAGCCCGAGTCGTCGTACTGGATGCCCATGCGGCCTTCGCCGGTGATGGTAACAGCCTGAGCGTGGGCCAGGCCGGCCGACAGGACCAGGGCGGTCGAAGCGAGAAGAATCTTCTTCATGGTTTCCCTCGTTGAATTTAATCATGCCCATCTTGTCAGCAAGTTGGGTCACAGCCTGTTTCCTTCCTTCGCCGACTCATTTCAAGTTCACGGCGAATGCCTCCGAAACTCTCGTTTTTTGTGGTGCAGATTTGCCACGCCGGGCAGCAGGGCCCGCCGCTGACGTCGGCCCCAGCCCTAATTACGCGCGTTTCCGCCTCGCGTGCGCGCGCGTGCTACCTCCTTGTTCCCTATCGCCCCCTCGGATAGACAGGGCGCGTCCGGGCCGCGTTAACGCTGGCCTGCTCAATCAGACTGCAACCGCTGAAGGGTGGAACGACGCATGGCGGCAAGACCGGCAAGACTGATGACGCTGGCACTGGCGATGATTCTCACGCTGAGCGCGTGCGGCGGCGGCTCCCTGTTCGGGGGTAGTAGCGAACGCGAACGCCGCAGCTCGGAGGAATACGCGCTGGAAGAACGCGAAGCCTCGACCGGCTCGCGCGATTCGATCTGGGACTTGTTCGCCAGCCGCGAGGATCCCTCGACCGTTCTGACGGTGAACCGCTATATCTGGACCGCCGCGCTGGAGGTCCTCGACTTCCTGCCGATCGAGCAGGTCGATCCGTTCTCGGGCGTGATCACCACGGGCTTCGGCACCCCGCCGGGCGGCGGCCGTCCCTACCGGGCCACCATCGCCGTGACGGATGCCGCGCTGGACGCGCGCTCGCTGAACGTCGCGCTGGTCACCCGCAACGGGCCGGCCAGCGCCGAGACCGTCCGCGCGGTGGAAAACGCGATTCTCACCCGCGCCCGCCAGATCCGCATCCGCGAGATGGGCCTCTGACACCGAATCGCCGGCTGGAAACCGCCGGCATTCGAGAGTAAGACACGGCCGGGCCCGCGCGCCCGGCCTTTTCATTTGCAGGGAACACGCATGTCCTCCGACGCCCGCTATTCGCCGCAAGTCACCGAACCCCGCTGGCAACAGGCCTGGGATGCCGAGGGCTGCTTCACCGCCAAGGTCGATCCGTCGCGCCCGAAGTACTACGTGCTCGAGATGTTCCCCTACCCTTCGGGCCGCATCCATATCGGCCACGTCCGGAACTACACGATGGGCGACGTGGTCGCGCGGACCAAGAAGGCGCAGGGCTATTCCGTGCTGCATCCGATGGGCTGGGACGCCTTCGGCATGCCGGCCGAGAACGCGGCGATGGCCGAGGGCGGGCATCCGGGCACCTGGACCTACAACAACATCAAGGTGATGAAGGGGCAGATGAAGCCCTTGGGCCTGTCGATCGACTGGTCGCGCGAATTCGCCACCTGTGATCCCGAATACTACGGCCAGCAGCAGGCGCTGTTCCTCGACATGATGGAAGCGGGACTGGTCTATCGCAAGAACGCCGTGGTGAACTGGGATCCGGTCGACATGACCGTTCTGGCGAACGAGCAGGTGATCGACGGCAAGGGCTGGCGCTCGGGCGCGGATGTCGAACGCCGCGAGCTGACGCAGTGGTTCTTCAAGATCTCCGAGTATTCGGAAGAACTGCTCGACGCGCTCGATGGCCTGAAGGATTGGCCCGAGAAGGTCCGCCTGATGCAGGCCAACTGGATCGGCAAATCGCGCGGCCTGCAATTCGGGTTCGAGCGGACCGATGGCCAAGGCCAGATCGAGGTCTACACGACTCGCCCCGACACGCTGATGGGCGCAAGCTTCGTCGGCATCTCGCCGGATCACCCGCTGGCCAAGGAGCTGGCCGCCTCGAACCCCGCGCTGCAGGCCTTCCGCGAGGAATGTGCCAAGGGCGGCACCACCGCCGAGGAGCTGGAGACCGCCGAGAAGCGCGGCTTCGACACCGGGCTGACCGTCAAGCACCCGCTCGACCCGAGCTGGGAGCTGCCGATCTGGGTCGCCAACTTCATCCTGATGGATTACGGCACCGGCGCGATCTTCGGCTGCCCGGCGCATGACCAGCGCGACTTCGAATTCGCGACCAAGTACGCGCTGCCGATCCAGCCCGTCTTCGTCGCCGAAGGCACCGAGGAAGCCCCGCTGACCGAGGCCTTCGTCCCCGCCAAGACCGAGGCCGTCCGCTTCGTTCGCCTGCTGGCCGGCGCAGAAGTCCAGACCGGCGAAGCTGCGGTCGACGCCGCCATCGCGCTGTGTGAGGAAAAGGGCATTGGCCAGGGCGTGACCAAGTTCCGCCTGCGCGATTGGGGCCTGTCGCGCCAACGCTATTGGGGCTGCCCGATCCCGGTCATCCATTGCGATACATGTGGCGTAGTGCCCGAGAAGAAAGAGAACCTGCCGGTTCGCCTGCCGGATGACGTGAATTTCGACAAGCCCGGCAACCCGCTGGACCGCCACGCCACCTGGCGCGATTGCAGCTGCCCGAAATGCGGCGCGGCGGCCAAGCGTGAAACCGACACCATGGACACCTTCGTCGATTCGTCGTGGTACTACGCGCGCTTCACCGCGCCCCATGCCTCGACCCCGACCGACAAGACCGAAGCCGAGTACTGGATGAACGTCGACCAGTATATCGGCGGCATCGAGCACGCGATTCTTCACCTGCTGTACTCGCGCTTCTTCGCCCGGGCGATGAACAAGACCGGCCACCTGCCGGTAACGGCGAAGGAGCCATTCAACGCGCTGTTCACGCAGGGCATGGTGACCCACGCGATCTTCCAGACCCGCGACGCCAATGGCCGCGCCGTCTACCACTTCCCCGAAGAGGTCGAGCTGCGCGATGGCAAGGGCTTCCTGCAGGACGGGCGCGAGGTCGAGATCGTCCCCTCGGCCAAGATGTCGAAGTCGAAGAAGAACGTCGTCGACCCGGTCGCGATCATCGACCAGTTCGGCGCCGACACCGCGCGCTGGTTCGTGATGTCCGATTCGCCCCCCGAGCGGGACGTGGAATGGACCGCCTCGGGCGCCGAAGCGACCTACAAGCACCTCGCCCGCGTCTGGACCCTGGCCGAGCGTATTGCCGGCCTCGACGCCACGACCGAGGGTGAAGGCGACGAGGACCTCCAGCGCGCCATGCACCGGGCGATTGCCGATGTGACCGCCTCGATCGAGGGCTTTGCCTTCAACAAGGCGATCGCGAAGCTCTATGAATTCACCAACACGCTGAGCCGCTCGAAGGCCTCGGGGGCGGTGCAGAAGGAAGCCGGGCGCGCGCTGGCGCAGCTGATGGCCCCGATGACCCCGCACCTGGCCGAGGAGATCTGGCACAAGCTGGGTGGCGCGGGTCTGGTCACCTTGGCCGCCTGGCCGGTCGCCGATCCGGCGATGCTGGTCGAAGACAGCGTCACCCTGCCCGTGCAGTTCAACGGCAAGCGCAAGGCCGAGATCACCGTGCCCGCCGATGCGAGCAAGGAAGAGGTTGAAAAAGCCGCGCTGGCCGACGAAGCTGTGATCCGGGTGCTGGCTGGGGCCACGCCCAAGAAGGTGATCGTGGTTCCGGGGCGGATCGTGAATGTGGTGGTCTGACACCAAACAACTGAACCGGCGCGGTTTCCTCGCGCTCTCTGCTGTCGCGGGCCTCTCGGCCTGCGGCTTTGCCCCGGTCTATGGCGAGGGCGGGCGCGGTCGGGTGCTGCGCAACGCTGTGCGGCTGGACGATCCGGTCACGCGCGCGGATTATCAGTTCCTGCACGCGGTCGAGGATCTGCTGGGCCGCCCGACGAACCCGCGCTTTGCCCTGACCTACACGATCGACACCCGTGAGGTCGCGGGCGGCTCGGTCGAGAATGTGGGCGACACCCGCATGCAGATCTTCGGCACACTGGACTTCACGATGACCGATTCGGTCTCGGGCCTGTCCGTCGCGCAGGGTCAGCTGACCGGGAACACCGCCTATTCGACCACCGGCACCCAGCTGTCGTCGCTGACCGCACAGGAAGACGCCGGGCTGCGCCTGATGCGCATGCTGGCGGAATCGCTGGTGACACGGCTCTATACCGAGCCGGGCATCCCGACCGAATGAAACTCTCTGCCCGTGACGCGGCCGGTTTCCTGAACCGCCCCGATCCCCGCGTGCCGGGCATCCTGATCTATGGCGCCGACGCGATGCGCGTGGCCGAGAAGCGCAAGGGGCTGGTCGAGAAGCAGGTCGGCCCCAATGGCGATTCCGAGATGCGCCTCACCCGTATCCCCGGCGCCGAGCTGCGCAAGGACGGTGCCGGCGCGGTCGATGCGATCAAGGCGCAGGGCTTCTTCCCCGGCCCCCGCGCGGTGGTGATCGACGAGGCCACCGATGCCGCGACCGACGCGCTGAAATCCGCGCTTGCCGAGTGGGCCGAGGGCGACGCGATGCTGATCGCCACGGCGGGCCAGCTCACCCCCGGCTCCAAGCTGCGCAAGCTGTTCGAGGGTGACAAGCGCGCCTTCTGCCTTGCGATCTACGATGATCCGCCGGGCCGGGCCGAGATCGAAGGCATGCTGCGTGCGGAGGGCCTGACCAGCCTGCCCGACGAGACCATGCGCGACCTCGTGGCCCTCGGGCAGATGCTGGAGCCTGGCGATTTCCGCCAGACGGTGACCCGGATCGCGCTTTACAAGCACGGCGATTCGACGCCGCTGACCCCCGCCGAAGTCGCGATGCTGGCGCCGCAATCGAATGAGGCCGATCTCGACGACGTCATTGACGTGATTGCCGAAGGGCGGATGGCCGATCTCGCGCCGATCCTGTCGCGGCTGGCGGCGCAGGGGGTGCAGCCGGTCGGCGTCTGCATCGGTGCCGCGCGACATTTCCGTGTGCTGCATGCCTTGGTCAGCGCGCCCGGTGGCCCCTCGGCGGCCATCGGCACGTTGCGCCCGCCGGTCTTCGGGCCGCGTCGCGACAAGCTGCTGCGTCAGGCGAAGCTCTGGACCCTGCCTCGGGTCGAGGAAGCCCTGCGCGGATTGACCGAGACGGACCTCGCGCTGCGTTCCTCGACCCGCGCGCCGACCCGCGCCTTGGCCGAACGCGCGCTGCTCAGGCTGGCCCGTCTGGCCGGGCGGCGGTGAGCCACCTCCGCTTTCAGGGCGCCACGCCGGAAACCCAGCGCGATGCCCTTCTCGATATCGTACGGGCAAGCCCGGTGCTGATGACGACGCTCCGCCTCGCCCGTGGGATGGATCTGCCCGATTGGTGGCTGGTCTCCGGCGCGATCTACGGGCAGGTTTGGAACGCGCTGACCGGCCGGCCCGAGATGCACGGGGTCAAGGATCTCGATCTCTTTTACTACGACCGCGACACAAGCTACGATGCCGAGGATCGCCAGATCCGCCGCGCCGCCGTGCTGTTCCCGCCCGAGCCACCCCTCGAGTTGCGCAATCAGGCCCGCGTCCCGCTCTGGTACCCTGAGCATTTCGGCCGGCCCTATCCGGCGATCCAAGGCTCCGCCGAGGCGATCGACCTTTTCGCCTGCACCACCCATTGCGTCGGCCTGCGGCTGGAGCCCGATGACAGCCTGACCCTCTATGCCCCCTATGGTTTGGAGCCGATCTTCGCCTTCCGGCTGGAGCCCAATCCCCGGCTCGACAATCGCGAAACGCACAGGGCCAAGTCCGAACGACAGCAACGTCACTGGCCCGAATTGACGGTCATTCCCTGGCCCTAGGCTTGCGGCAAGGCCGGGCCCGTGTCTTGATGCCGCCAACCGCGAATGGAGGAGCGCGCATGACCAATCCGAATTACACGCTGATCGGGGCCACCAGCACCCGCGCCGCCCGCGCCATCTGGATGCTGGAAGAGCTGGGCGTGCCCTATGAGCATCTCGGCGTGAAGCCGCATGCCGACGATGTGACCCGCCACTACCCGCGCGGCAAGGTGCCGGTGCTGCTGGTCGATGGCGAGCCGATCACCGATTCCACCGCGATCATCCAGTATCTCGCCGATGCGCATGGCCAGTTCACCGCCCCCGCCGGCACGCTGGCCCGCGCGCGGCAGGACATGCTGATGCATTGCGCTTTGGACGAGTTCGACGCGGTGCTCTGGACCTCGGCGCGCCACAGCTTCATCCTGCCCGAGGAACATCGTGTTCCCGCCGTGAAAGACTCCCTGCGTTGGGAATTCGCCAACAACCAAGCCAGCATGGTCAAGCGGATGAACGGCTCGGCCTATCTGACCGGCGACGAGTTCACTGTGGCGGATATCGTGCTGGCGCATTGCCTGCTGTGGGCGCGCGCAGCGAAGTTCGAGATCACCGAACCGGCGCTGGCAGAGTATTTCCAGCGCGTGACCGAGCGCCCGGCCTTCCAGCGCGCCATCGCCAAACGCTGACCTCTTTGCACCGATCCCTTTACGAGCGCGGCGTCAGTAGTCGCGCTCGTAGAAAATCCCCAGCGAGGAACCGCCATCGCTGCCGGCACTGCCCCGCAGCGTCACGGTCGAGCTGAGGTCGAGGTTGATGTTTACCTCGGTCTGCCCCTCGCTATCCACCGTCACATCCGTGTACAGACGCTCGCCAATATGCCGCCCGGCGCGCAGCTGCGTGTTGCCGTCGTCGTTGACGGTGAAATCGAGGTCATCGAGCCCCATCGCCTCGCGCGTGCGGGAGATGATGGAATTGTCCGCCCGCCCCGTCAGCGTCGCCACAGACAGCGCCAACTGCGCCGCCTGGAACGGCGTGAGCGAGGTCAGCGAGCGGCGGAAGATCAGGCGAGCCAGAACCTCGTCCTCGGGCAGTTCGGGGACGGAGGAGAAGGTGATTTCGGGACTGTTCGCCTCGCCCGACAGGATGATCGAGGTCAGCACCCCGTCGCTCTCGGTCGTTGCGGTCAGGCGGATGAAGGGCATGAAGCTGCCGACCATGCTGGCCGAGCCATCCGTCAGCGTGAAGCGGTTGCCCAAGAGGTCCAGACGCCCGCGGATCAGGCTGAAATTCCCGGCGGGAATGACGGCGCGGGTGGTGCCGCCCAGCCGCAAGGTGCCGCCCAGCTCAGCATCCAACCCGCGACCGCGGACAAAGACCCGGCCCGGCGCGTTGAGTTGCAGATCCAGCCGCAGCGGCACCGGGGCGCCGCCGACCCGCGTGCCGGTGGCGATGCCCGCGTTGACCCGCGTGTCCAGACTGGCCGCGCTTTCACCGACATGGGTCAAGCCTTGCAGGTTGAAGCCGTTCCGACCCAGCGGCGAATTGGGGATGCGGATCTCGGCGGTGTTGACGTTGACCTGACCCGAAACCAGCGCCCCGGCCCCAAGCTGACCCAACAGGCGCACCGTGCCCGAGACGCTGGCATCGAACAGCTGCGGTTGCTGCACCACCAGTTCGTTCACGGTGACCGACAGATCCGCCTCGGCGCCTTGGTCCAGACGGATCCGGCCCCGGATCGCCCCGGTCCCGCCGGTGAGCGAGCGCGTGGTCACGTCGATATCCGCCGTCAGCCCGTTCAGCCGTGCCTGCGCCTCGATATCCGCGAAGGCGATACCGGCGCCGGGCAGGGCATAGCGGCCTTGGGACAGGCTGGCATTGAGGCGCAGGGCCTCGATCCCCGGTTGGCCATTCATCGACCCGTTGAACCGCACCAGACCCGAGATCGAGGCCGGCTCCAGACGTGCGTTCAGAAGCTGGCTCTGCACCTGACCGTTGAGGTTCAGCGCCACGGTGAAGTCGTCGTTCACGCGGCCGGTGGCGGTGGCATTCAGCTGCGACGGACCGGTCAGGCGCAGGTTCACGTCATAGCCGCCCGCACCGGCGGGGCGGGTCACCCCGCCCTCCAGCGCGACCTGCCCGGCGAAGCCCGGCACCAGACGGCCGACGTTGTCGACAACGGTCTGAATGGCGAAGCGGGCGGTCCCGTTCGCGGCCTGCTGCCCCGAGATCGTCAACCGCGCGCCATTGGCATCCAGATGCGCGGTATCGATGCGGAACGCGCCATCCGGCGTCGCCGTCGCGCGCGCTTCCAGCCGCGTCCCCTCGCCCAGAAGACCGTCGACAACCTCGATGCCGGTGGCCAGGTCGCCTTGGCCGTCGACCAGAAGCGCGTAGCGGGTGGTGCCGTTCTCGCCGACCATCTCGGCGCGTCCGGTCAGGCTGCCACGACCGCCCGGTGTCAGCGCCGCGACGTCCAGCCGCTCCAGCACCAGCGACAGGTCGGGGGCCTCGGCGGAATACTGGCCCTCGGCGCGCAGGGCGACGCGGGGGCCGGTCAGATCCGCCTGCGCGATCTGCGTCACGCCATCGGCGATGACCACATCGGCCTGCAGGCGGTTGGTTCCGGTGAAGATGCCGCCGACGATCTGCGCGGCAGGCAGTTCGGCCAGTGCGATATCCACGACCTGCCCGTCCAGCCGAACGCGCGTGGTGGTATCGGTGGTATTGAGCTGCGCATCCAGCGCAAGGCTGCCGCCATAACCCGCCCCCAGCGCCGAGAGATCGGCCACCGACAGGCGCGCGGCCACATCCGCCGCCCCCGGCTCCAACGAGCCCGAGGCCGTCACCGCCATGGTGCCCGCCGTCAGGTCGAAGCTGCGCAGCGTCGTGCCTTCGATGTCGCGGCGGATCGACAGGGTGATGCCCGATTGCCCGGCCAGAAGCGCGTCGGCCTCGTCGATCCCGACCGAGAGGTTGCGCGTGTTCAGCTCGGCGCCGAGGTCCAGCGCGCCGGTCAGCGGATTGACCGAGCCCTGCACCTGCGCCAGCGCATGCCCGCCCAGCGGACGCCCGGCCAGCGCCGAGAAGACCGACAGATCCGGCGCTTCCAACTCGGTGAAGCCGGTGAAGGTCAGGCCGTCGAGGCTGCCGTAGGCCGACAGCGAGACCGTGTCGCCCTCGAAGGTCAGGCCGGTCAGCTCGACCGGGGTGCCGGCGCCCGGCCAGTTCAGGCTGGCCAGCCCGAAGAATTGCGCACCGAGGGCGTCCTGCACTGCGGGATCTTCCGCCGCAACGCCTTGGGCGTTGAACTCGAAGACGCCTTCGAACAGCGGGGCCTCGCTATCGGCCGTCGCGCCGTTCTCCAGCGCGTTGAGGCGTCCGCGACCGTCCAGAACGGCACTGGCGATGGTCAGGCTGGGTACATCCAGCGTGTCCAGCTCGGCCCGGACGCTCCAATCGCGCGAGACGCTTTCGTCATAGGCGATGGTCAGCCGCGCGCTGTCGAGCTCGCCCGCGCCCGAGGTGCCGGGCAGCAGCACCCGGCTGCCATCCGCCATCGCCACCTGCGCCACCAGACTGACCGAGCGCGGCAGACCCTCAGGGCTGATCGCCGCACTGCCCTGCACATCCATGGCGCCGGTGACGATCGCCAGTTCGGGCAGGGTGATCTCGCCTTCTTCCGAGCGTTGGCCACGCGCGCGCAGCTCGGCCCGGTCGCCGAAGAACGGGTGCAGATCCTCGGCCAGCAGCGGCCGCAGATCGCCGTGAATGTCGAGGTCGAAAGCCCCGCCCTCCAACAGGCCGGACTCGGGCGTGTCGTCGACGATGGTGACGTTGCCGGTGACCCGCTCCTGCCCGTCGGTAGCCAATGCGATATCGGCCGAGAAGGTGCTGATCGGCCCCTCGCCCTGCACGCTCAGGCCCAGCGCCGGGCGGTCGGGGATACCCAGCATCGCGGCGACGATGCCGTTCTCGCCCTCGGTCAGTGACAGGTCCAGTTGCAGGACACGGGTGGTGTTGTCGAACTGGCCGGCGAAATTGAAGGCGCCTTCCTGACCATCGACGCGGCTGGCCTCGAAGCTGGCCTCGCCCTGCCCGCCCTCAAGCTGGGCGGCGCCGGTCAGGCTGAACTCGGCGGTCTGGCCGATGACCGGCGGGTCCAGATGCACCAGATCCGCCCGCACCTCGCCGATGCTGATCGAGACCGGCAGTTCGGGCAGCGAGAAATCCGCCCGCGCCGTGGTCGAGGGCATGGCGTTGTCCGTCGGCAGCGCGACCGGCATCCGGGCGATGTCGATCCGGCCCGCGCTGAGTTCGCGCACCTCGACCCGGCGGTCGAACAGGGCGCTGCGGTTCCAGTCGATGACCACGTCGGACAACGTCAGCCAGATGCCCTGGTCGTCGGCAATCGAGATCTCGCGCACCGTGGCCCGGGAGGACAGCGCACCCTCGAAGCCGCGGATCCGAACCTCGCGCCCGGCGTCCGAGAGCACGTCCTGCAGCATGCCGGCCAGAATGCCGACATCGCCGTCCTCTTCTTGCGACAGCACCGGCGTGGCGACGATGGCCAGCAGCATCAGCCCCATGGCCATGAAGCGCCGAGCCCGAGTGCCGAGCGTCTGGGTCAGGAAACGGCGGGCCTTGTGCATCAGAACGCCTGGCCGATGCCAAGGTAGATCTGCAGGTTGCTGCCCGTCACGCCGGCATTGCGGCGGATCGGCACCGCAAGGTCCAGCCGCAGCGGTCCGATCGGCGTGGCATAGCGCACGCCGACGCCACCGCCGGCCTGCCAGTCATTCTGCCCGCTGAACGCGCCCGAGGACACTGCACCGGCATCGGCGAAGGCCACGACGGAGAAGCTGTCGTTGATCCGGACGCGCGCTTCGGTCGACAGGGCGGCAAAGCCACGGCCGCCGGAATTGACGTTGCCAACCGTGACGCCCAGCGATTGATACGGCAGGCCGCGGACACTGCCGCCGCCGCCGGAATAGAACAGGAAGCCACGCGGCGTGTTGTTGATGGCCGGGCCGACGACCGCGCCCAATTGCGCACGCGCCGCCAGCGTGACCCGCCCCTCGGTGCCGAGGTCGTTATAGAGCCGCGCGTCGAACTGCAGGCGAATGCCGCTCTCGGCATCGGCAAAGCCCAGATAGGGCATCGCGTCGAGGCTGACATAATGCCCGCTGGTCGCGTCCAGTGCCTCGTCACGGGTGTCGTGGGTCAAGGACACCGGGATGCCGAAGGTGCCGAAGTCGCGGTAGATCGTGACGCCGGAATTGTTGTCATAGCTGGCGTTCTCGAACCGCAGGCTGAGCCCGGCCTCGCCTTCCAGCGCGTCGCTGAACTGGCGGCGCAACAGGCCCGAGGCCTCGTAGGCATCGGCGAGGTAATCGTCCTCGTTCAGACGCGTGGCGCTGAGGCCCAGCTCCAGATCGGTATCCGGATCCAGCGTCGCCGGCCGGGTATAGCGTGCGTCCAGCGTGAAGCCGAGCCCCCCGACGCGCGCGCCGATCCCGTCGACCGCCGCTTCCAGACGCAGGCGCTCGGCCCCGCCCAGAAGGTTGCGATGCAGCCAGAAGCCGCTCAGGCGCCCGCCGCTTTCGCTGTCGATCTCGGCGCCAAAGCCCAGACGGCGCAGCGGCGCTTCGTCAACGCGGATCGTCACATCAACGGTGTCATCGGGGTTTGCCGTCTCGGCCGTTTCCAGCACCACCGAGGCGAAGGTCCCTGTCTCACGCAGGCGGGTTTCGGCGTCGGTGATCGCTTCGGGATCGTGCAGGACACCCGGTTCCAGCCCGGCGATGTCGACGATCCGTTGCGGGCGTGTGCGCTGTTGCCCGGCGGGGGTGATGGCGCCGATGCGCAGCGCCTCGCCCGGGGCCAGCCGCAGACGAACGCGCAGGGTGTGGTCCCGGTGGTTGGCGACGATCTGCTGATCGGCCGCCTCGGCCAGCGCATGCCCTCGGGCGCGCCAAGCGTCGAGGCCCGCGTTCAGCGCCGCCCGCACGGTGGTCGAGCGCGCCGGCTGGCCGACGGCAAAGCCCTCGGGCAGTTCGGTGCCGGGTGCGAGGGGCTCGATCGAGACATCGCTGAAGGTGAATTGCGGGCCCAACGTGACATCGATGCGGATGTTGTCGATCTGACCCGGATTTTGCAGCGGCGAGATATCGGCTGCCTCGCGCCCGTCCACATAGACGTGGATCACCGGGGCGTAATAGGCCTCTTCATAGAGCAGCGTGATCAGCCGACCGTATTCCGCCCGCGCGGCGGCCATCAGGTCCAGCGGCGCCGTGCGATCCGTGGTCTGCGCGGTCAGCAGGAGGGAGCTGGCGCGCAGGGTCTCGATCAGGGAATCCGAAGCGCCGGGTGCATTAAGCTCTATGCTTTCCAAGGCCTTGGCAGAAGGAGCCAGTGCCACCAAGGGCAGGCTCAGGGACAGGGCGAGGGCACGCCACCAGCGCATCACGACGGGTCCCCGTTGTCCGGGAAGCCCGGCGGCCTGCGGAAGTTTCCGCCGTCCTGCCGTCGCGTTTTGCACGCGTTGCCCTCTTTGTTCCGCCTTTTGATCAAGGTTTCGCACAATGTCCCCGGTGTCACAACACCCGAATGCCGAATGGAAACGACCCAGACGGGCCTTGGGCGAAAAGGTGCCCCGTTTGCCGCAAGGGTCCAGTCCGCGCGGCAGATTTCTCATCGTTTTCCTGCCGTCGCGTCATGTCAGCGCCATGACAGAGCTTGACGAAGCCCCGCGCGAGGTTCAGGTCATCGCTGAACGTGTGAAGGACGTAGCATGGCCGACTCGAGTGTCCCCCAATCCAGCCTTTCGGGCGCGCCCCTGACCTCTGGCGAGGCGGTGATCCAGACGCAATATCTGGTGATCCTGTCGATCGCGATCTGCCACTTCATCAACGATGTGATGCAGTCGGTCCTCTCGGCCAGCTACCCGTTGCTGCATGACGAATTCGAGCTGACCTTCACGCAGATCGGGCTGATGTCCTTTGCCTTCATGGGCACGGCCTCCGTCCTGCAGCCGCTGGTGGGGACGATCACCGACCGCTATCCCTTCGCGCAATCGCTGACGTTGGGCATGGGCTCGACCATGCTGGGCCTTTTGCTGCTGGCCAATGCGCCGTCCTATCCGTTCCTGCTGATGGGTGCCTCGCTGATCGGCATCGGCTCGGCGGTGTTCCACCCTGAGGCCAGCCGTGTCGCCCGCGCCGCCGCCGGCCGCAAATTCGGCACCGCCCAGAGCTTCTTCCAAGTGGGCGGCAATGCCGGCCACGCCGCGGGCCCGCTGCTGGCCGCCTTCATCGTCGCGCCCTTCGGCCGAGGCTCGGTCGCGTGGTTCGCGGTGCTGGCGCTGGTGGGCATGACGATCCTCAGCCAGGTCGGCCGCTGGCATGCCAATCACCGCAAATCGAAGAAGAAGGTGGCCGAGGTCCGGGACCATGGCCTGCCGCGCAGCCGCGTGATCTTCACCATCGCTGTGCTGGCCTTCCTCGTGTTCACCAAGAACGCCTACATCTCGTCGATCAGCTCGTACTACACCTTCTTCCTGATCGAGAAATTCGAGCTGACCACCCAGCAGGCGCAGATGATGCTGTTCATCTTCCTCGCGGCCTCGGCGGCCGGGGTGATCTTTGGCGGTCCGATCGGCGACAAGATCGGCACGCGCGCGGTGATCTGGGTGTCGATCCTCGGCGTGCTGCCTTTCACGCTGTTGCTGCCCTATGCCAGCCTGTTCTGGACCGGTGTGCTGACGGTGTTCATCGGGCTGATCCTGTCCTCGGCCTTCCCGGCCATCGTCGTCTTCGCGCAGGAACTGGTGCCGGGCCGCGTCGGCCTGATCGCCGGCGTGTTCTTCGGCCTGAGCTTCGGCATCGGCGGCATCGCGGCGGCGGCTTTGGGTCTGGTGGCGGATGCGACCAGCATCGAGTTCGTCTATCGCGTCTGCGCCTTCCTGCCCGCGCTCGGGATCCTCGCGGTGTTTTTGCCGCGCTTCAGCCGGGACTGAGCTCTATCCCTACCCTGCCCGGTTAACAGCCGCAAAGCGGCCCGGGCTTCGGTTGGCCGCCTCCATGGCCAGCCGCTTTGGTGACGCCAGCGCGATGATTGAGGTCGTCCGGACCTGACGACATAAACCGCAGACCACCAGCGTCGGAGCGGCTACCCGCGGCCATCCGCTGCCCTCTGTTACGACCTCACCCCGTCGCCTTCCCCTCGGCCCTCAGCCAGCGGCAAAACAGCCGCGCGGCCGGGGTCAGCGGGTCCGGCTTCGTCACCAGGTAATAGCCCAGCCCCTCGGCATCGCCCTCGTGCAGCGTGACCAACTGGCCCGTCGCCAGATCCGGCGCGACGAGGGCCATGTCCTGAATGGACAGCCCCAACCCCGCCCGCACCGCGCTCATCGCGAGGCCGTTCGTCTCCATCTCCCGCGCGCCGACCTTGTCGAAATCCACACCGACCGCACTCCCCCACAGCCGCTGTTCCGAGGCCGCGCGCGAGAAAAACCAGTCATGCGCCTTCAACTGCCCCAGATCCGCGAGATTGCGCGCCTTGGTATAGCCGGGCGCGGCGATCACGGCAAAACGGCTGGGCGTCAGCGGCTCGGTCACCAGCCCCGGCCAATCGCCCGCACCGAAGCGGATCGCCACATCGATGCCGTCTCGCCTGAGGTCCGCCAAACCGATGGCCGGCACCAGACGCACCTCAACCTCGGGGTGCTTGGCCCAGAAGCCGCCCATCCGGGGCATCAGCCAGGTCTCCGCGAACGAGGGCGTCATCGCCACCACCACGGGCCGCGCCACCTGCCGATCCCGCAGCCGCGCCACGCCCTCGGCGATGCGGGCGAAGCCTTCGCCCAAGGCTGCGGCCAGTTCGTGACCGGCCTCGGTCAGGACCATCCCCTGCCCCTCGCGCCGCGCAAGGGTCTCGCCGAATTCGGATTCGAGTTGCCGCAGGTGCTGGGACACGGCGGCATGCGTCACGTTCAGCATCCGGGCGGCCGCAGACAGGCTGCCGGTGCGGGCAACCGCGTCGAAGGCGCGCAGGGCCGAGAGTGAGGGGATATCCTTCCAATCCATGCCAGATGTTAGCATGACTTACAGCCAGAAAACCATCCGAACTTCGGGATCACCCGCTGATCTGCGAAAAGGGAGGCCTCCACCCTCCTGAAGGATTGTTCCCATGATCGGTATCCTGAATGCCACCTTCCGCACCGCAACCCGCTCTGAAAGCTGGCCTGACAGCGAGAAGCCCGCGGTGCGTCGTCAGACCCACACCACCCGCGAGTGGTTCGACGAGACCCCGCGCAACCCGCGCACGGGCCTGCGTCCCGGTGAAAGCTGGACTGACAGGGGCTGAGACCGGACACCGCTGCTCCCTGTCGGCCCGGAAACCCCTGCGAAACCCTGTTCCCCGAGGCAGCATTGCCGCATGGGGGACAGGGTGCTATTTCCCGCCCCAAACCCAAGATTTACAGGAGCCGGGAATGGCCGCGGACTATATCGTCAAGGACATCAACCTCGCGGATTTCGGCCGCAAGGAACTGGACATCGCCGAAACCGAAATGCCGGGCCTGATGGCCTGCCGTGAGGAATTCGGCCAATCGCAGCCGCTGAAAGGCGCGAAGATCGCCGGCTCCTTGCACATGACGATCCAGACCGCCGTTCTGATCGAGACGCTGAAGGCACTCGGCGCCGATGTCCGCTGGGCCTCGTGCAACATCTATTCGACGCAGGACCACGCCGCCGCCGCGATCGCTGCGGGCGGCACGCCTGTCTTCGCCATCAAGGGCGAGACGCTGGTCGAGTACTGGGAATACACCGACAAGATCTTCCAGTTCGGCGGCGAGGGCGGCACCTGCAACATGATCCTCGACGATGGCGGCGACGCGACGATGTACATCCTGATGGGTGCCCGCGTCGAAGCCGGCGAGACCGGGATCATCGAAACTCCGACCTCGGAAGAGGAAGAGGCCCTGTTCGCGCAGATCAAAAAGCGCCTCGCGGCCTCGCCCGGCTGGTTCACCAAGCAGCGCGCCGAGATCAAGGGCGTGTCCGAGGAAACCACCACCGGCGTGCACCGTCTCTATGACCTGCACAAGAAGGGCCAGCTGCCCTTCCCGGCGATCAACGTGAACGACTCGGTCACCAAGTCGAAGTTCGACAACAAATACGGCTGCAAGGAATCGCTGGTCGACGGCATCCGCCGCGCCACCGACACGATGATGGCCGGCAAGGTCGCCGTGGTGTGCGGCTATGGCGACGTGGGCAAGGGCTCGGCCGCCTCGCTGCGCGGCGCCGGCGCCCGCGTGAAGGTCACCGAGATCGACCCGATCTGCGCGCTTCAGGCGGCGATGGACGGCTTTGAGGTCGTGACGCTGGAGGAGGTCGCCTCGAGCGCCGACATCTTCATCACCACCACCGGCAACAAGGACGTCATCCGACTCGAGCATATGCGCGAGATGAAGGACATGGCGATCGTCGGCAACATCGGCCATTTCGACAACGAGATTCAGGTCGCCGCCCTGCGCAACCACAAATGGACCAACATCAAGGACCAGGTGGACATGATCGAGATGCCCTCGGGCGCGCGCATGATCCTGCTGTCCCAGGGCCGTCTCTTGAACCTCGGCAACGCGACGGGTCACCCCTCCTTCGTGATGTCGGCCTCGTTCACCAATCAGGTGCTGGCGCAGATCGAACTGTGGAGCAAGCCGGGCGAATACGCGCCGGGCGTCTACATCCTGCCGAAGCATCTGGATGAGAAAGTTGCCCGCCTGCATCTGGCGAAGATCGGCGCCAAGCTGACCGAGCTGAAAAAGGAACAGGCGGATTACATCGGCGTCACCGTCGACGGCCCGTTCAAGTCGGACCACTACCGCTACTGATCCCGTAACGGATCGGAAATCAGGCCCTCCGCCGCGCGCGGGGGGCCTTTTTCGTGCAGCGACCCCGGCTTGGTGAACCTGTGCATCAATCCGGTTGCAGCCCTGCCCTGCCTGTGCCCATATCCGCCGCAAACGGACAGGAGATGCAGATGCGGGTGATCATTTTCGGCGTGGGTGCCATCGGTGGTGTGGTCGCGGCGGCTCTGGCCCGATCGGGGGCCGAGGTGATCGGCATCGCGCGCGGCAAGATGCTGGAGGCGATCCGTGCGAACGGCGTCCGGCTGCGCAGCCCCGAGGTGGACGTGACGGTCCCGGTCGAGGTCGTCGGCAGCCCCGCCGAGATCACCTTCCGCCCCGACGACGCGATCCTGCTGTGCATGAAGACGCAGGACACGATGCCCGCGCTGGAAGCCCTGCGGCAGGCCGGTGTCCATGAGCAGCCGATCTTCTGCCTGCAGAACGGCGTCTCGAACGAGCCGATGGCCCTGCGGTTCTTCCCGAATGTGCACGGCGTGACGGTGATGATGCCGGCGACCTTCCTTGTCCCGGGCGAGGTCAACACCCATGCCTATCCACGCTTCGGCCTGTTCGACATCGGCCGCTATCCGAACGGCAAGGATGCCGCGGACGAGGCACTGGCGGCCCTGATGAACGCGGCCAATATCGCCGCCTATGTCGATCCCAAGGTGATGGCGTCGAAGCATGGCAAGCTGTTGCTGAACCTCGGCAATATCACCGGTGCCGCCTTCGGCCCCGACACCGACGACAAAGCCCTGCGGCAAGCGATGATGGCCGAGGCCAAGGCCGTCTTCGCGGCAGCCGGCATCGACTGGAAGGACGTCAGCGGCGCCGATCCGCGCCGGCAGGAGCTCTTGAAGATCGGCGAGATCAAGGGCGGGCCGGACATGAGCAACTCCACCCTTCAAAGCCTTCTGCGCGGCAACGGGGTCGAGACGGATTACCTCAACGGTGAGATCGCGTTTCAGGGCCGCAAGGCCGGGGTGCCGACGCCCCTCGCCGATGCGATGATCGCGATTGCCGTGCGCATGCAGCGCGAGGGGATCACTCCGGGCTCGCTGAGCCTGCCTGACACGATGGCCTCGCTGGGCCTGTCCTGAGCAAGACATGGGAAAGCACGTCCTCCGGCAAGACTTGACCGGGGGGCAAAGGGCGTTGAAAACCGGGAGCACCAGTCCATGTTCCCTTCCGCAGTAGCCTCATAGGTCCCGACATCATGGCGCGTCTCCTTCCCCTCCTCGTTCTGATCGTCTCGGTGACCTTCGCGGTCTCGCCGTTCTTCGTCACCAATTTCGCGGGCTTCGCCCCCAACCTGTTCCCCGTCCCGCAGGAAAACCCGCCGGTGCAACCCGCCGGTTGGGCCTTCGCGATCTGGGGGCTGCTCTATGTCTGGCTGATCGTTTCGGCCGGCTACGGGTTGCTCAAACGCGCGGACCATCCGCAATGGCAACCGGCGCGGCCGTGGTTGTTCCTGAGCCTCGGCCTCGGCACCTTCTGGCTGGCGATGGCCGAGCAGACCGTGCTGGGCGCGACCGTCCTGATCTGGGTGATGCTGGTACTGGCGCTGAAAGCCCTCTGGGCCACCCCGAAGCGCGACCGCTGGTGGCTGCAGGCCCCGGTCGCCACCTACGCCGGCTGGCTGACGGCGGCGAGCTCTGTCTCTGTCGGGCTGGTGCTGGGCGGCTGGGGGCTGATGGACCAGACCGCTGCCGCGCTGGTGGCGCTGGTCATCGCGCTGGTGCTGGGCCTCGGCGTGCAGCTGAAGCTCGGTCGCGCGCCGGGTTATGGCGCCGCGCTGATCTGGGCGCTGGCGGCCGTCGTCGCGCGCAACGCCAGCCCGGTGAACACCCCCGTTGCCGCCTTGGCCGCTTTGGGGGTGATCGCCTTCGTCGTGGCTTTGGTCATGGTGCGCCGCAAGCGGAAGGCGGCTGCGACCGCCTGACGCTAGGCAGGACATATTCAGATAAGATAGGATGACCCCGTCTCAGGCCGGGAGGATCCCATGACGCTGTTTCGATACTCGCTCGCGCTGGTGCTGGTCACCGGGGTCGCTCAGGCCCAGATGCACCAACCCGGCGCGATGCACGCGCGGATGCATGGCGCGGGCGGTCATGTCGCCCATGACGAGGCGACGATGCCCGGTCTGCAGGGCCTTAGCGCCACGCCCGAGGAAAGCGCCGAGCTTGCGGTGATGTTCCGCAATTTCCAGACGCTGAGCCGCGAGGTCGAGATCCTGCCCAATGGCATCCGCACCGTCACGCGCTCGTCCGACCCGGCGGTGATGGACGCGCTGGTGAGCCATGTCTACGGCATGGTGGGCCGGGCCGAGGCTGGGGACGACCCGCAGATCTTCATCCAGAGCCCGACGCTGGACATCTTCTTCGCCAATCCCGGCGCGATGCTGAGCGAGATCGAGTTGACCGAGGACGGCATCGTCGTGACCCAGACCTCGGACGATCCGGCTATCGTCGAGGCGCTGCATGTCCATGCCGGCGAGGTCAGCGACATGGCCGCGCGGGGCATGCAGGCGGTGCATGAGATGATGATGCAGCGCGGCGGCTAGGCCAGCGCCATCACCACCGCGCCCGAGGCGATGAGCGCGACTCCCGCCCAGCCCATGGGTGACAGGCGCTCGCCTAGGAAGATCACGCCGAAGATCGCGACGAGGACCACGCTCAGCTTGTCCACCGGCGCGACCTGTGCGGCCTGTCCGATCTGTAGCGCGCGGAAATAGCAAACCCACGACGCCCCGGTCGCGAGGCCCGAGAGCACGAGGAAGATCAGGCTGCGACCGCTCAGCGCGCCGGGCCATTGCATCTGCCCGGTTGCGATCAGGATCGCCCCCAGCACCGAGGCCACGACCAGCGTTCGGAAGAAGGTGGCGAAGTCGGAGTTGATATTCTCGACCCCGACCTTGGCGAAGATCGCCGTCAGCGCCGCAAAGCCCGCCGAGAGCAGGGCCCAGACTTGCCAGCCGCCGCTCATGCGGTCAGCGGGGAGACATGCCCCTCGCGGAGGACCTGCGGGTCATAGGCCTTGCGGGCGAAGACCTCGCGGACCATCGGTTCGAAATGCTCCAGCGGCAGGGTGTCGTAGTCGGGATCGAACGAGGATTGGTCCCAACGCTCGCAGAACTCGGCGCAGCTGTCGAAGCAGGAGTGGTCCTTGAACTGGTCGCGCGCGTTGCGGTCCCAGCCGTAATGATGGCCATAGTACAGCATCTGGAAGATGCCGTGATGCTCGACCACCCAGGCCACATCCCAGCGCACGAAGGGGCGGATCACCTCGGCCGAGAAGCGGTCGTGGTTCTGCGGCGCAAGGCCGTCGCCGATGTCATGCAGCAGCGCTGCGACGATCCAGTCGAGATCGGCGCCATCGCGCTCGGCCCGCGTCGCGGATTGCAGCCCGTGTTGCAGGCGAGAAATGCGATAGCCTTCCAGCGTCGTCTCGCCATGGCGGGCAAGCTCGGCCAGAATGCGGTCGGCGGTCATCGCGTGGAAGGGTTTCTCCAGCTCGGCCAGAAGCGCGTAGTCTTCGGCCGTGCCGTCCTTCATCTGGGTAAAACTGACGGTGTTGTCCATCAGAACAGCATGAGCACGCCGCCCATGATCGCGCAAGCCACGGCTGCGTAACCGCCATCGATCAGGATCAAAATCTTCGGACGCTGCGAAAACAGGATGTTCAGGGCGATCCAGGGGGCAATCAGGAAAAGCCCGATACCCAGGCCGCCCATCACCCCCAGATTGACCGTGTCGATGGGCGACATGGCAAACATGTGGCGCATCATGCCGGCGACCAGCAGGATGCAGAAATAGGCGAAGGCATAGGTAACGGGGTTTGCCCCATCGCGCGGCGCGCCATGTTCATTGGTCGGCACGCCCGAGGCGGCGACCCAGCGCCGCGAGAAGACGCCGTACCAAAGCGCCCCGATGGCAAAGCCCACGGCCGCCGTCACGAAGACTGCCAGAAAATCCATAAGTTGCGCTCCCTTACCGCATTTCGACGCAGGCTAGCGCGACATTCTGACGCTGAGAAGCGGTAAGTGAGAGGCGGATTTAACCCGCCCCTCCGGTGGTGATCACAGACCGCCCATCTTGCAGACGAGATCCCATTCCGCGTCGGTCACCGGCTGCACCGACAACCGCATCGACGTGACCAGTGACATCTCGGCCAGCTCGGGCGTTTCCTTGACCTGCTTCAGCGTCACCGGTACCGGCAGCTTCTGCACCGCGCGGATATCGACGCAGTCCCAGCGCGCATCCTCGGTCGTGCTGTCGGGATGCGACAGCGCGCAGACCTCGGCGATGCCGACGATCTCCAGCCCGATGTTCGAATGGTAGAAGAACACCTTCTCGCCCAGCTGCATCGCCCGCATGTTGTTGCGCGCGAGGTAGTTGCGCACGCCGTCCCATTCCTCGCCCTTCTCCCCGCGCGAGACGAGTTCGTCCCACGAGAACTTGTTGGGCTCGGATTTCATCAGCCAATAGGCCATCAGCCGATCACCTTTTTCCATTCCTCGATGCGGACCTTGGCGAAGAGGCCGGCCTTGGCATAGGGGTCACCCTCGGCGAAGGCTTCGGCGGCGGCTTTGTCGGCGACCTCGATCACCACCATCGAGCCGGTCATCGTGCCGTTGTCCAGAAACGGCCCGGCCATGACGCAGACGCCGGTGGTGTTGAGATAGGCGAGATGCTCTTCGCGCGTCGCCTTGCGCAGGTCTTCGTGGTCGGCCTTGTCGGTGCAGATCAGGGTGAACAGGGGCATGGTTTCCTCCAGAGTTAAGCTTTGGCGCCGCGCTTGCCCGAGCCGATCAAAGGCGCGGCCTTCTGGTCGAGCGGCCAGCGCGGGCGGGCGGACAGGGTGAGGTCGTCGTGATGGCCAAGGCGCAGGCGCTCGATCCCGGCCCAAGCGATCATCGCGGCGTTGTCGGTACACAGCCTGAGCGGCGGCGCGACGAAGGGCGTGTTGCCGGCCACTTTGGTCAGGCGCTCGCGCAGGGTGGCATTGGCCGCGACGCCGCCGGCCACGGCAAAGGCGGTGGCATCGGGGCAAAGCGCCAGCGCGCGGCGGGATTTCTCGGCCAAGGTATCGGCAATCGCCGCCTGAAACCCGGCGCAGAGATCGGCGCGGTCCTGACGGGTCAGCCCGCCCTTCTCGGCCACCACACCGTCACGGGCGCGCATCAGAGCTGTCTTCAGGCCCGAGAAGCTGAGGTCGCAGCCCGGTCGGTCCAGCAGCGGGCGCGGAAAGGCGAAGCGTTTGGGATCGCCGGCTTTCGCCTCGGCCTCGACCGAGGGGCCGCCGGGCTGCGGCAGGCCCAGAAGCTTGGCGCATTTGTCGAAAGCCTCGCCGGGCGCGTCGTCAATGGTGCCGCCGAGGCGGGTGAAATCCTCGGGCCCGTCGACGCGCAGGAACTGGCAATGCCCGCCCGACACCAGCAGCATCAGATAGGGGAAGGTCAGCCCATCCGTCAGCCGCGGCGTCAGCGCATGGCCGGCGAGGTGGTTCACCCCCACCAACGGCAGGCCGGTCGCCACCGACAGCCCCTTGGCCAGCATCACCCCGGACAGCACGCCGCCGATCAGCCCCGGCCCCGCCGTCACCGCAATGGCGTCGAGGTCCCCCAGCCGGACGTTGGCCTGTGCCAGCGCCTCCTCGACCACGATGTCCAGCTTCTCGGCATGCGCCCGCGCGGCGATCTCGGGGACGACGCCACCGAAAGCCGCGTGCAGCTCGGTCTGGCCGGCGACCACATTGGACAGCACCTCGCCCGCATCGCCCTTCAGACGGACAACGGCCGCACCGGTGTCGTCGCAGGAGGACTCGATCCCGAGAAGTGTCAGCATTTGCGCAGGCGCCCGAGGTTGCAGAGGGGTTCCCGAGGGGGGTACCATCGCCCAACGTTGCAGACAATAACCCGCCGGTTCCGCCTTGCTGCCCATCCTGCTGATCACCCGCCCGCTGAAGCAGGGCAAGCGCTTCGCCGAGGAGGCCGAGCAGGCCTGCCCGCCGCATCGCGCGCTGATCGCCCCCCTGTCCGAGGTGGTGCCCCTGCCACATGATCCGGCGGTGTTCGACGGGGCGAAGGCGCTGATCCTGACCTCGGCCAATGCGGTGCCGTTCCTGCCGCCCCTCGGCCCCCTGCCGGCATGGTGCGTGGGGCCGGCGACGGCACAGGCCGCGAAGGCCGCGGGCTATGTGCCCATCGACGGCGGTGGCGATGCGGCGTCGCTGATCGCTCGGCTGGCCAAGGCCCGGCCGGAGGGCCCCGTGATCCACGCCCATGGCACGGACAAGGCCCGTGACATCGTCGCCGCCCTGCCCGATCTGCCGCTGCGCGGGGTCGCCGTCTATGAGGCGCGCAAACGTCCGCTGCCGCCCGAAATCCTTGCCGTGATGGGCGCGGCGGACCGGATCGTCGCGCCCTTGTTCTCGCCGCGCGCTTCTCGGCTGCTGGCGGCGGAACTTGCGGCGCGCGCGGGGGTTATCCCCTTGGACCGCGTGGTGCCCGTTGCCATCAGCCCTGCCTGCGCCGAGGCTCTGCCGCCTCTGCTTCGTGCCCGCGCTTTGATCGCCGGGGCGCCCGATGGCAAGGCGATGATGCAGCGAACGAGCGAAGCGTTGTCGCAGGTATGGACCGCGGGTTGAGCCGCTGCGGACCGCAGGATAAGACTCAGACAAGGCAGCCGGAATTCGGCGCCCAAAGGTGACGTGGAGGTATTGATGGCCCGAAGCACTGCCCCGAAAACCGGCAGAAGCGCCCGGTCCGGCAAGAAGACGACCGGCAAGAGCGGACCCGAAACCTCCGAGATCGACGCCGAGGCCTCGGCGACGGAAACGACGCCCGAAACGGCGGCACCTGAGACCGCAACCGAAGTGACCCCCGTCGAGGAGATCGCCGTGCCCCCCAAACCGGAGGAGGCCGAGAAGGTCGACGCCGATACGCTGGTCGCCGATCCGGAAGCTGTGGCGACCACGACCGAACCCTCCGCCGAGCCCGAGGCGCTGATCGACCCCGAGGCCCCCGCGCCGGAAACGACCGGGCCCGACACCGCCGCCTCCGAGCCGGAACTGGCCCCGGAACTGGCGTCCGGCACCCTTGACGCACCGGACACCCCCGCCTCCGAAGACCCGGAGCCCGAGCCGACCCTCGGCCCGCCCAGCGAGGAAAGCACCGAAGGCACACCTGCCC
>NZ_LRRR01000090.1 GCF_001691415.1 Pararhodobacter sp. CCB-MM2
ATCTGGGACAAGTGGCCGTAAATTTTTTCATGTCTTCTTTTCGAAGCCACAATGAGATCTGGTTGAAGACCGGCAATGACTTCTAGATTCGGTTGGGATTCCAGTCCGACATGGGGCACGTCAGCCAGATCCTTACGCAGATATTTATAGGTTGGCTGTTGCACCCAGGAATCAACGACGCCGACCGGAATAACACCTAATGCAACGGCTGTATCCGTTGCTCCCTGAAACAGCGTTACTACCTTGACAGGTGTGCCGGAGACTTTGGTGCTGCCCATGGAGTGTTCGACGATACGCTGCTCGGCAGAAGCTTCCTGAATGGCGGTGACCATAAATAAAAAGCCAAGTAGTAACTTCCGGGAAAGCTGGAGTGATATGGAAAAATCTGAGTATCTTTGGGATCTGAACATCATGAGCGTCATAACAAAGAAAAACGCCAATGATATAGA
>NZ_LRRR01000091.1 GCF_001691415.1 Pararhodobacter sp. CCB-MM2
GGGCGTAGAGGTACGGGCCGCCGTCGGGCAGCAGTTCCGCGCTGCGCGGGGCCCCGGTGCGGGCGAAGGGGCCGTGCAGGAAGGTGACCTGGCCGGCGCTGGCGGTGACCGCGAGGTCGGCCTTCCCGTCGCCGTCGAAGTCGCCGCAGACCGGTTGCTCGGGCCACTCGTTGCCGGACCGGGCCTGCTGGGGGATGCGTACGGTGACGGCCTTCCCCGTCAGGCCCTGCGGGGAGCCGAAGAGGATCTGGAGCGGTACGGGCGGGGCTCCGATGCCGTTGTACGGGGGGTCGGTCGAGACGATCAGGTCGGTGAAGCCGTCCCGGTCCAGGTCGCAGGCGGCCTCGGCGTCGAACGCGGCGGGCAGGGTGTCGCCGGACTTCGCGGCGTTCGCGCGGGCGCTCAGGAGC
>NZ_LRRR01000092.1 GCF_001691415.1 Pararhodobacter sp. CCB-MM2
GTTTCAGGTTAACCCTATGTACGAAGAACATTTTGGATTTACAGCCAAACCATTTCAGCTGACTCCTGACCCCAAGTTTTTCTATGCCAGCTCCTGCCATAAGAAAGCGCTCTACTATCTGCTTTATGGCCTGCAGCAGGGAGAAGGTTTTATTGTCATTACCGGCCCGATTGGTACAGGTAAGTCGATGCTGGCAGGGAACATTCTGAATTCACTTGATGCCCAGATTGTAGCCACTCAGGTCAGCACATCGAATCTTAATCCCTATGAACTCCTTGAGCACATTGCCAATTCATTCGGACTTAATTCCGGCGGCGATAACAAAGCGCAGATTATCAAGGATATCGAAACCTACTTATATGGTCTGAGCAAAGAAGGGCGGCGGGCACTGCTGATCATCGATGAGGCTCAGAACCTGTCCCATGAATCTCTCGAAGAGCTCAGAC
>NZ_LRRR01000093.1 GCF_001691415.1 Pararhodobacter sp. CCB-MM2
GGGGGTTGCTACCCGCCCGGCGCCCGCACCGGCCCCCGCACCGGCACCTGAGCCGCCGCAGGCCGCCGTGGTGGCTCCGACCGTGACGCCCGACGCGGCGCTGAACCCGGTGCAACGCCCGGCAGACCGTGTCGCGCCCGAAGCCGCGCCGACGCCTGAGCCTGACGTGACCATCGCGCCGACCGATCAGGCCGCGGTGACGCCAGATGCCTCGGCCAGTGTCGATGCGCCCGAAGCGCAGGAGGCCACGCAGCGCGAGGCCGCCGCGACCGAAACCGTGACCGAGGCCACCACCATCAGCGAAACCGAGCCGGTCCGCCGCACGGCGACCGCGCCCGAGGTCAGCATGCGTCCGCGTCAGCGCCCGCAACAGGTCGCCGCCGCACCGGAGCCCACCCCGGCACCCACGCCGTCGCCGACCCCAACGCCCACGCCGACCC
>NZ_LRRR01000094.1 GCF_001691415.1 Pararhodobacter sp. CCB-MM2
CTCCCGATCGGTACGTCGCCCCCTCCGGCGTTCCGATTCTGCCATGGCCCCGCAAGAGGGGCAGCCCGCTCGACGCCCTCCGCCGTCTCCATGCAGAAGATCCCGCCCCCTGTGGGGACGGGATCCTGATTGTGGAGCTAAGGAGCATTGAACTCCTGACCTCCTGCATGCCATGCAGGCGCTCTACCAACTGAGCTATAGCCCCGCTGTCCGCTGTGTTTCTCTGCGTTTCCGCGCTGCGAACAAGATGAACTTTAGCCTGCGACCGGCCGGAAAGCGAAATCCGGCCCGGGCCGCCCGAGGGCGGCCCGCGAACACCCTCCCGCCGAACGCCGGGCAGGCCCTAGTCGTCGTCGCCGAGCACCGGCTCCGGGAGTGTGCCGGCGTTGTGCGCCAGCAGCCGCCAGCCGCGCGCGCCCTCCCCGAGGACGGACCAGCAG
>NZ_LRRR01000095.1 GCF_001691415.1 Pararhodobacter sp. CCB-MM2
AGCCTATACTCTTTAATCAAATACTCATGGGACAAAATGGTCGTGTTATAGCCAATCACACTATTTCGACCGACAGTGATTTTCTCAGGAAACATGAGATCGACCATCACCATTAAAGCAAACGCCGTATCCTCCCCGACTTTCATTCGAAGGAAGGTGCGATAAATCCAATTTTTCATTCCCATAAAAGGCGTATACCTTGCCATTTGAATAAAGATAAAGTTTTTCACAACCTTGAGAAAGGGGACCGTCCGATAGACTTGTCTAAGCGAATTGACCCCTTTGACAGGATAACGATCTGTTTTTCTCAACTTAATCAGCTCCAACAATCGCCAAGAGATCACTCATTTTCTGCAGCATATAATCAGGGCGATGCTTTAACAGGGCTTCTTCTCCCTTAATAGACCAAGCAACACCTGCTGTTTTCGTCCCTGC
>NZ_LRRR01000096.1 GCF_001691415.1 Pararhodobacter sp. CCB-MM2
ACAGCGCTTACTTTCAGTGATTGAACAGGATATTGTTCCTAAAACCCAGGAGGGGGTTAAAGCCGGAAACAAACTATTTGGTGCGGCAATTCTTAAAAAGGAAGACCTATCAACGTTAGTATCCAGTACGAATACAGAAACGGAAAACCCTCTCTGGCATGGTGAAGTCCACACCATGAAAAAACTCTATGAACTTCCCCGGAAAAAGCGTCCTAATCCCCGGGATTGCATTTTTCTTGCCACCCACGAGCCCTGTTCACTTTGTTTATCAGCTATTACCTGGGGCGGATACGATAATTTTTATTATCTTTTTAGTTTTGAAGATTCTCGTGATTCATTTAATATTCCCCATGACCTGCGTATCTTAAAAGAGGTATTCAAGGTAGAAAATGGGGACTATTCCCATGATAATTACTATTGGAAAAGTCATGATT
>NZ_LRRR01000097.1 GCF_001691415.1 Pararhodobacter sp. CCB-MM2
CGGGGCCGGTCGAGCAGCTCACCGTCTATCCGCAGGCTGAGCACTGTCGAGCCCATGTCCAGCAGGGTCGCCGCCCCGGAGCGTTCCGTGCGTCACTTTCCGCTTCCGACTCACTCGTTAGGGTGATCGGAATGTGCGGGAGGTGTAACCGGGTGGTATTTAGGTTTGGTAATGAGTTACGCTAACAAACATGCCTGACCTGATCCACGACGGCGACAGTGCCGCCGCCGTGAGCTCCCTCCGCTCCGCCGTGATGCTGCTGGGCCGTCGCCTGAAGCACCAGCGAGTCGACGAGTCGCTGAGCCCCACCGAGATGTCGGTGCTCGGCACCCTGGCCCGCTGCGGCTCGGCCACCCCCGGTGAGCTTGCCCGCAAGGAGCATGTGCAGCCGCCGTCGATGACCCGCATCGTCGCGCTGCTGGAGGCGAAGGG
>NZ_LRRR01000098.1 GCF_001691415.1 Pararhodobacter sp. CCB-MM2
TACCGCACGGTCCCCGGCGGCCGCACCGCGGCGGCCGGCGGGACGCCGGCGGACGGGAGGGCGGTGGCCTGGCCTTATCGTGTGGGCATGAGCGACGCGACCCCCAGCACTGAGAACCCCGGCTTCGACGACATGGCCCGCGACATCGCGGAGGTCCCCGCGGTCGAGGTGATCGTGACGGTCGCCGTCAACCTGATGAGCGCGGCCGCCGTGAAGCTCGGCCTCACCGAGGAGGGCGAGCAGCACAAGGACCTCGACGAGGCCCGCAAGCTGGTCCAGGCGCTGGCCGGGCTGCTGGACGCGAGCGCCACGGAGATCAGCACCTTCCACGCCTCGCCGCTGCGCGACGGCCTGAAGTCGCTCCAGCTGGCCTTCCGCGAGGCCTCGCTGGTGCCGGACGAGCCCGGCCACGGCCCGGGCGAGAAGTACAC